>NZ_PZKE01000004.1 GCF_003034965.1 Fuscovulum blasticum DSM 2131 | reverse complement strand
GGACCCCCAGGATATTTGAGGACAGATGAAAGGGCAAAGGCGGCGCCGGCCTTCATCTGTCTGGAAATATCCCCGCCGGAGGCGCGCCCGAGCCGGTTGGCGCGGAACGCGCCAGAGGCGAGAGACCGGACGTGCAGCCGCGCCCTGGCGCGGCTGCGCCGTTCAGGTAAAGCGGTTGTCGCGGGGGAAGCCGCGCGGGGCCATCTTGCCCGCCCCGGCGCGGGCGCCCTGCCATTCGGTCAGGTCGGCCTCGGTCCGGGTCCGGCCGGCGGGGTCTTTCCACGTCAGGCCCTCGGACAGGGTGAAGGTGATCGCGTCCGACAGGCCGCCGTCCTTGTATTTCTGCAACCGCACGCCCTTGCCCCGCGCCATTTCCGGCAGATCGGCCAGCGGGAAGACCAGAAGTTTGCGATTGTCGCCCACCACGGCCACATGATCGCCGCGCACCGGCAGGCAGACCCGGGCCTTTTCGCCCTCTTTCACGTTCAGCACCTGCTTGCCCGTCTTGGTCTGGGCCAGCAATTCCTCGGCCGGAACAACGAAGCCGTCGCCCGCGGTCGAGGCCAGCAGGTATTTCACCCCGGGCCGGAACACGATCATGTCGGTGATGCCGGTGTCATTCGGCAGATCGACCATCAGGCGCAGCGGTTCACCCATGCCGCGCCCCCCCGGCAGGTTGGCGCCAAGAAGGGTGTAGAACCGGCCATTCTCGGCCACGACCAGGATCTTGTCGGTGGTCTCGGCATGGAAGGCGAAACGGGGGCCGTCACCATCCTTGAACTTCTGTTCGGCGGCCAGATCGACATGGCCCTTCATCGCGCGGATCCAGCCCATGCGGGAACAGATCACGGTGATCGGCTCGCGCTCGATCATCGCCTCGACGGGAACCTCCTCGATCTCGCCCGCCTCGGCAAAACTTGTGCGGCGGTCGCCCAGCACGGTGCCCTTGCCGAACTTCTTGCGAATCTCTTCCAGCTCGGCGCCGATCTTCTTCCATTGCAGCCGGTCGCTTTCCAGCAGGTCGGCCAGCCCGGCGCGTTCCTGCATCAGCTCATCGCGCTCGCGGCGCAGCTCCATCTCTTCCAGCCGGCGCAGACTGCGCAGGCGCATGTTGAGAATGGCCTCGGCCTGCACCTCGGTCAGCTCGCCCTCGCCCGCCGGCGGGGTGCGGTAGTCCTTTTCCGAAACGGCGCGCGGATGGTCGCGGCCCCAGTCCTCGCGCATCAGGGCGGAACGGGGATCGTCGTCGTAGCGGATGATGTCGATCACCCGGTCAAGGTTCAGGTAGGCAATGATGAAGCCTTCCAGCACCTCAAGGCGGGCGTCGATCTTCTCGATCCGGTGCTCCGACCGGCGGCGCAGCACTTCGCGGCGGTGGTCCAGAAAGGCGCGCAGCACTTCCTTCAGCGAACAGACCTTGGGCACGCGGCCGTCGATCAGCACGTTCATGTTCAGCGAGAACCGGGTTTCAAGGTCGCTGTTGCGGAACAGCATCCCCATCAGAACCTCGGGGTCCACGGTGCGGGCGCGGGGTTCCAGCACGATGCGCAGGTCTTCGGCAGATTCGTCGCGCACATCGGCCAGCAGCGGCACCTTCTTCAGTTCGATCAGCTCGGCCAGCTTTTCGATCAGCTTGGACTTGGCCACCTGGAACGGAATTTCGGTCACGACGATCTGCCAGGTGCCGCGCCCCAGATCCTCGACCTGCCATCTGGCGCGGGTGCGGAAACTGCCGCGCCCCGTTTCATAGGCTTCGAGAATCGCCTCCTTCGGTTCGACCATGACCCCGCCGGTGGGGAAATCGGGGCCGGGAATATGGGCAACCAGATCGGCGGTGGTCGCCTCGGGGTTCTTCAGCAGCAGGTGGCAGCCCTGGATCAGCTCATCCAGATTGTGCGGCGGAATGTTCGTCGCCATGCCCACCGCAATGCCGCTGGACCCGTTGGCCAGCAGGTTCGGAAAGGCGGCCGGCATCACCACCGGCTCTTCCAGCGTGCCGTCGTAATTCGGGCGGAAATCGACCGAATTCTCGGCCAGACCTTCCATCAGCGTCTCGGCGATGGCGGTCAGCCGGGCCTCGGTGTAGCGGCTGGCGGCGGGGCTGTCGCCGTCGATGTTGCCAAAGTTGCCCTGCCCGTCAACCAGCGGATAGCGAACGTTGAAATCCTGCGCCAGACGCGCCATCGCGTCATAGATCGCGGCATCGCCATGCGGGTGATAGTTCCCCATCACGTCGCCCGCAATCTTGGCCGATTTGCGGAAGGCGCTGGAGGCGGTCAGCCGCAGTTCCCGCATCGCGTACAGGATTCGCCGGTGAACCGGCTTCAGCCCGTCGCGCGCATCGGGCAGGGCCCGGTGCATGATGGTGGACAGTGCATAGGTCAGGTAGCGTTCACCGATGGCCCGCGAAAGCGGCTCGGAAACGGTGACGCCATAGGTCTTGTCGGGTTCGTCTTCTGCGGACATGGATGTTGTGTATTGCGGGCGGCGGGCGCGGTCCAGCCGGTTTTGCCGGCGGCACCGGGATGACCGGGGTGATTTTCCCCCTGCAGGGCCGGGGGGATTGTGCTAGACCCGGGTCAACGCCTTCTGCCTTATCCCTGGTGACCTGATGTTCCGTCTGACCGCGCTTCTCTGTGCTGCCATGTTTGCAACCCTGCTGATCGCGGGCGCCGACCGGGGCCAGATGCGCCCGGGCCTGGCGCGGGCCGTGGCCCAGGGCGAGAAGATCGTGATCGTTGAACGCCGCATGGCCGAGGCGGCGCCAGCCCCGGCCCCCGCGCCGGAACCCGCCGCCATGACAACGGTCGAGCTGGCCCCCGCCCCGCAGATTGCGGCCTATGTGCCGCCGCCGGAACCGACGCCGGCCGAAGCCATGCCCGAACCCTCGCCGGTCTTCACCCTGTCGGCCCTGCCCTCGCTGGGCGGCGACCGGGTCGATGCCACGGCCAGCCTGCCGCAGGAAACCGCCCCCGAGGCAACCCCGCCCGTTGTCGGCGGTGATGTCTGGTATGTGGCGGCCAGCATGGTGAACGTGCGGCAAGGGCCGTCGACCGACGCCTCGGTCGTGGGCAAGCTGGGCGCGGGCGAAGCGGTCACGGTGCTGGGCAGCGTCGATTCCGAATGGACCGAGATCGCCATCGAAGGCGATGGCCTTCAGGGCTTTGTCGCCACCCGTTTCCTCAGCGCCGAAGCGCCCTGAACACACCCAGACCTGCCCCTGCCGGTTTGACGCGCGGCCATGCGCGGCCTAAGTCCGGTCGGAACAGGGCGCGGGCACAGGCAGGCAGGACCATGGGCAGATCGATTCTCATCACCGGCTGCTCATCGGGCATCGGCCTGGATGCCGCGCGGGGGCTGCGCGCCCGCGGCTGGCGCGTCTTCGCCACCTGCCGGCAAGAGGCCGATTGCGAAAGACTGCGCGCCGAAGGCTTCGAAAGTTTCCGGCTGGATCTGGTCGATGAAGACAGCATCGCCGCGGCCGTGGCAACGGTGGTGGACCTCACCGGCGGCACGCTGGATGCGCTTTACAACAACGGCGCCTTCGCCTGCCCCGGCGCGGTCGAAGACCTGCCGCGCGGCGCCCTGCGCGAGATCTTCGAGGTCAACCTCTTCGGCACGCATGACCTGACGCGCCGGGTGATCCCGATCATGCGCGCGCAGGGGCATGGCCGGATCGTCAACTGCTCCTCCGTTCTGGGCATCGTCGGCGCGCGCTGGCGCGGCGCCTATGTCTCCACCAAATTCGCGCTTGAGGGCCTGTCCGATGTGCTGCGGCTGGAAATGCAAGGCACCGGGATTCAGGTCATCCTGATCGAGCCGGGGCCGATCACCAGCCGCATCCGCGAAAACTCGGTCGCGCATTTTGAAAAATGGGTGAACTGGCAGGCCTCGGCCCGGGCCGACGAATACCGCAGCCTGCAACACCGGCTCTACAAGGCGAAGGACGCGCCCGATACCTTTGAACTGCCGCCGTCCGCCGTGACCGCAAGGCTGGTGAAGGCGCTGGAAAGCCCCCGGCCGCGCGCGCGCTACTATGTGACCACGCCCACGCATATCGCCGGCCTTGCACGGCGGCTGCTGCCCACGCGGGCGCTGGACTGGCTGGTCGGGCGCGGAAGCTGATCCGCCTGTCGGCTTTGCGATTGGACGGCGGGGCCTTTCCGCATTAACTGCTTGAGACGGATTCAGGGGGGAACGGACATGCTGAACGATCCGCTGGCGATAGTGGCCGCCGTGGCTTCGGCCGTTGTGGCGGGGATTCTGATCTTCGGCATCCTGACCTTTGCGCGCGGCGGCGAATACAACCGCCTGAACGCCAACAAGATCATGCGCTGGCGGCTGATGGCGCAATTCGTGGCCGTGGTGCTGATCGCCGGCCTGGCCTGGCTGATGTCAAAGGGATAAATCATGGTTGTGCTGTCGAAGATCTACACCCGCACGGGCGATGCGGGCGAAACCGCTCTGGGCAACGGCACGCGGGTGCCCAAACATGCCCTGCGCGTTTCGGCTTATGGCACGGTGGATGAAACCAACGCCACGGTGGGCCTGGCCCGGCTTCATGCAACCGATGAGATGGCCGCCGCGCTGGCGCGGATTTCCAACGACCTGTTCGATCTGGGCGCCGATCTCTGCACCCCCGACCGGCATCTGGATTCCACCCTGTCCTACACGCCCCTGCGGATGATCGAAACGCAGGTCGCCCGGCTGGAAGCCGAGATCGACGTGATGAACGCCCGGCTGCAGCCGCTGCGCAGCTTCATCCTGCCCGGCGGCAGCGCGCTGGCCGCGCAACTGCACCTGTGCCGCACCATCAGCCGCCGCGCCGAACGCATGGTCGTGGAACTGGCCGCGGTCGAGGACGTGAACCCCGAGGCGGTGAAATACCTCAACCGGCTGTCGGACTGGTTCTTCGTGGCCGGCCGCATTGCCAACAACGACGGCAAGGATGACGTGCTCTGGGTTCCGGGCCTGACCCGCTGACCGCAGCGGGGACGGGCGGCCCTTCCTCCCCCCCTTCAGAAGCGCCGAAACGCGACGTCCGGACGCGCGACTTCGTCGCATTTGCCCTGTTGAATCGGCCCCGTCTGCGGTAACAGGCCAACGGGAGCTTGAGCGGGCGCCTTCGCGCCCACGGATAAGGAGATTACCGCATGAAGGTGCTGGTGCCTGTCAAACGGGTGATCGACTACAACGTGAAGGTTCGCGTCAAGGCGGACGGAAGCGGAGTCGATCTGGCCAACGTCAAGATGTCGATGAACCCCTTTGACGAAATCGCCGTCGAAGAGGCGATCCGTCTGAAGGAAAAGGGTCTGGCGACCGAGGTCGTCGTGGTGTCGATCGGCGTCAAGCAGGCACAGGAAACGCTGCGCAACGCGCTGGCGATGGGCGCCGACCGCGCGATCCTGATCGAAGCCACCGCCGATGTGCATCAGGACATCGAACCGCTGGCCGTGGCCAAGCTGCTGGCCGCCGTGGTCAAGGAAGAAGGTCCGGGTCTGGTGCTTTGCGGCAAGCAGGCCATCGACAACGACCTGAACGCCACCGGCCAGATGCTGGCCGCGCTGCTGGGCTGGGCCCAGGGCACCTTCGTTTCCGAAGTGGCGCTGGACGGCGATGCCGCCAAGGTCACCCGCGAAGTGGACGGCGGTCTGCAACAGATCAGCGTCAAGCTGCCCGCGGTGCTGACCGTGGACCTGCGCCTGAACGAGCCGCGTTATGCCAGCCTGCCGAACATCATGAAGGCCAAGGCCAAGCCGCTGGCGACCAAGACGCCGGCCGACTATGGCGTCGATGTCAGCCCGCGCCTGACCGTGATCAAGACCGCCGAACCCGCGGGCCGCAAGGCCGGGGTCAAGGTCGGCTCGGTGGATGAGCTGATTGCGAAACTGAAAGACGAAGCGGGGGTGATCTGATGGCCGTTCTTCTTCTTGCCGATGTGAACGACGGGCATCTGGCGACCGATCAGGTCGCCAAGACGCTGGCCGCCGTCAAGGGTCTGGGTGAGGTTCACCTTCTGGTGGCCGGTCAGGGCGGCGATGCCGCTGCCGCCGATGCCGCCAGGCTGGAAGGCGTCTCCAAGGTGCTGTTCGCGGGCGATCATGCCTATTGCCACGGGCTTGCCGAACCGACCGCCGCGCTGGTCGTGTCGCTGGCCGGCGGCTACGAACACATCTGCGGCGCCGCGACCGCCTTCAACAAGAACGTGCTGCCCCGCGTGGCCGCCCTTCTGGACGTGATGGTGCTGACCGACGTGACCGCCGTGGTCGATGCCTCGACCTTCGAGCGCCCGATCTATGCCGGCAACGCCGTGCAGACGGTCAAGACCGCCGACGCGAAAAAGGTCTTCACCGTGCGGACCGCGAACTTCACCGCCGTCGGCGCCGGCGGCTCGGCCCCGGTCGAGGCGATCAGCGGCCCGGCGGACGGATCGCTGTCGAAGTGGCTGGAAGACAAGGTTGCCACCAGCGACCGTCCCGAGCTGACCAGCGCCAAGATCGTCGTCTCGGGCGGCCGTGGCCTGGGTTCGGAAGAAAACTTCGCGATGATCGAAAAGCTGGCTGACAAGCTGGGCGCCGCCGTCGGCGCCTCGCGCGCGGCGGTCGATTCGGGCTATGCCCCGAATGACTGGCAGGTCGGCCAGACCGGCAAGGTCGTGGCGCCGAACCTCTATGTCGCCATCGGCATCTCGGGCGCGATCCAGCACCTGGCCGGCATGAAGGACAGCAAGGTGATCGTCGCGATCAACAAGGACGAAGAGGCGCCGATCTTCCAGGTCGCCGATTACGGCCTGGTGGCCGACCTGTTCACCGCCGTGCCGGAACTGACCGGCAAGCTGTGATCCGGCCCTGATCCCTTGGACGGGCGCCCCCTGCGGGCGCCCGTTTTCGTTTGCGGCCCGCGCAGGCCCGGCCTTGTCCTGCCGGGGGCCGGACCGTAAGGTCGGCGGCGACAGCGTGAAAGGACGGAACGATGGAGATCAGATCGGTCGGCGTGGTGGGCGCGGGGCAGATGGGCAATGGCATTGCCCATGTCTTTGCACTGGCGGGCTATGACGTGCTTCTGAACGACATCAGCGAAGAGGGGCTGCAAAAGGCGCTGGCCACCATCGAGAAGAACCTCGACCGGCAGGTGTCGCGCGGCAAGATCACGGCCGAGGTGAAGGCGGCCGCGCAGGCCCGCATCGAAACCACCCTGAAACTGGCCGATCTGGGCCAGTGCGACCTGATCATCGAAGCCGCCACCGAACGCGAAACGGTCAAGCAGGCCATCTTCGAAGACCTGCTGCCCTATCTGAAACCCACCACGATCCTGACCTCGAACACCTCGTCGATCTCGATCACCCGGCTGGCCAGCCGCACCGACCGGCCGGAAAAGTTCATGGGCCTGCACTTCATGAACCCCGTGCCGGTGATGCAGCTTGTGGAACTGATCCGCGGCATCGCCACCGATCAGGACACCTGGGACACCATGCACGAGGTGGTGCGACGGCTGGGCAAGACCGCCGCCAGCGCCGAGGATTTCCCCGCCTTCATCGTGAACCGCATCCTGATCCCGATGATCAACGAGGCGGTCTATACGCTGTACGAAGGCGTCGGCAGCGTGAAAAGCATCGACGAATCGCTGAAGCTGGGCGCGAACCACCCGATGGGCCCGCTGGAGCTGGCCGATTTCATCGGTCTGGACACCTGCCTTGCCATCATGAACGTGCTTTATGACGGGCTGGCCGACAGCAAGTACCGCCCCTGCCCGCTTCTGGTGAAATATGTCGAGGCCGGCTGGCTGGGCCGCAAATCCCAGCGCGGCTTCTACGACTATCGCGGCGACGTGCCGGTGCCGACACGGTAAGGCGCCGGCGGCGGCGAAGCCCCGAGCCACGCGCGGCCGTTGCAAGGAATCTTGCCGGGTGGATCAGCCCCGCCCCGGCCGGACAGAAGCCCCGGCCGGGTTAACAGCCGCGAAGCGGCCCCGGCCAGCGCCCGACCGCCCCATGGGCGGGCGCTTCTGCGGTGTCGGTTCCTCGCTCAACCATCAGAAGAGGCCGCCCCATAAAACGCCCGCCTCGCGCCGTTGGAAGCGCCCACCCGCGGTCGGGTGCTGGCCTGACGTTGTGGCAAGAACAGGGGGGGGCGGCTTTGAGCCCATATTGCCAAATGCTGCGCGGTAAACGAAAGGCAGCTATGAGGCTAAACGCGAAAGGAAATTTTCGTAGTCTTCAATCCACCGCTGCTCACACCATGTGTTTTCTCCAAATCTCTTGATCTGCGAAAGTTCACTTTCTTCCGTGAGCGTTTGGGTCCACGGCAAGACGCGTTTGAGGATAGTTGAGCGAAGCTTCTTAAGTTGTGACTTGAGCTTTGCCGCACCCAATTCGGCATAGTTTATATCATGAATTCGCCAGCGGCCCGAGTTTTCGGGCCGGTAGTTCAGCGACGGGCGGAACCATCCATCAAAATCATCAAACGTCAATTTTCTAGGGCAATCCTCAACGTAAATTGGATTTTTTGTTGGATCATCACTTTCGATTGGCCGCAGGAATGTGTGACGAAAGCAGATCACTGACCTTGCGACGCCGTGTCGCGCAAGCCGTCCGCCCTGTCTTAAGATGAGAAGTTCACGGGTGCCATCGACGTGGTGTATCGAACTGCCACGTCCAATCGTTTGAAAACCGTGCTCAATTAGCGGTTCGGCAAACTCTGTTGTGAAAAGACTGTGGAACTCTTCGCTTTGCATGGAGTGACTTTAAGAGCATCCGCGAAATGTAGCCACCAACAAATCTTCTTACGACCCTATACAGCTGACATTGGCGCAGCCGCAGCGAAATGGCACTTCGTCCTGCATAGCCGCCAAACAGACGGACGCTGCCCTTACTTCCCCAACCCCAGCGTATGCTCCCGCAGCCAGGCCAGGAACCCCCTCGGGTTGCCTTCCCATTTCTTCAGCTCTTCCGCCGGGATCGGTTCGCCGATCACCGGGCGGGTGGGTTTGAACAGGCAGCGCTTGATTTCATACAGCAGCAGGCCCTGGCGCAGGGTATCGCTGATCTGGTTGGCAATCTGGAACAGGCGCGAATTCTGGCCGGGGAAGAAGATCGGCAGGATCGTCGCCCCGGACGACCGCACGATCTTGTGGGTGAACACGTTCCACTCGGCTTCCACCGCCGGGCCCCACCAGCCCTCGCTCATGGCCACCTTCCCGGCCGGGAACAGGATGATCACGCCCCCCGCCTTCAGGTGCTTCATCGTCTCGTCCCGCATCTGCAGGCCCAGTTCGCGCGCATTGTCCTCATGCGGGAAGGGCACGGGGATCATGAATTCCTCAACCTCGGGAATCCCGGTCAGCAGGCTGCGCGTCAGGATTTTGAAGTCGGACCGGACGCGGTTGACCATCTCGGCCAGCACCATCCCATCCACCAGGCCCGACGGATGGTTCGACACCACGACCAGCGGCCCAGTCTTCGGAATCCGGGCAATCTCCTCGGGCGGGGTGTCGATGCGAATCCCCATGTGGCGAATGGCCTTCGGCCAGAACGGGGCGCCGAACGGGGCGCCCGATTTCTCGAAGCTGCGGATCAGGCTGAGAAGCTGGACCTTGGCGGTCAGCCATTCGATGGCGCGGATGCTGCCGGCCTTGAACGGGTTCTTGAAGGTTCCCGCATAGGAGAGCCGCCGCATGTCATAGGCTTTTTCGACCTTGGGTACCGCAGGCACCTTTGCAGCGATCTCGCTCTGTTCGGTCACGACGTGGCGATCCTCGGGGTCCACCCCATAGGCCGGGGCATCAAGGTTCAATAATCCTCTCCGAAGCGACCCGCAACAAGCGCCTCCAGCGCATCGGCAAGTTTCTCCGCTTCGGGCCCCGAGGTCGTGACGTCAATCGTGGTCCCGCGCGAGGCGGCCAGCATCAGAAGGCCCATGATCGAATCGCCCGACACGTCGATCCCGTCCTTGGAAACCGTGGCGCGGGCATCATGTGTTTCGACCACCTCGACGAATTTGGCCGAGGCGCGGGCGTGCAGGCCCTTTTCGTTGACGATGCGAAAGGTTCGGCTGGCCATGGGAGAACCCCTTACGCCCCGCCGCCAAGGTCAAGGCTGTTGATATACTTGCGCCCCGCGTCCAGCGCGGCGGCCACGGCATCGGGAACCGACAGGTCGCGCGACTTGGCCAGCTTGATCAGCATCGGCAGGTTCGCCCCGTACAGAATGCGCCGCCCCGTCGCCGCGCAGGCCGGAAGTGACAGGTTCGACGGGCTGCCCCCGAACATGTCGGTCACCACCACCACGCCTTGCCCGGCATCCACGGAATCGGCGGCGGCCATGATCTCGGCCTGTTTCTGGCTGCGGTCGTGCTCATCCTCGATGGCAATAGCACGCATGCCGTCCTGCCGGCCGACCACATGTTCGACCGCAGCGAGGTATTCGCGCGCCAATCCACCATGAGCAACGATGACGATACCGATCAAGCGCCAGACACCTTGCCTGCTGGGGCGACACTCCCGCCCTTGCGTTCCAGTTCCCTGTGCCGTTTTGCCACTGGCCAGCCCGCCTGCGCAAGGGTGGCCCCCAGCAATTCTGCGACGGCGACCGAACGGTGTTGCCCACCGGTACACCCAAAGCCGATGGACAGATGCGCCTTGCCCTCGTCCAGGTTCGCCGGAAGCAGAAACAGGATCAGCTCCTGCACCTTGCGGAAGAATTCGGCAAAGCGCGGGTCGGCACGCACAAAGGCCGCCACCGCCGGATCGCGGCCATCCAGCGCGCGCAGGTCAGGCTGCCAGTAGGGGTTGGCCAGAAAGCGGCAGTCGAAGATCATGTCCACACCGCGCGGCAGGCCCCGCTTGTAGCTGAACGACTGCACCGAAACCGCCAGACGCTGCGCGCCGCCGGTGTCGAACCAGCGCGCAAGTTCCGCCTTCAGGTCATGCGGCGTCAGGTCGGTGGTGTCGATCAGATGGTCCGCCCGCGCCCGCACCGGGGCCAGCAGGTCGATCTCGCGCTCGATCCCCTCATCGGGGGTTTCGGCGGGGGCCAGCGGGTGGCGGCGGCGGGTTTCGCTGAACCGGCGGATCAGTTCGGCGGGCGAACAGTCCAGATACAGCACCTCAAGGCTGACGCGCGGGTCACGGGTCAGCCGGTCGATCAGTTCGATCAGCGCCGAGGCGGCGAAATCGCGGTTGCGCACATCCAGCCCCAGCACGATGGGGCGCCCCAGCGGCGGGCCATCGATCAGCCGCGGCACAAGGCTGAGCGGGATGTTGTCAATTCCTTCATACCCCAGATCCTCCAGCACGCGGATCGTGGTTGTCCGCCCGGCGCCGGAAGGCCCGGTCACCAGCACCAGCCGGTGTTCCTGTGCGGACTCGGTCATTCGCTACTCCTGCCGATCCCCTTGAAGATAGAGCATCAAGGCCTCGGCGACAGGGTCGATCTGCGGCTTTCGAAGCAGCGGAAGCGTCATTCCCAGCAAGTTGATCTGCCGCCGCGGCGGCAGACGGTCGGTTTCCACGGTTCCAAGGTCGATCACCAGCGCCACCGGCGCCTCGTTCAGCGGTTCGGCGCGCAAGAGGCCAACCCCCCGCGCCTCGATCAGCCCGCGGATCGCGGGGCCGGGGCAAAAGGCCATCAGGCCCGCAGCCCCGCGCCGCAGCGCCGTGCGGTCATCCGACACCAGCCGCGCGCCCAGCGCCAGCATCCGCAGGCACAGCGACGACTTGCCCGCCCCCGAAGGCCCCCATGACAAGAACGGCGCGGCCAGACACCGCCACGCAGCTTGCATGTACGATCAGCGGGGCGTCGTCGCGGGTCAAACCGGCAGGCCCACCACGAAGCGGGCGCCCAGCGGTGGGGTGCTGATGTCGGCCGTTGCCGGGCGGATGTTCTCGGCCCAGATCACGCCGCCATGCGCCTCGACGATCTGTTTCGAAATCGCCAGCCCAAGGCCGGAATGATTGCCGAAATCACCCGAAGGCCGTTCGGAATAGAACCGCTTGAACACCTTGGTCAGCGCCTGTTCTGGAATACCTGGACCCGTATCCTCTACCACCACCAGCACCCGGTTGTCACGCCGCCGCGCCCAGACCCGCACGGCGTCGCCCTCCTCGCAAAAGGAAACCGCGTTGCTGATCAGGTTGACGAACACCTGCGCCAGCCGCGCCTCAAGCCCGCGGATCATGATCGGGTCCGCCGGCAGGTCGGTCAGGAAATCAACGCCCTTCTCGCGCGCCTGCTGGCCCATGTAATCGCCCAGACCGGCAATGGTCCGGATCAGGTCAAAGCGGTCTTCCTCTTCCTTCACCAGCTCACTGTCCAGCCGCGAGGCGTTCGAGATGTCGCTGACCAGACGGTCCAGCCGGCGCACGTCATGTTCGATCACGTCCAGCAGGCGGGTGCGGTGCTCATCCTTCTTGACGAAGCGCATCGACCCCACGGCCGACCGTAGCGAGGCCAGCGGGTTCTTGATCTCATGCGCCACATCGGCGGCAAACTGTTCGTTGGCGTCGATCCGGTCATACAGCGCCGCCACCATGCCCCGCATGGCCACCGACAGACGGCCAATCTCGTCGGGCCGGGCGGCAAGGTCGGGGATTCGCACCCGCCCCGTCACCGGGCCGCGATTGTCGCGGTCGCGGCCGATCTCGGCGGCGGCGGCCAGATCCGACAGCGGATTGGCAATGGTCGAGGCCAGCACCAGCGACAGCCCGATCGACACCAGCAGCGCCACCACGAACATCTGCAGGATCTGCTCGCGCTCATAGCGGACAAGCGTGTCGATCTCGCCCTCGGTCGAGGTCAGGGCCACCACCCCCACCACCTGCCCGGCCACCCGGATCGGCGTGGCCACCGAAAACAGCGTGCTGCCGGACGGGTCGCGCCCGGTGTGCGACCAGGTTTCCCCGGCGCGGGCAATGGGAAAGACCTCGCGCGCCAGCGCGGCGCCGTCCACCGGCGGCGCCTCCGCGCGGCCAAAGGTCAGCACGCCCGAAACGCCATCCCAGACCGCGTTCAGGAAATCGGTGATCACGGTTGACCGCACCCGATCAGGGGCCGGCTGCACCGGCGGCGGCACCATGCGTGAAGCCAGCAGGTTGCCCGCCGGATCGAACACGAAAACCTCGACCCCGCCACCCATCCGGATGCCGTCCAGCGTGGCGCGATAGTCGGGGCCGGGCGCGGCCGGCTGCATCTGCGCCTCGAACACGGTGGCAACCAGCTCCGCCTCGCGCGCAAGCCCGGCCTCGCGCTGAACGACCAGACTGTCGCGAAACGGGTTCAGGAACAGCACGCCGCCCACCAGAACCACCAGCGCCATCAGGTTGAAGATGATGATCTTGCGCGCCAGCGGGCTGCGGTTCAGCGCGACCAGCCCCCCGCCCGCGCACCTCGCGCAGGGTCTCGACGGTGGCATCGGGCGAAACCCAGTCCTCGCCCAGAAGCACTTCGCCGGAGTTTCTGGGGCGGGGCCGGTCTTCCATCTCCATTCGCGGCGCGGCGCTCATTCCTCGTTGTAACGGTAGCCGATACCATAAAGCGTTTCGATGGCGGTGAAATCATCATCGACCGACCGCATTTTCTTGCGCAGCCGCTTTATGTGGCTGTCGATGGTGCGGTCATCGACATAAACCTGGTCGTCATAGGCCACATCCATCAACTGATCGCGGCTTTTCACGAAGCCGGGCCGTTGCGCCAGCGCCTGCAACAGCAGGAATTCCGTCACCGTCAGGGCCACGTCGCGCCCTTTCCAGGTTACCGAATGGCGCAGCGGGTCCATCCGCAGATTGCCCCGCTCCATGATCTTGTTTTCTTCCGTGGTGGCCGTCTCGCCCGAGGCAATCGCCTCCTGCCGGCGCAGCAGCGCGCGGATGCGTTCGACCAGAAGCCGTTGCGAGAACGGCTTTTTCACATAATCGTCCGCGCCCATGCGCAGGCCCAGAACCTCGTCGATCTCGTCATCCTTCGAGGTCAGGAAGATGATGGGGATGGCTGTTTTCTGTCGCAGCCGCTGCAACAGATCCATTCCGTCCATCCGCGGCATCTTTATATCCAGCACCGCCATATCCGGCATCCGGCGGCTGAAGGCCTCAAAGGCCGACTGGCCGTCATTATAGGTTTCCACCTCGAAACCCTCGGCTTCAAGCGTGATCGAGACCGACGTCAGAATATTCCTGTCGTCGTCGACAAGGGCGATCCTCGACATGTCTATTTGTCCCTGCTCTGGGTTATTTGTTTTCTGACATACTGGGAACAGGCACGCAGGCGCCGGCACAGACCGAATCACCCGTGCCACTATCCTGTCAGGGATTTGCCAAATCCCCAAGCCTTGGCGAATTCATGCCTGTCTGCCGGATCAACCGCAATTGGTTGCGCTAACCCCGATCTGGTTGCGCTAACTATGCGAATCGGTGCTATTCCATCGGAAATCCCGCATGTTATAGGCCAGCGGACAGGTGCTTCGTCGGGGCACCTCTGTCGGCGCCCAATTGGCCCGGGCGCCGCGCCATCAACGTCAGATCATGGCCGCGCAGCGCGCGGCAACGGGAGCTTGCAGATGATGAACGGTCGCGTGAACCCCAATCGCACCTTGGACAAACAGGGCATCGCAGGGGCGTCGGTCGTCCACTACAACCTGCTTGAACCCGCCCTGGTCGAGGCCGCCGTGTCGCGCGGCGAGGGCCATCTTGGCCTTGGCGGCGCCTTCCTCTGCTCGACCGGGCAATTCACCGGCCGCTCGCCGAAGGACAAGTTCGTCGTCCGCACGCCCTCGGTGGAAGACACGATCTGGTGGGAAAACAACGCCCCCATGGCCCCCGAAGCCTGGGCGCGGCTCAAGGCCGACATGCTGGCCCATGTGAAGGACCGCGAACTTTTCGTGGAAGACCTTTATGCCGGCGCCGACCCGGTGCTGCGCGTCGATGTGCGCGTGGTCACGGAACTGGCCTGGCATGGCCTCTTCATGCGCCACATGCTGCGCCGCCCGTCGCGCGCCGATCTTGATACGTTCGAGCCGGAATGGACGATCCTGAACATGCCGTCCTTCAAGGCCGACCCGGCCCGCCACGGCTGCCGCACCGATACGGTGATCGCGCTGAACTTCGACGAAAAGACCGTGCTGATCGCCAATACCGGCTACGCCGGCGAGAACAAGAAATCGGTCTTCACCATTCTGAACTACCTGCTGCCCGGCAAGGGCGTCATGGCGATGCACTGCTCGGCCAACCACGCCCTTGGCAACCCCGATGATGCGGCCGTGTTCTTCGGCCTGTCGGGCACCGGCAAGACCACGCTTTCCGCCGCCCCCGACCGCACGCTGATCGGCGATGACGAACACGGCTGGTCTGACCGCGGCATCTTCAACTTCGAAGGCGGCTGCTACGCCAAGACCATCAACCTGTCCAAGGAAGCCGAACCCGAGATCTATTCCACCATGTCGCGCTTCGGCACCGTGGTCGAAAACATGGTCTATGACCCGGAAACCCTGGTGATCGACTTTGCCGACAACAGCCTGACCGACAACACCCGCTGCGCCTATCCGCTGGAGGCGATCTCGAACGCCTCGGCCACGGCCCTGGGCGGGCATCCGAAGAACGTGGTGATGCTGACCTGCGACGCCTTCGGTGTGCTGCCGCCCATCGCGCGGCTGACCCCGGCGCAGGCGATGTATCACTTCCTGTCGGGCTTCACCTCCAAGGTGGCCGGCACGGAACGCGGCATCACCGAACCGCAACCCACCTTCTCCACCTGCTTCGGCGCGCCCTTCATGCCGCGCCGGCCGGAAGTCTATGGCAAGCTCTTGCAGGCACAGATCGCCAAGCACGGCGCAACCTGCTGGCTGGTCAACACCGGCTGGACCGGCGGCGCCTATGGCACCGGCAAGCGGATGCCGATCAAGGCCACCCGCGCGCTCCTGACGGCGGCGCTGGACGGCTCGCTTGACCGCGCCGAATTCCGCCGCGACCCGAACTTCGGCTTCGATGTGCCGGTGGCCGCGCATGGCGTGGACAGCACGCTGCTGAACCCGCGCGAAACCTGGGCCGACAAGGCGGCCTATGACGCGCAGGCGAAAAAGCTGGTGGACATGTTCTCGAAGAACTTCGGCCAGTATGTGCACTATATCGACGAAGACGTGAAAGCCGCCGCAATCGGCTAACGCTTCGCCCACAAACCGGATGACGCGCCCGTGCAGCCCCCTGCACGGGCGTTTCCTTTGCCGCGCAGCCCGGGCGGGGGCCAGCCCCCGCGGCGGAACGGTCACATCAGCGCCTGCCGCACCAGATTCAGCCCCGTCACCACCAGCAGCCCCTGCGTCCAGCGGCGGAAGCGGGCCTGATCCAGCCGGTCCTGCAGCCGATAGCCGGCCCACATGCCGATCTGCGCCGGAATCACCAGCAGCGCCGAAAAACCAAGGCTGGCCGGGTTCGCCAGCCCGGTGCCCAGATGCGCGCCCAGCAGCGTGACCGCCCCGATCAGGAAGATCACGCCCTGCACCCGCACCATCTCGGTCTTCTCGGCGCCGATGGACAGCAGGAACACCAGAAGTGGCGGCCCCCAGATGCCGGAAATCCCGCCATAAAGCCCGCCGATCACCCCCAGCGCCCATTCGGCCCGGTTCCGGTGATGCAGCGGCAGCGCCAGCGGCAGGCCGGCCAGTTGCGCCGCGGCAAAGGCCGTGACCGGCAGGCCAAGGATCAGCAGATAGGCCATGCGCGGGATCAGGTCGAAAAGCTGGGCCGAGACGATGATGAACACCACCGTCGCAATCAGGAACCGGCGGTAGGTCCAGGCACTGTCGCGCGCCGGTTGCCAGCCCTGCCGGAACGCCTGTGACAGGTTGGTCACCAGCGTCGGCAGGATCATTCCCGCCAGCGCCAGATCGGGCGGCAGAAAGGCGGAAAAGGCCGAGATCATGATCAACGGCATGGCAAAGCCAACCGCCCCCTTCACGAACCCCGCCACCAGCGACACCGCCACCGCGCCGGCCCCCGCCGCCGCCGGCAGCCCCGCCATCACCCAATCCATACCGCCCCCCTGCCCGTGCCCCCTGTTCTGGCAGGCGGGCGCGGAAAGGGAAAGCCGGGGCGTGACCGCCCCGCCCCGCGCCCGAACCGGCGCACAGCGGCGGCGACACTTTCATTCGCCACGCACATTTCCAGCGAAAGGATATTGCGCTGCAACTGCGAAATGCCTATTGCTTCGCCGACGCAGAATCTATGCCGGAATCCCGCCATGCCGCATGATGGACAGCCGATGACCCCCTCGCCCCTTCTTGCCGATCTTCGCAGCCTGACCACCGCCGCGCTGCCCGAAGTGGCCGCCCTGTCCGATCAGGGCCGCACCGCCCTGCGCGATCTGGTCAGCAGCGGCGGCAAGGTGTCGAACGCGGCGATGGAGACGCATCAGTTCGCCGCCCATGCCCTGTCCTGGCTGGCCACCTATGTGCAGGCGCTGCAACAGCTTGATGCCTGGGCCGGGCGGCTGGAAACCGCCGGGCAGTTCTCCGAGATCGAGGCGCTGATCCTGCAGATCGGCTTTGGCGAATACCTTGCCCAGATCGCCGGCGGCATCCCGATGAGCCAGGGCGAAACCGCCCGCCTGTCGGATCTGGGGCTGAGCTGGGCCCCCGGCACCGCCGCGCAGGCGCTGATCGCGGGCGGCAACACCGCCGCGGCGCGGGCGCGGCTGGTCGCGCTGATGCGCGACAATCACGGCCGCGCCACCTTTGGCGCCACCGGGCTGGACGAAGAGCTGGAGATGATCCGCGACCAGTTCCGCCGCTATGCCGATGAAAAGGTGATCCCGGTCGCGCATGACTGGCACCTGAAGGATGAGCTGATCCCGATGCAGGTGATCGGCGAACTGGCCGAAATGGGCGTGTTCGGCCTGACCATCCCGGAAGAATTCGGCGGCTTCGGCCTGTCCAAGGCCAGCATGGTGGTGGTCAGCGAGGAACTGTCGCGCGGCTATATCGGCGTCGGCAGCCTGGGCACCCGGTCCGAGATCGCGGCCGAGCTCATCCTCTGCGGCGGCACGCCCGAACAGAAGGCGAAGTGGCTGCCAGGGCTGGCCAGCGGGGAAATCCTGCCCACCGCCGTCTTCACCGAACCGAACACCGGGTCGGACCTCGGCAGCCTGCGCACCCGCGCGGTGCGCACCGAAGACGGCTGGGAAATCACCGGCAACAAGACCTGGATCACCCATGCCGCGCGCACCCATGTGATGACGCTGCTGGCGCGGACCGATCCCGACACCACCGATTACCGTGGCCTGTCGATGTTCCTGGCCGAAAAGACCCCCGGCACCGACGACGCCCCCTTCCCCACCCCCGGCATGACCGGCGGCGAGATCGAGGTGCTGGGCTATCGCGGCATGAAGGAATACGAGCTGGCCTTCGACGGCTTCAAGGTCGGGGCCGACAACCTGCTGGGCGGCCAGCCCGGGCAGGGCTTCAAGCAGTTGATGCAGACCTTCGAATCCGCCCGCATCCAGACCGCCGCCCGCGCCATCGGCGTGGCACAATCGGCGCTGGAAACCGGCCTGCAATATGCCGAGGACCGCAAGCAGTTCGGCAAATCGCTGGTCGAATTCCCGCGCGTCGCCGGCAAGCTGGCGATGATGGCGGTCGAGATCATGATCGCCCGGCAACTCACCTATTTCAGCGCCTGGCAGAAGGATCACGACAAGCGTTGCGATCTTGAAGCCGGCATGGCGAAACTGCTGGGCGCCCGCGTGGCCTGGGCGGCGGCCGACAATGCGTTGCAGATCCACGGCGGCAACGGCTTTGCGCTGGAATACCGCATCAGCCGCATCCTGTGCGACGCGCGCATCCTGAACATCTTTGAAGGCGCGGCCGAGATCCAGGCCCAGGTGATTGCCCGGCGGTTGCTGGACTGACGCTTGCCCGAAGGGAAATCTTGCATCACACTCGTCACAGCGAAGTCCGGGAAACACCGGGCGTTTCATGGTGCGATCACGATTGGGTGCTGAATGGCCGACGCCGTCCGGGGTAGCATCGTCATCAACGAAGTGCTGCCTGATCCCAACAGCGCCATTGGCGGAACCGGCCCGCGATTTGACACCGACCAGAGCGGCACCGTAACGGCGCTGGACGAATTCGTTGAAATCTACAACTCCGGCCCCACCGCCGTGAACATCTCCGGCCTGCAACTCTGGGACCGGGCCACCGGCAACTGGTTCACCTTCCCGACCGGCACGATCCTGCAACCCGGCGCCCATGCGATGGTGATGGTCGGGTCGAATCTTGGCACAGGGCCGGCCCTTGGCCCCAACGACCTGGCCTTCTATGCCGGGCGCGGAACCTCGGTCCTGAACAACAGCGCAGCGGAAAACGCCCTTCTCTACGACCCGGCCACGAACACCTATGTGCAGGTCGCCTTCAATGGCGCCGGCATGGCCACGCCGGGCGTGGGCGGGGCCTTCACAGGCCTGCCCGCCGGCGCAACCCAGATCGGCAGCGGCGAGAATTTCGGCACCGCGACCCCGGGATATTCGTTGCAACGCAACCCGGATGGTGGGGATACCATCACCAGCGGCCCACCCAACCCGGCCAATGACAATATCTGCTTTGCCGAAGGCACCCTGATCGCCACGCCCAATGGGCCACGCGCGGTTGAAACGCTGCGGCCCGGCGATCTGGTCCTGACCACGGACGAAACGGCGATGCCCGTGCTTTGGCTGGGCAGCAGCCGCTTTGCCGCCGCAAGGCTGTGGCGGGAACCGCGGCTTTGGCCCGTCACCCTGGCCGCGGGCTGCCTTGGCCCCGGCCTGCCGGCGCGCGATCTGCGGCTGTCGCGGCAACACCGGCTTCGGCTGGGCGGGGCCATCGCGCAGCGGATGGCGGGCACCCCGCATGTGCTGGTGCCGGCACATGCGCTTCTGGGCCTGCCGGGCATCACCCTGTCGCGCCCGGCGGGCGACATCACCTATTACCACCTTCTGCTGCCGCGCCATGCCATCGTGCTGGCCGAGGATCTGCCGGCCGAAAGTTTCTACCCCGGCCCGCAGGCGCTTGAAGCCCTTGATGCCGAGGCACGGGCCGAACTGGCCCGACTTCTGGGCGATACGCCGCCTGAACCGGCGCATCCCTTCCTGAACGCACAGCAGGCGCGGGCCCTGGTGCAGCGCCACCTGCGCCACGGCCGGCCGCTGCACCCCTGACCGGGTTTTGCTTGCCAGACCCGCCCCGAACGCGCAGGTTTTAGCAAGGAAGCGGTCGGAGGACAGCACGCATGACCGAAACGATCCTGCTGACCGGGGTGTCAGGCTTCATCGCCAAGCATATCGCCCTTGCCGCCCTGCTGCGGGGCCACAGCCTGCGCGGCACCCTGCGCAGCCCCGACCGGGCCGAGGAAGTGCGCGCCGCCCTGCGCCCCCACCTGCCCGATGCTTCGGCGCTGGACAGGCTGAGCTTTGCCGTCGCCGATCTGGAGCGGGACGAAGGCTGGCCCGAGGCGATGGTCGGGGTAACGGCGGTGATCCACTGCGCCTCGCCCTTTCCGCTGGTGCAGCCAAAGGATGAACAGGCGCTGATCCGCCCCGCAGTCGAAGGCACCCTGCGCGTGCTGCGCGCGGCGCAGGCGGCGGGCGTGACGCGGGTGATCCTCACCTCCTCCTGCGTGGCGGTGCTGAACGACGGCAAGGATGCCCTGCAGGATGAAGACGACTGGTGCGATCTGGCCGCCCCCGGCACCACGGCCTATGCCAAGTCAAAGACACTGGCGGAAAAGGCCGCGTGGGATTTTGCCCGCGCCAACGGTCTTGGCCTGACCACCATCAACCCCGGCCTTGTCGCCGGCCCACCGCTGGATGGCCATTTCGGATCGTCTCTCGGGCTGATCGAACGCATCCTCAAGGGCCGCGATCCGATGCTGCCGCCCTATGGCCTGCCGGTGGTTGATGTGCGCGACGTGGCCGAAATGCACCTGCGCGCGCTGGACCGGCCCGAAACCGCCGGCAAACGCTATATCTCGGCCGCCGGGTCAATCCCGCTGGCGGGAATCGGGCAATTGTTCAAGGCCGCCTATCCCACCCGCCGCATCCCCACGCGCGAAGCGCCGGGGTTCCTGCTGCGGCTGATGGCGCCCTTCGATCCGTCGATCCGCGCGCTTCTGCCCAAGCTGGGGCGGCTGGAACGGGTGTCCAACCTGCGCGCCGTGCAGGAAATGGGCATGACCTTCATCCCCGTCTCGCAGGCCCTGAAGGCCAGCGCCGACTGGCTGGTGACATCGGGCCGCATCTGGGCCTGACGCCGCCTCTCAGGCCCCGCCGCGCGACGGCCGGGCCGCGCCCAGCCGTGGATGCAGCCGCCCCGCAATCGCCCAGCTTGCGAACAGCCCCGCCGCGCTGGCGGCAAAGATGCCGGGCAGCGGCAGGATGAACAGCACCAGCCAGGCCGCGCCGGGCGTCAGTATCCCCGACACATCGCGGAAGCTGGAATAGACCGCGCTCATCTCGGTCCGCTCGGACGGCTTGACCGACATCAGGAAGGGCAGGCCGCCCACCACATCCAGCATGACCAGAAAGAACGACGATCCGAACACCAGCACCACAGTGGCCCAGGGCAGCACCGACAGCAGCGCCGCCGACAGCATCAGCGTGCCGCAACCCAGAAAGGCCAGCCGCACCGACCGGCGCACCGACAGCCGCCGCGCCCAGCGGTTGACCGCCGGCGCCGCGAACAGAAAGGCGTTCGACAGCGACAGCGCGATGCCGCCAACATGGTCGCCCAGGCCCGCCTCGACACAGAAGATCGGCAGATAGACGACATAGACCCACCAGCCGCAGGACCGCATCACCGCGAAGAACCAGCCGGCAATCAGCCGGGGCTGATGGAAGAACCGGCCCAGATAGCCCAGCGGGTTCACCGCCGGCCCCTTGGCGCGGGTGATCTGCTTGCCGTTGCCCAGCCGCAGCACCCAGAACACCGCCAGCAGCAACAGCGCGAAGGTGCCCGCCAGCAGGAATGGCGCCGCGTGCCATTCACCCAGCAGCCAGACGCCCGTCATAGGCCCCAGCGACCAGGGCAGCGCCGCATAGACCATCTGCACCGACTGGCTGCGCCCCAGGTTCACCCGGTCCACATAATCCAGCACATAGGCGTTGAAACAGACAAAGGTGGTGGCCGTGGCCATGGCGTTGCAGATCAGCGCCGCGTGAATGGCCAGCGGCGTGCCGATCACCGCCAGCGCCATGCCCAGCACATACAGCCCGCAGCCCGCGCTATAGGTCCATCGCCGCGGAATCCAGCGCGTCGCCCAGGGCACCATCAGCCCCCAGACCAGCGCCACGATTCCGGCGGCGAAATAGGCGGCCGAGGTGGCCTGCGCATCATCGCCCAGCGCCTTGTAGACGGCAATCGGCATGGCGCTGATCAGGGTGCCGCGCACCGCCGCCTCAAGCCCCGCCAGCAGCGCGAAGTTTTCGATCCGGGGGGGTGCGCTGTGCTTCAGCGCCAGGGGGATATAGCGGACGGCCATGATGATGCCATCCAGCCCTGCGGCGCCATGTCGCGTCTGTCACGAAACCGACATTTCCCGTCGCTGCGGAAAATCCCTTCAGCCGGCGCGCGCCAGCAGGTCCAGAAGCCGCCCGCGCGCCTCGGGCAGGGGGCGGCCGTGGTGGGTTTCCACCAGTTCGCGGGTCAGGAAATGGCCGGTGATCGCCAGCCCCTGCACCACGGCCTGCGGCGCCAGCGGCCCCTGCCCCGCCATCCCCTCGGGCAAGGGGAAAAGTTTTTCGGCCCAGTCGCCCGCCCCGGCCTGCGTGACGGCCCGCCCCGTGCGCGGGCTGACGAAGGCCAGCCCCTCGGTCGCCCCCGTCACCGCACAGGACGAAAGGTCCAGCCCGTAGCCCAGCTCCTCCAGCAGCCGCAACTCCCAGCGCAGATAGGCGCTGGCCCAGTCCGTCTCGCCCAGCGCATCCATCAGCGGCATGGTGGCCAGCCACAGCGCCGGGCAGGGCGCGCGCTCCGGCAGGGTGGTGTGCAGCAGGGCGCAGACCGCCGACAGGCCCGCCAGCGCCAGCCGGTCGCCCAGCACATGGGCGCGGCTTTTCAGCGGCTCGATGGTGAAGGTGCCGATATGTTCGCCCAGACGGGCGTGCCAGTCGGCCATGACCTGGGTGCCCGGTTGCAGATGCGCCGCCATCCGGCGCGAGGCCCCGCCCCGCACCACCCCCGCATGGCGGCCATGGCCGCGGGTGAACACCTCGATGATCGCCGCCGTCTCGCCATGCGGGCGCATCGCGATCAGCAGCCCTTCCTCACGCCACTCCATGCCGCAACTATCGGCGCCGCACCGCGCCCCCGCAAGGGCCGGCAGGGTCAGGCCCGCTTCAGGACCGCCACTGCCGCCGCTTGCGCGCCCACCAGCGGCGGACCCGGATGAACCCCACGGCCACCGGCCCCTGCAAGGCCGGAATGTCGATGGCCAGCAGCATCAGCCCGGCCGGCAGCATCCACAGGCCCAGCACCGGCAGGAACCACAGCATCCCGCCCAGCGTCAGCAGAATCGCGATGGGCAGACGGATCAGCGCCGCCCGGTCGGATTGCAGATGCCGGATCCAGCCATTCAGCCAGGGCAACATGCGGCGCAGCTTGTCGAACTGGCGCATCAGCCGGGCATGGCGGCGCTGCCGCGGCGTGGCGCGCGAAGGCGAAGGCTGCGGGCGAAGCGGATCGGTCATCGGGGTTCCTCTGCCCCCCAGATCGGAAGGCCGGGCCTTGGGCACAATGCCGCCCCGATCCTGCACCGGCAATGTAACGCAGGTGTTATGCCGCTCAGCCCTCGGCCAGACCGTCCTGGTCCAGCAGGGTGCGGCCGGCGCGGTCCTCGATCTCGACCACCCACAGGTCGGGGTCGCGCGCCCCCTCGCGCGCCAGGGCGGCATCCACCGCCGCCTCGTCGCCTTCGGCCAGCACGGCCCACAGCCGGGTATCGCTGGCAAAGTCCCAGCGCCGCACATAGGCCCGCGCCTGCCCGTCCAGCGTGGCCAGCTTGACGATCACCGCCCCCGCCGTGGCATCGCCGCGCCGGGCCAGATAGGCCGGGATCGCCGCCGCCTGCAACCGCGCCATATAGGCCGAAACCCACAGCCCCGACGCCAGCCGGGGCGTCACGAGGCAAGTTCCTTCGAAGGAACCTGCAAAATTCTTCGAAGAATTTTGCGCGCGCCCTCAGGCATCGCCATCCTTGAACTCAAGCCCCATCTCGGAATAGCGCTCGGCCTCTTCCAGCCAGTTCGGCCGCACCTTCACCGTCAGGAACAGATGCACCGTGCGCCCCAGGAATTCGGAAATCTCGGCCCGCGACGCCGCGCCGATGGCCTTGATCGTCTCGCCCCGGTTGCCCAGCACAATGCCCTTGTGCCCGTCGCGCGCCACATAGACCACCTGGTCGATCCGGGTGGTGCCATCCGCCCGGTCCTCCCATTTCTCGGTTTCCACGGTCAGTTGATAGGGCAGCTCCTCATGCAGCCGCAGCGTCAGCTTCTCGCGCGTCATCTCGGCCGCGATCATCCGCATCGGCACATCGGCCAACTGGTCCTCGGGATAGAACCACGGCCCTTCCGGCAGTTCCGCCGCCAGCCATTCCCGCAGGTCCGCCACGCCATAGCCCTTTTCGGCGCTGATCATGAAGGTCTTGGCAAAGGGATAGGCGCCGTTCATTTCCTCGGCCAGCGCCAGCAGGGTTTCCGCCTTTACCCGGTCGATCTTGTTGATCGCCAGCGCCACCGGCCGGTCGCGCGGCAACTGATCGGCCATCCGGTCGATGATCGCCTGCGCGCCCTCGGTCAGGCCGCGATGCGCCTCGACCAGCAGCACCACGATATCGGCATCCGCCGCCCCCCCCCAGGCCGCCTTGACCATGGCCCGGTCCAGCCGGCGGCGCGGCCGGAACAGGCCCGGCGTATCGACAAACACGATCTGCGCCTGCCCCTCCATGCACACCCCGCGAATCCGGGTGCGCGTGGTCTGCACCTTGTGGGTGACAATACTGACCTTCGCCCCCACCATCCGGTTCAGCAGCGTGCTCTTGCCGGCATTCGGCTCACCGATCAGGGCCACGAAGCCCGCGCGTGTGGTTTCAGTCATGTCCCGCCTCCATCCGCGTGAGCAGCGCCTTGGCTGCAAGGTGTTCTGCCGCGCGTTTCGATCCGGCCTGCGCCGTTTCGCCCGCGCCGTTTTCCAGTGTCACCCGCACGGTGAACACCGGCTGGTGGTCCGGCCCGGTGCGGCCGGTTTCCACATAGGCGGGCGGCGGCATACCGCGCGCCTGTGCCCATTCCTGCAAGGCGGTCTTGGCGTCGCGCGCATCGGGCTCCACCGCGCCGATGCGCGGCCCCCACAGCCGCAGCACCAGCGCGCGCGCCGCCTCGAACCCGGCGTCCAGATAGACGGCGGCGATCACCGCCTCCATCGCATCGGCCAGAAGCGCCTCTTTCCGGCGCCCCCCCGACAGCATCTCGCTGCGCCCCAGCTTCAGCACATCGCCCAGGCCCAGCTCCCGCGCCACCTCGGCGCAGGTTTCCTTGCGCACCAGCGCGTTGAAGCGCGGCGCCATCTGGCCTTCGGTCGCGGTCGGGTCGGCGGCGAACAGCGCGTCGGCCATCGCCAGCCCCAGCACCCGGTCGCCCAGGAATTCCAGCCGTTCGTTATGCGGTCGCGTGGCCGAGGACAGCGAGGCATGAGTCACCGCACGGATCAGCAGATCCGAGCGGCGGAAGACATGCCCGATGCGGCCCTGAAAGGCCTGAAGATCGGCCGCAAGCCTCACTCGACGGCCTTGAAGAAGCGGTCGGCGCGCCAGGTCCAGAAATACCACATCCGGGCCCCGGCCGAGGAGAAGATGATCCGGTCGGCGCGGCCGATCAGATATTCGGCCGGCACCATGCCCACCCCGCCCGAGGCCTGCGAATAGCGGCTGTCCTGGCTGTTGTCGCGGTTGTCGCCCATGAAGAAGTAATGGCCGTCCGGCACGGTGAACACATCGGTGTTGTCGGCATAGCCGTTGGCGTCGATGTTCAGCACGTCATGGCTGCGCCCGTTCGGCAGCGTCTCGATGAAGCGCGACTTCTGGCAGATGCCGCCTTCGGCCACGGCGCCGTTTTCGCAGCGCGGGCGGTTGCGCATCGGGCCCTGCGGCTCGAACACTTCCTCGAAGATGCCATCGGGCTGCTGCGGCGCGGCGGTGCCGTTGATGTAAAGGATACCATCCTTCATCTGGATCTTGTCGCCCGGCAGGCCGATCAGCCGCTTGATGAAATCGGTGCCGTTGACCGGGTGGCGGAACACCACCACATCGCCCCGCTCCGGCTCAGACCCCAGGATGCGGCCGGTGATCGGGCACAGCGCGAAGGGGCAGGAGTATTTGGAATAGCCATAGGCCATCTTGTTGACGAACAGGAAGTCGCCGATCAGCAGCGTGTCCTTCATGGATTCCGACGGAATCCAGAACGGCTGGAAGAACAGGGTGCGGAACAGGCCGGCAATCACCAGTGCCCAGAATACCGTCTTGATCGTCTCGACGATCCCGCCTTCGCCCTTGGTCTTCGATGCCATGTCTGTGCTGCCTCTGCCTCGGTCTTTGCGGCGTCATTGCGCCGCGCGGGGGGTGGAGTCAAGTCAACCGCCCGCCGCAGGCGGCCCAAGGGGGCGGGCTTCGATCACCACGAAGGCCTGCGCCCAGGGGTGGTCGTCGGTCAGGGTGACATGGATCACCGCTTCGTGTCCGGCGGGCGTCATCTGCGCCAGCCGCTCGGCCGCCCAGCCGGTGACATGCATCACCGGCTGCCCCGACCGCAGGTTGGTGACGGCCATGTCCTTCCAGGCAATGCCCATGCGCAGCCCGGTGCCCAGCGCCTTGGAACAGGCCTCCTTCGCCGCCCAGCGTTTCGCATAGGTGGCAGCCACCTGTTGGCGGCCTTCGGCCTTGCGCTGCTCGGCCTCGGTGAACACCCGGTTGCGAAAGCGGTCGCCGAACCGCGCCAGCGCGCCTTCGATCCGGTCGATATTGGCCAGATCGCTGCCGATGCCCAGGATCATGCCGCGGCCATCCGTCCGGTCACGCCCGGCCCCGCGCCACGTCCATCCGGCGGCGCATCTCCTCGATCGCCGGGCCAAGGCCGCGGAAGATCGCCTCGCCCACCAGGAAATGACCGATGTTCAGCTCCATCACCTCGGGAATGGCGGCAACGGGTTCGACATTCTCATAGGTCAGGCCATGGCCGGCGTGCACCTCAAGCCCCAGCGCCGCCGCCTGTGCCGCCCCCCGGCGCAGCGCGGCCAGTTCTTCTTCGGCCTCGTCGCAGCGGCCTTCGGCCAGCAGGTCGGAATAATGCCCCGTGTGCAGCTCCACCACCGCCGCGCCGATCCGGGCGCTGGCCTCGATCTGGCGCGCATCATGGCCGATGAACATGCTGACCCGGATGCCCGCCTCGCGCAGCGGTCTCAGATAGGCCGTCAGCCGCTCCACGTCGCCCGCCACGTCCAGCCCGCCCTCGGTGGTGCGTTCCTCGCGCTTTTCGGGCACCAGACAGGCGGCATGGGGCTTCAGCCGCAGCAGAATGGCCTGCATCTCGTCGGTCGCCGCACATTCGAAGTTCAGCGGAATCCCGATCCCGGCCCGCAGTGCCTCCATATCGGCATCGCGGATGTGGCGGCGGTCTTCACGCAGATGCGCGGTAATGCCATCGGCCCCCGACGCTTCGGCCAGGATCGCGGCGCGCAGCGGGTCAGGCCAGGCGCTGCCCCGCGCGTTACGCACGGTGGCCACATGGTCGATGTTCACACCCAGCCTCAGTCTGCCGCCCGTCACCATGACCGCCCCCGCGTTGCGATGCCACACGCATCCCCGGCAGACTAGGCCAGCGGGCGGCCCAACCGCAACCCGTTCCCCGATGCCCGTTCCCCGATGCCGGTGCGCAGACCGCCTGACGGTCAGGCCAGCACCGGCCGGCCCGTGCGCAGATGCCGCGCAACCAGCCGGCGCTGCTGCCGCCCCCCGGGCACCGGCCGCGCGGTTTGCCCCGGCCCGTCGCCCAGCAGTTCGGGGAACAGCCGCGCGATTTCCAGCATCGCCTCAACCCCCAGCAGGCGCAGCGCCTCGGCGCCAATATGCAGGCTTTCGGTCGGGGCGCCCTCGGCAAAGATGACCTCGTGCCGCTCCAGCAGGATGTGATGATAGACCACCGGCGACAGCCCATCCTCAACCGCGATTCCGGGCAGTCCCAGCAGGCGAACGGCAGGCAGCAGCACCTCGTCGCAGCCCAACATGCGCTGCGCGATCGTCGAGGATACCAGCATCCGGTGCTGGCGCGACACCCGCAGATCGCGCCGGGGCAACCCCTTGCCCAGCGCCCCTGCGGCAATGCGGACCGGCCGCAGCTTCGGCTCGGTGGCAAGCCAGCCCTCGTCCACCTCGCGCCGGAACACGCGCGCAACCCGCACCGCGCGCGGCGGGCCGCCCGGCCCCTCGGGCGCGGCCAGCACCTCGTCGCCCGGACCCAGCGCCTCAACCGCGACCGGCCCCTTCGGCGTGTCGATCAGGGTGCCGCCGGCGAAACAGGGAATCCCGATCGCCGCCAGATTGGGCTTGCCGGTCACCTGGGCGGGCTGGATGCCGCGCAGCGTGACCCGCTCGCCATTCGGGAAGGTCAGGATCGAACCGCCCTGCCCGTCAGAGGTGATGGTGACATCCTGATAATTCACCGGCGCATTGCCGGCATCATGCAGGGCCGAGACATCCAGCAGATCCTGCCCGATGACGAAATCGCCAACCACATCGTTGCCCGACCCGTCGCCCAGGGCAAAGACATCGTTGCCGATGCCGCCTTCCATGTAATCGTTGCCGGTGCCGCCGATCAGCCGGTCATCGCCTTCCTGGCCATAGATCCGGTCATTGCCGGTGCCGCCATCCAGCGTATCGTTGTAACTCAGCCCGCTGGCCGCCGCCGAGGCCGGCGTCAGCGTGACGCGCACATTGTCCAGCAGCACGCCATAGGAGTTGTTCTCGCCCGAAAGTTCGCGGAACCCGATGGTGTCGGTGCCGCTGCCCCCCGTGATCGTGACCGATGTCGTGGTGAACTGGCTGGTCGAAGACGGGGTGACGGTGGCCACCACCGTGCCGTTGACCACCACCTGAAAGGAATCGCCCGCCGCTTCGGCCCGGGCCGCGCTGTCAAAGCTGAGGACATAGGTCGTGCCGGTCGCCAGCGCGGCCGTCGTGGTGATGTAATCGACCGCACCGCCGGAATTGACATCAAGCTCGATGAAACTTGTCCCGTCGGCGGGCGTCAGGCCCTGGAACCCCGCCCCCCAGCGTTCGATCTGGCCGCCCGACCCCGCATTGGTCCAGCCGTTCACGGTTCCAAGCGACCAACCGCCCGCGCCCTGGTTGGAATCCAGCGCGCCGTTGCTCAGGACGTTCCGGTCGCCATAAAGCGTGTCATCGCCGCCGTTGCCGACAAGCGAATCGTTCCCGCCCAGCCCCTGGATACTGTCTGACGCCGCGTTGCTGGACAGCGTGTTGTTGCTGTCATTGGCCGTGCCGGTTACCGCCATGCCGGCCCCCCTGAAACCAAGGGGCTGGCGTCAGCGGCTGTCGCCCGCTCCGCCCGCATGTTCTGCCCGAATCCCACCTGCCCGCATGGCGCACCCGGCGCCGGCAACCAAAGCTCTTGACTCAAAATGTACGGATCCCCGCCCCACAGCGGACAACATCTACCATTTGTTGCGCAGATTCGGAACAGAATTCGTTAATATTGCTTAATCGGGCGCCTTCGATCCCGCTTCGCCCGGCGGCGGCGCGTCAGCCGCGCCGGGCCGGTCGCGATGGGCCACCCGCGCGGCCGCCTCGGCCAGCGCCTTGCGCAGGCTGATCCGCCGCTCGCTCCGCTCGCTTGCCTTGGCGGCGCGGGCCTTCTGATAGGCTTCCACCAGCGGGATGGTGACGAAATAGCCCACCGCGCTCAGCACGATGCCGGGGCCAAGGGCGCCAATGAAATAGGGCACATAGATTTCATGCCAGAACTGGATCAGCCCTTCCCACTGGGCATGGGCCGGGCCGAAGGCCGCCTTGATGTTGTACCACAGGTCGGCCCCGGCATTGGCAAAGGCCATGCCGATGTATTCGGCCGACAGCGGCTTTTCGATCCCCATGATCCAGTGGCCCAGCGACATGGCCAGCACCGCGAAGAAGGGCGTCGTCAGCGGGTTGGTGTTGAACGTGGCCAGCAGCGCCGCCAGCACATTGCCCCGGATCAGCCGCGCCGCGCCCCAGGCGGCCAGGAACTGCATCCCCGGCAAGGGCAGGAACCCGATCAGAGATCCGGCGAACACCCCGCGCGCCACCCGATGCGGCTGATCGGGCAGCCGCCGCATACGGTAGATCACATACAGGACCGCGCGCCGGATGCCGCTGCGCGGATAGACCTGCTCGCGCAGCCACGCGCCCCAACCCAAGGGATCTCTGCGCTTGAAGACCAATCTTTCGTCCTTCCTCTCCGGCCCGCAGGGACCGGCCCGCCCGTTCGGGGCCTGCACATCACAAACGCGGCGCCGGCCAGGGGCATATCCGCCGGCCCCGCCCGGATTGCGGTCAGGGCCCCTGCCCAAGATCGACATCGCCCGCGCCTGCGTCAATGGCCCGCCGGTAAAGTTCCGGTTTGCCGTCGCAAGGCGCGCTGTCCGGGGATATTGGCCTTCGGCCCGCCGATCAACGAACAAATGCGCGGGATCGGCAATCCCTGACCCGGCGCCCCCTTACACCGGCCGGGTTGGGCTCTGCCCCGGCAGCGGCACCGGCCTTGCCCGCTTCAGCTCCGCCCGCTCGCGGCGGCGGCGGTCGCGCAGGGCACGAAACGCGGTGATCATCGGCAGGCTGACCAGATAGCCGGCGGTCGCCAGAAACAGACCCGGTGCCAGACCGCCCACCAGATAGGGCAGGAAATACCAGTGATAAAAGCTGTAAAGCCGGCCCCATTGCGTTGGCTCGGACGTGACCATCGCCCGCACATTGGCCCAGAACTCGGCCCCCGCCTGGCCAAAGACGAACAGGATGTCCGCCGTCGGCGGCGCATCCACCGCATTTCCAAGGATCATGTGCCCCAACTGGATCGAGGCCACCGCGATCAGCGGAAAGGTCAGCGGATTGCCCACCAGCGTCGCCAGCAGCGCGGCGATCACGTTTCCGCGCAAGACCCAGGCCAGCACGGCCGCCAGCCCCAGATGCGCCCCGAACAGCGGCGTGAACGACGCGAAGACCCCCGCCCAGATGCCCCGCGCAATCCGGTGCGGCGGATCGGGCAGCCGCGTCATCCGCGCCCAGACATAGCGGATGCCCCGCCCCCAGCCCCCGCGCGGCCAGACAAGGGCGCGCAGCCGTTCGGCAAGGGCCGGTTTGTCGCGGCGTCGGAAAATCAAGCGGTGTCCTTTCCAGGCGTCAAAGGCCCGAAAGGGCCTCAGGGCTTGCGCGTGGCATCCCTGTGGCGGGACACCTGCGCCACATCCGTCTCGGCTTCGAGCGCGGTCATGATCATGTGCAGATGTTCGACATCCCGCAGGTCCACGTCAACGATCACCCGGTAAAAATCCGGTTTGCGATCCGTGAACCGCAGATCCGAGATATTCGCCTTCTGCTCGCCGATCAGGGTGCAGATCCGGCCCAGCACGCCGGCATCGTTGGAAATCGTCAGCTCCAGCGACACGGTGTTCACCGGCGCATGGCGGCCCGCCTTCCAGTGCAGGTCCACCCAGCGTTCGGTCTGGGTCTCGAACTCTTCCAGCGCGGGGCAGTCGATCGCGTGCATCACCACGCCCTGCCCGCGATAGGTGATGCCGACGATCCGTTCCCCCGGCAGCGGCTGGCAGCAGGGCGCGCGGCGGATCGACTGGTCGTTCTCCATCCCCACCACCGGGCGCTTGGCATCCACCACTTCGGTCGTGGCCATCGCCAGTTCGGGGTACAGCGTTTCAACCACGCGCCGCGCCGCCACCTCGGCGCTGCCGATGCGCGCCAGAAGATCGGTCTCGTCGGCCAGCCCCATGGTCTTGGCCGCCGTCCGCAGCGCCTTGTCGGTGGCCTTCTTGCCCACATGGTCAAAGGCCGCCCGCGCCAGCTCCATCCCCAGCTTGACGAAGCGCCCGCGGTCTTCCTCGCGCAAGGACCGCCGGATCGCGGCCTTGGCGCGGCCCGTCGTCACGATGTCGATCCAGCTTGCCTGCGGGCGCTGGCCCTCGGCGGTGATGATCTCGACCGACTGGCCGTTCTTCAGCCGCGTCCACAGCGGCACCCGGATGCCGTCCACCTTGGCGGACACCGTGCCGTTGCCAATGCGCGTATGGATCGCATAGGCGAAATCCAGCGGCGTCGCGCCGCGCGGCAGTTGCACCACATCGCCCTTGGGGGTGAAGCAGAACACCTGGTCGGAATACATCTCAAGTTTCACGTTTTCGAGAAACTCGTCATGGTCCTCTTCGTCCAGACGTTCGGTCAGGCTGGCAATCCACTTGGCCGGGTCCACGGCAAAGGGGTTCTGCGCCCGCACGCCTTCACGATAGGACCAGTGCGCCGCAACGCCGGCCTCGGCCACTTCGTGCATCTGCCGGGTGCGGATCTGCACCTCCACCCGCTTGCCGTCGCGCCCCGAAACCGTGGTGTGGATGGATCGGTAGCCGTTCGATTTCGGCTGGCTGATGTAATCCTTGAACCGCCCCGGCACCGCGCGCCAGCGCTGGTGGATCACGCCAAGGATGCGATAGCAGTCGGCCACGCTGTCGCAGATCACCCGGAAACCATAGATGTCGGACAGCCGGCTGAACGCCAGATCCTTTTCCTGCATCTTGCGCCAGATCGAATAGGGCTTCTTCGCCCGGCCATAGACATCGGCCTCGATCTGCGCCTTCTCCAGCTCATGCCGGATGTCGCCGGTGATCTTGTGCACCACATCGCCGGTCTCGCGTTGCAGCGTCAGGAAGCGGCGGATGATGGAATTGCGCGCCTCGGGGTTCAGAACCTTGAAGGACAGATCCTCCAGTTCCTCGCGCATCCACTGCATCCCCATCCGCCCGGCCAGCGGCGCGAAGATCTCCATGGTCTCGCGGGCCTTCTGGGCCTGTTTTTCCGGCTTCATGCTGCGGATGGTGCGCATGTTGTGCAGCCGGTCGGCCAGCTTGACCAGGATCACCCGCAGGTCCTTGGACATCGCCATGAACAGCTTGCGGAAGTTTTCCGCCTGCTGGGTCTGGGCGCTGCCCAGTTGCAGGTTGGTCAGCTTGGTAACGCCATCGACCAGCTCGGCCACTTCCTCGCCGAACTGGGTGGCAATGTCGGAAAAGGTGGACCGGGTATCCTCGATCGTGTCGTGCAACAGCGCGGTGACAATCGTCGCATCATCCAGCCGCTGTTCGGTCAGGATGGCGGCCACGGCCACGGGATGCGTGAAATAGGGCTCGCCCGACTTGCGGGTCTGCCCCTCGTGCATCTTCAGCCCATAAGCATAGGCCCGGCGGATCAGATCGCCGTTGCAGCGCGGATTGTAGTTGCGAACCAGGGCGATCAGGTCTTCAACGTCGATCATTCACGCCCTGCCTGCCGGGATTTTCTCCCGATCTGGTGCCGCCTCAGTTCTCGCCCTGGGCTTCCATCAGCGCGCGAAGAAGTTTCTCTTCCGACATGTCGTCCACCACCGGGCGGTCGATCTCGCCGGCCATCAGCAGGGCCATCTGGTCCTCTTCCGGCTCGTCCACTTCGATCTGCGTCTGATAGCTTTCGATCATGCGCTCGCGCAGCACGTCGGCGCCCTGGGTTTCCTCGGCAATCTCGCGCAGGGCAACGACGGGGTTCTTGTCGTTGTCGCGGTCGATGGTAAGCGGGGCGCCCGACGCCACTTCGCGCGCCCGATGGGCGGCCAGCAGCACCAGTTCAAACCGGTTCGGCACCTTGTCAACGCAATCTTCGACCGTCACGCGGGCCATCGGACACCTCAGTCTCTTGGGCTAGGAAGCTGCCTCCTTACGCCGGAAGCCGCCCGTTGACAAGCGTGGAATCGCCCGGATCACGGGGGTTTCACCCCGCTTCAAGCGGCACCACCGCGTCTCGGTCGGCCTGCGGCAGCGCGGCCAGCATCGCGGCAACGCTCTGCCCGCTGCGCGGATGCACCCAGTCCGGCGCCACCTCGGCCAGCGGCACCAGAACGAAGGCCCGGTCCTGCAACCGCGGATGCGGCAGGATCAGCCGGTCCGGCGCGCGCCCCACCTGCTCCTCGGGCGGCAGGCTGCGCCAGCGGTCCGCGGTGGCAGCATCGGGCAGCACCAGCCCGCCCATCGCCAGCAGGTCGATGTCCAGCGTCCGCATCCCCCAGCGCACCTCGCGCTGCCGGCCGAACTCGGCCTCGACGCTGTGCAGATGCGCCAGCACCGCCTCGGGCGTCACATCGCCCGCAACCCGCAGCACGGCCGCCGCGTTCACATAGTCAGGCCCCGCCCCGGCCGGAAAGCAGGGCGTCCGGTAAAGCCGGCTCATCGCGACAAGGGTCATGCCGGGCGCCCGCAGCCGCTCTGCCGCAAGAAGCAGCGTTGCCGCCGGGCTCTGCCCCCCCAGTGGCAGATTGGCGCCGAAGGCAATCAAGGCGTGCATGGCTTCGCTATCTCGCGTCAAATTCATATCCTATAGTTCCCTTGTCGCCCCGCCCGCCCGGCGTTATCTGCCTTTTGTTCCCCACCGGGTCTCGATACTCCAGTTCCACCCATCCAGGAAGTTGCTCGCCGGGGGCGTATTTCGAAGGGAAGTCACTGATGTTCTACAAGGACGAGCGGCTTGCGCTGTTCATCGACGGGTCAAACCTCTATGCGGCCGCCAAGGCCCTGGGATTTGACATTGATTACAAACTGTTGCGCATGGAGTTCATGCGTCGCGGCAAATTGCTGCGCGCTTTCTACTACACGGCCCTTCTGGAAAACGACGACTATTCCCCGATCCGTCCGCTGGTCGACTGGCTGCACTACAACGGCTTCACCATGCGCACCAAGCCCGCCAAGGAATACACCGACAGCCAGGGCCGCCGGAAGGTGAAGGGCAACATGGACATCGAACTTGCCGTCGATGCCATGGAACTCGCCCCCCGTCTTGATCACATTGTCTTGTTCTCGGGCGACGGCGATTTCCGCCCGCTGATCGAAAGCCTGCAACGGCAGGGTGTGCGGGTTTCGGTCGTTTCGACCATCCGCAGCCAACCGCCGATGATCGCCGACGAACTGCGCCGCCAGGCCGACAATTTCATCGAACTGGACGAGTTGCGCGACGTGATCGGTCGCCCGCCGCGCGAACCGCGCGCTGCGCATCCCGAGGATGCCACGCTTGACGCGAAGTGATGGGTCCGGGCGCCGGGTTTTCCCCGGTGCCCGACCGTTGCGCCCGGAATGACCGCGGTATGACCAGCGGCCTTCTTGCCCTGTTCGCGGCCGCCTTCCTGGCCGCCACCCCGTTTCCCGCCCAGTCCGAAATCGTGTTCCTCGCCCTACAGGCGGCGGGCTGGCCGGCCGTCTGGCTGGTCCTCGTCGCCTCGGTCGGCAACACGCTGGGCTCCTGCGTCACCTATGCGGCGGGGCGCGGTGCCGAATCCTTCCGCGACCGGCGCTGGTTTCCGCTGACACCCGACCGGCTGGCCCGCGCGCAGGGCTGGTGGAATCGCTGGGGGCTGTGGTCGCTGCTGCTGTCCTGGGCGCCGGGGGGCGATCTTCTGGTCGCGATGGCGGGCCTGATGCGGGTGCCCCTGCCCCTGTTCCTGGCCCTTGTCGCGCTGGCCAAGACCGCCCGCTACATCGTTCTGGCGCTGGTCGCCGCCGGGGTCATCGGCGCGGCCTCCTGACGCCCCCACTGGACCCGCCCGCCCTTTGGCCTTACCTCTGGCCCCATCCCTGCCCATCGCCCGAGGCCGCGAATGACCGACAAGCCCGCCCTCACGCTTTATCTTGCCGCGCCGCGCGGCTTCTGCGCCGGTGTCGATCGCGCCATCAAGATCGTCGAGATGTCGCTGCAGAAATGGGGCGCCCCGGTCTATGTCCGGCATGAGATCGTCCACAACAAATATGTGGTCGATGACCTGCGCGCCAAGGGCGCCGTCTTCGTCGAGGAACTGGACGAATGTCCCGATGACCGGCCGGTGGTGTTTTCCGCCCATGGCGTGCCGAAATCCGTTCCGGCCGAGGCCGGGCGCCGCAACATGATTGCCGTCGATGCCACCTGCCCGCTGGTGACCAAGGTCCATCTGGAAGCCGCCCGCCATGCCGAGGCGGGCTTGCAGATGATCTACATCGGCCACCGCGGCCACCCCGAGGCGGTGGGAACCCTTGGCCAGTTGCCCGAGGGCGAGGTGCTGCTGATCGAAACGGTTGAAGATGTGGCCACGCTTCAGGTCCGCGATCCCGCGAAACTGGCCTATATCAGCCAGACCACCCTGTCGGTGGACGATACGAAAGACATCATCGCCGCGCTGATCCGCCGCTTCCCCGGCATCGAATCGCAAAGCCGCGAAGACATCTGCTATGCCACCACCAACCGGCAGGCGGCGGTCAAGGCCGTGGCGCCCAGGATCGACGCGCTTCTGGTGATCGGGGCGCCCAATTCCTCGAACTCGAAACGTCTGGTCGAGGTGGGCCGCAACGCCGGCTGCGCCTATTCCATGCTGGTGCAGCGCGCGTCCGAAATCGACTGGCCCGCGCTGGCAGAGGCCCGCTCGGTTGGCCTGACGGCCGGGGCCAGCGCGCCCGAAGTGCTGGTGAACGAAGTGATCGACGCCTTCCGCGCCCGCTATGACCTGACGGTCGAGCCGGTGGAAACCACGGTCGAGCGGGTCGAGTTCAAGGTTCCGAAAGTCCTGCGCGACTAGGGGGTCGTCATGCTGCGCCGTCTTGCCCTGACGCTGACGCTGCTGTCCGTGCCGCTGGCCGGCCAGGCCGAAGACGCCCCCGTTCTGGCCACCTACTGGGCCAATTCGGGCAGCCTGCCGCCGGAATACGCCTGGGATGTCTCGGTCACCATCCTGGCTGACGGCCACCTTACCCTGAAACATTGCAAGGGCTATGAAACCGAAGGCCCCGCCTGCAAGACGCGCAAAGCCACCGTCGGCGCCGATGCGCTGGCCGGCATCCGCGCCGCCGTCACCGAACAGGGTCTTGACCGCAAGCCCGCCCGCAAGGAAGAAGACATTCCCGTAGGCGGGGGCGCAAGCGGCGGTGCGGTTTATCTGGACGGCCAGAAGATCAACCTGCCGGCCTTTCCCGCGAAAGCCGACATCCCGCGCGTCAACGCCGTGCTGACCGCCATCACCGCCGCCATCCCGCAACGCCTGCGCAACCGCTTCCTCAAAGACACCTGACCCTTCCCGCCCAAGGATCCCCATGACAGCGCTTTCCCCGGAATTCCTGCTGACCGCCTTCATCGTCTGCATCACGCCGGGCATCGGCGTGGTCTATACCCTGTCGGTCACCCTTGGCGGCGGCTTCCGGGCCGGCTTCTGGGCTACCATCGGCTGCACCATCGCCACTGTCCTGCACATGGTGGTGGCCATGGCAGGGCTGGCGGCCGTGCTGCACACCTCGGCCGTGCTGTTCCAGACCATCAAATACGCCGGCGTCGCCTATCTGCTGTGGATGGCCTGGGCCGTGCTGCAATCCACCGGCTCGCTTGCGGTCGAGGCGTCGGACGGCGGGTCGCCCCGCAGGCTGGTTGCCCGCGGCATCCTGCTGAACATCCTCAACCCCAAGCTGCCGCTGTTCTTCGTGGCCTTCCTGCCGCAATTCCTGCCCGCCCATGCCGCCGGCCTTGGCCCGCTGCTGGAACTGGGCACCGGCTTCACGGTGATGACCTTCCTCACCTTCCTCCTCTATGCCGTCGTCGCGGCCTCGGGGCGCAAGGCCATCCTGTCCTCGCCCTCGGTGCTGACCTGGATGAAACGCGCCTTCGCGGCGTCTTTCGCGGCGCTTGGCGCCCGCCTCGCGCTGGAGCGTGCCCCGTGACCGACGACCGCCGCATCCCCCCCGCCGCGCTGGCGCTTGGCCTGGCCGGGCTACTCCCGTTCCTTTGGTCCGCCGCCACCCAGCTTTTCCCCGCCGTGGCCGCCTTTGGCGCCACCTGGCTGCCGCCCATGTTCCTGGGGTCGTACGTCGGCCTCACCTATGGCACGGTGATCCTGTCCTTCATGTCCGGCGCGCTCTGGGGCTTTGCCGCCCGCGCGCCCGAGGCCGGCCCGCTGCCCTATGCGCTGGCGGTCATCCCCGCGCTCTGGGTGTTCTTCACCGTCACCGATGCCAGCGACACCTCGTCGATCTTCCTGATCGCCGGCTTCGTCGGCCTGCTGCTGCTGGACGCCACCTTCGCCGCCCAGGGCCTTGCCCCGCGCTGGTGGATGAAGCTGCGCCTTCTGCTTACCGCGGTCGTGGTCGCCTGCCTTTCCGTGGCGCTGCTCTGATGCCCGATCTTTTCGCCTATACAGACGGAGCCTGCTCCGGCAATCCCGGCCCCGGTGGCTGGGGCGTCCTGCTCCTTGCGCGCGAAAACGGTGCCGTCCTCAAGGAACGCGAACTTTCGGGAGGCGAGCCGCAGACCACCAACAACCGGATGGAGCTGATGGCGGCGATTTCCGCGCTGGAAAGCCTGACCCGCCCCTCGGCCCTGACCATCGTCACCGACAGCGCCTATGTGAAGAACGGCGTCACCGAATGGATTCACGGCTGGAAACGCAACGGCTGGAAAACCGCCGACAAGAAGCCGGTCAAGAACGCCGAACTGTGGCAAAGGCTTGATGCCGCGCAGGCCCGCCATTCCGTCACCTGGCGCTGGATCAAGGGCCACGCCGGCCATGCCGAAAACGAACGCGCCGACGCGCTGGCCCGGGCCGGAATGGCCCCCTACAAACCCTCTGCCGCATGACGCCCGAAACGGCGCTCCAACTGCTGGATTACGCCGCCGTGGCGGTCTTTGCCGTCACCGGCGCGCTGGTCGCCTCGCGCTCGCAGCTTGATGTCGTCGGCTTCATCTTCATCGCCTGCCTCACCGCCACCGGCGGGGGCACCACCCGCGATGCGATCCTTGACCGCACCGTGTTCTGGGTGGCCGATCCGGTGATCCTGGCCGTCGCCACCGCCGCGGCCATCCTGGTGTTCTTCACCGCGCATCTGCTGGAAAGCCGCTACCGCGCCCTGCTGTGGATTGACGCCTTCGCCCTGGCCGCCGCCGTTCCGGCCGGCGTCGCCGCGGCCCAGGCCTCGGGGCAGGACTGGCCCATCGTCATTGTCATGGGCATGGTCACCGGCTGCCTGGGCGGGCTGATGCGCGATGTCGTCTGCAACGAGGTGCCGCTGGTTCTGAAACAGGGCGAACTTTACGTCACCTGTGCCTTTGCCGGCGCAGGCACAGCCGTGCTGGCCGGCGTTGCCGGCGCGCCCGAGATGGGCGCGCTGGCCGCCTGCGCCCTTGTGGTGCTGGTGCTGCGCGCGGGCAGCCTGGCCTTCGGCTGGCGCCTGCCGGTCTATCGCACCCGCCCGCCCCAGCCCGACCAGCCCAAGCGCGGACCGTGACCACAGCTTTCCCTTGAAACCGAACACGGGTTCGCCCATTCTGGCCCCATGCCACGCCAGAAAACCCTTCCCGACAGTCAGGTTCTTGCCGCCGCGCGCCGTCTTTACGCGCAAGGGGGCGAAAAATCGGTTTCCTTCGGCAGCGTGGCCCGTGCCACCGGACTGGCCGGATCAACCCTTGCGCAACGCTATGGCAGCGTCGAAGGGATGCTCTCCGCCGCCGCCCGCGATGGCTGGGCCGTGCTGACCGAAGCCGCCACCGCCGCCGATGCCGCCACCACCGGCAAGGGTCCGCAAGGGTTTCTCAAGGCGCTGGACCCCACCGCCCGCAAGGCGCCGCTGCTCTTGTCGCTGGGCACCCGCGATCCGGTCGCCCGCGAAGCCGGCGCCGTCTGGCGTGCCCAGATCGAGGCCGCGCTGGCCCGCCGCATCGGCAGCGGCGAAAAGGCCCGCAGCGCCGCGCAGGTGCTGTTTGCGGTCTGGCAGGGCCAGATCCTGTGGGAAGATCCCGAAATCCGCATCAAGGATCTGGCGCGCCGGCTTACCTGATATAAGTCTTCCACAGCCAGATCAGCGCCAGCGCGCCCAGAAAGGCGCCCACAAAGCCGGCCACCGCCCCCAGCATCGCCACCAGCGCCCGCAGGATGAAGCCGCCGATCAGCGCGCCGAACACGCCGATGGCCACCGTGGTCGGCACATCGGTCTCCAGCCTCATCAGCCGGGTGGCCAGAAACCCGGCCGCCGCACCGATGATCATCAGCATGAAAAAGGGCATCGCAGCCTCCGCGCGTTCCGTGCCCCCAATATGGGGGCTGCACCGCCCCGGCACCAGACGCCGCGTCAGCCCAGATGCGGCGGCAGCACCAGCCCTTTCAGAACCTCGGCCGCCGGCATCGGCCGCTTGCCCTCGCGCTGCGCCTCCAGCACCTCGACCGCGCCCTCGCCGCAGGCAATGGTGAACCCGCCCAGCACCTGTCCCGGCGTGCCCGTCCCCGCCGCCAGCCGCGACCGCAGCAGTTTCACCCGTTCCCCGCCCACCGGCACCCAGGCGCCGGGGAACGGCGACAGCCCCCGGATCTGCCGGTCCACCTGCACCGCCGGGCGCGTCCAGTCCACCCGCGCCTCGGCCTTGTCGATCTTGGCGGCATAGGTCACGCCGTCCTCGGGCTGCGGCACGGGCGTCAGTTCGCCCAGCCGGTCCAGCGCCACCCCGATCAGCCGCGCGCCCATCCCGCTCAGCCGGTCGTGCAGCTCGGCGGTGGTTTCGCCCGCCCCGATCGCGGTCGCCTCGCGCAGCAGCACCGGCCCGGTGTCCAGGCCTGCCTCCATCTGCATGATGCAGATGCCGGTTTCCACATCGCCCGCCAGAATCGCGCGGTGGATCGGCGCCGCCCCGCGCCAGCGCGGCAACAGCGAGGCGTGGATGTTCAGGCAGCCAAGGCGCGGCGCATCCAGCACCGCTTGCGGCAGGATCAGCCCATAGGCCACCACCACCGCCACATCCGCCCCCAGATCGGCCACCGCTTTCGCCGCCTCTTCGCTGCGCAGCGAAACCGGCGTGCGCACGCTCAGGCCCAGCGCCTCGGCCCGGGCATGAACCGGAGTTTTCCGCAGCTCTTTCCCGCGCCCGGCAGGGCGGGGCGGCTGGCTGTAAACGCACAGGATTTCATGCTGTTGCGCCAGCGCCTCCAGCACCGGCACGCTGAACTCGGGCGTTCCCATGAAAATGATTTTCACTTACCGCCTCCGCAGCTTGTCGGCCTTGGCAATCAGCATCTTCCGCTTCAGCGCCGACAGCCGGTCAAAATACATCCGGCCCGCCAGATGGTCGATCTGGTGCTGCACGCTGGTCGCCCAGAGATCGACGAAATCCCGCTCCTCGGTCTCGCCCCGGTCGTTCAGGAACCGCACCGTCACCGCGCGCGGCCGCGCGATCACCGCCGAAACCCCCGGCAGGTTGGGCGAGGCTTCCTCATGCTCGCGCAACTGCACGCTGGCATGAAGCACCTCGGGGTTGGCCATACGGATCGCCTGCCCGCGCCTGTCGGAACAGTCCACCACGGCCAGCCGCAGCGGCACACCGATCTGCACCGCCGCCAGCCCCACGCCGGGCATCGCGTCCATGGTCTCGATCATGTCCTCCCAGATCGCGCGGATCTCGTCGGTGATCGCCTCCACATCCCGCGCCGGGGTCTTCAGCGCCGGATGCGGCCAGGGCAGGCAGGGGCGCACGCTCATGCCAGCACCGCCGCTTCCGCCTCGGCCCGCGCCTGCGGCGACAGCCGGTCCAGCGTCAGGATGCCGTCCAGATGGTCATACTCATGCTGGGCACAGATCGCCTCGAACCCGGTCAGCACCGCCTCCTGCGGCCCGCCGTCCAGATCGGTCCAGCGCATCCGCACCGCCTCGGCCCGTTCGACCTGCGTCACCGGCCCCGGAATCGACAAACAGCCCTCCGGCCCCACCACCCGCGCGCCCATCAGTTCCACCACCTCGGGGTTCACCAGCACGCGCGGCGTGCGCGGGCCGTCCTTCCAGCCCGCATCCATCACGAACAGCCGCAGCAGCCGCCCCACCTGCGGCGCCGCCAGCCCGCGCCCCGGCGCGGCATACATCGTGTCCAGCATGTCGTCCGCCAGCGCCCGCAGGTCATCAGACAGCACGGCGGGGGCGCAGGGCGTTGTCAGAACCGGGTCGGGCCAGCGCAGAATGGGCAGGATCATCGGATCACCTTCCTTGTCTGCCCGCGCCATAACCGATCAGCGCCGCAAGGTCACCCCATGCGGGCGCGCTCGCGCTTCACCTTTTCCAGCTTGCGCAGCACCATCTGCCGCTTCATCGGCCCCAGATAGTCAATGAACAGCTTGCCATCCAGATGGTCCATCTCGTGCTGCACGCAGGTCGCCCACAGCCCGTCAAAGGTGCGCTCCTGCGGGGCGCCGTCCAGATCCATCCAGCGCACCGTCACGATCGAGGGGCGCTTCACCTCGGCATATTGTTCCGGCAGCGACAGGCAGCCTTCCTCGAAGATCGACACATCTTCCGACGCCCAGACCAGTTCCGGGTTGATCAGCACCATCGGCTCGGCCGGGCCGTCCTTGATGCAATCCATCACCAGAAGCCGGATCATCGCGCCCACCTGCGGCGCGGCCAGCCCGATGCCGGGCGCGACATACATGGTTTCCAGCATGTCGGCGGCCAGCGCCTTCACCTCGGGGGTGATGTCGCGGACCGGCTCGCATACCTTCTTGAGCCTGGGATCGGGATGGATGAGGATGTTGCGGATCATGGCCCCTGATCTAGGGGAACCAAGCCCCCCCTTGCAAGAGGGCCGCATCACCCCCGCGCCCGGGGCGCGCATCGGTCGCACCGGGTATGATTTCCCGGTTTATTTGCCACTTTTGGATCAAATTACCAAATGTTCCGGTAAAATCAGAATGACATCCCACCAAGGCCGGATTATCAGGAACAACAGACACAACCACGGCAAGCCAGCATGAACTTCGACACCCCGATCAACCGCAAGGGCACCCACTGCGTGAAGTGGGACATGATGGAATCCCTCTATGGCGTTTCGGCCGACACCGGCATCGCCATGTGGGTCGCGGACATGGAGTTCCGCCCCCCGCAATCGGTGCAGCGGGCGCTGGAAAAGATGCTGTCGCACGGCGTCTACGGCTATTTCGGCGATGACCGCCCCTATCTTGAGGCGATTCGCTGGTGGATGGACAGCCGCCACGGCTGGCAGGTCGATCCCTCGCACATCTTCACCACACACGGGCTGGTGAACGGCACCGGGCTGTGCATCGACGCCTTCACCCAGCCCGGTGACGGGGTGGTGCTGATGACGCCGGTCTATCACGCCTTCGCCCGCACCATCCGGGCCGCCGGCCGCCGCGTGGTGGATTGCCATCTGAAAACCGTCAATGGCCGCTACGAGATGGACTTCGACGCCTGGGATGCCCAGATGACCGGCGCCGAGAAGATGCTGATCCTGTGTTCCCCGCACAATCCCGGCGGCCGCGTCTGGACCCTGGCCGAACTGCAGGCCACCGCCGATTTCTGCCGCCGTCACAACCTGATTCTGGTCTCGGACGAGATCCACCACGATCTGGTGTTCCCCGGCCAGACACATCACGTCATGGCCAAGGCCGTGCCTGAAATTGCCGACCGTCTGGTGATGATGACCGCCGCCACCAAGACCTTCAACATCGCCGGCGCCCATACCGGCAATGTCATCATCGCGGATCCGGCCCTGCGCCAGAGATTCGCAGACCGGATGATGGCGCTTGGCATCTCGTCCAACAGTTTCGGGATGCACATGGTCACCGCCGCCTATTCACCCGAAGGGGCCGAATGGGTCGATGCGCTGGTGGCCTATCTGGACGGCAACCGCCGCCTGTTCGACGCGGGCGTGAACGCCATTCCCGGCCTGCGCTCGATGCCGCTTGAGGCCACCTATCTGGCCTGGGTCGATTTCGCCGGCACCGGCATGACCAAGGCGGAAATCCTGAACCGGGTGCAGAAACAGGCACAGATCGCCCCGAACCACGGCGACAGCTTCGGTCCCGGCGGCGAAACCTTCCTGCGGCTGAACCTTGCCGCCCCCCGCGCCCAGGTGGCCGAGGCGGTTGACCGGCTGCAAAAGGTGTTCGCCGACTTGCAATAAGGGTGTCGCAGCATCGTGATGGCACCGCAGCACCTGCTGCGCTAGTTTCCCGGCCATGAAGACGATTGCCCGGCTGTTTGCCCTTCTTGTCCTGCTGGCGGTGATCGGTGCCGCGGCGCTCCTCTGGGTGCGCCCGGCCCCGGCGCCGGTGCCGCAGCCCCTGCCGCCGCTGGTTGGCACCGTTGACCGCATCGTCATCGAAAAGGCCGCCCGCCGCATGGTGCTGATGCAGGCCGGTCAGGCGGTGCGCAGCTACCGCATCGCCCTTGGCTTCACCCCCGCCGGCGACAAGGCGCGCCAGGGTGATGGCCGCACGCCCGAAGGCGTGTTCACCATCAACCGCCGCAACGACAAATCGGCCTATCACCTGTCGCTGGGCCTGGATTACCCGCAGGCAGAAGACCGCGCCCGCGCGCGTGCGGGCGGCTATGATCCCGGCGGTGACATCATGATCCACGGCCAGCCGAACAGCCTGCCCGAAGGCTATATCGTCAAGGGGGACTGGACGGCCGGCTGCATCGCCGTGACCAATGCCGAAATGCGGGAAATCTGGGCCGCCACCCCGACCGGCACCCCGGTCGAGATCCGGCCCTAGGCCCGCTCAGGCCCGGGGCAGATAGCCCACCGGCGCGTTCTCGTCGCGCAGATAGTCCAGCGCAGGGCGGTCGGTCACGGCCGTCGCGCGCTTGAATTCGCACAGCAATTCGCCGTCCTCATTGGCCGAGGCCACGATCAGGCACTGGAACACATGCCGCGATCCGTCGAACACATCGACCAGACCGCGCAGCTTGCCCGGGGCCAGATCGGCATCCAGCGCAAAGCCGTCGTGCCAGAACCGCAGCACCGGATAGACCGCATCGCCCACCTGCACCCGCAGCCGCGACCGCTTGCGAAGCTCGCGCTTGCGCGCCGCCTCAAGACCGTCTCTCACATGGGTCGGCAGGAATTCCAGCATGGTCTCTCTCCTCTGACTCAACTCTGTGTCGCCGCGCGCCAAAATCAAGCCTGCTTCTTTCTGCACCCTCTCTGTTGCAGGAATGTGAAGCCCCAGTTGCAGCATTGCCGCACCCTGCCCCCCGTCCGGGCGATCTTTCCCTTGCGGCACCCCCGCCAATCCGGTCCAACCGGGGCATCCCTGCCCCAGCCCGATTCGCCCCCCGATTTGCCCCGGTTCACCCCATGACCCTTGTCCTTGCCATGATCCTCGACGCGCTCTTCGGTGAACCCGACTGGCTCTGGCGTCGCCTGCCCCATCCCGCGGTGCTGATGGGCCGCCTGATCGCGGCGGCGGAAACCCGTTTCAACCGCGGCCCGGGCCGCCGTGCGGCAGGCGTTCTGGTCATTGCCGTTCTGGTGGCACTGGCCGCCCTGACCGGCTGGCTGATCCACATCCTGCCCGATCATGGCGTGATCGAAGTGATTGTCGCCGCAATCATTCTGGCGCAGCGTTCGCTGGTCGATCACGTCCGCGCCGTCGCCACCGCGCTGCGTCGCAGTCTTGAGGATGGCAAGCGTGCCGTCTCCATGATCGTCGGCCGCGACACCGCCCCGATGGCCGAACCCGATGTCGCCCGCGCCGCCATCGAAAGTGCGGCGGAAAACCTTTCCGATGGCGTCATCGCCCCGGCCTTCTGGTTCCTTGTCGGCGGCCTGCCCGGCCTTCTGGCCTACAAGATGGCCAACACCGCCGACAGCATGATCGGCCACATGACCCCGCGCTACCGCGAATTCGGCTGGGCCGCAGCCCGCCTTGACGATCTTCTGAACCTCATCCCCGCCCGGCTGACCGCGCTGCTCATCGCGCTCACCTCCGGCTGGTTCGACCCGGCCCCCGTGCTGCGCGACGCGCCCAAGCACCGCAGCCCCAATGCGGGCTGGCCCGAATCCGTTCTGGCCCCGGTGCTGGACGTTGCGCTGGCCGGCCCGCGCAGCTATGTCGGCAAGATGACAGATTTCCCCTGGGTCTGGCCCGAAGGCCGCCGCGACCCCGGCCCCGACGACATCGACGCCGCCTGCGCCGCGCTCTGGCGGGCCTGGGCCGGGATGCTGGCCCTCGTCCTGCTGTTCGCCCTGGTTTAGGTTTCACATGACAGAAGACCTGCCGCCAGAAGATCCGCCCGCCTGCATCGACTGGGCGCTGGTCGCCACGATCAAGGCCCCGCAGGACCAGGTTCTTGCCTTCCTGGCCCATCACCTTGATCTGGGCGCCGCCGCCATTACCCTGTGCTTTGACGATCCCGATGATCCGGCCATCGCCGCCGTGCAGGATATTCCGCGCGTTTCCGTGCTGCGCTGCACCCCTGAATACTGGGCCCGGGTCGGCAACGGCATCCGCCCCGACCGGCACCAGAACCGGCAGGCCCGCAACGCGCTGCGCGCCTGGCGCCTCTGCCCCTTGCCGTGGATCGGCCATATCGACGTGGATGAATTCCTGCTGCCTGACCGGCCGATGGGCGAAATCCTCGCCTCGGCCCCGGCCCATCACCCCATGGTGCGGCTGGAACCGTTCGAGGCGATGCACGACCCGTCGCTTCCCGATGACATCTTCACCGCCCGCCTCTTCCGCGGCCCCCTGAAAGGCCCGCGCGCCTTTCTGCGCGACATCATCTTCGGGCGTTACGCCCCGGCCATGCCCAACGGCATGTTGTCCCATTCCGTCGGCAAGGCCTTCTTCCGCACCGGCGTGCCCGGCTTCACCCCGCGCCTGCATGGCGGCTCGATGAACGGTGTCCGCATGGACGGCCCCCCGATGGACCGCCGGGTGAAACTTCTGCATTTCCACGCCCAGGACCGCGCCAAGTGGACGGCGGCCCTGCCCTTCCGTCTGGCGCGCGGCGCCTATCAGAAGAACGAAGCCCTGTTGCAGGCCCTGTCCGGGGCCACACCGGACCAGATCGACGCCTTCTATACCGCCACCCAGATGCTGACCCCGGAGATGGCCGAAATCCTGTGGCAGGAAGGGCGTCTGGTCGAGGTGAACCTTGATCTGCGCCGCAAGGTGGCCGACCTTCTGGCGCAATCCTGATGCCGCTTTGCGAAAGGCCCCGCCGATGATCACCATGGATGCGCTGATGGCGGCCTTGCCGCAGGTGCTGGCCGCGCCGAAACAGGCGACCGTTGCGCGCCAACTGACCTTCCGCCCCGGCTACAACCAGCGCACCCACCCTGACCGGCTGCGCCTGACCGTGGCCGAAGGCGTGCCCGGCGAACGCTGGCTGACCGCCCCCTGGGCGCGGCTGCCCGACGGCCGCCCCGATCCGGCGATCCAGGTCTCGATCCTGCCCAGCCGCGTGCATGATCTTGTCCGCATCCACCCCGACCAGCCGCATCCCGGCGACACCATCCTTGCCGATCTTGACACGACCGAGGCGAACCTGCCCGAAGGCACCCTGCTGCGCGCCGGCACCGCAACGCTGCGCGTCTCGGGCCTGTTCAACGATGGCTGCGTCAAGTGGAAGGCCCGCTACGGCGCCGCCGCGAAAGACTGGATCACGATGCCCGGCCACCCGCCGCTGCGCCTGCGCGGCATCCTCTGCGCCATTGTCGCCGATGGCGAAATTGCCGTAGGCGATACAATCGCAAGGCTCTAGAACCGTCTGAACGGCGCACGGCAACCGCGCGCCCTCGCCATAACGGGGCTGCCGATGCGAAAACCCATCCTTTTCGACATCACGATGCCGCTGCCCCACGCGGTTGATCCCTTCACCACCGGCATCGGCCGGGTTGAACGGGCCTGGCTTGCCCTGCTCGCCTCGGCACCCGAGCCTGCCTATTTCTTTCTGGAACATCGCGGCACCGTCTCGGTCCTTGGCCCCGGGGCAGGGCAGGTGCTGGCAAACTGGATCGCCCGGCGCGACCCGGCCGATCTGCCGCCGCTGTCGCGGCTTCTGCTGCGGCTGGGCCGCACCCGCGCCGCGCTGCGCTTCGCCGTCATGCGCCACGCGCTGCTGCGACGGGTTCCCGCCGGCGAGAATGATCGCCTGCTTCCGGGCCTGCGCAGGCTGTTCCCCGCCGGGGCCTGGTTTCTTGGCGTCAGCCACCGCCCCATGCCCGAAGCGCGGTTCCGCACCTTCCGCGCCGCCGGGGTGAAAACGGCCATCCTCATTCATGACACGCTGCCGCTGGACCATCCCGAATGGCATTTCGAGGATTCGACCGCCGCCGCCGCCCTTGTCCGCGAAACCCTGCGCGACGCCGATCTGATCCTCTGCAACTCGGCGGTGACCCGGGCCGATTATCTGCGCAATGCCCGGATGCTGGCCCCAAACCTGCCGCCGCCGCCCGCCGTGGTGGCCCATCTCGGCCTGCATGACCGCCCCGCCGTGCCGCCCGGCCCGCTGCCCCCCGGCATTGCACCCGACCGGCCCCTGTTCATGGCCCTTGGCACCATCCAGCCGCGCAAGAACCTTGGCCTTCTGGTCGAGGCCTGGGATCGGATGGCCACCCGCATTCCGCCCCAGCACCTGCCGCAACTGGTGATCGCCGGAAGCTGGGGCTGGAAGGTCGAGGAACTTCGCGCCCGGCTTGACCGTTCGCCGCTGCGGGGCACCGCAATTCATGTGCTGGACCGGCCCGATGATGCCACCGTCCAGGCGCTTCTGCGCGCAGTCAACGCCCTGCTGATGCCCAGCTTTGCCGAAGGCTATGGCCTGCCCCTGATGGAGGTCGCCCGCGACGGGATTCCGGTCATCGCCTCTGATCTGCCGGTCTATCGCGAAATCGCCGGCACCTATCCGGCCTATTGCCCGCCCGACGCGCCCGAGGACTGGATCACCCGAATCCTGTCCTTCACCGGCCCGCCGCGCCGCCTGGCCCCGCCGCCCATTCCCACCTGGCAGGCGCATTTCGCCACCGTCCGCGCAGCGATGGATGCCACCTGATCAGGCGACCAGCGCCTCGGCCTTCTTCAGGTCAACGCTGACCAACTGGCTGACGCCCTGTTCCTGCATGGTCACGCCGAACAGCCGGTCCATCCGCGCCATCGTCACCGCATGGTGGGTGATGACCAGGAACCGCGTCTCGGTGCGCCGGGTCATCTCGTCCAGCATGTCGCAGAACCGCGTCACGTTGGCATCGTCCAGCGGGGCGTCCACCTCGTCCAGCACGCAGATCGGCGCGGGGTTCGCCAGGAACACGCCGAAGATCAGCGCCAGCGCGGTCAGCGTCTGCTCACCGCCGGACAGCAGGCTCAGCGTTGCCAGCCGCTTGCCGGGCGGCTGGCACATGATCTCCAGCCCCGCCTCCAGCGGATCGTCGCTTTCCACCAGCACCAGCCGCGCCTCGCCGCCACCGAACAGATGGGTGAACAGCGCGCCGAAACTGGCGTTCACCTGTTCAAACGCCGTCAGCAGCCGTTCGCGCCCTTCGCGGTTCAGCCCGGCAATCCCGGCGCGCAGCTTCTTGACCGCCTCTTCCAGATCGCCCTTTTCCTTGGCCAGCGCGTCATATTCCGCCGAAACCGTGGCGGCATCCTCTTCGGCGCGCAGGTTCACCGCCCCCAGCGCCTCGCGCTGGCGTTTCAGCCGCGCCACGTCCTGATCCAGCACATCGGCCGCCGGCATCTTGTCGGGATCGCTGCGCAGCGAAACCAGCAGTTCCTGCGGCGTGCGGTCCGCCTCCTCGGCAATCCGCTCGGCCGCCAGCGCCACCGCCTCGCGCGCCGCATCCAGCCGCGCCTCGGCCCGTGCCTTGCCTTCGCGCGCCTCGCCCGCCATGCGCTCGGCCTCGCGTTCGGCCATCTGCGCCTCGCGCAGGGCCGTCTCGGCTTCGGCCAGCGCCTCGGCCGCCACGCGCCGCCGCGCCTCGGCGGTTTCAATCGCCTCGTCCAGTTCCTCGCGCTTGGCGGCAATCTCCTCGGGCGCCGCGCTGGCATCGTCCAGCTCGGCCTCGGCCTCGGCCCGGCGCTCGGCCAGTTCGGCGCTGCGGCGCTCTGCGGTCTCCAGCCGGTGCTTCCAGCCCGACAGTTCCTTCATCGCCTCCTGCCGGCGCCGCACCCGCGCCTCGCCCTCGCGGCGCACCTCGTCATGCGCGCTGCGCCGCGTCAGCATGGCGATCCGCGCCGCCTCGACGGTGATCTTCGCCGCCTCCACCGCGTTGCGCGCCGCCTCAAGGTCGGGCAGCTCCTTCGCCGCCGCCTCGGCCTCGCGCGCCCGGCCACGGGCCGACATCGCCTCATCCTCGAACCGCGCCACCGCCGACCGCGCCGCTTCCAGCTTGCCGCCCGCCAGCGCCCGGTCGGCCTCGGCCCGGCTCAGCGCCCGGTCCGCCTCGGACACCCGCTGATCCGCCGCCCGCCGCGCATCGCGCGCCATCTGGTCGGCCCGCGCCAGTTCGGCCAGCCGCGCCTGCAACGCCTCATGCGCCGCGCGCGCGCCCTCGGCCCGCGCCTCGGCCTCGCTCAGCTCGCCCTTCAGGCGCTGCAGCCGGTTCAACTGCTGCAACCGCAGCGCCGCCGCACTGGGCGCGTCCTCGGCCCCGGAACGGAAGCCGTCCCAGCGCCACAGGTCGCCCTCCAGGCTGACCAGCCGCTGCCCCGGCTTCAGCGCCTCTTGCAGATGAAAACCTTTTTCACGGCTGACGACGCCAATCTGCGACAGCCGCCGCGCCAGCACCCCCGGCGCCTCAACCCGGTCGGCCAGCGGCTCCACCCCTTCGGGCAGCGGCTGGGGCGCGATATAGGGTTCCAGCAGCCCCCAGCCCGACCGTTCGCCCGCCGCAACCTCGGGGGCGCGCAGGTCATCGGCCAGTGCCGCGCCCAGCGCCGCCTCATAACCCGGCTCCACCACCAGCCGGTCCAGGATCTGATGCCCCGCCTGCGCCTCGCGGTCCACCAGCCGCGCCAGCGCGCCCGCCTCGGCCCGCAGGGCGCTGGCCTCGCCTTCGGCCTCGCTGCGCGCCGCCCGCGCCTCGGCCTCGCGGCCCTGCACCTCGGCCCGCGCCGCCTCGGCCGCCTCCAGCGCCGCCTCGGACTGTTCCGCCAGTTCCGCCGCCACCTCGCGCGCTTCCTCGGCGGCTGCCTGCGCCTCTTCCGCCGTCGGCCACCGCCGTTTCCGCCGCCGCAACCGCCTCGCGCGCGCGCACCGCCTCGGCCTCGGCCCGGTCCACCCCGGCCTGCGTTTCCGCCAGCAGCCGCGCCGCCGACTGGTGCCGCGCCGCCAGCCGCGCCGAATCCTCGGTCGCCTCGCTCAGCAGCGTCTCGCGGTCGGTCAGGATGGCGCCCGCCTCGCGCGCGGCTTCCACCGCCTCGGCCAGCCGCTCGTCATGCCCCTCATGCGCGCGGGAAATCTGTTCAATCTCCCAGTCCAGCCGGCCGATCACCTCGCCCGCGTCGCGGTTCAGCCCGGCCTCGCGCTCCATATCGGCGCCAAGCTGGGCGATCCGCCCCCGCAGCGTCTCGATCAGCGCCATCGCGCGCGCTTCCTGATCGCCCAGCGCCTCGCGCTGCAGGATCAGCCGTTGCAGGATCGCGCCCGCAATCGCCTCTTCCTCGCGCTTCGGCGGCAGCGCATCCTCGGCCGCCTCGCGCGCCTTGCCCGCCGCGCGGGCCGCCGCCTCGGCCTGCCCCGCCGCGATCAGCCGCTCACGCAGACCCGCCTCGGCCAGCCCCCGCGCCTCGTCCGCCTCGCGCCAGCGGCGATACAGCAACATGCCTTCCGCCAGCCGCAGCTCTTCGGAAATCTCGCGATACCGCGCCGCCTGCCGGGCCTGCCGCGTCAGCACACTCAACTGCTGGGCCAACTGCTCCAGCACGTCGTCCACCCGCGTCAGGTTCTGCTCGGTGCCCTGCAACTTCAGCTCGGCCTCGTGCCGCCGCGCATACAGGCCCGAGATCCCCGCCGCCTCTTCCAGCACCCGCCGCCGCGCCTTCGGCTTGGCGTTGATCAGCTCGGAAATCTGCCCCTGCCGCACCAGTGCCGGGCTGTGGCTGCCGGTCGAGGCATCCGCGAACAGCATCTGCACATCGCGCGCCCGCACTTCCTTGCTGTTCGCCCGATAGGCGCTGCCGGCATCGCGGGTGATCCGCCGGACGATCTCGATCATGTCGCTGTCGTTGAAGCCGCTCGGCGCCAGCCGGTCGGCGTTGTCGATCATCAGCGCCACCTCGGCAAAGTTCCGCGCCGTCCGGGTGGCCGCCCCGTTGAAGATCACGTCTTCCATGCCGCCGCCGCGCATCGCCGTGGGGCGGTTCTCGCCCATCACCCAGCGCAGCGCCTCCAGCAGGTTCGACTTGCCACAGCCGTTCGGGCCGACCACGCCGGTCAGCCCCTCATGGATCACCAGATCCGTGGGGTCCACAAAGCTCTTGAACCCGTTCAGCCGCAGCTTGGTGAAACGCACCTGTCCCTCTCGACTCGCCCAACCCCCGATCCTCTCGCTTTCCCGCGACGAGTCAACCGCAGCCCGCAATCAATGGCGTCCCCCGCCCGCCTTATCCACAACATCTCGCGCCACCCCTGTCGGCTGGCGGTTACCCTTCGCTCCGCCAGCCGCTCGGCGCCTTGCCGGTCACCCGCAGGAACTCGCGGTTGAAGTTGGATTTGGTGGCAAAGCCGCTGGCCAGCATCGCCTCGGTCACCGTTGCCCCTCCGCGCAGCAACTCGGCTGCGTGGGCCACCCGCCAGCCGTTCACCACCCGGCTGATGTTCTCGCCCTTCACCCGGTTCACCGCAGCGGACAAGGCCTTGGCCGGCACCCCCAGCCGCCGCGCAATCCGCGCCAGCGTCAGATCCGGGTCCAGCCACAGCCGTTTCTCGGCCATCAGCCTGTCCAGCGCCTGCACCAGGTCCGCGTCGCCCGCGGTTGCGCGCGGCGGCTCCTCCGGCTCGGCCACCGTCGCCACCTCGTCGGCCAGCATCAGCGCCCCCAGCGCAAGCAGCGAGGCGGTTGAAAACACCGTCACCATCCAGCCCAGCCAGGCCTGATGTCCCAGCACCGCCGCGCCCATCATCACCCCATCCGTCAGCCCTGACACCACCAGCGCCCAGCCCAGCCAGCGCCACAGGCGCAGCGGCCGCTCGCCCGCGCCCAGCCGCGCATGGGCCATCTCGCCCGCCCCACGCAGCGCCAGCAGCACCGCCGCGCCATAGGCCAGGAACGACAGCAGGATCGCGGCATCCAGCACCTCGCGCGCAAAGATCCGGGCGAACAGCCCGAACCCCGGCCCTGCCAGATGCCACAGATCGCCCAGCCGCAAGGGCCGACGCGTGGCCGAAACAAAGGCCACCCAGGCCAGCGGCGGCAAGGCCAGTGCCAGAACGGGCTGCACCCAGCTCAAGGCCTCGATCCCATAATGCAGCCGCCCCGCCACTACGGCCGCCTGCACCGCGCAGGCCGCAATCAGAACCAGCAGCGGCGGCGGCGTTTCCCCCTTGGCCCAGGCGCGCAGCCCCAGAAACCCCAGCACAAGCGCCACGAAGATCGGAACAGGCAAGGTCGGCATCGGCATCTCCTTTCACTGCTCTCATACGTCCTTGAACCCGTCCCGCGCGACCTGAAACCGGTTTCAGGACGCCAAACCACCTCACCTGCCGCATCAGAGCCTCATCGCAACCTCCTCAGAAAGGCCAGATCCGATGAAAACCGTGCTCGCCCTCCTCCTGCTCTCCACCGCTGCCAGTGCCGAATCCCTTCCCGGTTTCGATCACCTCACCATCGACGCCCCCCACCGGCCCCGCCCGCTGCAGGCCGCCATCTGGTATCCGGCCGCATCCGAAACCTACACGGTCCCCCTCGGCGCCAACCCCGCCTTTGCCGGGACCAGGGTTCAGGTCGGCCCCGCCATCGCGGCAGGCGCGCACCCGCTGGTCATCCTCTCGCACGGCTCGGGCGGCAACATCGAAAACCTTGGCTGGCTGGCCGAAGGGCTGGTCGCCCGCGGCGCCATCGTGGCCGGTGTCAACCATCCCGGCGCAACCTCCGGCGACAGCAGCCCCCGCCAGTTGCCGATGACCATTGACCGCACCCGCGACCTTTCCGCCCTTCTGGCAACCCTCAAGGCCGACCCGGCCTTCGGCCCCCGGATCGACGCCGGAAATGTCACCGCCCTCGGCTTCTCACTCGGCGGCGCCACCGTGCTGGCCGCAGGCGGCGCGCTGTTCGATGCCAAGGCCTATGCCGCCTATTGTGACCGCTTCGGCACCGATGCCCCTGACTGCCTGTTCATGGCCAAGGGCGGCGTCGATCCACATGCCCTGCCGCCCGAATTTCAGGCCGACATGCGGATAGATGGCCTCTCCCGCATCGTCGCCGTCGATCCCGCCTTTACCTATGCGGTCATCGACGACAGCCTCTCCCGCCTGCCTCCGGTGCACCTCGTCACCCTCGGCGGCCCCGATCATGTCTGGCCCGCGGTCGATATTGGCCCCGACGGCTCGAATTTCATCGCCCGCCTGCCCGATGCCAGTCGCACCGTGATCAATCCCGCCTGGCATTTCTCCTTCCTCGGCCTCTGCACCGCGCAGGGCCCCGCCCTGCTGGCCGACGAAGGGGATGATCCGGTCTGCGACAATCCGGCAGGCTCGGACCGCGCCGCCGTCCACGCGCAGATCATCGAAGATGTGGCCGCAGCGGTCGGTCTTTGAAGACCGGCCAACCGGGGGGGGCGGGTTCCGACGCCCGCCCCCCTGATTCGCGGAAAATGGTTAACGGCGCAGGTCCGCCGGCGCCTTATGCACATGAACCATACGCAGATCATACGTCGGCCATACCTTGCCTGCACCAAAAATATGACGCCATTTCAGCAGGTTAACCCAACGCACGCTGCCGCCCGTTGCATCGCATCGCAAACCACCGTCCGATGCCCGGAAAAGAGGCCGCCATGATCCCGCCTTTCACCGGCCGCTGCCTGTGTGGCGCCGTCACCTACCGCTGCACCGCCACCCCGCTCTGGCAGGCGCATTGCCATTGCGAAAGCTGCCGCCGCGCCACCGCCTCTCCCTTCACCTCGTTCTTCGGCATCGCCAACGGCGCCTGGAGCTGGACCGGCACCGCCCCTGCGACCTACCCCTCCTCCCCCGGAACCTGGCGTGACTTCTGCCCGGTCTGCGGCACCCAGATGGCCTATCGGTCCACCCGTTTCCCGGGGGAAACCCACTTCTACGCCGCCACGCTGGACGATCCCGCGGCCTATGCCCCGACCGAACATGTCAACAGCATCGAAAAGCTGCCCTGGCTTCACCTTTGTGACGGGCTTCCCCTGAAATGACGCCGTATCAATGCCTTGCGCCCTTTGATTGGTCGGCCCTCCTGACCCTGATCCAGACCGAATTCGCCTTCATGGAAGGTCGGATCGACCCGCTCTCCTCGATGCACCGGCTGACCGCCGCCGCCATCGCCGAACAGGCGGCGAAGGCTGAGGTCTGGGCGATCGGCACCCCGCCGGCCGCCTGCGTTTTCCTGACCGCAAAGCCGGGCGCCCTTTACATCGGCAAGCTCGCCGTCGCCGCCCCGCATCGCGGCCAGGGCCTTGCCCGCCGCCTGATCGACCTTGCCGAAAGGCGTGCCCGCGCCCTGGGCCTGCCGGCGCTGGAATTGCAGACGCGGGTGGAACTGGTTGAAAATCAGGCCACATTCCGCGCCCTTGACTTTGTCGAAACCCGCCGCACCGCCCATGCGGGCTACGCCAGGCCCACCTCTGTCACCTTCCGCCGCCCCCTTGCGCCAACCGCCTGACAGTCTAGCTTGAGCCGGGAAAGGAGCCCCTCATGCTCACCCTTCTCGGCATCCCTGGCGCCCTGCGCTCCGGCTCGACCAACCGCCTTCTGCTGGCACAGGCCCGCCTGGCCTTTGGCGCGGCCCATTACACCGAGGCCGACCTGCGGCTTCCGCTCTATGACGGCGATCTGGAGGATCGGGAGGGAATTCCCGAACCCGTGCAAACACTTGCCGGCCAGATCGCCGCGGCGGATGCCATCGTGATCGCTACGCCGGAATACAACAAGGCGCCCCCCGGCGTGTTGAAGAACGCGCTTGACTGGGTCAGCCGCACCAAGGGCGGGCCGTGGAAGGAAAAGCCCGTCGCCATCATCTCCGCCGCCGGCGGCCGTGGTGGCGGGGACAGGTCGCAATTCGCCCTGCGGCTGATGCTGACACCGTTCCAGCCCCACCTTCTGACCGGCCCCGAGGTTCTGGTGGCCGACAGCGGCAATGCTTTCGATGCCGATGGCCGCCTGAAAGACCCGCGTTATCAGAAGGTTCTGGATGAGCTGATGCAGGCGCTGCGCAAGGCAGCGGGGGGCTGACCCCCGCCCCTCAGCCCTTCACCCGCAGCCCCTTCGGGTCATGCAGCGGCTCCAGGCTGACGGTCGCCGGCACCCGTTCGCTCGCAACCTCCAGCTCATAGTCGCCGGACAGGACGAAGTAGTCGCTCACCCCCCCGGCCTGGCGCACATAGCCCAGGCCGATGGCCCGGTCGACCGTATGGCCATAGCCGCCGGATGACAGCCAGCCCACCCTTTCGCCGTTGCGATAGATGGTTTCGCGCCCCAGCAGCACCACATCGGGCGAGGCGGTGAAGGTTGCCAGCCGCTTCTTCACGCCCCCCGCAAGCTGCGCCTCAACCGCCGCCCGGCCAATGAAATCGACGTTCGATTTCATCTTGCAGGCCCAGGCCAGCCCAGCCTCGACCGGGGTGTGATCCGGCCCGATGTCCGATCCCCAGGCGCGATACCCCTTTTCCAGCCGCAGCGTTTCAATCGCGCGATAGCCCGCATTCACCAGCCCCAGCCCGGCCCCGGCGCCCATCAGCGCCTCATAGACCGTCACCGCCACCTCGGTAGGCATGTGCAGCTCCCAGCCCAATTCGCCCACATAGGTCACCCGCAGCGCCAGCACCGGGCAGCCGGCGACCGAGATCGCCTTCGCCGTGCCGAAGCGGAACCCGTCATTCGACAGGTCATCCGGGCAGACGCGGCCCAGAATCTCGCGCGCCTTCGGCCCCATCAGCGACAGCACCGCCCCGCCCGAGGTGACATCGACCAACTGGCAGTTGCCCTGCAAGTTACGGGAAATCCAGTCGAAATCATGGGTGGCAAAGCCGGTGCCGGTGACGATGTAGAATTCATCCGCCGCGCGCCGCACCACCGTCAGATCACATTCGATGCCCCCCTTGCGGTTCAGCATCTGGGTATAGGTCAGGCTGCCGATAGCCCGGTCCACATTGCCCGCGGCAATACGGTTCAGCGCCGCCGCCGCGTCCGGCCCCTTCAGTGTGAACTTGGCGAAGGAGGTCTGGTCGATCAGCACCGCGGCCGAACGCGCCGCCTGATGTTCGCGCCGCACCGCCCCCCACCAGCCGGGCCGCTGATAGGAATAGCGGTCCACCGGCTGTTCCCCGCCGGCCAGATCGGCAAACCAATTGGGCCGTTCCCACCCCAGCTTTTCGCCGAAACAGGCCCCGGCGGCCTGCAGATGGGCGTAAAGCGGTGACCGGCGCGTCGGCCGGCAGGACCGCATTTCCTCGGACGGCCAGGCAATGGTGTAATGCTTGCCATAGGCCTCCATCGTGCGGTTGCGCACCCAGTCCACCGACCGATGCACCCCGCCGAACCGGCGAATGTCCACCGGCCACAGGTCGAACGGCGGCTCGCCCTTGGCCACCCATTCCGCCAGCGCCATCCCCGCCCCGCCGCCCGAGGCGATGCCAAAGGCGTTGAACCCGGCCCCGACGTAGAAGTTCCGCAATTCCGGCGCCTCGCCCAGAATGAAGTTGCCATCGGGGGTGAAACTCTCTGGCCCGTTCAGCAACTGCTTCACGCCCGCCCCGGCAAGGGCCGGAACCCGGGCGATGGCATTCTCCATGAACTGTTCGTAATGGTCCCAGTCCGGCGTCAGGGTTTCAAAGTGGAACCCCTCGGGAATACCCTTTACCGCCCAGGGCTTGGGGTTCGGCTCATAGCCACCCCAGACCAGCCCGCCGACCTCTTCCTTCCAGTAGGTCAGCCGGTCGGGGTCGCGCAGCGTGGGCAGGCCGGGGGTGACACCCTCGATCCGCTCGGTGATCATGTACTGGTGTTCCACGCTGACCAGCGGCACGTTCACCCCCACCGTGGCCGCCAGATCGCGCGTCCATTGGCCGGCGCAGACCACCACCTTTTCGCATTCGATGATGCCGAAGGGGGTTTCCACCCCGCGAATACGGCCATCCTCGACGATCACCCGCGTCACCGGCGTATCCTCGAAGATCTTCACCCCCGCCATCCGGGCACCGCGCGCCAGCGATTGCGTGATGTCGGACGGGTTCGCCTGCCCGTCGGTCGGCAGATAGGCCGCGCCGACCACATCGTCGATGGTCATCAGCGGCCACAGCTCCTGCGCCTCCTTCGGGGTCAGCAGGTGCATTTCCAGCCCGAAGGAATGCGCCGTAGTGGCCTGCCGCTTCACCTCGGTCCAGCGTTCGGCGTTGCAGGCCAGCCGCAGCCCGCCGTTCATCTTCCACCCGGTCTGCAAGCCGGTTTCCTGTTCCAGCGTGCGGTACAGCGCCACCGAATGGCCCAGCAACTGGGTGATGTTGGCGGATGTGCGCAACTGCCCCACCAGCCCCGCCGCGTGGAAGGTGGTGCCGCTGGTCAGCTTCTTGCGCTCCAGCAGCACAGTGTCGGTCCAGCCCAGCTTGCCCAGATGATAGGCGACCGAGCATCCGACGATGCCGCCGCCGATGACAACCGCCTTGGCGGTGGAAGGAAGGTCAGCCATGGCTCTCCTCGAAGGCGGCCAGCGCCGCGCGATAGGTGGTCAGGTTGGTGGCCGTGTAGGCCGCGAAATCGAAGTCCAGTTCGGAGTGTATTTCCGAAACCATGCTCCATAGCGTCTCACGCAGGGCGCTGGCCGCCTTCATGGCCCGGTAGCGCCGCCACAGCGCGGCATCGGGCACCCGCCCGAAATAGGCCTGCAACATCCAGTCCTCATCCCCGGCGGTCAGCCCGTTGTTGGCCGCCAGCCCGCCCAGATCGAAAAGGGGGGAGTTGAAGCCGGCATAGTCCCAGTCGATCAGCCAGAGGCGTTGCCCGTCATGCAGGAAATTCGCCGGCAGCAGGTCATTATGCCCGAAGATCAGGTCAATCGGCCCCACGGCCGCCTCCAGCCGGGCGGCATCGTCCAGCAGGCCGGGCAGCAGCGGCGCATGGCGGCTGTTGCCGTCATGCAAGGTGCCGGCATAGTCGCGCAGCACATGGAACACCCAGAACACCAGCGCCGGCCCGCGCAGGAAACGGGGCACCTCGCGATGCGCCCGCGCCACCAGCGCCAGCGCCTGTTCCAGCATCGGGCGCTGTTGCAGGTCTTCCGCCGCCAGAGTGCGGCCTTCCACGAAATCAATCACCAGCGCGCCGGGTTCGTGATGCAGCACCGCCGGCGACACGCCCGCCGCAAACGCCGCCTTCGACGCGGCCAGTTCGTTGAACCGCATGATCTGATGCACCGGAATGTCATCCCCGATCCGAACCACGGCGCGGCGGGTGGCATCGGTCACCACGAAATTGCGGTTGGTGATGCCGCCCCCCAGCGGTTCCACCGTCACCGGCCCGGCCCAGCAGGACAGGCCGCGCACCTTGTCTTCTGCCCTCATGCCCTTCCCCCTTGCGCAGCACGCCGCGTCAGGTGCCGGAGTTTTTGAAAACTCCGGGGCGGAGCCTTCAAAGGCTCCGGCACGATTTCTTGCAAGAAATCGTCCGCGCAGACCGCAATCATGCCCCGCCCTCCAGCCGCTCCCGCGCGCCTTTGGCGGCGGCCCCGATCAGCCGGTCGGCGATAATGGCGATGGCCGCCACCGACAGGCCCGCCACCAGCCCGCGGCCCACATCGGCCTTGGTCAGCGCGATATAGACCTCTTGCCCCAGGTCGCGGGTGCCGACCAGCGCGGTGATGACCAGCATCGACAGGGCCAGAAGGATGGTCTGGTTCAGCCCCAGCAGCATCATCGGCACCGCCATCGGCAGCCGGATCTTGCGCAGGATCTGGCCACGCGTGGCCCCGCTGACGATACCGGCCTCGATCAGCTCTTCCGGGACCGACCGCAGCCCATGCGCCGTGTAGCGCACCGCCGGCACCAGCGCGTAGAGCACCACCGCGATCATGGCGCTGAAATCGCCCACCCGGAACAGCATCACCACCGGGATCAGATAGACGAAGCTCGGCAGCGTCTGCAGCGTGTCGATCACCGCACCGATGACCTTGCCCGCCGTCTCGCCCGAGGCGGCCCAGATGCCCAGCGGCACGCCGATGCACATGGCGATCAGCACTGACACGCCGCAAAGATACAGCGTGATCATCGCCTGTTCCCACAGGCCGGTGGCCGCCAGGAACAGCCCCAACGCCCCGGTCAGCGCGGCCAGACGCCAGCCCCCAAGTGCCCAGCCGGCCAGCGCCACCGTGCCCAGGACAAAGGGCCAGGGCAGGGCCAGCAGGAAATCCTTGACCGGGATCAGCAGGTTGACCAGCGTCCAGTTCCGCAGCGCCTCAAGCTGGTCATAGTAATTGACGTTGATCCACTGCATCAGGTCGGCCCAGAACCCCTTGGTCGTGACCGTCCACTCCTTCGGCCAGTCCTGCACCGCCGGGATCAGGTAGCCCGCCGCCGCACTGATCAGGGTCACCGCCAGCACCAGAACGGTGCGCGGATGCCGCCGCAGCCAGTTGCCCTTGGCGCCGCGCCCGCCGCCCGCGCGGGTGGCCAGTGCCTGACCCAGGCGGTCCAGCACCACCGCCAGCGCGGTGATCGCCAGCCCCGCTTCGATGCCGCCGCCGATGTTCAGCCGCCGCAGGCTTTCCAGCACATCCGCGCCCAGCCCCCCGGCCCCGATCATGGACGCGATGATCACCATGTTCAGGCTCAGCATGATCACCTGGTTGACGCCGACCATCAGGTCCGGCAGGGCCACCGGCAGCATCACCTTGCGCATCCGCTGGCCCGGCGTGCAGCCGGCCATATTCGCGAAATCGACAATCTCGGGCGGCACCCCGCGCAGCGCGACCAGCGTCACCCGCACCATCGGCGGCATCGCATAGATCACCGTGGCCAGCAGCGCCGCCACAGGGCCAAAGCCGAACAGCACCAGCACCGGCACCAGATAGGCAAAGGTCGGCACCGTCTGCATCAGGTCCAGCACGGGGGACAGCACCCGCTCGAACGGGCGCCAGTGCAGCGCGGCAATGCCAAGGCCAAGGCCGCCCGCCACGCCCAGGGGCACCGCGATCACGATCGAGGCCAGCGTGATCATCGCGCTGTCCCACTGGCCGAAGACGGCCAGATACAGCATCAGCGCCCCGGCGATCAGGCCCAGCCAGATGTCGCGCGCATAGTGCCCCAGCGCCACGGCCGCAACCGTGACCGCCACCCAGGACAGCGGCGGAACAATGGTGGTGGCCCGCCGCCCGCGCCCCTCGGTGATGCCCTCCACCAAAAGCACCCGCGCCGCCTCATACGGGGCCTCGATCAACCGGGCGAAGCCACGCGTCAGATCCTTCACCGTGACCGGCCCGATGGCGGCGCTGTCGGTCAGCCAGGCCATGCCGGCGCTGATCCAGCGCGCCAGCGGCAGGTGCATGGCCTGCGGCGGCCAAAGCCAGCCGTCCGGCACCGCAACGGCCCGCGCCAGCACCAGCGCCACCACGGCCAGCCCGGCCCATATCAGCGGCCAGGTCTTCATCCGCCCCGCCCGATCAGCACGTCGATCACCGCCTGCGGGGTGACATGGCCGATCACCGCGCCTTCGCGTTCCACCGCGAAGGGGCGGCCGGCGGTCACCACCTGCTCGGCCACGGCTTCCACCCGCGCCTCGGCGGGCAGGGTGCCGGCCACATCGGCGGGCACGCCCGGCACCGCAATGCGCCCCAGCGTGATCACCTTTGCGCGGCTGACATGGGCGGTGAAGGCGCGGACGTAATCATCCGCCGGGGCCAGCACCAGTTCCTCGGGGCTGGCCACCTGCACCACCGCGCCATCCTTCATGATGGCAATGTGATCGGCCAGGCGGATCGCCTCGTCGAAATCATGGGTGATGAAGACGATGGTCTTCTTCAACTGCTTCTGGATGCGCAGGAATTCCTCCTGCATCTCGCGCCGGATCAGCGGGTCCAGCGCGCTGAAGGGTTCGTCCAGGAACCACAGGTCAGGCTCGACCGCCAGCGACCGGGCGATGCCAACCCGCTGCTGCTGGCCGCCCGACAATTGCCGGGGATAATGCCCCTCGCGGCCCTGCAACCCCACCAGCGCGATCACCTCGCGCGCCCGCGCCTCGCGCGCCGGGCGGGCCATGCCCTGCACCTCCAGCGGGAAGGCCACGTTTTCCAGCACGGTCAGATGCGGCAGCAGGGCGAAATGCTGGAACACCATACCCATGTGATGCCGCCGGATCTCGATCATCCGGGCCGGGCTGGCCTTCAGCAGGTCTTCGCCGTCATACAGGATTTCCCCCGCCGTCGGTTCGATCAGCCGCGACAGGCAGCGCACCAGCGTCGATTTCCCCGACCCGGACAGCCCCATGATGACGAAGATCTCGCCCTCGCCGATGTTCAGGCTGACATCGCGGACAGCGCCGACATGGCCCGACGCCCGGATCTCGTCAAGCGAGGGGCTCTTGCCAACCAAGCGTTCGGGATGCGGGCCGTACAGCTTCCACACATGGCGGCAAGCCAGTTTGACAGGTCGGGTCATCTCGGGTCCGGTCCGGGCACAGGGGCGGGGCGGCCGTCACGGGCGCCCCGCCGCAAGGATCACAGGGTCATTTGGCGATCCAGGCCGACCAGGTGGCCTCATTCGCGTCCATCCATTCGTTGACCACATCCTCGACCGTCTGGCCGTCCAGATCGACCTTGGCGATCATCGCCCCCATCGCATCATTCTCGATGTGGAAGGCGCGGATGGCCTTGTCGGCGCCCGGCCATTTCTCGGGCAGACCCGCCCAACCCACCTTCCAGATCGGGCCGAAGGGCTTGCCGCAATCATGCGTGGCGGTCGGGTTCGACCCCCAGGCGGGATCGGTATAGCAGGCGGCCTCATAGGGCGGGAATTCCACCCATTCGCCTTCATATTTCTGCGGCGCCCAATGCGGGGCATAAACCCACAGAAGAATGGGATCCTTGCGCTGATACGCCGATTCCAGTTCGGCGAACATCGCCGCATCGGTGCCGGCGTGGATCACCTCATAGTTCAGCCCCAGCGCTGCGATCCGTTCCTCATCGAATCCGCCCCAGGTGACCGGGCCACCCAGATAACGGCCCTTGGCGCCGGTTTCAGCGGTGGCGAAGGCCGCGGCACAGTCGTTCAGCGCCTTCCAGTCAGGCAGGCCGGGGCACTTTTCCTTCATGTACAGCGGATACCACCACTCTTCCTTGGCCAGCATCCCGGTTTCGCCCATGTTGACCACGCCCCCCTTGGCCACGGCGGCATCCATCGCCTCGCGCCCGGTGGTTTCCCAGATCTCCATGGCGACATGCAGGTCGCCGGTTTCCAGCCCGGCGAACTGCGCCAGGTAATCGGCCTGCACCAGTTCGACGTTGTAGCCAGCTTCCTCCAGCACGGCGGCCATGATGTTCGTGGTGATCAACTGCCCGGTCCAGTCGTGCAGGGTCAGCTTGATCGGGTCTTCGCTTTCCACTTCGGCCAGGGCCATACCACCAAAAAGGACAAGGGCAGTGGCCGTGGCGGCGGCGCGTGCAAGGCACATCCGGGTCATCTGTATTCCTCTCCTGTTGTCATGTGTCCGCCGCCGGTTTTCCCCGGAGGTCGCTGTGCAAAAGCTGCGGCCGAATCCCCGCACCTGTCAAATCCAATGTTGAAAACTGTGGAGTTATGTTGAAATTTAGTGGATATTCACAAACAGGACTGCCAAGAACCCACCACAATCGCAGGCAAAATGCTGTCTTCCCCGCGCGAACGCGCAATTCTTGGGCTGCTTGAAGAAACCGGCACCGGCCGGGTGGATGATCTGGCCCGCCGGCTGGGCGTCACCGGCGAAACCGTGCGCCGCGCGCTGAAACGGCTTGAAGCCGCGGGACGGGTTGCCCGTGTGCATGGCGGCGCGCATCTCAAGGACTGGGGGACGGAACCCAGCTTCGGCCAGCGGATGCAGGTGAACCCCGGCGCCAAGCGCCGGATCGCCGAAGCCGTGGCGCGGATGCTGCCTGACGGGGCGTCGGTCTTTCTCGATGTCGGCTCGACCACCGCCTATGTCGCACAGGCGCTGCGGGTGCGGCGCGAACTGCTGGTCGTGACCAATTCGCTGCCGGTTGCGCAGGCGCTGGCCGGGGTGAACGGCAACCGCGTTTTCATGGCGGGGGGCGAATTGCGCGCCCATGACGGCGGGGCCTTCGGCGCCGAGGCGCTGGATTTCCTGCGCCAGTTCCGCGTGGGCCATGCCATCCTGTCGGTTGCGGCTGTCAACGCCACCAGCGGCTTCCTGTTGCAGGATCTGCGCGAGGCCGAGTTCAGCCGGACCATGATCGGCCAGGCCGATCAGGTGATCGTGGCAGCAGACGCCTCGAAATTCGGTCACGGCGCCCCGATCGCCGTTGCCCCGCCGGGGCGGTTTCACCACCTTGTCACCGATGCCCCGCCCGACGCGGCCCTGGCCCGATTTCTGGCAGACAACGGCCTGCGCGTGACGGTCGCCTGAGACGGTTCAGAAGGGAACCGGGGCGCTGAACGTCACCCGGTCCTGCGTGGCGGGGTGATGCAGCGACAGGGTTTCGGCATGTAGCATCAGCCGGGGCGCGTCACGCGCCGGGCCTTCCGCATAGATCGGGTCGCCCAGAATAGGGTGCCCCAGCGCCAGCATATGCACCCGCAACTGATGGCTGCGCCCGGTATGGGGCGTCAGCCGGACCCGCGTTTCGCCGGGGCTGCGGCCGATCACCTGCCAGTCGGTCTGCGCCGGGCGGCCATGTTCATGGCTGACCATCTGCCGCGGCCGGTTCGGCCAGTCGGCGCAAAGCGGCAGGTCGATATGGCCGCTGTCGCCCGGCACCTCACCCCAGACCCGCGCGACATAGGTCTTCTGCGCGCGGCGCTGTTCGAATTCCTGCCCCAGAAAACCCTGCGCCGCTTTGGTGCGGGCAAAGATCATCACGCCCGAAGTGTCACAATCCAGCCGGTGCACCAGCAGCGCATCCCACCGCGCCGCCTGCAGCCGCGACAGCAGGCAATCCTGCCGCCCCTCCAGCTTGCCCGGCACCGACAAAAGGCCCGCCGGCTTGTCCAGCACCAGAATGTGCCGGTCCTCATGCAGGATCGTCAGCGGCACATCGGGCGGGGCATAGACGAAATCGGGGATCATGCGATCTGGTGGCCCGCGTCGCGCAGCCGCTGCGCCAGATGGCGGATATGGGCCGGCCCCACCTCGCAGCAGCCGCCCACGATGGTGGCCCCCATCCCGACCCAGGACATGGCGAAATCGGCGTATTTCTCGGGCGTCAGGTCATGGCGGCCGCAATAGGCCGGCGGCGCCTGCGTTTCCGGCAGCGGCAGGCCGGTGATCTCGGAGAACCCGTTGGCATAGGCACCGAACGGCAGGCCCAGCGGTTTCAGCGCCGCCATCGCGGCGACCATCGCCTCGGGCATGGAGCAGTTTGCCAGAACCGCTGCGGTCGGGGCCTCGGCAATCACCTCCGCCAGATCCGCCACCGCCTCGCCCGAGCGCAGGCGTGATCCGTCGCGGTCATCGACCGAGACCGACAGCCAGACCGGCCGCCCCGCCACCTGCGCGCCGCGCAGCGCGCCCCGGGCCAGATCAAGCGAAGAGATCGTCTCGATCAGGATCACATCGACATGCGCGGCCAGAATCCGCGCCTTTTCGGCATAAAGCGCCGCCGATTCCGCGACCGGCGGGGTCAGGTCGGGGCGGTAGCTTTCGCCAAGCGGCCCCATCGACCCGGCGATGATCCCCCGCCCGGCCTGCGCACGGGCTTCATGCGCCTCGGCCAGCGCGCGCAGATGCAGCGCGTGATACAGCGCATCCAGCCCGTCGCGTTGCAGGCGGTCATGCAGGATGTTGTAGGTGTTGGTCGTGGCCACGCTGGCCCCGGCGGCGAAGTAATCGTCGTGGATCGCCTTCACCAGCCCGGGGTGATCAATCATCACGCGCGTCGCCCACAGCGGCCCCGGATCGCGCGTTGCCCGCGCCACCAGTTCCTGCCCCATGCCGCCATCCAGAAGGGTGATCGTCGCCATCGCTCTCTCCTTGTCCTTGTGGCAGGTAGCGCCCCGTGCGGCCCAAGATCAAGAAGCTGATTTGACCCCGACCCTATGCCAAGGCAGGGTGGCCGTCAGAGGTGCGCCCATGGATTACGAAACGGTTCCCGCCGCCACGTTCGGCCATTCGCTGACGGCAGTCAGTGTCAACCTGCTGTGCCGCGATGTGCCGGCCGAAGCGGCATTCCTGACCACGGTCTTCGGTCTGACCGCGCATCGCGTCAGCCGCGATTTCGCAATCCTTCTGCATGCCGGTCAGCCGCTGCAACTGCATGGCGACGGAACCTATGCCAGCCATCCGCTGCTTGCCCTGTTGCCCGAATCCGGCCCGCTTGGCGCCGGTCTGGAAATCCGTCTGCACGAGGCAGACCCGGACCTTGCCGCCGCGCGGGCCGGGGCGGCAGGCGGCATTGTCCTGCAGGCACCGCGCGACAAGCCCGCCCATGGCCTGCGCGAGGCGGTGATCCTGTCACCCTCGGGCTATGCCTTCGTCCCGTCGCGCCGGATCTGAGCGGCCTTGTCCCCCGGCTGCCGCAGCACCGGCGCCCGCGCAAGCCGCGGCCCCAGAAAGACGGGCGCCAGCGCCACCAGCACCAGACCGAAGGCCAGCAGCCACAACGCCCCGGCCGCTAGGCTAGCCGGATAGTAGATTTCGGGCCAGGTCGAGGCGGCGAAGCGGATCAGCGCTGCCAGCGGGATCAGCGCATAGGCCACCGCCACCGGCCACGGCGCCACCAGCGGCCGGCCCGTCAGGCCCAATGTCAGCCTTGTCAGGATGGAGATCGTGATCCCGCCGATGCCGCCGATGCCAATCAGGTGCAGCGCCGCCAGTTCGTCGCCCACCCCGACCGCCGCCATACCAAAGGCCACCAGCCCCAGACCGTTCAGCAGGAACGCCATGTGCAGCGTCCAGAGGATCGGCCGTGACCACGCCCACCAGCCGCGCCAGAACAGCAGCCGCACCAGCGCCGCCCCGCCCGCCATCAGCGCCAGTGCGGCAATCGCCCCGGCCGGCGCCCCCGCCAGAACCGCCGGCACCAGCGCCAGCCCCGGCGCGATGGACAGCACCGCCAGGGCGGCTGGGTTCTGCGGATGGCCCTGCTCTTGCCCGGCCTGCATCATAGCATTGCGGGTGAAGCCCGGCACCAGCCGCCCGCCAATGATCAGCAGCATCGCGGAATGGGCCAGCAGCGCGCCGCGCACACCCCGGCTGGCGCCATCGGTCAGCAGGCCAAACCCCTCCAGATGGAAACTCAGGTTCGAAGTCCAGACCAGCGCAACAATCGCCAGCAGCAGCGCCTGTTGCAGCTTGGGCCGCGCCACCAGTTGCAGCGCGATCTTGGTCGCCAGCACCGGCAGATAGGACAGATCCGCCAGCGCCACCAGCGTGGCCGGCAGCAGGGCCGCATTCCACACGGCCACCCGCCCCAGCAGCCACAGCCCGAACACCACCGCTATAAAGCGACGCGGCAGGCCCGAAGGCCCCGTCAACCCCGAGGCCGAGGTCAGCAGGAACCCCCCCAGCGTCGCCCCGGCATAGCCGATGATCATCTCATGCCCGTGCCACAGGTTCGCCGGCCACGCCATAGGCAGGTCCAGCCCCCCGCCCTGCGCCTGCGCGGCCAGCCAGACCTCCCACACCAGCATGGCCAGCAGCGCGAACAGACAGCCCGCCAGAAAGAAGACGCGATAGCCTTCCGAGAACAGCCGCTTCACCACACCCATGCGCCCAAAGTCCCCCGCACCAGACCGGCGCAATATCCCTGCCGCCGGCGCGCTGGCAAGGCGCCGTCCTGTCGCGTCAGGCACCAAGAGCCTGATAGGCACCGTTCCAATAGACCAGCGCCCCCGCCCCTTCGGTCGTGCGCATCGCCCGCACCCGACCGATCACGATGGAATGCGTCGCGCGGTCGATCACCTCTTCCAGGCTGCAATCAAAGGCCGAAGGCGCGCCTTTCAGAAGCCGCGCCCCGGTCACCGCGGTTTCCCATTCGGCCCCTTCATAACGCGCGGCCCCCCGCACCCCCGCCACGCCGGAAAACCGTTCGGCCACCGGCTGATGCGCCGCCCCCAGCGATGAAACGCCAAAACAGCCGAATTCCACCAGCAGGGGGTGCGGCGACGCCTTCCGGTTCACGCAGACCAGCAGAAGCGGCGGCTCGACCGAAAGCGAGATCGCCGAAGTGACCACCAACCCCGAGGCGCGCTCGCCCTCGCCCACGGTGATGATGCTGCAATTGCCGACCAGCCCCCGCATCCCCAGACGGAAATCCTGCGGCGTCACTTCTGCGTCGGCGGGAACGGGGTTGGTCATGGCGGTTCCTTCGGCAGCCCTGCGGCCTGTCCCTGCGGGGCAAGGCCTTCCGGTTGCGAGATAGGCCATGTTCCCCCCGGTTTCCATGACAGACGTGTCGCAGCGCGGTTGCGTCGCTGTCGCGCCCCGGTTGCGCTGCCCGCATCAGCCCCGCAGCAGCAGGCCCAGATGATGCACCAGCAGGTCCAGCCCCGCCTCTGTGGTCAGGATGCCAGGCGACAGCCGCAGCGTCTGGCCACGGGTGTCGGCGGTCACCCCGGCCTCGCGCAGCGCGGCCAGAACCTGCGGCGCGGGGCGGCTGTCGGGCAGGCGCAGCATCACCGACCCGCCGCGCCGCGCCTCGGGCCGCGGGGTCAGCACCGGCAGCCCCAGCGCGTCGGCCATCTCGATCAGCCCTGCTGTCAGCCGGCGGTTCTGCGCCAGTATCCGCGCATGATCCTGGCCCGCGTGCCAGTCCAGCGCCGGCAGAGAGGCCAGCGCCGCCACGCAGCCCGGCGTGCCATTGTCAAAGCGGCGGATGTCGGGCGCGTATTCGAAGCGGGTGATGTCCCAGTTGAACGGGTTGTCCTGGCTGAACCAGCCCGCCACCTCGGGCCGGCAGTGGCCAATCAGCCGCGGCGCCAGATACAGCACACCTGCCCCCGGCGTGCCGCACATCCATTTCAGGCTGGTGGACAGCGCGAAATCCACCTCGGGCGCGGCCACATCAAACGGCAAGAGCCCCGCGCCCTGCGTGATGTCAACGCCCACCAGCGACCCCATCCGCCGCCCCTGCGCCACCAGCGCCTGAAGGTCAATCCGCGCCGAGGTGGTCGAGGACACCCATGTCAGCAGCGCCAAACCAACATCCGGCGTCCAGGCCTCGATGAAATCCTCATCCTCGACATGGGCTGCCCCCTGCCGGAAGGACACCGTCTTCAGCGTGAACCCCAGCCGCGGCGCCAGCGATTGCAGCAGGAAATGGTTTGACGGAAAACAGTCCGCCCCCACCAGCACGCTGCGCCCGCGCAGATGGCCTTCGGGCAGCGCCGCCAACAGCGCATGAAAGCCCGAGGTGACGTTCTCGCATGTCGTCACGCTGCCCGGCGGGGCGTTGAGGATCGCGCGCCAGCGGTCAATGAACCGCTGCCGACGCGGCAGAACCCAGCCCCATTGCACATCATCAGCCCGCCCCCAGACAGCGGCGAAATCCGACAGTGCGGCCGCCAGATCGGCACTCTTGCCCGGATACATGCCGATCGAGTGGTAAAGGAAATAGGCGCCGTCCATCGGTTTCTCCCTGCTTGCGCCTTGCTGCCATGCCGGGGCAGCCATGGGCAAGGCGTTCCGTGCCGCGCATCGCGGCAAACCGGCGCCCGGCCAGCAACAGGCCCGTCGCGCAGGCATATCGCCCCTTCGCCGGATCGCCGCACGCCCGGGCCTGACCGCACGGTCTGAACCGCAGCGGCTTCCTGCATGGGCCAACACCTCGCATCCGGTGGCCGGACGCGCCTTGGCAGGGCCGACTTGGCCCGCCCCCCTCTGGCGCACAACAGCGCAACCGGCGCGCCGCAACCGGCGGCTGATCCCCGACCTGCCCTGCGATTGCCAGATGGGCCGCCGCGCCCATGCCCCTCAGGCCCGCCCCGCCGTCTGGTTCACCCGCCTTCTGGCCTTGACCATACCCCCTGCCCCTGCCCATCTGGTCGCGGCGGCAAAGGGGTGCCGCGCGCTGCAAGGGCCGCCTGATGATCTACCACCGCGACATCCGTATCGAGTTCAACCACTGCGACCCGGCCGGGATCGTCTTCTATCCGCGCTATCTCGAGATGACGAACTCGGTCTGCGAAAACTTCTTCCGCGAGGTGGCGGGCTATCCCTATGCCGAGATGATGGCGGCGCATCAAGGCACCCCCACCGTGCGGGCCGAGGTCAGCTATCACGCCCCGACGCGGCTGGGAGAGGTGATCGACTGGCGCCTGTCCGTCACGCGGCTGGGCACCAGTTCAATCGGACTGCGGAACGAGGCGCATTGCGTCGGCCTGCTGCGCGTCACCGTCGACCTGACGCTGGTCTTTGTCGGCGGCGGCCTGGATGGCGACCTGCGCCCGCAACCCTGGCCGCCAGCGGTGCGTGACAGGATTGCCGCCTTCGCGGGCGCCGACTGATCCCTATCGCAGCGGCCGTCTGCCGGGCAGCGATGGCCGATGCCTCCTTCCAGAACGCCAGACAGGCCCGCAACAGTCCGGTCAATGTTGCCCTGCCAACCGCTCTGCCGCTACGCGTCAAGGCACTGGCCCCCTGATGCCGGGGCATCGTCGGCGAAAACCATACATTCAACCAGACAGAACGCCGGTCAAAGCCATCGGGACAGGCCTTGCAAGGCGCTGCGGAGCGTGGCCAGCCGCGCGGGCGCTGTGGGCCACGGGATCAGAAATCCTCCCAACCGCCCCCCGCATCGGTCCCGGTCCGTGGCAAGGGAACCGGCCGGAACTCCTCGGGCCGGGCGGGCGGGGGCGACGCGGCAGAGGTCAGGTTCACGGCATAGGGAACCGCAGCCATGGCAGGGCGCGGCATCCCCGTCGCCGCCACCTCGGGCAGGCGGAACCGCGACAGGCTTTCCGTCAGGCGGGCGGCGTCCTGATGCAGCACTTCGCTCGAGGTGGTCGATTGCACGACCACCGCCGCGTTGCGCTGTGTCACCTCGTCAAGCTGTTTCACGCCGGTGTTGATCTCGGACAGTCCCAGCGACTGTTCGCGCGCCGAATTTGCGATGTCCGCGATCATGGTGGTGACAGAACGTATCCGCTCGATCATCACGCCAAGGGCCGAGCCGGTGGCGTTCACCAGTGTGCTGCCGGCCTCGACCTGCTCGGTCGACTGGCTGATCAGCCGCTTGATCTCCTTGGCCGAGTCCGAGGCGCGCTGCGCCAGCGACCGCACCTCGCTGGCCACCACAGCAAAGCCCTTGCCGGCCTCGCCCGCGCGGGCGGCCTCAACCCCGGCGTTCAGCGCCAGAAGGTTGGTCTGGAAGGCGATGTCGTCGATCACATCGGTGATGCGGGTGATCTGGCGCGAGGATTGTTCGATCTGCTCCATTGCCGAAATCGCCCGCCGAACAACCTGCCCGCCCTCTTCGGCCTGGCGGCCGTTCTCGGCCATGGCGCTGTCCACCTCGGCCGCGTTCTGCGCCGTCGACTGGACCGAGGCGGTCAGTTCGTCCAGTGCCGCCGCCGTTTCCTCCAGCGTGGCGGCCTGCGTCTCGGTCCGGTTCGACATGTCTTGTGCGATACCGTTGAACTCGGTCGCGCCGGCGTCGATCGACCGGGCGATCTGCTGCACCATCAGCAGGGTTTCGGACAGGGTGTCGACCACGGCGTTGAAGTTGCAGCGCACCTCTTCGTATCGGGCCGGGAACGGCGCTTCGGGCGGGCTGGCGATGCTGGCGGTCAGGTCAAGACCGGCCAGCCGCGACAGGCCCAGCGACAGATCGCCCACCACCCGCGCCTGTTCGGCCTCGGCCTCGCGCGCCAGCCGGGACAGCGCCGCCGCTTCCGCCGTCGCCTCGCGCCAGGCCTCAAAGCCACGGGCGAAGGTTCCGATCTCATCGCGCCGGTTCAGCGCGGGCACCTCGACCGTGGTGTCACCGGCGGAGATCCGGCCCATCACGGCGGACAAGCCCGACAGCGGCCGCAGCAAGGCCCGGTTCACCAGAAACAGCACCAGCGCCCCCAGGACCGAGACAACCGCCACACCGATCACGATCTCACGCTGGGTAGCACCCAGCACATCGGCAAGCGCCGATTGCGGGACAAAGTTGCCCAGGCTACCGATCACACGCCCATCCGGCGCCTTGACCGGTCGCAGGTTCAGCAAATGGGGCTGGCCAAGGATTTCAGCCTCACCCAGATAGGGTTCGCCCCGCAGCAGGGCCGCCCGCGCCGGATGATCGGCCCCCAGTTGCGTGCCATCCATCCGCTGCCCGTCGGCATCGCGCAGGCTGGTCGAGGCGCGGATGAAATCATTGCGCGCCGCGTCCCACCGCAGGATCGTCAGTTCCGTGCCGGTGATCGCGTGCAACTGATCAACGATCCGGTCATCGGGATGTTCGGGTATGGCCGGCCAGATGACATTCACCACCTGTCCCTGCGCATCCACCGAATAGGTCAGGTCGGGATAGACATCCTGCACCAGTTCCGCCGAAACCCGCGCCGCGGTTTGCATCGTGTCGGACAATGACCTTTGTTCGAATTCCCGCAGACTGTGGTCGGCGATGACAAAGCCGACCCCCCCGACAATCAGGAAGAACAGGACGGAAAGGCCGGTCAGGCGCGACACGAGACCCAGAGAGCGCAGGCGGTTCATCTTCTTCCCCGGAATGGCAGGCGGTTCACCGGCAGGTTCACGGCAAAAGGTGCAGATTCGGTTATCGCCTTTTCGCCGCCCTCCGGGCGTGGTTTCCTGCGCACCAGCCCTGAACCCTGGTGCCGCCCATGACCGTGATCCCCGAGCTTCAATTGCGTGACCCCGAGGCCGGGCGGCGCCTGCTGTGCGGCACCTTCGGCTTTGTCGAGGCCGGTCAGGGACGGTTGATCTTTCATGACCAGCAGATCGTGCTGTCGCGTGGCACCCCCGAAGGTCATGGCGCCATCGACCATCTGGCGCTGGCCGTCCCCGATCTTGACGCCGCCGCCCGCGACGCGCTTGCCCGGGGCGCGCAGGTCGACCTCGCCATCACGCCCGACGGCCCGCAGACCATTGCCGAATTCTGGGGTGGTGTGCGCTATCTGTTCCTGCAGGGCCCCGAAGGCGCACGGATCGAGTTGATCGAGCGCCGGGCCACCCCGGTCGGGCCGGGGCATGACCATATCGGTCTGCCCTGCGCCGATCTTGCCGCAACGCTGGACTTCTTCACCGAGCTTGGGGCGCGGCCGGCGGCTTCGGTCCAGCTGCAACGCCCCGAGGGGGTGACCGAGGTGCGTTTCCTGACCCTTGGCCGCAGTATGTTGGAACTGTACCAGCCGCCCGTGCCGCCCGCACCCGCACCACAGGGCCTGTGGCGGCGGTTGCTGATCGCTGGTGCTGCGGCGCGAACCGGCCCCGGCGGCCTGAGCGTGGCCCCTGTCGAGGCCGGCTTTCCAGCCTGAGGCAAGAACGGTATACGAAGGTATGCGAACAACCCTGACCGAGATCTACGAAACCCGCATCGCCGAGGGCAGCCTGCGCCCCGATCCGGGCCAGTATGCCGTTCTGCCGCTGCTGGAAGACCTGCGCGCCTGGCTTGAGGCGAACCCGACCCGCAAGGTCGGCCTGTTCGCCGGGTTGTTCGCCAAGCCGGTTACCCCGCCCAAGGGGCTGTATCTCTGGGGCGGCGTCGGGCGCGGCAAGTCGATGCTGATGGACCTGTTCTTTCAGGCCACCGACATCGGCCAGAAACGCCGGGTGCATTTCCACGCCTTCATGCAGGAAATCCATCGCGGTATGCACGCGGCGCGCAAGACCGGCATCGAAGACCCGCTGGAGCCGGTGGCCGAAGCGGTGATCCGCGATGCCCGCCTTCTGGCCTTTGACGAGATGCAGATCACCGACATCACCGATGCGATGATCGTCGGGCGCCTGTTCGAAAAGCTGCTGGCCGCCGGTGTGGTGATCGTCACCACCTCGAACCGCCCGCCCGAGGGCCTGTATCACAACGGTCTGAACCGGGCGCTGTTCCTGCCCTTCATCGCCATGCTGCGCGACCGCCTGCATATCGTCGAACTGGAAAGCCCCACCGATTACCGCCAGCACCGGCTGGCGGGGGCGCAGGTCTATTTCCACCCCGCGGGCGCCTCGCAAGGCAAGATCAGGGAAATCTGGCAGGATCTGACCGGGTGCGCCAAGGGCGAACCGCTTGTCTTGCCGGTGAACGGGCGGGAAACGGTGGTGCCGCATTTTGCCTCGGGCGTTGGTCGCGCAGGGTTCTGGGAATTGTGCGGCCGCCCCCTGGGCCCGGCCGACTATCTGGCCATTGCCGGGGCCTGCCGGGTGCTGATCCTGGAAGACATCCCGCATCTGGGCAGCTCGAACTACAACGAAGCCAAACGGTTCGTCACCCTGATCGACGCGCTGTATGAGGCGAAGGTGCTGCTGATATGCTCTGCCGCCGATGTGCCAGAGCGACTGTATACCGAAGGCGAAGGCGCGTTCGAATTCGAACGCACCGCCAGCCGGCTGCGCGAAATGCAGGGGGCCGACTGGGGGGCGACGGCTCAGCTTTCGTGAATATGCCGGTGGCTGTGGGTATGCGGGTGGCTGTGTACCTGCGCCGCACGCAGCCGCCCCTGGCCCAGAACCATGGCCCGCGTCGCGATGTCGGCGACGAAACCGTCATCATGTGACACCAGGATCATCGCCCCGGCAAAACCCAGCAGCGCCTCGCGCAGGCGCTGACCGTTGGCCAGATCCACCCCGTTGGTCGGCTCATCCAGCAACAGCACCTCGGGCTGCATCGCCAGCAACCCGGCCAGACAGACCAGCCGCTTTTCCCCACCGGAAAGCCGGTGGGTGAAGCGGTCCGCCAGATGGCCCAGTTCCAGCCGGTCCAGCGCCGCCTGTGCGGCCGCCCGCGCCGCTGCGGGCGGCGCGCCAAGGTTCAGCGGGCCGAAGGCCACATCCTCGATCACGCTGGGGCAGAACAACTGGTCATCGCTGTCCTGAAACAGAAAGCCGATCCGGCGCCGGGCCTTGCGGAAATCGGCCTCGGTCCGGCAGTCGGCTCCGAACAGCGCCACCTGGCCACGCGCGGGCGGTTCAAGCCCCACCAGCGCGCGCAAGAGCGTGGTCTTGCCCGCCCCGTTCGGCCCGACGATGGCCAGCCGCTCGCCCGGCCCCAGCCGCAGCGTGGCGCCATCCAGCACCGCGCGCCCGTCGCGCAGCACCTGCACCTCCTCGATCACCACAGGTGCGGTCATGCCATGTCCCATGCCAGCAACGCCGCCGCCCCGGCCAGCAGCAGGAGGCCAGCCAGCCAGTCCCGCCCCGCCGGCCGTGCCGGTGTTTCCGCCAGAAACCGCCCGGCATAGCCGCGCATCCGCATCGCTTCCTCCACCCGGTCGGCCCGCTGCATGGCCCGCAGCAGCATCATGCCCAGAAGGTGGCCATAGCTGCGCCAGGTGTGGCGGTTCGATCCGGGACGGAACGACCGCATCCGCATCGCATCCTGCAGGCGCTGCATCTCGGCCCGGATCAGGGCCAGATAGCGCACGACACCCAGAAAGATGCGCACCAGCGGCTCGGGCAGGCGCAGCGCCCGCAGTGCGGCCCCCACCCGCTCGGGCTCGGTCGCGGCAAAGACCAGCGTCACCAGCAGGACCGACGCCGCAACCTTGGCCGCCACCACCCCGGCGCGTTCCAGCCCCTCATGGCTGGCCACCAGCGGCCCGATCCGCAGCAGCGGCGTTCCCGGCAGGGTGAAGGGCAACGTGACCAGCAGCAGCACAAGGAACGCCTCAAGGTGCCACAGCCGCCGCCAAGGCAGCGGCTGGCGCTGTACAGCGAACAGCGCCAGCACGGCCGCCAAAGCCGCCGCCGCCGGTCCCTGACGCGACAAGGGCGCAATCAGCACCAGCGCGCCGAACCCGGCCAGCATCCGCAGCCGCAGATCGCCCGGCAGCATCATCCGCGCCGGCCACGCGCCCAAAGCGCCATACCCGCCAGCCCCAGGATCAGGAAGACGCCCGACAGCACGTCGGTCAGCCGCATCCGCGCATCCATCTGCTCGATCCGCTCCATCAGCGGGGCCACCTGCGCCGCAACCGCCGCCTCGACTTCGGCGCGGGTCAACGCCGCCCCGGTCCCGTCCGGCATCGCCGCCGGTTCGGTCACAGCCGACCCCGGCATCGGCGCGCCGCCAAAGCGTTCGGGCTTCAGCGTGGTGCTGGCAACGTGCCCCTCACCCGTGTTCACCGTCACCACGACATCAGCCGTCACCGTGGCGGGGGCGGGAAAGCCAAAGCTGCCCCTGGCATCGGTCTGCCCCTTGGCAATCGTCTCTGCCCCCATCTGCGCAAGCCAGTCCACGCCCTGCGGACGGCCACCGCCGATGAAAAAGCCATAGCCGCTGACCTGCCCCCCCTCGACCTTGGCAAACACCCGCAGGCTGTGCGCCGCCGCAGGCCCTGCCAGCAGCAGCGCGCAAAGCAGGATCAGGAACCGCCGCAAGATCATGCCCCTGCAGCCGCCACAGGCCGCAGCGCCCCCGGCTCGACCCGGGCCAGAAAGCCCACCACCACCGCGGCCACCACCGCCTCGGCCAGGGCCAGCGGCAGATAGGTTGCCAGCAGCACCCGCGCGACCGGCACATAATCGGATGACGACAGCCACAGCGACAGCGCCACCGCCCCGCCCGTGGCCAGCACCGCCAGCGCCGAGCCGATGCCCGCCAGCGCCCCGGCCACCACGGGCCGCACCTGCCGCCGGATCACCGGCCCCAGCACCAGCCCCGCCATCGCACCGGGCAGCGCGATGTTCACCGTGTTCACCCCCAGCGTTGTCAGCCCGCCAAAGCCGAACAGGACCGCCTGCAGGGCCAGCGCCACCAGAACCGCCGGGAATACCCCCATCCCCAGCAAAAGGCCCATCAGCCCCGACAGCAGCAGATGCACGCTGGACGGCCCGACCGGGATCGACACCAGCGAGGCGGCGAAGAACACCGCCGCCAGCAGCGCCACGCGCGGGATCGCCCGGTCGTCAAGGGCGCGTAGGCCCAGACCCACGCCCACTGCCGCCAGCGCACCGCCGCCGATCAGCACCGGAAGCGACAGGATGCCATCGGGAATATGCGCCATGTCAGCGAACCGCCGGATTGGTGTGAACCCAGATCAGCGCCCCTTCCTCGACCGGCACCGTGGTCCCGTCGGGCGCGGTCATCGGGCTGTCGCCTTCCATCAGCGCGGCAAAGCCCCACCAGCCCGAAACCGGCATCGCATAGGTGAAGGTGCCGTTGGCATCCGCCGTGATCACCTGGGTGATATAGGCATCGTTCGGCGGCTTGATCGCGCCGTCGTTGATCAACTCGACCTCGATCTCGGCAAAGGGCACCGGCTGGCCAGCCTTCGTCACCACGCCGGTAAAGACATTGCCGGTCCAAAGCCCGGTTGGCCGGGTCAGCGGCCTGATCTCGACCGGCAGGCCCACCATCGCATCCCAGCCTTCGCCGCTGGCGAAACTGTCCACGATGACCTTGGCATAATGCACGATGAACTTGCCCTCGGCCGGTTCCCAATAGGGCTGGGGCGTGACGTAAAAGACCGACGCGCCGGGTTCGGCCAGCTCATGCTCCAGTGTCCAGCTCATTACCCCGTCTCGCGGCGCCTCGACCAGACGGTCGGTCAGCACCGTTATGGCGCCTGCGGTCAGCACCCCCACTTCCACCGGCCGCGCCATTTCCATCACCGGCCCGCCTTCGAACGGATGGGTAAAGACCAGATCCAGCGCGACCTTTCCCCCTTCGGGCAGCACGTCGGCCGAGGGAATGATCTCCTGAAAATGCGCGGCTGACGGTCCGGCGGCGGCGACCAGCAGCATCGCGGCAAGGACAAAGGGGCGGCTCGGAAGGCAAGGCATCTCGGGTCTCGGTCAGGTATGATTTTCAGGACGGTAGATCATACCACCAGCTTCCAGCAAGACCGCATCGCCAAAGACGGCAGATTTTTCCTCTTAAAAACAACGTGGTAACCTTCTTACCACCCCCTGGAAAACACTTGCCACCCGGCCCCGTTCCGGCCTTGCTGCCTGAAATCGTTGACAAACCCGCCTACGCGCACCCACAGATGGCAAATCGCGCCCCACGCAGAGGTGCCCATTTTTTCAGCAAAGGCTGGCGAGTCCTCACACGCTGCGGGTCAGCCCGCCATCCACCCGCAGGTTCTGCCCGGTGATGTAGCCCGCCCCGTCAGACAGCAGGAAGGCCACGGTCGCGGCAATCTCCTCGGCGGTGCCGTAGCGTTCCATCGGCACGCTCTGCCGGCGTTCCTCGGTGGCGGGCAGGCTGTCGATCCAGCCGGGCAGCACATTGTTCATGCGGATGTTCTTCGCGGCATAGCTGTCGGCGAACACCTTGGTAAAAGCCGCCAGCCCGGCCCGCGCCACCGCGCTGGTCGGGAACATCGCCGAAGGCTCGAAGGCCCAGGCGGTGGAGATGTTGACGATGGCCCCGCCGCCCTGCGCCTCAAGGATCGGGGTCACCAGACGCGCGGCGCGGACGACGTTCAGGAAATAGACCTCAAGCCCCCGGTGCCAGTCGGCATCGCTGATTTGCAGGATGGGTGCGCGCGGCCCATGGCCGGCCGAGTTGACCAGCCCGTCAATCCGGCCCCAGCGGGCCATCACCGCATCGACGGCGCGTTGCAGATCGGCCTCGTTCTGGTTCGATCCGGTAACGCCGACACCGCCCAGTTCATCCGCCAGCGCCTCGCCCTTGCCGGACGAGGACAGGATGCCCACCCGCCAGCCGGTTTCCGCCAGATGCCGGGCGCAGGCCGCCCCCATGCCCGACCCGCCCGCCGTGACCAGAACCACCTTGCCGTCAGACATCCTGCTTCTCCGCTGCTGCCATTCGTTTCGGCCAGACTGCACCCGCCGGGGCAAAAGGTTAAGCCCCGGTCAACGGCCTAGAGGATCATTGAAATCGCAAGGGTGCAGCCGCCTTGCGGGACCGTCACCCCAAAGCCTGCCAGATCAGCCGCAGCGCCATCGCGGTTGAGGTGACCACCAGCAGCGGCCGGATCAGCCGCGATCCGATCCGCATCGCCGCCCGCGCCCCGATCGCCGCGCCCGCCACCTGCGCCACCGCCATGGCCATTCCCACCGCCCACCATGTTGCGCCCGAGGGGATGAAGACCAGAAGCGACCCAAGGTTCGAGGCGAAGTTCAACAGCTTGGTATGCGCCGTGGACTTGAGCACGCCGTAGCCGGCCAGCAGCACGAAGCCCATCATGAAGAAACTGCCGGTTCCCGGCCCGAAGAACCCGTCATAGGCCGCGATCAGCGGCACCGCCGTCAGGGCAAAGACGGCGGGGCGCATCCGCTGCACGCGGTCGTCATCCGACAGGCCCTTGCGAAAGGCGAAGAAGCCCGCGACGCCGATCAGCACCACCGGCATGATCAGGCGCAGCACCTCGGCCGGGATCAGATGCGCGACCAGCGCCCCCGCCGCCCCGGCCACGCAGGCAATCGCGGCCATCGGCAGTTGCGACCCCAGCCGCACATGCCCTGCACGGGCATAGGTCACGGCGGCGGTGGCCGAACCGAAGGTGCCCTGCAACTTGTTCGTGGCCAGCGCCTGCACCGGGTTTGCCCCCGCCAGCAGCAGCGCGGGCACGGTGATCAGCCCGCCGCCCCCGGCGATGGAATCAACGAAGCCGGCCAGAAAGGCGGCCAGAACCAGCAGCGCCGCGATGTCGGTGGCAACCTCGAACATCGGCGGCCTACAGCACGAACCGGCGCGACACCCGGCCGACAACGCGGCCATCGTTCAGCGCCCAGTCGGGATCATGGGCATGATCGACAAAGCCGATGCGGCCATAATAGGCCAACCCCGGCACATTGTCGGCGCGGATGGTGGCGTTCAGCTCGCGCAAGCCCGCGGCCCGCGCCGCGGCCCGGGTGGCCGCGAAAAGCTGCGCCCCGGTGCCTTTGGCCTGCAGTCCCGGCTCGACAAAGGTGCCAATGTCGCCGGTCTGGGCCGAAAGCTGCGGGTTGCGACCGACGGATTGAAAGCCGACCACGCGCCCGTCAAGTTCGGCCACCATGCAGGTCAGCGTGCCGGGGCCGTCGATGTAATCGACCAGAACCCTTTCGGCCGGTTTCGGATGCTGGTGGGCGGTGGTGCCGCCAATGGCGATGATCCGGTTCAGCAGATCGGCCATGGCGGGGGCGTCGGCGGGGGTGGCGGGGCGGATGATCATGCCGCGAAGTCTTCGCGGGAAATCCCCTGAAGGTAAAGCAGCGCCGTCAGATCGCCGTGGTTCACGCGGACATCGCACTCCGCCTGCACCCGTGGCTTGGCATGAAGCGCAACGCCGGTGCCGGCGCGCAACAGCATGGGCAGATCATTGGCGCCGTCGCCCACGGCCAGCGCATCCTGCGGCGACAGGCCCAGCCGGGCGGTGATGTCCTCCAGCGCCTGAAGTTTGGCTTCCTTGCCCAGGATCGGCTCGGCCACCTGCCCGGTCAGCGCGCCGTCTTCGGCCAGCAGCACATTGGCGCGGTTTTCGTGGAAGCCCAGTTTCGCGGCAATGGCGCCGGTAAAGGCGGTGAACCCGCCCGAGACCAGCGCTGTATGCGCCCCGGCCGCGCGCATGGTGGCCAGAAGCACGGGGCCACCCGGCATCAGGGTGATACGGTCGCGCAGGACGCGGGCGATCACCTCTTCCGGCAGGCCCTTCAGCAGCCCCACCCGTTCGCGCAGCGCGGCCTCGAAATCCAGCTCGCCATTCATGGCCCGCGCGGTGATCTCGGCCACATAGGCGCCAACGCCCGCTTCATCGGCCAGCTCGTCAATACATTCCTGCTGGATCATGGTGCTGTCCATGTCGGCGATCAGCAGCCGCTTCTTCCGCCCCGCCGTCGGCTGCACCACCAGATCAACCCGCAGCCCCTGCAAGTCCTGCCAGGCGGACCACAGGGTTTCGGGAACCGCCTCAAGCGGGAATTCGGCGGCAATGCCGGGGTCCAGCCAGCGCGCATCGCCGCCACCCCAGGCATTGCGCAGCGATTCCACGGTAACGCGGTCCAGCACCGGGGTTTCGGGGTTGGTCAGCAGCGTGGCGGTGAACATGAGGGCGTGTTTCCGATAGTGGACAGGAAGGTCGCATTCTTGCGACGATGCGGCGCTTTAGCGCGATTTTCCCGCTTGTGCCAGCCCGCGCCGCGCCGTATGCCCCGCAGCGGGACACCCCTCCCCAACGAGGGGCCTTTAGCTGGAAGGCTACCATGACAGACCTGACTCCGCCGGCCAAGCGCCCGGCCAATCCGCGCTTCTCTTCTGGCCCCTGCGCCAAGATCCCCGGTTATTCCCTTGACATGCTGGCTGACGCGCCTCTGGGGCGGTCGCACCGCGCTGCGGTGGGCAAGGCCAAGCTGAAAGAGGCAATCGACCTGACTCGTGAAATTCTGGGCGTGCCGGCGGATTACCGCATCGGCATCGTTCCCGCCTCGGACACCGGCGCCGTCGAAATGGCGCTGTGGAGCCTGCTGGGCGCCCGCCCCGTTGAAATGCTGGCCTGGGAATCCTTCGGCGAAGGCTGGGTGACCGATGTGGTCAAGCAGTTGAAGCTGGACGCCACCGTCCGCAAGGCGCCCTATGGCCAGATCGTCGATCTGGCGACCGTCGATTTCGACAAGGATGTGGTCTTCACCTGGAACGGCACCACCAGCGGCTGCCGCGTGCCGAACGGCGATGCGATCCCCGCCACCCGCGCCGGGCTGACCATCTGCGACGCCACCTCTGCCGCCTTCGCGATGGACCTGCCCTGGGACAAGCTGGATGTGACCACCTTCTCCTGGCAGAAGGTTCTGGGCGGCGAAGGCGCGCACGGGATGCTGATCCTGTCGCCCCGCGCGGTGGAACGGCTGGAAACCTACACCCCCGCCTGGCCGCTGCCGAAGATCTTCCGGCTGACGGCCAAGGGCAAGGTGTCCGAAGGCATCTTCGCAGGCGAGACGATCAACACGCCGTCGATGCTGGCGAACGAAGATTACCTTGTCGCGCTGAAATGGGCCAAATCGGTTGGCGGGCTGAAGGGCCTGATCGCCCGGGCGCAGGTCAATGCGCAACTGGTGTGGGACTTCTGCGCCGCGAACCCCTGGATCGCCAATCTGGCCGAAACGCCCGAGATCGCCTCGACCACCAGCGTCTGCGTCAAGTTCACCGACCCCCGCATCACCGATGGCGAGGCTTTCGCCAAGGCCGTGGCCAAGCGGATTGAAAAGGCCGGCGCGGGCTTTGACCTTGGCGCCTATCGCGACGCGCCTCCGGGCCTGCGCATCTGGTGCGGATCAACGGTGGAGGCCGCCGATGTGGCTGCGCTGCTGCCCTGGATCAAATGGGCGTTCGACGCCGAAATCGCCGCGCTTGCCGCGGCTGCCTGATCGGGTGCGGCGGGGATTGCCCCGCCCCCTTTCCCCATCCCCATTCTGATAGGAGCCCGCCATGGCCCGCCCCCGCGTTCTTGTTTCCGACGAACTGAGTGAAACCGCCGTCCAGATCTTCCGCGACCGTGGGGTCGAGGTCGATTACATGCCCAAGCTGGGCAAGGACAAGGAAAAGCTGGCCGAAATCATTGGTCAGTATGACGGCCTTGCCATCCGCTCGGCCACCAAGGTGACCGAAAAGCTGCTGGCCAGCGCCGACCGCCTCAAGGTCGTGGGCCGCGCCGGGATCGGCGTTGACAATGTGGACATTCCGGCCGCGTCGAAAAAGGGCGTGATCGTGATGAACACGCCCTTCGGCAACTCGGTCACCACGGCCGAACATGCCATCGCGATGATGTTCGCCGTGGCGCGGCAACTGCCCGAAGCCAATGCCAGCACCCATGCCGGCAAATGGGAAAAGTCCAAGTTCATGGGGGTTGAGCTGTTCAACAAGACCCTTGGCGTGATCGGGGCCGGCAATATTGGCGGCATCGTCTGCGACCGGGCGGTCGGGCTGAAGATGAAGGTCATCGCCTATGACCCCTTCCTGTCGGAAGAGCGGGCCAAATCGCTGGGCGTCACCAAGGTGGAGCTGGACGACCTGCTGGCGCGCGCCGACTTCATCACCCTGCATGTGCCGCTGACCGACAAGACCCGCAACATCCTGTCGCGCGAAAACCTGGCCAAGACGAAAAAGGGCGTGCGCATCATCAACTGCGCCCGTGGCGGGCTGATCGACGAAGCCGCGCTGAAGGACGCGCTGGATGCCGGCCATGTGGCCGGGGCGGCGCTGGACGTGTTCGAGGTGGAACCCGCCACCGAGAACGTGCTGTTCGGGCATCCGAATGTGGTGGTCACGCCGCACCTTGGCGCCTCGACCACGGAAGCGCAGGAAAACGTGGCGCTGCAGGTGGCCGAGCAGATGTCGGACTACCTGCTGACCGGCGCGGTGCAGAACGCGCTGAACATGCCCAATGTCACTGCCGAACAGGCCGCGATCATGGGGCCGTGGATCAAGCTGGCCGGCCATCTGGGCGCCTTCATCGGCCAGATGACGGATGAGCCGATCCGCGCCATCAACATCCTCTATGACGGCCGCGTCGCCGAGATGAACGTTGCCGCGCTGAACCAGTCGGTCATTGCCGGCGTGCTCAAGGCCCACAACCCGGATGTGAACCTTGTCTCCGCCCCCATCGTGGCCAAGGACAAGGGCATCCAGATCTCGACCACCCGGCAGGACAAGACCGGCGCCTTCGACGCCTATATCAAGGTGACCATGGTCACCGACAAGCGCGAACGCAGCGTGGCCGGCACCTGCTTCAGCGATGGCAAGCCGCGCTTCATCCAGATCAAGGGCATCAACATCGACGCCGAAGTGGGCGCACACATGCTGTACACCACCAACGACGACGTGCCGGGCATCATCGGCCTTCTCGGCATGACCATGGGCAAGAACGGCGTGAACATCGCCAACTTCACCCTGGGCCGGTCGGGCGTGGGGCAGGATGCCATTGCGCTTCTGTATCTGGATCAGGCGATCGACCCCAAGGTCGTGGAAACGCTGGAATCGACCGGCATGTTCCAGCAGGTCAAGCCGCTGGCCTTTGAAGGCGCATGACAGACACGGGAAAGGGCCTTTCCCCCTTTCCCGTCTTCCAATATCCGGGGCCCGGGGTCCGCGCGGTTGCGCCTCCCCGGGTTTTTCTTTTGGGGAACGGCTGTCATGCGCGCCTATGCCATCGGGGACATCCACGGCCAGTTGGCCCTGCTCAAGGCCGCGCATGACCGGATTGCCACCGACATGGCCCGCCATGGCCCCGCGCCGGTGGTGCATGTCGGCGATCTGGTCGACCGCGGCCCCGACAGCCGCGGCGTGATCGACCTGCTGCTGGAAGGCCAGGCCGCGGGGCAGGACTGGGTGGTGCTGAAGGGGAACCACGACCGGCTGTTCACCATGTTCCTGAACGACCCGCAGGCGCAGGATCAGCGTCTTCGGTCAGACCTGTCCTGGCTGCACCCCCGGCTGGGCGGGGCGGAAACGCTGGCCTCTTACGGTGTCCGCGCCGCCGCCGACCGGCCCGTTGCCCCGGTTCACGCCGATGGCGCGGCGGCGGTGCCCGCGTCGCACCGCGCCTTCCTTCAGGCGCTGCCGCTGATGCACCGGATCGGTGATCTGCTGTTCGTGCATGCCGGCATCCGCCCCGGCGTGGCGCTGGACGAGCAGGCCGAAGATGACCTGCTCTGGATACGGCAGCCCTTTCTCGATGACGGGCGCGACCATGGCCCGCTGATCGTGCATGGCCACACCGCGCTGGACGCGCCCACGCATTACGGCAATCGTATCAACATCGACAGCTCGGCCGGCTATGGCGGCCCCCTGACCACCATCGCGATCGAGGGGCGCGAGGTGTTCCTGCTGACCGACACCGGCCGGGTGCCGCTGCGGCCACAGCCCTGATCCGCCACAAAAGCCGGGCAGAGTCCCCGCCGCCGATCCGCCTGCCGGCCCCGCCTTTTCGCCGCAGCAACTCTGTCGCAAGGAATCGCCCGCACCCCCTTGCCAAACCCACGCGCGGGGTCTAATCCCCCGCCACGGTCGGAGCGTAGCGCAGCCTGGTAGCGCACCTGCTTCGGGAGCAGGGGGTCGGAGGTTCGAATCCTCTCGCTCCGACCAATTTCCCGCTGATGTGGATTGCAACAGTAGCCGTCCCTTCCTGGACACTATTCTTCCTCTCGGCCAAGAACAGACCACTTGGTCTGTGAGCAGTGGAAGAAATCTCCCGCCCCCCCAAAAGGTTCAGTGACACGCGCTTACAGGCGCGGATTCGCGCGCAGATGCGTGGGCAAAACCGGCCCAAAGATGACAGTCGTCCAAAGCAGTATAGTGCGGCGCGGCCCAACAAAGCTGGTTATTGATGCTTGCGGCAGCATGGTACTCACCGCATCATCTGGGGGATATGCCAAACTGATCGCAACTTGAGGAGTGGATGACAGATAGCGTGACCGTCGAGCAAATCAAAGCTTCGCTAGGGTCGCTCCTGTTGCTTTGGTCGGCAATCGAGCGGACCGCGCGGGACGAGGTCGCCCGCATTAATGGTGGACGCCTTCCGAAGTCGGCCTATGGTATCGCTTCCGTTCTGAACGCCTGGGAGGCCACCGTTATTGCCGCGCGACCTGCAGCACCGTTTCGCGCATTGCTGGCCACAACTCTTCGCATTCAACTTCAGGAGCCTCTAAACATCCGGAATGGGGTCTGCCACGGCCTGGTGGGAATTTCATCTGCACATAGTGGGCAACCGGCAGCATTGATATGGGAAATCAACGACAAGGAACGCAGTATAACCTGGCAAGAACTGCAAGCCATGTTCCGTTGGCTTTCGAAGGTCCCTTTCGCCTTGTCCATGATTTCCGCCTCATCGGCAGAGCAAGTGGGCAGCAGGATGCTGGACAACACCGAGAACCAAGAATGGTGGCTGGCAGAGTTTGGACTCGACCTTCACAAGGTGAAGCCTGGCACAACATGAGGGAGTCGCGTTCCGACCCATAGCCGACGCTTGGCTGCTCGGGGCGCTGCATGGCCGCATTCTTCAAAGCTGACCTTCAAACGCCAAGTAGCCTAAACGCGCTCGGGGGCGGAACAAATATGTGACAGGCCCGCTTGTGTGTCCTGGCGGCCGAAAGCGGAAAGATCAAGGTCTACAACGGCGGCAGCGGTCAGGGCGTCTCGCTGCGCGAGATCATCGCCGCCATCGAGAACGCGATTGGCAAACCGCTCAACCCCGCTTTCAAGGTTGCACGCCCGCTGGACGTTCCGCGCTCGGTGCTGGACATGCGCAAGGCAAAGGCCGATCTCGACTGGAGCCCCGAGACGGGGCTTGAGAGTGGCATGCACCAGACATTTGACTGGTTCAACTCCTTGTAGCGGGCCGTGTCGGCCAGGCCGCCCGGCACCATGTCTGCAAAGGGCAGAACCTGCGTCGCCGGCCGTCAGGCAAGCTGGAACGTGGTGTCCGCATCCAGCGGCCAGACCGGCCGCTGCACGCGGGTGTAGGGGCGCAAGTGGGCCTGCGGGGTGGCCAGCGCGCCGGAATCGCAGACGATGACGCGGCCTGCGATGGGTTCGTAGGCGGCGCGGAAGTGCTGCATCGACTTCACCACAAGGAACCGGAGCGCATCGGGTTCGATCCCGAAGGCGCGGACCTGTTGCAGGTCCAGCATCTGGCCGGGCAGGCTGACCACCAGCACGTCAATGCCCTGCACCCGGAAGACGGCGGTCGGGCCGAAACTGTGGGTGATCCCGCCCAGAATGGGGCCGTCGCCGGTATAGGTGCCGTCGGACAGGTGCACGACCTCTCCAGTCAGGTGCAGCGGGCCGCCGCCGAAGGACGGGTCGCATTTGCCGCCAAGGTCCAGCGTGACCGTGTCGCCAACCTTGTGGCGGTGCAGGATGGCCGCCGCCTCGGGGTCAATCATGGGGGCAAAGGCACCGGGGGCCGCCCCGGCGGCCAGCAGGGCCTGCAACAGCGCGGTGGCATCGCCATAGGCCCCGGCGCCGGGGTTGTCGGCATAGTCGGCAATCACCAGCGGGCCGTTGCCGGGGGTGAAATCGCGCGCCTCCTGCGCTGCCTGATCGGGGGTCAGGAAGGTGTTGCCCACCTTGCCGCGCCCGTCCCAGATGCGGCGGGCCAGACCATTGGCAATCTCTTGCGCCCGGTCCTCATGGCCCCGGTCGAAGGTCACCAGCACGGTCGGCCCCATGTCGGGAATGTCGGCCTCGGAAAACCCGGCGTTGACCGAGACCGCCAGAATACCCGGCTCGGCCTCATGTGCTGCGGCATCGGCGTAAAGGGCGGCGGTATCGGCCACATCGGTGCGGCCGGCATTGGCCTCGTCCAGCATCGGAATCCGTACGCGCAGGGTGCGCGGCGTGACCGCACCGCGCAGCGTGGCGTCCAGCAATTGGCCGGCCTGCCGCCCGATCTTGCGCATGTCGATATGCGGATAGGTCTTGTAGCTGACAAGGATCTGCGCCTGTTCCACCATCGCCGGCGTCACCATCGCGTGCAGGTCCAGCGTCGCCGCGATCGGCAGGTCCGGCCCCACGATGGCGCGCAGGCGGCGCAGCAGCTCGCCCTCGCCGTCCTCACAGAAGGCGGGCACCATCGAGCCGTGCAGCGATAGAAGGATGCCGTCCAGCGTGGCGCGGTGTTCGGCGGCGGCATCGCAGATGAGACCGGCGATGTGATCGAAGGCTTCACGCGAAACGCGCGCGCCGGGGGTGGCATGGGCCGAAACCGTATGCGTCACCTTCCAGCCCGCCGCGCGGCCGGCGTCCAGAAACCCGGCCAGTTCGTCATTCACATCCCCGAGACGGTCGATGGCGGTCTGACCAAGGTCAAGCACGTCATCACGGAAATCCTGCAGCGTCGTTTCACCCTTCTTGAAGGTGTTGCTTTCATGGACAAACGCACCGGTCAGAACGTGGAAGGGCATGGGGTTGGTCCTTTCAAAGCGGATGGAAGCAGGCCACCGGATGGGCGGCATCGCCCCCGAGGGCGGGGGTGTCCCGGCGGCATCGGTCCGAAGCGCGGGGGCAGCGGGTGGCAAAGGCGCAACCGGGCGGCAGGGCGAAGGGGCTGGGAACCTCGCCCGTCAGCATTTCGATCACGCGGCGACGCGCCGGATCGGGCGCGAAGTTCGAATCCATCAACGCCCGGGTATAGGGGTGGCGCGGCGCAGTGCGGGTGTCGGGCAGGACCTCGACCACCGATCCCAGATACATGACCACGATGCGATCACAGAAATAGCGCACAAGGCCAAGGTCATGGCTGATGAACAGGTAGGTCAGACCCAGCCTGTCGCGCAGGTCGGCCAACAAGGCAATGATCTGCGCCTGGATCGACACATCCAGGCTGGCCGTGGGTTCATCCAGCACCACGAAATCGGGCTTCAACGCAAGGGCGCGGGCGATACCCACGCGCTGACGCTGACCGCCCGACAACTGGTGCGGATGGCTGGCGGCCAGCGCGGCCGGCAAGCCGACCGAGGCCAGCATTTCGTCGACCCGGGCCGGCGCGATCACCTCGCCCTGCAAGCGAAGGGGTTCGGCCAGAACATCGGCCAGGCTGTAGCGCGGGTCCAGGCTGGAGTAAGGGTCCTGGAACACCATCGCCATGCGCCGCCGGATCCGGCGCAGCGCACCGGCAGAAAGGGCCGTGATGTCGGTCCCGTCAATGGTGACGCGGCCCGAGGTGGGTTCGATCAGCCGCAGCACCAGCCGCGCAAGGGTAGACTTGCCGCAGCCGCTTTCACCGACCACGCCAAGAACTTCGCCCTTGCCGATGGACAGCGTCACCTCGCGCACGGCCATCATAGTGCGGGGTTTGGCAAACAGGCCGCCACCCGACTGGAAGCGCTTGCTCAGCGCGTCGATCTTGACCATGGGCGCGGTCATTCGGCTTCTCCGGGGTGGTGGCAGGCAACCTGTCCCGCGGTGCGGTGCACGATCATGGGCGGAGTGTTGCGGCAGAGGTCAGAGGCGCGCGGGCAGCGCGGGTGGAACCGGCACCCGGCCGGAAAGGCGGCGGCCGACGGGACCGCGCCGGGGATGCCGGTCAGACTGCCCTTTGCCATGCCGTCCTGCGGGATGCAGCCGATCAGAGCGGCGGTATAGGGATGCGCCGGCGCGGCGAAGATCGGGCCGACCGGGCCTTCCTCGGCCAGACGCCCGGCGTAAAGCACCGCCACGCGGTCGCAGACCTGTGCCACGACACCCATGTCGTGGGTGATCAGCAAAAGCGCCACGCCCCGTTCCCGCACCAGACTGCCAAGGATCTGGATGATCTGCGCCTGCACCGTCACGTCCAGCGCTGTGGTGGGTTCATCGGCGATGATCAGGTCAGGATCGCCCGCCAGCGCCATGGCGATGACAATGCGCTGCTTCATGCCGCCCGAAAGCTGATGCGGCCAGGCGTCGACAACCGCCCCCGCTTCGGGGATGCGCAGCCGGGTCAGCAGGTCAAGCGTGCGCGCCCGGGCGTCGGCGCGCGACAGGCCCAGATGCAGGCGCGACACCACGTCCACCTGTTCGCCGATGCGCTGCACCGGGTCCAGCGCCGTCATCGGGTTCTGGGTGACAAATCCGATCCGCGCGCCGCGCAGCTTGCGCCGCTGGGTTTCTGTCATCGCGGCCATGTCCTGACCGTCGAACCGCACCGTGCCCTTTGTCACGCGGCCACCGATCAGCGGCAAAAGGCCAATCGCTGCCATGGCGGTCAGGGATTTGCCCGATCCGCTTTCGCCGACCAGACCAACCACCTGCCCGCGCCCGACCGACAGGCTGATGCGGTCAAGCAGGCCCAGGTTGCCGATCGAGACGCTGATGTCGTCCAGCTTCAGCAGCGCCGTCATGCTTCCCTCCGCAGCCGCGACCGGATGTCGAGTTCGGCAATCAGCGCATCGCCGTAAAGGTTGATCGCCACCACGGTGATTGCCACCGCAAGACCGGGAAAGATGATGACCCAGGGCGCCTTGAACACCAGCGCCGACCCTGCCGACATCATGCCGCCCCAGCTTGGCACCGGGGGCTGCGCGCCAAGGCCGAAGAAGCCCAGGGTCGCTTCCAGGATGATGGCATCGCCGGTAGCCAGCATGGCCGAAACCAGCACCGGCGCCAGCGCGTTCGGCAGAAGGTGCCGGAACAGAAGATGGGCATTCCCCGCGCCAAGGCTGCGTGCGGCCTCGATGAAGGTCTCGCCCTTCAGCGTCATGATCTGGGCGCGGGTCAGGCGGGTGAACTGCGCCAGATAGGCCACGGAAATGGCGATCATCACCCCGGTGGTGCCGGGGCCGATGATGGCGACAAGGATCAGCGCGATCAGGATTTCCGGGAAGGACCAGGTCAGATCGACCGTCATGGTCACGATCCGGTCAAGCCAGCCGCCGAACCAGGCGGCCGATGCCCCCAGCACCATGCCGCAGAACACCGAGATCGAGATGGCCGTGGCGCTGACCGAAAGCGAGGTGCGGGCGCCATAGATCAGCCGGGTCAGCAGGTCGCGTCCGAATTCATCGGTGCCAAGCCAGTGCTGCGCCGATGCCGGCTGATAGGCGTTCGGCAGGTTCTGGATGTCATAGGCATAGGGTGTCAGCAGCGGCGCGAACAGGGCGGCACAGATCACCAGGATCAGCCACAGGCCAGCAACGGCCCCTTGCGGGCGGCGCAATGCACGCAGGGGCGCGATCATGACAATGCCGCCCGAACACGCGGGTCCATCAGCGCCTGCAGGATGTCGCCCAGAAGCGTTCCCAGAATGACCGCCATGGCCAGCATCAGCAGGCAGGCCTGCACCACCGGATAATCGTGCTGGCTGAGGGATTTGATCAGAAGTGTGCCCAGGCCGGGGCGGGCAAAGACCACCTCGACCGTGACGGCGCCGCCCAGAATCCAGCCAATGCGCAAGGCCAGGATCGTGACAACCGGAATCAGCGCATGGCGCAGCACATGGCGCAACTGGATGCGCAGCGGCGACAGGCCCTTGGCGTGCAACAGCATCACGAAATCGCGCCCCGAGGCCTCGATCATCGACACGCGGGTGATGCGGGCCACCAGCGCCGTGCCGCCAAGCCCGATCGTCAGCACCGGCAGGACAAGCGATTCCCAGCCACGCGCGCCCGAAACGGGAAACCAGCCCAGACTGACCGAGAAGATCAGGATCAGGATCAGCCCCAGCCAGAAGCTGGGCATGGTCGATCCCAGCAGCACCCCGCCCATGATGGCGCGGTCTGGCCAGCGGTCGCGCAGCAGGGCGGCGACCACCCCCAGCGTCACGCCGACAACGGTGGAAAACAGAAGCGCCAACCCGCCCAGGCGCAGCGAATGGGGCAACGCCTGGGCGATCAGGTCGGCCACCGGGCGGCGGGCCACGATGGCGGTGCCCAGATCGCCCGTCAGCACATTGCCCAGCCAGATTCCGTATTGCACCGGCAGGGGCTTATCCAGCCCATAGCGGGCCTCAACCTCGGCGCGGGCTTCGGGCGACGACCCGATCTTCAGAAGATTGTCGATCGGATCGCCGGGGATGAAATGAAGGATCGAAAAGATGACCACCGAGACGGCCAGAAAGACCGGCACGAGCATCAAGAGCCGTTTGACAAGCCAGGATAACATGCCGGTCTTCCCGTTTCCGTCCGTTATTCCTTGACCTCAAGGTCAAGGAAGGCGGCCGCTCCGAAGGACGGGGCGTCAATCTTTTCAGGCAGCGCGATGCGGTCCTTGTTGTAGGCCATGGCCTGCACCGGCTGGTAGATCGGGGCCATCGGGAACTGGGTCAGCACATATTCATGGTAGGCGGTGAAATTGGCGATCCGCTCTTCCATGTTCTTCGATCCGGTCATGGCCGCCGCGCGCAGCTCTTCGGCCTTGGGGTCGTTGAACATCGACACGTTCGGATAGCCCAGACGGTCAGCCCCGAAGAACCAGTCCACGATGTCGGCGTTGTCCCAGTTGTAGGACCGCACGGCGAGCTGCTGTTCGCCGGTCTTGTACTGGTCGCGGATGGTCGAGCTGTCGAAGGTCGTGATCTCGGCCTCGATCCCCACGGCCTTGAGCTGGGCTTGAACAACCTCGGTCAGGCGGCGGAAGATGCTGTCGCTCTGGGTCCAGAGCGAGACCTTCAGCGGCTGGCCATCCTTTTCGCGCACGCCGTTGGCGCCCATGACCCAGCCCGCCTCGTCCAGCAGGGCATTGGCGCGGGCGGGGTCGTACTTGATCTTCGCCCCGTCCGAGACATGGCTTTCCGGCAGGGCCGAGATCAGGAAGGTATCGGCCACGGCGCCGACGCCGCCAAACACGGCCGCCAGGATTTCCTCCTGGTTGATGGCCTTGGCGGCGGCCTCGCGGACGCGGATGTCGTCGAAGGGGGCCTTGGTCACGTTGATCGGCATGTACCAGACATCCTGACCGGCCATGGTCAGAACGGCCAGGTTGGCCTCTTTCTGCACCTCGCCCATCAGGTCGGCTGGCACGGACAGCAGGAAATCCACCCCGCCGGTCTTGAGTTCCAGGAACGCCGTGGAATCTTCGGGGATTTCGCGGAAGGTCAGACGCTCAACCTTGGCCGGTCCGTGGTTCTTGGCCATTTCCGGCCCCCAGGTGTAATCCTCGTTGCGCACGAGAACGGTTTCCTGGCCGATGGAAAAGCTCTCCAGCTTGTAGGGGCCGGTGCCGTAGACCTCGGTCACGCCATAGTTGTCGCCAAGCGCGGCAAACGACTTGGGTTCAACAACGCCCATGAACGTGGAGGACAGGTTGTACAGCAGGTTCGGTTCCGGCCGCGACATGACGAACTTGACCGTGTGGTCGTCCAGCACCTCGACCGAGGCGATGGCCTCGGCCATATAGGCGTTCTCGCCCTCGGTGGTCTTGAACAGCTCAAGCCAGGCCTTCACCGTTTCGGCGTTGAAGGGTTCGCCGTTGTGGAAGGTCACGCCCTGCTTCAGCTTGAAGGTCCAGGACATGCCATCGGGCGCCTCTTCCCAGCTTTCAGCCAGCCACGGGTGATAGGACAGGTCCGCGGCCTGGCTGACCAGCCGGTCGAACAGCAGCCCGGTGGCCGTGTTCAGCATGGTGGCCTTGATCGGGTTGTAGGTGGGGGCGCCGACCTCGTTGGTGGACATCGCGAAGACGGCCTCTTGCGCGGCCAGGGCCTGCGCCGAGAGCAGTGCTGCCAGACTGACGCTGGCGGCAAGAACGGACTTACGGAAAGATACAGTCATTTGTGATCCTCTCTGCTGGAATTTCGGTCCAGGGGTTTGCCCGGGTTGCGTCCCGGGACGGTATGTCCGATGAAATCGTCATAAAGGGCCGAGACACGGGCCATGCGTTGCTCGACCTCGGCCCCAAGCTCGCGGAACACGCCATTGACGAGAAGGCCGATGAGCGAGGACATCGCGCTGGTCGTGTCCCAGAAATGGTTAAGGTCTGTCGGAACGGCGAAAAGCTCTGTCACCAGGCCGGGAGCCCAATCGCAGTAGGGGTCGGTGATCAGCGTCACCGGAATCCCCTCGTCCCGCGCGGCCAGGGCCAGATCGCGCGTCAGGCGCGAATAGCGGCGGCCGTCGATCAGCACGAGGGTGGTATCCTCGGGTTCTGACAGCAGGACTTCGGCGAAATGCCCGCCCGAGGCATCTGCAAGGCCAACTCCGCCCCGCAGGTATTGCAGATTGTGTGCAAGTTCCGCCGCATGTCCGCGTTCGGTCTGGAAACCCGCGACCCAGACCGCCGGAGCATGTGCCAGCCGCGCCACCGCGGTGCCGAAGGCCGGCGTCGCGGCCAGTTCATAGACGCTGACAATGGCCGCGATCTCGCGCTCCAGGGCGCGGCCCAACTCCGCGTTGTCCTTGCGGCTGCGGTCATGGAAATCGCGCAGCCGGTCGCCAATCAGCCAGGCCTTTTCGCCCAGGTCCACTTGCAGGCTGGATTTCAGATCCTTGAGGTGCCGATAGCCGATCGACCGGCAGAACCGGCCGACCGATGCTTCGGACACGCCCACCTTCTGCGCCACGGTTGCCGCGGTTTCGAACGGCAAAGAGGACAGGTTCGCCTCAAGATAACGGGCAAGCGCCCGTTCTGAAGGGGTTCCGGTTTCGGCAGCAAGCGACAGCCGCTGATGCAGATCGCCGGCGGGCGACGGCATCCTAGTCTCGGGCTGATCGGGGAATTCGCTCACATTACCTCTCCGGTTGCAGGGAGAGGTTGTCAGCAAACTTTCATTAGGTCAATAATGCAAGTAATCTGAATTCCAGCTTTCCTGCATCCCACCCAGACCAGAGGACACCGATGCCCGATATTGCGCCAACCCGCGCCGACCTGCGCATCGACGGAGCCAGCCTGCGGCTGGTTCGCCTGCCGCTGATTACCCCCTTCACCATTGCCACCGGCACCATGACGGAAAAGGTCTTCCCGCTGCTGACCCTGCGGTCCGGCGGGCTGGAAGGCTATGCCGAAGGGGTGATGGACCCGCTGCCCGACTATCTGGAGGAAAGCGTGGCCGGGGCGATGGACCTGCTGGACAAGGTTCTGCTGCCGCAGGTGCTGGGCCGGTCCTTCGCCCACCCCGACCACCTGGCCCGATTGTTCGCCCCGTGGCGGGCGAATTTCATGGCGCGCGCCACCGTGGAAATGGCCTTCTGGGATCTTTGGGCCAAGTCGCTGAACCTGCCGCTGCAAACCGTGCTGGGCGGGCAAGGCACGGCCATCGACGTTGGCGTCTCGCTGGGCATCGGCCCGATTGCCGGAACGCTGGATCGCGTCGCGCAGCATCTGGAACAGGGCTACAAGCGGATCAAGCTGAAGGTGAAGCCCGGCCATGACATCGCCTTGTTGCAGGCGGTGCGGCAGCAGTTCCCGGACGCGCATCTGACGGTGGATGCCAACTGCTGCTACACGCTGGCCGACAGTGACCTGATCCGCCGGATGGATGATTTCGCGCTGGATTACATCGAACAGCCGCTGGCCTGGGATGACATCCACGACCACGCCACCCTGCAACAGCGCCTTCGCACGCCGCTGTGCCTGGATGAATGTATCCGCACGGTCGACCATGCCCGCAAGGCGTTGCAGACCGATGCGGCCCGGGTAATCAACATCAAGGTGGGCCGCGTTGGCGGGCACAGTGCCGCCCGCCAGATCCATGACCTGTCCCAGTCCTTCCAGGTGCCGGTCTGGTGCGGCGGGATGCTGGAATCCGGCATCGGCCGGGCGCACAACATCCACATGTCCACCCTTCCCGGCTTTACCAAGCCGGGCGATACCTCTTCGGCCAGCCGCTACTTCACCCGTGACATCATCCGGGAACCGCTGGAATGTGTGCAAGGCCGGATGCCCGTGCCGCCCGGTCCCGGCATTGGTGTGACGCTGGATCACGACTACCTTGCCACCGCCACGCTTTCGGCCAAGGACTATGCCGCATGACCGATGTGATCTTCCGTGACCTGTCCGGCATGGCAGAGTTCCGCGCCGCCGAAGACCTGCAACGCACCGTCTGGGGTGCGGGCGACATGCCGGACCCGGCCGATCTGATGATGGTCATCCAGGCCGAAGGTGGCCTGGTCGGCGGCGCCTTCGTGGACGGTCGGCTGGTGGGCTATGTCTTCGGCTTCCCCACCCGAAACCCGCAGGTGCAGCACTCGCACCGTCTGGCCGTGCTGCCACAGGCGCGTGGCCTGCATCTGGGCCTGCGTCTGAAGCTGTATCAGCGCGACTGGGCGCTGCGCCACGGCATCACCCGCATCCGCTGGACGTTCGATCCGCTGCGCCCGCTGAATGCCGCGCTGAACATTCACCGGCTGGGCGCCACTGCCAACACCTACCTGCCGGACTATTACGGCGAAATGGCGGGCATCAACGGCGGACTGGCCTCGGACCGGCTGCTGGTGGACTGGGATCTGGCCGATCCCCTGGTCACCTCGCTTGCCGAAGGCCATCGGCGCCAGCCCGGGCAAGGGGTTCCGCTGCCCCTGACCCTGCCCGCAGACCTGGAAACCCTGACGCGCGACGCCCCGGATCACGCCCAGACCCTGCGCCTTGAACTGCGCGCCGCCCTGCAACAGGCCTTCGCCAAGGGTCGCCGCATCGTCGATTTCGACCGCAGCCTTTCGCAATACCGGCTGCAGGGCTGAAGCGCCGGTCGCCGCGGAAAGCCACGCAAGAAAGACTGCTGCCAAGGGCGGAACCGTGCACGATCTTGTCAGATTGCGGGCGGCACTCGGGCGCATCCTTTTTTCGGAATACCGCTCAGACACTGCCAAAATCCTGCCGCAAATTGATTGCATACATCCAATCTTGACTTCCACAGTGTTGTGGAAAGATTCGTGGCGTGTGTGTGATGGAGTGGCAGTATGCCAGTGCAATGTGGCTTTCCGAGTTCGCGTATTTCCCGCCCTTGCCGTAGGGCCCTGCGTTCGGGCATCTCCTCCTTGGCCCTGCTTGCCGGCCTTGTGCTGGCGAACGGCCCCGCCCATGCCGCCTGCGGGCCGATCACAGACGGCGATGACACCATCACCTGTGATCAGCCGGGCCAGCTTCTGCCCTTTGCCGGCAACGATACCGTCACTGTCAACGCCGGCTTCAACGGGGCGATTGTGGGCGACTATCGGTATCCCAAACCGCTGCCCGAAATTGGCTATGGCAATGACCATATCACGGTCAACAGCGGGGCCATTGTTACCCAATACATCAACGGTGATGCCTTCGTCTGGACGCCCGGCATCGGCCCGCTGGGCAATGACACCATCATCTTCAACGAAGGCGCCCAGTTCACGCCGTCGCAGGTCTCGATCTTCAACGGCATCACCGGCGATCTGAACTATCTGCGCGACATCTCGAACATCTATCCCGGCCCCTCGCTGACCATCGCCCTGGGGAATGACACTATCCTGCTGAACGGCGGTACCATCAACGGTGACGTGGTCGGCGATGTCTGGTCCGCCGATCCCAGCTATGCGCCGTTCGTCACCGGCGGGAACGATACCATCGTCCTCGACGGTGCCAATATCGTCTATGCCTATGCAGGCTACAGCACCTCACGGGGGGAAATCCGTGGCGACTATGGCGATGACCTGATCGCGCTGCGCAAGGGCTCGGCCGTGGGCGTTCGGGGGGGCACCGGCAACGATACCATCACCCTCGGCGAGTCGGGGCTTGCGGGCGCGGACATCGGCAAGTTCATCGAGGGCAATGAGGGCGACGATCTCATCACCCTGACAAGCGGCACCGTCGGCGGCCCGGTCAGCGGCGATGCCGGCAATGACACGCTGGTCCTGAATGGCGCAACCATCGGTGGCCTGATGGGCGGCGATGGCGACGATACCGCCACCTGGTCCTCGGGCCTGCTGACGGAATTCGACGGCGGCAATGGTTCGGATCTGCTGACCGTCACGGCCGCGACCTGGGACGGCAGCCAGACCCTGAGCGGCGGTGATGACGTTCTGGCGGACGACGGCTATATCGACACGCTCACCCTGTCTGGCCTGACCGTCACCGCCAACGGGTCGTCCTTGCCCGATTGGGAACGGCTGGTGCTGGCCGATGCCACCGCGCTTACCCTTGCCGGCCCGGGCGCCGAGGTTGGCAGTGGCCCCGCCACGGGTGGTCCTCTGGGCATGATCGTGCAGGGTGGCACCACGCTTGGTTTTGCGGAATCTGCCTTCACCCTGACGGGCGATCTTGCAAATGCCGGAACCGTTGTCCTTGGCAACGGAAGCGCGGGCGATACGCTGACCGTCACTGCGGGTTACGCGGGCAACGGCGGCACCGTCACGCTTGACACCGTTCTGGGCAATGATGCGTCGGCCACCGACATTCTGGTGGTTGGCGGGGCAACCTCGGGCACGACCACGCTGGTTGTCAACAATATCGGCGGCACCGGGGCAGCCACGACAACGGGCATCCTGGTTGTCCAGACGACAGATTTCACCGGCAGCTTCGTCTTGCAGGGCGGGTCTGTGTCGGCAGGTGACTTCACCTATACGCTCGCTCAGGGCAGCGAGGGCTGGTATCTGGTCGCCAAAGCTGCGGTTGTTGAACCGCCCGCGCCCGGCAGCATCCATGAAGCGCTTCCTGCGGCCCTGCTGGCCCGCCTTCCGACGCTGGAACAGCGGGTGGGGCAGCGGCAGTGGCTTGGGCGCGACAGCTCCCGCGTGGGCGTGGTCGACCCTGCGCGCGGGGCCTGGATGCGGGTCTGGGGCGACAAGTCGGAAATCCGGCCGGAAAGCTCGACCAGCGGCATCGCTGCCGATCGCCGCGACTGGGGCCTGCAACTGGGGTATGACCACCCGCTGGAACGTGGCGATGCCGGCCAGTGGGTGCTGGGCATCACGCTGCAGGCAGGACATTCCTCGACAGATGCCACCACCGCCAAGGGCACCGGCAGCATCAAGGCCGATGGCCTGGGTCTGGGCGTGACCGGCACCTGGTATGGCGACAACGGGCTTTACGTTGACCTTCAGGGCCAGGTGAACCGCCTCAAGACGGATGTCACCTTCGACGGGGCGACGCTGCTTGACGGCAAGGGCCTGACCGCAACCGCCGTGGGGGCCGAAATCGGCTGGCGCAAGGCGATCAGCGCGAATTCGGCGCTGGTGCCGCAGGCACAACTGACCTGGTCGCATATCTCGGGCGGCAGCTTCACCGACGATCAGGGCACGCTGGTCGATCTGGGGCACAATGACCAGTTGATCGGCCGTATCGGCGTGGCCTGGGAATACGAGTATTCGGAAGGATGGCTGTTCGGCGACCGTGCCACCTCGTCCGAGGTGAACCACCGTGAAAAGGTCTATGTGATCGGCAACCTGCTGCACAACTTCTCGGGCGACACCACGGTCACGGTGGACGGGGTGGCGCTGACCCAGACCAACGCGGCGACCTGGGCCGAAATCGGCGTCGGCGGCTCCTATCTCTGGGATGGGAACAAGACCATCTATACGGAAATGTCCTATCGCCGCGCCATTGACGGCGGCGACGCCGAAGGTCTTGCAGCAACCGTCGGCTTCCGCGTCCAGTTCTGATGCAATAGCCTGACCCCGGCCCCATCGCAGGGCCGGGGCGCAACCTGAAAGGTCAGGCAGATGTTCAAGAAGAAATCCCTTGCCGCTGCCGTTGCGGCAGCAATCCTTGCGGCTGTGGGTGCGGCGCAGGCGGAAGGCGTGGCCGCCGACATGACGACCGAAACCTTCGGTGACTGGATGGTGCGCTGTGTGCCCGCCGCCACGGCCAATGCCCCGCGCCTGTGCGAGATGACGCAGGAGTTGAACGAAAGCAAATCAGGCAAGCGCGTGCTGGCCATTGGCATGACACGGCAACCCGATGGCAGCGCGGCGGCCACCATCGTCGCACCGCTGGGGCTGAAACTTTCGGCCGGGCTGGCGCTCAAGGGCGATGGCGATCTGTCGGTCGCGGCCGCGTTTGATACCTGCCTGCCGGCGGGCTGCATCCTGCGCCCGGCCCTGGATGCGGCGACGGTGGCCGCGATCGGCGCCTCGCAGAAGCTGACGGCCTCAATGACCGCACCGGATGGCAAAACGCTTGAAGTTGCCTTGTCTCCAGCGGGCTTCAACGATGCCTGGGCCAGACTGGCCCTGCCGGCCCCCTGAAATGGTCCACCCCAAACACCGCGGGCCAAGTCATGGTACGCAGGGGCGCCCGAAGGAAATGCGGCAGGTCAACCGGCGCCATCCCAGGGTTGGGGGACTGTATATTTGACAAACCCGCCGCTTGAGCGGCGCTAACCGCCAGATCGCCCAAGCAGGTCAGTCGTCGGCCGCCTCGTCTGGCTTTGGCGCGAGCCTATGCCCGGCCAGCTTCTTCAGGCGTTCGTTGAACCGCTCCGCATCATCAAAGCCGTTCGCGATGCGATGGTAATAACGAATGTCGAACTCAGCAGCATAGCGGTGCAGGTGTTGCTTGCCGCAGTGGTGATAAACGCCCTTCTTGCCGCGCTTGAAGATGCTGTAGAAGACTTCTGAGCACTCTCGAACTTTTGGACAGATTTTCGGCTGACTTAAGCTACTGCCTGCACCTGCTGATCGGTTTCAATGTGATTGAAGTAGACCACGGCGGGTGGCTGCCCGCCATGGGCAGTGTGTGGGCGTTGGTGGTTGTAGACCGTGATCCATCGCCCGATGCCAGTCCTTGCCTGCGAGCCGGTTTACCAGGCGTGCAGGTAGACGCATTCATACTTCAGGGACCGACAGAGGCGCTTTATGAGGATGTTGCCAAGCAACGCCCCTCGCCGTCCATCGAGATCCGGGCACGGCTCTGTTTCAGTCGGTCGGTCCATGCGAACGATGTGAACTGCGACCCCTGGTCCGTATTCATAATGCCCGGCGCGCCAAAGCGGTGGATAGCCTCGTTCAGGGCCTCGACGCAGAAGTCCGCCTCCAGCGTATTCGAGATGCCAAGCGAGTACCTTCCTCGTGAACCAGCCCATGACCACCACCAAGTAGAGGAACCCCTTCCGCATGGGTAGGTATCCTGCGCCATACGACCGTAAGCTCGATCTCGCACAAGCTGTGCTGCCGTACCCATCCCGCTCTGCCCTCCACGGCATCGCGATCTTCACCGCCGTCAGCCATGCTTGCTTTCGCGTGGAACGTGAAACTTGTTCCTGCAACCGGCTCGAGGCCGATCTTTCCTGCGGCCCGCAAGCAGCCCAGAGCCGGATTCTGGGCTGCTTGCCCTCAACCTTGCGCGATAGTGCCGTGTCCGGCAGGGCCGCTCAGACCAGCCGTAGCGCACTCAGCCGCTGCCGGGTTTCGTTGCAGACCGCCTTCAGATGCCCAACCAGCCGCCCGGCACTGTCCACCCACGGGCGATCTGCCGGATGCAGGGCGCAGACCATGAAATCCGGCGCTTGGGAAAAGCTGCGCAGCACCACGCGATCTCCAAGATAGCTGAGGGCGGTCAGGGGGTTGAGGATGCTGACCCCAAGGCCGCTGCGCACCATCTCGCCCACGGCATTGGCCGATTGCATGGTGACGGGCAGGCGCCGCGTCACGCCCGCCTCGTCAAACATCCGGTCAAGAATCAGCCGGTAAGGGTCTTTCGGCCCCAGCGAGACAAAGGCGTGATCCTGGAAATCCTGCAGGCTGAGCGGCCCTTCGCCATTGGCCAGCGGATGCCCGGCAGGGATCAGGCAGACCTGCGGGAAACGGCCAAGCGGGATCACCTCTGTTGTGGGATCGGCATATTCCCCCTCGATGAGACCAAGGTCGAAATTGAAGCCCGAGATGGGCGACTGGTTGCGCGGGTCACCGTTGTCGATCTCGATGGTCAGACCCGGTGCCTCGCGATGCAGCCGCGCCACCGCCTCGGGCAGCAGGTTTTGTGCGAATGTTGGCAGGGTAGACACTTGCAGGATCTCGCCATAGGCGGCCCGCATCCGCAGCAGCGAGGCGTTGATCTTGTCGAGGCCGGAATAGGCCTCTTCGATGGCGTGATACAGTTTCAGGGCACGCGCGGTCGGGTGCAACCGCTGGCGTCGCCGCTCGAACAACTGAAAACCCACGGCCGCCTCCAGCCGCAGCACTTCGCGCGTCAGCGTGGGCTGGGATGAGCCGAGCGCGGCAGCGGCGGCGGTGACCGTGCCGAATTTTACGATGGCGCGGAACACATCCACCTGTCGCAAGGTCAGCCCCGGCCGCATCTTCGCCCCCATCAAGGTTGTCGCGTCAGCTCATATCCAAAGTGAATGAAGTAGAATAGCCTTTTCTGTATCTCGCCTGTGCGATGCGGGCTTAGCATCCCTGACATATTGTTCGTCACCAACGGATGGAAACACCGCTTGACCTTGCTTTCCCCGCCGCCCTCTTCCGTGTTGGACCGCGCCGCGGAGGCCGGGCTTCAGGCGCTGCTGCAAGCCGCTGCTGGCGCTTTCGGGGCCGAGCAGGTTTCGGTCTGTGCGATGCTGCATGACCGCCCGCTGATCGAGGCTGATCCTGGCCCCTTTGCCGTGCAGGCGCAGTGGCAACACCGCGGCCGTCAGCAGATCTACCCGGCTTCGGTCTGCAAGATGGTCTATCTCGCGGCGCTTGCCGCTTTCGAGGCAGACGGCCGCCTTGTGCTGGATGATGAGGATCACCGGGCCGTCAAGGCGATGATCGGCATCTCGTCGAACGATGCGACCACCTATCTGCTGGGTCGGCTGACCGGCGCCTTTGACGGTCCGATGCTGGATGAGGCGGCGCTGGAACTCTGGGTGACAGCCCGCCATCAGGTGCAGGACTGGCTGGAGTCGCTCAACCTTCCGGCGCTGGAAGGCGTGTATCTGATCCATTCCACCTATGAAGACAGCCCCTATGGCCGTGCCCGGCAGGCGCGGCAGGTGCGGCCGGGTAATCAGCTTTCGGCGCAGGCCTGTGCCGCCATGCTGCATGACATCCTGCGCGGCGCGCTGCCCGGGCGGGACTGGATGGCGGGGCATCTGTCGCGCGACTGGCAACGCAGTGCCGGGCCTGACCCTGAAGGTGACCAGATCGCCGGTTTTCTGACCGATGGGATTCCGGCCTCGTTCCGCGTCTGGTCGAAGGCCGGACATACCTCATGGACGCGGCATGACGTGGCCGCGTTCTCGGCGCCGGATGGCCGCTCGGCCACGCTGGCGGTAATGACCGAAGGCCCCGCAGCGGCGGCCCATACCGGCACCCTGCCCGCCTTTGCCCGCGCCTTCATTGCCGAAGCCTTCGGCTGACCCACCCCAAAGACAAGAAGCAAGACCAACCAACAGGAAGCTGACCATGACCCATTCGCCCGCCTCTCTTGTTCTGAGCCGCCGCCGTATGCTGGCCGCGATGCTTGCCAGCACCGCAGCCGCGGCTGTCGGCGCCATTCCCTTTGCCGCCCGCGCACAGGAGGCGGGCACGCCGCGCCCCGGCGGCACCTTGCAGATGGTGGCCCCGTTCGGATCGGCGCTGCAAAGCCTTGATCCGCACGCCACCTATGAATCGCAGGACATGGCGGTGTCGAAAGCGTTCCACCGCTCGCTTTACAACTGGGATTCGGCGACCAATTCGGTCGTGCTGGAGCTGGCTTCCGAAGTGAAGGTCAGCGACGACGGCAAGACCTTCACCTACAAGCTTCTCGACAACATCTATTTCCACAATGGCCGCCAGTTGGTGGCCGATGACGTGATCTGGTCCTATTCGCGCATCCTTGCGCCGGGCAGCAGCCTGTCGGCGATTTCCAACCTTCAGAACATCAAGGGCGCCCAGGATTATCTGGACGGCAAGGCCGATACGGTGACGGGTCTGGCCAAGATCGACGATCTGACCTTCTCGATCACCTTCGACAGCTTTGCCGATCCGGGCTTCCTGTTGTTCGAGGCGGTCACGGCGATCCTGCCGCGCGAAGCGGTGGAAAGCGGCACCTTCCTGTCGAACCCGGTCGGCTGCGGCCCCTTCACCTTTGTCGAGCATATCGAAGGCTCGCGCATCTCGGGCAAGAAGTTCGACAAGTACTTCAAGGCAGGCAAGCCCTATGCCGATGCCATCGAATTCACCATCACCGATGACTATTCGGCGCTGGACGTGGCCTTCCGTGCGGGCGAGATCGACGCGACCGTCCTGTCGGAAAACGGCTATGTCTTGTATGCGCAAGACCCCGAGCTTTCGAAGGGCCTGATCGAGATTGCCGAGATGTTCACGCGCCATATGGGCATGAACCTCGACATGAAGCCCTTTGACGATGTGCGCGTGCGGCAGGCGATCAACTATGCGGTGGATCGCGACATCATCATTGAAAAGCTTTTGAAGAACAAGGCGTTCAAGGCTGTTGGCTGGCTGCCGACGCCCTCGTCCGGTTTCGATCCCGACCGCAAGCCCTATGCTTTCGACCCCGAAAAGGCAAAAGCCCTGCTGGCTGAAGCGGGCCTGACCGATGGCGTCAGCTTCGAGGCCTGGGTGACGGATGCGACGTCCTCGCTGGGCGTCCTTCAGGCCATGACCCCCTTCCTTGCCGCCGTGGGCATCACCGTGACCCCCAAGGTGGTCGAGGCGGGCGTGCTGGTCGAGGCGATCAACAAGGGCGAAGCCCCGGCGTGGTTCCGCTCCAACGGCACCGGCCCCGATCCGATCTCGGCCCTGCGCAGCTTCGACAGCCGCCGCCCGCGGTCAACCAACCGGGCGGGTTTCAAGGATACCGCCTTCGATGCCATCCTGGACGAGGCCATGGCCACGCTTGACCCCGCCAAGCGGGTGGAACTGGTGCGCAAGGCCGATGCCTATATCTTCGATCAGGCGCCGGTCTGGTTCCACAATTACAACAAGGCCGTGCTGGCAACACAGCCCTGGGTGCATGGCGTGGACGCAAATGTGACCGAGGCCGCGATCATCGAGGTGGATCAGGTCTGGCTGGACGAAAACGCGCCTTCGCGCTGATCGGCCCCGCCGATCTGTCCACCCGGAGGGGCGGCGTCGCGCCGCCCCCCTGCCAGTCCCGTCAGCCTGTGGATGTACCATGCTGAATGTCCTGCTCAGACGGCTGTTCCAGGCCGCCCTGACTGTCCTTGTCGTCGTGACGCTTGTCTTCGTGCTGTTCAGCGTGATTCCGGGCACCTATGCCTCGTCGCTTCAGGCCGACAAGCGCGACGTTTCTGCCGAAGTACTGGAGCGGATCGAGGCCGAACTGGGCCTGAACGATCCGCTGCCACAGCGCTTTGGCCGCTATATGGCGGGGTTGGCGCAGGGTGATCTTGGGGTTTCCTACGCCACCAAGCGCCCGGTTGCAGACATGCTGTCCGGGCGGGTCTGGGCTTCGTTCCGGCTGGCCTGCGCGGCGATCCTGTTCGCGGTCTGCATCGGCCTGCCACTGGGCTTTTTCGCCGCCATGCGGCGGGGCAGTTGGCTGGACACCGCCACCATGACACTGGCGGTTTCGGGCCTGTCGATCCCGGCCTTCTGGGCGGGCCTGGTGCTGATGTATGTCTTCTCTCTGAAGCTGCACTGGCTGCCGACCTTCGGCTATGGCTCGGGCGGGTTGAAACACCTGATCCTGCCCGCCATCACTCTGGGCATCGCGCCGATGGCGCTGCTGGCCCGCACCACCCGTGCCGCCGTGCTGGAAACCCTGAATTCCGATTTCATTCGAACCGCAAGATCCAAGGGCATGTCAGAGCGGCGGCTGGTGCTGCGCCACCTGGCGCGCAACGCCTTCGTGCTGGTGCTGACCACGATCGGCCTGCAATTCGGCTCGATGCTGGGCGGCTCGGTGGTGATCGAGAAGCTGTTTGCCTGGCCGGGGGTCGGCTCGCTGCTGATCGACTCGGTCGGATTGCGCGACATTCCCGCCGTGCAGGGCGCGATTCTGGTGATCGTGCTGTTCTTCCTGCTGATCAACACGCTGGTCGATCTTGCCTATCTGGTGGTCGATCCTCGCATCCGTTACCGCTGAGGAAGCACCATGAAAGCCGGAGCCAACCTTTATGTCGGCGGCGGGATCATCCTGCTGATCTTTCTGCTGGCCGTGTTTGCGCCTTTGATCGCGCCCTATGACCCGGTCACCTCTGCCAATCTGATGTATGCGGAAGAACCGCCCGGCGCCCAGTTCTGGCTGGGCACCGACGAGCAGGGCCGCGACATCTTTTCCCGCATCGCCTATGGCGCCCGCATCTCGCTGTTCATCGGGCTGGCAGTCCAGGTGATGAACACCGCCATCGGCGTCTCGCTGGGCCTATCGGCCGGTTACATCGGCGGCTGGTGGGATGAAATCGTGCAGGGTCTGACCAACCTCATGCTCTCCATCCCGACCATCGTCTTTGCGCTTGCGCTGATGGCGATTCTTGGCCCCGGGCTGCCAAGCCTGCTGATCGCGCTTGGCATGACGGACTGGGCCTATAGCTGCCGGATCTCTCGCGCGCAGGTGCTGACGCAGAAATCGCTGAACTATGTGCAATCGGCCCGGACCATGGGCTTTGGCCCGCTGCATGTGATGTTCCGGGAACTGCTGCCCAACATTTCCGGGCCGCTGATCGTTGTGGCTACGATGGGTGTGGGTTCGGCGATCATGGCCGAAGCCTCGCTGTCCTTCCTTGGCCTTGGCGTTGTGCCGCCGAACCCAAGCTGGGGCGGGATGCTGTCCTCGGCGCGCGAACAGTTAATGGTGGCGCCCTGGGTCGCGGTCTTTCCCGGGCTTGCACTGTTTGCCGCCGTTCTGGGCTTCAATCTTCTGGGCGATGGTCTGCGTGACCTTCTTGATCCTCATGGAAAGGGCCGCAAATGACCAAGGCGGTTCTGGATGTGCGCAACCTTGCGATCAGCCTCTCTGACGGGGCGGTTCGTGTCCCGGCGGTCGAGGGGGTGGATTTCACCATCAACCGCGGTGAGGTTTTCGGCCTGGTGGGGGAATCCGGCTGTGGCAAAAGCCTTTGCGCCCTAGCACTGGCGGGGCTGCTGAAGGCGCCGATGGCGGTCAGCGGCGGGCAGATCCTGCTGGAGGGCCGTGATCTGGCACCGCTCCCCCCGCGAGAGATGCGCCGCCTGCGCGGCGACAAGGTGTCGATGATCTTTCAAGAGCCGATGACGGCGCTGAACCCGCTGATGACGGTGGGCGACCAGATCGGCGAGATGTTCGTGCTGCATCGCGGCCTGACGCCGCGGGCCGCACGGCTGAAGGCGATCGAGGCGCTGGAACAGGTCCAGGTGTCCAGCCCGGAGCGCCGGATCAACGCCTATCCGCACCAGCTTTCGGGCGGGATGCGGCAGCGCGTGATGATCGCCATCGCGCTGGCCTGCGACCCGGCGCTGCTGATCGCAGATGAGCCGACCACAGCGCTGGATGTGACGATCCAGGCCGAGATTGTGGAACTGGTGCTTGAACTGTGCCGCGCCAAGGGCACGGCGGTGATGATGATCTCGCATGACCTGGGGCTGGTGGCGCGCGTCTGCAACCGCGTGGCGGTAATGTATGCGGGCCAGATCGTGGAACAGCGCAGCGCCGAGGAGATCTTCACCGCCCCGGCGCATCCTTACACGCGCGGCCTGATCAATGCGCTGCCGCGTCTGGGGCGGCGGCTGGAGCGGGGGCAGGAGCGGCTGACCGAGATCGGCGGCGTGGTGCCGGCGATCCGCGATTTTCCGCAGGGCTGCCGCTTTGCGCCGCGCTGCACACGCGCCACAGCGGAATGCCGCGCGGCACCCGTGGCGATGACCGATCTGAACGAGGGGGGCCGGGTCCGGTGTCTGCATCATGTCTGAGGCCGCAATGATCCCGGCCGCCACGCCCCTGCTGTCGGTGCAGGGCCTGAAGGTGCATTACGCGGTGCGGCAAGGCTGGCGCGGCAAGCACTTTGCCGTCCGGGCCGTGGACGGGGTGGATCTGACACTGCGGGCGGGCGAATGTCTTGGCCTGGTGGGCGAAAGCGGCTGTGGCAAATCCTCGATTGCGCAGGCGCTGCTGGGGCTGGTGCCTGCGACGGCCGGGGTGATCCGGCTGGACGGACACGAGATAACGGGGGCGGCGCAGGTGTCGGCCATGGCGCTGGCAAGGTCGGCGCAGATGGTGTTCCAGGACCCGATGTCGTCGCTGAACCCGCGCCAGACCATCCGCGAGATCCTGTCAGCGCCCCTGCGCCTGCATGGCATGACCGACCGGGCCGAGCGCGAAGCGCGCGTGGCCGAGATGCTTGGCCTTGTCGGCATGTCGCCCGAAGTGGCCAGCCGTTATCCGCACGAGTTTTCCGGCGGCCAGCGTCAACGGCTGTGCATTGCGCGGGCGCTGATCCTGCGGCCAAAACTGGTGATCTGCGACGAGCCGGTTTCAGCGCTGGATGTCTCGATCCGCGCGCAGATCATCAACCTTCTGCTGGATCTGAAAGACAAGCTGGGCCTTGCCCTGCTGCTGATCTCACATGATCTGGGCGTTGTCGAACACATGAGCGACCGGATCGCCGTGATGTATCTGGGCCGCATCGTCGAAGAAGGCGGCTGGCGCGAGATCTTCACCGCGCCAAGCCACCCTTATACGCGGGCGCTGATCTCGGCGATCCCGGACCCGCTGCACCGTGATCGGGTGCCGGCCCGTCTGGGCGGCGAAATCCCCAGCCCGATGGCCCCGCCAGAAGGATGCGCCTTCAACCCACGCTGCCCGCAGGCCCTGCCACAGTGCCAGAGCGGCCAGGTGCCTGATTTCACCCGCCTCGGCGCCGATCATCAGGCGCGCTGTCATCTGCTGAAAACCGGAACATCCCATGCTTGACCAATCAGCCCCCTCCGCAATCCCGGAAATCGGGCCAGACCTCGTCATCACGGTGCGGGCAGGGCACGACCCTGCCGCCCCGCATCGTGGCACGCTGACCATCGGCGACTGGACGGTGCCTTGCGCCGTGGGCCGCTCGGGCATCGTGGACCCGGCGCAGAAGCGCGAGGGCGACGGAGCCACACCGTCAGGGCGCTTTGCCCTGCGCTACGGCTATTACGAGCCCGGCATCTTTGATGATGGCGTCATGGCTGCCATGGCCTTTCCCTTCAAACCCAAGCCTGACAGCTATGACTGGATCGAGAACCCGGCCAGCCCGGATTACAACCGGATGCGCGCCCGCAGCCATAACGAGCCGCCGCCGGATCGCGCGCCAAGGCTGTTCGACATTTTCATCCCGTTGGGCTGGAATGATGCCGTCCCGCGCGCGGCAGGAGGCAGCGCGATCTTCCTTCATGCCGCCCGCCCTGAAATGACCGGCACGGCGGGCTGTGTGGCGGTGCCGCATGACCAGTTGCTGGAACTCGCGCAGCGGCTGCGCCCCGGCATGATCATCGACATCGCGACGCCGGATCAGGCCGCAGCGGCGCTGTCGCTGCCCGACAGTCTGGAAAGCGTAACCTTTCACAGCCTGCGACCCGGTCCGCGCGTGATCGTGACCGGGGCCGTCCATGGCAACGAAGGTTGCGGGCCGAAAGCGATCAGCCGGATGATCGCCGAGTTCCGCGCCGGACGCCGCAAGCTGGTTTGCGGCTCGGTGACATTCGTGCCTGTGGTCAATCACATGGCTTACCGGCTTGACCGGCGTGAGGGGGACCGCAACCTGAACCGCGACCTGCACGAATATCCGGTGCCGCAGGTCAACGAGGATCGGGTCGCGAATGTGCTGTGTTCGATGCTGCGCGCCCATGATGTGCTGATCGACCTGCATTCCTTCGGGTCCGAAGGGCCGGCCTTCGCATTGTTTGGCCCGGATGCGCCCGGCAGCGATCTGGAGCCGTATGTCCGCCCGCGGGAAGAGCGGCAGTTGATCCGCGCGCTTGGCCTGCCCTTCGCGGTTCAGGGCTGGATGCCGGCGCATCTGAAGGCACTGACCCGGCAAGGCCGCGCGTCCGAGATCGGGCACGCCATCGGCACCACGGAATTCATGCGCTTTGTCGGGGGGGCGGCAATCACGGTGGAGTGTGGCTCGCACAAGGACCCGGCCTCGGGCGGGATGGCCTATGAGGTGATCGCGCGCGGTCTGGCAGCACTTGGCCTGATCATGGCCGAGGCAGGTCCGCCCCCCGCCCCACCGCAGATCCTGCAGATCGGGGACGCGATCTTTGCCGAAAGCGACGACGATCGCCTGCTGCGCACCTATGTGACCGGCGAATCGGTGCGGAAAGACGAGGTGATCGGCAAGCGCGCCGACGGAAGCCCGATCATCGCACCGCATGACGGGGCGATGATCTTTGCCAGCGGCAGCGTGAAGGCCGGAACCGAGATGTGCTTCCTGTGCCGGCCCGGAACCCCATCCTGGCCCAACGATCCTGTCGCGCGGACCTGAACCACACATCTTCCTACGGCTCACCTCAAGCCCCCGGTCGGCAAGTTCAAACGCGCCACCGGGGCCTTCCTTTATGGCTCGACAGCCAGAGGTGCGGATTTGGAGCCGGGTTAAACCTGCAATTCCGCAATAGCGCGTATCGGCCCGCCCGACCGCAAGGGTAGCCCTGTCTCGGAACGTCATATCCTGCACGGGTGCGAAAGCCCTGTTGACTCGTGAAAAGACCCGTTCATATTAGTTGTAGGAACAACACTACAAGTTGGATCTGATGACCCGCGCCAACCCGCCCCTGTCCGCCGACACCCTGCCCGGCCCCGACCTGCCGGTGCGCGGCCGGCGGCATCCGTGGCGCTGGATCGCGGGCAGTCTGGTTCTGCTGCTGCTTGCGCTGCTGGTGCGGGCCTTCGCGGAAGGAAACATCCGCTGGGCCATCGTTGGTGAGTTCCTGACGGCCCCGGTGATCATCAAGGGGTTTGTCTGGACGCTGCTGATCACCTTCGCCGCGCTGGCGCTTGGCGTCGTGCTTGGCTTCGCCTTCGGGATGATGCGGCTTTCGGCCAACCCTGTGCTGCGCTTCGCATCCTGGCTTTACGTCTGGATCTTCCGTGGCACGCCCGTGCTGCTGCAACTGCTGATCTGGTTCAACATCGCGCTGATCTTCCCCACGCTCTACATCCCCGGCGTGGTCGATGTGAAAATGGTCACCGTCATGACCCCCTTCGTCGCCGCCGTTCTTGGCCTTGGGGTCAACGAAGGTTCCTACCTGACCGAAGTGGTACGCGGCGGCATCCTGTCCGTCGACCGCGGTCAGGTTGAGGCGGCCAATACACTGGGCATGACGCCGGGCCAGACGATGCGCCGCATCGTGCTGCCGCAAACCATGCGGTTGATCCTGCCGGTTCTGGGCAACAGCGCCGTGGGGATGCTGAAGTTCTCGTCCCTGGCCGCCACCATCGCCATGACCGAGATGCTGAATGCGGCGCAACGCATCTACTTCATCAATGGCGCGGTGATCGAACTGCTGTTCGTCTGCGCGCTTTGGTATCTGGCCGGAACGACTGTGCTGTCGATCGGGCAATACTACCTTGAAAAGCACTTCGGCCGCAGCCATGGGGGCCGCGCATGACCGCCGCACAGCAACCGATCATCCGCGCGGTCGGCCTGCGCAAGGCCTTCGGAAACCTCGAAGTCCTCAAGGGTATCGACCTTGAGGTCGCACAGGGCGAAGTGCTGTGCATCCTCGGCCCCTCGGGCAGCGGAAAGTCAACGCTGCTGCGCTGCATCAACCACCTTGAGGTGCCCTATGGCGGCTATGTCTGGGTCGATGGCCAGATCATCGGCTATGACCTGCAGGGTGGCGTGCTGCACGAACTGCCGGTCAAGCGGCTGCGGGCACAGCAAAGCCAGTTGGGCATGGTGTTCCAGCACTTCAACCTGTTCGCGCATCGCACCGTCCTTGGCAATGTGATCGAAGGGCCAATGGTGGTGCGCGGCCTGTCGCGCCCGGCGGCCACCGCGCGGGCGATGGACCTGCTTGAAATGGTCGGGCTGGCGGACAAGGCCGGATCATGGCCCGCGCAGCTTTCGGGCGGGCAGAAACAGCGCGTCGCCATCGCGCGGGCCCTGGCAATGGAACCGCAGGTGATGCTGTTCGACGAACCGACCAGCGCGCTGGACCCCGAACTGGTGGGTGAGGTGCTTGAGGTGATGCGGCGGCTGGCCGACACCGGCACCACCATGATCATCGTCACCCACGAAATCGGTTTCGCCCGCGATGTGGCCGACCGCGTGGTCGTGATGATTGACGGAGAAATCCGCGAGACCGGCCCCGCCAGAAAGGTTCTGGCCAACCCGGCCGACCCGCGGGTGAGAAGCTTTCTGGGCCGTGTGCTGGCCCAACCCGCCGAAGCAAAAGACTGACAACACCCAACAGACAAGAGGATTGCGCGATGAAACTGTCCCTTCTGAACCGCCCCGTTCTGGCGGCATTGCTGGGCGCAACGCTGGCCCTGCCGGCGCTGGCCGATGTGGATGCCGCCGCCCAGGCCCTGCTGCCCGAAGCAAACAAAAGCTCGGGCAAGCTGCTGGTCGTGACTTCGCTGGCCTATCCGCCGATGGAATACACCGACGCGGGGTCCGAAGAGCTGAAGGGCTTTGACATCGACATCGCCCGCGAGGTTGCCGCGCGCCTGGGGCTGGAACCAGAATTCGTAAATGTCGAGTTTCCCCAGTTGATTCCGCAGGTGGTGACCGGGCGTTCGGAAATGATCATCAGCGCCTTCTCGGACAAGGTCGAACGGCAGGCGCAGCTTGACTTCATCGACTACTTCAACACCGGCAACGTCTTCTACACGACGGCGGACCACAAGGACGAGATCAAGACCGAAAAGGATCTGTGCGGCAAGACCATCGCCGTGGCCACCGGCACAAGCTGGGTGACTTGGGCCGAAGAGGTTGGCAAGGCGAACTGCCCGGCCGACAACCTTTACAACGTCATCCAGATCCCGACGCAGGCCGAACATATCATGCAGATCAAGCAGGGCCGCGCGCAGGCGTCTGTCATCGGCATCGAGGGGCTGGCGGATCTTGAAATCAACGAGCCGGGCGCCTTCTACCAGATCGGTGAGGCGGGCGAGCCGAACCCCTATGGCATCGCCTTCGAGAAGTCGAACACCGCCCTGCGTGATGCGGCGCTGGCCGCGCTGAACGGCATGTTGGCCGATGGCACCTACATCGAGATCGTGAAGCGCTATCATCTGGATGTTGGCGCGGTCGACAAATTCGTGATCAACGGCGCCACGCAGTAATCACGAGGACGAGGCCATGGCGGGATCAGGCGACATCGACGCGAAGACGGGGGCATCGTCCCTGGCTGCGATCACGCTTGATCCCTATTCGGGCGAGCAGATCTACCGCCAGCTCTATCGGGGCCTGCGCGGGCTGATCCTCTCGGGCGGATGGGGCGAGGGCGAGATCATCCCTTCGGAAAACGAGATGCGCGACCATTTCACCGTGGCGCGCACCACCGTTCGCCATGCCCTTTCGCTCTTGGTCCGAGAGGGGCTGGTGACCCAGGTGCGCGGCAAGGGGACCATGGTTTCGCACCGCCCGGTCAGCCACAGCGTCTGGAACTTCGGCAGCTTTACCGATCTTGCCCGTGCCAACGGCAAGCGTCCGGTGACCCGCGTCATGGAGCACCGGATCGACGATGGCATCCTGCTGCTGGTCCGTGCGCGAGGGCTGGCCGGCGTGGATGCGGTCGAATGGCTGAACCTCGATACCTCCTGGCTGCCCCTGAAAGACTATCCGGGTATCGAGACCTACGATTTCGCGGCGCAGTCGCTTTATGAAGTGCTGCGCCGCGATTACGGGCGTGTTCCCGTGCGCTCCGAGATCCACCTTTCCGTGGTGCCCCCCTCGGCCCATCTGACCGAGGTCTTCGGGCCTGATCCGGCGGTTCCGGGCTATCTTTGTGCCACCGGCGATGTGCTGGACCTTGAGGGCGAGCGGGTCGAGCGGACCTCGATCATCTACTCGCCCCGGGTGGAAATGAAATTCGCAACCCGCTGGGGGCAGGCAGGGGCCCTGCAATCCCCCGCGAAGGGAGACTGACATGACCGCTTTCCGCGGCCTATTCGCGATGCCGAAGCCAATTCTGGGGATGCTGCACCTTGGCGGCGACACATCGGCCGACCGTCTGGCCCGCGCCCTGGAAGAGGCGCGCATCATGGCCGGCGAAGGTTTCGACGGGCTGGTGATCGAAAACTATTTCGGCGATTCCGAGGATGTGGAGCGGGTGCTGGACCGGCTGGTGGCACTGGCCCCCGGGCCACGGATCGGCATCAACGTGCTGCATGACAACAGCCGTGCCTTCGCCCTTGCCAGATCCTATCCGGTTGACTTCATGCAGATAGATTCGATCTGCGGCCACTTGCCCCCCGACCAGGACGCCGACTTTGCCAACACGCTGGCGGCTGAACGGGCCTCGGTGCCCGCCGTGCTTTTTGGCGGCGTGCGCTTCAAGTATCAGCCGGTGCTTTCGGGGCGCCCCGAAGCCGAGGATCTGCGCCTTGGCGCCGCGCGCTGCGACGCGCTTGTGGTGACATCGGATGCAACCGGGCAAGAGACGGACCCGGCCAAGATCCGCAGGTTCCGCACCGCAACCGGCGGCAATGTTCCGATCATCGTCGGCGCCGGCATGACCGAGGCCAATGCCGCGGCCCAGCTTGCGCTGGCGGACGGGGCCATTGTCGGCAGTTGGCTGAAGGAAGGCCATGTCGACAAGGGCCGTCTGGCACCGGCGCATGTCGCGCGTTTCATGGCTGCCGTTCGCCAGGCACGGGCCGAGGCCGCATGACCCTGCGCGCAATCCCCCTGACCCCCGACGCCTTCGCCCCCTTTGGCCGCGTGTTCGATCTGACCGGCACGCCCGGCGAAGGGGTCATGCCCATGTCGGGCGAAGGCTGGCGCGACAGCTACACCCTGGCGCCGCTGATCGACGGGCCGGCCCATCTGGGCATGACGCAGGGCCCGTCCGCCCCCTGGGATTGCCGCCTGATGGAGCGCCATCCCCGCACCGAAGAGGCGCTGTTCTGCGCCGGCGCCGCCATCGTGCTGGCCGTCGCCCCGGGTGGCACGGCGCCCGCGCCGCTGGCCGAAACCCTGCGCGCCTTCATCATCCGGCCGGGGCAGGTTGCAGTGATGAACCGCGGGGTCTGGCACGATGCCTGCCGCGGCCTGAAGGCGCCGACGCCCTATTACTGGATGGCAACCTGCGGCCTTGGCCCCGACCCATGGGTCGAGGTGTCGGGTGGCCCGGTCCGGGTGCTGGCATGACGACCTTCTTCATCGGCGACGTGGCGCTGGACGAATACTTCACAGCGGAACGCTGGCCGGGCCTGGCCGACAAGGATTTCATCGACGAACTGCCGGCGGAATGCGGAGGCTCGATCGCCAATGCGGCGGTGGTTCACGCCGCGCTTGGCGGCGAGACCGAGTTCATCTCCTTGCTGAACGAAACCGCGCTGTCCGACCGGCTGATCGCCGATCTTCAGGCCAACGGCGTTTCCACCCGCCACATGCTGCGCCAGCCCGGCATCCCGGATTCGCGCAATCTGATCTTTCTGGTGGACGGAGAGCATGTTGTTCTGACCCTGCGCATGGGCCAGCAACCCATGCCGCTGCCGCCCGCCACCATGGCGGCCTTGCGCCAGCCGGGCTTCCTTTACACCACGCTCTACCGCGCGCGCCGCCTGCATGAAGCGGACGGCACACTGGCGCAGGATCTTCTGCTGGCGGACCTGCGCCGCCATGGCCGCCGCATGGTCTTCGATCTTGACGTGGGCGGCGCGACCGCCGCAGATGCGGCCTATCTGCAAGGGGCCGAGGTGGTGATCTTCAACCAGGTCGGCTTTCGCGCCACCTTCGGCCATGACACCCTGACCCTGGCCGAGACCTGGCGCCGCGACCATGGCATCACCCGGCTGGTCCGCACCATGGCCGAAGACGGGGCCGAGGCGCTGGACAACGGCCGGTTGCTGCGGGTGCCAGGCCATCGGGTTAACGTGGCCGATGTCACCGGCGCCGGAGACACGTTCGGCGCCGCGCTGACCTGGGGTCTTGGACAGGATCATGCCTTTGAAGCGGCGCTGGAGTTCGCCGTGGCCGCCGCCGCCCGCTCGGTCACCCGCCACGGCCCCCGCGGCGGCAAGGCCAGCCGGGCCGAGGTGCTGGACTGGCTGAAAGACCGGACATCGCCGCCATCGTGAACAGATGCCGCGCGCGGGATAGCCCCCGTGCCGGTGTCCGAAGCCTGGCCCATGGTCAAGGACAAGCCTCCTGCCCTGTCTTTTGCGGGAATGGGCAGGCGGTTGCGGGGCCGTCATGGCCGCACCGTTCAGCCGTCCGCGAAGATGCCGCTGCCGACAGATCGCAGGGCCGCACCATCGCGCAGCAGAAACAGGGCGCTGATGGCGTGTTGCCGCGCGAAGGCAAGCCCCTCGTCCTTGCCCATCACCATCAGGGCCGTCGCCATTGCATCCGCCGTCATGCAATCGGCCGCCATGACGCTGACCGATGCGGGGCCGTCCACAAGCGGTGATCCACGGCGCGGGTCAATGGTATGTGGCAACCGCCGTCCCCTGACGGTCAGAAAGTGCCGGTAGTCACCCGAGGTTGCCACCGCGCCTTCGGTCAATGCCAGCATGGAATGGGGCGCCCGGTCGGGACTGTCAGGTGTTTCGATGGCAACGGACCAGGGCGAACCATCAGCCTGGCGGCCAAGCGCCCGCACTTCGCCATCAATCGCGCACAGCGCCCGGCTCAGTCCGTGACCGGCAACAACCTCGGCCAGCCTGTCCACCCCATATCCCTTGGCGATTCCCGACAGATCGAGTGCAAGCAGTGCCGTCTTGCGCGCGGCCTGACGGGCCGGGTCCAGCTCCAGCGCCGCGACGGAAGAGACACGCGCAGCGCCGCTTGCCGCGCGTATGGCGGCCAGGTCTGCCGGATCGGACCCGAAGCCCCAGGCACGCACGGCGGCCCCGACATTCATCTCGAACGCGCCTTTGGTTGCGCGGCCGATCTGCACGCCCGCCCGCAGCACGGCCATCAGCCCCGCGGGCAGAACAACCCAGTCCCCGCAAGGAGCCGCGTTGAACAGCATCAGATCGCTGTCGGGCTTCCAGGTGGACATCTGGGCGTCCACCTCATCCACCGCCGCCTGCAAGGCCGCTTGCAAGGCATGGGCATCGGGCTTGGCCGGTTCGTCCAGCAAGACGGACCAGCGGCTTCCCATCGTCGGGCCCGACAGAAGCATCCGGTGCGGATCAGTAGGTGTCTTCGACATAGCGCCCCTCGGATTTCAGCGTGACAAGGGTCAGATCCATCGGCGCCAGGATCTCGTTCAGTGCGCCCTGCACGCCCCTTGCCATGTCCCGCCCGCCGCAGACCATGATCCGGGCGCCACGCGCGATCAGCGCCCGCAGGGCCAAGGCATCCCCACGCAGGGCGTCCTGCACATGCTGACGCGGACCGCTGCGGGAAAAGGCGGTACGCAACCCCGTCAGGCGCCCCTCATCCGACCAGCGTTCAAGATCTTCGCCGAACAGCAGGTCAGCATCAGGATGGCGCGCGCCGAACCACAGGTGAACGGGTCGCCGCCCACCTTCCGCGCGGATGAACCCCGCCAGCGGACCGATGCCGGTGCCCGCGCCGATCAGGATCAGCGGGGTGGTGCCACGGTCAGGCTGGAAGGCCGGATTCGGGCGCAGGAAGGCTTGTACCGACTGCCCCGGTTGCAGCGCCATCAGTTGGCCCGAGCACAACCCGCCAGGATGCTTGCGCACGGCAATTTCGACAAACCCGTCTCGGTGGCACGAGGCCAGCGAATAGAACCGCGGCACGGCGGCCCCCTGGGGCAGGATGCCCAGCAGATCACCTGCGCGGAACCGTCCGAAACCGCGCCCGGTCAACCGGCGCCACAAGCCTGCCTTCGGTACGGCAAAGCGCAGGATCGCGGCCGGGGCCTGCACCGCCTCGCCATAATTGCGGCGCGAGATCAGGGTCAGGCTTGTGACCGGCGGCGTATCCGGCTGATGGTTCAGCTCCAGCGGCAAGCCAAGCGCCTGACCAAGCGCACGCCCCCAGCGGGCGAATTCCTGCGGCGACTGGCGATCAATGCGTTCCCCCGGCAACAGCAGGTTCCAGCCACGGTCGCGCGCGGCGGCCTCGAAGGCCACGGCAAAACCGCAGAAATCTGGAAAGCTGCTGTCGCCAAAGCCCAGAACCGCAAGCGGCACGTCGGCCAGCGGCCGCGCGGCGGCCAGTCGTTCAAGCCCCCCCTTGGCGGAAGACGGCGCTGCCCCATCGCCCCAGGTGGCCGTCAGCACCAGGATTCGCCGCGCCGCAATGTAGTCGGCAGGAGAAAACGAGGACAGCGGTGCCATGTGTACGGCCTGACCGGCGGCCTGCAGCGCGCGCGCCAGCGTTGCGGCAAAGCCCCAGGTGCTGCCCCCCTCGGAGCCGACCAGAATTACGGTCTCAGCCCGCGCGGCCGCGACCATGCCCCGCAGCCGGGGCCGACCGCGCCGGCCCTGCGCCCAGAGGATCGCGCCCGTTATGGCAAGCGCGGGGGTGGCCAGCACCATTAGCCCAAGGGCAAGCCCCCAGAGCGCGGCCCCCTCACCCGTGTGCAGCAGATAGACCCATTCATAGGCACGCGCCCAAGGCCCGGGCGTGGCCCAGACCAGCAACGCTCCGGTTCCCTGGTCAAGATAGCCGGTGCCCTGCGAAGTGGTCAGCGTGTAGACATCGCTGGCATCATCCGCAGCAGGAAAGGCCAGTTCACGCAAATCCGCGACCGGAGTTTCCTGAAGGGCGGGAATCGCGGACGGCATAACCCCGGTCTGGCCGCTGACAGTGGCCGGAAAGGCGGGGTTCGCCTCGTCGACAGGCAACAGGTCAAAGGTCGCGGCAGCCATCCACAGGGCGGTGATCGCAGAAATGCCCAGCCCCACCACGGCAAGGCGGGCCAGCTCGGTGTGCAGTCGCCCGGCCAGCGGCCCGCGCAGGCGGCTGAACCACTTTCGCCAGCCACCAACCCGCCGGGCCACCAGCAGGCTGCCCGAAAGCGCCAGACACAGCATCGCGAAGGCCGCCGCCGCCATGGTCATCCGCCCCGCGTCATCCAGCAATAACGAGCGGTGAAAGGCGGTCAGCCATTGCCGGATGACACTCTTGTCGGCGCTGGCCACATCCTGGCCGGTAGCCGGGTCGATCACCGCCGCACCCGGTGTCCCGCCGTCAAACCACCAGACGGTGATCTTTCCCGACGGCGAACGCCGAATCTGCTCGGCTCCGGGGTGCTGGTCCAGCACCAGCGCGGCAAGCTCCGCCACCGTCTGGCCCTGCACTGCGGCAGGTGACGCAATCCGTTCAGCCGCCGGAAAGACCGACAGTATCGCGCCGCTTACGGCAAGCATGATCAGGAAAGCCGCGGCCAGCAGGCCCGGCCAGCGGTGAAGGCGGCGCATCATGGCGTGGTCCTGTTCAGAAGCCGTAGGTGAAATCGGCGATGTATTGGCGGCCCGCAACGGCCTGGCCCGCCCCGGCGGCCGTCAGCGGCACGGCAATCTCGTTCGGACTGTCGCGCATGTCCTCGACCGCGGCATCAATGTGCAGCGTGTAACCGGCATCGAACAGCGCGTCGGCAAGATCCATCGACAGTTCAAGGCTGCGGCCCGCGCCGACGCTTGCGCCGGTTATGCCGTTCACCTCGGCGATGTTCTCGCCGGTGAAGCGAGCCCAGTCGGACAGGTGGCGATAATACTTGGCCTTGCCCCCCGCCATCCACAGACTGCCGGCATAGGCACCGGCCGGATCGGTGACATAGACCGCCAGATAGGCACCGTCCCCGCCATATTGCGAAAGGTTGACGGTCAAGGTCACCGGGCGGGCCTGCGCAAGGCCGGGAACGGTCAGTGCCGTGGTCAGCACAAGGGCAGAGATGAACGATTTTGCCAGCATTTTTCTTTCCTTTGAATGGTTCAGCGATCAGTTGGTCTTGACGACAGGCGGCTTGCCGCCCCCGAACAGGCCGTTCTTCGGCGGCGCAACCGAACCCGCCGGCGCGGCGTTGCCACCGCCTTTGCCGCCACATTCGTGTTCATCGTCATCATCATCGTCGCAGTCGTCGTCATCATCATCGTCGTCGTCATCGTGGTCGTGTCCAAAGAACAGCCAGCCACCCAGATCATCATCACCATCCACCAGCAGAACCCCGGGCGCCCGGCCGGGCACTTCGGCCACACCATTGGCCGATGCGCCGGCCAGCGGCGGCAGGGTCAGGGCGCAGGCCGGTGCCGGGGCTGCGCCGGCAGAACCGATCGCCGTGCTCAGAAGGGTCATGAGTGCAGAGAGTTTCATAAGGTTTCGCTCCTTCAGGACATGGAAAGCCGGTCCCCGACCACAGGCCGGAGGCGCCGTCAAAAGGCATCAGGGGAAAGGGGTCAGTCGTCGCCTTGCTTCAGGCCGTGACCACCCTCGTGTTCATCGTTGTCTTCGTATTCCATCTCGACAACGCTCAAGGTGCCGGGATGGAGCTTGACCTCGATCCTGCGTCCGGTGGCATCGGTGCCGACGATCTCGTAGCAGCCATCGTCGATCTTGATCCGCCGCACGGTCCAACCTTTTTCGGCAGCCAGACGGGCGACGGCCTCGCGTGGTTGCCAATCGGTCATCGGAACGACGCAATCATCGTCGGCCCGTACCGCGCCAGCCGCCATCAGGGCTGCCAGTGTCAGAACGGTGAGGGTCTTTCGCATCAATGAAACTCCGGCGCGGTCGTCGATTGAATGCCTTTTGCGCCACGAATCTGACAGCATCCTGAAGCGCTGCCAGAAAGTGCTTAAGGCTACCGTCAGGTTGGGACATTAGAAGACAGGCACCAGAGGTTCATTGCGCGGCCAGAGGGCAAGATGCGGATTCTGCTGATCGAGGATGACAAGGTGATCGGCGCCGCCGTGCGCGAACAGATCGAGGCGGATGGCCATTCCGTTGATTGGGCCATGCGGCTGGACGAGGCGCAGGATGCACTTGCCGGCGCCAGTTTTGACCTGATCCTGCTTGATCTGATGCTGCCCGATGGGCGTGGCATCCCGTTCCTCAAGACCCTGCGCAGCAGGGGCAACACGACGCCGGTCATCATCCTGACCGCGCTTGACCAGATTTCAGACCGGATCGACGGGCTGAATGCCGGGGCCGATGACTATCTGGTCAAGCCCTTTGACCTGGCCGAGCTTTCCGCCCGCATCGGCGCGGTGGCGCGGCGCTACTCCGGCAATCCGAACCCGGTGATGCGATTTGGCGATCTTGAGATTGATCTTGCCGTCCGCAGCATCCGCCGCGCGGGCAAGCCGGTTGCGCTGACGGCCCGTGAATGGGTGCTGTTCGAGGCCTTCCTGTCCCGGCCATCGCAACTGCTGACCAGATCCCAGCTTGAGGAACACCTGTATTCCTTTGACGCCGATGTCGAAAGCAATGCCATCGAAGTGCATGTAAGCCGGCTGCGCAAGAAACTTGGGGCCGGGGTGATCGCCACGGAACGCGGCCTTGGCTATCGGCTGGGGCGCCCATGAAACGCCCCGCGTCGCTTCGGCTGCGATCCGCGCTGGCGCTGGCGCTGGCGGTCACGCTGGTCTGGGTGGCCGCCGCCGCAATCACCTGGCAATTGCTGCTGCGCGAAATGAACGAGGTTTTCGATTCCGCCCTGCAGGAAACCGGGCAACGCATTCTGCAACTGGCCGTGATCGACGTTCTGGGCCGTGACGAGGAGGGAATCACCCAGCACGTCACCGCGCTGGACCAGCACGAGGAATACTTCACCTATCTGGTCCGCGATCCGCAGGGACGTGTGCTGCTGGCCTCGCATCGCGCCGATCCGGCGCAGTTCCCCGTGCTTGACCAGCCTGGCTTCCACCAGACGGAAGGTTTCCGTTTCTATCAGGAAGCGGCGGTTCGCGGCTCCATCATCCTGACCATAGCCGAACCGATGGCGCATCGGCATGAGGTGGCGGGCGAGGTGGCGCTGGCCCTGGCGCTGCCGCTGGGGCTGGTGATCCCGCTCAGTCTGGTGGGCATTGCTTACGGGCTGGGCTACGGGCTGAGACCGTTGGGGGTGCTGCGCCAGCAGCTTGCCCGCCGCAATGCGAATGACCTGTCCGCCTTGCGGACCGAGACCCTGCCAGAGGAGCTGCGCCCCATCGGCGAAACGGTGAACCAGTTGTTCCTTCGGCTTGGCAAGGCCTTTGACGCCGAACGCAGTTTTGCCTCGAACGCCGCGCATGAGCTGCGCACGCCGCTGGCCGGGGCGATTGCCCAGATCCAGCGCCTGCGCGGGCAGACCCGCGAGACCGACACCGCCGCCCGCGCCGACGAGATCGAAGCCGTCCTGAAGCGCCTGACACGGCTGGCCGAGCGGTTGATGCAGCTTGCCCGCGCCGAAGGGGCGAGGCTGATGACCGACCGGCCGCAGGATCTGCGACCCGTCCTGCAACTGGTGGCGCAGGACTTCTCCCGTGGGGCCGATCAGGGCCGGATCGAATGGTCCCTGCCGCCCGATGCAGTACTGTCAGACCTTGACCCTGACGCCGTTGCCATCGTCGCGCGCAACCTTGTTGAAAACGCGCTGCGCCATGGAGGCGGGGGGCCGGTGCGGGTAAATCTGGCGCCTGATGGTTGGCTCAAGGTCGAGAATGACGGCCCCGCCGTGCCCCCGGACGTGCTGGCTTCGCTTTCAGGTCGCTTCGTGCGTGGCACGGGCGCGGGCAGCGGCAGCGGCCTGGGGCTGGCCATCGTGCGCACCATTGCCGAACGCAGCGGCACCACGCTGACGCTGGCATCGCCCTTGCCCGGCCAAGCCGGCGGCTTTTCCGCCACCATCCGGCTTTGCCCGGAACAGACACACACCCCGCCCCCCTGAACCGATGGAATCAAAGATGACCCTTCCATACAAATCCGCCCACGAAGAGCTGCATTTCATCAACCGCACAGGCTGGCTGCGGGCTGCCGTTCTGGGGGCCAATGACGGCATCGTTTCGGTATCCTCGCTGATCGTCGGCGTCGCCGCCGCCGACCCAAGCCCCGGCGCCGTTCTGGTTGCCGGAATGGCCGGGCTGGCAGCCGGCGCCATGTCGATGGCCGCGGGCGAGTATGTCTCTGTCAGTTCACAATCCGACATCGAACGCGCCGACATCGCCCGCGAACAGCAGGCCCTGATCGACACGCCCGAGGCAGAACTTGCGGAACTGGCCTCGATCTATCAATCCCGCGGGCTGTCGGCGGAAACCGCCGCGCTGGTGGCGCGGGAACTGACGCAGAACGATGCGCTTGGCGCCCATGTGCGGGACGAACTTGGGTTGTCAGAGGTTCACGCGGCCAACCCCCTTCAGGCCGCCTTTGCCTCGGGACTGACTTTCACGGTGGCGGCCGCCCTGCCCTTGATCGCGGCCGTTCTTGCGCCCGCCGACAAGATCATTCCTGTCGTGGTCGTCACAACGCTGCTTTGCCTTGCGGGACTGGGGGCCCTTGGGGCGCAGGCGGGGGGCGCGCCCAAGCTGCGTGCCACCGCCCGCGTGCTGTTCTGGGGGGCGGCGGCCATGGCCATAACCGCCGGCGTCGGCCGCATCTTCGGGGTCAGCGTCTGAAGATCGGCCGCCTCCAAGACCTGCGCCGGCCATCCGCCCCGCCCTTGGGTCAGGCCCTTGCACCGGCCTGGCCCTGACAGCGCGCCGTTTGCGGGGCCGCTGTCTGGAGCGCCACGCCGTTTCGGAGGTGGCGGCGGATCAGCGCCCTGGCCTTGTGGCCCTTGAAGATCGTGGCGGCCGGCCTGTGGCCGGCTGGATTTCCGAAGATCTCTTCATACTCCTCACGCACAGACCGGGGCAGGCTCAGAAAGGCCTGGGCGCCCGGAAACAGGCTTTCACTCCAGCAACCATCCGACTTGATGACTTCATGGCGATCAAAGACCAGGTGCACATAGGTGCAGCCAGTTTCGGGACGGGGCTGGGTGATGCCCGGTACGCCCAGAAGGCTTTTTGCGGAAACAAGAACATCGTCATGCCCCATATGATGCGCGATCCTGCTGTTCACAAGAACCCTGTGCTGGGGCGACACGCGCAGGTTTCGGCTGGGCACATCGGGGCCAAGGGCGTTTCTGGCAATGACGACCGGCCAGAGGTTCGGGCGAAGCGTCAGCTCAAGATCGCCCAGAACCCGCGTATTGACCGCCTTCAGGCATCTTGAGGCACCGGAACGGGTGATGATCTCATCCCCCGGAACCAGATCTTCAACCGGCACCTCGCCTTGCGCTGTCAGGATAAGGGTGCCTGCGGCGAAGCAGATCACGTTAAGATTGACGGCGTTCAGGTCGGCAATCGACGTATTCAACACCTGCACGGTTCCCCCGCCCGCCGACGGGGGCAGCGCGATCAGGATCGAACCATCCGGCGTTTCCGTCGCGGCGGCGACGACATCGTCAAGCGTCTGGAAATAGCTGCTCAGGTCGATCACATCGCCGCCGGCACCATCGAAATCGGCGATCACGTCGTTCCCGCCCGATGCAAAGCTGTCTGCCGCAAACCAGTCTGCGCCGGCGCCACCTGTCAGCGTGTCATTGCCGGCGCCGCCGCTGACAAGGTCGGCGCCAACCCCGCCAAAGATCCGGTCATCGCCGCCACCGCCAAAAAGCGCATCGTCGTTGACCCCGCCGTAGATGTCCTCGTGGAAGAACTGGCCCTGCACGGTTGTCAGCGTTGATCCGGCCGTCTGCGCCGACAGCAGCGTCATGCGGGGAAAGTCATCCGCCGTCCGGGCATCATCACCGGTCAGCGACTGGATCGTGGCGGCCAGGTCCGCGTAATGCGGCGAGAACGAGGTGGATTGGACAAACGTCCCGACGATCTGACCATTCTCATCAAACGCAACGCCGCCCCGGGCGACCGCGCCGATCAGGTAGGTTTCCGTCACGCCATCCCCATCGGCATCATAGTCCAGAAAGGTTCCGCCGCCACTCATGCCGCCCAGGGCTTCGGCACCGTCAATGGTGAAATAACCCCCGATGTCACCACCAACATCCTGTTCTACATAGGCATTTTCGCCTGTGTAAATCGACTGTCCGGCGGCAAGCGTTCCGGTCGTCTGGTGAAGAACGCCGCCCAAACCATTCAGCGAATTGGCTGCCGACGGATAGCCGGTGATGGTGACCGTTCCGAACAGATCGTTCGGATCGTTGGCGATCAGCAGCGGAACCGCCGGACCGTTATAGAACTGTCCTGTGCTGGAAAGGCGGGCGCCGACGTGAAGGCTCATGTCGAAGCCTGCCTTGACGTAATCAAGGGTTCCGTTGTTGTCGGTGTCTTCCCGATAGGCGTCCCAGGGGGCGCCGCCGAAAGGCAGCGTGTAATCGTATTCCGTGGTGGCGTGCTGCTCGACCTGGCCGTCCAGGCTTCGCTGCGGAATCGCGGTGTTGGTGCCGCCGGGCGTGGGGTTGTGGTTGGCGCTGAAATAGATCCCGCCGCCGATATGGGCGCCCGAGAATTTCACATCGACCGAGGCAAGATGGATGAGTTCGGTCGATCCGGGGTCAACAATTTCGACGGCCATCACAGTCGTCCTGTCATTGTGATTGAATAAGGGTAGCACAAAGACAAAACACTGATCGCAGATTTATCTTCCGACAGACCGCCAAGATGCGCAACACGCCTTGGGAGCCGGGGCCGTTATCCGCAGGGAGCGCGGGCCAAGGCGCCCGATTCCCCCGGAGAGCGGCAAGATGGATGGCAATGAATCCATTGCGTTATCAGATAACCGCCAGATCCGCGGCGCTGTTATTGAATATCGGGGGCGGGGCGCGCAGAGTGGGGGAGACGACGGCCCTCCATCACGGAGCGAGACATGACAAGACTGATTCTGGCCGCGGCAGCCCTGCTGGCGCTGACCCTTGCCGGGCCGGCAGCGGCCGAGTGCTATGCCGATTACAAGGCCAAGAAGGATGCCCCGCTGCAACTGCATTATGGCGTGGCGCGGGTCAGCGACGCCAATTGCAGCCCGAAGGCCGCCGCCGGCGAACTGGCGCCACGGCTGGCCGGGGACGGCTGGACGCTGCTGAATGTTCTGTCCACTTTCGGGCCGGAAGGTCTGGACGAAAGGAAAGCCAGTGCCGGCGCCTACTTCCTTCGCTATTGACAGCCTGAAACAGGGAAACCGCGTTGTCGGCTTTGGCATCGCGGCCATTGTCGTGATCCTGTTCGGGGCGGCGCTGTTCCTGTTCCTGAACCTGCCCGACGCCAATGCCTTCAACGCGCGGGTCGAGCGGATCTTTGTGGAAAACAACGATCTGCGGTCGGGCGCCGAGATCAAGCTTTTGGAAATACTGGCACAATCCGGCACGGCTTTCTCCGAGGTGCTGACCAGCTATCGCATGGTGATCTTTGTGCTGCTGGTGTTTTCCACCGCGCTTCTGATTGCCGCGCTGGTGTTTCTGGTGACGATCATCGTGCTGAACCGCCGCATTTCGGCCATTCAGCGCAGCGGTATCCAGGTGGCCAGCCTGATGATTTCGCGTGAGGCGCGGGCGGTTTACATCAACGATCTGGAGTTCCAGTTGACCGAGGCCGCGCTGGAAACCCTGAGCGTTCTGGCCGAGGCGCGGATGGATGACGAGGTGCTGACCGGGGCGCAGATCGAGGCGGTGATCAGCGGCCGGTCCGAGGCCGATTGCGACGAGGCGGCAGGGGCGACGCGGGTCAAGCGGCTGCGCGATACGCTGGGCAACCAGTTGGTATCCGAACTGCTGGTCAAGACCATCGCGCGGCGCGGGTATGTGCTGGCGGTGGGGAAGGAGACCATTCGCATGATCTGATCCGAGAAACGGGTCAAGGCTCTGAAATCGGTCAGAAATCTGCGTCTGCATCGCGTCTGCGCGGCGTATGTTTCGCGTATGCTTGACGTATGCCTGTCCCCCTGCCCCTGTCATGCGGCCGTCATGGGGCTTGCATAGGGGGGGTGGGGGCCTTAGAGACCGCGCTTCGTGTTTTTGGTCCCTTGCTGCCCCTGGGGGATTCGATGATCCAGACGCCCTATTACCTGATCGACCGCACGCGGCTGGCCCGCAACATGGCGGTGATGGACGAGCTGCGCGCGGCCTCGGGCGTGAAATGCCTGCTGGCGCTGAAATGCTTTGCCACTTGGGGCGTGTTCGACCAGATGCGGCAGCACATGGACGGCACCACCAGTTCCAGCCTGTATGAGCTGCGGCTGGGGCGCGAGAAGTTCGGGCTGGAGACCCATGCCTATTCGGTGGGCTGGGCCGACCATGAGATCGCGGAAGCGGTCGGCTATGCCGACAAGATCATCTTCAACTCGATCAGCCAGATGGAGCGGTTCGACAACCAGTCGGCGCAGATTGCGCGGGGGCTTCGGCTGAACCCGCGGTTTTCAACCAGCGGCTTCGACCTGGCTGATCCGGCGCGGCAGTATTCACGGCTGGGCGAATGGGACGCGACCAGGATCGAGCGGGTGATGGACCGGATTTCCGGCTTCATGATCCATTACAACTGCGAAAATGCTGATTTCGATCTGTTCGACCGGCAGCTTGCCCGGATCGAGGAAGAGTTCGGCGGCCTGCTGAAGCGGCTGAAATGGGTAAGCCTTGGTGGCGGCATCCATTTCACCGGCGACGGCTATCCGGTGCAAAAGCTGGCGGCGCGGCTGAAGGCGTTTCAGGACCGTTTCGGGGTGCAGGTCTATCTGGAGCCGGGCGAGGCGGCGATCACCGGGGCGGCCAGCCTTGAGGTGACGGTGCTGGACATCCTGAACAACGGCAAGGATCTGGCGATTGTCGATTCCAGCGTGGAAGCGCATATGCTGGACCTGCTGATCTATCGCCAGCCCGGCAAGATGGAGACGGACGGCCCCTATCCCTATATGGTGTGCGGCAAGTCCTGTCTGGCGGGCGATGTGTTTGGCGAATTTTCGTTCGTAAACCCGCTGTCGGTGGGCGACCGGCTGAGCATCGCCGATGCGGCGGGCTATACGATGGTCAAGAAGAACTGGTTCAACGGCGTGAAGATGCCGTCGATCGTGATCCGCGAAGCGGATGGCAGCCTGACCGTCGCGCGCGAGTTCGGCTATGCCGATTACCGGGATTCGCTGGGCTGATCCCCCCTTCCCCCGAACCGAGGAGGTTTCCGATGAAACGGAACGTATTGATCATTGGTGCAGGCGGCGTGGCGCAGGTCGTGGCGCATAAATGCGCGCAGGCGAATGACCGGCTGGGGGAATTGCACATTGCCAGCCGCCGGGTGGAAAAGGCCGAAGCCATCATCGCGGGCGTGATCGACAAAGGCGCGATGAAGGTGCCGGGCGTGTTCAGGGCCCATGCGGTGGATGCGATGGACACCGGCGCCGTGGCGCATCTGATCCGGCAGACCGGCTGCCAGATCGTGATCAACGTCGGCAGCGCCTTCGTGAACATGACGGTGCTGGAAGCCTGCATCGAGACCGGGGCGGCCTATCTGGACACCGCCATTCACGAAGACCCGGCGAAGGTGTGCGAAACGCCGCCGTGGTATGGCAATTACGAATGGCGTCGGCGCGACCGCTGCAAGGCGAAGGGCGTGACGGCGATCCTGGGCATCGGCTTTGATCCCGGCGTGGTGAACGCCTGGGCGCGGGTGGCCGAGGGGATGCTGGACCGGATCGACAGCATCGACATCGTGGACATCAACGCCGGGTCGCACGGGCGGTATTTCGCCACCAACTTCGACCCCGAGATCAACTTCCGCGAATTCACCGGCACGGTCTATAGCTGGCAGAACGGCGGCTGGCAGTCGAACAGCATGTTCGAGGTGGGCCAGACCTGGACGCTGCCGGTGGTGGGCGACCAGAAGGCCTATCTGACCGGGCATGACGAGGTGCATTCGCTGTCGGCCCGCTATCCGCAGGCGGATGTGCGGTTCTGGATGGGGTTCGGCGACCATTACATCAACGTGTTCACGGTGCTGAAGAACCTTGGCCTGCTGAGCGAAAAGCCGGTGATGACGGCCGAGGGGCAGGAAGTGGTGCCGTTGAAGGTGGTCAAGGCGGTGCTGCCCGACCCGGCCAGCCTGGCGCCCACCTATACCGGCAAGACCTGCATCGCCGACGTGGTGCGGGGCGTGAAGGACGGCAAGCCGGTGGAGCTGACGATCTACAACGTGGCCGATCATGCCGAGGCCTATGCGGAAACCGGGGCGCAGGGCATTTCCTATACGGCGGGCGTGCCGCCGGTGGTGGCGGCGCTGCTGATTGCCGAAGGCGTGTGGGACGTGGGCACGATGGTCAATGTCGAGGAGCTGGACCCCCGCCCCTTCATCACCCTGCTGAACGGCATGGGCCTGCCCAGCCGGATTCATGACGCGGCGGGGGACCGGCCGCTGGCGTTCTGACCGGCGGCATGGCGGCGGGCGGGGGCTTGCGCTAGGCTGCGGGGAAACCCCTTGCAGGACGACAGCATGGCCGCCCCCCGCACCAGCCAGACCCATCCGCTGCAAATTGCCGAGGTGCGGGCCGCCCCGGAAATGGGGCGGATCGGCATCACCTTCTGTCCGGGCAAGCACGATCTGGCGGCGGCCAGCGGGGCCTGGGCGCGCGATCTGGCGGCCGATCTGGATGCGATCGCCGCCTGGGGTGCGCGGCTGGTGCTGACGCTGGTGGAACCGGCCGAGCTGGTGGCGCTGCGGGTGCCCGATCTGGGCGCAGGGGTGCGGCAGCGCGGGATGGACTGGCGGCATCTGCCGGTGGCCGATTATTCGGTGCCGACCGAGGGGTTCGAGGCCGACTGGGCGCAGCACGGCCCCGAAATCCGCGCGCTGCTGCGAGGCGGGGCAGATGTGGTGCTGCATTGCCGGGGTGGGCTGGGCCGGGCCGGTATGACGGCGGCGCGGCTGCTGGCCGAACTGGGGATGGAGCCGGGCGAGGCGATCCGCCTGGTGCGCAAGGCGCGGCCCGGCGCGATTGAAACGCCGGCGCAACTGGCGCTGGTGCGGCGGACGGTGGCGCTGGACGACAGGGTGCTGGACACGGCGGCGCTGCACCGGGTGGGCGCGCGGCTGGGCAGCACGCCGGGCGGCGTGTTCCAGGATGCAGCGGGGCAGCGCTATTACGTCAAGCAGGTGGAAACGGCGGCGCTGGCGCGCAACGAACGGATTGCGGCGCGGCTCTACCGGCTGGCGGGGGCGCCGGTGCTGACCTATGTGGCGACGCGCGATCCCTGCGAGGTGGCCACGGTGTTCGTCCCGCTGGACAAGCGCCATATCGCGCAGTTTTCCGAAGCCGAGCGGCGGCAGGCGCAGGGCTGGCTGGGGGTCCATGCCTGGCTGGCGAACTGGGATGCGGCGGGGTTTGGCGGCGACAATCAGGGCGTGGTGGCGGGCGTGGTGACAACGCTGGATCTGGGCGGCGCGCTGGAGTTCCGCGCGCAGGGCGATCCGAAGGGCCGCGCCTTTGGCGACAGCGTGTCCGAGATCGACCGGCTGCGGCACGACCCGGACAATCCGCAGGCGGCGGCGCTGTTCGGCGACATGACGCCCGAGGCGGTGCGGGCCGCGATTGCGGTGGTGACGCGGCTGCCCGAGGACGCGATCCGCCGCGCGGTGGCCGGGGCGGGCGGGCGCAGCGAGCTGGCGGACCGGCTGGTCGCGCGGCAGGCCGATATGGCGCGGCAGGCGGGTTAGCCGGCCAGCGCCAGCAGGCGCGGCACCTGGGCGCGGATTTCGGCGCCGACCGCGGGGTCAAGCGCGGCAAGCCAGGCGTCGGGAATGGCCTGCAGACCCCAGGTGGCGCCGGCCAGCATCCCGGCCAGCGCGCCGGTGGTATCGGCATCGCCGCCCTGGTTGACGGTCTGGATCAGGGTTTCCGCAAAGCTGCCGGCCGTCAGGTAATGGTGCAGCACGGTCTGCATCGTATCGACGATATAGCCCGAGGCCCGGCCCGGATAGGGCACAAGGCGAAAGGCGCGGTGGCGGGCGGCCAGCGCCTCGGCCAGCGCCTGCGCGGCGGGGCGGCCCTGCCCCTGCACCAGCGCCTGCACCATGGCGACCAGCGCCAGGCAGGCGTCATCGGACAGCGGGTGGTGGTGGGTGGTGCGGGCCTGCGCCAGCGTCCAGTCGCGGGCACGGTCGGGGGCACCCAGCGTGGCCAGCGCCACCGGCAGCACGCGCATCGCGGCGCCATTGCCGGCATCGCCCTCGGACGGCGGGCCTTCGGTGCTGCCGTCGCGCAGAAAGCGGCGGATGCCACGGCGGCAGGTGTTGCCCACATCGGCGGGGCCGGTTTGCAGCCAGGCGGCAAATTCGGTGCAGAGATCGGCGGCATCCAGCCCGCCGCAGCGCAGGAGGGACCGGCCAAGCGCCAGCGACATCTGGGTGTCATCGGTCACAACGCCCGGCGGCAGATTCAGCCAGCCGCCGCCGGTGATGTCGCGGTGAACGCCATGTTTGGCGGAGATTTCGCCCCGTGTCATGAATTCGACGGTGGCACCCAGGGCATCACCGATGGCGAAGCCAAGATAGGCGGCAAGGGCGCGGTCGGCGGGATCAGACATGATCGAGGGCCACCCGGAATTCGCCGCCGATCACCAGAAACTCGCCCTCGCCCTGCAAAAGACGCGAGGGCAGGAGGCCGTTGAAGAACAGCACCTTGGGCAGCGGCACGCGGGCGGCAAGGATCTGGTCCCCGAAACAATCGGCCACCTCGCGGTCAGAGGTGAAGGAGACCAGATTGTTCAGCCGCAGCACGGCGGTGCGGCCCTGCCGTTCAAGGATGCGGTGTTCGTCAAGCGCATTGATGCCCCGATACAGCGTAAGGTGGGTTTCGCCCGGAAAGGCGAAGCGGGCGATGGCCCATTGGCAGAATTCGAACAGCAGGTCGAGCTGCACCCAGATGGTGTTGTTGTGAAAGCGGCTGGACATCTTTTCTTCCACATAGGTGGCCCAGGCGGGGCTGGCGATGTGGTCGATAATCTGGCGGTGGAACGAGGGGCAGATGCCGAAGCGGCTTTCGACCCAGCCTTTCAACACGGCGCCTTCTGCCCCGTTGCTGTCAAACCCCCAGCCCTGGATCAGCCGCAGGACAGAGGACCGGAAGCGGCGGCACCCGGCGGGGGCGGGGGCGCGCTGTTCGGGATCAAGGCCGAACATGGCGGTCAGATAGGAAAGGAACGCCCCGCCCGCTTCGGGCAGGGTTTCGGCCTGATCAAGCATGGTGAACAGGCTGGGGTTCATTTCCCGCACACCCCAGATGTGCAGCGGCACCGGCGCATCGTTGAAACCGCAACTGGCCAGCCAGGCCGAGCACCGACCGACCAGATTGGTCGAATGGCCGATGCCGCGCCAGGCGCGGGCCGGGGGATCTGGCATCGTGGCGGGCATGTCGGGCCTTTGGCCGCAGGGTTGGTGCGGCGGATTAGACCACGGCGGGCGCGGGCCGGCATCGTGGCGTGCCGTCGCGGGGCGTTGCGGCGCGCTACGGCAAAAGGAAAGGGACCTCTAGCCAAGCCACGCCACGGCTTATGCCATAGCGATGATAGCTTCTGCGAGGCGAGTGTAGACCATGTTGGCCTCTTCTATGTTCACTTTGATCCCATGCTCCTTACCCTTGGCATCCTTTCGGACCCAGCGCGCGCCTGTCCATTGGCCGTCAGACGACGTCAGCTCAAAGATAGGCTTCGAAAGCTTTTGAGATACTGGTATTAAGCCGCTGAAGTTTTGAACGCCCGCTAGGTGATAAGGTTCATCGTAACCAACTGCATCCCGGAACTTCTCCTCCCCAACAATCATACCTCTACTTTCTAGCACCGGGACAAGCTTTCCTGATACGAGGTCTTTTATCTTTAACAGCCAATCAAGATAAGCTTTCGACATTTGCTTTTGATCTGGCGTTTCCACTTTATCTTCTACGGTGTAAATTCGGTAGTTCTGAGAAATATAACCAAGCATCTTTGGATTATTTGCAGGAAGAGAATCCGCGCCACCATCTTTGAAGCTCGCGATTTCCTCAACCCAGCGCGGAAAAACGTTGCTAAGCGAATCTATGGCCTGATAGCAGAAGAAGTCTGGCGAAATTGGGATTATAAAGTAGTCTGAACTCATCAGGATACAGTGATTTGTGGCCGAAACGCTTGGACTCATGTCGACCAAAACTATATCAATGTCGTTATCTTTTGCAACCCTACGTATCAATTCGCTAAAGGCACTTACAAAGCGGCGGAGAATAGGAATTGTCGCGCTGCTAGTTAAAGCTGTCGCGATTTGAGTGTCTATCTCAGAAAACCGTATGTTTCCAGCAAGAATAAACAGGTTCGGATTGTTGGTTTTGGCAATCGGCGTTTTCTCCCCCTGAGAAGATACCGTATCACCACCCAAGGCGAACACCGGGGCAAGACTGCTGAAAATGTCTGTGTTCTGCTTGCTTTCGTAAAAAGCGAACAGCGAATCGTAATCCTCTATGCCCAAAGTTAAGCCAGTTAGGTTGCATTGCGGATCGGCATCCACAATCAGAACTCTCTTTCCCAGTCGGGCCAGTTTCCAGCCAAGGTGGAAGGCTGTAGTGGTCTTGCTGACGCCACCTTTGTGATTGAAGAGCGAGATTACCTTGGCCACTGAAATTCTCCCGGAGGATGTTGAGCTACGAATATGAGTATTGGCCGCTGCCGTGCCACGGGAGGTAATCCGACCGCTAGATTGAGTTTCTAGCCTTTCCAGTGCCACAGTATCTTTCGAATGGGCCGGAGGAACATCAGTCAGATTTTTCACCATCGCCTTGGCGACTGCATCAAACTCCGCGTCGATCGGCTTGATCACCCTCTTGTCGTCAGACATGGATCACACCATTGTAGGTTAGCCGCTTACCTACCGACCGGCACAGCGTCCTTTCGATGAATGCCATTGCGCCTGCTTTCGCAGTGTTGTGGCGGAATAAATATTCGTTGGCGTAGCAATGCAGATGCCTCACACTCACGCAGTGATAGATGCCAACATAGCCGCGCTTCAGCAACGACCAGAAGCTTTCAGTGCCGTTGGTGTGGGCTATGTCGCGGACATACTCGCAATGTGAGCGATTGATGCGGATATGGTTGAGGCCTGCTGCTGGAAGTCCGACATAGCCGCGGTGAGTGTCCGCAACGACCATCGCGCTGGTGTTATCCTTAGCCCGAACTAACGGCCCCAGCGTAGCGGCATTGGTGTCATGCCCCCCCACAGTGCGAACCACGTCAGTTTCGGAGCGGATGCCGGCAACGACGGTCTTGCCAACCGATCCGCAACCGGCGCGCAACTTCGTGTCCGCGTGCTTGTTCTTCTCACGACCACCTACATAGGTTTCATCAACCTGCACATGATCGCCCATGCCACTGCCTTGGCCGGCCAACCACGTTTCGCGGATACGCTGAGCAAGGAACCATGCCGACTTCTGCGTAATGCCGAGTTCGCGAGCCATCTGCGTGGCAGGGATGTCGTTGTGCGCCGCGGTCATCATGTAAATCGCCATGAGCCATTTGTGCAGCGGAAGGCGTGATTCTGCCAGAACCGTGCCAGTGCGGACGCTGAAATGCTGGCGGCAGTCCCGGCAGCGGTAGGGCATCGGCTTGTGGTTCTTGACCCCGGCAACCGAAAAGCTGCCGCAATGTGGGCAGGAGACATCGCCAGCCCAGCGATTGTTCTCAAAATACTTCCTTGCGGCTTCCTCATCGGGGAACCGTTTGGAAAATTGATACAGGTTGACGATTTCAGGTTTGTTGATCATGAATTTAGCTAGCCACTTCCGCACCACTGGTCAAGAAATTTTTGGCTAGCTAGGTTTATTGGCTCCAAAAGGAAAGGGCGGATGAAGATCATCCGCCCCGCCTGTCTTTCTGCCCTGCGGCCCTGAAGGGCCGGATCAGACCGGGCTGAAGGTCTTTTCCACGTCCTTGCGGTGGCCTTCGAACGACGCATCGCTGCGCGAGATCAGCGTGTAGAACATCGGCACCACAAACAGGGTGAACACCGTCCCGATCACCAGCCCGGTGAAGATGACCAGACCCATGGCCTGACGGGCGGCGGCGCCGGCGCCTTCGGCGATGATCAGCGGCACCACGGCAAGGGCCATGGCGGCGGTGGTCATCAGGATCGGGCGCAGACGGGTTTTCGCAGCGGCCACGATGGCGGCGCGGCGCGACAGGCCGTGCTCCTCTCGTTGCTGGTTGGCGAATTCCACCATCAGGATGCCGTGCTTGGTGATCAGGCCGATCAGGGTGATCAGGCCGACCTGCGTGTAGATGTTCAGCGTGCTGGCCCCCAGATACAGCGGCAGCATGGCGCCGAAGATCGACAGCGGCACCGACATCATGATGATGAACGGATCGCGGAAACTTTCGAACTGCGCGGCAAGGACAAGGTAGATCACCACCAGAGCCGCCCCGAAGGCCAGCAGGATGGTGTTGCCTTCGGTCTTTTCCAGCCGCGACTGGCCCGAGTAATCGACGAAGAACCCGTCGGGCAGAACTTCGTCTGCGATCCGCTCCAGCTCGGCCAGGGCAACGCTGGTGGACAGGCCGATCATCGGCATGGCCGACAGCGTGGTCGAGTTCAACTGGTTGAACTGTTCGATCGAGGCGGCGGTGATGCCCGGATCAAGCTTGACCACCGAAGACAGCGGCAGCATCGCGCCCGAGCTGGAGCGGACGAAGAATTCGCCCAGCCGTTCGGGGTTGTCGCGCCATTCGCGCGGCACCTGGGTGATCACGTCATAGCTGTTGGAATCGCGGTCGAACTGCGCCACCGCGCCGCCGCCGACCAGGATGCCCAGCGTGTTGCCGATCTCGGACACGCTGACGCCCAATTCGGCCGCGCGGTCACGGTCGATGGTGATGCGGACCTGCGGCGCGTCGAAGGCCAGGCTGTTCTGCACCACGATGAACATGCCGCTGGCCATGGCCTTGTTGCGGATTTCTTCGGCGATCTCGAACACGCGGTCGGGCGAGTGGATCGACTGGATGATCATCGAGATCGGCAGGCCGCCGCCGGCACCGGGCAGCGAGGGCGGTGCGAAGACATAGCTTTGCAGACCGGGGGTATCGTTCAGGATGCCCTGGATCTGGCCCTGGATTTCCGACTGGCTGCGGCTGCGTTCGGCCCAGTCCTTGAGCGCCCAGATGTAGAAGCCGGTGTTCGAGGCCCCGCCCATGCCCGCCACCGAGAACGAGGTCTGCACCTCGGGGATGTCGGCGGTGCGCTTGCCGATTTCGGCGGTGAAGGCATCGGTATATTCCAGCGTCGCGTAGCGCGGGCCGTTCAGGATGGCGAACAGGGCCCCCTGATCTTCCTCGGGCGCAAGTTCGGACGAGGTGTTCAGGAACATGAACCCGGTCGCGCCCACCAGCGACAGCACCATCAGCAGCGTGACCGGCCGATAGTCGAGCGACGAGGACACCCGCCGTTCATACCAGTTCGCCACCCCGGTCAGCACCCGGTCGACCGTGGACTGGAACCGCCCCGGCGCATCATGCGTCAGCAGGCGGGCCGACATGGTGGGGGTGATCGTCAGCGCCACGATGCCCGAGATGATGACCGACCCGGCCAGCGTCAGCGCGAATTCGGTGAACAGCGATCCGGTCAGGCCGCCGGTAAAGGCCAGCGGCGCCAGCACGGCGGCCAGCGTGATGGTCATGGCGATGACGGGGCCGGTAATTTCCTTCATGCCGTTGATCGCGGCACGGGCGGGCTTCTGGCCTTCGTCGATGTGGCGGTGGATGTTCTCGACCACGACGATGGCGTCGTCCACCACCAGACCGATGGCCAGCACCATGGCCAGCAGCGTCAGCAGGTTGATGGAATAGCCCAATGCCAGCATGATGGAGCAGACGCCCACCAGCGACAGCGGGATCGTCACCACCGGCATCACGACCGAGCGGAACGAGCCAAGGAACAGCAGGATCACCACGACCACGATGACCACGGCCTCGGCGATGGTCTTGAACACCTCGGAGATCGAGGCGGCGATGGTTTCGGTGGAGTCATAGACCATGGTGATGGTCATGCCCTGCGGCAGCGTGTCGTTCAGGCGCGGCAGTTCGGCCAACACGTTGGCGGCCACGTCAAGCTGGTTTTCGCCCGGCGCGGGGATGATGCCGATGAAGGTGCCCGGTTCGCCGGAAAAGGTGACGATCGCATCGGTCGAGCCGGAGGCCAGTTCGATGCGGGCCACGTCGCGCAGCCGCACGGTGCCGTTGGCCCCCTGCACCAGCGGCAGGGCGCCGAAGGCCTCGGCCGACTGAACGGTGGAATCGAGCGTCAGCGAATAGGCGAAGTATTCGTTTTCGGTCTTGCCCGGCGCCGACAGGAAGTTCGAGGCCCGGATCGCGCCCAGAACATCGGTGGCGGTCACGCCGCGCGCCGACATCTGCAGCGGGTCCAGCCAGATGCGCATGGCATATTCGGCGGCGCCCATGATTTCCATCTGGGCCACGCCGTCGATGTTGGTCACCCGCGGCCGGACCACCCGCTCAAGGTATTCGGTCAGTTGTTCGGGCGTCATGTTGGGGTTCTGCACCGCCAGATACATCAGCGCGAAGGTCTGGCCGGTGCCCTTAACGATCACCGGGTCTTCCGCGTCGGACGGCAGTTCGCCGCGCACCTGCTGCACCTTCGACATCACCTCGGTCAGGGCGATGTCGGGGTTGGCGCCCAGCTTCATCTGCACCGTCACGACCGAGGCCGAGGGGCGCGAGGCGCTGGTCACATAGTCGATGTTCTCGGTCGTCGAGACGGCCGAGGCGATGGGCGAGGTGATGAAGCCCTGGATCAGTTCGGGCGCGGCACCCGGATAGACGGTGGTGATGGTGACCACCGTCTCATCGACTTCGGGGTATTGCCGCACCGGCAGGTTCAGCACCGAGGCAAGGCCAAGGAACAGGATCAGCGCGGCCACGACGGTGGACAGGACCGGGCGGCGGATGAAGATTTCTGAAAAGTTCATCGGCTTGCCCTTATTCGCCTGCGGGGGCGTCAAGCGCGACCGAATTGTCGATCTTGACCTTGGAGCCCGGTGTCAGGCGGTTCTGCCCGGAGGTGACGATCTGATCGCCGGCGGCCAGCCCCTTGACCACCTCGATCCGGCCACCGGAGCGGCGGCCGAGGGTGACGAACACCTGTTCGACCTTCAGCTCATCGGCGGCCTCGCCGGGGCGGATGACGTAGAGGGAATCGCCATAGAGGGTGGAGCTGACGGCGGTTTGCGGCACCGCGATCACGCCTTCCTCTTTCGGCAGGGCGATGCGCACGCGCAGGAACTGGCCGGGGAACAGGCGGCCCTTGGTGTTTTCCACCTCGGCCCGCACCGAGACGAGGCGCGAATTCGGATCGACCCGCGGTTCGACGGCGATGATCGTGCCGCCGGCGCTGAAATCGCCCACTTCCGAGGTGACGGTGACGGCGCCGCCCAGCTTGAGGTTGGCGATCTGCTGTTCGGGCACCGCGAAATCGACGCGCATCCGGCTGAGATCCTGCAAGGTGGCGTAGATGGTGCCGACCGTCACATACTGACCCACCTCGATCTGGGGGATGCCGATTTCGCCGGCGAAGGGGGCGGTCAACTGCTTGCTGTCCAGCGAGGTCTGCACCTGCGCCACCTGCGCGCGGGCGCTTTCCACCTGTGCTTCGGCGCTTTCGACGGTGGTCACGGCGCCGACGCCGCGTTCCGACAGGGTATTGGCACGCTTGGCCTCGGCGATGGCGACGGTCAGCGCGGCCTGTGCGGCGGCGAGCGAGGCCTTTTCGCTGTCATCGTCGATCTGGACCAGCTTCTGGCCCTTGGTGATGCTGTCGTTGCCGGCAAACAGGATCTCGCGCACCAGACCGCCGGATTCGATGGCCAGATCCACGCCCTGCGCCGAGACCGAGGTGCCGACGGCATCAATGCCCGGCTCCCATGTCACGGCTTCGACGGTTTCGGCGCTGACCGGAACCGGCGGCGGCACCTGCCCGGTGATATACTGGGCGATCATGCCGTCGCGGAAGAACTTGAACCAGACGATCCCGCCCACGATCAGGCCAAGAAGGATGATCGCAATGATCAGGCGCTTGAACATCGGTTTACTCCAGCAAAGCAGTTCCAGAATGCCGGCCGAAGGGCAGGCCTTTCGTGCGGAGTTGGAACGGCTTTGCCGGAACGTCAACTCCCAATGCACCTTTTGCCGGTGCATTGGGGATGCGTTGTGCCCCATCGTCAACGGTCTTGCAATGCAGCGCCGGGTTGAGCGGCACCGGCAAGGGGGCGGTGTGACCTATTTCAGCGTGGCCAGATAGGCGGCCATGTCTTCGCCGCCCTTGGTCAGCTTGAAGGTCATCTTCGACTTGGCGCTGTCATCGCCGGTTGCGGCCTTGAGCCAGGCGCTGGGGTCGGCAAGGTAGGCGGTCAGCGCGGCTTCGTCCCAGACCAGACCGGCGGCGTTGGCGGCAAGGATGCTGTCGCCATACTTGAAATCGGGGAAAGACCCGACCGGGCGCCCGACCACGCCGAACAGGTTGGGGCCGGTCTTGCCCCCCTTCACGATGTCGGTGCCATCGGCGCCGACGATCGAGTGACAGGATTTGCATTTCTTGAAATCGGCCTCGCCCTTGGCGGCATCGCCCGCGAAGGCGGGGGCGGTCAGCGACAGGGCAAGGGCGGTGGCGGTGGCGGTGGCGGTCAGGGCGCGGATCATGAGAAGGTCTTTCAGACAGGTATGGCAGATTCGGGTTTTGCTCCGGGGAAAGCATCGCAAAGCGCGGCGACCTGATCCTTGACTTTCATCAGGCAGGCGGCGGTGGACAGGGCATCGGCCAGCGCCGCCGAGGGGGCCGAGATGCTGACAGCGCGAAAGACCGCCGGCCCCGGCAGGCCGCTGTGCGGATCAAGGATATGGCCGATGCGCCCGGCCTGATCAAAGGTGGTGCCCAGCGGGGCCGAGGTGGCCAGCGCGCGGCTGCGCAACGCGACCTGCCCGCCCTGCGCCAGATGCACCGGCCAGGCGCCGCCATCGGGGTGGCCGCCCAGCGCGCGCAGCTCGCCGGTGTCGATCAGGATGTCATCCAGCCCAGCAGCGGCCAGAAAGGCGGCAACGCGGTCGGCGATGTAGCCCTGCGCGATGCCGTTCAGCGTCAGCGCGCGGCCGGGGCCGTGGGTGATGCGGCTGGCGTCCAGCCGCAGATGCGACCAGCCGGTCCGGGCCAGGGCGGCCTGCCGTTCCGCGGGATCGGGAAGCCGGCCCCGCGCCGCGGCTTCGGCATGAAGCGCCCAGAGCGGCTGCACCGTCGGGTCGAACAGGCCGCCGCTGGCGGCCTGCACGGCCCCGGCCAGCGACAGACATTCCAGCAGTTCGAACGGCGGGTCATCAAGATGGCCCTGACGGTTGAGCCGGCACAGCGCGGAGTCGGTGCGATACAGGCTGAAAATGGTTTCAAGCCGGTCGATTTCGGCCATGGCGCGGGCGGCAATGGCCGGGGCATCGGGATGGGCCAGCCGCAGCGTGACCCGCGCGCCCAGCGCCTGCCCGGTTTCGACATGCAGCGGCTGTGCCGCGGCGGCGGCAGGGGCCAGAAGCGCGGCAGAGATCGCCAGAAAGCGGCGGCGGTTCAGCATGGTCTTATCCTTCGGGCTGGTTCGACAGGGCGCGCAGGCGGCGGGCGTAATCGGCATCGTCGCCCGTTTCGGCCGTGTCGGGCGGGATCACCAGGGCATCGGGGATCTGCGCCAGATCCATGACCGCGCCGCCATGTTCGGCGGCAAAGGCCAGCGCGGCGGCGGGGTCTGCGAAGGGCACGATCTCGGGCGCGCCCATGCCGCCTTCGACGGCGGCCCCCACAACGTAATGTGCACGGCGGGCGTCGATCCAATTGGTGGCGCCGGGATCATCCCAGGTGGCGCCGGGGGCGCCCATGTCATTGACCCAGATCGCCAGGATCGGGTGGCTTTGTTCGGGCAGGCGGGCATAGGCGATGGTATCGCGGACCTGGCTGAAGAACAGCGGCGTGCCGGGCAGGCCTTCCAGATGCACCTGCCCCTTGGGGCCGGGGTGTTCCAGCAGGTTCATCTGGCAGAAATGACCCACGGCATCGGGTGTCAGGGCGACGGCGGCGGTGGATTGCACCGTTTCGTCCCGGCAGGCGGCCATGAGCAGGATCAGGGCGAGGGCAAGGCGGTGTTTCATGGCGTGACCTTTCGGAAGGCCAGCGTGGCCAGCGCCAGCGCGGCAAGCGGCCAGAGAAGCAGCGAGGCCAGCGCCTGCCACAGCGGAATGGTCGCCGCGGCGCCCCCCACGCCAGAGGCGGCGGCGGTGGCCCCGGAAGCGGCCAGGTTGAACAGGCGGAAGGCATCGGCCGGGTTGGCCAGCAGCGCCACCGAGAAGGCGTGGGTGGTGAACCAGCCGCCGTTGTCGGCCACGATGGCGGCCAGAAGGCCAAGGTCATACAGCACCACCAGCGCCAGCCACAGGCCCACAGCCAGCCCGGCCGCCCCCGAGGGACGGCGGGCCAGCGACGACAGGGCATAGCCCGCCCCCAGGAAGGTGGCCCCCAGCACGACCGAGGACCACATCAGCCGGACCAGCGCGGGCAGCCCGGCCTTGGCCGAAGGATCGGCCAGAAGGGCAGCACCGGCGGCAAGGCCATAGCCGGTGACGACGGCCAGCGTCAGAACGGCCAGATGGGCCGCCATCTTGCCCAGCAGAACCTGCCAGCGTGCCACGGGATAGGTCAGCAGAAGCGGCAGCGTACCCCGCTCAACCTCGCCGGCGATGGCGTCGAAGCTCATCAGCAGGGCCAGCAGCGGCACCAGATAGACCGCCAGCGAGGTGAGCGAGGCGACGATGACCGACAGACGGTCAACGCCCAGCCCGCCGGTGGGGGCCGATCCGGCGGCCGAAAGGACCAGCGCGAACAGCGCCATCAGCACAACCGCGATGGCCACCCAGCGGTTGCGCAGCGCGATGCGGAATTCACACAGGGCGGTGGCAAGGATGCGGTTCATTGTCCGTCCCTCTGGCTGAAGTGGCTGTAGATGTCTTCCAGGCTGGGCGGCTGCACCTCGATGTCGCGGATGCGGTCGCCAAGGCGGGTGATGCGGGCCAGAACGGCCAGCTTGTCGGCCTGGCCACAGGTCAGATGGAGGGCGCCGCCGGCGGGCGTGGCCTCGGGCAGGGCCTGGCGCAGCGCGGGATCGTCGGCGTCGCGCGGCACGATGGTGATGGCCACGGGCAAGGCGGCCCGGCGGCGCAGGTCGGGCAGGCTGCCCTCGGCCACCAGACGGCCCTTTGACAGGATCAGAATCCGGTCGGTGCGGGCCTCGACCTCGGTCAGGGCGTGGCTGGACAGCAGGATCGAGGCGCCTTGCGCCGCCAGCCCGTCCAGCAGGGTGTAGAAATCGCGGCGCGAGACCGGATCAAGCCCGCTGGTCGGTTCGTCCAGCACCAGAAGCCGGGGCGCCCCGATCAGCGCCTGCGCCAGACCGACGCGCTGCCGCATCCCCTTGGAATAGGTGCCGATGCGGCGGTGCGCGGCCGGGGCAAGGCCGACCTGTTCCAGCAGCGCCATCGCGCCGCCCGGCGGCTGGCCGCGGAGCGCCAGGTAATGGCGGATCTGCTCCAGCCCGGTCAGCGCCGGGTGAAAGGCCACGTTTTCCGGCAGATAGGCCACCTGCCGCCGCGCCTCGGGGCTGCCGGGCGTGGTACCGCAGACCGAAAGCTGGCCGGTGGTGGCGGGGATCAGGCCAAGGATGATCTTCATCATCGTCGATTTGCCCGCGCCGTTGTGGCCCAGCAGCGCCACCCGTTCGCCCGGCGCGACCGAGAAGGTCACGTCCGTCAGCGCGGCCACGCCGGCAAAGCGCCTAGTGAGTGCCGAGATCGTCAAGGTCGGTGTCATCATATGTGCCTTTCGCCCAGCGACCGGCGACAAGCGCCTCTTGCGCGGCGATGTCATCGGGAACGGGAATGACCAGCGGGGTCATCAGGGGGTGGCTGTCCAGCACGCCGCCGGGCAGCGTGGCCGGGAAGCTGGATTGCGACCAGCGGATCAGTTGCACCGACGGCGCCCCGATCAGCAGGGCGGCGGCGGGCTGCGACCAGAGGATGTGATCCATCAGGTCATTGGGGCGGAACACGCCATCGGCGATGCCGTCGCCGTTCAGGTCGAAGGCCGGGTGATCGGACCAGAAGTTGCCGCGCCCCTCGAAGCTCCATTCGATGCTGCGGGTGCCGACATATTTCACCTGTTCCTGATTGCCGATGAAGGCGTTGCCGGTCAGCACGTTGCGTTCCGACCCGGCGGTGAAGTGGATGCCGATGCCGCAGCCTTCGAAGCGGTTGCCGAAGATCAGGTTCTTGTGGGCGTTGTAGATGAACAGGCATTTCTTCGTGCCGCCCCGGACCAGATTACCGGCGACATCGGCGCCGTTGGCGAAGTTCAGCATCAGCCCGTGTTCGCGGTCGCCCAGCGAGAGGTTGTCCTTCACCACCACGCGGTCGGAGAACATGATGGCGAAGCCCAGGTGATTGCCGATAGAGACATTCCCCGAAACCGTGCTGTCATGCGTGTACATGTAGTGGATGGCGAAGCGCAGATCCTGGAAGGTGTTGTTGCGGAAGATGTCCTTGCGCGAGGCGTTGGCGAAGATGCCGTCCCGGCCCCAGCGGACCGAATTGCCTTCCACCACGGCGCCGGGGCTGTTCCAGACATAGATGCCGTTGCCGCGTTCGTTCATGCGGTCGGATTGCAGGCCTTCGATGCGGTTTCCGCGGACCAGCGCATCGCGGCCGCCATGCAGGTCGATGCCGTGCATGTTGCCGACCAGAAGCAGGTTGCGGATCACGGCCCGGTCGGCACCGCGGACGATCTTGATTCCGGCGTCGAGATCCTGGTTGCGCCGGCCCGATCCGGTGACGGCAAAGCCGTCAAGCACCACATCGGCGGCGGTGATGGTGATGACCGTGCCCTGCCCCTGCCCGTCAACCACCGCCGCGCGGGGGCCGCGCAGCGTAAGCGGGCGGTCGATGGTGACGGGGCCCGGATAGGCCCCGTCCTGCAGCAGCAGCACATCGCCGGGGGACGCCCCGGCGATGGCCCGGGCCAGCGCGCCCGCACCGGGGCTGACCGCGACCTCGGCCGCCCGAAGGGGCGCGCCAAGGCAGACCAGCGCAAGGATCAGGACGCGCAGCAGCATGATCAGGCGTCCTTCGGTTCCACGAACATCCGGCCGCGCATTTCCATGTGCAGCGCATGGCAGAACCACTGGCAGTAATACCAGTAAACGCCCGCCGCCCCGGCGACGAAGGTCACGGACGAGGTTTGCTGCGGCCCGATTTCCATGGCGACGCCATGGTTGCCCATGGTGAAGCCGTGGGTCAGGTCGTCGATGTCGTCGAGGTTGGTGACGATCACCGTCACCTCGTCGCCTTCCTTGACCGTGAATTCCTCAAGCGCGAATTGCGGCGCCTGGCTGGACATGTAGACCCGCACCTTGTTGCCGTCGCGGATCACGGTGTCTTGCCAGTCGTCCAGGTTCACGCCGTCGGCCTCGGCCTGTTTGCGGGTCTCGGCCCACATCGGGTCTTGCCGGTCCCAGACGGACTTGATGTTGGTCATCTTCGAGGCATGAACTGCGATGGCATCATGCGGTTCGGCGAAGTTCGGGCCATCGTGGATGACCACCATCTTGTCGCCCGAAATGTCGATCAACTGGTCGTTTTCGGGTTTCAGCGGGCCGACGTTCAGGAAGCGGTCCTTCGAGAACTTGCACAGGCAGACCAGCCATTTCCCGTCTGCCTCAAGCGTTTCGCCCATCGAGGTTTTCAGGTGGCCGGGCTGATACTGCACATCGACCTTGTCGAGGATCGGATCGACCTGCTCGCCCTTGTAGGCGGCGATGGCCTTGTCGATGTTCCATTTCACCACCTGGCTGTCGAGGAAGAGCGAGGTGAAGACGTTGCCCTTGCCGTCAAAGGCGTTGTGCAGCGGGCCAAGGCCGACCTCGGGCTCTGCCACCACGGTGCTGCGCGGATCGGCGTTCTTGTAGAACACGTCGTCCAGCAGGGTGACATCAATCACCGTGACGGTGGGCGACAGCTTGCCGCCGATGCACAGGTGGCGCTTGTCGGGCGCCATGTTGCAGCCATGCGGGTTGTTGGCGATGGGGATGTAGCGGGTGAACAGGCTGTTCGCCTCTTTCCGGCCGTCCAGCACCTTGACGCCGTTCAGTTCCTGATACTGGCCGGCGGCGATGGCCTTTTCGATCTCGGCGATGTTGAACACCACCACATGATCCATTTCCGAGGCGGTCATATCCGCCAGGTTCATGCCCATTTCCGAGTTGTAGCTGGTGGAGAAGGCCCATTTGCCTTCGTAATCGGCATCGCAGTTGTCGAGGTTGCCCGAGACCATGACCTGCCAGGCGACATCCCACTTGTCGGCATCGACGGCGGTGAAGATGTTCACATAGGTGGACACGTCCTTCATGGTCGAGCCGTCATTGACCAGGGGCGCCTCGTCCTCGCCGTTGCAGAAGACGTAGTTCGAGCGCGGCCATTTCTGCGGGCGCATCCCGTGGATGCCCTTGGCGTTGGGGATTTCCAGAATGGCATCGCATTTCATCACGTCGCAGCGGACCCGCGCAACGCGGGTGTTCGCCTTGTCGTTCATGAACAGGAAGCGGCCGTCATACTTGCCCTCGGTATAGGACATGTGGACGTGGTGAAGATCGCCGTTGTCGTGGATCTTCTTGCCGTTGGCCTCAAGCAGCTTCTTCGTCTTCTCGGTCATCGTCCGCTGGTGGATGCGGATCGATTCATTGGTCTGGCCCCAGCCGGTGGCCGAGCAGCGGTTGAACACCGGCACGCGCATGAATTCCCGCATCGAGGGGATGCCGAGAATCCGCATCTCGCCCGTCTGGCCCGAGGACCAGAAGCCGTAATATTCGTCAAGCTGGCCGGGCGCCACCTCGAAGCCCGCGGCGCGGGCGGCGCCGGGCAGGGCCACGGCGGCGGCCCCCAGGCCAAGGGCGGCCGGGGTCAGCGCCAGCCGTCCGGCAGAGCCGGCAAGCGCGGCGCCGCCCGCCGTTGCCCCCAGCAGGGCGCGGCGGCTGAGACCTGTCTTGTGGTCGGTTTCCATGATCATACTCCTCTTGCGGATTTCGGGATGTGGCGGGCGGCATTGGGATGGCCGACGGGGGGCGGCCCCAGAACCGGGGCGGCGCCCTCGACGGCGGACCGCCGCTTTTCGCGCTTGATGACGACCGGACAGATCGTCCTGGACTGGTACAGAACCTGGCAGTGCAGGCAGTTCACACATTCGTTCGGGTTGATCTCCCCCGTGGGGTGAATGGCCTGAACCGGGCATTGGTTGGCGCAGCTCTGGCAGGGGTTGCCGCATTCGCGGTACCGCTTGAGCCAGTCGAACATGCGCATCCGGGCCGGGATCGCCATCGCCGCGCCCAGCGGGCAGAGATAGCGGCAGTAGAACCGTTCGACGAAGAGACCGGCGATGAGCAGCGCGGCGGCATAGGCCACGAAGGGCCAGGCGCGGACGAATTTCAGGATGATCGCGGTCTTGAAGGGTTCGACCTCGGCCAGATGTTCGGCCTGTTCGATGGACATCAGCGAGACGCCGAAGAGGCCAAGGAAGATCATGTACTTGATCGGCCAGAGGCGTTCGTGCAGGCCCCAGGGCAGCGTCCATTGCGGCACATGCAGGGCGCGGGCGATGCGGTTGGTCAGTTCCTGAAGGGCGCCGAAGGGGCACAGCCAGCCGCAATAGGCGCCCCGCCCCCAGAACAGCAGCGCGGCGGCAACGGCGAACCACAGGATGAAGGTCAGCGGGTCCAGCAGGAAGGCCTGCCAACTGAAGCCGGTGACCAGCGCCCCGAACAGCGCCATCAGGTTGACGACGGAAAGCTGCGCATTGGCGTAGAAGCCCAGGAAGACCAGGGTCACGGTCAGGAAGCCCATGCGGAACCAGAAATAGGCGCGGGCGTTGCGGGTGGCGAAGCCCTGGAAGAAGAACACGCCCGTCAGCACCACAAGCATCGCGGCCAGGCCGGCGATTTCGGGCTTCGATCCGGCCCAGATCTTTTTCCACAACTGGGCCTGGGCGCTGACTTCATCCTGCGCGGCAACCTGTTCGGCGGCCGAGGGTTCGGCGGCCGGCGGCGGGGCGACCGCGCGCAGGAAGCGGGGCGGCACCTGGTAGCCCAGATCGAAGGTGGTGAAGACCTTTTCGATCGGCCCCACCTCGCGCTGCACCAGAAGCTGGATGCGGAACGGCCGGGTCGGATCGAATCCGCTGTCGGCGGGAATCCTGAACAGGTCCATCTCGGGGAATTCGGGCGCCCCGCTGGCGGCAAGGCTGACCACGCGGCGGTGCATCCGGTCGCGGAAACGGACCGACACGTCATCCTGGATCAGGACGATCCGGTCGAAGATGCCGCCGCGCACATAGCCCGAACCCTTGAAACTGTAGAGACCACGCCCGACCAGCAGCAGCGCCTGTTCGCCCGTGCCAAGCCAGGATTGCAGGTTTGTGAATTCCTGTTCGCCAAGAAGGGCGCGGCCGATGCCCGGCACGGACACCAGCGCCGCCTGCATGTCGATGAAGGTTGTATCGGCGGGTTCCGTCAGGGCACGGGCGGCGGCGCGCGGGTCTTCCATCGTGGCGAAGGCCGCGTTCAACTGGCCCACGTCCAGCGACAGCCGCCGCAGGGTGCCATCGCCTTCCATCGTCATCCAGCCGGGGCCGGCGGTGGCGTCCGGGTCGATCTCGACCCCGGGGCCGGCGGGCCTGGTTTCCGGCGCAAGGCCGCCAAGGCCCAGGGTGCGGGCCACCTTGAGCCCCGAGCGCACGATGGAATCGTCGATCACCATCACCGAGACGGTGGCACCCGAGATGATGTCCATGTCGTGGCTGGTGCCGCCGGACCGGGCCTCGGCCACCAGATCAAGGCCGATGTAGCCCTGGACCAGCGCCTTGATCCTGGCCTCGGGGATGCCGATCAGGACGATGGGTTCAGAATGCTTGACCAGATCCAGCCCGATGATGCGGGCCTGGGCATCCAGGGCCACCATCGTGTGGATGGGTTTGCCGGAATAGCCGGTGGTCCCCACGAAATCCGAGGTGACGAAGGCCCAGCCAAGGGTTTCGCCGCCCTTCAGCACGGGCACGACCGGCAGGTCGTCGCGCAGGGGGCCATAGGCATCGGCGCCGGGAACAAGCGTCGCGGCGGGCACCTTGTCCAGAAAGCCGGCCAGAACCGGGGCGGCGGCGGCCGGAAGCGGCAGCAGCAGCAGGACAAGCAGGATCAGGCGGGAAAGCAGGGTCATCGGGCAACCTCATCTGGTTGCCCGGACCCTGGCCTGTTCTGGCTTCGGATCTCTTGACCAAACTCAAGGGATACGACGACAGATCCGGCCAACGGACGCAGGGCGCGCCGAACCGGCGCGGGCGTTTCCGTGGACCGCGCCATCGGGGGGCCGCGTGGCAGGGGCCGGGCATGGGGCAAGGGGCCGGGCAGTTCCGCCACGGCCTGCGGCTGAAGCATCAGGAAGCGGCCGAACGGCGCGGGAAGGGGCGGCTTGCGGCCAGACAGGCCCGCCGCAAGCGGCAGGCATTTCAGGCAATCGCAGCAGTTGCCCTTTTCCACGGGATTTCCGGCCGCATCGAGAAGGATCGTTGTGGTCCCGCCATCGGCGCAGATGACCATCTCGGTCACCGGGCCGCGCGCAACCGCCGCCCCCGCCGCCGCGCCATAAAGCGCGACCGCCAGAACGGCGACAAGGCAAAGGAAGGGGCGAAGGACCGACGACATTGGTCCTGACTACACCACCGAAAGGGGTTGCGACTTGACAAAAGTCAACTCTGACTTGCGTATTTTCCCGCTTTTCGGCCCTGTCGGGAGGGGGGCCGCGACAGAAAGGCCTGAAAGGATTTGACTTTTGTTAAGGCCGGTGGCCGCGCCCGGGCGCCAGGATCGCCAGCGGCCCCTGCGCCGCGATGGCAGTTCCTGCAAGGAGACCCGGAATGACCGCCCTGAAACGCCTTTTCTCGGAAGGGTTCCGCATCTTCTTTCTGGCGGCGGGCCTGTTCGCGGTGCTGGCCATGGCGCTGTGGGAACACTGGATCGCGGCACAGGCGCTGGGGCAGGAGGCCGGGTTTCCGGCGGCCGCCATGCCGCAGCACTGGCACGCGCATGAGATGATCTTCGGCTTTGGCGGCGCGGCGCTGGCGGGGTTCTTCCTGACCGCCGTTCCCAACTGGACGGGGGCGAAGGGCGCCCCGCACCGATTCATCGCGCTGGTGGCGGCGCTGTGGCTGGCCGGGCGGCTGGCCCTGTGGTTTTCCGGCGGGCTGCCGCCCGGCGTGGTGGCGCTGACCGATCTGGCCTTTGCGCCGGTTCTGGCGGGGCAACTGCTGGAGCAACTGATCCGCAAGCCCAAGGCGCAGCAGATGATCCTGCTGGCCTTGCTGGCGCTGTTCTGGACCGCGAACCTGCTGACACATCTGGAATGGATGGGGCTGACCGGCACGCTTTGGGCGGGTCTGCGCGGCGGATTGCTGACGCTGGGCGCCATGATCATGGTGCTGGGCGGGCGGGTGACGCCGGGCTTTACCCGCAACGCCATGGTGGCCACCGGGCGCGACAGCCGCCTGCCGCGCAACCCCGCGCCGCTGGCGGCGGTGTCGATTGCCGCCTCGGTCGGGGTGGCGGCGGGGTATCTGGCCGGACTGCCCGAGCCGGTGCTGGGCGGGCTGGCGGTGGTGGCCGGGCTGGCGGGCCTGGCGCGGGTGGCGCTGTGGCGCAGCGGCTGGACATGGGACAAGCCGATTCTGTGGGTGCTGCACCTGTCCTATGCCGCGAATGCGGCGGGGTTCGCGATGCTGGGGCTGGCCGGTCTGGGCTTCGGGTCCGAGATCGCGGCGCTGCATCTGCTGGGCATCGGCGGCGTGGGGGGCATGACGCTGGCGATCATGTCGCGGGCCAGCCTTGGCCATACCGGGCGGCCGCTGGTGGCGCCGCGTGCCGTGGCGCTGGCCTATGCGCTGTTGCCGCTGGCCGCGCTGCTGCGCTATCTGGGGTCGGCTTGGCCCGAGGCGCATGATCCGGCGCTGCTGCTGGCGGGCGGGCTGTGGATGGCCGCCTTTGCGCTGTTCGTGCTGCGGCTGTGGCCGGTGTGGTGGGCGCCGCGCCTGCCGCGTGCGGCGGCAGACTGACCCCGGCCCGAAGGAAAGGCCCTGCCCGATGACCATCTGGATCGAATTTGCGCTGGCGATGGGGCTTTTCCTGCTGTCGCACCGGATTCCGGCGGCGCTGGGGGTGAAGGGGCGGCTGCTGGCGCTGCTGGGCGCGCGCGGCTATGCGGTGGTGTTCTCGGCCGTGTCGCTGCTGTTGCTGGGGTGGCTGATCGCGGTGGCGGCGCGGGCGCCGTTCGTGCCGCTGTGGGATCAGCAGCTCTGGCACCGCTGGGCGGTCAACCTGATGATGCCTGCCGCCATTGCGCTGGCGGTGTTCGGGATCGGGGCGCCCAATCCCTTTGCCTTTGAAGGCCGCGCCACGGGGTTCGACCCCGCCCGCCCCGGCATTGCCGGCCTGACGCGCCAGCCGCTGCTGTGGGCGCTGGCGCTGTGGGCCGGGGCGCATCTGCTGCCGAACGGCGATCTGGCGCATGTGCTGCTGTTCGGGCCGTTCCTGGTTCTGGCGCTGGCCGGGATGCCGGTGGTGGAACGGCGGCGGCGGCGCAGCATGGCGGAGGCCGACTGGCGGCGGCTGACGGCGCAGACCGGGCTGGTGCCGTTTGCCGCGCTGGCAACCGGCCGCTGGCGCCCGTGCGGCGGACCGTCACCGCTGCGGCTGGCGGGGACCGTGCTGGTCTGGGCGGGGCTGTTGCACCTGCATATGCCGGTGATTGGCCTGTCGCCCCTGCCCTGACCGGGCCGGGTCAGCGGGTCCAGGCGGTGGCCGGGTCTTCCTCGGCATAGGTGCGCAGCAGCGCGACATCCTCGACCAGGGCCATGTTCTGACGGATGGTCACGCCCTGATCCTTGAGCCTGGCAAAGGCACGGCTGAGGCTTTCGGGCTTCATCCCCAGACGGCCGGCGATCAGCACCTTGTCATAGGGCAGCGCCACCGTGCAGGGGCCAGAGGGGCAATCGGCCAGTTCCAGCAGGAATTCGGCCACGCGCTGCGCGCCGGTCTGCGCCTTGAGCTGTTCGACCTGCGTCACAAGGCTGTGCAGATGCACGAAGGTGGCCGACAGGATCGAGATCGCCACCTCGGGGTTGCTGCGGATCTGGCGCAGGATGCTGTCGGCGTCGATGCGGATCAGCGCGCAATCGGTGACAGCTTCGGCCGCGACCGGGTAGGTATCGCTGCGGAAGGCCACCGCTTCGCCGAACGAGGCGCCGCGGGTGAACACGCCGACCACCGCTTCGGCACCGTTCGGGGCGATGCGGTAAAGTTTCACCCAGCCTTCGGCGACGATGTAGATCGCCTTGGCCTGTTCGCCCTGAAGAAAGATGGTGCCACCGCGCGGATAGGTGCGGACACGGGCCTGTTCCAGCACCGCCTGCGCAACCGCTTCGGGGGCCGAGGCAAGCAGCAGAGAGCTGCGGGCAATGGCGGCATGTTCGGTTTTCATCTTGTCCCACGCTGGCAGATCGCGCGGAAGTCTAGCCGCCTGCGCGGGGCAAGGCCACCGGGCAAGGACCGGCGGAGGTTATATTCAGCATACGGGATGTGACTTCCGGGCCGACACGCGGCCGGTCAGGGCGCGTCGGACAGGGCAAACCCGGACAGATCCGGCAGGCACAGGTCGGCGGCGGCGTGGTCTTCGTCGGCCGAGTAGAGCGAGGGCGTGGCCACGACCTTCAGCCCGGCCCCCTGCGCCGCGCGGATGCCGTTCAGCGTGTCTTCAAAGGCCAGCGCCTGACCGGGCGGCAGGCCAAGGCGCTCCAGCGCCAGCAGATAGACATCGGGCGCGGGCTTCTTGGCCTGCACCATGTCACCGGCGGCGATCACGTCGAAAACCTGATCCGCCGGCTTGCCCCAAAGACAGGCGGACAGCGCCTCGACATTGCCGGGGCTGGTGGTGGTGGCGATGGCCAGCCGCAGCCCGGCCGCGCGCGCCTGTTCAACCAGCCGCAGCACGCCGGGGCGGGGCTGCAGGCCGCCCCGCGCCAGAATGGCGGCATAGGCGGCGGTCTTTTCCTTGTGCATCGCGGCGATGGTGGCATCGTCGGGGCCATGACCGACAGCCGCCCGATGCGCGGCCATGCGTTCCTTGCCGCCCGTCACTTTCAGAAGGCGGGTGTAGTCGGCCACGCTCCAGCACCAGTCCAGACCATGCGCGGCAAAGGTGGCGTTGAAGGCCTGGCGGTGCGCCTCTTCGGTTTCGGCCAGCGTGCCGTCCACATCGAAGATCAGCGCCTTCAGGGCCATGACCAGCCTTTCACCAGCGCGGGCAGGCGGCTGAAATCGCTGAAGGCGGCCTGATGCGGCATCTTTTCCACCGGGGTCTTGCGATAGCCTTCGGTGTAAAGAAGGAACGGCAGCCCGGCGTTCACGGCGGTTTCGGCATCCACCTCGCTGTCGCCCACATACAGCGCGCGGTCGCGGCCAAGGCGGGCCTGCGCGGCGTGCACCATGCCGGGGTCGGGCTTGCGGGTGGGCAGGCTGTCGCCGCCCAGGATGACCGGGAAGAACCGTTCAAGCCCGACATGGCGGATGGCGGCCAGTGCCGGGCGTTCGGGCTTGTTGGTGGCGACGGCCATCGCGCAGCCCATGGCGGCCAGGGCATCAAGCGCCTCGACCACGCCGGGATAGAGGGTGTTGCCCTCAACCTCGGTCTCATAGCGGGTGACAAGATCGGCATAGAGCGGATCGAACAGCGGGCCGTCGGGGTTTTCGCCGGCGTTCTGCAACAGGCAGCGCACCAGATGCGGCGCCCCCTTGCCGACGAAGCTGCGCACCGTGGCCATGTCCAGCGCCGGATAGCCGCGCGCCGTCAGCACGGCATTGGACACGGTGTGAATGGCCGGGGCGCTGTCGATCAGCGTGCCGTCCAGATCGAAGATCAGCGCCGTCATTCCGGTTTCCACTTGATCGAACAGCCCATGGCGGCGACCTGATGGTCGGGGCCACGGCCGGTATGGGCGATCTGCACCATCGCCTCATACAGCTCGCGACGGGCGTCGGGGGCGGCGGTCTTGCCGCTGGAATCCAGCCGGCCGCGATAGTGCAGTTTTCCGGCGGCATTCAGGCCAAAGAAATCCGGCGTGCAGGCCGCGCCCCAGGCACGGGCCACCGCCTGCGTTTCGTCATGCAGATAGGGGAAGGGCAGCGCCAGTTTCTTCATCTCGTCGAAACTGTCATCGGGATAGGCGGCGGCATCATTGGCGTTGATCGCCGCCACGCCGATGCCGAAGGCGCGCAGGTCGTTCGCATCGCGGACCAGCCGGTCAAGGATGGCCTTCACATAGGGGCAGTGGTTGCACATGAAGACGATCAGGGTGCCCTTCGGCCCCGCCACATCATGCAGCGTCCACAGCTTGCCGTCGGTGCCGGGCAGGGTGAAGCCCGGCGCCTTCCAGCCGAAATCGCAGACCGGCGCGGCGGTCGCCATCAGGCGGCCTCGGCGGCGGCGCGGATGGCGCGGATGTTGGCGCCATAGACTTCGGGCGCGGCAACCGAGCCGCCCTTGAACACGGCCGAGCCGGCGACCAGCACATCGGCCCCGGCCGCCGCCATCAGCGGCGCGGTGGTCGGGTCCATGCCGCCGTCGATCTCGATATGCACCGGGCGATCCCCGATCATGGCGCGCAAGCGCCGGACCTTGGCCGTCATGTCAATGTATTTCTGCCCGCCGAAGCCGGGGTTCACCGTCATCACGCAGACCAGATCGGTCAGGTCCAGCAGGTGTTCCACCGCATCGGCCGGGGTGCCGGGGTTCAGCGCCACGCCCGCCTTCATGCCCGCGCCGCGAATGGCCTGCAGCGTGCGGTGGATATGCGGCCCGGCCTCGATATGGGCGGTCAGGATGTCGGCGCCGGCCTTGGCATAGGCGTCGATATAGGGATCGACGGGCGCGATCATCAGATGCACGTCCATCACCGTTTTCACATGCTTGCGGAAGGCGGCCACGGCGGGCGGCCCGAAGGTGAGGTTCGGCACGAAATGGCCGTCCATCACATCAACATGCACCCAGTCGGCGCCCTGATCCTCGATCGCGCGGATCTCGCGGCCAAAATCGGCGAAATCGGCCGAGAGGATGGACGGGGCAATCTTGATGCGGCGGTCGAAGGTCATGTCGGTCTCCAGAGGAAGGGGGGCGGGGTGTCCCCCGCCCGTGTATCAGGCCGCTTACGCGACGCCCAGCTTTTCGCGCCAGCCGGGATACAGCTTGTCCGCATCGCTTTGGAAGCTTTCGAAGGCGCGGGCAAGTTCGCGGTGATCCTTGGCATAGGTGACCAGATCCACCCCTGCCTTCCAGGCGTCACAGCTTTGGCGCAGCGATTTCGCCCCGGCGGTGCCGCCGTCGACATGGCCGAAGGCGCCGCCGCCAGAGGTCTGGATCACGTTGGAATGGCCGAGGTTGTCAAAGAACCCGGGCAGGCGCAGCGCGTTCATCCCGCCCGAGATGATGGGCGTGGTGGGTTTCATGCCCAGCCAGTCCTGATGGTAGAACGGGCCTTGGGCGGCATCGTCGGTCAGCATGTAGGCCATGATCTTGTCCGACGCGTCGCCCTCCATCTTGCCATAGCCCATGGTGCCGGTGTGGATGCCGCTGGCCCCTTGCAGGCGCGACATCTTGGACAGCACGAAGGCGGTGTAGCCGCGCATTGACTGCGGGCTGGTCACGGCGCCGTGGCCGGCCCGGTGGTAGTGCAGGAACTGGTGCGGGAACTGCCGCCGCGCGGTGGTGATGGCAGCCGGGCCGGTGACATAGCCATCGACCAGGAAGGCGACGTGATCGGCGTTTTCGCCGAAGGTTTCCAGGATGTATTCGCCCCGGGCGACCATTTCGTAATGGTCATCGGCGGTGATGTTGGCCGAAAAGAGCTTGGCCTCGCCGGTTTCGTCCTGCGCGCGCTTCATCGCATCGGCAACCAGGCGGATGGTTTCCTTCAGCGGCGCGAAGGTCTGGTTGCCCTGCGGTTCATCGTTCTTGATGAAGTCGCCGCCCAGCCAGAATTCATAGCAGGCGTCCGCAAAGGGTTTCGGACGCAGGCCCAGTTTCGGCTTGATGATGGTGCCCACCACCATGCCGCCATCGCGCACATCGCGGCCCAGAACGCGCCACATGTCGGCGATGTTCATCGACGGGCCGTCGAACAGGCGCAGGTAGCAGGGCGGAACCCAGAAGTCGTGCATCTTGGCGTATTCGACATCGCCCATGCCCTGGTTGTTGCCGATGGTCAGGGTCAGGAACGAACACAGCATCGCCCGGCCGTCGATGATGTTGCGGTCGAACAGTTCAACCGGATAGGCGATCTTCATGATCTCCTTCGCGGGGTCGATCTCGTAGACCAGCGCATCGACGCCGCGGGTGAAATCGTCGGTGGTCGACACCTCGACGTTGGTGCCGGTGCTGCTTTCGGCCGCGAAATGGGCGGCGGTTTCAAGGTAGCCGTAGCCCGCCTTGGGTTTCATCACATAGGCGCACAGCACATGGCGGCCCCCGGCGATGAGATCGGCTTCCTTGAGGTCGAGCCGGGCGTAGCGGTTTGATTGGTCCATGGTGGTATCTCCTGTCAGACGGCCTTGAGCGCGCCGCTGGCGTAACGCTTGGCCATGTCATCCATCGCGATGACCTTGATCTTCGATGCCTGTCCGGCGGTGCCGAAGGCTTCAAGCCGCAGCTTGCACAGATCGCGCATGGCATCCATCGCGGGTTTCAGGAACTTGCGCGGGTCAAACTCGGCCTTGTTCTGGGTGGCGATCTTGCGGAACTGGCCGGTCATGGCCATGCGGCAATCGGTGTCGATGTTGACCTTGCGCACGCCCATCTTGATGCCGCGGACGATTTCCTCGACCGGAACGCCAAAGGTTTGCGGCATGGCGCCGCCGTATTCGTTGATGATGTCCTGCAGATCCTGCGGCACGGACGAGGAGCCGTGCATGACAAGGTGCGTGTTCGGCAGCTTCTTGTGGATCGCCTCGATCACGTTCATCGCCAGGATGTCGCCGGTGGGCTTGCGGCTGAACTTGTAGGCGCCGTGGCTGGTGCCGCAGGCAATGGCCAGCGCATCGACCTGCGTCTTCTTCACGAAATCCACCGCCTGATCCGGGTCGGTCAGCAACTGGCTGTGGTCCAGTTCGCCCTCGGCGCCGTGGCCGTCCTCGGCCTCGCCCTTGCCGGTTTCAAGGCTGCCCAGAACGCCCAGTTCCCCTTCGACCGAAGCGCCCACCCAATGGGCCAGTTCGGCGACGCGGGCGGTGACGTTGACGTTGTAGTCATAGCTGGCCGGGGTTTTCGCGTCGGCCTCAAGGCTGCCGTCCATCATCACCGAGGTGAAGCCGTATTTGATGGCGGAGAGGCAGGTCTTTTCGTTGTTGCCGTGATCCTGGTGCATACAGAGCGGGATTTCCGGGTAGATCTGCGCCAGCGCCTCGATCATCTTGGCCAGCATGATGTCATTGGCATAGCTGCGGGCGCCGCGGCTGGCCTGGATGATGACCGGCGCGTCACAGGCCTTCGCGGCCTCCATGATGGCCAGGCCCTGTTCCATGTTGTTGATGTTGAAGGCCGGAACGCCGTAGCCATGTTCGGCCGCGTGGTCCAGAAGTTGACGAAGCGTGATCAGTGCCATGGTGTTCGGTTCCTCAGATCAGTTTGCCCATCGCGACGGCGGTGTCCGCCATGCGGTTGGAAAAGCCCCATTCGTTGTCGTACCAGCTCAGGACCGAGCAGAAGGTGCCGTCCATCACCTTGGTCTGGTCCAGATGGAACACCGACGACCGCGGGTCGTGGTTGAAGTCGGACGAGACGTTCTTGAATTCGGTATAGCCCAGGATGCCCTTCAGCGGCCCGTCGGCGGCGGCCTTGATGGCGGCGTTGATCTCGTCCGCGCTGGTGGCGCGCCTGGCAATGAACTTGAGGTCGACGACGCTGACATTCGGCGTGGGCACGCGGATCGCGAAACCGTCCAGCTTGCCCTTCAGATCGGGCAGGACCAGACCCACGGCCTTGGCGGCGCCGGTCGAGGTGGGGATCATCGACAGGGCGGCAGCGCGGGCGCGATACAGATCCTTGTGCATCGTATCCAGCGTGGGCTGGTCGCCGGTGTAGCTGTGGATGGTGGTCATCATCCCCTTCTCGATGCCGATGGCGTCATGGATCGCCTTGGCAAAGGGGGACAGGCAGTTGGTGGTGCAGCTTGCGTTCGACACGACCAGATCGTCCTTGGTCAGCGTGTCGTGGTTCACGCCATAGACGATGGTCTTGTCCGCGCCATCGGCCGGGGCCGAGACCAGAACACGCTTCGACCCGTTCTTCAGGTGCAGCGCAGCCTTGTCGCGGGCGGTGAAGATGCCGGTGCATTCCATCGCGATGTCGACATTGGCCCAGGGCAGGTCTTCCGGGTTGCGGATCGCGGTGACCTTGATCTTGCCCCGACCGGCGTCGATCCAGTCTTCGCCGGTGGTCACGGTGCCCGGGAACCGGCCATGGACCGAGTCGAAGCGCAGCAGATGCGCGTTGGTTTCAACCGGGCCCAGATCGTTGATCGCCACGACCTCAATGTCGGTGCGGCCCGATTCAATGATCGCGCGCAGCACGTTGCGGCCGATCCGACCAAAGCCGTTGATGGCTACCTTAACCGTCATCTCATTTTCCCGTCAGTTTGCGGGCCGCAGCGGCGGCGGCCTCTTTGGTGATGCCGAAATGCGCGTAAAGCGCGGGGGCGGGCGCCGAGGCGCCAAAGCCTGTCATGCCGATGAAGGCGTCGTCGCTGCGCAACACCGCATCCCAGCCCTGGCGGATTGCCGCCTCGATGCCGACGCGGGGCGCGGTTCCCAGAACGGCCGTTCGGTAATCATCCGGCTGGGCGGTGAACAGCTCGAACGAAGGGGCCGAGACCACGGCGGCGGCGATGCCGTCGGCGGCCAGAAGGTCGGCGGCGGCCAGCGCGATTTCCACTTCGGACCCGGTGGCGATCAGCGTCACGTCGCGTTTCGCCACATCGCGCAGGACATAGGCGCCCTTCGCGGTAAGGTTTTCGGCCGCATCGCTGCGCAGGGTGGGCAGGTTCTGCCGGCTGAGCGCCAGAAGCGTGGGCGTCGTGGCCGAGGCCAGCGCGATTTCCCAGGCTTCGGCGGTTTCCACCGCATCTGCCGGGCGGATCACCGTCAGGTTCGGAATGCAGCGCAGGCCGGCCAGGGTTTCCACCGGCTGGTGGGTGGGCCCGTCTTCGCCCAGACCGATGCTGTCATGGGTGAAGACATAGGTGACGGGCACACCCATCAGCGCGGCCAGCCGGATGGAGGGGCGGCAGTAGTCGGCGAAGACCAGGAAGGTGCCGCCATAGGTGCGGAAGCCGCCATGCAGGGCGATGCCGTTCATCGCCGCCGCCATGCCGTGTTCGCGGATGCCGTAGTGGATGTAAGACCCCGAGAAATCGCCGGGCTTCACAGATTTCTGCGACTTGGCCCTGGTCAGGTTCGATCCGGTCAGGTCGGCCGAACCGCCCACGACAAAGGGCAGCGCACCCGCCACCACCTCGATGGCCATTTCGCTGGCCTTGCGGGTGGCGACCTTGGGCTTGTCGGCGATCAGTTTCGCCTTGTGCGCCGCCATGGCCGGGGCCAGCGGGGCCGGGTCGGCGGCCTGCGCGGCCTCGAACGCGGCGCGGTCGGGGTGGGCGGCCAGTTTGCGCAGCCAGTTGATGCGGGCCGCCGCCCCCCGGGCCGAGACCCGCGCCCAGGCGTCGCGGATCGCGTCGGGCACGACGAAGGGTTCATGCGGCCAGCCCAGATGCGCCCGCGCGGCGGCAATCTCATCGGCGCCCAGAGGGGCGCCGTGCACATCATGGCCGCCCTGCTTGTTCGGCGCGCCGAAGCCGATGACCGAGCGGCAGGCAATCAGGCTGGGGCGCGGATCGGTCTTGGCCGCCGTGATCGCGGCGGCGATGCTTTCGGGATCATGCGCGTCGCAGTCGGCCACATGCCAGCCGTAGGCGGCAAAGCGGGCCTTCTGGTCGGTCGAGGTGGACAGCGCGGTATCGCCGTCGATGGTGATCCTGTTGTCATCCCAAAGCACGATCAGGCGGCCCAGTCCCAGATGGCCGGCGAAATCGCCCGCTTCGTGGCTGATGCCTTCCATCAGGCAGCCGTCGCCGGCGATGACCCAGGTGTAATGGTCCACCAGCCCCGGAAAGCGCGCCGCCGCCATGCGTTCGGCCAGCGCCAGACCGACGGCGGTGGAAATGCCCTGCCCCAGCGGCCCGGTGGTGACTTCGATCCCTTGCGCATGGCCGTATTCCGGGTGGCCCGCCGTGCGCGCGCCCATCTGGCGGAACTGGCTGAGCTGCTCCATCGGCATGTCGGGATAGCCGAGCAGGTGGTTCAGCGCGTAAAGCAGCATCGAGCCGTGACCGGCCGACAGGACGAAACGGTCACGGTCGGGCCAGCGGTGATCGGCCGGGTCCAGCGTGATGAAGCGGTTGAACAGCACCGTTGCCACATCGGCCATGCCCATGGGCATACCGGGGTGGCCCGAGTTCGCCTTCTGCACCGCATCCATGGCCAGCGCGCGGATTGCGTTGGCCATGTCGCGTTCGGACACCGTTCTGGTGGGGGCGTTCATCTTGCTTTCTCCCGAATGTCAGGCGCGCTTGGCGTCGCGCACAAGGCGCTCGATCAGCGGGGTCAGGATCAGTTGCATCGCCAGATCCTGCTTGTTGCCCGGGATCACGATGGAGTTGGCCCGCGTCATCCAAGACCCGGCGATCATCGACACCAGATAGGGGAAGTCGATGCCGCGCGGATTGCGGAAGCGGATCACGACAAGGCTTTCGTCGGGCGTGGGAATCCAGCGCGCGACGAAGGGGTTGGACGTGTCCACCACCGGCACCCGCTGGAAGTTGATGTCGGTGCGGGTGAATTGCGGCGTGATGCAATGCACATAGGCGTGCATCCGGCGCAGGATGGTATCGGTCACCGCTTCGGTGGAATAGCCCCGGGTGGCGCGGTCGCGGTGGATCTTCTGGATCCATTCAAGGTTGATCACCGGAACCACGCCGATCTTGAGATCGGCCAGGCGGGCCAGATCGACGGTATCGTTCACCACCGATCCGTGCAGACCTTCGTAGAACAGCAGGTCCGACCCTTCCTCGAACGGGGCCCATTCGGTGAAGTTGCCGGGGGCGACACCGGTCTTGGCGGCCTCGGCCTCGTCATGGACATAGGTGCGGCTGCGGCCCTTGCCGGTTTCGCCGTATTCGCGGAACACCCGCTCCAGTTCAGCCAGTTCGTTGGCCTCATAGCTGAAATGAGAGAAGGTCTGGTCGCCTTCGGCCGCGCGACGGGCCAGTTCGGCCTTCATGTCGGCGCGGTTGAACTTGTGGAAGGCGTCGCCTTCGATCGACACCGCCTTGATCCCTTCGCGGCGGAAGATCTGTTCGAAGGTGTGTTTCACCGTGCTGGTGCCGGCACCCGACGACCCGGTGACCGAAATGATGGGAAAACGCTTGCTCATGATCTGTCAGCTCCGGAACAGTCCGCGCCGCCCGAACAGGGCGGACTCGATTTCAGGCATGTCGTGATAGGCGGCGATCCGGGCGACCTTGGCCCTGGTGCCGAAGATGAACGGGGTGCGCTGGTGCAGGGTTTCCACCCGCATCTGCAGGATCGGATCGGTGCCGTCGGTGGCACCGCCGCCGGCCTGCGCGCACAGCATGGCAATCGGCGCACATTCATACAGCAGCCGCAGCCGGCCGCGTTCATAGCCCTTGCGGTCATCGGCCGGGTAGAGGAACACCCCGCCGCGCGCCAGGATGCGGTGCGCCTCGGCCACCAGGCTGGCGATCCAGCGCATGTTGAAATTCTTGCCGCGCGGCCCGTCAACGCCGGCCACGCAATCATCGACATAGGCGCGGATCGGCTTGGGCCAGTGCCGGTAGTTCGAGGCGTTCACCGCAAATTCGTTCGATTCCGGGGGAATGGAAACCTGCGGCTCGACCAGAACGAAGGCGCCGGTGTCATAGTCCAGCGCATAGCGCTGCACGCCCTGCCCCAACGTGACGACCAGCGCCGTCTGCGGCCCGTAGATCACATAGCCCGCGCCGACCTGTTCGCTGACCGGGCGCAGGAAGCTGGCATCCGGCGTGTCGGCGGCGGCGTAGATCGAGAAGATGGTGCCGATCGACACGTTGGTGTCGATGTTGGACGACCCGTCCAGCGGATCAATCGCCAGCGCCCAGTCGCCGGCGCCAAGGTCGACGACACGATCCTGCTCTTCGCTGGCATAATGCCGCACCCCCCCGTCACGGGCGGCTTTCAGGAACAGATCGTCCGCCCAGACATCCAGCGCCTTCTGCGAATCGCCGCCGGCATTGGTGGCTTCGGCATCGGCGCCCAACTTGTGCTCAATGCCGTTTCGGGCAATCAGGCGGGCCAGAGAGATGGAGGCGGTCGCGATGCTTTGCATCAGCGGGCGCAGGGGTTCCGGAACATGGGTTTCGGGCAAGGCACGGCGGGTTGACATCTTTATCCCCGATGGCTGTCTAGCAAGAGTTACATACTTGCTTTGACATCAAATGGAATTTAAATCTCTTATCGTCAGTTTAAGGGAAATCTAATGAACCCGGCCGAGATGATTACCCTGCGCCAGTTGCGCGCGCTGGCCACCGTGGCGCGGACCGGGTCGATGACCGCCGCCGCGCGGGAACTGGGGCTGACCACACCCGCCGTGCACAGCCAGATCAAGATGCTGGAAGAGGCGCTTGGCCTGCCGCTGCTGTATCGCCATGGCGACGGATCGGGCAGCGGGCCCACGCTGGCGGGGCAGGTGATGCTGGCCAGCGCCGGCCGGATCGACGCGGCGCTGACCCAGGCGGTGCAGCAGGTGCTGGCCTTTCGCGATGGCCGCGCGGGGCGGGTCACGCTGGGCGTGGTCTCGACCGCCAAGTATTTCGCGCCGCGTCTGGTCAAGGTGCTGCGGTCGCTGCATCCCGACATCGAGGTGGTGCTTGAGGTGGGCAACCGCGAACAGATTCTGGGCGATCTGGAGCGGATGCATTTCGATCTGGCGATCATGGGCCGCCCGCCGCGCACGCCGCCGAACGAGGCCTGGCCGCTGGGCCCGCATCCGCATGGGGTGATTGCCCCGCCCGACCATCCGCTGGCCGGCATGGCGGGGCTGACCGCCGCCGATCTGTCGGGCGAGACCTTCATCGCGCGCGAACCGGGTTCGGGCACCCGCATCCTGATGATGCGCTATCTGGAACGGCTGGGCGAAGGGGCGCCACGGTCGCTGGTCGAGATGGGGTCGAACGAGACGATCAAGCAGGCGGTGATGGCGGGGCTGGGCATTGCCTTCCTGTCGCTGCATACGGTGGCCGACGAATTGCGCAACGGCAGCCTGATCACCCTGCCCGCGCCCGGACTGCCGGTGGAACGGCACTGGTTCCTGGTGCGGCGGCTGGACCAGCCCGCCCTGCCCGCCACGCGGGAACTGGAGAAGACCATCCTTAGCCTGAACGGCTCTTTCCTGCCGGTGCTGCCCGTGCTGCCGACCCCCGTTGCAACCCCGACCACGACAGGCTGACCGATGCGCACCGCCCCCGATGACACATTCGAGACCGAAGCCCGCGCCGCCGGCGCGCTGTATATCGTGGGCGTCGATGAGGTGGGCCGGGGGCCGCTGGCCGGCCCGGTGACGGCCGCCGCCGTGCGGCTGGACCCCGGCCGTATTCCCCCCGGTCTGGCCGACAGCAAGGCGCTGAGCGCGGCCGCGCGTGACCGGCTGGCCGGCTGGTTGCAGGAACATGCGGCCGTCTCGGTCGCACATGCCAGCGTGGAGGAGATCGACAGCCTGAACATCCTGCGCGCCAGCCATCTGGCGATGGAGCGGGCCATTGCGGGGCTGCCGGCCGATTTCGCGCTGATCGACGGCAACCTGCTGCCGCGCGGGCTGGCCCTTCCGGCACGGGCCGTGGTCAAGGGCGACGCGCGCTGCCTGTCCATCGCCGCCGCCTCGATCGTGGCCAAGGTGGCACGCGACCGGATCATGGTGGATTTGGCGCAACAGCACCCCGGCTATGGCTGGGAAAAGAACGCCGGATACCCCACCAAGGCGCATCTTCAGGCGCTTCTACAAATTGGTGTTACCCCTTGGCATAGGCGTTCCTTCGCACCCGTCCACAACATCTTGTGCCAAGAGAAATCAGTAACCTCTTGATTCAAAAAAGAATTTGACGGCGATTCGCGGCTGACTCATTCTGGGGCCCAACATCGGCACACCAAGATGCCGGGGACAGAGGCAGAGAATGAGCATCACCAAGACCAAGGCGGAGCCCGTGCTTCCGCTGAACCAGATCCTTGACGGCGACTGTATCGAGGTCATGGAAGGGCTGCCCGCCGGCAGCGTTGACCTGATTTTCGCCGATCCGCCCTATAACCTGCAACTGAAGGGTGAGCTGCTTCGCCCCGACAACAGCCTTGTCGATGCGGTGGATGACCACTGGGACCAGTTCTCATCCTTCGCGGCCTATGACGACTTCACCCGCCGCTGGCTGAAGGCGGCCAAGCGGCTACTGAAGCCGAATGGCGCGATCTGGGTGATCGGCAGCTACCACAACGTGTTCCGTCTGGGGGCCGAGTTGCAGAACCAGGGCTTCTGGCTGCTGAACGACGTGGTCTGGCGCAAGTCGAACCCGATGCCCAATTTCAAGGGCAAGCGCCTGACCAATGCCCATGAGACGCTGATCTGGGCCAGCCGGGATGAAACGGCCAAATACACCTTCAACTATGAGGCGCTGAAGGCGCTGAACGACGGCGTGCAGATGCGGTCGGACTGGGTGATTCCGCTGTGCACCGGCCATGAACGGCTGAAGGATGAAAACGGCGACAAGGCGCATCCGACGCAGAAGCCCGAGGCGCTGCTGCACCGGGTTCTGGTGGCCACCACCAACCCCGGCGACGTGGTGCTTGACCCGTTCTTCGGCACCGGCACCACCGGCGCGGTGGCCAAGATGCTGGGCCGCGATTTCATCGGGATCGAACGCGAGGCCGCCTATCGCAAGGCCGCCAGCGAACGGCTTGCGCGGGTTCGCAAGTATGACGCCTCGGCGCTGGAAGTGACCGGCTCGAAACGGGCCGAACCGAGGGTGCCCTTCGGGCAGGTCGTCGAACGCGGCATGTTGCGCCCCGGCGAAGAGCTGTATTCCATCGGCAACCGCTACAAGGCCAAGGTCCGCGCCGACGGCACGCTGGTCGGCAATGACGTGAAGGGGTCGATCCATCAGGTCGGCGCCGCCTATGAACGGGCGCCAAGCTGCAATGGCTGGACCTACTGGCACTTCAAGCGCGACGGCAAGATGATTCCGATCGACATCCTGCGCCAGCAGATCCGTGCCGAGATGGAGGCCGGGGGCACCCGCCCGAACTGACCCTTTCCAACCCGGAATTCCGACGCCTGCGTTCCCGGACCGCCCGGAAACGCCACTGCCCCGCCATGCCTGCATGGCGGGGCCTTTTCGCGTGGCAATGGCGCTTTGCGCGGCTTAAGGGGCGCCGTGCGGCAGGGGGGTGCGGCCCTTGTTGTAATCGTGCCAGTCGGTGATGTCGGGGTAGAAGGTCTTGCGCCAGGCCCGCACGCGGGGGTTCATCACCCGGCGCCACAAGGGCGGGATCATCGCGGCGAAGGTCATCATCGGATAGCCGAAGGGCAGTTGCGGCGCCTCGTCTGCGGGATAGTTCTGCAACAGCGGAAACCGCCGGTCGGGCTTGTAATGATGGTCGGAGTGGCGCTGCAGGTTGATCAGCAGCCAGTTCGTTGCCCGGTGGGCCGCATTCCAGGAATGGCGCGGCTGGACATGTTCATAGCGGCCGTCGCCCAGATACCGCCGGGTCAGACCGTAATGTTCGACGTAATTGGTCAGCTCCAGTTGCCACACCGCCACCCCGGCCTGGAACAGGAACAGCCCCAGCCCGGCCCAGCCCCCCAGCAGCAGCGCCAGCGCCAGCATGGCCAGTTGCAGCGCGCCATAGCGCCAGAACGGGTTGGACAGGTGCCACACCGGACGGCCCCGCCGCGCCAGCATTGCCTTTTCCGCCGCCCAGGCCGACCGCGGGCAATCGCGCAGCACCCGCGCGTAATAGCGGTGGAAGCCTTCGTTGTAGCGGGCCGTCACCGCATCGCGCGGCGTGCCGACATAGATGTGATGCACGCGCAGGTGTTCGCTGCGGAAATGCGAGTAGAGCACGCTTGCCAGCAGAAGATCGCCCAGCCAGCGTTCGATCCGCGGGCTTTGGTGCAGCAGTTCATGCGCATAGGGCAGGCCGATGGTGCCGGTCATCACCCCGATGCCGAAGAACAGGCCCAGCCGGGCGCCCAGGTCCAGATGCGGGGCCTGCGGCACATACCACAGCATGAAGCACAGCGTTGCGAACTGCGCCGGAAACCAGGCCATGGTCAGCAGGCGATACAGGCCAAGATGGTCTTCGGGGGTGTCCGGGCTGGCGTCATCAAGGTTCAGCCCGGTTACCGCATCCAGCATCGAGAACAGATACCAGCAGTAGACCGGCAGGGCGATCACCCAGAACCCGCCTGCAAAGGCCCCCAGAAAGGCCAGCGGGATGGTTCCGTAAGACAGAAAGAACGGCAGGGCGGCGCGCGGGCGGGCAACCTCCTGCGGGGAAAGAGTCGTCATGAAACAGCCTCCTCAGGGCGGCTGCAGGATACGCCTCTGGGCGCCAGCCTCAAGCGTGGGTCAATGCCGCATCCGCCAGTGCCAGCGCCTTGCGCATGACCGTGGGCAGATCCGAGGGGCGGAAGCCGTCTGCCGGCACCGGCGCGCCACGTTGCAACGGCACCTCGGCCCGGGCGGCCAGCACGCGCAGGTGCAGGTGGAAATGCGTGAAGGTGTGGCGCACCTCGCCAGCCTCGATCCAGTCGGTGCTGGCCGGGGGCGGGCCGCCGGGGCTGCCGTCCCAGCCATCGCCGGGCAGGCCCCACATGCCGCCCAGAAGGCCCCTGTCGGGCCGCCGTTCCAGCACCCAGCCCACCGGCAGGCGCAGCGCCCAGACCGTGCCTTGCCGCGTGGGCTTGGGCGTCTTCGCGGCCTTGCGGGGCAGGCCGGCCTGCACGCCCTCCATCCGGGCACGGCAGCGGTGCGACCAGGGGCAAAGGGCACAGGCCGGGCTGCGCGGCGTGCAGATCGTTGCGCCAAGGTCCATGACCGCCTGCGCATAGTCGCCGGGCCGGTCCTGCGGGGTAAGCCCGGCGGCAAGGCGGGTCAGCTCGGGCTTGGCGGCGGGCAGCGGGGTTTCCACCAGGAAGAGCCGCGCCATCACCCGTTCGACATTGCCATCGACCACCGCCGCCGGTTCATCGAAGGCAATCGCGGCCACGGCGGCGGCCGTATAGGGCCCCACGCCAGGCAGTGTGAGCAGCCCGTCGCGGCTGCCGGGAAACCCGCCGCGCGCCACCACCGCGCGGGCGCATTTCAGCAGGTTGCGTGCCCTGGCATAGTAGCCAAGCCCCGCCCATTCGGCCATCACATCATCATCCCGCGCCGCCGCCAGCGCCTGGACATCGGGCCAGCGGTCGGTGAAGCGGCGGAAATAATCGCGCACGGCGGCCACGGTGGTCTGCTGAAGCATCACCTCGCTCAGCCAGACGCGATAGGGATCGGGCATCACGCCCGCCGCCCGTTCGGCCGGCCCGACACGCCAGGGCATCACCCGCGCGTGGCGGTCATACCAAGCCAGAAGTTCGGGGGCGGCGTCCTGATCGGACAGGGGGAAGGCGTCACGCAATCTTTATGCTCTCTTCTTCCCGACATGGTGGCGGGGCCACGAACTTTCGCTAAGATAGCCCGCGAAAAGGCAAGGACCAGATGGCCCGCACACCCGCCCCTGCGAAACCTTCAAGCGAACACCGCCGACGCGGGTTCGAACCGGCCTTCTCGCTGATGCAGGGCCAGTTGCGCCATGCCGGCGAGGCGCGCGGGTTTGCCGTGGCCCGGCTGGTGACCCACTGGCCCGAGGTGGTGGGCGAGGACATCGCGCGCGTCACCCGGCCGGTCAAGGTGGGCTATGGCCGCGAAGGCATGGGCGGCAGCCTCACGCTTCTGGTGCAGGGCGCCGCCGCCCCGATCATCGAGATGCAGAAGGACACCATCCGCACGCGGGTCAATGCCGTCTACGGATATAACGCGATTTCGCGCATCCTGCTAACGCAAACCTCGGCCTTTGGCTTTGCCGAAGGCCAGGCGCAATTCACCGCCGCGCCCAAGGCCCCTGCCCCGGTTGACCCGGCGCTGGCCGAACGCGCCAGCGCCGAAACCGCCGCCGTGGGCGACCCGGGCCTGCGGGCCGCGCTTGAACGGCTGGCGCAAAACATCTTAACTCGCCACAAGGCTGAATGAGGACCACTCCATGACGACAATCAACAGACGGGCGCTGATGGCGATGGCCGCCGCGATGGCCGGGCTTCCGGCCTGGGCGCAAGAGACGACCACCGCCGAGACGCCCGCCACGCCGGAGGCCCTGCCCGAGGTGAAGGATTTCTCGCTGGGAGATCCGAACGCGCCGGTGAAGATTGTCGAATATGCCAGCTTTACCTGCCCGCATTGCGCCAATTTCCACAGAACGGTGTTCAAGCCGCTCAAGGCCGATTACATCGACACCGGCAAGGTGCAGTTCACCTACCGCGAAGTCTATTTCGACCGCTTCGCTCTGTGGGCCGCGCTGGTGGCGCGCTGCGGTGGCGATCTGCGCTATTTCGGCATTTCGGACATGCTCTTCGACCAGCAGGCCGAATGGCTGGCCGACCAGGACCCGAATGTCGTGATCGGCAAGCTGCGCACCATCGGCATCACGGCGGGGCTGACCAACGAACAGCTTGATGCCTGTCTGGCCGATGCCAAACAGGTGGATGCCATGGTCAAGCGGTTCGAAGAAAACATGAAGGCCGACGGCATTGAAGGCACGCCGACGCTGATGATCGACGGCGAGAAACACTCGAACATGAGCTACAACGACCTCAAGGCCATCATCGACGCCAAGCTGGCGGGCTGATCCATGGCCGCGCCGCTGGAGGGACTTCGCGTCATCGAACTGGCGCGGATTCTGGCTGGCCCCTGGGCCGGCCAGACACTGGCCGACCTTGGTGCCGAGGTGATCAAGGTCGAGGCCCCCGAAGGCGACGACACCCGCCGCTGGGGGCCGCCGTTCCTTGAAAGGGACGGCGACCGTTCCGCCGCCTATTTCCACTGCTGCAACCGCGGCAAGAAGAGCATCACCTGCGATTTCCGCACCCCCGAGGGGCAGGAAACCGTGCGCCGGCTGGTGGCCGGGGCCGATGTGGTGATCGAGAACTTCAAGGTTGGCGGTCTGGCGAAATACGGGCTGGATTACGAAAGCCTGCGCCAGGTGAACCCGCGGCTGATCTATTGTTCCATCACCGGCTTCGGGCAGGACGGGCCCTATGCGCACCGGGCCGGATACGATTTCATCATTCAGGGCATGGCCGGGCTGATGAGCGTGACCGGCGAGGCCGCGGGCCAGCCGCAGAAGGTGGGCGTGGCGGTGACCGATGTCTTTACCGGCATCTATGCCGCCACCGCCATTCTGGCCGCCGTCGTGCAGCGCGGCACCACCGGGCAGGGCCAGCAGATCGACATGGCGCTGATGGATGTGGCGACCGGCATCATGGCCAATCAGGCGATGAACTTCCTGGCCACCGGCACCGCCCCGCGCAAGATGGGCAATGCCCACCCGAACCTTGCCCCCTATGCGGTGTTCGACTGTGCCGATGGCTGGATCATCATCGCCACCGGCAATGACGGCCAGTATCGCAAGCTGTGCGGCATCCTTGGCCTGCACGACATGGCCGAGGCGCCCGATTTCCTGACCAATGCCAGCCGCGTTGCCAACCGCGTCGCGCTGACCGACCGGCTGACCGCCGTGACCCGCACCTGGACCAAGGACGCGTTGCTTGCCGCCTGCGAAGCGGAAGGCGTGCCCGCCGGCCCGATCAACGATCTGGTCGAGGTCTTTGCCGACCCGCAGGTGGTGGCGCGAAAGATGCAGATCGAGGTGGACGGCATTCCGGGCGTGCGCACGCCCATCACCTTTTCGGGCGCCGAACTGGCCCTTGGCCGCGCCGCGCCAAAACTGGGCGAACATCAGGACGAGGTGCTGGGTTAGGCCCGCAGCCCGTCCATGGTGCGGACCAGCGCCTCGCTGATGCCGGGTTCGGACAGGGCATGGCCTGCCATGGGAATCATGCGGATCTGGCAGTGATCCCAGCCCTCGGCCAGTTTCCAGGCCGAAACCGGGGGGCAGACCATATCATACCTGCCCTGCACCACCGTTGCCGGGATATGGGCGATGCGCTTGCGTTCCCGCAAGATCCAGCCGTCGCATTGCAGGAAGCCGCCGTTCTGGAAGTAGTGGTTTTCCAGCCGGGCAAAGGCGCGGGCGTAATCGGCCGGGCTTTCGCCCACATGCCCGTCATGCTGGATCGAGGCCAGCGCGTTTTCCCAATGCGCCCAGATCCGGCCGAAGCGGGTTTCCTCGATCATGTTGCCGGAAAACAGCCGCCGGTGATAGGCAAGGATCAGGTTGCCGCGTTCATCGGGCGGCACGGCATTGGCGAAGCGGTTCCACACCTCGGGGAAGAAGGCGCCGGCCCCGCCGCCATAGAACCAGTCCAGCTCGGACCGGGTCATCAGGAAGACGCCGCGCAGGACAAGCTGCTTCACCCGTTCGGGGTGGGTCAGCGCGTAGATCAGCGCCAGGGTGGCGCCCCAGCTTCCGCCAAAGGCGATGAACTGGTCGATCCCCAGTTGCTTGCGGATCACCTCGACATCCGAAACCAGATGCCAGGTGGTGTTCGAGGCCACGCTGGCATGGGGGCGTGACCGGCCACAGCCGCGCTGATCGAACAGGATCACCCGGTAATGCGCCGGGTCGAAATAGCGCCGCATCGTCGGGCTGCAACCGCCGCCCGGCCCGCCATGGAACACGACCACGGGTTCGCCTTGCGGGTGGCCGCATTGTTCGACATAGACACGGTGTCCATCGCCAACGTCGATCACGCGCTGATCGAAGGGGTCGATCGGCGGGTACAACATGTCGAACGCGCGTCTTTGGCCTGATCTGTGGTCCATTGCGTTCTATATATAGCCGCAGGGTGACGGAGTCGAAAGCAATGTCAGACGCGATGCACGCAAATACAGCGCCCGGAACGGGCACGGTGGATGCCGCCGAGGTGGCCAAGTTCGAAGCCATGGCCGCCGAATGGTGGGACCCAAACGGCAAGTTCAAGCCGCTGCACAACATGAATCCGTGCCGGCTGGACTATATCACCCGCCAGATCGCCGCCGAATTCGGCCGCGACCTGACGACGCAGCAGCCCTTTGCCGGGCTGCGGCTGCTGGATATTGGCTGCGGCGGCGGGCTTCTGTCGGAACCCATGGCGCGGCTGGGGGCGACGGTCGTGGGCGCCGATGCCGCGCCGCGCAACATTCCGGTGGCGAAACTTCATGCCGAACAGTCGGGGCTGACCATCGACTACCGCAACACCACCGCCGAGGCGCTGGCCGAGGCGGGCGAGCGGTTCGACGTGGTGCTGAACATGGAAGTGGTCGAGCATGTCTCGGACCCGCTGGCCTATCTGACCGCCTGCCATGATCTGCTGAAACCCGGCGGGCTGATGATCTGTTCGACGCTGAACCGCAATCCGAAAAGTTTTGCGATGGCCATTGTCGGGGCGGAATATGTGATGCGCTGGCTGCCCAAGGGCACCCATGACTGGCAGAAGTTCATCACCCCGGACGAGCTGTATGACCTGATCCGCCGCGCCGGGCTTGATCCGGTGGACCGCAAGGGGATGGTGTTCAACCCCATCACCTGGCGCTGGTCGATCTCGGACCGCGACCTGTCGGTGAACTACGTCACCGCCAGCCTGCGCCGGTGAGGGCCGTGCTGTTCTGGCTGGCGCTGGCCCTGTTCGCGGCCTGGGCCGGCCCCATGCTGTGGGTTCAGTTTCCCGCCGCGCGCCCGCTGGCGCTGGCTGCCCTTGCCGGCGCCCTGGCCGCCGTGGTCTGGCTGCGGCTGGGCCCCGGCTGGGGCTGGACGGGGCTGGTGCTGGTGGCGGGGGCGCTGCTGCTGTGGTTCTTCACCTTGCCCCCCCGGCAGGACCGCGACTGGGAGCCGGACGTGGCCCGCATCGTGCGCGGGCAGGTCACGGGCGATACGGTCACGCTGGAGAACATCCGCGCCTTCCGCTGGACCAGCGCCGACCATGCCGCCGTGCAGGACTGGACCAGCCGCACCGTCAACCTGTCGCACCTGACCGGGGCGGACATGATCACCTCGGTCTGGGGCAACCCGGATATTGCGCATCTGCTGGTGTCGTTCCGGTTTTCGGACGCGCCGCCGCTGACCTTTTCGGTCGAGATCCGGCGCGAGAAGGGCGAGAGCTTCTCGGCCCTTGGCGGGTTCTTCCGGCAGTTCGAACTGTCGCTGATCGCCGCGGATGAGGCCGACATCGTGCAATGGCGGGCCGTGCCGCGCGGCGAGGAGGTGCGGCTTTACCCGCTGACCCTGACGCCCGACCAGTTGCGCCAGGTCTTTCTGGGCTTTGTCCAACTGGGCAACGACCTGAACGCCCGGCCGCGCTGGTACAACACCGTCACCGCCAATTGCACCACCGTGGTCTGGCGGCTGTCGCGGGTGCTGTCGCCCGACCTGCCGCTGGACCGCAGCCTGCTGCTTTCGGGCTATCTGCCGGAATACCTGGACCGTTTCGGCGCGCTGGCCGGGCCGGGCACGCTGGCCGACAAGCGCGCCCGGGCCCTGATCAGCCCGCGCGCCCGCGAAATGCCCGCGGGCGCGGATTTCTCGCGCTGGATCCGGCAGGAGTAGCGGTCACTCCGTCTCGGACGACCGCGCCCAGAGGTTCACCGCCGGTTCCTCGGCAATCGCGTCGATGGCGGCCAGCTCTTCGGGGCTGAAATCCAGGTTGCCGATGGCCCCGGCGCAGTCTGTCACCTGTTCGGGGCGGCTGGCGCCGATCAGCGCGCTGGTGATGCCGCCGTTGCGCAGCACCCAGGCCAGCGCCATCTGCGCCAGCGTCTGCCCGCGCGACGCCGCGATATTGGCCAGCGCGCGGACCGAGTCCAGCGCGCGGGGCGTGATGATCGACGGGTCCAGCGATTTGCCCTGCGCCGCGCGGCTGCCCGCCGGAACGCCGTTCAGGTATTTCGAGGTGAGAATCCCCTGCGCCAGCGGGGTGAAGGCGATGGAGCCGATGCCAAGATCGGCCAGCGTGTCCTTCAGCCCGTCCTTTTCGACCCAGCGGTTCAGGATGGAATAGCTGGGCTGATGTATCACGCAAGGCGTGCCCAGATCGCGCAGGATCGCCGCCGCTTCCCGGGTGCGGGCGCTGTTGTAGCTGGACAGCCCGACATACAGCGCACGGCCTGACCGGACGATATGGTCCAGCGCGGCCATGGTTTCCTCAAGCGGGGTGTCGGGATCGAAGCGGTGGGAATAGAAGATGTCCACATAATCCAGCCCCAGCCGCTTCAGGCTTTGGTCGCAACTGGCGATCAGGTATTTCCGGCTGCCCCATTCGCCATAGGGCCCGTCCCACATGCGGTAACCGGCCTTGCTGGATATGATCAGCTCATCGCGCAGGCCGGCGAAATCGGTCCGCAGGATTTCGCCGAACGCCTGTTCGGCGCTGCCGGGCGGCGGGCCGTAGTTGTTGGCCAGATCGAAATGGGTGATCCCGTGATCCAGCGCCGTGCGGCAGATGGCCTGTTTCACGGTATGGGGCGTGTCATCGCCGAAGTTGTGCCACAGCCCCAGGCTGATGGCCGGCAGCATCAGCCCGCTGCGGCCGCAGCGCCGGTAGATCATCTTGTCATGCCGGTCATCGGCGGCGGTCCAGGGCATTGCGGTTCTCCTTCATTGCATCGGCTGATCCCATGACCGGGGCGGGGGCATCAAGCCCTGCCGGCCATGGTTGCGCGCGGGGTGGTTTCACACGACACTGCGCCCATGAAAATGCTGCACCATCTTCGGCGCTTCGTTCTGGCCGTGCTGACCCGGGTGGGCGACGGCCATTTTGGCCTGATCGCCGCGGGCGTGGCCTTCTACGCCCTGTTCGCGGTGTTTCCCGGCCTTGCCGCCGTGGTGGCGATCTGGTCGCTGATGGCCGATCCGGCGGTGATCGGCGGCTATCTGTCCATGGCCGAGCGTTTCCTGCCACATGAGGCGGCGGTGCTGGTGCATGACCAGGTGACGGGGCTTCTGACCGCGCCGCGCAGCACGCTGGGCTGGGCGACCTTCCTTTCGCTGGCCATCGCGCTTTATTCCGCGCGGGCCGGGGTGTCGGCGCTGGTGCAGGGGCTGGATGTGGTGCACCGCGCCCGCCCGCGCGGCTGGATCGCCGGCTATGCCGTTGATTTCGTGCTGACCATGGCGCTGATCGGCGCGCTGATCGTGGCGCTGGCCACGGTGGTGATCATGCCCATCATGCTGGCCTATCTGCCGCTTGGCGCGTTCGAGGGGCGGCTGACCCGCGTGCTGCCCTGGGCGGTGATGTTCCTGTTCGTGCTGACCTGCCTGTCGCTGCTGTATCGCTTTGGCCCCAATGTGCCGGGCGGGTTCCGGTCGCCCTGGATCAGCGTCGGCGTGATGTTCGCGGCGCTGGCCTGGGCCGGCGTCTCGATGGGGTTTTCGCTCTATCTGGCGAATTTCAACAGCTACAACCGGATCTACGGCTCGATCGGGGCGGTGGTGATCCTGATGATGTGGCTTTACTTCTCGGTCTGGGCGGTGCTGGTCGGCGGCGCGATCAATGCCGAACTGCATGACCGCGCCAACCTGTTGCGCCAGATGGGCCGGGGGCGCCGGCAGCGCCCCCCTCAGATGTAGCGGTTCCACAGGTTTTCCAGCCGCTCTTGCCGGCCGGATTTCGGCTGCGGTTCCAGCCCTTCGGACGTGACCCGCACCGCCGCCTGTTCCAGCGTGCCCGTCAGCATGGCCTTGGCAGGTGCCGTCTCCCAGCCGGCATAGCGGGCGCGGCGGGCGGCTTCCAGCTCTCCGCCTTCCAGCATTGCGGCGGCGCATTTCAGCGCCCGCGCGCAGGTGTCCATGCCGCCGACATGGGCCAGGATCAGGTCTTCCGGGTCCAGCGACTGACGGCGGACCTTGGCGTCGAAGTTGGTGCCGCCGGTGGTATAGCCGCCCGCGCGAAGGATTTCGTAGAAGGCCAGCGCTTTTTCCGCATGGTTGTTCGGGAACTGGTCGGTGTCCCAGCCCGACTGGTAATCGTTGCGGTTCATGTCGATGGACCCGAAGATGCCCAGGGCCGCCGCCAGCGCGATTTCATGTTCGAAGCTGTGGCCGGCCAGAATGGCGTGGCCCTGTTCGATGTTGGTCTTCACCTCGGACTCAAGGCCGAATTCCTTGAGGAAGCCATAGACCGTGGCCACGTCGTAATCATACTGGTGCTTCGAGGGTTCCTGCGGCTTGGGCTCGATCAGGATCGTGCCCTTGAAGCCGATCTTGTACTTGTATTCGACCACCTGTTGCAGGAAGCGCCCGGCGTGGTCGCGCTCGGCCTTGAGGTCGGTGTTCAGAAGCGTCTCATAGCCTTCGCGCCCGCCCCAAAGCACATAGTTCTGCCCGCCCAGACGGTGCGTTGCATCCATGTTGGCCTTCACCGTGGCCGCGGCATAGGCGTAAACATCGGGATCAGGGTTGGTGGCCGCACCCGACATCCAGCGCCGGTGGCTGAACATGTTCGAGGTGCCCCACAGCAGGCGCGTCTTGTGGCGGGCCTGCTTTTCCTCAAGGTAATCGACGATGGCGGTCAGGTTCTTCAGGCTTTCCGCGAAGGTGGCGCCTTCGGGCCGCACGTCGGCATCGTGGAAGCAGTAGAACGGCGCGCCAAGGATGTCGAACATCTCGAAGGCCACATCGGCCTTGAGCCGCGCCAGATCCAGCCCGTCGCCGAACCAGGGCCGGTCAAAGGTCTGGCCGCCGAAGGGATCACCGCCCGGCCAGGCGAAGCTGTGCCAGTAGGCCACGGCGAACCGCAGATGGTCTTCCATCCGCTTGCCCATCACCAGTTCATCGGGGTTGTAGTGGCGGAAGGCAAATTCGTTGCGGCTTTCGGGGCCTTCGTAACGGATGGCGGGGAGTGCCCTTGAAGAAATCGGTCATGTCAGATCCTTGAGTGCAGTTTGCGCGGCGCGGAAACGGGCGTGGCCCGCATCGAAGGCCGCTGTCAGACGGGGGTCAGGTTCCACCACCCGGGCGATCCGGGGTTGCGTCGCGATCTCGGCCCCGGCGCCGGTGGCCGCCATCAGCGCAAGCCGCGCCGCGCCGAAGGCACCGCCGAAATCGCCCGCCACCGGCAGCGCGACGGGCACGTCCAGCGCGGTGGCGATCAGGCGCAGCCAGTAATCCGACCGCGACCCGCCGCCAACCGCCAGCAATTGCCCGATCCGGGTGCCGGTCGCGGCCAGCGCATCGCGGCAATCGCGCAGGGCATAGGTCACACCTTCCAGAACCGCGCGGGTGGCGGCCGTGCGGTCGGTGGCATGTTCCAGCCCGGCAAAGGCGCCCCGGACGGACGCACTGTTCAGCGGCGTGCGTTCGCCGCCCAGATAGGGCAGGAACACGGTCTTGCCCGGGGCCTGCAAGGCGCCCAGTTCGCCCGTCAGCGCCGCCGCATCGGCCCCCACCAGCCGCGCATACCAGTTCAGCGCGTCGGTGGCGGCCAGGATCACCCCCATCTGGTGCCAGGTGTCGGGCAGCGCATGGCAGAAGGTATGCACCGCGGTGGCGGGATCGGGCTGGTAGCCGTCATTTGCCGCGAAAAGCACGCCGCTGGTGCCCAGCGAAACGAAGGCCTCGCCCGCGCGCACCACGCCGACGCCCACGCCCGAGGCGGCATTGTCGCCGCCGCCGCCGGCCACGACCACGCCTTTCGGCAGGCCCCAGCGGGCCGCCAGCGCCGGGCGCAGCACGCCCGAGACCTGCGAACCTTCCACCAGGCGCGGCATCGCGCTGCGGTCCAGCCCGGTGGCGGCCAGAAGATCATCCGACCAGTCGCGCGCGCCGGTATCAAGCCAGGCCGTTCCGGCCGCGTCGGACATTTCGGCGACATGTTCGCCGGTCAGCCACAGGCGCAGGTAATCCTTCGGCAGCAGCACCCTGGCCACCCTGGCCCGCAGCGCCGGTTCGTGCCGGGCCACCCACATCAGCTTGGGCGCGGTGAAGCCCGGAAAGACGATGTTGCCCGACAACCGCCGGAACATCGGGTCGCCGTCCAGTTCGGCGGCCTCGGCATGGCTGCGGGTGTCGTTCCACAGGATGCAGGGCCGCAGCACCTCATCGGCGCGGTCCAGCAGGGTGGCGCCGTGCATCTGGCCCGAAAGGCCAAGGCCCCGCACCTGCCCCAGCCCCTGCGCCGCCAGCCGGTCGAACACCGTCTCGGCGGCGGCAATCCAGTCGGCCGGGGACTGTTCGCTCCAGCCTTCCTGCGGCCGCTGCACCGACAGGGGGGCGGTCGCTTCCGCGACCACCTCCTGCGTTTCGGTCATCAGCACGCCCTTGAGGCCCGAAGTGCCCAGATCCAGCCCGATGAACATGTCAGTAGGCCTGCGGGGGCTTCTTGCCCAGGATGATCATCCCCAGGATGTCATCGTCGGTCACGTCCTTCACATCCACCGTTCCGACGCGCTGGCCGTTCTTCATCACCACGGCGCGGTCGCACAGGTCCATCACGGCATGGATGTCATGCTCGATCAGGAAGATGCCCAGACCCTGCTTCTTCAACTCCTGGATCAGCTCGGCCACCATCTGCGTTTCATGCGGGCCAAGCGCGGCGGTGGGTTCGTCCATGATCAGGATCTTGGCGTTGAAATACACCGCCCGCGCGATGGCGACCGACTGGCGCTGACCGCCCGACAAGGCGCTGACCGGCACGTTGAACTTGCGGAAGTTCGGGTTGAGCCGGCCCATGATCTTGCGGGTTTCGGCCTCCATCTTCGATTCGTCCACGAAGCCGAAGCTGTTGACCAGTTCACGCCCCAGAAACAGGTTCGAGGCGGCGTCCAGATTGTCGGCCAGCGCCAGCGTCTGGTAGATCGTTTCGATGTTCTGGGCGCGGGCGTCGCGGGGATCGCGGATCTCAACCTCTTGCCCGTTGATCAGGATCTGGCCCGAATCCTTGCGATAGGCGCCCGAGAGGCACTTGATCAGCGTCGATTTGCCCGCGCCGTTGTGGCCCAGAAGGCCCACCACCTCGCCGGGGTAAAGATCGACCGTGACATGATCCACGGCCTTGATGCCGCCGAAGGCGATCGAGATGTCGCGCAGTTCGACAAGCGGGGTTCCGGTTCTGTCTACCATGGTCTTGGCCCCTTCACTTGATGCGCTTGCGGTAAACGATGTCGAGATAGACGGCGAGCACCAGCGCCACGCCGATCACGATCTTGCGGTAAGACCCGTCTCCGAAGCCGATCAGAACCATACCAGTCTGCAGCGACACCAGAACCAGCGCGCCGATGATCGCGCCATAGATCGTCCCGACCCCCCCGGCGAGCGAGGTGCCGCCCACCACGGCCGCCGCGATCACCATCAGTTCATCCAGATCCCCCAACGCGTTTGTGGCGCTGTTCAGCCGGGCGCTGGCGATGATGGCGGCAATCCCGGCCAAAGCGCCCATCAGCGCAAAGATCTTGACCGTCATCGCACGGGTATTGATGCCCGAAAGCGCTGCGGCCTCGGGGTTGCCGCCAATGGCAAAGACATACCGGCCAAACCGGGTACGGGTCATCAGAACCGTCATCATCAAAACCACGGCAACCATGATGATGACCGGATAGGCAAAGCCGTGGGCTATGAAGGCGCCCTCAGGCACGTCCTGACCCAGCTTTGCATAATAGTCTTTCAGAATGCCTTTCGGCCAAGGGTAGGCGTTCACCACCAGGGTGGCGATGACAACCACGCTGGCGCTGATGCCGCCCACGACATACTCGGCCCAGATCGGGCGCAGAGCAAAACCATGCAGCTTCCGCGCCGCGCGGCCGCGCATCATTGCCCAGGCGATCCCGGCGCAGGCAATGGCGCAGAGAATCCAGCTTCCTGTCGCGCCGATAGCGCCGTAAGGCCCGCCACCCAGCAAGGCAAAGGTGGTGTCGACCGGCGAAATCGTCCGCCCGCTCGAAGCCAGAAACGCCATGCCGCGCCACATCATCAGACCGCCAAGGGTGACGATAAAGGACGGGATCGCCAGATAGGCGATCAGCAGCCCGTGGAACAGGCCGATCAGCGCGCCCAAAGTGATGCCGAAGACAACCGCGATGACCCAGATCATCGGATTGCCCAGCCCCATCATGGGCGGGAGCCATTCCACCTGCAACAGGCCGGTATACATGCCCACCACGCCCACGATGGAGCCGACAGACAGGTCGATGTTGCGGGTGATGATGACCAGAACCATGCCCGTGGCCATGATGCCGATGGACGCGGTCTGCACGGACAGGTTCCAAAGGTTGCGCGGGGTCAGGAAGGAGCCTTCGCCAAGCACCCAAACACCGTAAAGGTGAAAGCCGAGCCAGATCAGCAGAAGGGCCCCCACCATACCCAGCAGGCGGGGGTCAATTTCGGTGGCGCGCAGAAAGCGGCGGACCGCGCCTTCGCCGGGCGTCGTGGTCTGTGCAGAATGAGGAGAGTCGCTCATGTCCTCGTCCAACCTTTGAGAGGGGAACTGGCCGGGAATGCCCGCCTGTGCAAAGGCGCACGGGCGACGCCAGAAACCTGACGCGAAACCACCCGACTGGGAAAAACCCGGCGCCGCCCGGTCAGGCGGCGCCGGAAGATCGGCCTAGATCACTTGCAGGCCGCCACGTCGGGAAGCGCGCCTTCGCAGGCGGCTTCCTTGGTGATGTGGCCCGCGTCGATCGCGACGTTCAGCGTTTCCTTGGTGATCGGCGTCGGCGTCAGCAGGATGGCGTTCATTTCAACGCCCTTCTCGCCGCCCGAGAACTTGGTCGCGCCGGGCACCGCATCCAGCGCGGCCCCATCGGCCAGGGCCGAGGCGATTTCGCCGGCGGCCTTGCCCAGTTGACGCGCGTCCTTCCAGACCGAAACGGTCTGGGTGCCGCGCGCGACGCGGTTGATCGCGGCAAGGTCGCCGTCCTGGCCACCCAGCGGAACATTCAGGCCCTGCGCCGCAAGCGCGGCGGCAGCCCCACCGGCCATGCCGTCGTTCTGCGACAGGACGGCATCCACCGCGTTGTTGTTGGCGGTCAGGATCTGTTCCATGTTCTTCTGGGCGTTCTCGGGCTTCCAGCCGTCCGAGTTCGCTTCGCCGACGATCTTGATGTCGCCCGAGGCCACGGCCGCACCGATCACCTCTTCCATGCCCTGACGCAGGAAGCCGACGTTCGGGTCACCCGGGTCGCCCTTGATGATGGCGTAGTTGCCCTTCGGCGCCAGCTTGAACACTTCTTCCGCGATGATGCGGCCGACGCCCACGTTGTCGAAGGTCAGATAGAAGGTGCGGTTGTCTTCGATCAGGCGGTCATAGCCGACGACCGGAATCCCTTCGGCGGCGGCCTTTTCGATGGCCGGACCGATGGCGTCCTTGTCCCAGGCGTTGATGATCAGCGCGTCCACGCCTTGGGCGATCAGGGCATCCACGTCCGAAAGCTGCTTTTCCGCCGACGATTGCGCGTCAGCCGAAACGTATTCGTTGCCGGCGGCTTCGATGGCGGCCTTCATCGCGGCTTCGTCGATCTTCCAGCGCTCTTCCTGGAACTGCGCCCAGGACACGCCAATCTTCTTGCCCTCGGCCAGCGCAGCCGTGGAGAAGCCCGCCGCAGCAATCACTGCGGCCAGAAAAACCTTCTGCATTGTATCCTCCCGTTCGATACGGCCTCCTCCAAGGCCGGTTCGGCAGATTCGCCGATACGGGGGAAAATTGGCGCCAATAATTTCAGTTGTCAAAATATAAATTTGCCGACAATCCTTGATCCATCAGACACCATGCCAGATTTCGCCGCTTTGCAGCAATATGCCGGGGCGAAGGCAGCATATCCGGCGGTTCTTGCTTCGATGACTGAAGAAAATGTGCTGCAGATGCAGAAAGAACGGGAGGCAGAGCCACGGCGCGGCGTCGGCCCGCTGATTCCCCCGCTGTCCGAAGGCCAGCGCCCGCTGCGCCAGCAGGTGTTTGAACGCATCCGCGCGGCCGGGCTGATTCCGCGGATCACGCTGGCGCGGGAACTGGCGGTCTCGCCGGCCTCGGTCACCACCATCACGCAGGAACTGATCGAGGCCGGGCTGATCGAGGAACTGCCCGCCCCGCGCGACCCCGAGGCCACCGGGCGCGGCCGCCCCGCGGTGGCGCTTGGCGTGCGCACCGGGGCGCATCGCGTGGCCGGGATGAAGCTGTCGGACCGCGAGCATACCGCCGTGATCGTGGATTTCGCCGGAACGCTGATCGCGGACGACGTGATCCCGCGGCGCCCCGGTCCGCTAAGCCTGACAGACCTGCTGGATGCGGTGGAAACGCTGCTTGACCGGGTCTGCGCCAAGGCCGGGCTGGCCCGTGCGGACCTGTCGGCCGTGGGGATCGGCGTGCCCGGCTTTGTCGATGTGGCCGAGGGCATGGTGCTGTGGTCATCGGTGCTGACCGAGCGGCAGGTGCCGCTGGCCGCCGCCGCCGCCGCCCGGCTGTCGCTGCCGGTCTCGATCGACAATGACGCGAACCTTGTCGCGCTGGCCGAACTGTGGTTCGGGGCCGGCCGCGCCCTGTCGGACTTTGCGGTCGTGACCATCGAACATGGCGTCGGCATGGGGTTCGTGATGAACCACCGCATCTATCGCGGCGCGCAGCGGCTGGGAATGGAGCTGGGGCACACCAAGGTGCAGCTGGACGGGGCGCTGTGCCGCTGCGGCCAGCGCGGCTGTCTTGAAGCCTATGTCGCCGACTATGCCTTGGCGCGCGAGGCCTCGACCGCGCTGAACTGGGGCCACAAGGAAGGCCAGCCGATCAACGTGCTGCTGGAAAGCCTGTATGACCATGCCAAGGCCGGCAATGCCACCGCGCGCAGCATCTTCCGCCGCGCGGGGCGCTATCTGGCGGTGGGCCTGTCGAACGTGATCAACCTGTTCGACCCGGCGCTGATCATCCTGTCGGGCGAACGGATGCGCTACGATTATCTGTATGCCGCCGAGACGCTGGCCGAGATGGACAGCCTTGCCATTGATACCGGCCGCCCCCGCCCGCCGATCGAGATTCACGCCTGGGGCGATCTGCTCTGGGCGCATGGGGCGGCGGCGCTGGCCCTGTCGGCGGTGACCGAAGGGCTGCTGGCCCCGGCCGCGCGCGAGATCGCGGCGCAATAGCGGATCAGGCGCCGCCTTCTTCCGCCAGCAGACCGGCCAACCCGCTGCGGTAATCGGGATAGCGCAACTGCACGCCCAGCTCGGTGCGGATGCGGTCGTTCCGCACCCGGCGCGATTCGGCATAGAAGCTGCGGGCCATCGGCGGCAGGTCGGCGGTGTCATAGTCCACCGCCGGCGGTTCCGGCAGGCCCAGCAGGCGGGCGGCCTCGCTCAGCACATCCTCGGGCGGGGCGGGTTCGTTGTCGCAGACGTTGTAGATCGCGCCGGGGTTCGGGCGGGCGATGCTGGCCTCAAGCACGGCGGCGATGTCTTCCACATGAATCCGGCTGAACACCTGTCCCGGCTTGATGATCCGCCGCGCGGTGCCGGCCCGCACCTTCTGGAACGGGCCGCGCCCGGGGCCATAGATACCGGCCAGCCGGAACACATGCACCGGAAGGCCGGTGGCCAGCCACTGGTTTTCGGCCTGCACCCGCCAGCGCGTGCGGTCAGACCCCGGCCGGGTTTCGCTGGCTTCATCCACCCAGTCGCCGCCCCGGTCGCCATAGACGCCGGTGGTGGACAGGTAGCCCACCCAGCGCAGCGGTGCCTGTGCGATGGCCGGGCAGGCTGCCAGGAACGGGTCGCCCTGCGGGCCGGGTTCGGCCGAGATCAGCACATGCGTTGCCCGCGCCAGCGCGGGGGCCAGATCGCCGGGCCAGAGCAGCGGCTCAACGCCCGCGGCCCGCAGGCCGGCGTCCCGGTCGGCGCCGCGCAGGGTGCCGATGACCGACCAGCCCTGCGGCACAAGCCGCCGGGCCAGGGCGGCGGCGGAATAGCCATGTCCAAGTGTGAGAAGTGTCTGCATGGAGATGTTATCAAACCTCTGGCCGCCCCCCGCAAGGGGCCGATCTGCCGCGTCACCAAGGCTTCACTTGCGCCCTGCCACCGCTTGCGGCTTATATGCCCCGATCTTCCTTTGGGACCGATCATGGACGACCTGAGCAATTACCTTCTGCCCGACCACCCCGAAGCCGAAGTCTTTACCAGTGCCGAACCGGCGGTGGAGCGGCTGGAGCGGCTGTATCAAGAGGCAACGGCGCATCTGTCGGCCCATTTCAACGCCGCCCTGCGTGACGGCAGGCCCGCCGCCCGCGTGCGCGCCTATTACCCGGAAATCCGGCTGACGGTGAACAGCTTCGACAAGGTGGATTCCCGGCTGTCCTTTGGCCATGTCTCGCAGCCGGGCACCTATGCCACCACGGTGACGCGGCCCGACCTGTTTCACAAATACCTGATCCAGCAGATCGGCCTGCTGATCCAGAACCATGGCGTGCCGGTGACGATCGGCCTGTCGTCAACCCCGATCCCGGTACATTTCGCGGTGGCGGGCAACCCCAACGTCTCGATCCCGCAGGAAGGGGTGCTGGATTTCAGCCTGCGCGACATCTTCGATGTGCCCGATCTGGCCACCACGAATGACGACATCGTCAACGGCACCCTGTCGCAGTTTCCAGATGGCGCGATGCCTCTGGCGCCGTTCACGGCGCAACGGGTTGACTACTCGCTCGCCCGGCTCTCGCATTACACCGCCACCGACGCGGATCACTTCCAGAACCACGTGCTGTTCACCAACTACCAGTTCTACGTCGACGAATTCGAAGCCTATGCCCGCGCCGCGCTGGCCGACCCGGCTTCGGGCTATACCGCCTTCGTCGCCACCGGGAACGCGATCATCACCACGCCCGACGGGGTTCTGGCGCCGTCCACCAAGACCCCGCAGATGCCGACCTATCACCTGAAACGGCATGACGGGCAGGGCATCACCCTGGTCAACATCGGCGTCGGCCCGTCGAACGCCAAGACGGCCACCGACCATATCGCCGTGCTGCGGCCCCATGCCTGGCTGATGGTGGGGCACTGTGCCGGCCTGCGCAACACGCAGGCGCTGGGCGATTTCGTGCTGGCCCATGCCTATCTGCGCGAAGATCACGTCCTTGACGCCGATCTGCCGATCTGGGTGCCCATTCCCGCGCTGGCCGAAATCCAGATCGCGCTGGAACGGGCCGTGGCGGATGTGACCCAGCTTGAGGGGTTCGAGCTGAAACGCATCATGCGGACCGGCACCGTGGCCACCATCGACAACCGCAACTGGGAACTGCGCGACCAGTCCGGCCCCGTGCGCCGGCTGTCGCAATCGCGCGCAGTGGCGCTGGATATGGAATCCGCCACCATCGCCGCCAATGGCTTTCGCTTCCGCGTGCCCTACGGCACGCTTCTGTGCGTTTCCGACAAGCCGCTGCATGGCGAGCTGAAACTTCCCGGCATGGCGTCGCAGTTCTATCACACGCAGGTTTCGCGCCATCTGCTGATCGGCATCCGCGCGATGGAGCGTTTGCGCGACATGCCGCTTGAGCGGATTCACAGCCGGAAACTTCGCAGTTTTGAGGAAACGGCGTTCCTTTAAGGTCGGGAAATCCGGGTCAATTGGCCTGTTTTCGCCGGGCCTGCCCTATTCGGGTCTTGATTTCGCCCCCGAAAGCGGGCTTCTGGGTCGCGGCCCCGAAGAAAGGGGATGGCCCGCGCTGCCGGGCCCGTGACATGCGGAACAACAAGGGGAAACAAATGTCCAAGCCCATGACCAAGACCCAACTCGTCGCCGCTCTGGCTGAAGAAATGGGATCTGACCGCAAGACTGCCGGCGCCGCGCTGGATGCTGTTGCTGCCGTCGTTGCCAAGGAAGTTGCCGCCGGCGGCACCGTGACCCTGCCCGGCCTGGGCAAGGTTGCCTGCAAGGCCCGCCCCGAGCGCCAGGTCCGCAACCCGGCCACGGGCGAAACCATGACCAAGGCCGCCGACAAGCAGGTGAAGTTCACCATCGCCAAGGCGCTGAAGGATCTTGCCAACGGCTGATCGCCTGTTGCGATCGCTTTGTTCGGGCCGCCCTTGGGCGGCCCTTTTCCATTGCGGCAGGGCCAGAAGTTGCGCCCGGGGCGCGGGGCGCAACTGACCGGCGACCGCGCTTTGCCAAAGAACAAGGCAAAGCCCGGTCCTTTGGCGTTTTCGGCCGGTTCTGGCCTGTCGCGGCTTTCACCAACGCCCCTGACCGCCTAGGAATAAGGCGTAGAGGACGGGAAGCGCGGGGCGCGGCATATGGCGATCAAGGCAAGCATCCATCACCTGACGCACTATCGGTATGACCGGCCGGTCACGCTGGGACCGCAGGTCATACGGCTGCGGCCGGCGCCGCACAGCCGGACGCGGGTGATCAGCCACAGCCTGAAGGTTTCGCCCGACACACATTTCGTGAACCACCAGCAAGACCCCTATGGCAACTGGATGGCACGGTTTGTTTTCCCCGAGCCGGTGCGCGAGCTGCGGATCGAGGTCGATCTTGTGGCCGACATGACGGTTTACAACCCGTTCGATTTCTTCGTCGAGGAGCAGGCCGAGCACTGGCCCTTCGACTATCCGCCGGATCTGACCGACGATCTGGTGATCTACCGCCGGGCCGAACCGGCGGGGCCGGAATTGCAGGCCTTTCTGGCCACCGTGCCGCGCGACCGCTGCCGCACGGTGGATTTCGTGGTCAACCTGAATGCCCGCATCGCCGGCGAGGTGGCCTATACGATCCGCATGGAGCCGGGGGTGCAGTCGCCCGAGCAGACCCTGTCGATCAGAAGCGGGTCATGCCGCGATTCAAGCTGGCTGCTGGTGCAGGCGCTGCGGCATTTCGGTTTCGCGGCGCGCTTCGTGTCGGGCTATCTGATCCAGTTGAAGCCCGACCTGAAATCGCTGGACGGGCCTTCGGGGACCGAGGTGGATTTCACCGACCTGCACGCCTGGTGCGAGGTTTACCTTCCCGGCGCGGGCTGGATCGGGCTGGACCCGACCAGCGGCCTGCTGACCGGGGAAAGCCATATCCCGCTGGCCGCAACGCCGCATTACCGCAATGCGGCGCCGATTTCCGGCGGGTTTGCCGCCGTGGGCACCCCGCAGGTGGATTTCGAGTTCGACATGTCGGTGCGGCGGGTGGCCGAACATCCGCGCATCACCAGACCCTTCAGCGACGAAAGCTGGCAGGCGCTGGATGCGCTGGGGCACAAGGTCGATGCCGAACTGAGGGCCGGCGATGTGCGGCTGACCATGGGCGGCGAGCCGACCTTCGTGTCGATCGATGATTTCGAAAGCGAAGAATGGAACACGGCGGCGGTCGGCCCCACCAAGCGGGCGCTGGCGGACCAGATGATCCGCCGCCTGCGCGACCGCTTTGCCCCCGGCGGGTTCCTGCATTACGGGCAGGGCAAGTGGTATCCGGGCGAAACGCTGCCGCGCTGGACCTTTTCGCTGTATTGGCGCACCGACGGCCAGCCGGTCTGGCGCAACCCCGACCTGATTGCCGAAGAGGGCAAGGATCAGAAGCCCACCGCGCAACAGGCGCAGGATTTCCTGCGCGAGGTTGCGGCCGAACTGGCGGTGCCGGATGACAATATCCTGCCGGCCTATGAAGACCCGGCGGAATGGCTGGTGAAGGAGGCGAACCTTCCCGCCAATGTCACCCCGGAAAATTCCAGGCTGAAAGACCCCGAGGAACGCCACCGCATCGCCGCCGTGTTCAGCCGGGGCCTGACCGAGCCGGTGGGCTTTGTCCTGCCGGTGCAGCCCTGGCAGGCGCAGGGCCAGCGGACCTGGCTGTCCGAGAAATGGCGGCTGCGGCGCGGCAAGGTGTTCCTGGTGCCCGGTGACAGCCCGGTCGGCTATCGCCTGCCGCTGGCCAGCCTGCCTGACCTGACCGCCGCGCAATACCCCTATGTCAACCCGACCGACCCCACGGTGGACCGCCCCGACCTGCCGCCCCCACCGCCGCTTGACCCGGCCGGCAAGGCGCAGCCTGCGGCCAGTTTCGTGGCGCAGACCGCCGGTCAGGCGGTGGTGGGGCAAGAGATCACCGAGGTAGAAGGCCATGTCCGCACCGCCCTGTCGGTGGAACCGCGCGACGGGCGGCTTTCGGTCTTCATGCCGCCGGTGCCCGCGCTGGAAGATTACCTTGATCTGCTGCACGCCGCCGAGGCGGCGGCGTTCCGGCTGGGTCTCAAGGTGCATATCGAGGGCTATGCCCCGCCGCATGACCCGCGGATGAACGTGATCCGCGTCGCCCCCGACCCCGGCGTGATCGAGGTGAACGTGCATCCCGCCCGCAGTTGGGACGAATGCGTCGCCATCACCACCGCCGTTTATGAAGAGGCGCGGCTGACGCGGCTGGGCGCCGACAAGTTCATGATCGACGGCAAGCATTGCGGCACCGGCGGCGGCAATCATGTGGTGGTCGGCGGGGCAACCACGCTGGACAGCCCCTTCCTGCGCCGGCCGGACCTGCTGAAAAGCCTGATCCTGCACTGGAACCGGCATCCGTCGCTGTCTTACCTGTTCTCGGGCCTGTTCATCGGCCCCACCAGCCAGGCGCCGCGCATCGACGAGGCGCGGCACGACAGCCTGTATGAGCTGGAAATCGCGCTGGCGCAGATTCCGGCGCCCGGGCAGGGCCCCGCGCCGGTGCCGTGGCTGACCGACCGGCTGCTGCGCAACCTGCTGACCGATGTGACCGGCAACACCCACCGGGCCGAGATCTGCATCGACAAGCTGTATTCGCCCGATGGCCCCACCGGGCGGCTGGGTCTGGTGGAGTTCCGCGGCTTCGAGATGCCGCCCGATGCAAGGATGAGCCTGGCGCAGCAACTGCTGCTGCGGGCGCTGATCGCGCGGTTCTGGGCCAACCCGGCGCAGGGTGATCTGGTGCGCTGGGGCACCACGCTGCATGACCGTTTCATGCTGCCGCATTTCGTCTGGCAAGATTTCCGCGACGTGCTGGCCGACCTGCGGGCGCATGGCTTTGACCTGCGCGAGGAATGGTTCGTGGCGCAGGCCGAGTTCCGCTTTCCCTTCTGCGGCGAGACCGAGGCCGAAGGCGCGCATCTGGAGCTGCGGCAGGCGCTGGAGCCCTGGCATGTGCTGGGCGAGACCGGCGCCATCGGCGGCACCGTGCGCTATACCGACAGTTCGACCGAGCGGTTGCAGGTCAAGCTGACGGCGGCGGAACCAGGGCGCTATCAGGTGCTGTGCAACGGCCGCGCGCTGCCGCTGGCCCCGGTGGGCGCCGGCGAGGCGGTGGCGGGGGTGCGCTACAAGGCGTGGCAGCCGTCTTCGGCGCTGCATCCGGTGTTGCCGGTCGACGCGCCGCTGACCTTCGACATCCTGGATACCTGGTCACGGCAGCCGATCGGGGGCTGCGTCTATCACGTCGCCCATCCGGGCGGGCGCAACTATGACACCTTCCCCGTCAACGGCAACGAGGCCGAGGCGCGGCGGCTGGCGCGGTTCCAGCCCTTCGGCCACCGGCCGGGCCATGACGTTCAGGTGCCGCAGGAGCGGCGGTCGCGGGAGTTTCCGCTGACGCTGGACCTGCGCCGGGCCGCAGGGGTATGACCACGCATGTCCGCCGCTGCACCAGATGACCACGCCCCGCTGACCGCGCCGCCGCGCGGCCTGTCCGGCTATGCGCCCTTGCCGGGCGTGCCGGATGAAGCGGTCGCCCCGGACGGGACCATCCGCCCGCTCTGGGCGCGGCTGGCCGGCCATCTGGCGGGGCTTGCGCCCGACGACCTGGCCAGCGCGCTGGCGCGGGCGGATCAGTACCTGAACGACAGCGGCGTCTTCTACCGCCAGTATGGCGCCGGTTCGTCAACCGAACGGCCCTGGCCGCTCAGCCATGTGCCGGTGCTGCTGGAGCAATCGGACTGGGATGCCATTTCCGAGGCGCTGGTGCAGCGGGCCGACCTGCTGGAAGCGCTGATGGCCGATCTGTACGGCCCGAACCGGCTGGTCGCCAGCGGACGGCTGCCGCCGGCGCTGGTGGCGGGCAACCCGGAATGGCTGCGCCCCATGGTGGGCATCGCGCCCAGATCGGGGCACTACCTGCATTTCGTTGCCTTCGAACTGGGGCGCGGGCCGGATGGCAAGTGGTGGGTGCTGGCCGACCGGGCGCAGGCCCCGTCCGGCGCGGGCTATGCGCTGGAAAACCGCGTCGCCACCTCGCGCGCGTTTTCGGGGCTTTACGCCTCGCAGCATGTGCACCGGCTGGCCGGGTTCTTCCGCGATTTCCGCGATGCGCTGATGGGGCAGCGGCAGGATGGCGAAACCCGCGTCTCGATCCTGACGCCGGGACCGCTGAACGAGACCTATTTCGAACATGCCTGGATCGCCCGCTACCTGGGGTTCAACCTGGTGCAGGGCGAGGACATGATGGTCGAGCAGGGCCAGCTCAAGCTGCGCACGGTGGCCGGGCCGCGCCCGGTTGAGGTGCTGTGGCGGCGGCTGGATTCCAGCTATGCCGATCCGATCGAGCTGGACCAGAATTCGCGCATCGGCACGCCGGGGCTGGTGTCGGCGCTGCGGGCGGGCGGCCTGTCGATGGTGAACGCGCTGGGGTCGGGCGTGCTGGAGACGCGCGCCCTGATGGCGTTCCTGCCACAGCTTGCCCCCGATCTGACGGGCGCACCGCTGAAGATGCCCAATTTGGCAACCTGGTGGTGCGGCGATCCGCTGGCGTCGGCGGCGGTGCAGGCCGCGCCGGAGCGGCTGATCCTGAGCCCGGCCCTGGCGACCGGGATGCCGTTCGACCTGCCCGGCGCGGACCAGTGCCGCGCGGGCGACCTGGCCCCGGCCGACCTGGCGCAGCGCCTTGCCGCCGAAGGGGCCGGGCTTGTGGCGCAAGAGGCGGTGACGCTCTCCACCACGCCGGCGCTGGTGGACGGGCGGCTGGTGCCGCGGCCGGTGACCATCCGGGTGTTTGTCGCCCGCACGGCGCGGGGCTGGGTGGTGATGCCCGGCGGGTTTGCCCGCATCGGTGCCCGCCCCGACCCCGAGGCCATTGCCATGCAGCGCGGCGGCAGTTCCGCCGATGTCTGGGTGGTCAGCCCCGAGCCGGTATCACAGACCTCGATGATTCCGGTGGCCAATGCCCCGCTGCGGCGGGCAACGCCCGGCGCGCTTCCGGCGCGGGCGGCGGACAACCTGTTCTGGCTGGGCCGCTATGTCGAGCGGACGGAAGGCATGGTCCGGCTGCTGCGGGCCTGCCACATGCGGCTTGCCGAAAGCGGCAGCGCAGCGGCGCCGCTGCTGGAGGCCGCCGCGCCGCTGTTCACGTTGCAGGGCATCGAACCGGACGAGGCCATTCCGCAGGGGCTGCTGGACACGCTGTCGCTGGCCATTTCCAGCGCGGGGCGGGTGCGCGACAGGTTTTCGCCCGACGCCTGGTCGGCGCTGGCCGATCTTGAGAAAAGCGCGCGCCGCATGGCGCTGCGCAGCCAGCCCGGCGACGATGCGGCGCGCGCCCTGTCGGCCCTGCTGCGCAAGCTGGCGGGCATCTCGGGGCTGATCCATGAGAACATGTATCGCTTCACCGGCTGGCGCTTCCTGACCATCGGGCGGCAGCATGAACGGGCGATGGGGCTTGCGGCGGCGCTGGCCGTGCTGGCCGACCCGGGCGCCGCCGAAGGGGCGCTGGATCTGGCGATCGAATACGGCGACAGCGTGATGACGCACCGCCGGCGCTTTGCCCTTGCCGCATCACGCCCGACGGTGATCGACCTGCTGGCGCTGGACCCGCTGAACCCCCGGTCGCTGCGCCACCAGATTGACGGGCTGCGCGAAGAGATCGACCTGCTGCCCGCCGCCAATGACCATGGCGCCCTGTCGCCGCTGGCCTGCACCGTGCTGCGGCTGCACGCCGATCTGGCGACGCAAGACCCGGCAACGCTGACCACCCGCCGGCTTTGGGCGCTGCGCAGCCGGATCGGCCATATCTCGGACCAGATCACCGCGGCCTATTTCCACTGATGCGCTACCACCTGTCCCTGTCCATCCGCTATGCCTTTGACCGCCCCACCGGGATGGCGCGGCAGGTGCTGCGGATCTGTCCGGCCGATCTGCCGGGGGTCCAGCAGGTTTCATCCTGCCGGGTGATGGTGCTGCCCGCCCCGGCCGCGCGGCGCGAGTTCACCGATTTCTTCGGCACCCGGGCCATCGAACTGGCCCTGCCGGGCGGGCTGACAGAGCTGCGCTTCGACATGACGGCCGAGGTGACGCGGCTGGACACCGGGCCGGAGGCCGATCTTTCGGTGCCCCTGCCCGGTCTGGCGGCGGATCTGGCGGCGGAAACCGGGCTGGGCCCGATGTCGCCGCATCATTTCCTTGCCCCCTCGCCGCGGATTCCACCTGTGCCGGAGATTGCCCAGTTCGCCGCCGCCGCGGTGGCCGGGGCGCCAACCACGCGGGCGGCCGTCAGGGCCCTGGGCGAGGCGCTGCACCGGACGCTGCGCTTTGACCCGCAGGCGACCGAGGTGGACACGCCGATCGACGCGGCCTTTGCCGGGCGTCAGGGGGTTTGTCAGGATTTCTCGCAGATCATGGTGGCGGGGTTGCGCAGCCTGGGAATTCCGGCGGCCTATGTCTCGGGCTTTCTGCGCACGCTGCCGCCCCCCGGCCAGCCGCGCCGGGTGGGCGCCGATGCCATGCACGCCTGGGTGCGGGCCTGGACCGGGGCCAGCGGCGGCTGGTGCGACTATGACCCGACCAACGCCTGTTTCGCGGGTGCGGACCATGTGGTCATCGGCCATGGCCGCGATTATTCCGACGCGGCGCCGATCATCGGCATGTTGCGGCTGGACGGCGCGCAGACCAGTTCGCACAGCGTCGATCTGGTCGAGATCTAGAACCCGCCCAGCACCAGAACGATGGCCATGAGCTGCGGCGACAGGATGCGCAGGAACATCACCAGCGGATAGACGGCGGCATAGGCCATGGCCGGGGCGTCAGAGTCGGGCCGCACGGAATTGGCGAAGGCCAGCGCGGGCGGGTCGGTCATCGACCCCGACAAGAGGCCGCAGAGGCTGAGGTAATTCAGGCGCAGCACGATGCGGGCGAAGATGCCCACGGTCAGGATCGGCAGCAGCGTGATCACCGCGCCATAGCCCATCCAGGCCAGACCGTCGCCATTGGTCAGCGTGGCCAGGAATTCGCCGCCCGAATCCAGCCCCACCACGGCCAGGAACAGCACGATCCCCAGTTCGCGCAGCGCAAGGTTGGCGCTGGGGGGCATGAACCAGTGCAGCCGGCCCAGGCTGCCCAGCCGCGCCAGAACGATGGCGGCGATCAGCGGCCCGCCGGCAAGGCCCAGCCGCATGGGCACCGGCATTCCCGGAATGGCAACCGGGATCGCCCCCAACAGAACGCCAAGGCCGATGCCGATGAAGATGGGCAGCATCTGCACTTGGTTCAGCCGCGACGGCACGTTGCCCAAGAGCTTGCCCAGGCGTTCGATCTCTTCGCGTGGGCCGACGATGTTGAGGATGTCACCGAAATGCAGCACCGACCCCGGCCGCGCCACCAGCTCCACCCCGGCCCGGTGCAGCCGCGAGATCACCACATGCCCCTGCGCCTGCACCAGCAGATCGCCGATGCGGCTGCCCACCGCCTCGTCGCTTGTCACCACCACCCGTTCCGAACGGAATCCGGTGCCCTTGGTCGAAAGCGACTCGGCCACTTCGCGCCCGACGATCAGCGTCGCGCGGTGCAGCGCGCCGGCATCCGACCCGACCAGATGCAGCACATCGCCCATGGCCAGCCGGACCCCGGGTTCGGGCACCTTGAGTTCGCCCCCCGATTTCAGCCGCGAACAGATGACCTCTTCGCCCAGAAGCCCGGCCAGTTCGGCGCAGGTCAGCCCGTCGATGCCGGGATTTCCCACCGCCACATTGGTGGCCATCGGGGCCGCCGGGCCACCTTCGGCTTTGGCATGGGCTTCCGCCTCGGCATCCAGACGGATGCCGAAGGCGATGCGGATGATCCACATCGTCAGCAGGATTCCGACGATGCCCAGCGGATAGGCCATGGCATAGCCCAGTGTCAGCACGCCCGTGGCCTGCGGCGGCAGCCCCAGTTCGGCCAGCGTCTGCTGGCCCGCCGCCAGCGACGGCGTGTTGGTGACGGCGCCGGAATAGACGCCCAGCAGCACCTCGGGCGCGACGCCAAGGCCGTAATGCAGCGCCAGCGTCGTCAGCGCCCCAAGCGCCACAATGGCCGCCGCCAGAAGGTTCAGCCGCAGCCCCGACCGCCGCAGCGACGAGACGAAACTTGGCCCCACCTGATTGCCGATGGAATAGACGAACAGGATCAGCCCGAATTCCTTGATGAAATGCAGCGCCCCCTCTTCCACCTGCCAGCCCTGCAGCGTGACGACATGGCCGACAAGGATGCCGCCGAACAGCACGCCGCCGATGCCCAGCCCGACGCCCCGGATGCGGATCGCACCGATCATCAGGCCAAGCACGGCCGCCGCGCAGAGCAGAAGGATGGAAAGGCCGATGGCGCTCACGGATCAGGCTCGCAGGTTATGTCACGATGTTAGACAGGCAGGCGTAACAAGCAAACAGCGGCCTTGGGGGCGGGCCGTCATGCCGCACCGCCCGTCAGCCCGGCTTGCGGCGGCGGGGGGCCGGGGGCGGCACATCGCGGGCCACGGCGCGCAGGGCGGCGCATACGGTGTCGGGGTCATCCAGCGCCTCGGTCACCAGCAGATGCGGTTTCGCGCCGGGATAGGGAAATCCGGTGGCGCAACCGGGCAAGGCGGCCTGCGCGCCGGGCGTGGGCTTAAGGAACAACTGGTCGTCACAGACCAGCGCCACCACCCGACCGTCCAGATACAGCGCATATTCGCCGAACATCTTGCGAGAGGTCAGCGGCAGGTCGGCCAGCATGTCCAGCAGATGCGCCACGGTGTCGGGACGCGTGCCCATCGGATCAGACCCGGAACCCGGCTTCCGCCATCAGGCGGTTGGAATTGGTCTCGATCACATCCTCAAGCTGGCGCATGAAATCGGGCAGCGGCAGGCCGGGGGCAATGGGGGGCAGGAATTCCACCACCGCCAGCCCCGGCTTGCGCAGGATGCCGCGGCGGGGCCAGAACACGCCCACATTGGCGGCCACGGGAACGCAAGGCTGGCCCAGTTGTTCGTAGATCAGCCCGGTGCCCACCTTGTAAGGCCGCACCGCGCCGGGGGCGACGCGGGTGCCCTGCGGATAGATGATCAACTGCCCCGGGTCGGCCGCGCCGGCGGCGACCTGCGCCTTCATCGTGGCAATGGCCGCGCCGCGCTTGCCCCGGTTGACCGGCACGCAGCCCATGCGCCGGGCATACTGGCCAAGGAAGGGTGCCCACATCAGCTCTCGCTTCATGATGAACTTGCCGCGCGGGACGGCGGAATAGATCATGATGATGTCAAGAAAGCTCTGGTGCTTGGCGGCGATCACCACCTCGTCGGTGGGGGGTGTGCCGCGAACCTCGGTCCGCAGGCCGCACAGCAGGCGGGCGGTGAAGCGGACCCAGCGGCAATAGGCATGGGCGGCGGCGAAGGCGCCATTGCGCGACACCAGCGCCCAGGGTGCATAGACAAGGGCCAGCACCGCCATGGCCAGATACATCTGCACGATGAAGATCAGCGAAAGCACCCAGCGTATGGCGATCATTGCAGCTCTCTCAGCTTCTGAAGGGCGGCGCGTTGGGTGGCCGCAAAGGCCACGACCCCGGCAAGCGGGGGCAGAAGGAAGGGCAGCAGCCAGCCGAAGCCGGTAAAGCCAAGCCCGGTCAGGAACCCGCCCGCGGCATCGGCGCGCGGCAGCAGGGCCACGCAGATCATGCCGGCCAGCGCCCCCGCGGCAGCACCGGCCAGCGCGCGCAGGGTGAACCGCCGCACGAAGGCGCCGGCGATGTAGTTGTCCACCGCCCCCACCAGCCGCAGCACCCGGATCACCTGCGCATTCGCCGCAAGCGAGGCATTGGCGGCCAGCGTGATCATGGCGCCCATGGTGGTGCCGATCAGCAGGATCGACAGCCAGCCCAGCAGGCGCAGACGGCCCGCCGCCTCGGCCAGCGGGCGGCGCCAGCGGGTGTGGTCGTCCAGCACGGCACCGGGGGCCTCGGCCGCAAGGCGCTGGCGCAGGCCTTCGCCGTCATAGCCGGGATCGCCTTCGACCAGTTCGATCAGGCGCGGCAGCGGCAGCGCATCGACCGGCAGGTCGGGGCCGAACCAGGGCGCCAGCAGCGCGCGCTGTTCATCATCGCTCAGCGCGCGGGCGGTGGCGACGCCGGGCGTGGTGGCCAGCAGCGCCAGAACGGCATCGGTCTGGGCCTGCATCTGGTCTGGCGGGGCGGCCAGCCGGATGGTGGCGGTGCGCGCCAGCGCATCCGACCAGCGGCTTGCCAGCCGCCCCGACGCCAGCGACAGCGCCAGCGCAAAGACGCAAAGGAAGGTCATCGCGCCGGCGGTGAAGGTGGTCAGCCAGGCGGTATGGCCGGAAGGCGGCACCACCCGGTCGGCCTGCCGGTCGGGGGTCAGGTAGCTGACGATCTGCTGAAACGCCTCTTGCAGCCGGTTCACAGGTCTGCCCCCGCAAGCTGGACCCGGCGCCGCGAAATCCGCAGCACCCGCGCGGCCACCTGCGATTTCGCCTGCCGGATCAGGTTCAGGTCATGGGTCGCCACGACGATGGTCTTGCCCATCTTGTTCAGCTCGACCAGCAGTTTCAGCAGCCGCAGCGACATTTCCCAATCGACGTTGCCGGTGGGTTCGTCGGCCAGCACCACGTCGGGGCCCATGATCACCGCCCGCGCCAGCGCCGCCCGCTGCCGTTCGCCGCCCGACAGCGACGGCGGCAGCGCGTCGGACAGATGGCCAAGGCCCACCCAGCCCAGCAGATCAGCCAGATCGCGCGGGTCGCTCGACCGACCCGACACCGACAGCGGAAGCTGCACATTGGTGGCCAGCGGCAGGTGGTCCAGGAACTGCACGTCCTGATGCACCACGCCGATGCGGCGCCGGCTGTGGGCAATGTCGTCGCGGCTCAGGGTGCGGACTTCGCGGTCGAACAGCGTGACATGGCCCGAGGTGGGCAGCAGTTCGGCATAGGCCAGCTTCAGGAAGGTGGTCTTGCCAGAGCCGGAGGGGCCGGTAAGGAAATGGAACGAACCCGGCGCCAGCCGCAGCGAGACTTCGGAAAGAAGCTCGCCCCCGCCATAGTTGTAGGCCACGTTCTCGAACGATATCACCCGCGCATCCCCTGCAACCGCGCCCCATGCCGGCGCGGGGCCGGATGTTGCGGGTGTGTCTTCAATCGCATGCCCGCAAGCCCTTGTTCAAGGGCAGGCGACAAACTCTTGGATGCACGACAGTTTATTGCTACAACCCCATTGATATCGGCGAAGGGCGAGGGGATCTGATGCGGCTGGTGTGCCCGAACTGCGACGCGCAGTACGAGGTTCCCGAGGATGCCATTCCCGAGGGCGGCCGAGATGTGCAGTGTTCAAGCTGTGGCCATGCCTGGTTCCAGTTGCGCGCTGCCCCACAGGTTGAACCTGAGGAAGCGCCCGCCGAACCGGCAATCGAGGCGGAAGCTGACCGGGCAGAAACGGCCGACGCGCCGCTGCCCGAGGAGGCGCCCGACGCCGAACCGGAGCGCGTGGCCGAACCGGACACCCTGCCAGAGCCGCCTCCCGAGGCCCCCGCCCCGGCCATGGACGCCGAGGCCAAGGCCGTTGCCGCGCTGATTGCCGATGAGGCGGACACACAGACGGCGGCGCCCCCGCCCATTCCCGCGCCGCTGCCCGACCCCGAGACCGAACCCGACGAGCCGGACGATGTGGTGCCCGCCAAGCCGCAGCTTGATGACGCGGTGCTGTCGATCCTGCGCGAAGAGGCCGAGCGCGAGGCCGATGCCCGCCGGCAGGAAAGCCAGAAGGCCGAAAACCGCCGGGCCGAGGCCGAAGGCCAGATGCAGACCCAGCCCGACCTTGGGGTCGAGGCCGCTGGGGCCGCGATGACCGTGGCGCAGCGGCGGCTGGCGATGATCAAGGGCGAAGACCCGGAGTCGCCGGTGCCACCGGCGGCCCGCCCGGCGGCGCGGCGCGACTTGCTGCCCGATGTGGAAGAGATCAATTCGACCCTGCAACCGGGCGATGCCGCGATCGACCCCGATGCCGAAGTGGACGCCCTGCCCGACCTGACGCGCAGCGGGTTCCGCAGCGGGTTCTTCCTGATGCTGTTCCTGGCTCTGGCCGCCGCCGCCGCCTATGTCATGGCGCCGCGTCTGGCCGAGGCCATTCCCGGCCTTGAGGGGATGCTGACCGCCTATGTCAGTTTCGTGGACGGGCTGCGCCTTGGGCTGGACCGGCTGATGGAATCGGCCACCCACATGCTGAAGGGCAGCGAAGGCTGATCCTGCGCCTGCCGCGCGGGATCAGAACATTTCCAGCAACCGCTTCAGATAATCCAGCTCTTCGGCAGGACGCTCGGCTTCGCCAGACCGGCGGCGGATGTCGTCCAGCAGTTCCTGCGCGCGTTTGTCGGGGTCGTTCTGGACCATGTTCTTGTCCGACCCGATCCGCGCCGCATCGCCGGGTTCGCGGCCCAGCGGATCACGTCCGTTGGGGTCGGCCTTGCCGGCCTCTTGCTGGCCGCCGCCTTCCTGACCGTCGCGCTGGTCCTGCGCCAGCGCATCGCCCAGATCCTTCATGCCGTCGCGCATGGCTTCCAACGCCTCGGCCTGCCTGTCCAACGCACCGCTCAGATCGCCCTCTTCCAGCGCCCGCTCGGCCTCGCGCATGGCGTCCTCGGCCCGTTTGAGCGACTCGCGGCCAGCTTCACCCTTTTCGCTGCCGTCGCCCGGCAGCTTGCGGTCCTGCAACTCGCCCAGCCGGTCCCGCAGCTCACGCTGGCGGTCGGCCAATGCGCCCGGGTCTTGCCCCGGCTGTTCGCCGTTGCGGCCCTTCTGCATGTCGCGATAGGCGTCGTCCGACAGGCCCTGCTGGTCGCGCAGCGTGTTTCCCAGATCGCGCATCGCCTGCTGGCCGGGGCCACCCTGGCCTTCGCCGCCCTGGCCCTGCGTCACCTGCAGGTTCTCCATCAACTGGCGAAGCTGCTCCATCAGGGCCATCGCCTCGGCGGTCTTGCCTTCCTTCATCAGACGCTCGATCTCGTCCAGCATCTGCTGCAACTGGTCGCCGGTGATTTCCTGCCCCTCGCCGGCCGGCGGTTGGTCTTGCGGATTGCGCTGCGCCTCTTCCCCCAGCTCGCGGGTGTAGTCGCGCATCGCCTGCTGCATTTCCTTCATCAACTGTTCGATTTCCTCGGGCGAGGCGCCGTTGCGGATCGCCTCTTCCAGCCGGTCCTGCGCGCGTTGCAGCCGGTCATAGGCGCTGTTCAGATCGCCTTCCTCGAACATGAAGGCGATCTTCCACAACTCCTCGGCCAGCGCGTCGCGCTGTTCGGTGGTCAGGCTGTCGGCCGTGGCATCCAGCTTGCGCAGCGCCACCCGCAGCCGCAGATGCGCGTTCGCCGACCGCAGGAATCCTTCGGGACGGTTGGTCACGGCGCGCAGCAGATCGTCCACCCGCGCGGCATTGACCCGGTTCCACAGCAGATCGCGCCGCATCTCGATCACGGCGGCGGCGACCGGATCAAAGAACCGGCGGCCGGGCAGCACAACCGAATAGGGCGGCGATTGCGACACCTGGCCGGCGGCATCGGTCACCGCAAACACCATGCTGACCGGCATGTTCGACAGGACATGCTTCGACAGGTCGTCGATCAGGGTTTCGGTGAACTCATCCCGCTTGCCCTTGGCCGGCATCGGCAGGTCCAGCACCACGGGCGCAACCGGCTCGGGGTCGGGGGTCAGACCGTGGCGGCGGTCCACGGCGGCAAGGTCAAGGCTGATGGTGACCTGACCGGCGACGACGCCATAATCGTCATTCGCCTTGAAGCCCTGCCTGAAGCGGCCGTCCGCCTCGCGCCCGATCTGGCCCGAGACTTCGACCAGCGGCGCGGTATCGGGAATGGCGACAATATCCCAAGCCCGCCCGCCCTTGCCGTCAATCGACAGCCGGCCAGACTGGCTGACCGTCAGGTCGGTCATCGCGGCCAGCCCCTGCGGCTTGGCGGCGGTGGCATCGGGCGGCGGCGGGTCGGCGGCGGGTGGCGGGGTCACCTGCGCGATGGTCTGCTCCACCGTCAGGCTGCCTTCGGGGCCATAGACCCGGATCTGGATGCGGGTGCCCAAAGGCACCTCGACCGTGCCTTCGGCCAGATCGTTGAGGTAAAGCGTCGGCTTGCCGGTATAGGCGGGCGGTCTGGCCCAGCCTTCCCAGGTGGGCCCGCCGGGCATGGCCTCGGCCGGGGTGGGCGCAAGGCCGGCAACCGATGTCACCCGCCAGAGCGAGCCGAACAGCGCCGCCATGACGGCAGCGGTCAGCGCGACATAGCGCAGGGAATAGGGATCGCGCGACGACAGTTTCAGGTCGGGGGCAACGGGTTTCGCCTGCGCCGCCCGCGCGGCCATGCGGGCCTTGTGCGCCCGCCAGACCGAAGCCGAAACCGGATCATCGCGGCCAAGCGCCTGGGAATCGCCCAGCGCGGCGATGGGGCGGCCGGGCAGCGTGGCATCCAGCCGGGCCAATGCCTCGGCCCGGGTGGGGCGGCGAAAGGCGCGCAAGCCCATGACCAGCGCGACCAGCGCCGCCAGCGCCATGACACCGGCACCGATCTGCACCCACAGCAGCGGGCCGTGATCCTGCACGCCAAAGGCGGCGGCCGCGAAGGCCAGCAGCAGCACCGTCCACAGCGGCCAGAAGGCGCGGCTCAGACGTTCGGCCCAAAGGCCAAGCAAGGTCAGCCGGCAGGGCCAGATCAGGGCAGGAAGAACTGTTTCCGGTATCTTGTCCGCCGCCATGCCACCGTTTCCGCCGGGCTGCACGCGCTACAGCCAGAACGGAAGCTTATCGCGGGCAAGGATTTCGTCAAAGGTCGGCCTTTCCCGAATGACAGCGAAGTGATCGCCGTTCACCAGCACCTCGGGGATCAGCGGGCGGCTGTTGTATTCGCTGGCCATCACCGCGCCATAGGCGCCCGCGCTGCGGAAGGCGACCAGATCGCCTTCGGCCAGAAGCGGCATTTCGCGGCCACGGGCGAAGGTGTCGCCGGTTTCGCAGACCGGGCCGACCACATCGAAGGGCTGCGTCGGATCGCCCGGCGCGGATTCGACCACCGGCACGATGTCATGATGCGCGTCATACATCGACGGGCGGGCCAGATCGTTCATCGCGGCGTCAAGGATCAGGAAATCCCGCCCCTCGCCGCTCTTCACATAAACCACCTGCGCCACCAGAAGGCCCGAGTTTCCCGAGATCAGCCGCCCCGGCTCGATCTCGATCTCGCAGCCCAGATCGCCCAGCGTGCGCTGGATCATGGCGCCGTATTCCACCGGCAGCGGCGGCGCGTCGTTCGACCCCGTGTAGGGAATCCCAAGGCCGCCGCCCAGATCCAGACGGGTGATCTGGTGGCCATCCTCGCGCAGTTGCAACGTCAGCTCGCGCACCTTGAGGAAGGCCGCCTCGAACGGGGCAAGGTCGGTCAACTGGCTGCCGATGTGGACATCGACCCCCACCACGCGCAGCCCCGGCAGGGCCGCCGCTTCGGCATAAACCGCGCGGGCCTTGGCGATGGGGATGCCGAACTTGTTTTCGCTTTTGCCGGTGGCAATCTTGGCGTGGGTCTTGGCGTCCACATCCGGGTTGACCCGCAGCGCGATGGGGGCCTGCACGCCAAGCGCGGTGGCGATGTCGGAAATCGCCCGCAACTCGGGTTCGCTTTCCACGTTGAACTGGCGGATGCCGCCTTCCAGTGCGGCGCGGATCTCGGCCCGGGTCTTGCCGACGCCGGAAAACACGATCCGCTCGCCCGGCACGCCCGCCGCACGGGCGCGCAGGTATTCCCCGATCGAAACCACATCCATGCCGGCGCCCAGATCGCCCAGCGTCTTGAGCACGGCCACATTCGACAGCGACTTGATGGCAAAGCACACCAGATGCGGCAGCGGCGACAGCGCCTCGGTGAACAGGCGGTAATGCCGGGTCAGCGTGGCGGTGGAATAGACATAGAAGGGCGTGCCCACCTGCGCGGCGATTTCGGGGATCGCCACGCCTTCGGCATGGAGGATGCCGCCCTGATAAAGGAAGTGGTCCATCTCACCCTCATGCCACCCGGAAACCGGAGCCGGTCTTAGCAGAACAGCCGTGCCGCGCCAACATTTCCCGGTGCCGGACGGCTGCGCAGCCACAGATAAAGCGGCAGGCCGCAGGACACGCCGATGCAGAAGGTGGCAGGAATGGCGATCAGGTTCAGCCAGGCCCGCCGGTAGACGGTTTCGCCAAGAACCCAGACCGTCAGCGTGATCGCGGCGATGGTCAGATCCCAGGTCAGCCCCGTGGTCGAGGCGTTGACATACCAGGCGTCGATCAGCCCGCCCAGGCCGGTGCCGGTGTCACGCATGTGTTTGACGAACCACCACATCGGATGGACGGCGCCCCACAGGGCAAGGGCAAGGAAGACAAGGCGCATGGCGACACTCCGCTTGGGTCAGGCGGAAGGTAGCGGCCTGCGCCGCGCCGTCCAGCGCTATCGGCTGACAATGCCGATTCGGGCAGAGCCGGTGATTTCGATCCCCGGCTGCGTGACGGCCTTGGTCGGCGCCACGGGGGCACCATCCGCCCCGCAGGCGGCCAGCAGAAGGGCGGTGATCAGGGCAGGGACGATACGGGTCATGCGGGCCTCAGGGCGAATAGGACAGGGTGCCGCCGCCTTGCAGCCCGGCCGAGATGCTGGGGCTGATGCGGGCGCCGCCGGGGCCGATGGACAGGCCCGCGTTCAGGCGCGGGCCGGTGCAGGCGGCCAGCGCCAGCGGAAGCATCAGGACAAGCAGGCGCAGCAGCATGGGCATCCCTGGCGTGGCGATTCAGGCGGCGATCCTAGCAGCGCGGCGGCAGCCACGCCACCGCCGCCTTTTCCCACCCTCAGCCCAGCAGCGGTTTCCAGCGCGCGATCTGGGCGCGCACCTGATCCGGCGCGGTACCGCCATAGGACATGCGCGAGCGGACCGAGTTTTCAACGCCCAGCACCGAATAGATCTCTTGCGTGATGCCGGGGTGAACGCCGTTCATTTCGGCCAGCGAAAGATCGGGCAGGTCGCAGCCCTTGCTTTCCGCCAGCGCCACCAGCGTGCCGGTCACATGATGCGCCTCGCGGAAGGGCAGGTTCAGCGACCGCACCAGCCAGTCGGCCAGATCGGTGGCGGTGGAAAAACCGCTGGCGGCGGCGGCTTTCAGCGTGTCGCGGTTGGCGGTCATGTCGCCCACCATGCCGGTCATCGCGGCCAGCCCCAGCATCAGGCTGTCGGCGGCATCGAAGACCTGTTCCTTGTCTTCCTGCATGTCCTTGGAATAGGTCAGCGCCAGGCCCTTCATCACCGTGAACAGCGCCACCGTGGCCCCCAGGATGCGGCCCAGCTTGGCGCGCAGCAGTTCGGCCGCGTCGGGGTTCTTCTTCTGCGGCATGATGCTGCTGCCAGTGGTCCACTTGTCCGACAGCCGGACGAAGCGGAACTGCGCGCTGGACCAGATCACCAGCTCTTCGGCAAAGCGGGAAAGGTGCATGGCGCAGATGCTGCTGGCGGCCAGGAATTCCAGCGCGAAATCGCGGTCCGACACGGAATCCAGGCTGTTCGCCGTGGGCCGGTCAAACCCCAGCGCCGCGGCGGTCATGTGCCGGTCAATGGGAAAGCCGGTGCCGGCCAGGGCCGCCGCGCCCAGCGGACATTCGTTCATCCGCCGCCGCGCGTCTTCAAACCGGCTGCGGTCGCGGGCGAACATCTCGACATAGGCCATCATATGATGGCCCCAGGTGACCGGCTGCGCCGTTTGCAGATGGGTGAAGCCCGGCATCACCCAGTCGGCGCCCGCCTCGGCCTGGGCAACGAAGGCACGCATCAGCCCGGTCAGGCCGGTGATCGCGGCATCGCACTGGTCACGCACCCACAGCCGGAAATCCACCGCCACCTGATCGTTGCGCGAGCGCCCGGTGTGCAGGCGCTTGCCCGCCTCGCCCACGATCTCGGTCAGGCGGGATTCCACATTCAGGTGGATGTCCTCCAGCTCGACCTTGAACTGGAACTGCCCGGATTCGATCTCTGACAAGACTGTGAGCAGCCCTTCCCCGATGGCCCGCGCATCGCTATCCGTTAGGATGCCCGTTGCCGCCAGCATGGCGGCATGGGCGCGCGAGCCGGCAATGTCCTGCGCGTAAAGCCGTTTGTCGAACCCGATCGAGGCATTGATCGCCTGCATGATCGCGTCCGGCCCTTCGGCGAAGCGCCCGCCCCACATCTGGTTGGCGGCTTTGGACGTATCGGATGCGGTCATGGGATTCGGCCTTCGGGCTGGGGAGGTTCGGCGTGCGGAAATTGTTGGCGGTGCTTTATACGGCCTTGGCGCTTGGTGCAAATGTGGCGCAGGCCGATGTGGCCGGCCTGCGCGACGGCGACATGAAGAAACTGGCGCTGCATTCCACGCCGGTGGCGGTGCCCGAGGCGGCGCTGATGACGCTGGACGAAGCCCCCGCCAGCCTGGCCGATTATCGCGGGAAATGGGTGGTGGTGAACTTCTGGGCCACCTGGTGCGCCCCCTGCCGAGCCGAGATGCCCAGCCTTGATGCCTTGCAGGCGGCGCTGCCCGATCTGGCGGTGGTGCCGGTCGCCACGGGGCGCAATGCGCCCGAGGCGATCACCCGCTTCTGGGAAGAGGCCGGTGTTACCCATCTGGTGCCGCTGCGCGATCCGAAATCCGAACTGGGCCGCCAGATGGGCGTGCTGGGCCTGCCGGTGACAGTGATCCTGAATCCCGAGGGGCAGGAGGTGGGCCGCCTGATCGGCGATGCCGACTGGTCCAGCGACAGCGCGAAAGCGGTGCTTCAGGCGCTGATGGCGGGCGGCTGACCCGGCCTTGCCGGGGGCGGGCCATGCCGCCCCCGCGGCCCGCGCTTACAGATCGAAGGTCGCGAAAACCGGAACGTGGTCGGACGGCTGGTCCCAGCCCCGGGCGGAGCGTAGGATGCGGCTGCCGTGGGCCGCGCCGGCAATGTCGGGCGTGGCCCAGACGTGATCCAGCCGGCGGCCCTTGTCGGCGGCATCCCAGTCAGCGGCGCGATAGCTCCACCAACTGTAAAGCCGGCCTTCGGGAATGTCCTTGCGGGTCACGTCCACCCAGGCGCCGGCCTCCTGCGCGTCGGACAGATGCTGCACCTCGATCGGCGTGTGGCTGACGATCTTCAGCAGCGCCTTGTGGTTCCAGACATCATCTTCACGCGGGGCGATGTTCAGATCGCCCACCAGAATGGCCCGCTGCGGGCGGTCGGCGCGGAAGGCGTCGCGCATGTCGGTCAGGAAATCCAGCTTCTGGCCGAACTTCACGTTTTCTTCCCGGTCGGGAATGTCGCCGCCGGCGGGAACATAGAAGTTGTGGATCACCACGCCGTTTTCCAGCCGCGCCGCCACATGGCGGGCATGGCCCAAAGCGGCATAGTCGCTGTCGCCGGCATCGGTGATCGGCAGTTTCGACAGGATCGCCACACCGTTATAGCCCTTCTGCCCCCGCGCCACGAGATGGCGATAGCCCATCGCGGCGAAGCCTTCGGTCGGGAACTTGTCGATCGGGGTCTTGATCTCTTGCAGACACAGGATGTCGGGGGTTTCTTCCCCCAGCAGTTTCTGCACCAGCCCTTCGCGCAGGCGGACCGAGTTGATGTTCCAGGTGGCAAGGGTGAAGGGCATGGCAGACTCCGCTTTGGAAGGGCGGAGCCTAGGCGGGACATGCCCAAAAGAAAAGCCCGGGCCAAGGGCGCCGGGCCAAGTCCAACAGGGAGGTGAAATCAATGTATCACCGAGTCCGCAAACTTAGAATTGATCCAGCGCAAATGTTCCCGGCCATGGCTTTTTGGCCACAACGCGGGGTTGTGCTGCCCCCATATGCCGCAGCTTGACCTTCTTCGGCGCCTGACTCAGTGTCGCGCCATGACACGGGCCAGCCTGTGGCGGAACGGGAATTTCCGCCTTCTCTTCGCCTCGACCACCGCCACGAACATGGGCGACGGCGTGATTGCCGTTGCGGTGCCTTGGCTGGCAACGCTGCTGACGCATGACCCGCTGCTGATCGGCCTTGTGGCGGCAGCCCGGCAGGCGCCCTGGCTGCTGTTCGCCCTGCCCGCCGGGGTGCTGACCGACCGTTTCGATCATGCGCGCGTCCTGATCCTGGCCGATGCGGCGCGGGTTGGGGTGGCCATGGCGCTGGTCGCGCTGGCCCTTCTGGCGCCACCCGGCACCGGCCCGGCGCTGGTGCTGGCCGCGCTGGCCTTTGCCATGGGCAGCGCCGAGGTGGTGCGCGACAACACGGCGCAAAGTTTCCTGCCCGCCGTGGTGCCGAAAGACCGGCTGGAAGATGCGAACGGCCTGCTCTGGAGCGCGGAACAGGTGGCGGGGCAGTTTGCCGGGCCGCCTTTGGCGGGCATCCTGATCGGGGTGGCGGTGGCGCTGCCCTTCGGCTTGCAGGCGGCGATGCTGGCCGGGGCGATTGCGCTGATCACCCGGTTGCGCCTGCCGCCGGCGGAAAAGGCCGCGCCGCAGCCGTTTCTTCCGGCGCTGCGCGAGGGCCTGTCGTTCCTGTGGCACCATCCGGTGCTGCGGCGGATGGCGCTGGCGCTGGGGGCGTTCAACTTCACCGCCTCGATCTACTGGGCGCTGGTGGTGCTGTATGCGCAGGTCGTGCTGGGCATGGGGCCGGCGGCCTATGGCGTGATGCTGGCCGTGGCAGCGGGCGGCGGTCTGGCCGGCAGCCTGATCGGCCCCGCGATCCTGCGCCGCACCGGGCCGAAGGCCGGGCTGATTGCCGGCATCGCGGGCTTTGCCCTGGCCGCCGCGGTGCTGGCCTTTACCCGCAGCCCCTGGGCCGCCAGCGCCGCCATGGCGGTGGAGGCCTTCACCGGCCTTTTGTGGAACATCGCCACGGTCAGCTATCGCCAGCGCCATATCCCCGGCCCGCTGCTGGGCCGGGTGAACGCCGCCTATCGCTTCTTCGGCACCGGCCCTTCGGCCTTCGGCTCGCTGACCGGCGGGGCCATCGTGGCGCTGGGGGCACCGCTGGGGCAGGTCACGGCGCTGCAACTGCCCTATGCCGTCTGTCTGGCGGGGGCGGTGCTGATCCTTGGCTACATCGCGCTCTGGCTGAAGATGGACTGAAAAAAGGCCGGGCACGAAGCCCGGCCAGGTCCAACAGGGAGGAACCGTGTCATTGCCCCGACACGGCAAGGGGAACCTGAACAAGACCCGTCCAGTCTGGCGCAACCCGGTTAACAACAGGTGAACCGGGGCAGACAGGCCGGGCAGCCGCCGCGATCAGGCCACCAGCCGGTAGCCGCCGCTTTCGGTGACCAGAAGCCGCGCGTTGGAAGGATCGGGCTCGATCTTCTGGCGCAGGCGATAGATGTGGGTTTCCAGCGTATGCGTGGTGACACCCGCGTTATAGCCCCAGACCTCGTGCAGCAGCACATCCCGCGCCACCACGCCCGATTGCGCGCGGTACAGGAACTTGAGGATGTTGGTTTCCTTCTCGGTCAGCCGGATCTTCTTTTCCTTTTCGTCCAGCAGCATCTTCTGCGCCGGCTTGAAGGTATAGGGCCCAAGCTGGAACACCGCGTCTTCCGACTGTTCATGCGTGCGCAACTGCGACCGGATGCGCGCCAGCAGGACCGGAAACTTGAACGGCTTGGTCACATAGTCATTCGCGCCGCTGTCCAGTCCCAGGATGGTATCGGCATCGGTGTCATGGCCGGTCAGCATCATGATCGGGCATTTCACGCCGACCTTGCGCATCCGGCGGCACAGCTCGCGCCCGTCGGTATCGGGCAGGCCCACGTCAAGGATCACCAGATCGTAGATCGCGGCCTTGGCCTTCTCCATGCCCTCGGCGCCGGTGCGCGCCTCGAACACGTCGAAATCCTCGGTCATCACCAGTTGTTCGGAAAGTGCCTCACGCAGATCGTCATCATCGTCGACCAGCAGGATTTTTCTGAGCGTTGCCATCGGGGGCCTCCGTTCCTTGTGACCCCGATGTGATCCGGCCGTGTGCGCCCCGCAAGAATTGCAACACCCGACTCACGCGGTCGTGTCGGGACTGCGGGGTATGTTTCAATCCTGTCACGCCCCCGCTAGATAAGGGGGCAGGAGAGAGCCATGACCCTTGCCCCCAGCACCATCGAACGGCTGACCCGCGCGCGGGGCGATCTGCGCATGGGCGTGCCCGTGGTGCTGACCGGCGGCGGCGGCGCGGCGCTGGCCGTTGCGGTCGAGGCGCTGACGCCCGACCGTCTGGCCGACCTGCGCCGCCTTGGCAGCCCGGAACTGGCGCTGACCGCGCGCCGGGCGGTCACGCTGAAGACCGCCGCCTATGACGGCGATCTGGTGCGCGTGGCGGTGCCGGCTGCGGCGGGGGTTGACTGGATCGCCGCGCTGGCCGACCCGGCCGATGATCTGCGGGTGCCGATGAAGGGCCCGCTGCGCGCCCTGCGCGACGGCCCGGCCGACCTGCACCGCGCGGCGCTGGCGCTGGCCAAGACGGCGCGGCTGTTGCCCGCCGCGGTGCTGGTGCGCGTGGAACAGGCGCTGGCGCTGGCCGCCGAACACGGCCTGACGCTGCTGCGGCTGGACGAGATCGCGCCGGAACTCGCCCGCCTGTCCCCGCTGGACGAGGTGGTTGCCGCCCGCCTGCCCATGGCAGCGGCGGGGGCGGGCCGGGTGCATATCTTCCGCCCCGAAGACGGCGGGGACGAACATTACGCCATCGAGGTGGGCCAGCCCGACCGCGCAAGCCCGGTGCTGGCGCGGCTTCATTCGGCCTGTTTCACCGGCGATGTGCTGGGCAGCCTGAAATGCGACTGCGGCCCGCAACTGCGTGCGGCGCTGGCGCAGATGGGCGAGGAAGGCGCGGGCGTGCTGCTTTACCTGAACCAGGAAGGCCGGGGCATCGGACTGGCCAACAAGATGCGCGCCTATTCGTTGCAGGATCAGGGCTTCGACACGGTGGAGGCCAATCACCGGCTGGGGTTCGAGGATGACGAGCGCGATTTCCGCATCGGCGCCGAGATCCTGCGCAAGCTGGGCTTTTCCGCCGTGCGCCTGCTGACCAACAATCCGCGCAAGGTGGCCATGCTGGAAACCTGCGGCCTGCAGGTGACAGAACGGGTGCCGCTCAAGGTGGGCCAGACCCCGCAGAACGCCGCCTATCTGGCCACCAAGGCCGCCAAGTCGGGGCATCTGCTTTAGGGCAAGGCCGGGCGTCAGCTCAGGGGGCAGTCGGTCACGTCCAGATCGACCGCCAGCCGCGCATCGGGGCCGTAGTCGCGATCTGACACGTTGATGTAAAGCGCGCCCTTGTCGGTGAAGATGTCGGTGTCGGTCACCGGCATGGTGGTGAAGGCGCGGTCCACCTTCCAGCCGGCGAACAGCGCGCAATCGGTTTCAAACCGCAGCACATAGCCGTTGAACCCCGCCGCATAGAACCGGCCCATCCCCTTGGGATAGGTCAGCTCCACCCGCTGCGGCCCGATTTCAACCGTGACCGGCACCACATCCAGCCCGCCGGTCAGCCCTTCGGGTTCCAGCCCGAATTCGATGCCCTCGCCCACCTCGACCGTGCGGCCGCGCGCCTGAAGAAAGGGGTGCGCGGGGTCGTCCCAGGTCATCACGGTAAAGGTGACAAGGCGGCCTTCCAGCGTTCCCGCCGCCGCGGGCCAAGCCAGCAGGGCGGCCAGGGCCACCGCCCGGATCATGCGAATTTCAGCGAGATGATCCCGGCCAGGATCAGCAGAACCCCCGCCACCCGCATCACGTTGACGGGTTCCTGGAACAGGAACACCGCCGCGATGGCCGTGCCGATGGCGCCGATGCCCACCCAGACGGCATAGGCCGTGCCCACCGGCAGGCTTTTCATCGCCAGGCTGAGCAGCCAGAACGACGCCACCGCCATGACCAGCGTGGCCACCGAAGGCCACAGCCGGGTGAACCCGTCAGAATATTTCAGCCCCAGCGCCCAGCCGGTTTCCAGCAGCCCGGCGATGGCCACAATGGCCCAGGGGTTCACGCGGCAAGCCCCTTGGACCCCATCTCCAGATACTTGCGGCGGCGGTCGGCCAGCAGTTCGGCCCGCGACTTGCCGGACAATTCGCCCAGCAGGGATTCGATGGCCTTGCCAACCGCCTCGATCGCGTCTTTCGGGGCACGCTGCGCGCCGCCCACGGGTTCGGGCACGATCTTGTCTATGATGCCCAGCTTGGCCAGATCCTGCGCCGTCAGGCGCAGCGCCTCGGCCGCCTCGCGCATCTTCTCGGCATCCTTCCACAGGATCGAAGCGCAGCCTTCCGGGCTGATGACCGAATAGATCGAATGTTCCAGCATCGCCACACGGTTCGCCGTGGCAAAGGCCACCGCACCGCCCGAACCGCCTTCGCCGATCACCACAGAAATCAGCGGCACGCCCAGCGACAGGCATTTCTCGGTGGACCGGGCAATCGCCTCGGCCTGACCGCGTTCCTCGGCTCCCTTGCCGGGATAGGCGCCGGGGGTGTCAACCAGCGTGATCACCGGCAGGCGGAAGCGGTCGGCCAGATCCATCAGGCGGATCGCCTTGCGATAGCCTTCGGGCCGCGCCATGCCGAAATTGCGTTCGATCCGGCTTTTGGTGTCATTGCCCTTTTCATGGCCGATCACCATCACCGGGCGGTCATTGAACCGCGCCAGCCCGCCCATCACCGAATGGTCATCGGCAAAGGCGCGGTCGCCGGCCAGGGTGGTGTATTCGGTGAACAGCCCGTCGATGTAATCCTTGCAATGCGGCCGGTCGGGGTGGCGCGCGACCTGACACTTCTGCCAGGCGGTCAGGTTCTTGTAGAGGTCGCGCAGCGCCGTTTCCGCCTTGCGGTCCAGCGCCTCGGCTTCCTTGCTGACATCCATTCCCGATGTCGTGCGCGCCAGCGCGCGCAACTCTTCGGCCTTGCCTTCGATCTCGGACAGAGGTTTCTCGAAATCGAGATAGTTCATGGTCGCTGCCCCGCTCATTCCGGCCCGTCTTGGCTGGCCCCCTATATGGCCGCACCTGCGCCCAAGTGCAACTCGGCAGCGGGCGGGTGTGGCGGGTTGGCGCCCTGCGGCTGCATCCGGGCCAGCGCGGCGATCAGGTCGGTCCGGGTCAGCAAACCCACGATCCGCCGCCCGTCCAGCACCGGCACCGCATCGCAGGCGGTTTCCGCCAGAAGTGGCAACGCGGCCGAAACCGGCGCATCGGGCGGCAGATGCGGCGGATTGCGGGTCATCACCGCATCCGCCCGAAGCTGCGGGTCAAGTCCGTGGCGGATCAGGTGGATCTGGAACACCACGCCCAGGAATTCGTGATCCGGCCCCACCACCGGAACCGAGGTGAAGCCATGGCTGCGGAAGATCGCGGCCAGCCGGTCCAGCGGCGCCTCGGGGCCGACGGTCACCAGATCGCGCGACATCACCTCGTCGCAGCGCAGCCCGTCGGTATGGTGGCGCGCGGCCAGCGTTTCAGCCGCGCCGATCAGCCGCGCCAGATCCTCGACCCCGATGTTCGCGCTTTGCCGGAACTCCAGCAGAAGCGCGGCCAGCTCATCGCGCGACACGCCCAGCCGGTCGGTCGGGGGCGGGTCGCTGGTGCCTTGCGTGTTCATCTCGGCCGGCTGGCGGAACGGATAGCGCCGGCCGGTGGCCCGCGCATAAACCGCCGCCACCGCGATCAAAGCCGCCGTGCCCGCCAGAACCGGCACCAGAACGAAGCCGAATCCCAGCCGGGCAATCAGGTCAGGGCTTAACGCCACCATCAGCGCCACCGCGCCGCCCGGCGGGTGCAGCGCGCGGGCCAGGTGCATGGCCAGCATCGCAAGCCCGGTCGCCAGCACGACGCGCAGCACCGGGTCGTCAATCGTCAGCACCACGGCAACCGCCACCGTTGCCGACAGGCCATTGCCCACGAAGGCCGACCAGGGCTGCGCCAGCGGGCTGTTGGGCAAGGCGATCAGCAGGAAGGCCGTTGCCCCGAAGGGCGCGATCATCGCCACGCCCGCACCGGGCGGCAGCACGAAGGCCACGGCCAGCAGCGCCAGCGCCATGCCCAGGCCGACCCGCGCCGCCTCGGGCCAGCCGTGGAAGCCCACCGCCGGCCCCAGATGGCGCAGCGCCGATGCCAGCCGTTCCTTGCCCGTCATGCCCTGCGCCCCTGTTCCCGCGAAAAACGGCAACGCCCCGTGGCCGGGCCACGGGGCGTGCGTCCTCCCCTGTGTGCCGCGAGGGGCCTCCTCTCCCCTGGGTCGCGGCTTGGGTTCTTTTCAGATCGCCCGGATTGCGGGCGCCGTTCCGGCAACGCTGCACAAAGGTGCGACGTTTTGTCAACGATTCCGTATCAGCCGGCCGCGATGATCTCGGCCTGACGGACAACAACCTCGGCCTGCCTCATGCTGGCGATGTCAATCAGCCGGCCCTTGTAGGTGGCGGCGCCCTGTCCGGCGGCCTTGGCGGCCTCCATCGCGGCCAGGATTTCGCGCGCCTCGGTCACCGCCTTTTCGCTGGGGGTGAACACCTCGTTCGCCAGCGCCACCTGCTTGGGGTGGATCGCCCATTTGCCCACCATGCCCAGCGTGGCCGACCGCAGCGCCTGCGCGCGGAAGCCTTCGTCATCGCTGAAATCGCCGAAGGGGCCATCCACCGGCAGCACGCCATGGGTGCGGCAGGCGGCAACGATGGCGGCCTGCGCCCAATGCCAGGGGTCGGACCAGTATTTCTGCCCCTCGCGGTGCATGTAGTAGTTTTCCTGCGTGCCGCCGATGCCGGTGGTCTGCATCCCCATGCTGGCGGCGAAATCCGCAGCCCCCAGGCTCATGGCCTGCAGGCGGGGGCTGCTGGCGGCGATTTCCTCGACATGGGCGATGCCGGCGGCGGTTTCGATGATGACCTCAAGGCTGATCGGCTTGCTGCGGCCCTTGGCGCGTTCCACCGCCGTCACCAGCGCATCCACCGCATAGACATCGGCCGCGCAGCCGACCTTGGGGATCATGATCTGGTCGATGCGGGGACCGGCCTGTTCCAGCACCTGCACCACGTCCTGATACCAATAGGGCGTGTCCAGCCCGTTGATGCGGACGGAAAGCGTCTTCTTGCCCCAGTCGATGTCATTGATCGCCTGGATGATGTTGGCACGGGCCTGCGCCTTGTCATCGGGGGCGACCGAATCTTCCAGATCCAGGTTGATCACATCCGCCGCGCTGGCCGCCATCTTCTCGAACAGCGCGGGCCGCGAGCCGGGGCCGAAAAGCTGACAACGGTTCGGGCGGGCGGGGGCGGGCGGCTGGATGCGGAAGCTCATGGTCCCTCGGGTAACGAAGTTTCGTCGTGACGCATGAGGGCGATATAATGTTGCGCCGGCAGCTTCAAGCCTCTTTTTGCGGTCGCAGCAAACCGCGCAGCGGACAAGAATCGTCGAAGTATCGGTGCAGCTTTGCCGATTCCTTCGGCACCCACACAATCTGGCGCTGAAATCTTCGCAAGATTCTGCACCGCAGCGGTAGATTCGCGATGTATTTGCAGCCGCCATGCGTCAACATCCCGGGGTCGTCCCATTACCTGCGTCGTCCTGAAGGAGCCCGCCATGATCGAGACCCCCTATCTTCTGTTCCTGGGCGATGCCCCCGATCAACTGGCCGCCAAGGTGGCGCAGGGCATCAAGGACTGGCGGCCGGAATTCGCCATCGGCCAGTTCAGGATGGAGGGCTGCAAGGCCAATCTTGGCCTGCCCGACATGACGCTGGCCGAAGCCCGAGCCGCCGGCTGCAAGACGCTGGTGATCGGTGTCGCCAACCGGGGCGGCGTCATCAGCCCGGCATGGAAGAAGGTGCTGATCGCCGCGCTGGAGGAAGGGTTCGACCTGGCCTCGGGCCTGCACAACCTGCTGCGCGACGAGGAAGACCTTGCCGCCGTTGCCCGCGCCACCGGGCGGCAGTTGCATGACGTGCGGGTGCCCGAAGTCGATTACCCCATCGCCAACGGCAAGAAGCGCAGCGGCAAGCGGATGCTGGCCGTGGGCACCGACTGTTCTATCGGCAAGATGTATACCGCCCTGTGTGTGGATCGCGAAATGCGCGCGCGCGGGCTGAAAAGCAGCTTCCGCGCCACCGGCCAGACCGGCATCCTGATCACCGGCGACGGCGTGCCGCTGGATGCGGTGATCGCCGATTTCATGGCCGGGTCGATCGAATGGCTGACGCCCGACAATGACCCCGACCACTGGGATCTGATCGAAGGTCAGGGATCGCTGTTCCACGTCAGCTATTCCGGGGTGACGCTGGCGCTGGTGCATGGCGGCCAGCCTGACGCACTGATCATCTGCCACGAACCCACCCGCGAACACATGCGCGGCCTGCCCGACTACAAGCTGCCGACCATCGAACAGGTGCGCGACATGGCGCTGGCACTGGCGCGCGTGGCCAACCCGGCCTGCGTGGCGGTGGGCTGTTCGATCAACACCGCCGCCCTGTCCGATGCCGAGGCGCTGGCCTGCTGCGCCGAGATCGAGGCGCGCACCGGCCTGCCGACCGTTGACCCGTTCCGCCATGGCGCGGGCCGTCTGGTCGATGCGCTGCTGGCGGTGTAATCCGTCGGCATCCTGCCCTGCGGCACGGTCGCAGGGCGCCCCTTCCGGCGCCGGAGAAGGCCCATGATCACCGTCACCCCCGAAAGTTTCCGTCTGGCCGAGGTGTTCACCATCTCGCGCGGGTCACGCACCGAGGCGAAGGTTCTGACCGTCACCGTCACCCGCGGCGGCCTGACCGGCCGCGGGGAATGTGTGCCCTATGCGCGCTATGGCGAAAGCCTTGACAGCGTGGCCGCCCAGATCGCCGCCCTGCCCGCCGATGTGACGCGCGACGCGCTGCAATCGCTGCTGCCGGCCGGGGCGGCCCGCAACGCGGTGGATTGTGCGCTGTGGGATCTGGAGGCCAAGGCCAGCGGCCGGCGGGTCTGGCAACTGGCCGGGCTGGCCGCGCCGGGGCCGCAGATCACCGCCTTCACCCTGTCGCTGGACAGCCCCGAGAAGATGCAGGCGGCGGCAGCACGGAACGCGCATCGCCCGCTTCTGAAGATCAAGCTGGGCACCCCCGACGACATGCCCCGGCTTGAGGCGGTGCGGGCCGGCGCGCCGCAGACGAAGATCATCGTCGATGCCAACGAAGGCTGGACGGCCGAGGTCTATTCCGACCTTGCCCCCCATCTGATCCGGCTGGGTGTGGCGCTGGTGGAACAGCCACTTCCGGCCGGGCAGGATGACCTGCTGGCCGAAATCGCCCGGCCTCTGCCGGTCTGTGCCGATGAATCCTGCCATGACCGCCACTCGCTGCCCGGCCTGAAGGGCAAGTATGATGTGGTGAACATCAAGCTCGACAAGACCGGCGGCCTGACCGAGGCGCTGGCCCTGCGCGATGCCGCGCGGGCGCAGGGCTACGGGCTGATGGTGGGCTGCATGGTCGGCACCTCGCTGGCGATGGCGCCTGCAACGCTGGTTGCGCAAGGCGCGGCCTTTACCGATCTTGACGGCCCCCTGCTTCTGGCAGAAGACCGCCCCAACCCGCTGGCCTATGACGACGCCGGCGTCCACCCGCCCGAATCCGAACTCTGGGGATAAGCCATGGCCCGCACCGTCTATGTGAACGGCGACTACCTGCCCGAAACCGAAGCCCGCGTCTCGATCTTCGACCGTGGCTTCCTGATGGCCGATGGCGTCTATGAGGTGACCAGCGTTCTGGGCGGCAAGCTGATCGACTTTCCCGGCCACCTGGCCCGGTTGCAGCGCAGCCTGGACGAGTTGTCGATGAAGAACCCGCTGTCGGCCGACGACTGGCTTGAGGTTCACCGCCAGTTGGTGGCGCGCAATGACGTGGACGAAGGCATGGTCTATCTGCAGGTCACGCGCGGCAACCCCGGCGACCGCGACTTTGCCTTCCCCCCGGAAGACACCCCGCCCACCGTGGTTCTGTTCACGCAGTCCAAATCCGGGCTGGCCGACAATCCTGTGGCCAGGACCGGCATCAAGGTGATCTCGGTCCCCGACATCCGCTGGGGCCGCCGCGACATCAAGACGGTGCAGCTTCTGTATCCGTCGCTGGCCAAGATGGCCGCCAAGAAGGCCCATGTCGATGACGCCTGGTTCGTGGAAGATGGCTTCGTGACCGAAGGCACCTCGAACAACGTCTATATCGTCAAGGGCGGCAAGATCGTCACGCGCAACCTGTCGAACGACATCCTGCACGGCATCACCCGCGCCGCCGTCGTCCGCTTTGCCCGCGAAGCGCAGATGGAAGTGGAAGAGCGCGCCTTCACCATTGCCGAAGCGCAGGCCGCGGATGAGGCGTTCTTCACCTCGGCCTCGGCCTTCGTGCTGCCGGTGGTCGAGGTGGACGGTCAGGCGGTGGGTGCCGGCAAGCCCGGCCCCGTGGCCACCCGTCTGCGCGAAATCTATCTGGACGAAATGCGCAAGGCCGCGGTCTGACCCTGCGCGGCGACCACGCCCCTTCCGGGCTGGCCCCTTTCGGATGGGCCGGCTTCCGGCGCGGCTTCCGCCTTGGAACCGCGCTGTCCTTTGCCATCTTCATCTACGGGCTGGCCTTCGGTCTGGTCGCCGCGCAGGTCAGCCTTGGCTGGGGCTGGGCGCTGGCGACCAGTGTCAGCGTCTTCTCGGGCTCCGCCCAGCTTGCCTCGCTTTCGCTGATGCAGACGGGCGAGGCAACGGTCTGGACCCTGGCCGCGACCGTGCTGGTGATCAACGCGCGCTACCTGCTGTTCGGGGCCACGCTGCAACCCTGGCTGTCGCAGGCCGGGCCGGCGCGGGCCTATGCCAGCCTGCTGCTGCTGGGCGATGCCAACTGGATCGCCACCATGCGCGCCGCCGAAAAGGGCGAACAGGACCGGGCCTATCTTCTGGGCACCGGCGTTCCGCTGATGGCGGCCTGGCTGGCGGGCACGCTGGCGGGGGTGCTGTTCGGCGGCATCCTGCCCGATCCGCACGCCCTTGGCGCCGATCTGATGCTGCCCTGCTTTGCCGCGGCGATGATGGCCGCCATGGTGCGCAGCCGCGCCGCGCTGGTGCCGGTGGCCGTGGGGGCAACCGCAGCCTTGCTGATCTCGCACTTTGCCGGCCCCGGCTGGGGCATCGTGGCGGCCGGTCTTGCGGGCGCCGGCGTCGCCGCGCTGACCGCCCGGCCGGGGGTGGTGAAATGACACTGTGGACCATGCTGGCCGTGATGGCGGCGGCGGCGCTTTTCTGCCGGATGGCGGGCTATGCCGCGATGCGGTTCCTGCCGCCGTCAAACCGGCTGGATGCCGCGCTGCGCGCCACGCCGCTGGCGGTGATGGCGGGCATCACCGCGCAGGCGCTGGCCGCCGGCGGGCTGACCGAGGCGGTGGCGCTGGCCTCTGCCATCGGCCTTACCGTGCTGACCCGGAATGACGTGGGCGCTGCCGTGGGCGGCGTCGGGGTGGCCGCGCTGCTGCGCTGGCTGGGTGTCTAGCGCGGGGGTTTACTCGCGCGGGCCGACATTCTCGGTATAGGCCACCTCGAAGGCGGCCTTCTGTTCGGGGCTGGCCTCGGTCTGGTGCTGCGCCACCCAGTCGGCATAGGGCATCCCATAGACGATTTCGCGCGATTCCTCTTTCGTCATCGCAATGCCACGGGCCGCCGCCGCCTCCTGATACCAGCGCGACAGGCAGTTGCGGCAGAACCCGCCCAGGTTCATCAGGTCGATGTTCTGCACCTCGGGGCGCTTCACCATCAGGTGATGCACCAGTTCGCGGAAGGCGGCGGCTTCCAGTTCGGTGCGGGTGGCGTCATCCATCGGCATCCTCCAGCGCTGCGGCCAGCACCGGCGCCAGCCGGGCGGCCCATTCCTGCTGCCCTTCGGCAGTGGCGATCAGGTCGTTCCTGACCTCGATCAAGGTATTCAGCCGCCCCGGCACAAGGGCGTGGCGGTCGATCGCATCCCCCGGAAGATGCCCGGAATAGGGTTCGTTGTCGCCGACACAAAGGTCGGGCTGCGCCTGCAGCCGCGCGATCAGCGGGCGGGACAGCCGTTCGTCCAGATGCGAATACAGCACCCCCACCTGCCAGGGCCGGGGTGGCCGGCCGTTCAGGCAGCGGGTGAAACTGTGGATCGCCAGAATGACCGTATCCGCCCGCCGCGCCGCAAGCCCGGCATAGGCGGCATGGTAGGGGCGATACAGGCGTTCCAGCCTTTCGTCGATTTCGGCAGGCGTGATGCGCCGGTTCACCGGAACGATGCTGCCATCATAAAGCCGCATCACCAGTGTCGGATCATCCTCGCCCCGGTTCGGGTCGATCACCAGACGCGAGAAGTCGGAACAGATCACGGGGCTGTCCAACAGCCGCCCCAGCGCCCGGGCCACCCCGGCGGCGCCGGGGTCCCAGGCAATATGGCGGGCCATGTCGGCGGGCGGCAGGCCCAGATCGCCCCCCGCCACCCAGTCGGGCACCCGGTTCGAGGCGTGGTCACAGGTCACCAGCCAGCGTCCCGGCCGATCTTCGCCCTCAATCACATGGGACACCGTTCCACCCCGTTTTTCGCGCCGTGGAATCCGCAGTTATGCCAAGGTCATGGTCAGGTAAACCCTTTCGGCCCCGGGCGGCACCAAAGCGTTACGGGAAGGATGTCAAATCCGCGTTGCGGCCTGCGGCACTTTGCGCCATAACCCGCCTCGGCCCACCACGAACACCAATGCAAGCAGGAGGATGGCAGATGCGCCGCCACCGCAACGTGAAGATCGTGGCCACCCTCGGGCCGGCCTCCAACGACTACCCGATGATCCGCGCCCTGTTCGAGGCGGGGGCCGACGTGTTCCGCCTGAACATGAGCCACGGCACCCATGACGACATCCGCGCGCGGCATGTCATCATCCGGCAGGTCGAGAAAGACCTTGGCCGCCCGATCGGCATCCTGGCCGACCTTCAGGGTCCGAAGCTGCGGGTCGGCACCTTTGCGGCCGGCGCGCATGATCTGGAAGACGGCGACCGTTTCCGCCTTGATCTGGACCCGGCGCCCGGTGACGGCCATCGCGTGCAACTGCCCCACCCCGAGATCTTTGCCGCCCTTGAACCCGGCGCCACGCTGCTGGTGAACGATGGCAAGATCCGCCTTTCGGTCAACACCTGTGGCCCCGACTTCGCCGATTGCACCGTGGTCGTCGGCGGCACGATTTCCAACCGCAAGGGCGTGAACGTCCCCGATGTGGTGCTGCCACTGGCGGCGCTGTCGGTGAAGGACCGCGCCGATCTGGAATTTGCCTGCGAACTGGGGGTGGACTGGCTGGCGCTGTCCTTCGTACAGCGCCCCGAAGACGTGACCGAGGCCCGCGCCCTGGCCAGGGGCCGCGCCGCGATCCTGTCCAAGATCGAGAAGCCCGCGGCGGTCAAGGCCTATGACGCCATCCTTGCGGTGTCAGACGGAATCATGGTTGCCCGGGGCGACCTTGGGGTGGAACTGCCGGTCCATTCCGTGCCACCGATCCAGAAGCGGCTGATCCGGGGCGCCCGCGCCGCCGCCAAGCCGGTGATCGTGGCGACGCAGATGCTGGAATCGATGATCGAAAACCCGATGCCGACCCGGGCCGAGGTTTCCGACGTGGCCACCGCCATCTACGAAGGCGCCGATGCGATCATGCTGTCGGCCGAAAGCGCCGCCGGCAAGTTCCCGGTCGAGGCGGTCCGCACCATGGACAACGTGGCGATGTCGGTCGAGAAGGATTCGACCTACCGCTCGATCATCGCGGCCAGCCGCATCGTCAGCCGCACCACGGTGGCCGATGGAATCGTGGCCGCCGCGCGCGAGATTGCCGAATCCACCAATATCAAGGTGATCGCCTGCTTCACCCAGACCGGCACCACGGTCGGGCTGACCGCGCGTGAACGCCCGCAGGTGCCGATCATCGCCCTGACGCCGCTGGTGGAAACCGCCCGCCGCATTGCCCTGACCTGGGGCGCGCATTGCGTGATCGTGCCCGAACAGGAACGTTTCAAAGGCGCCGTGCTTTCGGCGGTGCAGGCCGCGCTGCGGGACGGGTTCGCCAAGGAAAACGATTTCATCGTTGTCACCGCGGGCGTGCCCTTCAACGTGCAGGGCACCACCAACATCCTGCGCGTCGCCCCCTGCGACGAACGGTTGATTTCGAAGGTTGACCCCGGCTAACCTTGGGTCAACCGCCCTCTGCCATCGGGGACAAGATGGATACCGATCTGTATCTGACCGTCGGGGTCGTGCTGGCGGCCCTGACCATCCCTTCGCTCCTCTCGGCCTGGACCGAGGGGAGACCGCCCCGCATCGGGGCGATCATGCTGATTGCGGCAGGGGCGCTGATCGTGGCGGCGCTGACGCAGAAACCCGGGGGCTATACCTTTGCCCAGGCGACACAGGCCATGGCCTCGGTCGTGGGGCGCTATCTGAACTGACCCGGCCCGCGAATCCCCTTGCGCGCCCGCCGATGGCCGCCTATAGGGGCGACTTCGGAAAGAACCGCGCGGACGGCGAATGTGGCATGCCTCCCCGCGCGCGAAACACTGGAGTGTAAAATGCCCAAGATGAAGACCAAATCCGCTGCGAAGAAGCGGTTCTCCTTCACCGCCAGCGGGCGCGTGAAGGCCGGTGTGGCCGGCAAGCGCCACGGCATGATCAAACGCACGACGAAGTTCACGCGCCAGGCGACCGGGACCATGATCCTGAACGCCAGCGACGAAGGCATCGTCAAGAAATACATGCCCTACAACCGGTAAGGAGAGCGAAACATGTCCCGCGTCAAATCCGGCAAGGTCACCCACGCCCGTCACCGCAAGGTGATCAAGGCGGCTTCGGGCTATTATGCCGCCCGTTCCACCAACTTCCGCACCGCCACCCAGGCGGTCGACAAGGCGAACCAGTACGCCACCCGCGACCGCAAGGCCAAGAAGCGCAGCTTCCGCGCGCTCTGGATCCAGCGGATCAACGCGGCCGTGCGTCTGTTCGACCCGGCCTTCACCTACTCGCGTCTGATCGCCGGTCTGGCCAAGGCCGGGATCGAGGTGGACCGCAAGGTTCTGGCCGATCTCGCCGTGCACGAACCCGAAGCGTTCAACGTGATCGCCGACAAGGCCCGCTCGGCCCTGGCCGCCTGAGCCGCCTAAGCAACCGCATCGCAAGGGCCGCCCGCGCAATCGGGCGGCCCTTTGCTTTTGGCCGCCAACTGCCGCTTCCGCATTGTTGCCGTGAAGATGCGGGTTTTGTTTGCGCCCTGCCTCGCCCCCGTGTCACAGTTTCGTTACCTCGGCCGGAATGCTCTGGCCCGCGGTGCAAGCAACGGGGTGCCAGTCAAGGAGTGCAGGCAGTGACGGCTATCATAGGTTTTCTGAATACGGTCTTCTGGGGGTATGTGCTGATCTACGGCCTGATCGCCGTCGGCATCTACTTCACCATCCGTCTCCGCTTCCAGCAGATCCTGCGCTTTGGCGAGATGATCCGCTCGGTCACCGCCGCACCGGCCGGTGACCGGGGCGGCATCTCGCCGTTTCAGGCGCTTTGCACCAGCCTTGCCTCGCGCGTGGGCACCGGCAACATCGCCGGCGTGGCCGTCGCGCTGGTTCTGGGCGGCCCGGGCGCGATCTTCTGGATGTGGGTCGTTGCCTTCGTCGGCATGGCCACGGCCTATGCCGAATCCACCCTGGCGCAGCTTTACAAGGTGCGGGAACCGGGCAGCGAAGCCGATGCCGTCTATCGCGGCGGCCCGGCCTTCTACATCGCGCACGGCCTTGGCCTGCCCTGGCTGGGCGCCGTCTTCTCGGTCTGCCTGATCCTGTCCTTCGGCCTGGTGTTCAACGCCGTGCAGGCGAATTCCATCGCCGATGCGATGACCGGCGCCTTCGGGATTCCGAAGCCCGTCACCGGCCTTGCGCTGGCCGCGCTGACCGCCATCGTCATCTTCGGCGGCATCCGCCAGATCGCCCGCGTGGCCGAATATGTCGTGCCCTTCATGGCCGGCATCTACATTCTGGTCGCGCTCTTCGTGCTGGTGACCAACCTGACCGAAGTGCCCGCCATGCTGTATCACATCGTCGCCAATGCCTTCGGCCTTGCCGAAGCGGCGGGCGGCGTGGCCGGCGGTCTGGCCGCGGCCATGCTGAACGGCGTCAAGCGCGGCCTCTTCTCGAACGAGGCCGGCATGGGTTCGGCGCCGAACATCGCCGCCGCCGCCTCGCCCAACCCGCACCACCCCTCCAGCCAGGGCTTCGTGCAGGCGCTTGGCGTCTTCATCGACACCATCCTGATCTGCACCTGCACCGCGCTGATGATCCTGTTGTCCGGCGTCTATACCCCCGGAGGAGAGCTGACCGGCACCCAACTGACGCAGGCCGCGATGCAGGAACATATCGGCGGCATCGGAAGCTGGTTCGTGGCGGTGGCGATCTTCTTCTTCGCCTTCACCTCGATCATCGGCAACTACGCCTATTCGGAAATGGCGATGTCCTTCCTGGGCATCGGCAACCGCACCGGGCTGACCATCCTGCGCTCGCTGGTGCTGGCCATGGTGATCTGGGGCGCGTTGCAGGCGGTGTCCACCGTCTTCGACCTGGCGGATGCCTCGATGGGGCTGATGGCCACGATCAACCTGATCGCCATCGTCGCCCTGTCGGGCACCGTGGTGACGCTGACGCAGAACTACTTCCGCCAGCGCGATGCCGGGCGGGAACCGCAGTTCCACATCGCCGATCACCCCGAGATCGCCCGCGGGGTGGATGCCGACATCTGGAAGTGACGCCGCCACGGCTGCGCGTCTGAACAGGGGCCTCGCCGGCAACGGCGGGGCCCTTCCCCTTGCATTCGCGGCCCCGCCCCGCTAACCCCGGACCGGAATTTTACCCGGAGTCCCCGATGGATCTGACCGACATCCGTGGCAAGTACATCGCAGCCGTGGCCGGCGCCGCGGGCGAGGCCGCGCTGGAAGAGGTGCGCGTCGCCGCCCTTGGCAAGAAGGGCGAGATTTCGGCCCTGATGGCCACGCTGGGCCGCATGGACCCCGACGAACGCAAGGCCGCCGGCGCCCAGCTTAACGCGCTGAAAGACGAAATCGACGCCGCGCTGCGCGCCCGCAAGGCCGCGCTGGCCGATGCCGCGCTGGATGAACGCCTGCGCGCCGAGTGGCTGGACGTAACGCTTCCCGCCCGCCCGCGCCGCATGGGCACCATCCACCCGGTCAGCCAGGTGATGGACGAACTGACCGCCATCTTCGCCGACATGGGCTTTGCCGTCGCCGAAGGCCCGCAGGTGGAACCCGACTGGTACAATTTCGATGCGCTGAACATCCCGCCGGAACACCCCGCGCGGCAGGAACATGACACGTTCTTCATGGCCCGCGCGGAAGGCGACAACCGCCCGCCGCATGTGCTGCGCACCCACACCAGCCCGGTGCAGATCCGCGCGCTGCAAACCATGGGCACGCCGCTGCGGGTCATCGCGCCCGGCCGCGTCTACCGCATGGACATGGACCAGACCCACACGCCGATGTTCCATCAGGTCGAAGGCATCGCCATCGACCGTGACATCAGCATGGCCAACCTGAAATGGACGCTGGAGGAATTCTGCCGCGCCTTCTTCGAGGTGGATCAGGTGGAACTGCGCTTCCGCGCAAGCCATTTCCCCTTCACCGAACCCTCGGCCGAGGTGGACATCCGCTATTCCAACGTCGGCGGCCAGCTTCGCATCGGCGAAGGCGACAAATGGATGGAGATCCTTGGCTCGGGCATGATGCACCCCAAGGTGCTGCAGGCCGCCGGCGTGAACCCCGACGAATGGCAGGGCTTCGCCTTCGGCATGGGCATCGACCGCATCGCCATGCTGAAATACGGCATCCCCGACCTGCGCGCCTTCTTCGAAAGCGACCTGCGCTGGCTCAAGCACTACGGCTTCAGCGCGCTGGACGCGCCCGACCTGCCGGGCGGGCTGAGCCGGTGAGAAGGGACGAGGAGCACATTCGCAAGTTGCTCTTGGAGTATGAGAGCGAGGACGATTGGCTTCTGTTAATGCCCGGAACCACGACTGACGCCACGCCGGATGAGCTAAAAGAACGGTACCATATCCTTCTAATGATGGATGCCGGACTATTGGCTATCGTTGGGAGTGGAGCTTTTCGCATCACCAATTCTGGTCATGATTACCTAGAGGCAATCCGAGACGATGGCATCTGGAAAAAGACTCTGGCTGTCGTTGCCGAAACCGGCGGAAATGCAACCCTTGAGTTGATCAAGACGCTAGCACTCGGGCTCTTGAAGGCCAAGATTGAGCAGCACACCGGGCTGAAACTCTAGCGACTGCCCCTTCCCCTTGGCGCAAATACCCTGCGGGGGTGCGGGGGTGCAAAACCCCCGCCGGCGCTACCGCTGCGCCGCCGCCCGGCCCGCCCACCGGCCCGTGGCCCAGCAGCCCGTCAGCAGGTAGCCGCCGGTCGGCGCTTCCCAGTCCAGCATCTCGCCGCAGGCAAAGACGCCGGGCAGGGCGCGCAGTTCCAGACCGTCGGTCATGCTGTCGCGCGTGATGCCGCCCGCGACCGAGATCGCCTCGTCCAGCGGCCGGGGGCCGGCGTGGCGCACCGGCAGCGCCTTGACCGCCTGCGCCAGCGGCAGGCCCCGCCCCCATTCCCGCAGCAGCGCCGCCGTGCCCGGCGCCAGCCCCAGCTTGCGCAGCCGGTTCGCGGTGCTTTCGCCCGGCTTCATCCGCGACAGCCGGGCCGCGACCTCGGCCCCGCTCACATCGGGCATCAGGTCCAGCACCAGCGCCGCGCCGTCGCGCAGCGGGCGGGACACCGCATAGATCCCCCCACCTTCCAGCCCGCGGGCGGAAATCACGAACTCGCCGCGCGAAACCGCCTTGCCCGCGTGCAGGGTCGCGCCCTTGACCGCCGTGCCGAACCAGCGCGCCATGGGCGGCGACCAGTGCACCGCCAGCCCCATGTTCGCCGGCTTCCATGGCGCCACCCCGACACCGCGCCCTTGCAGCCACGGCACCCAGGCCCCGTCCGACCCCAGCCGCGCCCAGCTTGCCCCACCCAGCGCCAGCACGGTGACGCGCGGGTGCAGCACCTGCGCGCCCTCGGGTGTGTCGAAGCGGAACCCGTCCCCGTCAAACCCCGCCCAGCGCCAGCGCGTGCGCAGATCCACCCCCGCCGCGGCCAGCCGCTGCAACCAGGCCCGCAGCAGGGGCGAGGCCTTCATCGCCACCGGGAACACCCGCCCCGACGATCCGGTGAACACCTCCTGCCCCAGACCCCGGCACCAGTTCTGCACCTCGGCCGGGCCAAAGGCGGCCAGCATCGGCGCCAGCCAGGCGGTATCATAGCGGGTCACGAAATCGGCCAGCGGTTCCTGCTTGGTGACGTTCAGCCCGGATTTTCCGGCCATCAGCAGCTTGCGCGCCGGGCTGGGCCTGGCTTCGGCCACCAGCACGCGCCGTCCGGCGGCGGCCAGTTCCCCGGCCGCCATCAGCCCCGCCGGGCCGGCCCCGATTACCAGCGCATCGCATCCGGTCACGTCATCCAAGCCCCAGATCCCCTGCCCAAGCTGCCCCCGCCGCGAACCGGCGGTCAGACCATCGCCTTGATCGCCGCCCCATGCGCCGCCGTGGCCGCCAGCGCATCGGCGCACAGCGCGCGGGCGGCGTCCAGCAGCCCCTCGCCCGCCACGATCCGGTCGATCAGCCCCCAGGACAGCGCCTCGTCCGCGCCGATCTTCTGCCCCGCCAGCAGGATCATCTTCGCCCGCGCCGGCCCCACCAGCGCCGCCAGACGCGCCGGGTCCGAGGGCTGCGGCCGGTAGCCCAGCTTCATCACCGGGTAAAAGAAATTCGCCCCCGGCACCGCGATGCGGCAATCGCAGGCCAGCGCAATGCCGAAGGCCCCGCCCGCCAGCGTGCCGTTCAGCGCCGCCACCGTCAGCCCGGGAAACGCCGCCACCGCGCCCGAGGCGCGTTCCCAGACCGGATCGGTCGCCAGCCCGGCCTTGGCCGCCTCAAGATCGGCCCCGGCGGAAAACACCTTGCCCTCGCCGGTCAGGATCAGCGCCTGCACGCCCGCGCCGGCCGCCCCTTCGGCGGCCTCGGCCACCGCCGCCAGCATCTCTGCCGTCAGCGCATTCGCCTTGTCCGGGCGGTTCAGCCGCACGATCCGCAACCGCCCTTCGTCCTGAACCGCAATCATTCCCGCCTCCGCATCCGCTTGCGGTCCCGCCATAGCCTGCCGCGCGCGCCGCACCAAGCCCCAAGGCCGCCACGGCAAACCCCACTTGACGCCACCTGCGGCACAACGGACCATAGGCGCTGTATTTCATCCATGAGGCTTTCGTCATGAAACACTGGCAGCTTTCGGGCAGCACCGCCCTTGTCCTTCTGCTTACGGCCCCCGCAGCCCTTGCTGTCACCCCCGAAGAGGTCTGGGACAACTGGCAAAAGCTGGTTGCCGCCTCGGGCGAGCTGACCGCCGGCGCCACGCAGCGCAACGGCGACACGCTGGAAGTGACCGGCCTGACCTTCACGGCGAAGAACGTCGAGGAAGGCACCACCTTCTCGACCACGCTTGACCGTCTTGCCTTCCGCGATCGCGGCGACGGCTCGGTCGAGATCACCCTGCCCGAGACCTATCCCTTCACGGTGACGGGCGCCGAGGCGGATGCACCGGCCTCCTTCACGGTCAAGACCGTGGGCACCGGCCTGTCGATTGTCGCTTCGGGCACCGCCGAAGCCACGAATTACGACTATGCCGCCACCGAATATGCCGTCACCGCCGACAGCTTCAAGACGGCCGACGGCAAGGCGATTGATCTGGTCGTCAAGGCCGCGATGAAGGAACTGGCCGCGAAATACGCGGTCACGCCGGGCGCCGCCGGCACCGCGATCGAATCGTCGGGAAGCGTTGCCTCGACCGTGGTCGATGTCGTGGCGAAAGACGCCGAAAAGGGCACCGATGTCACCGCCAGCGTCACGGTCGGCGCCTCGACCGGCACCAGCAAGGCCGTGCTGGTGGATCAGGCGCTGATGGCGAACATGTCCAACGCGCTGAAGGCCGGGTTCATGGTCGATGGCGGTTCCACCGTCGGCCCCGTGACCATCAAGGTCAACGCCACCGAAGCGGGCAAGCCCACCGCCTTCGATGCCACGCTGGGCGGCGCGAATTTCAAGGTCGCGCTTGACAGCCAGCGCGTCGATTACGGGTTCGGCATGACCGATGTCGCCGCCTCGCTGTCCAGCCCGGACGTGCCGGTTCCCGATGCCTCGGCCGCCTTTGGCGAACTGGCTTTCGGCGTCAAGCTGCCGGTCGCCATGACCGACACGCCGCAGGATTTCACCGCGCTGTTCAAGCTGGCCGACCTGACCGCCGCCGATGGCCTCTGGGCGCTGTTCGACCCGGGCGCCCAGCTCAAGCGTGATCCGGCGACGCTGATCCTTGACCTCAAGGGTCAGGGCCGCTGGACGGCTGACATCATGGACCCGGCGGTTCAGGAACAGGCTGCCCCCCCGCTGGAACTGGCCTCGCTTGACCTGTCCGAAGTGCTGTTCAAGGCGCTTGGCGGCGAAATCAACGCCACCGGCGGGCTGACCTTCGACAACACCGATCTGGCCACCTATGGCGGCGTTCCGGCCCCCACGGGCAAGATCGTGGCCAACCTCAAGGGCATCAACGCGCTGATCGACACCGCCGTGTCGATGGGCCTTGTCCCCGAGGACGAAGTGATGGGCATCCGCATGGGTCTGGCGATGTTCGCCAAGCCGGGCGCAGGCCCCGACGAGCTGGTCTCCGAGATCGAGTTCAAGGACAAGCACCTGTTCGTCAACGGCCAGCAGTTGCAATAACACCCCCGAAAGACACAGGGGCGGCGGCACGCAAGCCGCCGCCCCGTTCATTTGTGCAAGGGTCGCCCCCGATGGTCCGTCTTCCCCTGACCGCCGCCCTGCTGCTGGCGCTTTCCACCCCTGCCCTGGCCGGGGTGACGGCAGATCAGCTTTGGCAGGCCATGCGCGATGCCGCCGCGGCCGGCCAAGGCACGCTGACCGCCCGGGAGCAGCGCAGCGGCAGCCAGCTTGTGCTGACAGGTCTGGCCTGGCAGCCCGACCTGTCGCAATCGGGCGTCCTGCGGATTGACCGGATGGTGCTGGCCGAACAGCCCGACGGGTCGGTCTCGGTGATCCTGCCGCCCGAATTTCCGCTGACCATCCTTCCCGATCCTGCCGCGCAGTCCACTCCGGTGGTCTTCAACGTCGCCGCCCCCGATCTGGCGGTCACCATCCGCGGCCTTGGCGACACCGCCGATGTGGCGGCCAGCGCCAGTTCAATCTCGGCCACGCTGGACGAAGACTCGCTCCGCCGCCCCGAGGTGGAAGTCACCGCCACAGCCGCACTTGCCGCTGCCGATCTTGCGCTGCATTACCGTCAGGATCTGGCCTCGCCCGCCGCAAGCGTGGACGGGGCGGTATCGCTGGGGGCGCTTCATGCCGAGCTGCGGATCGACACGCCTCAGAATGGCAAGGGCACGCTCAACCTTGACCTTGCCGCCCTTGCCGGCCACCTGCGCGCCCATCGCCCGGCCTCGGCTGCCCCGACCCATTCCCCCGACACCCCGCCCGATCTGCCCGCCACGATCGCGGCCTTTGCCGACGGCATGTTCCTTGACGCCGGCCTGACGCACGGCGCCGTTGCCCTGCTGCTGGATGTGGTCAACCCGCAGGATGGCCCGGTCTATCTTGATCTTGCCGCGGAAAGCGGCCGCAACCTTCTGCGGGTCGACGGCACCGCCGCCGGCTTCGACACCACCCTTGGCCCAACCCGCCTTGCCATGCGGTTGAGCGACCCCGCCGCGCCGATCCAGGAACTTGACCTCAGCGTTGGCGAATACAGCACCGCCGCCAGCCTTGGCCTGGGCGATCTGGTCACCCCGCAGCCGTGGTCGGCCAGCCACCGCATCCTTGACCTCGCGCTGTCGGAAAGCTTCTGGTCGCTGGCCGACCCCGACGCCGCCCTGCCGCATGATCCGCTGACCCTGTCGATTGGCCTGTCCGGCCTCTGGGCGCTGGACCCGGCCGCGCTGAAACCGGGCTGGGTCGCCCCGTCGCCCGACGCGCCGCCGCCGCTGACCACGCTGACCATGGCGCTGGACGATCTGCTGGTGCAGGCGGTCGGCGCCCGGCTGACCGGCAAGGGAGGGCTGTCCTTCGACATGACGGACACCACCACCTTCGACGGCGCCCCGCTGCCCACAGGCCGCATCGACCTTGCCGCCACCGGCATCAACACCCTGATCGACCGGCTTGTCACCATGGGCCTTGTCTCGCCCGATGATCTGACCGGCCTGCGCTTCGGGCTGATGGCGATTGCCCGCGCCGGGGCCGAACCGGACAGCCTGACCACCGCGCTTGAATTCCGCGACAAGGGGTTCTGGCTGAACGGCGTCAAGATCCGCTGATCCATTCACCTGCGCATGATGCTTGCGGCGGGGGGCGCGGCAGACTACCTGACATCCGCGCCCCCCGCGCGACGAAGGAGCTGCGACCGATGCCCACCCCTGCCCTGCCGGACCTCGCCGCCGCCCTGCTGGATGCCGCCCGCAAGGCCGGCGCCGAAGCCGCCGATGCCATGGCCATTTCCGACAATGCCCTGACCATTGATCTGCGGCAGGGCCGTCTGGAACAGGCCGAACGGTCGGAAAGCCTTGAAGTTGGCCTGCGGGTGCTGATCGGCGGGCGGCAGGCCTGCGTTTCGGCCTCGGACACCGCGCCCGCCACGCTGACGGCGCTGGCCGAACGCGCCGTCGCCATGGCGCGCGAGGCGCCGGAAGACCCCAGCGCCGGGCTGGCCGATGCAGCCGATCTGGCACGCGGCTGGGATGTGGCGGCCCTTGAACTTGCCGATGACACACCCGACCCCAGCGCCGCCGCGCTGGAGGCCGCCGCCCGCGATCTGGACAGCGCCGCAATGGCGGCAGGCGGGGTTGCGCAGGCCGAATCCACCGCCGCCTTTTCGCGCCGCGCCGTGTTCCTGGCGCAAAGCAACGGCTTTGCCGGCGGCTATGGCCGCACCGGCCATTCCCGTTCGGTCACTGCCTTCTGCGGCACCGGCACCGGGATGGAGCGGGACTGGGCCGGCGAAACCCGCACCCATGGCGCCGATCTGCCGGGGGCCGCGTCCATTGGCCGTCTGGCCGCCGAACGCGCCCGCGCCCGCCTTGGCGCCGTCAAGCCGCCAACCGGCCGCTTCCCCGTGGTCTATGACGAACGGGTGGCGGCCAGCCTGATCGGGCACCTGCTTTCGGCCATCAACGGCAGCGCCATCGCGCGGGGCGCAAGCTGGGCGCGTGACCTGCTGGGTCAGCCGGTGCTGCCGCCCGGCCTGTCGCTGACCGAAGATCCGCACCGCCCGCGCAGCGGCGCCTCGCGCCCCTTCGATGCGGAAGGCCTGCCCACCGCCGCCCGCGCACTGGTGCAGGACGGCGTGCTGCAAGGCTGGGTGCTGGACCTTGCCACCGCCCGCCGCCTGGGCCTGCGCTCAACCGCCAATGCCAGCCGCGGGCCGGGGGCGCCGCCCTCGCCGTCCACCACCAACGTCGATCTGACGCCCGGCCTGCAAAGCCGCGCCGATCTGCTGTCGGCCATGAGCACCGGCCTGCTGATCACCGGCATGATCGGCCAGACCATCAGCCCCACCACCGGCGACTATTCGCGCGGCGCCTCGGGCTATTGGGTGGAAAACGGCCGCATCTCGCATCCGGTGAACGAATGCACCGTCGCCGGCAACCTGCGCGACATGCTGCTGCGGATCGTGCCCGCCAATGACGCCCGCCCGCATCTGTCGCTGCGGGTTCCTTCGCTGCTGATCGACGGGATGACCCTTGCCGGCGCCTGAGCCCACGCCCGACCAAGACCTTGCGCTTCTGGCCGATGCGGCGGCGGCGGCCGGGCCGCTGGCCCTGTCGTTCTGGCGCAACGCGCCGCGCGCCTGGGACAAGGCCGGCGATCAGGGCCCGGTGTCCGAGGCCGATCTGGCCGTGGATGCCCTGCTCAAGACCACGCTGCGCGCCGCCCGCCCCGGCTATGGCTGGCTGTCCGAGGAAACGCCCGACGATCCGGTCCGCCTGGGCCATGACCGGGTGTTCATCATCGACCCGATCGACGGCACCCGCGCCTTTCTGGCGGGCGAAGACGGCTTTGCCCTGTCGCTGGCCGTGGCGCAGGCGGGGCGGGTGACGGCGGCGCTGGTCCACCTGCCGGCGCGGGGCGCAACCTATGCCGCCACGCAGCACGGACCCGCCACCCGCAACGGCAACCCCATCGCCGCCAGCCCGCGCCAGGATCTGACCGGCGCCGATGTGCTGGCCAACCGCGCCTCGCTGGCGCCCGAGCTGTGGCCCGGCGGGGTGCCCGACCTCAAGCGCAGCTTCCGCACCTCGCTGGCCTGGCGGCTGTGCCGTGCGGCCGAAGGGCGGCATGACGCGATGCTCACCTTCCGCGACACCTGGGAATGGGACATCGCCGCCGGCTGCCTGATCGCCGAACGCGCCGGCTGCCGGGTGACAGACCGCACCGGCGCGCCCATCCGCTTCAACGCCCCGCAGCCGCGCGCCGCGGGCGTGATCGCCGCCCCGCCCGCGCTGCACGGCGCCCTGCTGACGCATCTGCACCCGCCCGCCGCCCGCTGATCCGGCGGCCCCCATGGGGCCGGCCCCCCTTCATCTGTCCATAAATATCCCGGGGGCGCGCGGGGGCTGGCCCCCGCCGCCGCGCCACAAGACCGGCCAAAGAAAAAGGCGCCCGCGAACCACGGGCGCCTCTTCAGATTCTGTCGGCCGACCTCAGCTCCGCGGCTTTTTCGGCGGGGCAAAGCGCTTCGAGGTGTCGCGCGCGTCGGTCTTGGGGGCTGCGGGCTTCTTCGCGGCAAAGGGCCGGCTTTCCGCCCCGCCGTGGCTCTTGCCACCCCAGCTTTTGGCGCCGTCCTTTGCCCCGGCCGGTTTGCGCGGCCGGTCACCGCCTTCGGGGCGCGCCTCGCGCGGCTTCCACTCGGCCTTGGGGGCCGGGCGGTCGCCATCGGCGCGGCCCTTGTAGCCGGTGCCTTCGGCGGCATGGCTCTTGTAGCCGGCCGCCCGCGCCGGTTTGCCCGCCGCGCCACCGCCATGCGACTTGAACCCGGCGGACCGATAGGGCGCCTTGCCCTCGGCCGGGGCGCTGCGTTCGGCACGGTCATCCGGCGTCCAGCGCGGCTTTTTCGCCGGTTCGCCGTCGCGGCTTTCGCGGGCCACCCAGGGCTTGCGCGGCGCATCCTCGGCGCGCGGCTTGCGCGGGGCATCACTGTCGCGGGGGGTCCAGGGCTTGCGCGGCGCGTCGCCGTCCCGCGGGGCGCGCGGCTTGCGGTCATCGCCACCGTCGCGCGGTGCCCAGGGCTTGCGCGGGGCATCGCCTTCGCGGGCGGCCCAGAGTTTGCGCGGCGCGTCACCATCCCGTGGGGCGCGCGGCTTGCGGTCATCGCCTCCGTCGCGCGGCGCCCAGGGCTTGCGCGCGGCGCCGTCCTCGCGCGGCTTCCAGGGTTGCCGCTCCTCGCCGCCCTCGGGGCGCTTGGCCCAGGGCTTGCGGGCCGGGGCCGCCTCGGCCGCGCCTTCGCCATCCTCGACAAAACGCGAAGGCTTCGGCCGGTAGGCCGGCTTTTCCCGGTCATCGCGGCGGGGCGCGGGGCGGTTCAGGTCCGGCTCGCCGGTCATCCGTTCCATCTGAAGACCGGGTTCAATCTCCAGCGTCTGGCCAAAGCGCGGCGCGGCGGCTTCGGCGATCTGGATATAGGTCACCTCCTGCTGCACGCGGATCGCACCGATGGAATCCTTGGCAATGCCGCCCGCCTCGCAGACCTTGGGCAACAGCCAGCGCGCTTCGGCGCGGCCGGTATGGCCCACGGTCAGCCGGAACCACACCGCGGCCCCGAACTCGCCCCGCGGGCGGGCCGGTGCGGGGGCGGCCGGCATCGGCTCGTCCGACAGCACTTCGGGCGCGGCACGCCCCTTGCGCCACATCCGCACAAAGCCCGCCGCCACCGCTTCGGCCGAATGCTTGTCAAGGATCGCTTCGATCAGCGCTTCTTCTTCCGCCTCGGGGGCGGCCAGCACCAGATCGGCCAGCAGCCGCGAATCCTCGCGCGCCTGCACCTCTTCGGCGGTCGGCGGCTTGCCCCATTCGGCCGTTACCTTCGCGCCTTGCAGGATGCGGTTCGCCTTGCGGAATTCGGCCGTGGGCACCACCAGCACCGACAGCCCCTTGCGTCCGGCCCGGCCCGTCCGGCCCGAGCGGTGCAGCAGCGTTTCCGGGTTGGTCGGCAGATCGGCGTGGATCACCAGTTCCAGCCCCGGCAGGTCAATGCCGCGTGCCGCCACGTCGGTGGCGATGCAGACCCGTGCCCGCCCGTCCCGCAGCGCCTGCAGGGCGTGCATCCGCTCGCTCTGGCTCAGTTCGCCAGACAGCGCCACGGCCTGGAAGCCCCGGTTCACCATCCGCGCGAACAGGTGGTTCACATTGGCCCGCGTCTTGGCGAAGACAATCGCCGTCGGCGCCTCGTGATAGCGCAGCAGGTTGAAGATCGCCGGTTCCTTGTCGCGGTTCGCAACGCTGACCGCCTGATATTCGATGTCGGCGTGCTGCGAAGCCTCGCCCTGGGCCACCACGCGCAGCGCATCCTTCTGATAGGTGCGCGCCAGTTTCTCGATTTCCTTCGGCACCGTGGCCGAGAACATCAGAACCCGCTTTTCATCAGGGGCCGAGCCGAGCAGGAATTCAAGGTCTTCGGCGAAGCCCATGTCCAGCATCTCGTCGGCCTCGTCCAGCGCCACGGCCTTCAGCGCCGACAGGTCAAGGCTGCCGCGTTCCACATGGTCGCGCAGCCGGCCTGGCGTGCCCACAACGACATGCGCGCCACGGTCCAGCGACCGGCGTTCGGTGCGGTAGTCCATGCCGCCCACGCAGGATGCCAGTTGCACCCCGGCCTCGGCGTAAAGCCATTCGAATTCGTGTTTCACCTGCAAGGCCAGTTCGCGCGTCGGCGCGATCACCAGCGCCAGCGGCTTTTCCGCCGGCAGCAGCCGCTCAACCCCGCCCAGCACTTCCGGCGCCATGGCCAGACCGAAGGCCACAGTCTTGCCGCTGCCGGTCTGCGCGCTGACCAAAAGGTCACGCCCCGCCGCCTCGGGCACCAGCACCGCCTCCTGCACCGCAGTCAGCGCCTCATAACCCTTCGATGCCAAAGCCGCCTGCAGCGGCCCGGCTACCCGTTCCATATCCATTCTCTGTCCTGTCCGGGGGGCAGCGCCCCCTCATATGAAGCCAAACGGCCTCATCACCCCCGCCACATCCTTGCCAAGCGGATGCAGCCCCGGGACTTCACAGGCCATCCGGGGGCCATACACGGGTTTTCACCCGCTGTATAGGGAACACCGGCCGGTTGTTTGGCGGCGGACGTAACGCAAGGTCAGGCGGGCCGGCCAAGCTGCCCGCGCTGCGCGCCGGTCTGGCCCCGGTCCAGCAACCAGTGGTCCAGAATCACGCAGGCCATCATCGCCTCGCCCACCGGCACCGCGCGGATGCCAACGCAGGGGTCGTGGCGGCCCTTTGTCACCACCTCAACCGCCTCGCCCGCCAGGTTGACCGACTGGCGCGGCGTCAGGATCGACGAGGTCGGCTTGACCGCGAAGCGGCACACCACCGCCTGCCCGGTGGAGATTCCGCCCAGGATGCCGCCCGCATGGTTCGACCCGAAGCGCAGCCCCTGCGGCCCCATCTCCATTTCGTCGGCATTCTCGACCCCGGTCAGACCCGCCGCCGCGAAGCCGGCCCCGATCTCGACCCCCTTCACCGCGTTGATCGACATCATCGCCCCGGCCAGATCCTGATCAAGTTTGCCATACAGCGGGGCGCCCAGCCCGGCCGGCACGCCCTCGGCCACCACCTCGACCACGGCGCCCACGGAATTGTGGTCCTTGCGAAGCTGGTCCAGATGCGCGGCCCAGGCTTCCGCCGCCACCGCATCGGGGCACCAGAACGGGTTGCGCTCGATCTCGGCCGCGTCGAACCGGCTGCGGTCGATGGCCAGCTTGCCCAGTTGCACCATATAGCCACTGATCCGCACCTCGGGCGCCACGGCCGCCAGCACGGCCCGCGCCACGCCCCCCGCCGCCACCCGGCTGGCGGTTTCGCGGGCGCTGGACCGGCCCCCGCCGCGCGGATCGCGGACGCCATACTTCAGGTGATAGCTGATGTCCGCATGTCCGGGCCGGAACGCCTCGGCGATATTGCTGTAATCCTTGGACCGCTGGTCGGTGTTCTCGATCATCAGCGAAATCGGCGTGCCGGTCGTCACCCCCTGATAGACGCCGGACAGGATGCGCACCTGATCCGCCTCTTGCCGCTGGGTCACGAACCGCGACTGCCCCGGTTTGCGCCGGTCCAGCCAGGGTTGCAGATCGGCCTCGGACAGCGGCACGCCGGGGGGGCAGCCGTCCACCACGCAGCCAATCGCCGGCCCGTGGCTTTCGCCCCAGGTCGTCACGCGGAACAGATGGCCAAAGGTGTTGAGGCTCATGTCACTCTCCCAAATCCCGTTCGGGCATAGGGCGCGTCAGACTTTGCTTCAAGCCCCTCTTGAATTCCTGCATCGTCCCCTTACCTTACCCTCGCGGGACGGGCCCCTCTGACGACGCAAGTCGTGATGTCGGACCGCATCGAGACTGCGCTCGATGTCAGCCCGGCACCCTGCCCCTGAAAAGGCTGACCTCTCGACGCGACAACAAATGAGAGGCGGATGGGGATGGAATTCCTGTTATTACTGTTCATGGGCAAGCCGGTCTGGATGTGGCTTGTCTTTCTGGGCATCGTTCTTGCCCTGCTGGTCCTGGACCTTGGCGTGTTCAACAAGACCGACCACGAAATCGGCGTTGCCGAAAGCCTGAAGATGTCGGCCTTCTACATCACGCTGGGCGTGGCCTTCTCGGCCTTCGTCTGGTGGCAGATCGACGCCGAAGCCGCGAAACTGTATCTGACGGCCTTCGTGGTGGAAAAGACGCTGGCGATGGACAACGTGTTCGTCATCGCGCTGATCTTCAGCTTCTTCGCCATCCCGCGCCAGTATCAGCACCGTGTCCTGTTCTGGGGCATCCTGGGCGTGATCGTGCTGCGCGGCATCATGATCGGCCTGGGTGCGACGCTGGTCGCCCAGTATCACTGGGTTCTCTACATCTTCGCGGCCTTCCTGATTGCCACCGGCATCAAGATGCTGGTGACCGAGGAAAAGGAGATGGACATCAGCCAGAACCCGATCCTGCGGTTCATGCGGCGCCGGATGAACGTCACCGACAAGCTGCACGGCAACGCCTTCTTCGTGAAGGAACCGCATCCGCGCACCGGCAAGCTGATCACCTTTGCCACCCCGCTGTTCCTGGCGCTGGTGATGGTGGAACTGGCTGACCTTGTGTTCGCGGTTGATTCGGTGCCGGCGGTGTTTGCCATCACCACCGACCCGTTCATCGTCTATACCTCGAACATCTTCGCCATCCTTGGCCTTCGGGCGCTTTACTTCGCGCTGGCGGCGATCATCCACCGCTTCCACTACCTCAAATATGCGCTGGCGATCCTGCTCGTGTTCATCGGCTCCAAGATCTTTGTCGCCGACCTGATGGGTTGGGAAAAGTTCCCCGCCAACTGGTCGCTGGCGATCACCTTCGTGATCCTTGCCGCCGGTGTCCTGTGGTCGCTGTGGAAGACGCGCAGCGACAAGGTGGAACAGCACGGCTGACACCACCAGCATCGGCGGCCCTTGCGTCGGCCGCCGATGCCCCTATGCTGACCGATACCTCGGGGTGCCTGGCAACAGGCTGAGATGCAGCGATGCGGACCCGTTGAACCTGAACCGGATCATACCGGCGGAGGGAAGGTGCATCGGAATCCTCCATGCCCGGCCACCCGTCGCCACCATGGAGGACCACATGAGACCCCCCTTCCTTGCGGCGACCGTCGTTTTCCTTGCGGCCAGCGCCGCAACTGCGGAAACGCCTGTCCTGACCGTTCTGACCTATGACAGCTTTGTCAGCGAATGGGGCCCCGGCCCCGCCGTGGAAAAGGCGTTTGAAGAAACCTGCGGCTGCGACCTGCGCTTTGTCGCCGCCGGCGATGGCGCGGCGCTGCTGTCGCGGCTGAAGCTGGAAGGTGCCGCCAGCGAGGCCGATGTCGTGCTGGGCCTGGACACCAACCTTGTGGCCGAGGCCACCGCGACCGGCCTGTTCGCGCCCCACGGCCAGCCCGCCGCCGCCGCGCTGCCGGTGGCCTGGGACGACCCGCTGTTCCTGCCCTATGACTGGGGCTGGTTCGCCTTTGTCTATGACAAGACCAGACTGACCGCCCCGCCCGCCTCGTTCGAGGCGCTGGCGGCCAGCGATGTGAAGATCGTGATTCAGGACCCGCGCTCATCGACGCCCGGCCTTGGGCTGCTGATGTGGGTCAAGGCCGCCTATGGCGACCGCGCGCCCGAGATCTGGAAAGGGCTGGCCGACAACATCGTGACCGTCACGCCCGGCTGGTCGGAATCCTACGGCCTGTTCCTTCAGGGCGAGGCCGACATGGTGCTGAGCTATACCACCTCGCCCGCCTATCACCGCATCGCGGAAAAGGATGACAGCAAGGACTGGGCGCCCTTTTCCGAAGGGCATTCCCTTCAGGTCGAGGTGTCTGGCGTGCTGGCGGCCAGCGACCAGCCCGATCTGGCGCGGGCCTTCGTGGCTTTTACCCAGACCCCCGGCTTCCAGTCGGTGATCCCCGAAACGAACTGGATGTATCCGGCCTCGGAAACGGCCTTGCCCGAGGGATTTGAAACTGCACGGCCCGAAAAATCGCTGCTGATGACGGCGGATGAGGCACGGGCGGCGCGCGACGGGGCGCTGGCGGAATGGCAAGCGGCGCTCGCGCAGTAGGGGCGCTGGCGGCGCTGATGGTGGCCGCGCCTCTGGGCGCGGTTGCCTGGTCGGCCGGGGGGCTGCGGCTTTCGCCCGCCGATCTGGCCGCGCTTCGCTTCACCCTGACGCAGGCGGTGCTGTCGGCGCTGGTCTCGGTCCTTCTGGCGGTGCCGGTGGCCAGGGCGCTGGCGCGGCGGCGGTTTCCGGGCCGCGGCGTGCTGATCACGCTGATGGGCGCCCCCTTCCTGCTGCCGGTGATCGTGGCGGTGCTGGGGCTGGTCGCCGTCTTCGGGCGGGCCGGCTGGCTGAACGGGGCGCTGGCGCTGGCCGGCCTGCCGCGCGTGGATGTCTATGGCTTGCAGGGCGTGGTGCTGGCGCATGTGTTCCTGAACCTGCCGCTGGCGACCCGGATGATCCTGCAAGGCTGGCAGGCCATCCCGGCCGAACGGTTCCGGCTGGCCGAAAGCCTGTCCTTCGGTCCCGCACAGATGGCGCGCTATCTGGAACGGCCCATGCTGGCCGAGGTGGTGCCCGGCGCGCTGGCCACCGTCTTCGCGGTCTGCCTTACCTCTTTCGCGGTGGCGCTGGTGCTGGGCGGCGGCCCGGGGGCCACCACGCTGGAACTGGCCATCTATCAGGCCGTGCGCTTCGAGTTCGACCTTGGCCATGCGGCGGGGCTGGCGCTGGTGCAAACCGCCCTTGGCGGGGCGGCGGCGCTGGCGGCCTGGCGCATGGCGCGGGCGGCGGGGTTCGGCGCGGGGCTGCAGATGGCCCCGGCGCTGCGCGGCCCGGCCGGGTGGCGCCGCGCAGCGGATGCGCTGGCCATCGCGCTGGCGGCGGGGTTCCTGCTGCTGCCGCTGGGGGCGCTGCTGATCCGCGGCCTGCCCGGCCTGTTGCAGTTGCCCGACATGGTCTGGCTGGCCGCGGCGCGGTCCATTGCGGTGGCGCTGCTGTCCACCGCCGTGACCATCACCGCCGCGCTGATCCTGGCGCTGGCCGTGGCGCGGGGCGGGCCGCGCTGGCTGGATCTGGCGGCCGCCTTGCCGCTGGCCACCAGCGGGCTGGTGCTGGGCACCGGGCTGTTCCTGATCGTGCAGCCGGTCATGGCGCCCACGCGGCTGGCGCTGCCCGTCACCATTCTGGTGAACGCCCTCTTGGCGCTGCCCTTCGTGTTCCGCCTGCTTCTGCCCGAAGCGCGGGCGCTTGAGGCAGGCTATGGCCGGCTGGCCGGCAGTCTGGGCCTGTCGGGTGCGGCCCGGCTTCGCCTGCTGACCCTGCCCCGGCTGGCGCGGCCCATCGGCTTTGCCGCGGGGCTGGCGGCGGCGCTGTCGATGGGCGACCTTGGGGTGATCGCGCTCTTCGCCGCCGAACAGGGCGCAACGCTGCCGCTGGTGGTGCAGCGCCTGATGGGCGCCTATCGCACCGATGCCGCGGCAGGGGCTTCGCTTTTGCTGGTGGGGCTGAGTTTCGCCCTGTTCTGGGCCTTTGATGCAGGGGGACGCCGTGCTGCAGCTTGATCGCGTGGAACTGGCCCAGCCGGGCTTCCGGCTGACCGCCGACTGGTCGGTTCCCAAAGGGGCGCGGGTGGCGCTGATCGGGCCGTCGGGGGCGGGGAAATCGTCGCTTCTATCGGCAATCGCGGGGTTCTTTCCGCCGGTGGGCGGGCATGTCCTGTGGGACGGTTCCGCGCTTGACGGGCTGGCGCCCGGCGAACGCCCGCTGTCCATCCTGTTTCAGGACCAGAACCTGTTTCCCCACCTGACCGTGGCGCAGAACGTGGGCATGGGCCTGCGCACCGATCTGCGGCTGTCGGCGGACCAGACCGCGAGGGTGACCGCCGCCCTGGCCCGCGTGGGTCTGGCGGGGCTGGAATCCCGCCGCCCGGCCGAACTGTCGGGCGGCCAGCAGGGCCGCGCCGCGCTGGCACGGGTCTTGCTGCGCGCGCGCCCGCTTCTGTTGCTGGACGAACCCTTCGCCGCGCTGGGGCCTGCCCTCAAGACCCAGATGCTGGATCTTCTGGGCGATGTGGCCGGCGAAACCGACGCGACGGTGCTGATGGTGACGCACGACCCCGCCGACGCCCGCCGCTTTGCCGGGCTGACGGTGCTGGTCGAAGGCGGCACCGCCCACGCCCCGGCCCCGACCGAGGCGCTGTTCACCGCCCCCCCGCCAGAGCTGGCGGCCTATCTGGGCGCCACCTGAAACGAAGAAAGCCCCGCCTGATGGTCAGGCGGGGCTTCCGGTTTCCGGGCTGTGGCCCAAAGGTCAGATGGTGACCTTCTTGCCCTTCACGCCTGCCCACAGCTTCTTGTTGGTCAGGAACAGCAGGGCCGACAGGACCACAAGGAAGGTCACGGCAATGAAGCCGGCCTGCTTGCGCGCCATCAGCTTGGGTTCCGCCGCCCAGTACAGGAACGAAGCGGCGTCTTCGGCCAGTTGGTCCAGCGTCGCCGGGGTGCCGTCGGCATAGGTCACCATGTCGTCCATCAGCGGCGGCGCCATGGCGATCCAGCTTCCGGGCACGGTGGAAATGCCATGCTCGTCCTTGCAGCTATCGGGCACACCGCCGTTCGGGAAGGCGCTGTTGTAGTAGTAGCCGTCAATCCCTTCCGGGGCGCAGGCCGGGTTGTCCTCGAAATGCGTCAGGATCGAGTAGATGTACTCGGGCCCGCCCATGCCGTTGAACAACTGGCTCATCCCGGTGCCATAGGGGCCGTGGAAGCCGGCGCGCGCCTTCGCCATCAGCGACAGGTCCGGCCCCATGCCATCGCCCGCACGCGACGGGAAATGGTCGGTCCATTCGCGGGCGCGTTCTTCGCCATCGGCCAGCGGAACGGCATCCAGACCGGCCGCATAGGCGCGGACCTGATCGGCCGGCAGTTGCGGGCCGTTCGGGTCTGCCAGCGTGCGGATCGGCACATACTTCAGCCCGTGGCACGACGAGCAGATCTCGGTAAAGACCTGCAGGCCGCGCTGAAGCTGCATCTGGTCGAACTTGCCGAACGGGCCTTCATGGGCGAAGGCCTTGTCTGTGAATTCGACATGCGCCCCGGTCGCGGCCATTGCCGCGCCCGATGCAAGCACCAGCGCCGAAGTGGCAGAGAGTGCGATTTTCCTCATCATGGTCATCACCTTTCTCACTCGGCCGGATGCGTTTTCACGCCGTAGTGCGCGTTGAAGTCTTCCTCGATCGTGGCCGGCAGCGGCGTCGGCTTTTCGATCACGCCAAGCAGCGGCAGGATGATCAGGAAGTAGGCGAACCAGTAGGCCGAGGCGATCAGCGAGATCGTGGCATAGGGCTCTTCCGCCGGCATGGCGCCGCACCACATCAGCAGCACGAAGTCGATCACCAGCAGCGCAAACCACCAGCGGAACATCGGGCGATACCGGCCCGACCGAACCGACGAGGTGTCAAGCCAGGGCGCCAGCGCCATGACAAGGATCGCGCCGAACATCGCCAGAACGCCGAAGAACTTGGCGTCAACGATGCCGAAGGTCAGCCAGTTCGCCGCGATCACCACCCAGACATCGGCGGTGAAGGCGCGCAGGATCGCGTAGAACGGCAGGAAGTACCATTCCGGCACGATATGCGCAGGCGTCGCCAGCGGGTTCGCCTCGATATAGTTGTCGGGGTGGCCCAGGTAGTTGGGCATGAAGCCGACCACCGCGAAGAACACCACCAGCACAACGGCCAGGGCGAACAGGTCCTTGATCACGAAATAGGGCCAGAACGGCAGGGCGTCGCGGTTGGCTTCTTCCTTGGACCCACGGCGCACTTCCACCCCGGTGGGGTTGTTGTTGCCGGTGCTGTGGAAGGCCCAGACGTGCACGATGACCAGCGCCGCAATCACGAAGGGCAGCAGGTAGTGCAGCGAGAAGAAGCGGTTCAGCGTGGCGTTGTCCACCGCCGGACCACCCAGAAGCCAGGTCTGGATCGGCTCGCCGATGCCCGGGATCGCGCCGAACAGGCCGGTGATCACGGTGGCGCCCCAGAACGACATCTGGCCCCACGGCAGCACATAGCCCATGAAGGCGGTGCCCATCATGCACAGGTAGATCAGCATCCCGATGATCCAGGTCACTTCCCGCGGCGCCTTGTGGCTGCCGTAGTAAAGACCACGGAAGATGTGCAGGTAGACGGCGAAGAAGAACAGCGAGGCGCCGTTGGCATGAAGGTAGCGCAGCATGTGGCCGCCGTTCACGTCGCGCATGATGTGTTCGACGCTGGCGAAGGCCAGGTCCACATGCGGGGTGTAATGCATGGCCAGGACAACGCCGGTGATGATCTGCAGCACCAGACAGAAGGCCAGGACGATACCCCAGATCCACATCCAGTTCAGGTTCTTGGGCGTCGGGATCATCAGGGTGTCATAGACAAGACCGATGATCGGCAGGCGGTTGTTCAGCCACTTTTCGGCGCCCGTCTTGGGCTCGTAATGGTCGTGCGGAATTCCGGACATGTGTTCTCGCCCCTCAGCCCAGCAGGATTGTGGTTTTGGTTTCGTCGGTGAACTTGACCAGCGGGATGTCAAGGTTCCGCGGCGCCGGTCCCTTGCGGATACGGCCGGCGGTATCGTAGTGCGACCCGTGGCAGGGGCAGAACCAGCCGCCGAAATCACCCGATTCATTGCCCATCGGCACGCAGCCAAGGTGGGTGCAGACGCCCATCATCACCAGCCATTCGCCGGCTTCGTCCAGCGTGCGGTTCTGGTCCGAGGCATCAGCCTCAGGCTTGTTCTTGTTCTCGGCGTTCTTGTCGATCAGGGTCGAGATGTCCACCGCGCGACCGGCGTCGATTTCTTTCTGGCTGCGCCGGCGGATGAACACCGGCTTGCCGCGCCATTTCACCGTCAACTGGGTGCCGACCTCGACGCCCGAGATGTCGACGAAGATCGACGACAGGGCCAGAACGTCGGCCGAGGGGTTCATCTGGTTCACCAGCGGCCAGACCGCCGCACCAGTCGCAACGACACCGGCGCCTGCCGTGGCGTAGTAAAGGAAATCGCGGCGTGTGCCTGCGGGGTCGTCAGCGTGGGACACGGTCATTTCTCCCTTGCAAGGCCACCGGGGACGGTCAGCCAATGAGAATCCGAGGCGGCGGTCGCCCGCAGCCCTGCGGTCGCGCTTGTAGCCAAGGGGGAACGGATCGTCCAGCGGACAAAGGGGCGCATATGCAGGTTTTCCCCTTGAAAGCCCCGCAGTGTTGCAGTTCGCCCGCGCCTTCACCCCACGGGTTGCGTGGCGGTCATGGCCGGTCGCTCCGAGAACTCGGCCTCCCATGCCGCCAGATCGGGATGGGCCGCCCGCCACGCCCGGGCCGAGTGCCGGAAATCCAGATAGCCCAGCGCGCAGGCCACCGCGACCTGCCCCATGTCAAGCGGGCCTTCCAGATGGTCCATCCAGCGCCGTTCCAGCGTGTCCAGCGACCGGGCGATCTTGGCCCACTGGCCTTCCGTCCAGGCCTCGAACTGCCGGTCCTCGGGGCGGACCCGGGCCTCGTAGACCATCAGGATCGCGGCATCCAGAATCCCGTCCGCCGTCGCCTCCAGCGTCAGGGTCTGCCACAGGCGCGGCGCCGGCGGGTAAAGCCCCGCCCCGGCCGTCGAATCAAGATAGCGGCAGATCACCCGGCTGTCATAGATCGCCTGCCCGTCATCGGTGACCAGCGCCGGAATCTTGCCCAGCGGGTTCTGGTCCACCGGCATACTGCCCGGATCAACCGGGTTGCCCGCCACCGGGATCAGCTCCACCCCGGCAATCCCGGCCTCGGCGATCAGCACCATCACCTTGCGGACATAGGGCGAGGTCGGAGAGTGATACAGCTTCATCGTCGGGCTCCTGCACGGGTCGGGTTGCGCCATGGTGCCCCATGCCCGGCCGTCAGACCACCCCTGTTCGGCGAAACGCCGACGCGGCCCGATGTCCGGTCAGGACGCCGGCTCGGCCCGCATCAGCGCCGCCAGCGCGGCAGCGGGCGCCAGCCCCGGCCGGTCCGCAAGCGCCGCCGCGACGCGGGCGCGGATCTCTGGCGGCTTGTTCTGGTTCAGCTTCCACGTCCCGTCGACCTGGGTGATCTCCAGCCGGAAGGGCAGGATCATCCGCATCATGCGGGGCATCGCGCCTTCAGTCATCTTGCCCTTCGTCCAGGGCCGCTTGGGTCGCAGCCGCTCTTCATGCGCGGCGCTGAGGGCGTCCAGATGCGGTTCCAGCGCCTCGGGCGGCAGCGGATGCAGCAGGCCGCGCAGGTGGACGGCCACATAGTTCCACGTCGGCACCTGATCGGGCACCTCGTCATGCGGACCGTACCAGTCTGGCGAGACATAGGCCCACGGCCCCTGCACCGCCAGAAGCGCCGGCACCGCTGCCCCGGCCCGCGCCAGCGGATTGGACCTGGCCAGATGCACCTCGGCCAGGGTTCCGTCGTCGGACAGAAGGAACGGCACATGCGCCGCCAGCGGCCCCTCGGGCCCGTTCACCGACAGAACCCCGAATCCGGTGTCGCGGGCAAAGGCCAGATTGGCCGCGCGGGGGGCCTGACGGAAGGCGGGGTTGGGGTGCATCACCAATCTCCTGTGGCGCAGGCCATCCGGCACCGCGCCGGCCAATGGAAAAGGCCGCCGCGGTGTCCCGCAGGCGGCCTGTCCGTTGATCCAGCTTGCTGAAAGCGGCTCAGCCCTGACGGGCCTTGTAGCGCTTCTGCGTCTTGTTGATCACATAGACGCGGCCTTTGCGGCGCACGACCTGGCAATCGCGATGACGCGTCTTCAGCGAGCGGAGCGAGTTCGCAACCTTCATGGTCGTCTCCTTCCCTTTTCGCGGCGCGATCATTAGCGCCAGATGAAAACCGTTGCCCCTGTTGCCAGAGGCGGTGAATGGTGGGCGGTACTGGGATCGAACCAGTGGCCACTACGATGTCAACGTAGTGCTCTACCGCTGAGCTAACCGCCCGCCTGTCCTTGCGATTCCCCCGGTGTCCCCTTCGCACAAACGAAAAGGACGCGGGGCATCCGCGTCGGCGTGCGGGGTCTATACTGAGAGTCGTCTGCCGCTGCAAGGGGTTTTGGCTTTGGTGTGAAAGCCGTTATACCAAGGGCATGAATTCCGGGGCCTGCCCCGCCTGTTTTTCCCGAGGTGCCCTTGCCCGAGGCCGTTTCCTCTGCCGTCTACACGCTGCGTCGCCCCCGGCAGCAGACCACGCCCGTCGTGTTCGCCTCGCCCCATTCCGGCGCGGATTACCGGCCCGAATTCATGGCCCGTTCGGCGCTGGACCGGCGCACGATCCGCAGTTCGGAAGATGCCTTCGTGGACCGGCTGTTCGATCTGGCCCCGCAGATGGGGGCGCCGTTGCTGGCGGCCCGGGTGCCGCGCGCCTATATCGACCTGAACCGCGCCCCGGACGAGCTGGACCCCGCCGTGATCGAGGGGCTGGCGCGGGCGCCGCACAATCCGCGCATCGCGTCGGGTCTGGGGGTGATTCCCCGCGTGGTGGCCGGCGGGCGGGCCATCTATTCCGGCAAGCTGCCCCGGTCCGAGGCAGAGGCCCGCATCCGGCATTGCTGGCAGCCCTATCACACCGCGCTGGCCGGGCTGCTTGACGCCACCCGGCGCAGCTTTGGCGAGGCGCTGCTGATCGACTGCCATTCGATGCCGCATGAGGCGCTGGATGCCCATACCCGCCCCGGGCTGGCCCGTCCCGACGTGGTGCTGGGCGACCGCTTCGGCACCTCTGCCGGGCCCGAAATGATGGACCGGGTCGAGGCCGCCTTTGCCGGCGCCGGCCTGCGGGTGGCCCGCAACGCCCCCTTTGCCGGCGCCTATATCGCGCAAACCTACGGCCGGCCCGGCCAGAATGTTCATGTGGTGCAGGTGGAAATCGACCGCGCCCTTTACATGGACGAGGTGCGAATCGTGCCCACCCCCGGCTTTGCCGCCTTCCGGGCGCTGATGGCCGGGGTCATGGCCGAAATCACCGCCGGCCTGCGCGGCACCGCGCTGCCTCTGGCGGCGGAATAGGCTCAGCGCAGGGCGCGGCCCTTGATGATGGCATCCTTGCCGAATCTTTCGCGGATCATGTCGGTGGCGCGTTCGGCGGCGGCGCGTTTTTCGGCGGCAGGGTCCAGCAGGTCGCCCTCAAGATCGGCGGCGGATTCGGGCGCCAGATCCGCGATCCCCACCCCGATCAGCCGGAACGGCCCCTTGGTGCCGGCATGGTCGAACAACCCGCGCGCCGCGCGATAGATCCTGTCGGCAAGCTGGGTGGGGCCGGTCAGCCCGTGCCGGCGGGTGACCAACTGGAAATCCCCCCGCTTCAGCTTCAGCGTCACGGTGCGGCCCGACAGGCCCTTGGCCTTGGCCCGGTCGGCCACCTGCTCGGCCAGCCGCCACAGATGGCCGTCCAGCAGATCGGGGTCAGAGGTGTCTTCAAAGAAGGTCGTCTCCTTCGAGATCGACTTCACCTTCTCGTCGCGGCTGACGCGGCGGTGATCCTCGCCCCGGGCCAGATGGAACAGCCGCTCGCCCATATGGCCGAAGCGGGCCACCAGATCGGCGCGGTCCCAGCGCAGCAGATCGGCAATGGTGCGGATGCCGGCGGTTTCCAGCGCGGTCTGGGTGGCAGTGCCGACACCCCAGATGATGCGCACCGGCTTCGGCTTCAGGAAATCGGCCGTCTCGGCGCGGCCGATCACGGAAAAGCCGCGCGGTTTGTCCAGATCGCTGGCGATCTTGGCCAGAAATTTGTTATGCGCCAGCCCGACCGATCCGGTCAGACCCAGCTCCTCCTCCATCCGCTTCGTCAGCCGCGCCAGCATCACCGCAGGCGGGGCGCCGTGCAGGCGGGCGGTGCCGGTCAGGTCAAGGAAGGCCTCGTCCAGCGACAGTGGCTCGATGGCCGGGGTCAGCTCCTCCATCATGGCCCGGATGGCGCGCGAGGCCTGGACATAGACCTGCATCCGCGGCTTCACCACCGCCGCCTCGGGGCACAGTTTCAGCGCCTGGAACATCGGCATGGCCGACCGCACGCCCCGGATGCGCGCCAGATAGCAGCAGGTCGAGACCACGCCGCGACTGCCGCCACCCACGATCACGGGGCGGTCGCGCAGGCTGGGGTCATCGCGCTTTTCGACGCTGGCATAGAAGGCGTCGCAGTCCATATGGGCAATGGAAAGGCTGTCCAGCTCGGCGTGGCTCACAACGCGGGGCGACCGGCAGGCGGGGCAGCGCGTGCCGGCGGGGAACTGGGTCAGGCAATCGCGGCACAGGGCGGGCATGGCAGCACGATAGCGGGCCGGGGGCGGGCCGCAAAGGGTTCGCGTGGGCGCCCCGCAATGGGGTGCGCCACGACAGGAACAAGGATCAACGCCTTACGTCTCGAACATCCAGGCCGGTCAGGTATGGACCCGGCGCATCGGGCCTATGACCGCCAATGATCAGGTCTTTTCAGGGGTCTCGACGACTTCGGTCACGCCATCCAGCGCGGGCGTCGCCTCATCCGTCTGCGGACGGGGATTGCGCGGCCAGTAGCGCGGGCGTCCCCGCATGGACCGGGCGGGTGCCTTCTCGGCCAGGAATTCGGCCAGATTGAACGGCGTCTTCGATACGTTGTAACCCATGGGGTGCAGCCTTTCATACGGAAAAGCGGGATTGGTGGCGGAACACGCCCCGATCCCGCAGTAGCCCCCTCTGCCACCGGCTGTGGCAGACGGGAAACGGGATGCCGTCAGCTCGGCGTCCCGGGTTCGGCTTTCGGGTCCGGCGCACCGGGTTGCTGCTGGCCCGGATCGGCGCCATGCGGGGCCTTGTCGGTGATCGGCGGCGAATGCGGGACAATGTGCAGGGCTTTCGGCCTGTCCTGGCCGGTCTTGCTGGTATCGGATCCCATGAATGGGCCCTCCATGACACCGCAGGGGAATACCCTGCAGCTTCAAGGGATATGGGGCCGCAGCAGCACCAGAACGAGGGGCAGGCCACACCAATCGCGCAGGCCACGGGGAAGACTGGGAAGTTTGTTCAACCCGCCGGGGGGCCGGACCCGCAACAGGATGCAGATGTCGCGAAGGCGGGCAACGGATCAGGCCGCTTGAATAGTAAGCGTGCTTATCATATGTGAGACTTATGATACCGAAGTACGAAAGCCTTGGCCTTCTGTTGCATGACGCCCAGCGGGCGATGCGCCGCGCGTTTGACGCGCGGATGGGGGCGCTTGGCCTGTCTTCGGCGCAATGGCGGCTGTTGCTGCACGCCCTTCGCGAAGGCGGGCCGACGCAAAGCCGGCTGGCCGATCTGCTGGAGATCGAACCGATCAGCGTGTCGCGGCTGATCGACCGGATGGAGGCGCAGGGCTGGGTTGAACGCCAGGCCGACCCGCATGACCGCAGGGTCAGGCTGGTGAAACCTTCGGCCCGGGCCCTGGCGCTGCGCGATGACCTGCGCCGGATGGCGGAAGAGATTTACGCCGAGGCCCTGGTGGGCATTTCGGCGGATGAGAAGCAAAATCTGATGCAGTGCCTGCGGACGATCACCCGGAACCTTGCCGGGGCCGGATTCGCCCCACCGGGCTGCGGGGAGCTGGGGAATGACGACTGAGACGAGTGCCGTGCAGCGCCGGTCACGACTGGGGCGCACGATGGTGATGGGCATTGTGCCCGTGGCCCTGCTGGCCGGGGCCGCCTTCTGGTGGATCACCTCGGGGCGATACGAATCGACCGAAAACGCCAATCTGCACGAAGCCCGGATGAGCGTTGCCTCCGATCTGTCGGGACGTGTGGTCAAGGTCGCCATCCATGACAGCCAGCGCGTCAGCAAGGGCGATCTGCTGTTTCAGGTCGATCCCGAACCCTATCGCCTGGCCCTGGCCGAGGCCGAAGTCAGCCTGCAATCGGCGCGGATCGAGGTCGAGCAGTTGAAGGCGGCCTTTGCGCAGGCGGAATCGCAGGCCAAGCAGGCCCGCGACAATGCCGATTATCTGGAATCCGAACTGACGCGGCAGGAAAAACTGTCAGACCGCGGCGTCGCGGCCGGCACCGCGCTGGACGGCGCCCGGCATCAGGCGGTGCAGGCGCGCGAACAGGCCGAAACCGCCGCGCAGACCGTGGCCGCCGCCCTGGCCGCGCTGGGCGGCGACCCGGCAACGCCGACCGATGACCACCCCAAGGTCCGCAAGGCCCGGGTCGAACGCGACAAGGCCACCTATGACCTTGGCCTGACCGAAGTGCGCGCCCCGGCAGACGGGATTGTCTATCAGGCGTCTTCCTTCCGCGAGGGGCAGTTCGTTTCGGCCGGAAGCCCGCTGTTCGCCCTGGTCGAAACCGGCGAAGTCTGGGTCGAGGCGAATTTCAAGGAAACCCAACTGGACGGCATTGCCGTGGGCCAGCCGGTTGAAATCGCCTTCGACGTGGCCCCCAACCGCAAGCTGACCGGCACGGTCGAGGCGATCGGGGCCGGAACCGGCGCCGAATTTTCGCTGCTGCCGGCCCAGAACGCGACCGGCAACTGGGTGAAGGTCACCCAGCGGGTGCCCGTCCGCGTCCGGCTGGACGATCCGGCAAAGGTCGGCGATCTGTCCTCGGGGCTCAGCGCCGAGGTGACGGTGGACACCGGGCGGCACAGCAACCTGCTGGGCCTGTTCGCCTGGGCTGGTGAGTAACCATGTCCGCCCCCGGCGCAGTGGTTGAGGTCCGCCACCGCGGCCTGATCACGCTGGCCATCATGCTGGCCACGATCATGCAGGTGCTGGACACCACCATCGCCAATGTCGCGCTACCGTCCATGACCGGCGACCTGGGCGCGACGCAGGACACCATCAACTGGGTGCTGACCAGCTATATCGTGGCGGCGGCGGTGATGACCCCCGTCACCGGCTGGCTGTCCGACAGGATCGGCAAGCGCGAACTGTTCCTGGTCTCGATCGTCGGCTTCGTGGTCACCTCGCTGGCCTGCGGTCTGGCCTGGAGCCTGCCCAGCATGGTGGGCTTCCGGCTGTTGCAGGGCCTGTTCGGGGCGGCCATCGTGCCGCTGTCGCAAACCTTCCTGCTGGACATCAACCCGCGCGAAAAGGCCGGTCAGGCCATGGCGCTGTGGGGCGCGGGCATCATGGTCGGCCCCATCATCGGGCCCACGCTGGGCGGCTGGCTGACCGAAAGCTACAACTGGCGCTGGGTCTTCCTGATCAACCTGCCGGTGGGCGGGCTCGCGCTGCTGGGCTGCATGGCCTGGCTGCCGAAATCAACCCTGCGGCAGCGGCGGTTCGATTTCTTCGGTTTTGCCATGCTGGCGCTGGGCATCGGGGCCTTGCAGATGATCCTGGACCGCGGGGTCGAGGTTGACTGGTTCTCGGCCGCCGAGATCTGGGTCTACCTGTTCCTGACGATCACCGGCTTCTGGGTGTTCGGGGTGCATATCCTGACCAAGAAAGAACCGTTCCTGGACCCGCGCATGTTCCTGGACCGCAACTTCGTGACCGGGCTGGTGTTCATCTTCGTCGTGGGCATCATCCTTCTGGCCAGTCTGGCGCTGTTGCCACCAATGCTGTCGCGCATCTTCAACCACTCGTCCATCACCACCGGCATCGTCATGGCGCCGCGCGGCGTGGGCACGATGATCTCGATGCTGCTGGCCGGGCGTCTGGTCCGCAAGGTGGACCCGCGCCTTCTGGTGATGGCCGGGCTGTCGCTGACCGTCGTGTCATTGTGGATGATGACCGGCTTCACCCCCCAGATGGATGACCGCCTGGTGATCTGGAGCGGTCTGGTGCAGGGGCTGGGGCTGGGGCTGGTCTTCGTGCCGCTGTCCACGGTGGCCTTCGCAACCATCAGCCCCATGTTCCGGGCCGATGCCACCAGCCTGTTCAGCCTAGTGCGCAACATCGGCTCTTCCATCGGGATTTCGGTGGTGACGGCGGTGCTGACGCGGAACGTCCAGATCAACCATGCCGAAATGGCCGGCCTGATGACCCCCTATAACCCGGTGCTGCGCGAAACGCTGCCCGCGGCGGTGGCGGGCAATCAGGCCACGCTGCAGCAACTGGACAATCTGGTGAACCTTCAGGCGCTGATGGTGTCTTATCTCAACGATTTCAAGCTGATGATGCTGATCACGCTTTGCGCTGTCCCGCTGGCGCTGACGCTGCGGCGCCCGGATCTTTCCGCCGGCCCGCCACCCGCCGCCCATGCTGATTAGGGCGGCCTTCCGGCCGCCCCTTCACATCAGAAGTCCAAGTTTTCCACCGAAAGGGCGTTGGCCTGAATGAACTCGCGCCGCGGTTCGACCACATCGCCCATCAGCTTGGTGAAGATGTCGTCGGCTTCGGCCAGATCATCCACCTTGACCTGCAACAGGGTGCGGGCTTCGGGGTCAAGCGTGGTTTCCCACAACTGGTTGGGGTTCATCTCGCCCAGGCCCTTGTAGCGTTGCAGCGTCAGGCCCTTTTCGCCCTCGGTCAGCACGCATTTCAGCAGGTCGATCGGCCCGTGGACCATCTGTTCGCGGTCCTTGCGCACAAGGCGCGCGGGATCGCGATAGATGTCGCGATGCTGGCCCGCGATCTGCGACAGGCGGCGTGCCTCGCCCGACCGCAGGATCGCCCCGTCCAGCGTGCGCAGCTCTTCCACGCCCCGCAGGATGCGCGACAGGCGGATGCCGTGATCCTGGGTAATGCGGCCCTGCCAGCCGCGTTCATATTCCACCGCCACCGCATCCAGCCGCCGCGCAACCTGATCCGCCACAGCCTGCAGGTCGGCGTCAACGCGGCCCGGATCAAAGGCGCCGGCAAGGGCGGCCTGTTCCAGAATCGGGCGCGGGTAATGCGTGGGGAAGGCATCCAGCACACGGCGGAACTGCCGCGCGCCTTCGATCACATGCGCCAGATGGTTGCCGGCGATCTCGGTCCCGTCGGCCAGCCGCAGCACGGCGCCTTCGGTGCCCATCTCGATCAGGTAATCGTCCAGCGCCGCCTGATCCTTGAGATAGACCTCGGACTTGCCGCGCGCCACTTTGTAAAGCGGCGGCTGCGCGATGTAGAGATACCCGCCCTCAATCAGTTGCGGCATCTGCCGGAAGAAGAACGTCAGCAGCAGCGTGCGGATATGCGCGCCGTCCACGTCGGCGTCGGTCATGATGACAACCTTGTGGTAGCGCAGCTTGCCGATGTCGAATTCATCGCGCCCGATGCCCGTGCCCAGCGCGGTGATCAGTGTGCCAATCTCCTGGCTGCCCAGCATCCGGTCAAACCGGGCGCGTTCCACGTTCAGGATCTTGCCGCGCAACGGCAGCACCGCCTGGTTGCTGCGCGACCGGCCCTGCTTGGCAGACCCGCCGGCGCTGTCGCCCTCGACCAGGAACAGTTCGGACTTCGCCGGATCGCGCTCCTGGCAATCGGCCAGCTTGCCCGGCAGGCTGGCCACATCCAGCGCGGTCTTGCGGCGGGTCAGCTCGCGCGCCTTGCGGGCGGCCTCGCGCGCCAGGGCGGCTTCGATGATCTTGCCGACAATGATCTTGGCGTTCTGCGGGTTCTCCTCGAACCACTCCGCCAGCTTTTCGTTCACCAGATTCTCGACCGCGGGGCGCACCTCCGAGGAGACCAGCTTGTCCTTGGTCTGGCTTGAGAATTTCGGGTCGGGCACCTTGACTGACAGCACGCAGGTCAGGCCTTCGCGCGCGTCGTCACCGGTGAAATCCACCTTCTCGCGCTTGGCAATGCCGGACGATTGCGCATAGCCGGTGATGGTGCGGGTCAGCGCGCCGCGGAAACCGGCCAGGTGCGTGCCGCCATCGCGCTGCGGAATATTGTTTGTGAACGGCAATACGTTTTCGTGGTAGCTGTCGTTCCACCACATCGCCACTTCAACGCCGATCCCGTTGCGTTCGCCCACCATGTAGATCGGTTCGGACATGATTGACGACTTGGAGCGGTCCAGAAACTTGACGAATTCCCGCACGCCGCCTTCATAGAACAGCTCAACGCGCTGCGGTTCGGCATGGCGTTCGTCTTCCAGCACGATCCGCACGCCCGAATTCAGGAACGCCAGTTCCCGCAGCCGGTTTTCCAGCGTCTTGAAGCTGTAATCAAGGTTCGAGAAGGTGCCGTCCGGCCGGTTGACCTTGGCCGAAGCCAGGAACCGCACCTGCGTGCCGCGCTTTCCCGGCGCGGGGCCAACGGGGTACACATGCACCACACATTCGCCATCCTCGAACCGGGCGCGGTATTCGGTTTCGTCGCGCCAGACGGTCAGTTCCAGCCATTCCGACAGCGCATTGACCACCGACACGCCAACGCCGTGCAACCCGCCAGACACCTTGTAGGCGTTGCCGCTGTCATCGGTGTTGTTGAATTTCCCGCCGGCATGAAGCTGGGTCATGATGACCTCGGCCGCCGAAACGCCCTCTTCATGGTGGATGTCCACCGGGATGCCGCGGCCGTTGTCGCGCACCGAAACGCTGTCATCGGCGTGGATGATCACCGCAACGTCGGTGGCATGGCCGGCCAGCGCTTCGTCAATGCCGTTATCGACAACCTCATACACCATGTGGTGCAGGCCGCTGCCATCATCGGTATCACCGATATACATGCCGGGGCGCTTGCGAACCGCCTCCAACCCTTTGAGAACCTTGATGGAATCGGCGCCGTATTCGGCGGGCTTCTTGGCGGCTTCAGCCATGCGTCGGGAACCTCTGATCTTGCCCGCGACTTATAGCGCCTTGGTGCGGCAATGTCACGGGCAGCACACAAGATTTGGTAGTCACAGGAAGGGGATCGCCAGCCCCACGCCGATCAGCAGGATGCCCGCCGTCATGTTCAGCCGCCGAATCCGCTCGGGCGTGGCCAGCAGGTCGCGCGCCCGGTCCAGAAACAGCGCCAGACCCAGGTTTCCCGCCAGCGGAACAAGGGTGGAAATCAGCAGGACAAGCACGATGTCCATGGTGCCAAGCCGGCCCAGCGGAAAGAAGCCGGGCAGCGCGCCCATGTAGAACAGAATGGCCTTGGGGTTGCCGATCACCGCCGCCACCCCCACCGAAAAGCCGGCCCAAAGGCCCGGCCGGGTCAGCCGGCGGTCGGCCTCCGGCCGGTCAGACGGCTTGCGCAGCAGCAGCGCCCCCATGATCAGGAACACGATCGCCGCCACCCAGCGCAGCAGCGACAGCACATCGCCATAGCTGCTTTCAATCCAGGTCAGGCCCAGGATGGCCGCCAGCGGCCAGACCAGATCGCCCAGCGCCACGCCCACGGCCAGCGGCCAGGCCGCCGTGAACCCGCCCGAAAGCGACCGCGCCATCAGCGCCACCCAGACCGGGCCGGGCACGATCCACAGCCCCGCCATGCCAAGGGCATAAAGCAGCAGTTGATAGCCGGTCACGGTCATTGCGGCAGGGTCAGGCTGCCATCGTCGGCCAGCGGCCAGAACGGGTTGAACGCCACTTCCCAGACATGGCCGTCAAGATCGGCCCAATAGCCGGAATAGCCGCCCCAGAACACCTTTTCCGGCGCCTTCAGCGCGGTGCCGCCCGCGGCAAGCGCGGCGGCAAAGGCGGCATCAACCTCGGCCTCGGTGGCAAAGTTCTGCGCCAGGGTGATGGCGCCGGTGCCCAGCGCGGCGCCGGGGCGGCCCTGATCGGCGGCCAGATCGGCCGCCCCGAACAGCGCCAGCGCGGCCCCGTTCATCTGGAAGAACGCCACGCCGGGCTGGCTTTCCTTGTGCTCGGCCCAGCCCAGCCGGGCATAGAAGGCGCGCGCCGCGGCCAGATCGGCCACGCCAAGGGTTATCAGGGTCACACGTTGCGGGGTCATGGGTCGATCCGGCTGACGCCGCCCTCTTCGGCGACGTGAAATCTCTGTGCCCTTTCGCCCAGGCTGTCAAACAACTGGGCCTCGGTTCCCGTCATCAGGGCCTGCGCCCCCAGCGCGCAGATCTCGTCATACAGCGCGGCGCGGCGGGCCTCGTCCAGATGGGCGGCTACCTCGTCCAGCAGCAGGATCGGCGCGCGGCCCAGATCGGCGGCCAGCGCGCGGGCATTGGCCAGGATCAGCGACAACAGCAGCGCCTTCTGCTCGCCCGTCGAACACTGATCCGCCGGCACACCCTTGGCGGCAAAGACCGCGCCCAGATCGGCACGATGCGGCCCCGCAAGGGTGCGCCCCGCCGCCATGTCACGGCGGCGGCCAGCGGCCAGCGCGGCAGCCAGATCCTCGGGCGGCGCCTCGGGGTAAACCAGATGCACCTCGGCGCGCGGAAAGGCGGTTTCAGCCCCGTCCTGCGCCGTCAGCAGCCGCGCCAGCGTGGCCTTGCGATTGGCCTCGATGGCCGCGCCGGTCTCGGCCATCTGCGCCTCAAGCGCGCCATACCAGAACGGATCGGCCACCTCGTCCCGCAACAGGCGATTGCGTTCGCGCATGGCCTTTTCATAGGCCAGCGACACCTCGGCATGATCGGGAAAGAACGACAGCGTCATCCGGTCAAGAAACCGCCGCCGCCCCTCGGCCGCTTCGATCCAAAGCCGGTCCATCGCGGGCACCAGCCACAGAATCCGCAGGATGCGCCCCAGCGCCACCTGTGTCGCGGCCTTGCCGTCAATGCGGACCTGCCGCGCCTCGGACCGTTCGGCAAAGGTCTCCACCTCATGCGCGGCGGCCATACCGAACACTTGTGCGGAAACCTTCCAGCCAATCGCCTCGGGCTTGCGAACCAGATCGTCCGACGCCGCCCGACGCAACCCGCGCCCGGGCGACAGCAGCGAAACGGCTTCAAGGATGTTGGTCTTGCCCGCCCCGTTCGGCCCCACAATCGCGACCGGCCGCCCGTTGAAAACCAGCCGCGTCGCCCGGTGGCTGCGGAAATGCGACAGGCCGAGCGACTGGATCGAAAGCCCGCTCATGCCGCCCCCTCTGCTGGCTGGCCTGCGCCACAGGGTCCGGGGGCAAGGCCCCCGGCCATCACACGCGCATCGGCATCACGACATAGACGGCGCTGGTGTCGTTTCCTTCGCGCATCAGCGTCGGTTCATTGGCGGTGTTGAACAGGAACACCGCATTCTCGCGGTCAACCTGGCTGGCAATCTCCAGCAGGTATTTCGCGTTGAAGCCGATTTCCAGCCGCTCATCGCCATAGGCGACCGCCAGTTCTTCCTCGGCCGCGCCACTGTCGGGGGCATTGACCGACAGGATCAGCCGGTCTTCGTCCAGGCTCAGCTTGACCGCCCGCGACCGTTCCGAAGACACGGTGGCCACGCGGTCCACCGCCTTGGCGAATTCGGTCGCGTCCACCTCAAGCCGGCGGGTGTTGTTCTGCGGAATCACCCGGGTGTAATCGGGGAAGGTTCCGTCGATCACCTTCGAGGTCAGTGTGATGACCGGCGTCGCAAACCGAACTTTCGTTTCGGAAACCGAAACCGCGATGGTCGCATCGTCATCATCCAGCAGCTTGCGCAATTCGCCCACGGTCTTGCGCGGCACGATCACGCCGGGCATCCCTTCGGCCCCGGCGGGCAGCGGCGCGTCGATCCGGGCCAGACGGTGGCCGTCGGTCGCCACGCAGCGCAGCACCGGCCCGTCTTCGCCCTGCGCGACATGCATGTAGACGCCGTTCAGGTAGTAGCGGGTTTCCTCGGTCGAAATCGCGAACTTCGCCTTGTCGAACAGCCGCCGCAACTCGGGCGCCTTGGCCGCGAAATTGGACGAATATTCCGAGGTGGCCATCACCGGGAAATCTTCCTTAGGCAGCGTCGCCAGGCTGAAGGTTGACCGGCCCGCGGCAATGGTCAGCCGGCCCGACGCCGCATCCTCGGTCAGGTTGACCAGCGCGCCATCGGGCAGCTTGCGGATGATCTCATGCAGCATCACCGCCGAAACCGTAGTCGCGCCCGCGCGCTCCACCATGGCGGCCGCGCGATCCACCACTTCAATATCCAGGTCGGTGGCGCGGAAGGAAACCTGCGCGCCCTCGGCCTCGATCAGCACGTTGGCGAGGATCGGAATGGTGTTGCGCCGTTCGACAACGGATTGCGCCTGGGCCAGCGCCTTCAGAAGCGTGCCGCGTTCGATCGAGAGTTTCATCTTTCTTCCCCCTGCCGGCCCTGATGAAGGGACGCAGACATTATCCGGTTTTCACCGGTTCACAAGCATTTCCGCAGGACTTTGGGTGCGATTCCGGGGGCCGTCAAGGCCACCCGGGCTTATCCCTGAAGCAGGCGCTTCAGCAGTTGCAGATCGTCCGCAAGTTGGCTGTCAATGGCCATCAATTCCTCGATCTTGCGCACACCATGCATGATCGTGGTGTGGTCGCGCCCGCCGAAGCGGCGGCCGATCTCGGGCAGGGACCGGCTGGTCAACTGCTTGGCCAGATACATCGCCACCTGACGCGGCCGCGCAATGGTGCGCATCCGCTTCGGGCCAATCATGTCGGACAGGCGGACGTTGTAATGTTCGGCCACCTTGCGCTGGATTTCCTCGATCGTCAGCTTGCGGTCGCTGGCACGCAGAATATCGGCCAGGCAGTCCTGCGCCAGATCCAGCGTGATCTCGCGGCCCACCAGGCTGGCAAAGGCGAAAAGCCGGGTCAGCGCGCCTTCCAGAACGCGGACGTTGGTGGTGATGCGATGCGCCAGAAACTCCAGCACGCCATCGGCAATCACCAGGCCGCGATACTGTTCGCGGTAGAAATCCGCCTTCTGTTGCAGGATGCCAAGGCGCAGTTCGTAATCGGTCGGGTGCAGATCGACCACAAGGCCGCATTGCAGGCGGCTGCGGATGCGTTCCTCAAGATCCTTGATCTCGCCCGGCGCGCGGTCGGCCGAGATGACGATCTGCTTGTTCTGGTCCACCAGCGCATTGAAGGTGTGGAAGAATTCTTCCTGCGTCGAATCCTTGCCGGCGATGAACTGCACGTCATCGACCATCAGCACATCAACCGACCGGAACAGCGACTTGAAATCCATGACCTGCTTGTCCCGCAGCGCCTGGATGAAGCGGTACATGAACTGTTCGGCCGACAGGTAAAGCACCCGCAGATCGGGGCGGCGGGCCTGCAATTCATGCGCAATGGCGTGCATCAGGTGGGTCTTGCCCAGCCCGACGCCGCCATAAAGGAACAGCGGGTTGAAGGTGACGGTGTCGCCTTCGGCCACGCGGCGGGCCGCCGCATGGGCCAGCTCGTTCGGCTTGCCGACAACGAAGCTGTCAAAAGTGAACCGGGCATCCAGCGGGGCACCGGGCAATTCGTCCTCGGACGCCGCCCGAACCCGCGCCGCCTTCGCGGCCTCGGGGCGCGGCGCCGGGCGCGGCCCGGCCGTCAGCGTGCCAACCGCGAATTCGATACGGTCGATGGTGGCGCCGGCCGTCATCAGATGCGACCGGATATGATCGGCAAAGTTGCGCTGCACCCAATCGCCGAAAAAGGTGGTCGGCACTTCGAAACGGGCGACGCCGTTCTTCATGTGCGAAAGCTTCAGGGGCTCGATCCAGGTGACGTAATTGTTCTTGCCAACCCGGTTGATAAGACCTTCACGAATCTGGCCCCATGTTTCGTTTGTCATCTATCCGACCTGTCTTCTGTTCCCAACACGGGCTTAGCCCAGCGGCACATCACGCACAGCGATCCGAACCGCACGATGGCACCGGCAAACCGGGACCATCGGGGCACAAGACCCCGACCCAAGGAACAACAGGCCGGCAACGGAACCAAAGGGCCCCGCACCCGCATATCAGCAAGTGGCAGCGTCAGACTGCAGACACCAACTTATCGAACGCAAACCCTGATCATTTTGTCTATGGCGGCAGCCGGTCTTCTTTGGACAGTAATCAGCGTCTGCGATCTTCACTTGTCCCCCAAGACGACGTGAATCGCAGGCACACGCTACCAAGCCGCGCTGGCCCCCCGCAACCGAACAACGCGCTTGACAGCGAGTCTTCGAAATCGAATCCCGGGCGCCGTGCAATTCGGCCACGCGGCCGCCGGCGGGCCGCCACGGAACCCCGCCAAAGCAAAGGGCGCCGCCCTTTCGGACGACGCCCCTGACAGAATCGGTTGCGACAAAAATTCGCGGTCAGGCCTTTTCGGCCAGGGCCTTCACGCGCGCGTTCAGGCGCGAAATCTTGCGCGAAACGGTGTTCTTGTGCAGCACGCCCTTGGTCACGCCGCGCGACAGTTCCGGCTGGGCGGCCTTGAGGGCAGCGGCAGCAACGGTCTGGTCGCCAGAAGCGATGGCTTCTTCGACCTTGCGCAGGAAGGTGCGGATGCGCGAGCGGCGGGCCTTGTTGATGGCATAACGCGTCTCGGACTGGCGGGCGCGCTTCTTGGACTGTTCGGTATTGGCCATGGGTTCTGTGGTCCTTGGGTCTTTGTTCGATCTGATCGCACGCATGACCCAAGCCCCGCCAATCAGACGGGAATCATTCTTGCCTAAGCGGGCCCACGCGCATGTGACGCCGGCCTATACGGCAAGGCCCGGCAAAAGGGAACAGGGAATCAGCGGTCGCGGAACTGCGGCTGGCGCTTTTCCAGGAAGGCGGCCATGCCTTCCTTCTGGTCTTCGGTCGAAAACGTCGCGTGGAACATGCGGCGTTCGAACAAAAGCCCCTCCGCCAGCGTGGTTTCCTGCGCGCGGTTGACCGCCTCTTTCACCACCATCGCCGTCAGCATGGATTTCTCGGCAATCTTGCCCGCGATCTTCAGCGTCTCTTCAATCAGCGATTTCGCCGGGAAGACGCGGCTGACCAGACCGCAGCGCTCGGCCTCGGCGGCATCCATGAAGCGGCCGGTCAGGTGCATGTCCATCGACTTGGACTTGCCGACGAACCGGGTCAGCCGCTGGGTGCCACCCATGCCGGCCACGATTCCAAGGTTGATCTCGGGCTGCCCGAACTTGGCGGTGTCGGCGGCAATGATGAAATCGCACATCATGGCCAGCTCACAGCCGCCGCCAAGGCAGTAACCGGCAACGGCGGCGACCACCGGCTTGCGGACCCGCTGGATCGCCTCGGCCTCGGCCCCGAAAAGGTTGTCGAAGAACACGTCCGAGAACGACCGCGTTGCCATTTCCTTGACATCCGCGCCCGCGGCAAAGGCCTTGTCGCTGCCGGTGATCACGATGCAGCGGATCTTGTCGTTCTGATCGGCGGCCGTCATCGCCGCGGCCAGTTCCCCCATCAGGCGCGAATTCAGCGCGTTCAGCGCCTCGGGCCGGTTCAGGCGGATGAGGCAGGTGTAATCCTCGATCTCGACGATCAGTGTCTCATAGGCCATGGCGCGCCTCGCGTCTTCAGGTGGCTCTCGTTCGCGTGATGCGGACTCCTAGCAGTCTGGCGCCGGAAGGCAAGCCGATGCCCTAGGGCTGGCACTGCGGACAGTAAAAGGACGACCGGCCGGATTGCACAATCCGCTGGATGGTGCCGCCGCAGCCGGGCGTTATGCAGGCTTGGCCTTCCCGGTCATAAACGCGGAAACTGTGCTGGAAATAGCCCAGTTCGCCATCGGCCTGGCGATAATCGCGCAGCGACGAACCGCCCGCCTCGATCGCCTCGGCCAGCACCTCGCGGATGATCGGCACAAGGACCGCCGCCTGCGCGGGTCCAAGATCGCCGGCCAGCAGACGCGGCGACAGGCCGGCGCGGAACAGGGTTTCGCAAACGTAGATGTTGCCCAGACCCGCCACCAGATGCTGATCCAGCAGCGCCGCCTTGATCGGCGTGCGGCGGCCCTTCAGCGCCGCCACCAGATAGGCCTCGTCAAACCCGTTGCCCAGCGGTTCGGGGCCCAGCACCGCCAGCAGCGGATGGGACTCGGCGCTTTCGCTGGGCATCAGGTCCATTGCGCCAAACCGCCGCGCATCGTTGAAGGTGACGCGGGCGCCGCCCTCCATGTCCAGCACCACATGGTCATGCTTCTGCGGCGCGGGATGGTCATGGTGAAACGCGCCCAGCATCGCACCCGAAACCAGCATCCGCCCCGACATGCCCAGATGCACCAGCAGGGTTTCACCCCCCGACAGATCGGCCAGCAGGTATTTCGACCGCCGCCGCAGCGCCAGCACCCGCTGGCCCGTCAGCCGCTCGGCCATCCGTTCCGGCAGCGGCCAGCGCAGATCGGGGCGGTTCACCTGGGCTTGCAGGATCGTGCGGCCCTCCATCACGGGCAGCAGGCCGCGGCGGACGGTTTCCACTTCGGGCAGTTCGGGCATGGCGCGCTTTCACAAAGATGCCTTCCAGTTGCCGGAAAACACGGCCCGGCTCAACCCCGCCCCGGCGGGTTGCGTCAGTTTGCGGTTTCCCTTGTCGCGCAGCGGGCGCTATACCCCTGCGCGAAGTCGAATTTCGGGCAAGGGCAAGGCCATGACCGGCGAGAATGAAAAGACCACCCACTTCGGATTTCGCGAAGTGGCCGAGGGCGAAAAGGCCGGCATGGTCCACGGCGTGTTCAGCCGCGTGGCCAGCAAGTATGACCTGATGAACGACCTGATGTCGGGCGGCGTCCATCGCCTGTGGAAAGATGCGATGATGGACTGGCTGGCGCCACGGCCCGGCCAGCGCCTGCTGGATGTGGCCGGCGGCACCGGCGACGTGTCGTTCCGCTTCCTCAAGCGGGCGCCGGGGGCCAGCGCCGTGGTCTGCGACATGACCGAATCGATGCTGATCGAAGGCCGCAAGCGCGCCGATGCCGGTAATCTGGCCGACAGGCTGGGCTGGGTGGTGGGCGACGCCATGGCGCTGCCGTTCGAGGACAACAGCTTTGATGTCTACACCATCAGCTTCGGCATCCGGAACGTGACCCGCATCCAGGACGCGCTGAACGAAGCCTATCGCGTGCTGCGCCCCGGCGGGCGGCTGATGGTGCTGGAATTCAGCCAGATCCCGAATGACCTGATGCAGAAGGTCTATGACCTGTATTCGTTCAACGTGATTCCCGTCATGGGGCAGATCGTGGCCGGCGACCGGGACAGCTATCAGTATCTGGTCGAATCGATCCGCAAGTTCCCCGATCAGGAAACCTTCGCCACGATGATCCGCAAGGCGGGCTTCGGGCAGGTGAAATACCGCAACCTGACCATGGGCGTCGCCGCCCTTCATTCGGGCTGGAAGATCTGATGCGGGGGCCGCACAACCTCTGGCGGCTGATCCGCACGCTGGCCACGATGGAACGCACCGGCGCCATCGGCGTGGTGCTGGAGGCTGTTGAGGCCCCGCGCGGGGTGCGCGTCGCGGCGCGCATCCTGGGCCGGCCGTTCAAATGGCTGGGCCTCAAGGGTGATCCGGCGCTGCCCCCGGTGACGCGCGCCCTTACGGCGCTGGGGCCGGCCTATATCAAGTTCGGCCAGATCCTTTCGACCCGCCCCGACATCGTGGGCGACGAACTGTCGAACCAGTTGAAATATCTGCAGGACCAACTGCCACCCTTCCCGGTGGAAACCGCCAAGGCCATGTTCGCGGCCGAACTGGGCGTTTCGGTGGATGAGGTGTTTTCCGAATTTTCGGAACCCGTCGCCGCCGCCTCGATTGCGCAGGTTCACAAGGCGCGGCTGATCAGCACCGGCGAGGATGTAGCGGTCAAGGTGCTGCGCCCGAACATCGAACGCGCCTTCCGCACCGACCTTGACGCCTTCTATTTCGCCGCCCGCTGGATCGAGATTCTGGCCCCCTTCTCGCGCCGGCTGCGGCCGGTTGACGTGATCGCGCATTTCGAAGGCGTGGTGAAGGGTGAGCTGGACCTGCGGCTGGAAAGCTCGGCCGCGGCCGAATTCGCCGCGAACACCGAAAAGGACGAAGGCATTGTCGTGCCGCGCCCGAACTGGGCGCTGTCGGGCCGCACGGTGATGACCATCGGCTGGGCCGAAGGCATTGGCCTGAACGAGCTTGAGGCGATCGACGCCGCCGGGATCGACCGCGCCGTTCTGGGCCGTCGGGTGCTGACGCTGTTCCTGAACCACGCGCTGCGCGACGGGTTCTTCCATGGCGACATGCATCAGGGGAACCTGAAGGTCGCGTTGAACGGCGATCTGGTGGTCTATGATTTCGGCATCATGGGCCGGATCGACGAATACACCCGCCGCGTCTATGCCGAAATCCTGATGGGGTTCATCCACAAGGATTATCGCCGCGTCGCCGAGGTGCATTTCGAAGCCGGCTATGTGCCGCCCGACCGCGACATCGACGAATTCGCCCGCGCCCTGCGCGCCGTGGGCGAGCCGATCTTCGGCATGGACGCCAGCCGCATCTCGATGGCGCGGCTGCTGGCCTATCTGTTCGAGGTGACCGAACGCTTCGGCATGGAAACGCGGACCGAGCTGATCCTGCTGCAACGCACCATGGTCGTGGTCGAAGGCGTGGCCCGCAGCCTCGATTCGCATCTGAACATGTGGGAAGTCGCCAAGCCCGTGGTCGAAGGCTACATCCGCAGCAATGTGGGGCCGCAGGCGGTGCTGCGCGATCTGGCCAAGACGGCGCGGGTTCTGGCGCGGTTCGGCCCCAAACTGCCCGCTCTGGCCGAGGCGCAGTTGATCCGCGCCGGCAATCCGGCGGTGCAGAACCGGCCGCCGCTGCGGTCCAGCCTTGGCCCCTGGCTGACGGCGGCGGGGGCGGCGATCTTCCTGTCGGGCGTGCTGGTGGGCTGGCTGATCTGATCAGCCCGGCGGCACGCGCAGGGCGGTGATCTCGGTCGCTGCCACCTCGATCCCGCCGTCGAACACCAGCCGCGTGCCGCCGCTGCCGCCCCGCGCCTCGATCACGCGGCCATAGTATTCCACCGGATCGGTCTGCAACAATTCCCCGTCGCGCCAGCTTTCCAGCGACAGGGAATACCTGCCTTCGGGCAGCGGGTCGCCGGCGGCATCGGCCCCGAACCATTGGTAAAGATCGGTCGAAACCGGCAGACTTTCCCGCGTGACAAGGTTTCCCTTGGCATCCTTGACCACAAGAACCGCCTCATCCGCGCTGGCCACCGGGTTGGGCGACAGCGTGACCGGCGTGCCGGAATACCAGACATCCGCCGCCGCCCGCGCCTCTTGCCCCACCCAGCCGGCCAGTTGCGACATGCCCATCAACCCGAACTGCGTGGCCATCGCACCCAGAAGCTGATTGGTCTGCACCTGCTGTTCCACCCCGGAAAAGGTGGCCAGTTGCACCGCATAATCGGTGGAATCGATCGGATTCAGCGGGTCTTGGTTCTGCATCTGAACCGTCAGCATCTTCAGAAACGTCTGGAAGTCCGAGGTCAGGACGGCACTTCCCTGCCCCTTGGCGGCGGTGCTGGCAGAGGTCGCGCTGCCGGTCGCGGTAACATCCATGCTGTCCTCACAATCTCAGATAAAGGCCGGCACCGGCCGGGGTGGAAACGGGCAAAGGCCAGGCGGCAGGGTCTGGCGGCGCGGCCTCCGTCAGAAGCGGCCGCTCGGGCAGGGGGGCGGCAAGACCTGCCCCCTGATCCGGCCCCGCCCCCGGCCCCGACCAAGGCCCGAAGCCAAGGTCCACCTGCACAAAGCCGGCGGCGCGGAAGTCGGCGGCCAGCCGGTCGGAATGGCGGCGCAGCAGATCAAGCGTCTCGGCCCGCTCGGCGCAAAGCGTGACAAAGGCCCGGTCGCCCTCGGTCCGCAACTCGATGCGAAGCGACCCAAGCTCGTCGGGCGACAGGCGAATCTCGGTGACCGGCGATCCGCTGTCGGCCGCCGCCTGCACAATCTGCGCCGGCACCGCGGCGGGCAGCGGCGCGGCAGCCGGCGGGGCGGGTATATGCGGCGGGGCAGGCCCTGTGGGCGGCGGTGGCGGGGCACCTGCAAGGCCGGGCGCATCGGTCAGGCCAGCGCCCGCATCTGCGGCAGGCCCCGGG
>NZ_PZKE01000003.1 GCF_003034965.1 Fuscovulum blasticum DSM 2131 | reverse complement strand
CGGCCAGCATCGCGGCATTGACCCGCGCCAGCAGCGATTGCAGGCTTTGGCGGCACAGGCTGCAACTGTCGCCCGCGCCCAGCGCCCGCAACAGGCCCGGCAGCGTGGTCAGCCGGTCGGCGCGGATCAGACCCTCGGCGCGCGCCAGATCAACCCCGGCGCAGCCGCCGCAGACGCCCGCGCCGGGGGCCGCCGCCGGACCTGCCCCCCCGCACCAGCCGCGCAGCGCCGCAGCCAGCGCCGCCTTGCCCAGGGCCGGCGCATGGGCCTTTTCCGGCGGCAGCCCGTCCAGCCGGGCGGCGATGTCGCCGCCGGTCAGCCGGGCGGCCTGATCCACGGTCTTGCCGATGACCAGTTCGGTCAGCACCGACGACACCGCGATGGCCGGACCGCAGCCGAAGGCCTGGAACCCTGCCGCCTCGATCACCCGCGTCTCGGGGTTGACGCGCAGGGTCAGCCGCAGCGCATCGCCGGCGTCCAGCGACCCGGCCTCGCCCACCGCATTGGCATCGGCCAGCGCCCCGGCATTGCGCGGGTTCAGGAAATGGTCGGTGACGGCGGGGCTGTAGGTCCACATCGCTTTGGTCCCCTTAACAGAACGACTTGCCGCAGCCGCAGGACGACCGGGCATTGGGGTTGTCGAAGACGAAGCCCGCACCTTCCAGCCCGGTGACGAAATCAATGGTGGTGCCGGTCAGGTGGTCGCGGCTGGCCGGGTCGATCAGCACGGTGACGCCGCCGAACTCCACCACCGCATCGTCGGGCTGCGCCTCAAGCTCCAGCGCCATGCCGTATTTCAGCCCCGCGCAGCCGCCGCCCTGCACCATCAGGCGCAGGCCAGCCACCTTCTGCCCGGCGCCGTCGATGGCCGATTTGATGGCGGTGCGGGCGGGTTCGGTCAGGGCGATCATCACGGGCCTCCTTGCAGGGCGGTGTGGGTCTGCGAAGGATCAAGCAAGAAGCATGCCAAGCCCGTAACCCGCTGAAATCAAGGGGCTCACGGGCATTGCCCGGATCGCGGAACCCGACATTGGCGGTTTTGCGACAGTCCCGACGGCGGCCTGTCGGCCCATAAGGACAAGGCCCGCAACCGGAGGCGGGCCTTGCGGGCAGCGTCAGGGCAAAGGGTCAGGGGTGCGCCGCCGTGGCGGGGGCGGCGGGGGTCGCCGCCTCTTCGGGGGCGAAGCACAGCGCCCATTCCGGGCAATCGTCGCAGACCGGCGACAGGCACAGCGACAGGCCGTCGTCCAGACAGACCTGCCGATAAAGGAACTTCTTCCAGCGCATCTTCTGCCCGTTGGCCGCCGCAAGGCCCGGCAGGTGGCGGGCGATCAGCGCGGTCAGCGCGGGGCGGTTCGACAGGCCAAGGTCTTCCCACAGGTGCCGCGGCTCCAGAGCGCGGCGGGCAATGATCCTGGCCAGCGCACGGGCGGTGGCATCGGCCCGGCCGGCCCGCCACAGGATCAGGGTGATCACCGCCTGCTGCTCCGGCAGGGGCGCGGGCGCGGCTTCGGTCAGGTCGGGCAGCGCAAGGCCGGGCGCCCAACGGTCGCGCAGCGTGGCCAGATCGGGGCCATCCACCCCCAGCAGCACCGGCAGGCTGCCCCGCCCCGCCGCCCGTTCGGCCAGCGCATGGGCAAGGATCTCACCAAAGTCGCGGCGGCTTTCGGCGGCGCCCTCGGGGGGCGCGACCCTTGCCTCAGTCCGCAGGGGCATGGCTCTGGCACCCTGACGGGCAGACGCGGGCACAGGCGCCGCAGCCGATGCAGTTTCCCGCCGCCTCAAGCACCATCACCTTCTTGAGGATTTCCTCGTCGTCGTCCTCGGCATCGACCAGATCGCCGTCTTCGGTCAGCCCGCGCAGGCCCATCACCCCGCGCCCGCAGACCTTGAAGCAGCGGCCGCAGCCGATACACTTCTCGACGTCGATCGCCATCAGGAACACCGGCACCCATGCCGTTCCCCCGCGCGTCAGCCCTGTCATCGGCATGATCCTTCTCCTTTCACGCCCGCGCCGCCTCGGGGAAGCGCTCGATCAGCGCCACCGCCTCATCGACCAGCGCCGCGCCCGCCTCGGCCAGCCTGACCCAGGTCGGGAACCCCCAGCGGTGCACGTCGCGCAGATGGCGCGAAACCACGACCAGCCGCCCCGAGATCAGCACGACGCGGCCAAAGCCTTCGTGGTGGAACTTGTCCATCTGCGCCGCGGTGCAGCCGGTGCGGCGTTCGATCATCAGACCCACGGCATCATGGAACCGGGCCATCCGCCACAGCACCTCGGGTTCGGGATCGCAGATGATCGGGATGGCGCGGCGTTCTTCCGGCGTCACGATGAACTCGGCCAACAACTCGGTGTCAGGCTTGCCGTCCCAGGTGCCGTGGCTGTCTTCGGCGCGGATCACCGCGACAAGCTGTTTCAGAAAGGCGCTGTCGGGCACCGGGCCGCCGCGCGGGGCGGTTTCGCTGTCGGAAAGGGCGGTCACGCAGGTTGCTCCTCATCTTCGCTGCGGAAATCGGGTCTGGCGCCCAGACCCAGAACCTTGCGTAGAAACGGCGGCGGGGTGCCGTTCAGCATCACCCGCACCTGATCCAGCACGGCGGCAATCGGTTCGGGTTCCTTGCGCTTGATCGGGTGAACGCCGATCTTCACCACCCGCGCCGCCGACGGCCCGCCGATGGCCAGCGCAAAGACCAGTGCGCAGCCTTGCAGCGCGGCAATCTTGGGGGCGATGCGGTCATCCTGATCGTCATGCTTGCCCGCGCCCTTGGTGAAGGTCTCGAACTCATGCGCGGCCACGAAGCGCGCGCCGCTGCGCGTCACGTCATAGACCGCGAACTTGCGGGCCGATCCGAAATGCGCGTTCAGCGTTTCCATATCGTCGGTGGCGATGGCAATCCGCAGCGGCTGTTCAGCCGGCGGGGGGGCGGTCTCAACCAGCCGCAGCGTGCGGGACATGCTCGAACTCCTGGGGGATCGGGGCCGCGCCGAAATCGGCGGGCCGGGCGTTGTGGGGAAGCGACTGCATCGTATTGGCAAGCTCGAACAGAAAGGCGCGGCTGCCGCGATAGCCGACGCGGCAGACATCCTGCGCACCGATCCGGTCAAACACCGGGAATCCCACGCGGATCAGCGGCAGGCCCAGACGGCCGGCGGCATGGCGGCCGTGCGAATGGGTCAGGATCACCTGCGCCCCCTTGGCGGCGGCATCCCGCTCCAGATCGCCCAGATCGCCGACAATCACCTCGGCCGCCGGCACCTGCGACAGAACCTCGGGGCGGTCGCAGGTGGTGACGGCGGTCACCACCTTGGCCCCCATCGCCGCCAGCGCCTGCGACAGCGCCAGCAGCAGGTCGGGATCGGCCCCGATGGCGACCCTGACCCCGCCGGTGAAGAAATGCGCATCCAGTTGCGCATCCATCAGCCGGGCGCGATCACGCTTGATACCGGCGGGGGCGTCCTGCCCCGACAGGTCCATCAGGGTGCGGATGAAGGCATCGGTCGGTTTCAGCCCGGTGACGGTAGGAAACACCCGCGCCGGCACGAAGGCGCGGTCCTCGATCATCCGCGCCGCCGTCCGCATCGATTCCCCGATGGCCAGCGTATGGGCGCTGCGACCCATTCGCCCGATGTCCGCGACCGTGGTGCCGCCCAGCGAATGACCGCGCCAATCCTCGGCCAGATGCCCGTCCAGCGACCGCGACAGATCGGGCAGCACGATGGGCGACAGGCCGAAGGACCGGATCAGCCGCACCAGTTCGTCAACATCGGCCACGGTCAGCGCGCTGGAACACAGCAGGTTCACCTGCCGCAGGTCGGGGTCGCGCCAGACCGGATCAACCTCGGGCACCAGCGCGCCAATCACCGCCTCAACCGCGCGGGCCCAGCCTTCTTCCAGCCCGCCGGTAAAATCGGGGGTGGCGGCATAGACAATGGCGGTATCGTCGAAATCCCGGCGCCGCGCCCGCATCTCGCGCAGCTCGCCCGCCACATCCTCGCCCCGGGTTTCGGTCAGCGCGGTCGAGGCGATGCCGATGAACCGGGGCGCCGCCCGCCTGCGCAGGTTGGTGATGGCTTCCTCGATCTGCTCGGCCCCGCCCAGAATGGCGCTGACCTCGTTCATCGCGGTGGTTTGCAGCGGGATCGCTTCCTTGAAGTGGCGCACCAGATGCACCATCGCAAAGGCCGTGCAGCCCTGCGCGCCGTGAAACAGCGGGATCGCGCCGTCGATGCCCAGATAGGCCATCGCCGCCCCCAGCGGGGCCGAGGATTTCAGCGGGTTGGTGGACAGCGCGCGCCGGGGGTGGGTGATGACGGCCATGTCAGCAATCCTCGAAATCGGCGCGGTCCGACGGGCCGGACACAAGGGCCGCAGCGGGCGGCGCGGCGGGCGCGGTTCCGGCATGGACAACCGGGCAGCGCCCCGCCGTCAGCGGCGGCAGCACCACGGCGGCGGGCGGCCGGTCGTCCCAGGGGGCGGGGCTGCGCAGATCGGCCCACATCGGGTTGTTCACCGCGCGGTCGATGGCGCGCACCAGATCCACCATGCCCACATAGCCGGCATAGGGTTCGTGCTTTTCCTGGTTCACATCCACCCAGGGCACCCGCGCCTTCAGCGCCACGAACTGACTGCGCCCGCCCGACATCAGCACATCCGCCCCGCTGTCGCGCAAGAGCGCATACATCTCGCGCGGGGCCATGTTGTCGAACATATGCGCGTCGGTCTGCATGATCTCGCGGATGCGGTCCTTGTCGGCCTCGGTCGCCTTGCGGGTCGAGGTGCCGACCACCTCCATCCCCAGTTCCTGCAAGGCCGAGACGACGGACCAGCTTTTATGCCCGCCGGTGTAAAGCAGCACCCGCTTGCCCGCGACGCGCGGCTTCAGCGGGGCCAGCGCCGCGCGGGCCCGGGCTTCCTCCTCGGCCACCAGCGCCTCGCAGCGGTCCAGCAGGTCGGGCGCGGCGCCACGGTCCACCAGCATCCGGCACATCGTCCGCAGCGCATCCGACGTGTCCGAAATTCCGTAGAAACTGCCTTCGAAGAACGGGATGCCGTGGCGTTCCTCCAGGCCCCGCGCCAGGTTGATCAGCGCCTGCGAACAGACCAGCATCGTCACCCGCGCCCGGTGCGCCATGGCAACCTGCCGGTAGCGCGCATCGCCGGTGATGGCCCCCAGCACGCGGATGCCCAGCCGGTCCAACAGCGGCTTCACCTGCCACAATTCCCCCGACAGGTTGAAATCGCCGATGATGTTGATGTCACAGGGCGTCGGCGCCTCGGGCTCGACCGTGCCGATCACATGATCCAGCAGCACCTGCCCCGCCAGCTTGTTGCCCAGGTTCTTGGACCCCGCAAAGCCCGGCACGTTGACCGGGATGCAGGGGGTGCCGAAATCCTGCGCGGCGGCCTTGCAGACGGCCTCGACATCGTCGCCGGTCAGGGCGGTGACGCAGGTGGCATAGACGAAAACCGCCGGGGGATTATAGGCGGCAATCACCTCGCGCAGGGCGCGATAGAGCTTGCGTTCGCCATGCCCCATCACGATGTCCAGCTCGCCCAGGTCGGTGGTGAATCCGGTGCGGTAAAGCTGCGGGCCGGACGAGGCAGAGCCGCGATTGTCCCAGCCATTGCCCCAGCAGGCCAGCGGCGCATGGACCAGATGCGCCACATCGACAATCGGTTGCAGGGTGATCATCGCGCCGTCGAAGGCACAGCCGCCCGCCGCCGCGCCGGGCGTCAACTGTTTGGTGCAGCCCTTCTTGCGCGCCCCGTCCGTCTTGGCGACGTTCACCGCGCAGGCGGGTTCGTGCAACACGGTGGCGATCGCGGCTTTCAATGTCTCGGCCATCGGCTTCCCTTTCGGTCAGGGATGATCAAGCAAGGAACGTGCCAGCCCGCGAACCGGCCGTTTCCCCCATACGCGGGCGCCGATTGTCGGGGTTGCGACACGGATTGGCAGAAACAGAACCGGCGGCCCCCCGGGAGCTGGGGACCGCCGGCCTGTGCGCGCCAAGGGGTGGCGTCTCAGCGCGTCAGATCAAACGAGATGTCGGTGACGCCCGCCGTATCGCTGTCGCTGTCCAGCTTGTCGAAGATCACGTCCAGCAGCTTGACCAGCACGTTCAGCCCGCCCTGATAGCCCCAGGCCGGGAAGCGGTGATGGTGGTGGCGGTCGAAGATCGGGAAGGTCAGCCGCACCAGCGGCACGCCCAGATCGCGGCTCAGATACTTGCCATAGGACGACCCCACCAGCAGCTCCACCGGCTCGGTCGCCATGATCGACCGCAGGTGCCACAGATCCTTGCCCGCCCAGACATTGCAGCCCGTGCCGAAGGGCGAAGTGGCGAACAGCGCCTCCATCTTCTCGGCCCAGGCCTTGCCGCCATTGGTGGCAAGGCAATGCTTCGGCTCGGCCCCCACCTCCAGCAGGAAGCGCGCCATGGCGTAGACGAAATCGGGGTCGCCGAACACCGCCACGCTCTTGCCGTGCAGATAGGCCTGGCTGTCGGCCATGGCGTCGATCAGACGGCCACGTTCCAGCTTCAGCGCATCGGGAACGGGTTTGCCGGTCAGCGCGCTGATCTTCATCAACAGTTCATCCGTGGCCTGCACACCCATCGGATAATGGAAGGCCGCCACCTCCTGCCCCTTGCCGGCGACGTAATCCAGCGTCTTGGGGCTGCAATATTCCTGCATCGACAGCGTGGCCCGGGCGTTCAGCGCCGCGCGGGTTTCCTCCAGCCCGGTGCCGCCCGCGAACATGCGGAATTCGCCATCCGAGGGCGTGTCATAGACATCCGACACATCGCCCAGCAGCGTGGTGCTGACGCCCATCAGGCCCATCATCCGCTTCAGTTCGCGGTTGTTGGCCACGGCATAGCCGTCAAATCCGGGGATGATGTTGATCCCCTCGCCCGGCACCCGCTCCTGACCTTCCCAGAAATTGGTCAGGATGCCCTTCTGCATGTTGTCATAGCCATCGACATGGCTGCCCACGAACGAAGGCGTATGGGCGAAGGGCACGTTGTAATCTTCCGGGACAGACCCCTTTTCCCGGGATTGCCGGATGAAGGAATTCAGGTCGTCGCCGATCACTTCCGCCATGCAGGTGGTCGAGACGGCGATCATCGCCGGGTTGTACAGCGCCTTGGTGTTGGACAGGCCCTCGATCATGTTGGCAAGGCCACCGAACACCGCCGCATCCTCGGTCATCGAGGACGAGACCGCCGAGGACGGTTCCTTGAAATGCCGCGACAGGTGGCTGCGGAAATAGGCCACACAGCCCTGGCTGCCATGGACAAAAGGCATGGTGCCCTCATAGCCCTGCGCCGCGAAGACCGCGCCCAGCGGCTGGCAGGCCTTGGCCGGGTTGATGGTCAGCGCCTCGCGCGCCAGGTTCTTCTCGCGATAGTCCCAGGATTTGGTCCAGTCACCGATCTCGGTCACCAGGTGTTCGGGGTGGCCACATTCGTAGCGGACCCGCTTGTTCTCAAGCATCTCCTTGTATTCCGGTTCGCGGAACAGCGGGGCATGGTCCAGCACCTTGTCGGCGGATTGGGGCATGGTCGGTATCCTTCTGTGGGCCGTCCACATTCCGAGACGGGCCGTGAGGGGGGATGAAGGTTGGGGGCCGCCCCGCAACCGGGGCGGCAGGATCATTCGGCCGCGATGGCGGGGGCGGCAGTCTCCCAGGGCGCATCGAACAGGCCCCAGACCGGGTTGTTGATCGCCATGTCCATGTCGCGGGCAAAGATCGCGAAGCCGTCATAGCCGTGATAGGGGCCGGAATAATCCCAACTGTGCATCTGCCGGAACGGGATGCCCATCTTCTGGACCGGGTATTTTTCCTTGATCCCCGACCCCACCAGATCGGGCCGCACCTTCTCGATGAAACGCTCCAGCTCATAGCCGGTCACGTCGTCATAGATCAGCGTGCCTTCCTTCACATAATGGCCGGTGCGCTTGTAATCGTCGTTATGGGCGAATTCATAGCCCGTGCCGGCGATCACCATGCCAAGGTCGTCATAGGCGGTGACAACATGGCGCGGACGCAGGCCGCCGACATACAGCATCACCGTCTTGCCTTCGAGCCGCGGCTTGTATTTCGCCAGCACCGCATCGACCAGCGGCTGATACTTGGCGATCACCTCCTCGGCCCTGGCCTGGATGGTTTCGTCGAACCGGGCGGCGATGGCGCGCAGGCTTGCGGCAATCTGGCTGGGCCCGAAGAAATTGTATTCCATCCACGGCACGCCGTAGGTTTCTTCCATGTGCCGGCAGATATAGCTCATCGAGCGGTAGCAGTGGATCAGGTTGATCTTCGCCTTGGGGGCGCGTTCGATTTCCGCCAGCGTCGCATCGCCCGACCAGTTGCCGACGACGTTCAGCCCCATCTCCTCCAGCAGCCGCCGGCTGGCCCAGGCATCGCCGCCGATGTTGTAATCGCCGATGACGTTCACGTCATAGGGGCCGGCGACATAATCGGTTTCCTTCTTGTCAAACACCCAGTCGCGCACCGCGTCATTGGCGATGTGGTGCCCCAGCGATTGCGACACGCCGCGGAAGCCTTCGCAGCGGACCGGCACGATGGTCTTGCCGATGTCCTTGTTCTTCTTCTTGGCGACGGCGCCGATGTCGTCCCCGATCAGGCCGATCGGACATTCCGACTGGATCGAGACGCCATTGGCCAGCGGGAACAGGGTGTTGATCTCGTCGATGGTCTTTTCCAGCTTCTTGTCGCCGCCGAACACGATGTCCTTTTCCTGGAAATCGGTGGTGAACTGCATGGTGACAAAGCTGTCGATCCCGGTGGTGCCGGTATAGTAGTTGCGGCGCTGGCTCCAGGAATACTGGCCGCAGCCGACAGGGCCGTGGCTGATGTGAACCATGTCCTTGATCGGGCCCCAGACCACCCCCTTCGACCCGGCATAGGCGCAGCCACGGATCGTCATCACGCCGGGAATCGACTTGATGTTCGATTTCACCGTGTCGCATTTCGACGCGATGCCGGTCACCGCATCGGGGGCGCCTTCGGGGTCTGCCTGGGCCACGCCCAGATGCTTGGCCCGCTTCTTCTTCGACTTCTCGGGATAGGCCGACAGCACCTCTTCGATGAGGGCTTCATAGTCCGGCGTCCCGCTGACGTTGTCCTTTGCCATTCTTTTGGCTCCTGTTCCTGCGGTCGGGGGGGCGGGCGCAAGCGCCCGTTGCGGAACCGGACCAGCGGCCCGGTCCCGGCGGGGCCTGTCAGGCGCCGGCCGCAGCCGCGGCGATGGCGGCAAGCCGGTCTTCCTCGGTCTGCATGATGCCGAAATCCATCAGCATCTGTTCCAGCTCTTCCATGGTGATCGGCGTCGGGATCACGCCCTGACCCGAGTTCGCATGGATCTTCCGCGCCAGTTCGCGGTATTCCTCGGCCTGCTTGCTCTCGGGGGCGTACTGGATCACCGTTTCGCGGCGCAGTTCGGCGTGCTGCACGATGTTGTCGCGCGGGACGAAGTGAATCATCTTGCAGCCCAGCCGCGCGGCCAGCGCCTCGGCCAGTTCCAGTTCGCGGTCGGTCTGGCGTTCGTTGCAGATCAGCCCGCCCAGGCGCACGCCGCCCGAATTGGCGTATTTCAGGATGCCCTTTGCAATGTTGTTGGCGGCGTACAGCGCCATCATCTCGCCCGACATGACGATGTAGATTTCCTGCGCCTTGTTCTCGCGGATCGGCATGGCGAAGCCGCCGCAAACCACGTCGCCCAGAACGTCATAGGACACATAGTCCACGTCCTCATAGGCGCCGTTCTCTTCCAGGAAATTGATCGCGGTGATCACGCCGCGCCCCGCGCAGCCCACACCCGGCTCCGGCCCGCCGGCCTCGGTGCATTTGATGCCCTTGTAGCCGATCTTCATCACATCTTCGAGTTCCAGGTCCTCGACCGACCCGGCCTCGGCGGCCAGATGCAGCACGGTGTCCTGCAGCTTGGTGTTGAGAATCAGACGGGTGCTGTCGGCCTTGGGGTCACAGCCGACGATCAGGATCTTCTGGCCCATCTCGACCAGCGCGGCGAGGGTGTTCTGCGAGGTGGTGGATTTGCCGATGCCGCCCTTGCCGTAGAAGGCGATCTGACGAAGCTTGCTCATGTCCGGGTCCCTTTCGGTTCAACGATGCTCACGAGACGGCGGAGCAGCCGCTCTCGGGACCAGAGCAGCAGGAAACGTGCCAAGGGGGCTTCCCTTGAGGAAATCTATTGAATTCAAAGTGCTACATGGGGTTCGACGCGCCCGCCCGCTTTGTGCGGTTTCCGACAATCGCTGCCGGATGCAACAATCGCTGGTCAGGCCGGACATGGGGCGATCTGCGACGGCCAGCGCCGGCGGCGGCCATTGTCACAGCAATTCCGGGCGCCCAAAAGGAAAAGGTCCGGCGAACGATCGTGTGATCGTTGCGCCGGACCAACTCTTTAAAGCGGCAGAAACCGCAGCACTCGTTACGACTCGTTACGACACTTGCAATGCAACACCCCAACCACCCGCTTGGGGAACCACACACTCATCCAACTCAATACCCAGCCTGTTTTGCATTTCTCTAATTCAAAGAAAATTCGTGTCGTTGCCTAGGCAATATTGCCTACACGCCCCACACCTGCCCCGGACCGCCGCTTCGACGCTTCGTCAGATCGGCCGGAACACAGTGCAATTCGCGGTCCGGGCTGCTATCACGGGCCGGATGACGGGCGCGCGCCCCCCGCAAGCCGCGCCGGCCGGTCCCGCAGCCAGTAACGAACAGATGATGTCATGCGCCCCACGCCGCGAAAGAAACCGACGATCACGAAATCCCTGGGCGCGCTGCTGGCAATCTGTCTGGCCGGGTTGCAGTTCCTGGCCGTCTTCCTGGTGGTCTACACGTCTTACCTGACCTCGGAACGGGCGCTGCTTCTTCATGCGCGCGATCTGCTGCGCGATGTCGGCATCAACACGATCGAACATTCCAAGGGCTTCCTCAGCCCGGCGGAAGGGGCGGCCGAGCTGGCCGCGCGGCTGGCGCAGAACCGGGTGATCGCCAGCGACGATCCGCAGGTGCTGGAACGGCTGCTGTTCCAGCAGTTGCAGATCGCCCCGCAATTTGCCGGCATCTACTTCGGCAGCGAAGACGGCAACTTCGTCATGGTGATGCGCACCCCCGAAGGCCCGGGCGAGTTCCGCTCGAAGATCATCACCCAAAGGGATGGCAAGCGTCTGGTGCAACTGATCTGGCGCGACGACAGCTTCGGCATTGTCGAGGCCCGGGTTGACCCAGAAGATCCCTACGATCCCCGGCAGCGGCCCTGGTACAAGAAGGCCAAGGCCCAGTTGACCACGATCTGGACCGATCCCTACATCTTCTTCACCTCGCAGCAGCCGGGCATCACCCTGGCCGCCCCGGTGATCAGCAACCACGAACAGGGCTTCATCCGCGGCGTGGTGGGCGTCGACATCGAGATCAGCATGATCTCGCACTTCCTGTCGCGGTTGAACATCGGGCAGCACGGCAAGGCGCTGATCATCCACAGCGACGGCGATGTGATCGCGCACCCCGATCTGAACCTGATCAAGGCCAAGAACGAAGACGGCACCCTGCGCTTTGCCAATATCCGCGAATTCGAAGACCCGATCGCCCGCGCGGCCTTTGCCCCCATGGCCAATGACGGCCTTCTGACCGTGACCGAGGAAACCCCGACCGAGTTCACCTACGAGGGGCAGAAGTTCGTGGCCACGGTCATGCCCAAGATCAGCGACACCCTGCCCTGGACGATTGCCGTCTATGCGCCCGAAGACGACTTTACCGGCGTCATCAAGCAGAACCGTTCGATGAACATCTGGATCGCGGCGCTGGTGGCCGCGATTTCCGGCGTGGCGGGCCTTGGGCTGGCCCATCTGATCTACAAGCCGGTTCATGCCTTCGCGGTCCGCTCGACCCTGATCGCCCAGGGCGTGATCGACCCGTCCGATCCGCAGCCGCGCACCTATATGGAGCTTGAACGCGCCAACACGACCCTTGTCCGCGAAATCGTCGCCCGGCGAGAGGCCGAGCGTGAATATGGACAGACCTTTGACCAGTCCCCCCGTGGCATGGCGCAGATCTCCTCGTCCTGCGGCGCCTTCACCCGCGTCAACGCCAGCCTGTGCCGGATGACCGGCTTCGAGCCGGACGAACTGATCGGCAAGCCGATCACCGACATGCTGCTGTCGGCCTCGTCCGACAGCCCCCCGCAGATTGATGCTCCGTTCAAGGATTTCGTCGGCAACCGCGAAATGCGCTGCCGCCGCAAGGATGGTTCGCTGTTCTGGGTCGCGGTGAACTCGATCATCGTGAACGATGCCGACGGCAACCCGATGCACGCCGTTGTGACGCTGGACGACATCACCTCCAGCAAGGAAGCCGAAGGCCAGATCGTGCAGTTGAACCGCGACCTGTCGCATCTGGCCCGCGGCAACACGATGGGCCAGATGGCCACCGGCCTTGCGCATGAACTGAACCAGCCGCTGACGGCCATCGCGCAGAACGCCGATACCGCGCTTCTGATCCTGAACCAGCACGCCCAGCCCGATGACGAGCTGCACGAAATCCTGCTGGAAATCGAAAAGCAGTCGCTGCGGGCGGGCGAAATCATCCGCGCGCTGCGGGCCTTCATCCGCAAGGATGCGGGCGACCGCAGCGTGTTCGGCTTCGGGGAACTGCTTGACCAGTCGCTGCGCCTGGTGCGCGCCGAGGCGACCGAAGCCAACGTGACCATCGAAAGCGAGATCGCGCCGGATGTGCCCGATGTGGAAGGCAACCGCGTTCAGATCGCGCAGGTCATCGTGAACCTCCTGCGCAACGCGATCGAGGCGATTGCCTATGCCGGGTCGAACGAACGCCGGGTCACCGTCAGGGCCTGGCCGGACGCCGCCCTGATGACCGTCAGCGTCAAGGACACCGGGCCGGGCATCTCGCCCACGATCAATCTCTTCGCCCAGTTCGAAACCAGCAAGCCCGATGGCATGGGGCTTGGCCTGTCGATCTGCCGAAGCATCATCGAGGCCAATGGCGGCGCCCTCTGGCTGGAAGAGCGCAGCGAAGGCGGCGAGGGAGGAGCGGAATTCCGCTTCACCCTGCCGCTGCACCGCACCGCCTGACATCAGAATCGCCGCCGCTTGGTTGCGGTCGGGTGCGAATCCCATAACACTGGCACCATCGGCCCCCAGAACGGAGCACGCACCTGACCGACCCGAACAATGCAGCCATGACCGTCTTTCTGGTCGACGACGATGAGGATATTCGCCTCTCGCTGTCCCGGGCGCTTGGCAAACGGGGCTATGTCGTCGAACCTCACGACTCGGCTCAGTCCTTTCTGGATGCCTATGATGACAGCCGCCCCGGCTGCCTGCTGCTGGATTACGGGATGCCGGGAATGAACGGGCTGGACCTGCAGCGCCGGCTGAACGACGAGGGCCGCGCGATCCCGGTGATCTTCATCACCGGCCACGGCGGCGTGCCGGAATCGGTGCAGGCCATCAAGGGCGGCGCCATCGACTTTCTGGAAAAGCCGTTCCGCCAGAGCGATCTGATCGAACGCATCGAAACGGCCTTCGCCATCGCCCGCGAACGCCTGTCGTCGCAGGTGCAGTCGCGCCAGCATGAGGCGCTGTTTGCCCGGCTGACCGCACGAGAGGCGGAAATCGTGGCCCGGATGCTGCAACGCCCGGCCGAAACCTCCAGCAAGGAAATCGCCGCCTATCTGGGCATCAGCCCCAGAACGGTGGACCATCATCGCGCGCGGATTCTGGAAAAGCTGAACGTCCGCTCGGTGGCCGAACTGATTGCGCTGGCCAAAAGCTGACCGCGGGGGCGGCTGACACCCTGCCCGAAATTGCGGCACCCCGCCGCATCTTGGCCAAACTCAAGGCGATGTGACCGCGCCGCGCCCCCGCGGGCTGTTCTTGGCGCAGCCGGGGGGATATGCCGGCGCAAACACATCGCCCTGACGTTGCGCCGGACATGGCCGCACCGCCCCAAGGAAAGGCTCGCCCGATGATCGTGCGCGAAAAACCCCGTCTCTGGGATCTGCTGACAGCCATGCGCGGCTCGGTCGTGCCGCATATCGTCAGGCCGCTGCTGTTCCTGACCGGCTTCGCGCTGGTGGTGGTCTGGCTGGACCATTTCACTCCCTATGTGCCAAAGCTGGAAACCTCGGCCTATGCAACCTTCGGGATCGGCCTGTCGCTGTTCCTGGGGTTTCGCAACAACGCCGCCTATGACCGCTGGTGGGAGGCGCGCAAACTTTGGGGCGGCATGTTGGCCGACATGCGCAGCCTTGCGCGCGAAACCGATGTCTTCGTTCCCGATGCCGCCGAACGCCGGACAATCCTGCATCTGGCCATTGCCTTCGTCCACGCCCACCGGCTGCACCTGCGCGGCCAGAAGCTGACGGCCGAGTCCGATGTGCCCGAAACCGCCCGCGCGCTGGCCGGCACGCCGCACCCGCCCTGCACCGCGCTGGACCGCATGAACAGCGTGATCGCCCGCGCCCATCGCGAAGGCCGCATCGACGGCTTCGGCGCCCGCGCGCTGACGACCCGGATGTCGTCGATCGCGCTGCAACAGGCGGGCTGCGAGCGGATCTTCAACACCCCCCTGCCCTTCGTCTATTCGCTGCTGATCTACCGGACGACCTTCCTCTACTGCATGATGCTGCCCTTCGCGCTGAATTCGGCGACAGGCTGGATGACGCCGATCTTCGTGGGCGTCGTCGCCTACATGTTTCTTGGCCTTGCCGAAGTGACCGAGGAACTGGCGCATCCCTTCGGGCTGCAACCGAACGGGTTGGCGCTGGATGCGATCTGCCGCGCGGTCGAAATCAGCTTCGCGCCGCATCTGGGCACCGAACCGCCGCCCCCGCTGCGCCCGGTCAATTATTACCTGATCTGACGCGCGGCGATCTCCGCCGCGCCCGGCACCGCCGGGCCGCCGTTCAGTTCGGGCAAAGCGCCTCGATCGACGATTTGTTCGGGCAGAATTCGGGCATCCGCTTCGACGCGCCCGACCCCGCCAGCCAACTGTCGCAGCGCGACAGGCAGGTGCAGCCTTCGCAGCGCGCGACGATGGTCGCCAGCTCTTCCCGCGTCAGCCAGCCATCAATCACGGCTTGCGGCAGGTTCACGCCGGCAACACGGGCCATGCCGCGGGTCATCCACCAGGCCCGGGGGGCATCCGTATATCCGATCATGGCCTTGCCTCGCGCTGCTGGGGGGTTCTGGCCCCAAGGTGACAAACCCGGCCCGGCGCTGCATTGACGCAAATCAATCAGCGGCGCCGGTGCCCGGTCAGCCGCCCAGACCCTGCACCGCCGCGACCACAACCGCCTTTCGCTGCGCATTCGGCGGGTGGCTGCCCAGGAACTTGTCGCCGGGATCGGGCAGCCGGTCGAAGAAGGCGGAACCGCGCACCGGATCATAGCCCGCCTGCCAGGCGATCCGTGCGCCCAGCGCATCGGCCTCCAGCTCGAAATCCTTGGAATACTGCCTTGCGGCAAGGCTGGCGCCCACATTCTGCGCCGCCTTCACCTGGTCGGCCGGCAATCCCGTGGCCTGCGCCAGCACACCGGCCAGAATCGCCCCGCCCATGGCCTGTTCCTGCTGGCGGGGAATATGGCCGGCCACATGATGCGCCGCCTCATGCCCCAGCACGAAGGCCAGTTCATCGGCGTTCCGCGCCATTTGCAGCAAGGAAATGGTGAACACCAGATAGGGCCGCCCGCTGGAATCCAGCGTCTGGAAGGCATTGGGCTGCAACCCCGGCCGGTCATCCACCGCGATCACGAAATCGCAGTTGCGCCCAGCCGCCCGCGCCCGGCAGGCGGCTTCGGCCACCGGCTCGACCCGCGCCGCCACCGCGGCAAACCCAGACAGCCCGCCCGCCACGGACGGAGCGGGCGCCATCCGCGGCGCGTCCGGCGCCGCCTCCTGCGGATAGGGGGACACGGCCACGCATCCGGCAAGCGCCAGCGCGGACCACAGGGCAAGGGCAAGGCGCAGCGGGCGCCGGGGGATCATCAGGCCAGTCATGCCCGGTTACCTAGCAAATCCGGGGCGCCCGAAAAGACCCCCGGTCGCCGGCTCGCGAAAGGTTGCGCAGGGGGCGGGCACGGGCTAGCCTTGTCCCATGTTCACCATCGAGCACGAATTCGACGCCACGGTCGTCACCCTGATCGACGAAGGGGACGGGCTGCCCCTCATGGGCGATGTGGTCATCACTGCCTTCGAAGATTGCGTCGCGGTCGAACAGACCGACCCGGACACCGAGGAAACCGTCCGCATCACCCTGTCGATGACGCAGCTTGCCGATCTGGCCGCCGCGCTGAACCTGCCCGAAGGCAGCTACCGGATCGACCGCACCCCCGCCCCCAAGGGCTGAGTCGCGGCAAAAGGAACGCCCGCCGTCAGGGGAAACGGCGGGCGTTGCCGGTCAGGCGGCGCGAGGACCCTTTACGCCGCCCGCCGGAAGGGGTTTCAGCCGCCCGTTGCCAGCAGCGCCGCCATCAGATCGGCGTTCGACTTGCCGGCGGCCGTTGCCATGTCGGCCAGGCTTTGCCCGGGCATCGGGGTGAAGCCCGCGGCGACCAGCGCCTTCGTCACCGCCTCGGGCGATTGTCCCAGCGCCGGGGCCACCGCTTCCGGGGTGGATTTCAGCACCTGCGCCGCCAGCCGCATCTGCGGCGGCCCGCCCGCCTGACCCGATCCCGACGGCAGCAGGAACACCGCCCCCGCCAGCAGCGACACCGCCACCGCCACGGCCATCGGCGTGCCGCGCAGATAGCTGGTCATCGGCCGCCAGTTCTTCCAGATGTGCAGGACGAAGGGCACGATCAGCACAAGGCTCAGCCATTCATGCATCCCGTGAAAGCCCGAAGGGCCAATGTGGAAGAACAACGCAAGACCCGAGATCAGCGAAACAAGAAACAGCCCGGTAATGAACGGGGTGGCATAGCGTGACAGGACGGGAGACATGGGATTTGGCCTTCTGGGGTTGAACCTGCCCCTTGAACGCCGCGGCGCAGCACTTCCGTCGCTAATCCAGGCGGAAAACCTTGTCGCGCGCCTTGGCCCCGCGCAGCAGCACCAGCCGCGACTTGGCCACCCCCAGCGCCTGCGCCAGCAGCACCTGCGCCGCCGCCGTGGCCTTGCCGTCCTCGGGCACCACCGTCACCGCAATGCGGATCGGCGGCCCCGCGTCCAGCCCCGCCCGCCGCGCGTTCGGCGTAACCCGCACCGCGATCTCGGCGCCGGGTCGGGCAAGGTGCGAAAGGTCGGGCAGGTCCATCGGCTTTCCTCTGGCCTTCCACCCTGCCCCGCGCCTAGGCTGGCCGCAAGCCCCGGAGGACCGACATGACCACTGCCTTCTATTCCGACGAACGCTGCTTCTGGCACGGGGGCGGCAATTATGCCTTCACCCTGCCCACGGGCGGCCTTGTCCAGCCCGGCGGCGGCCTGCCCGAAAGCCCGGAAACCAAGCGCCGCCTGAAGAACCTGCTCGAGGTGACCGGCCTTCTGCGCGAGATGGACGCCCGCACCGCGCCCGAGGCGACCTGGGCCGAAATGGCGCGCGTCCACCCCGAAACCTATCTGCAGGCGTTCAAGGCGGCCTCCGATGCGGGTGGCGGCGAACTGGGCCTGCGCACCCCCTTCGGCCGCGGCGGGTTCGAAATCGCGGCGCTGTCGGCCGGCCTTGCCACCGCCGCCCTGCGCGCCGTGCTGACGGGCGAGGCCGCCAATGCCTATGCCCTGTCGCGCCCGCCCGGCCACCACTGCCTGCCGGATTTCCCGAACGGCTTTTGCCTGCTGAACAACATCGGCATCGCCATCCGCGCCGCCCGCGCCGAAGGCCGGCTGGGCCGTGTCGCCGTGGTCGATTGGGACGTGCACCACGGCAACGGCACCGAGGCGGTGTTCTGGGACGATCCCGAAACCCTGACGCTCAGCCTGCATCAGGACCGCAACTACCCGCTCGACACCGGCGGGGTCGAGGCACGCGGCGGCGACCGCGCCCCCGGCAGCAACCTGAACCTGCCGCTGCCGCCCGGCTGCGGCCATGCCGCCTATCTTCATGCCTTCGACCGCGTGGTCCTTCCGGCCCTGCACCGCTTCCGCCCCGATGCGATCATCGTCGCCTGCGGCTACGATGCCTCGGCCGTTGATCCGCTGGGGCGTATGCTGCTGACCGCAGAAACCTTCCGCCTGATGACCCGCCGGGTGAAGCAGGCGGCGGCAGACCTGTGTGACGGCCGTCTGCTGCTGGTGCATGAAGGCGGCTATTCCGAGGTGCATGTCCCGTTCTGCGGCCATGCCGTGCTGGAAGAGCTGTCCGGCAGCGCGATCCGCGCGCCGGACCCGCTGGCCGCCACGCTGGAAAAACGCCAGCCCGACGCCCGCTTCGACGCCTTCGCAAAGGCCTGGATCGACGAAGCCGCCGTCACCCTGGGCCTCTGACCGCCAAAGCCGCGTCCCGCCCTTTCATCTGTCCAGAAATATCCCGGGGGTGCGGGGGCAGCGCCCCCGCCATGCCCCCGCCCTGCGCGTCCGCCTGCCCGATCAGGCGCCGTGGTCGGGGGCGTGGCGCGACGGGGCGATATAGGGCTTGGTCACATCGTCCAGCCGCAGCTCCAGCGTTTCCACCTCCAGCGCCACCGCGCCGTCGCCCGCCAGCACCAGCGTCAGCCGGCCCGTGCCATCCTCGCCCGGCTGCCAGTCCAGCGACAGGATCGACAGCACCAGATCGGCGTCGCGCCGGTCAATGCCCTGCGTCCTGACCGCCGTCACATCTTCCACGGTCAGCAGGCTGCGCACCCGTTCGAACGGCCGCCCCTCGCGCACGGCGGCCTCACGGTCTTCCCAGCGAAAGCGGTTGACCAGCGCCACAAAGCGGCGGCGGCGCGCGTCATAGCGCATCTCGACCGCCGGCAGCACCGCATCCTGCACCAGAGCCGAAACCACCGGCAGATCCTCGGCCCCCTGCGCCAGCAGCCGCAGCGGGCCTTCGTCGCCGTCCTCGTAACGCGCGTCTGCCATCAGTTGCCCCGGATCCGTTCGATCCTGGCGCCGCAGGCCGACAGCTTTTCCTCAACCCGCTCATAGCCGCGGTCCAGGTGGTAGACCCGGCTCACCACCGTTTCCCCCTCGGCCGCCAGACCCGCCAGAATCAGGCTGACGCTGGCGCGCAGGTCGGTCGCCATCACCGGCGCACCGCGCAGCTTCTCGACCCCCGTCACCGTGGCCGTGCCCCCGCGCACGTCGATCCGCGCGCCCATCCGCATCAGTTCGGGCGCGTGCATGAAGCGGTTCTCGAAGATCTTTTCTTCCAGAACGCTGGTGCCCTCGGCGGTGCAAAGCAGCGCCATCATCTGCGCCTGCAGGTCGGTCGGGAACCCGGGGAAGGGTTCGGTCGTCACATCCACCGCCCGCACCCGGCCATTCTTGCGCGAAACCTTCAGGCCGCGCGCGGTTTCGGTCACCGACACCCCCGCCGCGTCCAGCTTTTCGGCAAAGGCGCCCACCAGCTCCAGCCGGCCGCCCAGACATTCCACCTCGCCGCCCGCAATCGCCGGCACCAGCATGTAGGTGCCCAGCTCGATCCGGTCCGTCACCACCGGATGCGTGGCGCCATGCAGCCGGTCCACGCCCTGAATGGTGATCGTGCCGCTGCCCTCGCCCTCGATCTGCGCGCCCATCCGGCGCAGGCAGCGGGCAAGATCCACGATCTCGGGCTCGCGCGCGGCGTTCTTCAGCACCGTGGTGCCCTTGGCCAGCGTCGCCGCCAGAAGCGCGTTCTCGGTCGCCCCGACCGAGACCAGCGGAAACTCGAACACCGCCCCCTTCAGCCGCCCGCCGGGCGCCTTGGCATGAACATAGCCGTCGCGCAGGTCCAGGTCGGCCCCCATCGCCTCCAGCGCCTTCAGGTGCAGGTCCACCGGCCGCGCCCCGATGGCACAGCCCCCCGGCAGCGACACGACCGCATGGCCGTCGCGCGCCAGCATCGGCCCCAGCACCAGGATCGAGGCCCGCATCTTCCGCACGATGTCATAATCGGCCCGGTGATTGTCGATCGCATGGCTCGACAGCGCCAGCACCAGCCCGTCCTGCAAGGCGGCGACCTCGGCCCCCAGCGATTGCAGCAGTTGCGTCATGGTGGCGATGTCTGACAGGCGCGGCGCATTGGTCAGCGTCAGCGGCTCCTCGCTCAGCAGCGTGGCCGGCATCAGCGTCAGACAGGCGTTCTTCGCCCCCGCGATCGGGATCTCGCCCTTCAGCGGTCCGTTGCCCTTGACCAGAATCGAATCCATGCCTGCCTCACTCGCCCGTGTTCTTGTTGTCCGGTTGCCCGTCGTCAGGCGTCCCGCTTGACCGCGCCCTGGCCTGGGCCTTGCGGCGGCCCATGTTCGCCTTCAGCGCCGCCTTCAGCCGCTCCTCCCGCGACAGGGTCGCGGTCGGCTGACCCGTCTTTGCGGGCGTCTCGGGCGTGGGGGTCTTGCGCATCGGGAACCCCACATACCGCAGCCCGCGCCACGGGTCCAGACATCGCGCGAAAAGGGGGTTGCGGACAGGCAATCCTTGGTCTATCTCCGCCGCCACCAACGGCGCTGCAGTAGCTCAGTGGTAGAGCACTCCCTTGGTAAGGGAGAGGTCGAGAGTTCAATCCTCTCTTGCAGCACCATTTTTCTCCCCTTGAAACAAACCGATAATTCCCGGCCGCGCGCGTGGCGGGGTTTCGATTGACTTGTTTCTGGGCATGGGGCAGCGACGCCTCGCTCCGATGCCGCGGGGTCAAGGGCCGAGGGGCGCCCGGCCTGGGTCACGGGTTCCGGCGCATTGTCGGCAAGCGATGTTCCGGTTGCCCGGCAGGCGCCAGCGTGCCAGCCTGCTTCGACCCGGCTCCTTTCAGCTTTGCAGGTTCCAGATGCCCCTCGCCCTTTATGGCCACCGCTTCTCGTCCTACACGCAGAAGGTGCTGGTCGCGCTTTATGAAAACGCCCTGCCGTTCGAGCTGCGGTCGCTTGGCCCCGACACGCCCGAGAACACCACCGAATGGCTGCGCCGCTGGCCGCTGCGGCGGTTCCCGCTGCTGGTCGATGGCGACCGGCAGGTGGTGGAAACCAGCATCATCATTGAATACCTGCATCTTGCTAATCCCGGCCCGGTGCCGCTGTTGCCCAACGATCCGATGCAGGCGCTTGAGGTGCGGTTCCTGGACCGTTTCTTCGACCTGCATGTGATGAACGCGGCCCAACATGCGGTGGACGGGGCGCTGACCGGCGATCCGGTCAAGCGGGCCGATGGCCTTGCGCTTTCGGCGGAAAAGCTGCCGCGCGCCTATACCTGGGCCGAAGGGCATCTGGCCGGCCGGACCTGGGCCGCGGGCGAGACCTTCTCGATGGCCGATTGTGCCGCCGCACCGGCGCTGTTCTACGCCGACTGGGTGCATCCGATCCCCGACAGTTGCCCCGGCCTGCGGGCCTATCGCGCGCGGCTGCTGGCCCGCCCGTCCTTTGCACTCGCCGTGGACGAGGCGCGCGATTTCCGCCCGTTCTTCCCGCTTGGCGCCCCGGACCGGGATTGAGAAAGGGCGGCCTGTGCGGCCGCCCCTGATTTCAGATCCGCCGACGCAGCGCCCCGGTCGGGCTATTCCGCCGCCTGCGCATAGGATTCGACCGGCGGGCAAGTGCAGACCAGGTTGCGGTCGCCATAGACGTTGTCCACCCGCCCGACCGGCGGCCAGTACTTGTCTTCCCGGAACGATCCGGGCGGGAAACAGCCCTGTTCGCGCGGGTATTTCCGCGTCCAGTCGGCCACCAGATCCTCAACCGTATGCGGGGCGTGGCGCAGCGGGCTGTCCTCGGCGCTGATCTCGCCCTTCTCCACCGCCGCGATCTCCTCGCGGATGGCCAGAAGCGCGGTGATGAAGCGGTCGATCTCGGCCTTGGTCTCGGATTCCGTGGGTTCCACCATCAGCGTGCCGGCCACCGGCCAGCTCATGGTGGGCGCGTGGAAGCCGTTGTCGATCAGCCGCTTGGCGATGTCGTCCACGGTGACGCCCGCCTCGGCGAAGGGCCGGGTGTCCAGGATGCACTCATGCGCGACCCGGCCCTTGTTGCCCATGTAAAGCACCCCGTAGGCCCCCTTCAGCCGCGCCGCGATGTAATTGGCGTTCAGGATCGCCACCCGCGTCGCCTGCGTCAGCCCCGCCCCGCCCATCATCAGGCAATAGGCCCAACTGATCAGCAGGATACTGGCCGACCCGTAGGGTGCCGCGCTGACCGGCCCTTCGGCCCCGCCGGTTTCCGGGTGGCCCGGCAGATGCGGCGCCAGATGCGCCCTCACGCCGATCGGGCCCATGCCGGGACCGCCACCGCCATGCGGGATGGCAAAGGTCTTGTGCAGGTTCAGGTGGCTGACATCGCCGCCGATCTCGCCCGGTTTCACCAGCCCCACCATGGCGTTCATGTTGGCGCCGTCGATATAGACCTGCCCGCCGAATTCATGGGTGATCTGGCAGACCTCGCGCACGGTCTCCTCGAACACCCCATGGGTCGAGGGATAGGTGATCATGCAGGCGGCCAGCCGGTTGCCCGCCGCCTCGGCCTTGGCGCGGAAATCCTCGACATCCACATCCCCGTTGGGCGAGGACTTGACCACCACCACCTCCATCCCGGCCATCTGGGCCGAGGCGGGGTTGGTGCCATGGGCCGAAATCGGGATCAGGCAGATCTTGCGGTCATGGTCGCCCCGCGCCCGGTGATAGGCCAGGATCGTCATCAGCCCGGCATATTCGCCCTGCGCGCCGCTGTTCGGCTGCATGGAAAAGGCGTCATAGCCGGTGATCTCGCACAGCTTCACGGTCAGGTCGTTGATCGCCTCGGTATAGCCGGCGGCCTGATCGGCGGGCACGAAGGGGTGCAGCGTGGCGAATTCGGGCCAGGTGATCGGCATCATCTCGGCTGCCGCGTTCAGCTTCATCGTGCAACTACCCAGCGGAATCATCGCGCGGTCCAGCGCCAGATCGCGGTCCGACAGCCGGCGCATGTAGCGCATCATCTCGGATTCCGCGCGGTTCATGTGGAACACCGGATGGGTCAGATAGGGCGTTTCGCGCAGCATCTCTTCGGGAAAGCCAAGCGCGGCACGGTGCGGCGGCAGGCCCAGAATCCCGAAGGCGCGCAGCACCTTGACCAGCACCCGTTCATCGGTGGTCTCGTCCAGGCTGATGCCCACGCGGTTGTTGCCGATCTTGCGGAAGTTCAGCCCCTCGGCCCGCGCCGCGGCCAGAATACCGGCCTGCCCCACGCCCACCTCGACCGTGATCGTATCGAAGAACGCCTTGGGCGAAACCTTGGCCCCCGCCGCCTTCAGCGCCCGCGCCAGCCGCTGCGTGCGCAGATGCACCCGTTCGGCAATGGCGCGCAGGCCCTTCGGCCCGTGGAACACCGCATACATGCTGGCCATCACCGCCAGCAGCGCCTGCGCGGTGCAGACGTTCGACGTGGCCTTCTCGCGCCGGATGTGCTGTTCGCGGGTCTGCAGCGACAGACGATAGGCCGGGTTGCCGTTGGCGTCGATCGAGACGCCGACGATGCGCCCCGGCATCTGCCGCTTGTGGGCATCCTTCACCGCCATGAAGGCGGCATGCGGGCCGCCATAGCCCATCTGCACGCCGAACCGCTGCGACGAGCCGATCGCAATATCGGCCCCCATCGCGCCGGGTTCCTTCAGCAGGCACAGCGCCAGCAGGTCGGTCGCCACGACGGCCACCGCCCCGGCGCCATGCAGCGCGGCGATTTCGGCGGTATAGTCGCGGACATGGCCATAGCTGCCCGGATACTGGAAGATCGCGCCGAACACCTTTTCCGGGTCCAGGTTTTCCACCATGTCCTCGATGACCTCGATCCCCAGCGGCAGCGCGCGGGTGCGGATCACCGCAATGGTCTGCGGATGGCAGAAGCGGTCCACGAAGAACGCCTTGGCCTTGGATTTCGCCACCCGTTCGGCCATGGCCATGGCCTCGGCCGCGGCCGTCGCCTCGTCCAGCAGGCTGGCATTGGCCACGTCCAGCCCGGTCAGATCGCAGACCATGGTCTGAAAGTTCAGCAGCGCCTCAAGCCGGCCCTGCGCGATTTCGGGCTGGTACGGGGTATAGGCCGTGTACCACGCCGGGTTTTCCAGGATGTTGCGCTGGATCGCGGGCGGCGTGACGGTGCCGTAATAGCCCTGCCCGATCAGGCTGGTCATCACCCGGTTCTTCGCCGCGACCTCGGTCATCTTCGCGGTCAGCTCATGTTCGGACAGCGGCGCCCAGCCCAGCGGCCGCGCCTGCCGGATCGAGGCCGGGACCGTCTGGTCAATCAGCTCGTCCAGGCTGCGCACGCCGACGGCGGCCAGCATGTCTTCCATCTCGGCCGGCGAGGGGCCGATGTGGCGGCGGTTGGCGAAATCATAGGGGTTATAGTCGGTCGGCGTGAAAGCCATGACGAAATCCTCGGGCGCGGGGGGCGGCAAACTCCTTCAAAGGAATTTGCAGTTTTCTTCGAAGAAAAAGGCCCGGGACCGGCGGCCCCGGGCGGGACGGGTCAGCCGATCAGCTCGGCGTATTCGTCTTCGTCCATGAACTCGTCCAGAACCGAAAGATCGACCACCTTGATCTTGAAGAACCAGGCGGCGCCGGTCGGGTCTTCGTTCACCAGACCGGGGTTGTCGGTCAGCTTTTCGTTCACCTCGACAATCTCGCCATCGACCGGGGCCAGAATGTCGGACGCGGCCTTGACGCTTTCGATGACGCAGACCTCGTCGCCCGCCGAAACCATGCTGTCGGTGTCAGGCAGCTCTACAAAGACCACGTCGCCCAGTTGCGTTGCGGCATGTTCGGTAATGCCGACGACGACCAGATCGCCTTCAACCCGCAGCCATTCATGTTCCTTGGTGTATTTCATCGTCTTGCCTCAGCGCTTGTAGGTTGTGGGATGGAAAGGAAGGGCGGCCACCGTGACCGGCAGCTTCTTGCCCCGGACCTCGCCCAGAAGGGCGGTGCCGGGGGCGGAAAAGGCGCGGGGCACATAGCCCATGGCCACCGGCGCCTCGACCGAGGGGCCGAAGCCGCCCGAGGTGACAGTGCCAAGCGGCGTGTCGTCGGGGGCGAACAGGTCCGTGCCTTCGCGCATGGGGGCGCGGCCATCGGGGCGCAGGCCCACGCGGCAGCGTTCCGGCCCTTCGGCCAGTTCGCGCAGGATGCGGGTCGTCCCGGGAAAGCCGCCTTCGCGGGCGCCACCGGCGCGGCGCACCTTCTGGATCGCCCAGGTCAGCCCCGCCTCGACCGGGCTGGTGGTTTCGTCGATGTCATGGCCATACAGGCACAAGCCCGCTTCCAGCCGCAGGCTGTCACGCGCGCCAAGGCCGATGGGCAGCACCTCGGGCATCGCCAGCAGTTCGCGGGCAAACGCCTCGGCCCGCGCCTGCGGCAGCGAAATCTCGAACCCGTCCTCGCCGGTATAGCCGGACCGGCTGACCCAGATGTCGCCGAAGATGCCCACATCCATGAAGCGCATCGCTGCCGTTTCGGGCACCAGCCGGGCCAGCACGGCTTCGGCCTGCGGCCCCTGCAACGCCAGCAGCGCGCGGTCGGTAACCGGAACCACCTCGGCCACCGCGCCCAGATGCGCCGCCATATGCGGAATGTCATGGCCCTTGCGGGCCGCGTTCACCACGACGAACAGGTGATCGCCCCGGTTGGCGAACATCAGGTCATCCAGGATGCCGCCGGACTCGCTGGTGAAAAGGCCATAGCGTTGCCGCCCCTCGGCCAGACCGGCCACATCGACCGGCATCATCGCCTCGAAGGCCGCCGCCAGCGCCGCCATGCCCGCCCTGGGCCGCAGGATCACCTGCCCCATATGGCTGACATCGAACAGCCCGGCCGCCGTGCGGGTGTGCAGATGTTCCTTCATCACCCCGGCGGCGTATTGCACCGGCATGTCATAGCCCGCGAAAGGCACCATCTTCCCCTGAAGGCCGACGTGCAGATCGTGCAGCCCAAGTCGCAAAAGGTCGGTCAAACCGCCTCTCCCTACCCTACGCCGGATACGCACCCGGCACCGTTCGCAGCAGTACCCCTGCCGCCCGGTGCCCCCTCTGTCCTTGCCCGGTTTCGGGCGCCTGAGATCGTTATCCCTTCGGCGGGCGCTTTCACGCCACTCTCCAGAGTCTGTTGTCAGAACGGTCCCTTGCGCCTGAGAGTTTACCGGGGCGGTTGCTCCTTCGGCACCGGCGCCAGGGCACCGGATTCTCCCGATCTGATGAAGGATGGTTAGCCCATCGCCCCACGGGGCGGCAAGCGAAAAACGGAATACGACCGTATGCCGATCGGATGCGACATCACGCGGCCGCCGGGGTGGTGCGCCGCAGGATCACCCGCCAGGCCAGCCAGGTGGCCAGCAGGCCGAACAGGACACCGCCGAAGGCCTGCCCGATCAGCACGCCCTGCGCGCCCCACCACTGGGCGCCCAACAGGGCAAAGGGCAAGGTGCCCAGCGTGTGCCGCGCCCAGTTGATCAGCGTGGACTGGAAGGCCGCGCCCAGATTGTTGCAGACCGCATTGGCCACGAAGATCAGCCCGTTGAAGAAGAACAGCAGGCTGAGCGGACCACAGAACAGGAAGATCAGGTCGCGCGTCAGCCCCTCGGCATGGAACAGGTCGGCCAGCGGCGCGCGCAGCAGGAACAGCAGCGCCGAGGCCGTCAGGATCACCATGCCGGTGAACAGGATCGCCTGGCCGAAGCTCTGCCGCACCCGGTCCATCCGGCCGGCGCCAAGGTTCTGGCCGATGATCGGCCCCAGCGCGCCGGACAGGGCAAAGATCATCGCAAAGGCCACCGGCGTCAGCCGTCCGGCGATGGCCATGCCGGCAACGGCGGCCTCGCCGAACCCGGCCACCAGCCGCGTCACCAGCGCCTGCCCCACGGGTGTGGCCAGTTGCGTCAGGATCGCCGGCCCCGAAATCCCGAACAGCGGTGCCAGCATGCTGCGCAGCATGGTGCCGCCCAGGGGCGCAAAGCCGCCGATCCGCCGCCACACCGGCCACAGCGCCATGGCCGCCATCGCCAGCCGCGATCCGGCCCCCGCCAGCGCCGCGCCGGTCAGGTCCAGCCCCGCCCACAGGATCAGGATCGGGTCCAGCACCGCCAGCACCACCGCGCCCCAGACCGTGACCATCATCGCCCGCCGCGCCTCGCCAAAGGCGCGCAGGATGGCCGAGCCGACGATGCCCAGAATCAGGATCGGCTGGCTCAGGGTATAAAGGCGCAGGAAATGCACGGTCTCGTCCGCCGTGGCACCCGTGGCCCCCAGCGCCGCCACGATCTGCGGCAGCAGGATCAGGATCAGCAGCGAAAACGCGGTGCCGAAGATCAGGCTCAGCACCAGACCGGCGGTTGCCCGTTCCTTCGCCAGCCCCGCATCGCGCGCGCCCACCGCCTGCGCCACCAGCGCCGAAACCCCGATGGACAGGCCAATCCCGAAGGCGGTCACGAAGAACATCACCGCGCCGGCATAGCCCACGGCGGCGGTCAGCACCGGGTCTTTCAGCCAGCCGATATAGACCATGTTGATCAGGTCGACGATGAAGATCGCCATCAACCCGACCGAAGCCGTCAGCGACATCACCACGATATGCCGGAAGAGGCTTCCTCCGACGAATTTTGCCTGCGGTTCGCTCACGACCGAAAACCCCCGGTCCCAGTTCAACGGAAAACAGCTTGCCGGGGGCCGGGCCGGAAACGGCCCGGTCCGCCGCCGGTCACATCACCGGGCGCTTGCGCAGATGCGGCATCAGTTCTGACATGTCGGGGCCATGCGCCTGCCCGGTCAGGGCCTTGCGCAGCGGCATGAACAGATCCTTGCCCTTGCGGCCCGTGGCGGCCTTGACCGCGCCGGTCCATTCGCCCCAGGTCGCCGTGGTCCAGGGTTGCGCGGGCAGCAGGGCCAGCGCCTGAACCACGAAGTCGCGGTCGGCCTCGTCCACCACCGGGGCGGCGCCTTCGCTGAACAGCTTCCACCAGCCGGCCAGATCGTCCAGCACGGTGATATTGCCCTTGGCGATGGCCCAGAACCCTTCAGCCTCATCATCGGGAACGCCCAGCGCGGCAATCCGGTCCTTGACCTTATCGAACGAAAACCCCTGCACGACCCCCCGGGTCAGCGGGAAAAGATCTTCAGCATCGAACTTTGTGGGCGCCGCGCCGAAACTTTCCACGTCAAAGCCCTCGGCCAGCTCGTCTATGCTGGACGCCAGCTCCACCGGCTTCGAAGACCCCAGCCGCGCCATCAGCGACAGCAGCGCCATCGGCTCCACACCCCGCGCGCGCAGGTCGCGCAGCGACAGCGTGCCCAGCCGTTTCGACAGCTCTTCCCCTTGCGCGCCGGTCAGCAGCGAATGGTGCGCAAAGGCCGGTGGCGTGCCGCCCATGGCTTCCATGATCTGGATCTGCGTCGCGGTATTGGTCACATGGTCGGCCCCGCGCACGATATGGGTCACGCCCATCTCGATATCGTCCACCGACGAGGCGAAGGTATACAGCACCTGCCCGTCGGCGCGGATCAGCACCGGGTCCGACACGCTGGCGGCGTCAATCGACACCGGCCCGATGATGCCATCCGGCCATTCGATCCGGGTCTGGTTCAGCAGGAACCGCCAGTATCCCGCCCGGCCCTCGGCCCGAAAGGCGGCCTTCTGGTCGTCTGACAGGCCCAGCGACGCCCGGTCATAGACCGGCGGCTTGCCCATCCCCAGCAGCTTCTTGCGCTTGAGGTCCAGTTCGGTCGGCGTCTCGAAACATTCGTAGAACCGGCCATCGGCGCGCAGCTTGTCCGCCGCCGCGTGATAGCGGTCATAGCGCAGCGACTGCTTTTCGATGCGGTCCCAGTGCAGGCCCAGCCACTCAAGATCGGCCATGATCCCGTCGGCATATTCCTGCTTTGACCGTTCCTGATCGGTGTCATCCAGACGCAGGATGAACTGCCCGCCCGACTTGCGGGCGATCAGGCAGTTCATCAGCGCGGTGCGCAGGTTGCCCACATGGATGTATCCGGTGGGCGAGGGGGCGAAGCGGGTGACAACAGGGCGGGTCATGGGTGGGCTCCTTGAACCCGCCTCTCCTGTCACAAGGCCCGCGTCTTGTCCAGTTTCCGCCCCGGTTGCCGCCTTTCGCGGAGATGCCCCCTTCCCCGGGGCAAGACCACCGCCTATCTCCTGGGCATGAGCAATCCGTCCTACGATTCCATCGCCCCCTCGCTTGAGCTGATCGAACAGATCGCCCGCGAAACCATCGCCACCCTGCCCGAACCGTGGCGGGAACCCGCGACCCATGTCGTGCTGCGGGTCGAGGACTTTCCGTCAGAAGATCTGTTGCACGCGATGGATCTGGAAGATCCCTTTGAACTGACAGGGCTTTATGAAGGCATCCCGCTGACCGAGAAGTCGGTGTCGGACCAGCCCACCCACCCCGATCTGATCTGGCTGTTCCGCCGCCCGATCCTGGATGAATGGGCCGAACGCGGCGATGTTTCCATCGCCGAGCTTGTCAGCCATGTGACCATCCACGAACTTGCCCATCACTTCGGCTGGAGCGACGAAGAGATCGCCACCGTCGACCGCTGGTGGGAATGACCACCGGCGCAAAGGACGTGATGACGCCGGTTTGATGTGCCGACCGGCCCTCGGGCCCTATCCTTCGTCAAGACATCACCGAAGGAGGACCGAATGACGACCCTGTCCCGCCGTCAGGCGCTTATGGCCGCCGCTGCCCTTCCGCTTGGCGCCGCCCTGCCCCACCCCGCCGCCGCGCGGGCCGATCTGCAAGGGTCGGCGCTGCCGCTGTTCCACCGCTTCCGGCTGGGCGGGTTCGAGGTGACCACCCTTCTGGCCGGCACCCGCACCGGCGACAAGCCGCAGGAAACCTTTGGCCTGAACGTCCCGCCCGAGGAGTTCGCCGCCGCCTCGGCCGCCGCCTTCCTGCCGGCGGACAGGACGCACAACTATTTCACCCCCACGCTGGTCAACACCGGGGCGGAACTGGTGCTGTTCGACACCGGCCTGTCAGCCGAAGGGTTGGGGGCCGCGCTCTCCGCGGCGGGCATCACCCCCGACCAGATTGACGTGGTGGTGCTGACCCATATGCACGGCGACCATATCGGCGGGCTGATGGCGGCTGACGGCACGACCCCCGCCTACCCGAACGCCCGCTATGTGACCGGCAGCGTCGAGCATAACCACTGGGCGCAGGCCGGCAACGAAGGCTTTGACAAGAACGTCCGTCCGCTGGCCGAAAAGACCACCTTCGTCGAAGGCGGCGGCACCGCCGCGCCCGGCATCACCGCGCTGGAGGCCTTCGGCCACAGCCCCGGCCACATGGCCTGGATGCTGGAATCCGGCGGCCAGCAACTGGCGATCACCGCCGACACGGCGAACCATTACGTCTGGTCGCTGCAATACCCCGATTGGGAGGTGCGCTTCGACGCCGACAAACCCGCCGCCGCCGCGACCCGCAAACAGGTCTTCGGCATGATCGCCGCCGACCGCATCCCCTTCATCGGCTATCACATGCCCTTCCCTGCCCTCGGCTATGTCGAGGCCAGGGATGCCGGCTTCCGCTTCGTGCCCGCCAGTTATCAACTGCTGCTGAACGGCTGAGGCAACGAAAAAGGGGCGGCCGAAGCCGCCCCGCAATTCCCGTCAGGCCCGGATGCCCGATCAGGCGGCCAGCTTGGCCGCAATCTCGACCAGGCGCTTGGCCTGATGGCCGATGGCCGCCCGCGCCTTTTCGTCCAGTTCCTTGCCCTGGGTGTGGCTGTAGCCATAGGGGTTGCCGCCGGCGGCGGGAATGGCGGCATCGGTGAAGCCCGGCGCCACGATGATCGACCCCCAGTGCAGGAAGCTGGTGTACAGCCCCAGAAGCGTGGCTTCCTGCCCGCCATGGGTGTTCTGCGCGCTGGTCATGGCGCTGATCGCCTTGTTGGCCAGCCCGCCCTTGAACCAGACCCCGCCCAGCGTGTCGATGAACGCCCGGATCTGGCTGCTGGCCTGACCAAAGCGGGTCGGGCCGCTGAACAGATAGGCATTGGCCCATTCCATGTCTTCCGGCGTGGCAACCGGCACGACGCTTTGCTTCTCAAGCGCGGCCTTCCAGGCATCCTGGCTGTTCACCACCGCCTCGGGCGCGGTTTCGGCCACACGCAGCAGGCGCACCTCGGCCCCGGCGGCACGGGCGGCCTCGGCGGCGATTTCGGCCATGGCGTGGTTGGTGCCATAGGTGGAATAGTAGATGACGGCAAGTTTGACGGCGCTCATTGCGGTGACCCTTTCTTCGGGACGGTGCGGTGTCTATGCCCCCAACCTATGGCCCCGCAGCCCCGCCGGCCATTGGCGATGCCCGCGCAGACATCGTGCATCCTTGCGCAGGGGTTCACCTTGCCAGACGCGCAGTCTAAGGTTGCACCGACAGACAGGTGCATGAATGGCCGAAACCGCCCCGATCCTTACGCTGACGCTGAACCCCGCGCTCGACATGGCAACCGAGGTGCCCGAAGTGGTGCCGGGCCAGAAACTGCGCTGCGCCGATCCGCTGCTGGACCCGGGCGGCGGCGGGCTGAACGTCAGCCGCGCCATCCGGGCGCTTGGCGGCGAAAGCCTGGCGCTGGTGGCGCTGGGCGGCCTGACCGGCGACCGGCTGGCCGGGCTGATCCGCCACGCAGGCGTTACCTTCCTGTCGATCCTTGGCCCCGGCGAAACCCGCCAATCGCTGACCGTGAACGAGGAATCAACCGGCAAGCAATACCGCTTCATGCTGCCCGGCCCGGTCTGGGGGGCCGCCGAACGGGCGCATGTCTTCACCCTCTTGCGCGCCACCTCGCGCCCCGGCGGCTATTCGGTGATCTCGGGCAGCCAGCCGCCCGGCACCCCGATCGACTTCGCCTCGCAACTGGCCGAATCGATGCCCGACAGCAAGGTCGTGCTCGATACTTCGGGCAAACCGCTGCTTGAGGCGGTCAGGAACCCCATCCCCGGGCTGGAAGTGCTGCGGATGGATGGGGAAGAAGCCGAAAGCCTGACCGGCCACGCGCTGACCGACCGCAAGGACACCGCCGATTTCGCGCAAGGTCTGGTGCGCAAGGGCGTGGCGCGCAAGGTGGTGGTGGCGCGCGGGGCTGATGGCAACGTGCTGGCCACCGCCGACCAGCGGCTGTTCTCGCCCGCGCCCAGGGTGCGCGTGCGTTCAACCGTCGGCGCGGGCGACAGTTTCGTCGCCGCGCTGGTGCTGGCCATGGCCCGCGGCCAGCCCGATGACGAGGCGCTTTCGCTGGGCTCCGCCGCCGCCGCCGCCGCGGTGATGACCGACGCAACCCAGCTTTGCCGCCCCGAAGACGTGATGCGCCTGCTGCACGAAGCCGAAGCCAGCCCGATCTGACGGCCCGCGCCGGGCTCAGCTCTCCACCAGGGCCGGCACGTCGATGGCCCGCAGCCGGGTGCTGCGCAACACGCCTGCCGCCGCAAGTTTGGGATAGGCGGCGGCGGCAAGGGCCGAATTCACCCGATGCAGGTCGCGCAGGATATCGGCGAACAGCTTGGCGGTCTCGGGGTCGGCAAATCCGTCTGCCAGTTCCGCCGCGATGATCCGGTCCTCCACATTGCGGAAGGCATCCTTCTGGCCGGCCAGATCCTTGGCCACCTCAAGATCATCCGAACACAGCGCGGCGGGCAGAACCCGCAGCGAATCCAGCACGATGCCGCGCGCCTCGGACAGCCCCTCGCGCTGCGCGTCGCTCAGCACCATGTTGCGCCGCACCTTCTGCCGTGACCTGTCCCCCAGGCTGCGGCGAAGGATGTCGCCGGCATGTTCCAGGCTGCCCGCATAATGCAGGATCATGCGCGCCCGCCGCGCCTCGTCGCTGGTCTGGCCCTCGGCCGACAGGCCCGCCAGATAGCCGCCCAGCGCCTTGCGATGCGCCGACAACAGCCCGTCCATCCGGGCCAGCTCGCGCAGCGTCTCCAGCTTGCCGCTCTCCAGCACGTCCAGCGCCTGTTCGGTCATCCGTGCCACCATCTCGGCCATCCGGGTGGTTTCCAGCGCCGCATTGGTCAGTGCCATCTGCGGCGTGACCGAGGCGTGCGTGGTCAGATAGCGCGGGGTCATCGTCGGGTCGGCGGCCTGTTCGTCAGTCGGCATCAACCGCGCCACCAGCCGGGTGATCTGCCCCGACAGCGGCAGGAACAGCAGCGCCGCCACCAGGTTGAACCCAAGGTGCATCTGCGCCACCGCCGTTGCCGGCGTCAGATGCAGATACTCCAGCCCCTGCAACAGGAAACTGATGCCGATCAGCCCCGCCAGCGCCAGCCCGCCCCGGCACAGCAGGTTGGCCACCGGCAGGCGCCGCGCCGCCGCCGGCTGGCCAAAGGTGGCCGACAGCGCCGGCAGGCCGCCCCCGAAGTTCAGGCCCAGCACGAAGGGCGCCACCTCGGCGGGGGACAGGCTGCCGTTCATCACGAAGGTGGTCAGCAGCAGCACCACCACCAGCGAGGAATGGCAGATCCAGGTCAGGATGGCCCCGGCCAGAAAGGCCAGGAATGGTTCGGCCGCCAGCGCGCCCAGAACCTCGTGAAACAGCGACGCCTCCCGCAGCGGCGCGGTCGCGCCCACCACCAGCTTCAGCGCGAACAGCATCAGCCCCAGACCGATCAGCATCCGCCCCATGTTGCGCGGGCGAAACTCGGCTGACCGGCCGAACAGCACATAGCCGGCAAAGATCAGCGCCGGCGCCAGCATCGCCGCCGCCGACGAACCGGAGGCCAGGATCGCCGCCGTCGCCGCCGATCCGACATCCGCCCCCAGCAGCACCGCCAGCCCGGTCGCCGGCGCCAGCACCCCCGATCCGGCCAGACTGGCCACGATCAGCGTCGTCGCCGTGGCGCTGCCCAGAACCGAGGTGACGGCCAGCCCGCCGCCAAAGGCCGCGATCCGGTTCGACAGCCGCCGTTCCAGCCAGCCCCGCAGTCGGTCGCCCCAGCCCCGTTCCATCCCGGTGCGCACCATCCGCACGCCCCACAACAGCAGGGCAACGCCGCCAAGAAGATCAAGGATCACAAAGGTTCCGGTCATCGCACCTGCCCTCGGCTCAACCCGCCACGCGGGAACGTCCGGTGCCGGACCTGAAGTTCTAGACCCCAAGCCGGGCTCAGGTCAAATCTCCACATATGCCAGACAGGTTTGCCGCCCCGCAGCCGTTCCCCGCCCCGCTTTCATCTGTCCCCAAATATCCCCGCGCGGCAGGCAGCGCCCAAGCCGGTTGGCGCGCGCCTTGCGCGCGCCAGAGGCGAGACAACAGGCCTGCGGCCGCGCCTTTTCCCTCAGCCGCCAGATCCGTCGCGCCAGCGCATGGCGATGGGATAGCGGCGGTCCAGCCAGAACGCCTTTTGCGTCAGCCGCACACCGGGGGCGGACTGGAACCGCTTGTATTCCGCGATGTAGAGCAGATGCTCCACCTTCTTCACCGTGGCCCGGTCAAAGCCCCGCGCCACCAGATCGGCGACCGATTCCTCGCGTTCGACCAGCCCTTCCAGAATGGCATCCAACACCTCATAGGGCGGCAGCGAATCCTGGTCGGTCTGGTTCGCCCGCAGCTCCGCCGAGGGCGGCTTCTGGATGATGCGCTGCGGGATCACCTCGCCGCCGGGGCCCTTCATCCAGGGGCGGTGGTTCTCGTTGCGCCATTTCGCGGTCAGGAACATGCGGGTCTTGTACATGTCCTTGACCGGATTGTAGCCGCCGTTCATGTCGCCGTAGATCGTGCAATAGCCCACCGCCATCTCGCTCTTGTTGCCGGTGGTCAGCAGCATCTCGCCGAACTTGTTCGACAGCGCCATCAGCAAAAGCCCCCGCAGGCGCGACTGGATGTTCTCTTCCGTCACCCCCGGCTCGGTGCCGGCAAACAGCGGCGCCAGCGCCTGCCCCACCGCCGCCTGCGCCCCGCTGATCGGCACGGTGTCCAGCCGCACGCCCAGCCGCTGCGCGCAGGCCGTGGCATCTTCCAGCGAATGGGCGCTGGTGAATTCCGACGGCAGCATGACACAGCGCACGTTTTCCGGCCCCAGCGCATCGGCCGCGATGGCGGCCACGATGGCACTGTCGATCCCGCCCGACAGCCCCAGCAGCGCCTTCGAGAAGCCCGTCTTGCGCATGTAATCGCCCAGACCCATGACACAGGCCCGGTAATCCGCCTCGCCGATGGGCGGCAGATCGGCGATCCCGCCCGTATCCGCCCGCCAGCCCTCGGCCGTGCGCCGGAAGGTCACCAGCTCCGCCGCCTCGTCGAACTGCGGCATCTGCACCGCCAGATGCCCGCCCGGGTTCAGCACCATGCTGGACCCGTCGAACACCTGGTCATCCTGCCCGCCCACCATGTTCAGATAGCACAGCGGCAGCCCCGTCTCGATCACGCGGCTGATCATCAGGTTCAGCCGAAGGTTCGGCTTGCCGCGGTGATAGGGGCTGCCGTTCGGGATCAGCAGGATCTCGGCCCCGGTTTCCTGCAGGGTCTCGGTCACGTCGGGGTGCCAGGCATCCTCGCAGATCGGCGTGCCGATGCGAACGCCGTTCACCACATAGGGCCCCGCCACCTCGGCCGACGAAAAGATCCGCTTTTCGTCGAACACCGCGTCATTCGGCAGATGGTGCTTCAGCACCGTCGCCGTGGCGCGGCCCCCCTGCAGCACCCACCAGGCGTTGTAAAGCCGCCCGCCCATCCGCGCCGGCCCGCCGATGCCCAGCGCCGGCCCATCGGCGCAGTCCTTCGCCAGCGCCTCGATGGCGGCAATCGCCTCGTCCTGAAAGGCGCGCTTCAGGATCAGGTCCTGGGTCTGGTAGCCGGTCACGAACATCTCGGTCAGCGCCACCATGTCGGCCCCCGCCGCCCGGCCCGCCTGCCAGTGGCCGCGCGCCTTCGCGGCATTGCCCGCGATGTCGCCGACGGTGGGATTGGCCTGCACCAGCAGCAGCCGGAAAATGTCGGTCATCACGGGACTCCTTTTCACATTCCCCGCTTCTAGCAGAACCGATGCGCGGGAAAACCCTTGCCGATGCGCGGGCAACGCGGTGCCCGGCTTGCCAGCCCCGCCGCCCGCCCCTACCCTGCCACCGGGATTCGAGAACCCAGGAGCCTTGTGCGATGCGTCTTCTTCCGGCCTCAGTTGTTGCCGTCACGCTGGCGCTGGCCGCGCCTGTCCTTGCCCAGTCGGAAGATGAGGTCATCACAAAGCAGTATGATGACGGCTCGGTCTATGAAGGCACGTTCCGCAACGGCCGCCAGCATGGCCAGGGCACCTACAAGCTGCCGAACGGCTTTGAATATACCGGCACCTGGGTCGATGGCGAAATCAGCGGCCAGGGCACCGCGCGCTATCCCAACGGGTCGGTCTACGAAGGCACCTTCAGCAAGGGCCAGCCGAACGGCAAGGGCAAGATCACCTTCGCCGATGGCGGCACCTATGAAGGAGACTGGACCGAAGGCAAGATGACGGGCGAAGGCAAGGCGACCTATCCCAATGGCGCGGTCTATACCGGCACCTTCCTGAACGGCCAGCAGAACGGCAAGGGCGTGATCGAGAACCCCGGCGGCTATCGCTATGAAGGCGACTGGGTGGCCGGGGCCAAGGAAGGCACCGGCAAGATCACCTATGCCGATGGCACCACCTATGAAGGCGGCCTTGCCAAGGGCGAACGGTCCGGCAAGGGCACGCTGATCATGCCGAACGGGCTGACCTATGTCGGCGACTGGTCCGAAGGGCAGATCAACGGCACCGGCAAGCTGACCCAGCCCAATGGCGATGTCTATGACGGCGCTTTCGTCAATGGCCAGCGCGATGGCAAGGGCCGCACGGTCCATGCTTCGGGCGATGTCTACGAAGGCGACTACAAGGCCGACCGCCGGCACGGCCAGGGCAATTTCACCGCCAAGGACGGTTTCAAATACGAAGGTGCCTGGGTCGAGGGCCGGATGGAGGGCACCGGCTCGGTGACCTATCCCGATGGCTCGGTCTATGTGGGCGCGATGAAGGCCGATCAGGCCGATGGCCAGGGCGCGATCACCTATCCAGATGGCTCCACCTATCAGGGGGCCTGGCAAAACGGCGTGATCCAGGGCGCGGGCAAGGCGACCTATGCCAACGGGCAGGTCTATGAAGGCAGCTTTGCCGCCGCCAAGCCGGATGGCACCGGCACCATGACCTATCCCGATGGCTATCGCTATGAAGGCGACTGGAAGGCCGGCGTGCGCGAAGGCACCGGCAACGCGACCTATGCCGATGGCACGGTCTACAAGGGCGACTTCAAGGCCGGCCTGCGCGATGGCAAGGGCGAACTGACCATGCCTGACGGCTTCCGCTACATCGGCGACTGGACCGCCGGCGAGATCAACGGACAGGGCAAGGCCACCTATCCTTCGGGCGATGTCTATGAAGGCACCTTCAAGGCGGGCAAGCGCGAAGGTCAGGGCAAGATGACCTATGCCACCGGGCAGGTGGCCGAAGGCATCTGGCAGAACGGCATCCTGACCGCGCCCCCCGAAGGCACCCCCGCGGCCCCGGCGGACGGCGCCGCCCCGGCGGAAGCGCCCGCCAATCCCTGACGTTGCGGCGGGGGCGCTGCCCCCGCACCCCCGGGATATTTGCGGACAGATGAAAGGGCCGCCGGGTCCGATGGGCCGGCGTTACAGAAAACTTTGCGGGTCGATGTCGATGGCCAGGCGGACATTGGCCGGGATCTTGACCTGCGCCACCCATTCGGCCAGCGCCGGTTGCAGCGGCACCGCCTTTGGCGCCTTGACCAGCAGGCGCACCCGATGACGCCCGCGCACGCGGGCAATCGGCGCCGGGGCGGGGCCAAACACCTGTGCCCCCGCCCGCAGCAGCGGCTCGGCCCGGCGGGCAAGCTCGCCCCCCAGATCGAAGATCTGCGCCACATCGGGGCCGGACAGGATGATGCCCGCCATGCGGCCATAGGGCGGCACGCCCGCGGCGCGACGCTCGGACGCTTCGGCCCGCCAGAACGCCTCTTCATCGCCACCCAGAATGGCGCGGATCACAGGATGCTCGGGCTGGTGGGTTTGCAGCCAGGCCTCGCCCGGGCGGTCGGCCCGCCCGGCCCGGCCCGCGACTTGCCGCATCAACTGGAACGTCCGTTCTGCTGCCCGAAGGTCAGACCCTTGCAGCCCCAGATCGGCGTCGATCACGCCGACCAGCGTCAGCAGCGGAAAGTTGTGCCCCTTGGCCACGATCTGCGTGCCGATGATGATGTCGGCCGCACCGGCGGCGATCGTCTCGATCTGCTCTTTCAGCGCGCGGGCCGATCCGAACAGGTCGGACGACAGCACCGCCAGCCGCGCCTTGGGGAAGCGTTCGGCCACCTCTTCGGCCAGCCGTTCCACCCCCGGCCCCACCGCCGCCATCTTCCCCTCAACCCCGCAGGACGGGCAGGCCTGCGGCACCGGCTTGGTGGCGCCGCACTGGTGGCAGACCAGCCGTTTCAGGAAACGGTGTTCCACCATCCGCGCATCGCAATGATCGCAGCCCACCTGCGCCCCGCAGGCCCGGCACAGCGTCACCGGCGCATAGCCGCGGCGATTGATGAACAAAAGCGCCTGTTCGCCGCGCTCCAGCCGCGCCTCGACCCCGCGCGCCAGCGTGGGGGAAATCCAGCGGTTCGCAGCCAGGCTTTCCGCCCGCATGTCGATGGCCTTCATCGCCGGCAGTTCCGCCACCCCGAAACGCGCCCCCAGATCAAGGCGCAAGTACTTCCCCGCCTCGGCATTGGCCCAGCTTTCAAGGCTGGGCGTGGCCGAAGACAGCACCACCGGGCAGCCGCAGATCGAGGCACGCAGCACCGCCATGTCGCGGGCATTGTAGAGCACGCCCTCCTCCTGCTTGTAGGAGGTGTCGTGTTCCTCATCGACGACGATCAGGCCCAGGTCGCGGAACGGCAGGAACAGCGCCGACCGCGCGCCGACGACCAGTTCCACGCCCCCTTCGCCGCACATCTTCCACAGCCGGCGGCGTTCGGTCTGGGTCACGCCGGAATGCCATTCGCCGGGCCTTGCCCCGAAGCGCGCCTCGACACGGGCCAGGAAATCGGCCGTCAGCGCGATTTCCGGCAACAGCACCAGCGCCTGCCGGCCCCGCCGCAGGCATTCGGCCACCGCTTCCAGATAGACCTCTGTCTTGCCGCTGCCGGTCACGCCTTTCAGCAGGAAGGTCTGGTACTCGCCCGCCGTCGTCGCCTGCACCAGCGCATCGGCCGCCGCCACCTGCTGCCCCGCCAGCGCCCGCAGGCCGGCCGGGTTCAGCGGCGGATAGGGCGTGTCCTTCGGCGCCTCCTCCTCGGCCAGCACGCCCAGCTTGACCAGCCCCTTCACCACCCCGGTGCCACAACCCGCCGCCTCGGCCAGTTCGCGCAGGGTGACGGCGGCCCCGCCCCAGCCGCGCAGCGCCTCGACCACCCGCGCCCGCGCCTCGGTCAGCCGGTTCGGCACCGGCCCCGCCAGGCGATAGACCTTGCGCATCGACGGCGGGTCGAACAGCCCCGGCGCCCGCGTCGCCAGCCGCAGCATCGCGGGCCAGGGCGTCAGCGTGTAATCGGCGGCCCGCGTCAGGAAACTGCGCAGTTCCGCCCGCATCGGGCGCGCGTCCAGCACGCGGGCAATCGGGCGCACCTTGGCCGGGTCCCACCGCCCCTCGCCCTTGCCCCAGACCACGCCCAGCACCCGGCGCGGCCCCAGCGGCACCTCGACGAAATCGCCGGTGCCGCAGCCGCCTTCCGGCGCCTTGTAGTCCAACAGGCGCCCCAGCGGTTCCGTCGTCAGGACGCCCACCACCTCGCCTTCGTCGAACACCCGCTCGGCCACGCTTGCGCTATCCTTCATCGCCCCTGCATCTTTCGCCCGGGGCTGTCTTGCGGTAATACCCGCCGCATCCCGGCTTCTCCAGCCCCGAACCACCCTGACGCGCCAGAAGGACAGGCCCCATGAGATTCTTCGTCGATACCGCCGATGTGGATGCAATCCGCGAGCTGAACGACCTTGGCATGGTCGATGGCGTGACCACCAACCCCTCGCTGATCCTGAAATCGGGGCGCGACATCCTTGAGGTGACGAAGGAAATCTGTTCCTTCATCTCGGGCCCGGTCTCGGCCGAAGTGGTGGCGCTGAAGGCCGACGAGATGATCGCGGAAGGCCGCAAGCTGGCCGAAATCGCCGAAAACATCGCCGTCAAGGTGCCGCTGACCTGGGATGGGCTGAAGGCCTGCAAGGTGCTGACCGGCGAAGGCCGCATGGTCAACGTGACGCTGTGCTTCAGCACCAACCAGGCGCTGCTGGCCGCCAAGGCCGGCGCCACCTTCATCTCGCCCTTCATCGGCCGGCTGGATGACATCAACCTTGACGGGCTGGAACTGATCTCCGACATCCGTCAGGTCTATGACAATTACGGCTTCGAGACCCAGATCCTCGCCGCCTCGGTCCGCACGCTGAACCACGCCTCGCAATGCGCCCTGATCGGCGCCGACGTGATGACCGCCCCGCCCTCGGTGATCAAGGCCATGGCCAACCATGTGCTGACCGACAAGGGGCTGGAACAGTTCATGAAGGACTGGGCGAAGACCGGGCAGAAGATCCTCTGATCCCCCCCAAGCCCGCCCGGCCCCCGGGCAGCGCGGCGCGGCGCCCCTGTCCCCACCACTCCCGACCCCCAACCTCCGCACCTCCCCTCCCCCTCCGTGGGGAGGGGATGGGGGTGGGGCCACACACCGCCCCACCTCAAGCGACCTGCCCGAACACAGGGCCGCACCAGCAACACGCCCTGATCGGGGCGCCGACGTCATGACCGCCCCCTCGGGGATCAAGGTCGGTCCCCCATCCCGCCCCCAACCTCCGCACCTCCCCTCCCCCTTGTGGGGAGGGGATGGGGGTGGGGGCGCCGCTCATCACCCGCAGGGTGCGCATTTATGCAGACCACCGCCCACCCTGTCACCCCCGCGAAAGCGGGGGCCATCTTCGGCGCCCCAAATGACCCCCCGCCTTCGCGGGGATGACGTGACCCTACCTTCCTCCCTTGTCAGACTTGCACGACGACGGGCGAGGAGGGGGCAGACAGTTTATGAGGACGGGCGGGCAACCCGGCGTAGGGAGTGTGTGCACCTGCACAAATTCTTAGCACGGGGTTCGCCCCGCCAATCTGTGTGCAACCATTGCACATCACGCACCAGCACCCGACCGTTGCGCCTCCCCACCCCCATTTGCGGCGTCAAAGCTTCCAATGCAAATAGCACTTGCCGACCCTTCAGTTACTGTGGAGTATCCTCAGAACACCCTTTGCTGCGGAGGTTGAAGTGGACTTTGCTGGAAAAGTCGCCGAGCTTGTGAAACGCTCTAAACATGCGACGCAGCACGCGATAACCGAAGAAGCGACCAAGACTGCTGTTGTTTTGCCTTTCATTCAAGCCTTGGGTTTTGACGTCTTTAATATCGAAGAGGTCATCCCAGAATTCATCGCAGATGTAGGCATAAAGAAGGGTGAGAAGATCGACTTCGCCATCAAGATCGGCGGAAAAATTCAGATTCTCGTTGAAGTTAAACCGATCTCGACTGCACTCGGATCGGCGCAATACAGTCAATTGTTCCGTTACTTCGGCACGACTGATGCAAAGCTTGCGATATTGATTAACGGCCGAGAGGTCTGGTTCTTCTCGGACATCGACGAGAAGAACAAGATGGACAAGAAGCCGTTCTTCGTCTTCGACTTTCAGAACCACGATGAAAGACAGATTGAGGAACTGGCGCGGTTCCAGAAGTCGATCTTCGACGTTGATGCGATCCTCGATGCCGCGTCCAACATGCGCTATGTCAAAGCCGCATCCGCGATGATCTCATCGCAGTTGGCCGCGCCTGACGATGATTTCGTGCGGTATGTGGGCAAGCAGATATATGATGGATCGCTCACCAAGGCCGTCGTGGAAATGCTTCGTCCAGCCATCCAGGCAGCCTTGGATGAAGTCGTTCGCAACAGAATTCAGGAAAGGCTCAACGTCACCTTCGGCAAGGAGCAACCGAGTGTCGAGCCAACAGATCGCAAAGCCGCCGAAGAGCCCGCCTCTTCGAGTGATGTCGTGACGACGGAAGACGAGCAGATGGCCTTCATGATTTCTCGCGCAATCGTGGCCAAAGTCATCGACGTTAAACGCATCGTTCTACGCGACGCCAAATCCTATTGCAGCGTCCTTATCGACGACAACAACAGACGGCCGCTCTGCCGTTTCTACTTCAATGCCAAGAGCGTGAAATCGGTAGGCGTCTTCGATGCAGAAAAGAACGAAACACGCCACAACATTTCCGACCTTTCGGACATTTACCAATTGTCTGCAAACCTAGAGGCAACCGCGAAGCAATACGCCTAACCAGCCTCACCGCACCCAAGGCACCCCCTCCTCCCCCTCCGGCACGCCGCTTTCCCCGAACCGGCGCTGCATCGTCTCCTGCATCTTCGCCCGGGCCGCCTGTTCCACCTCCGGCCCCTCGTCCTGCCAGGCTTCGCCCAGGTCCCGGGCCAGGTCGCCGAACTCCGGTTTCGGCCCGTCGTGGCTGTCCGCCCGGGCGCGGTAATGCGCAATCGTCTCGGCGCCGCGGATCACCCCCGCCAGACGCGCGTGCATGTAGCTGCGCAGCACATCGTTGATGCGCGGCCCGTAGCCCGCGCCCATCGACTTGAAGAACTTCACCACATCGGCCTCAAGGCTCAGGTTCACCTTCACCCGGGCGGATCGCGGCGTGGCCTGGGCGATCTCATGCCATTCGGCCGGGATGCGGCCGGTCAGTTCAATGGTGTTGTGCAAGTCCCATTCCAGGCGCCGCATCACATCCATCATATAGGTCATGTGGGCGCGCTGGCGGGGCGGCTGTTTCTTCAGGTCGGGCATGGCGTCTCCGCGCGGTCTGCGTTGCGGGGCCAGCATGGGGCGCAAGGGTTAACGCTGTCTCAGCCCGGCGCACGGCAAGACGGAAGCAAGACGCGGGCAAGACCGCAGCAAGACGGCAGAATTCCTGTTCCTGTTGCCCTCAGGCCCTACCGCCCGAGGCCGCTTTTCCGCTATAGTGTGGGGCAAATCACACAAAACTCCGGGCAGCCCTTCCATGATCGAACCAGACCTGCGCGATCGCCTGATCGCCGAACCGGAAAGCATTCTTGACGATACCGACGTGATGAATGCCCTTGTCGCCGCCAACGAAAGAGCGATGGGAAACAACATCATAGACCTGCGCGGCATCGCCATGCAGCGGCTGGAAACCCGGCTGGAGCGGCTGGAAGACACCCACCGCAGCGTCATTGCGGCGGCCTATGAAAACCTGGCCGGCACCAATCAGGTGCACCGCGCCATCCTGCAGATGCTGGACCCGCTGGGGTTCGAGGATTTCCTGCGCACCCTCTCCACCGACGTCGCCGCCACCCTCCGCATAGACTGCGTCCGCCTCGTCCTGGAAAGCCGCCAGGAAGCCAATGATCCGGTGCTGCGCAAGCTGGGCGAAGTGCTTTATGTGGCCGAGCCGGGCTTTGTGGCCGACTATCTGGCCGGTGGCCGCAACGTGCCGCTGCGCCCCGTTACCCTGCGCCCCGTCTCGCCACAGGGCGATGCGCTTTATGGCGACCGGGCCGGCAAGATCCGCTCCGAGGCGCTGTTGCGGCTGGATTTCGGCGCGGGCCGGCTGCCCGGGATGCTGGTCTTCGCCGCCGAAGACCCCAACCAGTTCAAGCCGACGCAGGGCACTGATTTGCTGGCCTTTTTTGCCGGCATCTTCGAACGCACCATGCGCCGCTGGCTGTCGTGACCGACACGCTTGCCATCGCGCCGCAGCTTCGCGCGGCCCTGTCGGATTGGCTGGCCCATCTGTCGGCGCTGAAAGGGGCCTCGCAAAACACGCTGACGGCCTATGCCGCCGATGTGCGCGGTTATCTGGGCTTTCTGGCGCAGCACAAGGGCGGCACCGAAGGCTTGCCGGCGGTGCTGGCCACCACGCAATCCGACCTGCGGGCCTGGATGGCGCATGAGCGCCGCCGCGGGCTTGAGGCGCGGTCGCTGGCCCGCGCGCTGTCGGCTGTCAAGTCCTTCACCGCCTGGGCCGCCGATCGCACGGGGGCCGAGGCCACGCCCGTTCTATCGGCCCGTGGCCCGAAGTTCCGCCGCAAGCTGCCGCGCCCGCTGTCGGAAGACGGCGCCGCCGAGGTGATCGAAACCGTCGGCCTGCAGGCGCGCGACGACTGGCAACAGGCCCGCGACATTGCGGTGGTGACGCTGCTTTACGGCTGCGGGCTGCGGATCTCCGAGGCCCTTGGCCTGACCGGCGACGCCATCCCCCTGCCCGATGTGCTGCGCATCATCGGCAAGGGCGGCAAGACCCGCCTTGTTCCCGTGCTGCCCGCCGCGCGTGAGGCGGTGGCGACCTATGCACGCCTGTGCCCCTGGGATCTGCCCGCCAGCGAACCGCTGTTCCGCGGCGCACGCGGCGGCCCGCTGAACCCGCGCCTGATCCAGTTGGCGATGGAGAAGGCGCGGCTTCAGCTTGGCCTGCCCGCCACGGCCACGCCGCACGCGCTGCGCCACAGCTTTGCCACCCACCTGCTGACGGCGGGCGGTGACCTGCGCGCCATTCAGGAACTGCTGGGCCACGCCTCTCTGTCCACGACCCAAGCCTATACCGCCGTCGATGCCGCCCGTCTGATGGAGGTGTACGAGGCCGCCCATCCCCGCGCCGCAATGGGGAAATCCTGACCCCGCCCCTGTTGCACCCCGTCGCTCTTTGGTTCAAGACTTGCCCATGCACGATCGTCTCAAGGCCCTGTCCGTTCACCTTCTCACAGCCACCGGCGCCGTGCTGTCGATGTTCGCCATGCTGGCCGCCGTCGAAGAGAAGTGGAGCCTGATGTTCCTCTGGCTGGTGGTGGCGCTGATCGTCGATGGCATCGACGGCCCGCTGGCCCGCAAGTACGAGGTTCACAAGAACTGGCCCACCTATGACGGTGTGCTGATGGACCTGATCATCGACTATATGACCTATGTCTTCATCCCGGCCTATGCGCTGTTCAAGTCGGGACTGCTGTCGGGCTGGACGGGTTGGCTGGCGATCATCGTGATCGTCTATGGCTCTGTCGTCTATTTTGCCGACACGCGGATGAAGACCACGGACAAATCCTTTGCGGGCTTTCCGGCCTGCTGGAACATGGTTGTTCTGGTGCTGTTTGCTGTGGCGCCGTCGCAGGGCACAATCCTGATCGTGGTGATCCTGCTGACCATCACCATGTTCACCAACCTGAAATTCATCCACCCGACGCGCACCAAGCGCTGGCGCAGCCTGTCGCTGGGCGTCTGCATCGCCTGGATCTGCTTTGCCGCCTGGGCCGCCATGGTCAACTTTGCCGAAGGCAGCCTGGCGCATTGGGGCCTGATCCTGACTTCGCTTTATCTGGTTCTGGCCGGCATCGCGCAGCAGATCTTCCCCGAACGCATCAAGCGCGTCCGCTAAGACCTAAAGCCGCGTCAGCATGACGCCCGCCACGATCACCAGCGCCGCCAGCGCCTTTTCCGCCGTCATCTTCTCGCCAAAGGCCAGCCAGCCGATCAGCACGGCGAACAGGATCGAGGTTTCACGCAAGGCTGAGACGACCGCAATCGACGAAAAGGTCATGGCCCAGATGCTGACGGAATAGGCACCATAGCTGGCCGCACTGGCCAGCGCCCCCATCCGCCAGGCCGCCAGATTGCGCGGAATGACATCCAGCCCGCGCAACAGCACCATGCCGGTGGCAAAGAATGTGCCGTCCGCCACGAAAACCCAGGCGACATAGCCCCAGGGGCTGCCGGAAACGCGGGCCCCCAGCCCGTCGATCAGCGTATAGGTCGCCGTCGCTGCTGCGCTGCCCAGGGCAAAGGGCAGCAGCCGCCGGTTTTCGCCGCTGGAAAACACACCGCGCGCCATCAGCAGGATGCCCACCGCCAGCACCGCGATCCCGGCATATTCCCAGTCACTGACCGTATCGGACAGAAGAAACAGCCCGACCAGCGTCACGATCATCGGCGCCGCGCCGCGGGCGATGGGATAGACCCGGCTCAGATCGCCGCGGTCATAGGCATAGGTCAGGAAGAACTTGTAGAAGAAATGCGTGCAACCGGCCGCAATCACCCAGGGAATCGCCGCCGGGTCGATGGGCGGGGAAACCGCTACCACCGCCAGCCCGATCGGCACCTCGACGATGGACAGGATCACCATTCCGCCCACCTTGGACGTGCCAACCTTGATCAGCGCGTTCCACAAGGCGTGCAGGAAGGCCGCCGCCAGCACCGCCACAAAAATCCAGAAGCTCATGCCGCCCCTCGCATAACCGCCCTCAAGGCCGCGACATGCCCGCCCATGCAGACCCGACGGCTGCAGACCGCAGGCAGAAAGGCCGTGGCCAGCACGGCAGGCAGAACGATTGCGGGCAAGGAAGGGCGCGCCTGTTACAGAACCGTTACAGATAGCGCTATCCCTCTGGCCGCGCCCGCGCAAGCCCGGGCCATGGCGCCAGATCGGGCCCGCAGGTCAGGCCAGCGCACCCCGGATCGGGTGTCAGATCAGCAGCCCCGCCGCCCCTTCGTGCCGCAACAGCCAGACCTTCGATTCCACGCCCCCCGGTGCCGAGAAGCCGCCCAGCGTGTTCGCCCCCAGCACCCGATGGCAGGGAATAAGGATCGGCAGCGGATTGGCCCCGCAGGCCTGCCCCACCGCCTGCGCCGGGGCCTCAACCTGCCGCGAAAGCGCGCCATAGGTCCGCGTCTCGCCAAAGGGAATCGCCGCCATCGCGCGGCGCACCCGTTCATGCAGGCCGGCGCCCCAGTCCAGCGGCAGGTCAAACGCCTGCCGCTTTCCCGCGAAGTATTCGGCCAGTTGGCGCAGCCCCTCGGCCTCCAGCGCCGTCGGCTCGCCCTCGCCTGGCCGCCACATCAGTTCTGCAATGCGCCCGGCCGCTTCCCGCAACGACACCGGGCCAAGGGGCGTGTGCAGCGTGCCGGTCACGGGAAGGCCAGTTTCAACTGCGGTGCGATTTCGCCATCATAGCTTGCGTCCACCTCATAGCGAACCAGCACGAACCCGCCGTTCTTCAGCACCCAGGTGCCGTCCGAATAGGCATCCCCCAGGCCGCGCCACAGCGCATGTGTGGTCAGCATCCCCGTTGCCGGATCAAAACCCGCGTTGATCGCCGTGGCATCGGCACCCCAGCCGATGACGGTGATCGCCTTTACCGCACTTTCGGAATCTTCGGGGTCCACATATTCGGCCTTGATTTCGGGCCGGGCCAGCGCGACCGGCCGGATGCCGTCATATTCGGTTTTCAGCAGGAACACATCGACGCTGTTGTAGGCGCCCTGATCGCAGCGGAACTGCCACAGGATCACCTGCTCCGGCTCTCCCCATGTCACCGGCATCTTCACATCATGCCGTCGGGCGGGGCGGATCGGGCTGCCGTCTTCGGCAAAGGACGTGCAGCTTTGACCGAACGCCCCGCGAAACACCTCAACCGCCGCATCATCATCAGCATCGGCCCAGGCGGGGGTAACCGGCACAAGCAGCAGCAGGGAAAGGGCGAAACGCATCATCGCAACCTCCGGTCGGCATTGGAAATTCCGGTCATGCTGCCATGGCCGGCCCGGCAGGCCAATCCCGTCAGTCTCCAATCGCGGCCACGATTTCGGCATCACCCTGCCCCGCGTTCCAGCCCTGCATCCCGGTGGCCATGAACAGCGCGTTCAGAATTGCCTCTTCCGACGCCTCGATCGCCGCCTCGAACAGGGGCGACATCTCGTCATTGCCCATAACCGTGCCGGACGGCGGCCGTCCCGGCCCCCGCCGCTGGCTTTCGGCGGTGGAAAACGCCAGCGCATAATCGCCCGAGCCGTTGGACAAGGCCGCCCCCGTGCGGGCCAGCCCGCCAAAGGCCCGCGTTGCCAGCCGCGTCAGGTTCCGGGCGCATAGCGGCGCATCGGTTGCCAGCACCATCACGATGGAACCGTCCACATCATGCTCCGGCCGCTGCGGCAGCGGGGCACCGTCAATCCGCAGGGTGCCGCCGTAATTCGCCTGCACCAGCACGCCCAGAACATGCGGCCCCACGATCCGCGACGCCGTGCCGATGCCGCCCTTGACGCCGAAGGCCACCGTCCCGGTACCTGCGCCCACGCAGCCCTCGGCCACCGGGCCGGGGCGGGCGGCGGCCAGCGCGGCGCGGTGTTCGTCCACGGTCGGGCGGCCGGCGCGAATGTCGTTCAGCCGGGAATCGTTGGTCTCGCCCACCACCGCATTGACGCTGGTCACCCGGTCATTGCCCGGCTGTGCCAGGGTATGGGACACCAGCGCCTGAACCGCGCGCCCCACCGCCAGCGTATTGGTCAGCAGGATCGGGGTTTCCAGCTCGCCCAGTTCCTGCACCTGGCTCAGACCCGCAAACTTGCCAAAGCCGTTCAGGATGCTGACACCCGCCGGCACCCGATCACGGAACAGGTTGCCGCCATGCGGCAAAACGGCCGTGGCCCCGGTGCGGATACGGTCGCCTTCAACCAGCGTCACATGCCCCACCGCCACACCCGCCACATCGGTGATGGCGTTCAGCGGCCCGGCGGCAAACCGGCCGATCACAATTCCCTTGTCACGCGCCCGCGGCATTGCCTGCTCCCTCTGCTCTGGGGTGAAGGCTGGACAAGGGCGCAAAGGCCTCGCGCAGCATTGCCGCCATTCCTTCGATTGCCTGAGACGTGCCGCGCGGATTGCGCCGCAGGATGACACGCGCGGAATCCACGATGGGATAGCCGTCCGCTGAAGTCAGCTCGCGGCAACCCGGGGGGATGGTGCTGCGCGACAGCGGCGCGATGGCGATTCCGCTGGTCACGGCCACCCGCAAGCCCCCCGCCAGATCGCAACTCCAGGCTTGCCGCCAGACGATCCCCTGCCGGTTCAACGATTCCTCCGCGAAATCCCGGCACCAGTCCGACCGGAAGTATCCCCCGACCGGCACAGGGCGCCGCAGATGCTGCTGATGCGCGACCGAGGTCACCCAGACCGTCGGGTCGATGCAAAGATGCTCGCCCTCCTCGACATAGGACCAGTCATAGATCACGGCGAGGTCGATCTCGTCGCGCTCCAGCGCGTCCATCTGGCCTTCGGAATGGTCGCATCGGATGGAAACCTGCACCCCCTCGTGCCGCTCGTCGAAGGCAGCCAGGGCGCGCGGCAGCACACTGCCGGAATATTCGTCCGGGATGCCCACGCGCACCGGCCCGACCAGCGGCTTTTCCCGCAGCGCGATCGCCGCCTCATCCAGCAACGACACCACGCGGCGCGCGTAAGGCACCAGTTGCTCGCCCCGCGGGGTCAGGCGAACCCCCCGCGCCTGCCGGTCGAACAGCGGCTGGCCAAGGCTGTCTTCCAGCCGCTTGATCTGCAGACTGACCGCAGATTGCGTGCGCAACAGCCGCGCCGCCGCCGCAGTCACCGACCCGGTGTCGGCCACCGCCAGAAAGCTGCGCATCAGATCGCTGTCGAGCGGAGCCGTCATTGCAGACCCATGAGTTTCACCAATGCGACCCATGAAACCTATTCGTTTGTGAAATGTCAAACCTTGTGAGAAGAACAATCTCAACCAAAGGAGATCATCATGTTCCGCCGTCTTTTCGCCCACATGCAGATGCGCCGTTCGACCGCGTTCTTGCTGGCGCGCGCGGATGACCGGCTGCTTGACGATATCGGGCTTACCCGCAGCCACCTCAGCGCCATGCACATGGGGCTGGATGGCGTGACCCCGGGCCTTGCCGCCCGGCCGGTTCAACCGATTGGCTACGCACACCCTGTCGCGGGCTGATCGCGCCTTCGCGGGGCCCAGGCCAGTCAGCCTGCGCCCCGCGGTTCCTTTTATATCAAAGCGTTAACCAAGCGCCTCGTTGCACCGTTTGCAGGTGCCGGGATGCTTGTGCGTTCCGACATCCGGCAGGATCTGCCAGCAGCGCAGGCATTTCTCACCCGGCGCGCGTTCGAACACAACGCCAACCCCCGGCACATCGGGCAGGCGGAAGGCTTCCTGCGGTGCATCATCGCCCGTCAGTTGCAGGCCGCTGGTGATGCAGGTTTCGGCGAAATCCAGCGATTTCAGCGCCGCCAGAATCGCCGTATCCGCCACATGCACCACCGGCGCCGCCTCAAGGCTGGCCCCAATCACCTTGGCCGTGCGCTGCACTTCCAGCGCGCCCGTGACAACACGCCGCGCCGCACGCACGCCATCCCATTTCGCCGCAAGCGCCTCATCCCGCCAGGTGGCCGGGGTTTCGGGGAAGTCGACCAGATGCACCGAACTGCCCTCTCCGGGGCTCCGGCACAGCCAGACCTCTTCCATGGTGAACACCAGGATCGGCGCCAGCCAGGTGGTCAGGCGCTGGAACAGCAGATCCAGCACCGTCCGGCTGGCCCGCCGACGCAGACTGTCCGGTCGGTCGCAATACAGCGCATCCTTGCGGATATCGAAGTAGAAGGCCGACAGGTCGCTGGTGGCAAAGGTGAACAGCTCGGTGAACACGCCCTGGAAGTCATATTTGGCGTAGCCCTCGCGCACCACCGTATCCAGCCCCGCCAGCCGGTGCAGTACCCAGCGTTCCAGCTCGGGCATCTCATCCACCGGCAGCCGTTCGGCGGGATCAAAGTCCTTCAGCGCCCCAAGGATGAAGCGCAGCGTATTGCGCAGCCGGCGATAGCTGTCGGCCACCCCTTTCAGGATTTCCTTCCCGATCCGCAGGTCAACGGTGTAGTCGCTTTGCGCAACCCAAAGCCGCAGGATATCGGCGCCGTATTCGTCGATCACCGCCTGCGGCGCCACCGTGTTGCCCAGCGACTTGGACATTTTCATGCCCTTCTCGTCCAGCGTGAAGCCGTGGGTCAGCACCCCGCGATAGGGCGCCCGGCCCTTGGTGCCGCAGGCCTGCAACATGCTGGAATGGAACCAGCCGCGGTGCTGGTCGGTGCCTTCCAGATACAGGTCGGCGATGCCGTCTTCTGCACCATCCGGGCGGTCGCGCAGAACGAAGGCATGGGTGCTGCCGCTGTCGAACCAGACATCCAGCACATCCATGACCTGTTCATAATCGGACGGATTCACGATGCCTTCCAGCACCCGCTCCTTGAATCCTTGCACATACCAGACATCCGCGCCTTCCGCCTCGAAGGCCGCCACGATCCGGGCGTTGACCTCGGGGTTGCGCAGCAGAAAGTCCGGCGCATCCGGCCGCGCGCCCTTTTTCACGAAGCAGGTCAGCGGCACGCCCCAGGCGCGTTGCCGCGACAGCACCCAGTCGGGCCGCGCCTCGATCATCGAGTGCAGGCGGTTGCGCCCGGTGGCCGGGGTCCATTGCACAAGCTGGTTGATCGAGGTCAGCGCCCGCTTGCGGATGGTGTCGCCATAGGTCGTCATGCCATCGTCCAGCGTGCGGTCGATGGCCACGAACCATTGCGGCGTGTTGCGATAGATCAGCGGCGCCTTCGACCGCCAGGAATGGGGGTAGGAGTGTTTCAGCTTGCCCTTGGCAAACAGCGCGCCCGCATAGGCAAGCTGCTTGATGACCGACACATTCGCCGGGCCTTCCTTGCCCTCAGGCGTCAGGATCGCCTGCCCGCCAAAGATCGGCAGATCGGCGCGATAGCTGCCGTCGGCCTCGACGTTCCAGGTCATCGGCAGGCCGAATTTCACACCCATCTGATAGTCGTCATCGCCATGGCTGGGCGCGGTATGCACAAAGCCCGTGCCGGCATCGTCGGTGACATGATCGCCGGGCAGCATCGGCACGTCATAATCCCACTCGCCGTTGGCCCCCTCGATGCCACGGAACGGGTGGGCAAGGGTCAGTGCGCCCAACTCCTCGGCCGAAACGGCGCGAAGCCTGCGATACATCCCCTCGGCCAGCTTTGCCGCCGCAAAGACGCCGCCGGCCAGCTTGTCCGCCAGCAGATAGGTCGCGCCGACCACGACGTTCGACTCATCCGGTCGGCCCGTCACCTCATACAGCCCGTATTCGATGGTCGGGTTGAAGGCGACCGCCCGGTTCTGCGGAATGGTCCAGGGTGTGGTGGTCCAGATCATCGCCTGCGCGCCCGGCAGACCGCCGTCGATCACCTTGAACGGCACCCAGATCGTGTGGCTGGTATGGTCGTGGTATTCGACCTCGGCTTCGGCCAGCGCGGTCTTTTCCACGGGCGACCACATCACCGGCTTCGACCCCTGATAGAGCGTGCCGTTCATCAGGAACTTCATGAACTCGCCCGCGATCACCGCTTCGGCGTGATAGTCCATGGTCAGATAGGGGGCGTCCCATTTGCCGGTCACACCAAGGCGCTTGAACTCCTCTCGCTGCACGTCGATCCAGCCGGCGGCAAAGGCGCGACATTCCTGACGGAAGGCGACGGTATCCACCTCGTCCTTGTTCAGGCCCTTGGCGCGATACTGTTCCTCGATCTTCCATTCGATCGGCAGACCGTGGCAATCCCAGCCCGGCACATAGCGGCTGTCATGCCCCATCATCTGCTGCGAACGGACCACCATATCCTTCAGCACCTTGTTCAGCGCATGGCCGATGTGCAGGTGACCGTTGGCATAGGGGGGGCCGTCATGCAGCACGAAGGGCGGCCGCTTGCCGCCATCGGGCGCCTTCTTCTCGCGCAGGCGGTCATAGACGCCGATCTTTTCCCACCGGGCCAGCCAGTCGGGTTCGCGCTGCGGCAGACCGGCGCGCATGGGAAACTCGGTTTCGGGCAGGAAGACGGTATCGCGGTAATCGGGCGTCTGGGTCGTGTCGGAGGACATCGGATCTCTCTCGGGAATCTCGCGGACAAACAGGGATAACCCGGCGGCTGAACCGTTCAGCCCGCCGGGCCGCTAATTCGCAGAAGGCCCGTCCCGCATTGCATGGGCTGCCTTATAGGGGCTGGCACCGGGCGGGTCCAGTGCGCGCGATGGATCGGCTTTTCCCGACTGGACAGAACCGCCGTGCGCGCCGATCAATCGTCCGCAGAAACGGTGGACAGGGGGCCTGAATGCGGCAGCGAATCTGGATCGGACTGGGGGCGGCGGCCCTTGCAGCCACGGGCGCGGTCGCAGGCCCCGGTGCCCCGCGCGTTGCCAGCCAGGTCTCCGGCCTGACCATCGTTGCGTTGGACCGCCTGCCCGCGGCCCCCGCCGCAGGCGAGGACCGGACCTATTGCACACATCTTCTGGTCGAGACCCTGACCACCCCGGCAGGTCGGGCCGTGCAGGACAAGGGCTGGGGCGTGACCGGAGAGGTTGCGCTGACCGCCGGCCTGACGGCGGTCAGCTTCGTGGGCACCTATGCTGCCGCCACCAGCGGAACCTGCGAATTGTCGGACGGCAATGTCGGCCTCTTTGCCGGCGACCGGCTGGTCGCACTGATCTACGCCACCGAATCCGGCACCAGTACGCTTGCCTATGTGCAGCCCTTCGGCAGCCAGGGCGGGGCCCGGCTCTTGTCGGGCGACGTTGTGCCCTCTACCGAGGCCGACCTTCGCGCGCTTGACCTGGGCGCTGCTGGCCAGGGCATCCTGGTAACGCCGCCCGCGCTGGAAGAACACCTCTGCCAGGATGCGGCAACCGTGCCCCTGATCGACGGCCTGCCGATCGACCTTGCGCGCGCGCTTCTGGTTCAGGCGGGCTGGCAAGCAGCCCCCGCCGCCGGGGCCCAGCGATCACCGGGCCAGGCGCAGGATCTTGCCGCCGCCGGCTTCCCCGAAGTCGAGGATTGCTCGGGCACCGGCTTCGGCTTTTGTGCCTACAGCTACACCGGCCCGGCCGGGCAGCTCAGCGTCACAACGATGGGCGAGATGGGCGAAGACGGCAGCCTGCCCATCGTTGCGGGGTCCAGCGTGACCTGCACCACGCCCTGATCCCGGCCTGCATGGACAGACCGCTGTGCGCGCGGCATGATGGGGGCATGAAGGAACCCTCGCTCAATGTCCACGGCGGCCCGCTGGAGCCCTGCTCGACCCGGCCCCTGACCGGGTTTTTCCGTGATGGCTGCTGCAACACCGGCCCGATGGACCGGGGCCTGCATACCGTCTGTGTCAAGATGACGGCCGAATTCCTGGCGCTGTCGAAATACCTTGGCAATGACCTGTCGACGCCCCGCCCGGAATATGGATTCGCCGGTCTGAAGCCCGGCGATCAGTGGTGCCTGTGCGCCAGCCGCTTCCTTCAGGCCCATGAAGAAGGCGCCGCGCCCCAGGTGCGCCTTGCCGCCACCCATCAGAACACGCTGCACATCGTTCCGCTTGAGGTGTTGCAGCTTTACGCTGCCGACTGACGGCCCCCCGGATGATTCCGCCGCGCTTTGCCGTGACCGAAGACCAGATCGCCGCCGTGGTTGCCGAGTTTTACACCTGTGTGCGCCAACACCCCGGCCTTGGCCCGGTGTTTGCCGCCCATGTGCAGGACTGGCCCGCGCATGAGGCAAAGATCACCCGGTTCTGGAAGAACGCCATCCTGTTCGACCGCGGCTATGACGGCAACCCGCTGGCGGTACACCGCGCCGCGGGCGATGTGCGCATCCCGATGTTCGATGTCTGGCTTGGCCTGTTCGACAGCGTGCTGCGCCGCGAACTGCCGTCCGAGACTGCTGCTGCCTGGTCGGCGCTGGTGCATCGGATCGGCCGCGGCCTTGTGTTCGGCCTGGGTCAGGCCGAAGGGGCGCCGCCCTCACTTCGCTGAAAGCCCGCCCGCCCCCGTCATCGGCCGGATCGCGCCATCGTCCCGCATCAGGTCTTCGATGAAAAGGCTCAGAAGCTGTGACCGCCCGCTTACGCCGGCCTTGCGGTAGATCGCCGCCGTCTGCGCCTTGACCGTGCCCTCGCTGGTGCTGCGCAGTCCGGCAATCTCGGCCGTGCTCATCCCTTTGATCGCAAACAGCGCCACATCCCGTTCGGCCGCGGTCAGCCCCCATTCGTCAAAGCGTTCCGCCAGCAGCTCCATGAACGCACCCGAGGCCCGGCGCAGCTTTTCCTCTGCCCGGCGCTGGTCCCGCCGCGCCCGAAGCAGCGCAAGACCGCCAAGACCCAACCCGGCAATCAGACCCAAGGCCGCCGCCACCTCCAGCAGTTCGCGCCATTCCCATGGCATCGGCCGGACCGGGATACCCAGAACAGAGGTCAGGATGTCGAACACGAAGAACAGCGCGCACAGAAACTGCGCGATGAACAGCAGCAGAAGCGGCCAGCTTCGCCTCACCTGCGCCCCCCGGCGGCGGTCTCAGTCGTCATCACCCTCTCCTTCACCGCCACCGCTGCCCCCGCCGCCGTGACCCGAGTGATCGTCATCACCGCTGTCGTCATCGCCTCCGTCATCATCATTGCCGTCATCGTCTTTGCTGTCGTCATCACCCCCCAGAAGATCGCCGCCTGCTGCGCCGCTCCGGCCATCGCGGGTGGTCAGGTCGCGCAGGATCTCGCCTGTGGCGGGATTGATGATGATCTCGCGCAGCCCGCGCGGCCCATGCGCCTGAATCCGCGCCCGGCCCAGCCAGGTGCGGGAGACGGTGATGTCACGATAGCCCCGTCGTTCAAGCTGGCGAACGATGCCCGTCACCACGTCCTGGGCCAAGGCCGGCCCAACCGGCAACAGGGCCAGTGTCGCGGCGGACAGGGCAAGGAAACCTCTGCGGTTCATCCGTGATCTCCGGGGCCGACTTGCCCGCTGACGGCGATCTTCGCCCAAGGGGGGCACCCCGGCAAGGCCGGGATGCCGCTGAAGAACAGCGTGGCGTCAGTCGTCATCGCCGCCGTGGTCGTCGCCGCCGGCACCATTGCCGCTGCCGCCACCGCCGTGATCGTCGTCCCCGCCATCATCATCGTGATCATCCCCGTGGTCATCGCCACTGTCGTGGTCGCTGCCATCATCGTCACTGGCACCATCATCACCCTCATCATCCCCTTCGTCCCGCGATTCGAAATCGCGCGACCGTTCGCTCACCTCGACACCTGTCCGCGCCTGTTCGCGGGCCGAAGCCACCTCGACCTCGCGGTCGATCACCGCGCCGGTTTCGGTGTCGATCACCACTTCAACCTTCTCGGTTCCCTTGACCGCCTCGACCTTGATCTGGGTCGGCCCCTTCTTCACCTCGATCCAACTGTAACCATCGGCCTGGAACTGGCTGACCACCTGGTCGGTCGTCACCGCCGCAAGGGCCGCCGAACCTGACAGCACCAGAACCGCCGTCACCATCTTCAGCTTTGTCCGCATCTTCATCCCTCATGCCTCCTGTGATGGGGCGCCGCCCGACAGGGACGCTGCGCCAAGGGTGCCGCACCAACCGGCGACACGGCCAGCAAAGGGCATGACGAACGGCCCGAACATTCGTCTGCGGATTATTCTGGCGCAATCGGCCTTTGGTTTGCACGCATAAACCCGGGTTTATGCGGCGCTGACAGCAGGCCATAGAAAAGGCCCCGCAGCCTGCGCTGCGGGGCCTTTGCCCGGATCCGGCTGCGGACGCGGGATCAGATCTTCATGTCAAAGCCCAGGTGACGGGCCACGGTGAAGATGTCCTTGTCGCCCCGGCCGCACATGTTCATCACGATGATATGGTCCTTGGGCAGCGTCGGCGCGATCTTCATCACATGGGCCAGCGCATGGCTCGGCTCCAGCGCGGGAATGATCCCTTCCAGCTTGCAGCACAATTGGAACGCCTCCAGCGCCTCTGCATCGGTGATGCTGACATATTGAGCCCGGCCGATGTCATGCAGCCAGGCGTGTTCGGGGCCGATGCCCGGATAATCCAGCCCCGCGCTGATCGAGAAGCCTTCCAGGATCTGCCCGTCCCCATCCTGCAACAGATAGGTGCGGTTGCCGTGCAGCACGCCGGGGCGCCCGCCGGTCAGGCTGGCGCAATGCTGCATCCGGTCGTCCACGCCCTTGCCGCCGGCCTCGACCCCGATGATGTTCACCGACGGATCGTCAAGGAACGGGTAGAACAGACCCATCGCGTTCGACCCGCCGCCAATGGCCGCGACCACCGTGTCGGGCAGCCGCCCCTCGCCTTCCTGCTCGGCCAGTTGCCAGCGCACTTCCTTGCCGATGATCGACTGGAAGTCGCGCACCATCGCCGGATAGGGATGCGGCCCGGCCACCGTGCCGATGCAGTAGAAGGTATCGCGCACATTGGTCACCCAATCGCGCAGCGCATCGTTCATCGCGTCCTTCAGCGTGCCGCGACCCGAGGTGACCGGAATCACCTCTGCCCCCAGAAGCCGCATACGGAACACGTTGGGCGCCTGGCGTTCCACATCATGCGCGCCCATGTAGACCACGCATTTCAGCCCGAACTTGGCGCAGACCGTCGCCGTTGCGACCCCGTGCTGGCCGGCCCCGGTTTCCGCGATGATCCGGGTCTTGCCCATCCGGCGGGCCAGGATGATCTGGCCCAGCACGTTGTTGATCTTGTGCGCGCCGGTGTGGTTCAGCTCGTCGCGCTTGAGATAGATCTTCGCCCCGCCCAGATGCTCGGTCAGCCGCGGCGCGTAATACAGCGGCGACGGCCGGCCGACATAGTGCTTCCACAGGTCGTCCATCTCGGCCCAGAAGGTTGGGTCGGTCTTGGCATGTTCATAGCGGGCCTCTAGCTCAAGGATCAGCGGCATCAGCGTCTCGCTGACGAACCGGCCACCAAACAGGCCAAAGCGCCCGGCCTCATCCGGCCCCGTCATGAAGCTGTTCACACCGTCTTCGGCCATGGCGCTCTCCTTGCGTGCAGACCCAAGCGGTGTAGCGCCCTTCCCGGCGCGGGGAAAGGGGGCGCTGCCCCCGTCTTCGCTGGCGCGAAGCCTCCCCCGGGATATTTGAGGACAGATGAAAGGGCATGGTTCTCTGCGCACGGCCTGGCGGATTTGACGGAACAGGGCCGCCGGGCGTAAGGAGCGGCGGCGGGGTCGGTTTCCGGGCCGCGACACGGGGCTGGGACGACAGGCGATGATCTTCACGGTGGCGATTGACGGGCCGGCGGCAGCAGGCAAGGGCACGCTCAGCCGGGCTGTGGCGGCACGCTTCGGCTTTGCCCATCTCGACACCGGGGCGCTTTATCGTGCGGTCGGCGCCAAGGGCGGCGATCCGGTGGCCGCCGCGCGGTCGCTGACCGCGGCCGATCTGGCGCGCGACGATCTGCGCAGCCTTGCCGCGGGCCAGGCCGCCAGCCGGGTGGCGGTGATCCCCGAGGTGCGGGCCGCGCTGCTGGAGTTTCAACGTCGTTTTGCGCGGGCCGAGGGCGGCGCGGTGCTGGACGGGCGCGACATCGGCACGGTGATCTGCCCCGAGGCCGAGGTGAAGCTGTATGTCACCGCCAGCCCCGAGGTGCGGGCGCACCGGCGCTGGCTGGAACTGGGCGGCGACGAGGCCGAGGTTCTGGCCCAGGTGCGTGAACGCGACGCCCGTGACATGGGCCGTGCCGAGGCCCCGCTAAAACCCGCTGCCGATGCGCTGGTGATCGACACCAGCGCCCTGAGCATCGACGCCGCCGTTGCGCAGGCGATTGCGGCGGTGGCGGCCCGGCTGGACCGCGCAGCGGCGGGCTAAGGCCCGCCAGCCAGGCACAGCCCCATTTCTGCACATCCGCTGTGCACTCATGGCTCTGTCCAACCCCTTCCCTGCGGGTGCATTTCCCCCATGTAACGGATGATGCCGCACTGCGGCACATGAAAGGGATTGCAGATGCTGAACGAAAAACTGAACTGGCGCTATGCCACCAAGAAGATGGACCCCTCGCGTGCCGTGCCGCAAGCGAAGGTGGACCGCATCCTTGAGGCGGTGCAACTGGCACCCACTTCCAGCGGGTTGCAGCCCTTCGAGGTGATCGTGGTGACCAACCCCGAGGTGAAGGCGAAGCTGCGCGCCGCGGCCTGGGATCAGGCGCAGATCACCGATGGCAGCCATGTTCTGGTGTTTGCCGCCTGGGACAACTACACCGCCGAGCGGATCGACGCCGTGGTCGCCGAGACCGGCCGCCAGCGCGGCGGCGTGACCGAAGCCCTGACCGGATACTACGACCGGCTGAAGGGCATGTATCTGCCGCGCAGCGCCGAAGAAAACTACCAGCACGCCGCCCGTCAGGCCTATATCGCCTTTGGCATCGCGGTTACGGCCGCCGCCTTTGAAGAGGTGGACGCCACCCCGATGGAAGGCTTCGATCCGGCGCAGGTGGACGAGATCCTTGGCCTGCGGGCGCGCGGTCTTCGGTCGGTCACGCTGCTGCCCCTGGGCTATCGTGCCGCCGAGGGCGACTGGCTTCAGGGCCAGAAGAAGGTGCGCAAGCCGCTGAACGAACTGGTGCACAACGTCGCCTGAAGGCGGCTTTTACCCACAAAACAAGGCGCGGCCCGGGCAAAGGGGCCGCGCTTTTGCTTGCCTGCGGGGGCGCTTGGCGCTATAGGCCCGCCATCCCGAGACGAAAGTCGCGCAGCGCCGGAAAACCGGACGGCCGCGCGATTTCGCAATTCGGGGCCATCAAAGACCTGCGGAGCCAACCGCACGGCCGGAAAACCATGAAAAGGATCAACTGCATATGTGCGCTAAAAACGCTATGGACGAATTCGAAGCCCTTCTGAAAGAGAGCTTCGAGATTGACACCCCCGAAGAGGGCACGGTTGTCAAAGGCAAGGTCATCGCCGTCGAGGCGGGCCAGGCCATCATCGACGTTGGCTACAAGATGGAAGGCCGCGTCGACCTCAAGGAATTCGCGAACCCCGGTGAGCAGCCCAACATCAACGTGGGCGACACCGTCGAGGTTTATCTCGACCGCGTCGAGAACGCCCGTGGCGAAGCCGTCATCTCGCGCGAAAAGGCGCGTCGTGAGGAAGCCTGGGATCGTCTGGAAAAGGCCTATGCCAGCGAACAGCGCGTCGAAGGCGCGATCTTTGGCCGGGTCAAGGGTGGCTTCACCGTCGATCTGGGCGGTGCCGTTGCCTTCCTGCCGGGCAGCCAGGTCGACGTGCGCCCCGTGCGCGATGCCGGCCCGCTGATGGGCATGAAGCAGCCGTTCCAGATTCTGAAGATGGACCGTCGCCGCGGCAATATCGTGGTGTCGCGCCGTGCGATCCTGGAAGAAAGCCGCGCCGAACAGCGCGCCGAAGTCATCGGCAACCTGACCGAAGGTCAAGTTGTGGACGGCGTGGTCAAGAACATCACCGAATACGGTGCCTTCGTTGACCTGGGCGGCGTTGACGGCCTGCTGCATGTGACCGACATGGCCTGGCGCCGTGTGAACCATCCGTCGGAAATCCTGGCGATCGGCGAGACCATCAAGGTTCAGGTCATCAAGATCAACAAGGAAACCCACCGCATCAGCCTCGGCATGAAGCAGTTGCAGTCGGACCCGTGGGATGCGGTCGAAAAGGCCTATCCGATCAACTCGGTCCACAAGGGCCGCGTGACCAACATCACCGACTACGGCGCATTCGTCGAACTGGAAGCGGGCGTCGAAGGTCTGGTCCACGTTTCGGAAATGTCCTGGACCAAGAAGAACGTGCACCCCGGCAAGATCGTCTCGACCTCGCAAGAGGTGGACGTCATGGTTCTGGAAATCGACAGCGCCAAGCGCCGCGTGTCGCTGGGCCTGAAGCAGACCCAACGCAACCCGTGGGAAGTGTTCGCCGAGAACCATCCGGTGAACTCGACCATCGAAGGCGAAGTGAAGAACATCACCGAATTCGGTCTGTTCGTCGGCCTCGACAACGACATCGACGGCATGGTCCACCTTTCGGACCTGTCGTGGGACAAGCGTGGCGAGGAAGCCATCCAGTCCTACCGCAAGGGCGATGTGGTGCAGGCGGTCGTCTCGGAAGTCGACATCGAGAAGGAACGCATCTCGCTGTCCATCAAGGCGCTGTCGGATGATTCGTTCACCGACGCGGTTGACGGCGTGAAGCGCGGCTCGATCATCACCGTCGCGGTCACCGCGATCGAGGATGGCGGCATCGAGGTGGAATACAACGGCGCCAAGTCGTTCATCCGCCGTTCCGATCTGAGCCGTGACCGTGGCGACCAGCGCCCCGAGCGGTTCCAGGTGGGCGACAAGATCGACGTCCGCGTGACCAACATCGACCCCAAGACCCGCAAGCTGGGTCTGTCGATCAAGGCGCGCGAGATCGCGGAAGAGAAGGAAGCCGTCGAACAGTACGGGTCGTCCGATTCGGGCGCCTCGCTGGGCGACATCCTGGGTGCCGCGCTCAAGGGCGAGAAGTGATCGGAGACGATCGCCGTCCGGCGTTGCCGGGCACAATCTGACAGCAGGGAAGGCCGGGCAATGCCCCGGCCTTTTCCTTTTTCCGCAGGCGAATCGCCCCGGGGCGGCGGGGGCACAGCGGCCAGCGCGGGGCCATGCGGCCGGGCTGCGGGCCCTGCCCGGCTGGCGATTGCCCCCCAAACCGCCCCCCGCACCGCCATGAGTTCCCTGCGCCCTGCCCGCAAGCCCCCGTTTTCATTTGTCAGTCGACAATTCTTGCTTCTATAGTCCCTGACAAGAACATCGTGGCGGCCGCCGCAGACGGGGCTGAACCACCTGGGGGGACGAACGGATGATCCGGTCTGAACTGATTCAGAAGATCGCGGATGAGAATCCTCATCTGACGCAGCGCCATGTCGAGCGGATCGTCAACACGGTGTTCGATGAAATCATCGAGGCCCTGGCGCGCGGGGACCGGGTGGAACTGCGCGGCTTCGGGGCCTTTTCCGTCAAGGCGCGCGATGCCCGGCTGGGCCGCAACCCGCGCACCGGCGAATCCGTGCAGGTCGAGGACAAGAAGGTTCCCTTCTTCAAGACCGGCAAGCTGCTGCGGGACCGCCTGAACGGCAAATGACCTGCGGCACAGGCGCACGACCCGCAAGCGCGGGTTGCGCGTGGACGCGAAGCAGCCGATAGTCCGGGCACCAAACAGCTTCCCGGTGACTTGCGATGCTGCGATTGCTCAGACTGCTCTTCATCCTTTCGACTGGCGCGGTGCTGCTGGTGCTGGCGCTTGCCAACCGCACCGAGGTGCCGGTGCGCCTGCTGCCGGAAGAACCGGCCAAGCTGCTGCACCTGGATTATGTCTTCCAGTTGCCGCTGTTCCTGGTGATCCTGGCCGCGGTGGCGCTTGGCGTGCTGATCGGCTTTGTCTGGGAATGGTTGCGCGAAGCCCGCATCCGCGCCGAGGCCAAGGGCAAGACCAAGCAGGTGGCCCGGCTGGAGCGGGAACTGGCGGTGCTGAAGGATTCGACCAGCACCCCGCCGCAAGACGAGGTTCTGGCCCTGCTCGACAGCGGCGGCCGGCGGTGATTGCGCCGGTTCGCGTCAAGATCTGCGGACTGAGGACGCCGGCCGATGTGGCGGCTGTCGTGGACAGCGGTGCGGCCTATGCGGGCTTCGTGTTCTTTGCCAAATCCCCCCGCAACGTCAGCCTGGAAGAGGCCCGTATCGCCGCCCTGTCCGCGCCCGAGGGGCTGTGCAAGGTGGCGCTGACGGTAAACGCCGACGACGCCACGCTGGAGGCCATTCTGGCGGCCGTGCCGCTGGACATGTTGCAACTGCACGGATCGGAAAGCCCTGAACGTGTGGCCGAAGTGCGCGCGCGGTTCGGTCTGCCGGTGATGAAAGCCGTGGGCGTGGCCGACGAGGGTGACCTTGAAACGCTGTTCGAACATTCGCTGGTGGCCGACCAGATTCTGGTCGATGCCAAACCGCCGAAAGGCGCCGCCCTGCCCGGCGGCAATGGGCTGACCTTCGACTGGCGGCTGGTGGCGCAGCGGCGCTGGCTGCGGCCATGGATGTTGGCCGGTGGGCTGACATCGGGGAACGTGGCCGAAGCGATCCGCCTGACCGGCGCGCGGCAGGTGGACGTGTCGTCGGGGGTGGAAAGCGCGCCGGGGGTCAAGGACGCGACCAAGATCGCCGATTTCGTCGCCGCCGCGACCCGCATGAAGGCCGAGATCCCTATTCTTCGCTGACCTGCCCGGTTTTCGGCAGAGCAGCCGAGCAAACGCGGCTGCACGCCTGCATCTCGCCTCTGGGCCGCGCAGGCGCGACCCAACGGGCTCATCCGTTTGCCTCCGGCGGGGGTACTTGCAGACAGATGAAAGGGGCGCGATTGCGCCGGCCCTGCGGCTATCCCCGGCGGATTGCCGCGCCGAGACCGTTCATCAACCCCTCGAAGATCGGGAATGAGGTCACGATCGGGCTGCCGTCATCCACCGCGATTTCCGCCTTGGCGGCCATTCCCGCCACCAGGAAGCTCATCGCGATCCGGTGGTCCAGATGCGTCTGCGCCGTGCCTCCGCCGGGCAGCCCGCCGGGCCCCATGCCGTGAACGATCAGGGTATCCTCATCCTCTTCGATGCGCGCACCGCAGGCTTCAAGCCCGCGCGCCATGGCGTCGATCCGGTCGCTTTCCTTGACCCGCAGTTCCTTGACCCCGCGCATCACGGTGCGGCCTTCGGCAAAGGCGGCAACAACCGACAGGATCGGGTATTCGTCGATCATGCTGGGCGCGCGATCGGGCGGCACTTCGATGCCCTTCAGGCCCGGCGAGAAGCGGACGCGCAGGTCGGCCACCGACTCGCCGCCCTCTTCGCGGGGGTTTTCAAAGTCGATCCGGGCGCCCATCTCGACCAGGGTCAGATACAGGCCGTTGCGGGTCAGGTTCTGGCTCACGCCCGGAACACGGATGTCGGACCCTTCGACGATCAATGCCGCGCAGACCGGGAAGGCGGCGCTGGACGGGTCGCGCGGCACGGCCACGGTCTGCGGTCGCAGTTCCGGCCGGCCGGTCAGGGTGATGACATGCCCCTCGGCGCCCTTTTCGACCGTCAGCTCGGCCCCGAAGCCGATCAGCATCCGTTCGGAATGGTCGCGGGTGGGTTCCTTCTCGATCACCACCGTCTGCCCCGGCGCGTTCAACCCGGCCAGCAGAACCGCCGATTTCACCTGCGCGCTGGCCACCGGCAGGGCATAGCGCACCGGCATCGGATCGGCGGCGCCCACCACCGTCATCGGCAGCCGGCCCCCCTGCCGCCCGTAGGCGCGGGTGCCGAACAGCGCCAGCGGGTCGGTCACGCGGCCCATCGGGCGTTTGCGCAGGCTGGCGTCGCCGGTGAAGGTGGCGGTGATCGGGGTGGTGGCCATGGTGCCCATGATCAGCCGCACCCCGGTGCCCGAATTGCCGCAGTCGATCACATCCGCCGGTTCGCGGAACCCGCCGACGCCAACGCCCTGCACGCTCCAGGCGCCAAGGCCGTGGCGGGTGACGGTCGCGCCGAAGGCCTGCATCGCCTTGGCAGTATCCAGCACATCCTGCCCTTCCAGCAGCCCGGTGATCCGGGTTTCGCCAACCGCCATGGCACCGAAGATCAGCGCACGGTGGGAAATCGACTTGTCGCCCGGCACCTCGGCCACGCCCGAAAGCGGCGCCGAACGGCCGGAGATCATCGGTTGCGCCTCGCCATGGCCGGACATGCTGCTCTCCCTCGCCCAATCGCGCCTGCCTGATAGCGCAAGCGGGCCCGGCAAGGAAGGGTGGTCAGAGGCGGCTGAAGGTCAGGTAATGCGGGCTGCGGCCTTCGCGCAGCGCCTTTTGTTCGTAGCGGGTCGAAGGCCAGTCTTCCCAGGCCGCCCCCTGCCCGGCCTGCCGCTCCAGCGCAAAGCCCGCGGGCGGGATTTCCTCCAGCGCCTGACGGACGTAATCGGGAATATCGGTCGCCACACGGAATTCGGCCCCGGATGCCGTGACGCGGGCCAGCGGCAGCAGATAGCCCGGCGTCACGAAACGGCGGCGGTGGTGGCGGGCCTTGGGCCAGGGGTCGGGGTAGTTCAGGAACACCCGCGAAACGCTGGCATCGGGCAGCACATCGAACAGGTCACGCACATCGCCGGGGTGCAGCGACAGGTTCGTCACCGCAGCAGCGCGGATCTTGCCCAACAGCATGGCGATGCCGTTCACGAAAGGCTCGGCCCCGATCAGATGCACCTGCGGGTTGCCGGCCGCCATATGCACCAGATGTTCGCCCCCGCCAAAGCCAACCTCAAGCCAGAGCGGCCGCCCACCCGTCAGCGACAGGTCCAGCGGAGTGCGGGCCGGGTTTTCGGCACCGGTCACGCCCTTCAGCCGCAGCGGCTCAAGATCGTTGGCCAGATAGTCCTTGTGGCTGGCCCGCAGCGTCTTGCCATGGGTGCGGCCATAGAAGTTGCGCCGTTCGGGCGGGGGGAGGGCAGAGTCTGACATGACGGCGGCCTCTAGCCCCGGGCTTGACAAGGGTCAAGCCTTGCCCCCCGTCGCCGTGGCAGAACTGCGTTGATTGGCACCGGCTTTTCCGGCAAGACTGACAAAGATGCGCGACAGACCCTTCCTTATGCGCCGGCTGCTTGTGATTGTGGCCCTGACCGTTTCCCTGGTGGCAACGGCCTTTGCCCATCGTATGCCCACTGCCCAGGATGCCGCGCTTGAGGCCTATGTTCTGGCCGGGGGCAGCCTTGCAGACCTGTGCGGCGATGCCGACGGGGACGGGCTGCCCGACCATTCCGATTGCCCGGTCTGCCACCTGACCGCCACCGCCCCGCCCGCGGGCGGTGCCGTTGTCGTGCAGGACGCCGGGCTGATCCTGATCGCCCGCATCGAGGCCCCCCGCGAAAGCCGGGCCGTTCGGGCGGTTCTGGACCCTGCCCGCGGTCTGCGGGCGCCCCCTCTGGCCTGATCGCAACCCTTCCGTTCCGATCCGTCGATCCGGGCGTGCCGCCTTTCTGGCACGTCCAAGCCTGAGGTTCCCACATGCCTTCAAACATCACACGCTCCGCCCGGCCCCACGCGCTGCGGACCCAAGGGGGGGCGCATCCTCAAGGCACGGCTCTGGCGGAAACCGGGTTTCCCGTGGCCCTGCGGGGGGAGGCGTCCCGTTATCCCGCAAGGTCACAAGGTTTCGCCCCTCTTCCCGTGGGGCGAGGCCATGACTGGCCCTGTCCGGCCGTCTGCCGGACGGGGCCTTTTTCCCGAATTGCCCGCGCCGGGGCCCTGTCTCCAGCGCGACACGTCTCCTCCTCTGTTCCGACGAAAGGATCTATCATGAACCGCGTTCTCGGCCTGCTGGCCGCCCTGATGATTGCCGCGCCCGTCCACGCCCATGGCGTGACCCAGGGTGAAATCGAGATCATCCACCCCAACATTCCGCAACCGGCGGCAACCGCGCAGGCGGCGGGCGGTTACATGGGCATGTCGAACAATGGTCCCCACGCCGACCGGCTGATCGGGGTGGAAACCCCTGCGGCGAAAAGCGCGATGCTGCACGAATCCTCAGTCGGGGCCGATGGCGTGGCCAAGATGAGCCATGTCGAAGGGATCGACCTGCCCGCCGGTGAGACGGTCGTTCTGGAACCGGGCGGCTATCACATCATGCTGATGGGGCTGACAAAGCCGCTGACCGAGGGCGAGATGGTGCCGGCGACGCTGATCTTCGAACATGCCGGCCGGATCGAGATGGAATTCATGGTCGATCCGCCCGGCGGCATGGATCACTCGACGATGGACCATTCCGCCATGGGCCATTCGGTCGGCGACTGACGGCCCGGGGTGGGGCGTCTTCAGCGCGCGTCGGCCAGGATGATCTCGGCCGCCTTCCAGCCAACCATGATCGCGGGCGCATTCGTGTTGCCCGCGATCAGATTGGGAAAACTTGAGGCATCAGCCACCCGCAGCCCCGCCACCCCATGCACCCGCAATCTGGCGTCAATCACCGAAGTCCGCGCCTCCGGCCCCATGCGGCAGGTGCAGGACGGGTGATAGACGGTGCCCGACCGCTGGCGGAAATCCTCGATCAGGTCGGCATCGCTTTGCACCTGCGGGCCGGGGCGCAGTTCTTCGTCAACCCAGCGGGCGAAACTGGGTTGCGCCACGATCTTGCGCAGGAACTTCACCGCCAGAAGCATTTCCTCCACGTCTTCCGGGGTGGAATAGGCATTGGCCACGATGCGCGGCGCGGCCAGCGGGTCGGGGCTGGCAATCCGCACATGGCCGCGGCTGGTGGGCCGGCAGTTCGACAACCCCAGGCTGAGGCCGGGGAACGGGTCCGGCGTCAGAAGCGGCCGTTCGCCCGCCTTGGGGATCAGGGTGGAAAAGGCCTGCATGTAAAGCTGCATGTTCGGCCGGTCGAGTTCGGGACGGGTGCGGAAGAACCCGCCGCCGTGGTTGATCGACTTGGCCAGCGGCCCCCCACCCAAGGCCAGATACCACAGCCCCATCAGCGCCTTGCCCCAGGCCGGGCGAAGGATGTTGTTGTAGGTGGGCACCTTCATCCGCCAAGTGTAGTTAAGACCGTGGTGATCGTTCATATGCGCGCCGACATTGGCGTTGTCGCGCAGCACAGTCAGCCCCATCTGCTGCAACAGCGCGCCCGGCCCGATGCCCGACAGTTGCAGAAGCTGTGGCGAGTTGATGGCCCCTCCCGACAGGATGACCTCGGCACGGGCGCGCAAGGTCTGGCGGCGGCCGTCCTTCAGGTATTCAACGCCGGTCGCGCGGCCATCCTCGATAACGACTCGCGTCACCTGCGCGCCGGTCAGAACGGTCAGGTTGCGGCGACGCATGGCCGGGCGCAGGAACGCCCGCGCGGTGGAATTGCGGCGGCGGCCCTTGATCGTCATCTGGTAGGTTCCGGCGCCCTCCTGTGTCTCGCCGTTGAAATCGGCGTTGTAGGGCAGCCCGGCCTCGCCACAGGCGGCGATGTAATCCTCCACCAGCCAGTGCAGCCCGCGCCGGTTCTGCGAGATGAACAACGGCCCGCCCTTGCCACGGAAGGCATCGGCACCGGCCTCGTTGTCCTCGATGGCCTTGTAGGCGGCCAGCACCTCGTCCCAACCCCATCCGGGGTTGCCGGCGGCCTTCCAGTCTTCGTAATCCTGCCGGTGGCCACGGATCCAGACCATGGCGTTGATTGACGAAGATCCGCCCAGAACCTTGCCGCGCGGAATATGGTCAACCTGTCCGGCCAGACCGGGGTCAGGCTCGGCTTTGTAAAGCCAGTTTACGGCGGGGTTGTAGAACAGCTTGCCATAACCCAATGGCATCTGGACAAAAAAGCGCTGGTCACTGCCACCGGCTTCCAGAACGGTAACGCGGTGTTTGCCGGATTTCGTCAAGCGTTCGGCCAGCACGCAGCCCGCGCTGCCCGCGCCAACGATGATATAGTCGGTCTCGCCGTCCACCTTGCGCCCCTGTTTCGCCCGGTTCTCCGGGCCGGAATTCCCCGCAGCAACCTAGACGGCAGGCCGCCGTCAGCCTGCAAGATTTGCGACAACCCCTGTCGCCTTCCGCACCTGCGGAGAACCGGCCCTTGACAGGATCGGCGCGTGACAGCCCTACCCGCCCGATGCAAGCTATCGACTTGGGTTGCTGTGAGGTTGCGATGCAGGCGGCGTTCATTCTGGGGTCGGCACGTTGCGGATCGACGCTGGTGTCGGACATCATCAACCTGCATCCCGACCTTCTCAGCCTGTCCGAAGTTTTCAGCGCCGCCGGGGCCCGGGCCTTTCCGCACGGACCGCTGACCGGGGCGCAGTTCTGGCGCGATCAATCCCGTCCAGACAGGATCGTCTCGGCCGTGGCCAACCCCCGGCGCGCGCCAAATGAGTTTCTGTATGGCAGGGTCGCCAACCCGCGAGATGACCCCTGGCATTGCCCGCCCATCCTGTCGATTGCCCTGCCGCATCTGTCCGACAGGCCGGACGATCTGTTCGACTGGCTGACCGAACGCGCCACAGCACAGCCGCCCCAGCCGGTTCAGGATCACTATCGCGCCGTCTTCACCACACTGGCGCGGGAGCGCGGCCGCAAGGTCTGGGTGGAACGCTCGGGCGGGTCGCTCGCTGCGGCCCGGACGCTGTACCAGTTGTTCCCTGAAGGCCGCTTCGTCCTGCTGACGCGCAACGGACCCGATACCGCCTTGTCGATGAAGGATTATCCAGCCAGCCGGCTGGCCATCAGGATGGCCGATGCCTTCCGCCCCTTCGGGATCGACCTGCTGGACCCCGACAGCCACTATGGCCGTGGCCGGGTCTGGCCCCAGTTGCAAAAGCTGGGCTGGATGTTGCCGGTGTCGTATCTTCTGGACACGCCGCCCGATCTGGCGCGCGTCGGGGCCTTCTGGTCAACAATGGTGGTGCGCGGTATCGCGGCATATGCCGCGATACCGCCGGAACGCCGGATGCACCTCGCCTACGAAGACCTTGTTGCCAGGCCCGAGCAGGAAATCCACCGCCTTGGAACTTTTCTCTGCGGCAATGCCCCGGAAAGCTGGGTCAGCGCCGCCGCCCGCCTGCCGCAGGCCCGCCCGTCGCGGGCGGATGCCCTGCCCCGGGCCGAGCGTGAGCGGCTTGAAGCCGCCTGCGCCCCCGGCGCGGCAGCGCTGCGCAGCCTGACCGGCGGCTGACGCCGATCAGCGCCCCTTCCAGACCGGATCGCGCTTTTCGGCAAAGGCGCGGGCGCCTTCCAACTGGTCCTCGCTGGAATACAGCCGGTCCACCGTGGGCATCTGCCGCTTGGTGATGCGGTTCAGCGCATCCTGGAAGCGCATGTTCTCCGCCTCGCGCACCACTTCCTTGATGGCGGCGTAAACCAGCGGCGGGCCGCTTTCCAGAAGACGCGCCAGATCCCACGTCTTGGCCAGCAGATCTTCCGGCGCGCAAACCTCCTTGATCAGGCCCCAGCGGAAAGCCTCTTCGGCATCGAACCAGCGCCCCGTCAGCAGCAGGTCCATGGCGACATGATAGGGTATCCGCTTCGGCAGCTTGATGCTGGCGGCATCCGCCACCGTGCCGGACCGGATTTCCGGCAGCGCGAAGGTGGCCGTGGTGGAGCACAGGATCAGGTCGGCCGACAGTGCCAGCTCCAGCCCGCCGCCGCAGCAGATGCCCTGCACCGCCGCGATCACCGGCTTGTTCAGGTTCGGCAGTTCCTGCAGCCCCCCGAACCCGCCAACGCCATAATCGCCATCCACCGCATCGCCCTCGGCGGCGGCCTTCAGATCCCAGCCGGGGCAGAAGAACTTTTCGCCGGCCGCCCGCACGATGCAGACCCGCAAGCTGTCATCATCGCGGAAATCGCGGAACACCAGCCCCATGACGCGGCTGGTCTTCAGGCTGATGGCATTGGCCTTGGGGCTGTCCAGCGTCACCTCAAGGATCGCGCCTTCGCGGCGGGTCTTGATCGGGCCTTCGGTCCGCATTTGCATCTCGGGCATGGTCACACCTTTCTGATCAGGGCATCCACCGCCACCGCACCGCTTTCGCGCACAAGGACGGGGTTGATTTCGATTTCCTCAAGGCTGTCATCCGCCAGCATCCTGCTGCCAAGCCGCACCGCGATGGAAGCGACCGCCGCCATGTCGGCCTTGGGCCGGCCACGGTAGCCGTCCAGCAGCGGCCAAAGCCGCAGGCGGCGCAGCGCGGCCAGAATCTCGGCCTCGGTCGCGGGCAGGATCAGCGTGACCGTATCGGCCAGCACCTCGGCCGTCACGCCGCCCATGCCCAGCGTCAGCGTCACGCCGTAAACCGGATCGCGCCGCAGCCCCAGCAGAATTTCCGCCACCGTGCCGGTGACCATTTCCTCAACCAGATAGCCGCTGGCGCCGGGCATCTCGGCCTGCCCCTCAAGCGAGGTCAGCCCCAGACGCACCGCCCCGGCCTCGGTCTTGTGGGCAAAGCCAAGCCCCTTCAGCGCAAAAGGCGCCGTCAGGCCCTTGGCCGCAGCGACCACCTCGGCCAGCGTCGCCCCGGTCACCGCGCGCGGCACCGGCACCCCGGCAGTAGCCAGCAGCGCCTTGCCCTCGGCCTCGGACAGCATCCGCGTCTCGCGCGGCGGCAGCGCCGCGGCCGGGCGCCAGCCCGCCACCCCGGCCGGCACCTGTGCCGCCCGCACCGCCGCCAGCGCGGTTTCCAGCCCAAGAAGGGTGCAAACCCCCTGCTCCATCATCGCCTTGACCCGCGCCTCGCCAAAGTTCTCGGCCATCGAGGCCACGGGCAGGGCGATCTTGCCGGTCGCCTTCTGCGCCGCAACGATGGCATCCAGCGCCGGCTGGTAACCGGACGGATCACATCGGTCGGCGCGCGGCGTGTCGATGATGTAGATCCCGGCGTCATAGGCTTCCAGCATGGCGGTGAAGACCTCGGTGGTCTTCGGCCCGTCACCCCAGATGAAGGTGTGGTAATCCAAGGGGTTGGCGATGGCGACGATCGGCCCCAGCGTCTCGAACAGCCGCGCGCGGGTCGCCTCGGGCACCGGTGGGAAGTCGATGCCGAAGGGCGCCGCCAGATCGGCCACCAGCCCGGCCTCACCGCCCGAACACGACAGCGAACACAGCCGCGTGCCGATCTGCGGCCCGTGGACATGAAAGATCTTCAGCGTCTCGATCAACTCGCTGGGCGAATTCACCTCGGCCACGCCGATCTGGCGCAGGAAGGCGCTGGAGGCCGCGCCCCCACCGGCCAGCGAGGCGGTGTGGCTGGCGGCGGCGGTGCGCGAAAGTTCGGTCTTGCCCGACTTGATGGCGACCACGCCCTTGCCCATGGCCCGCGCCTTCTCGGCCAGCGCGGCAAAGGCGGGGGCGTCGTCAATCCCCTCGATGTAAAGCCCCACGGCGGTGACGCGCGGATCGTCCAGCAGCGCGCCGGTCAGTTCGGCCAGGCCCACCACGGCGGCATTGCCCAGACAGGCGACATAGGCCACCGGCAGCCCCCGCGCCTGCATTCCCAGATTGATGACGATGTTCGACGACTGGCTGACCAGCGCCACGCCCTTGTCCAGCCGGATGCCGCCATGCTGGTCCGGCCACAGAAGCGCGCCGTCCAGGTAGTTGATCACGCCATAGCAGTTGGGGCCAAGGATCGGCATGTCGCCGGCGGCGGCCACCAGCTTTTCCTGCAGCCCCGCCTCGCCGGCCTCTTCCCAACCGCTGGCGAAGCAGATCGCGCCGCCCGCCCCCATGGCGGCCAGTTCGGCAACCAGATCCAGCGTGGCAAAGCGGTTCACGCCGATGAAGGTGGCGTCGGGCGGCTCTGGCAGGTCAGCCAGGCTGGCGTAGGCCTTGAGACCGCCGATCTCGGCCTTGGTCGGATGCACCGGCCAGACCGGGCCGGCAAAGCCCATCTTGCGGCATTGCTCAATGACGTTCAGCGCCCAGCCGGCCCCCAGAACGGCGATGTGGCGCGGGCGGAGCAGGCGGTCGAGGCGCGTCATCTGCGGCCTCCGGCCCGGTGGTCAGTCCCGGGGCGCTGCCCCGGACCCCGGGATATTTTCAGACAGAAAATGAAAACACCCCGCCCCGGAATCCGAAGCGAGGTGCCATTTCCTGTCACGGTCATCGGCGTCCCCGCCTGTACCGTGCCCTCACTTTGCCGAGCCCTGGTAAACAAACGATTAATCATCGCGATCTTTCCACCCATTTTCTGTCTGAAAATATCCCACGGGGGCCCGGGGGTGTGAAACCCCCGGCTTGCGACGCCTCACGCCCCGAGCGGCCGTAGCAATTCGCGGCTGATGATATGCCGCTGGATTTCCGAGGTGCCTTCCCAGATCCGCTCGACCCGCGCATCGCGCCAGATACGTTCCAGCGGCAACTCGTCCATCAGGCCCATGCCGCCGTGGATCTGAATCGCCTCGTCGGCGATCATCGCCAGCACTTCGGTGGCCTTCAGCTTGGCCATGGACATGTCGGCCTCGGTCACGGTGCCCTGATCGTATTTCCACGCCGCCTCGCGCGTCAGCAGTTCGGCGGCTTTCAGTTCCATCGCCATGTCGGCCAGCTTGAAAGAAATCCCCTGGAACTTGCCGATCTGCTGGCCGAACTGGCGGCGCTCGGCGGCGTAGCTCAGGGCGTGGCCCAAGGCGCGTTCGGCCCGGCCAAGGCAGGTGCTGGCGACCTGCAGGCGCGTCGCCCCCAGCCAGGAATTCGCCACCTCAAAGCCCTTGTGAACTTCGCCCAGGATCTGGCGCTTGTTCACCCGGCATTCGTCGAATTCCAGCACGGCATTGGTATAGCCGCGGTGGCTGACGTTACGATAGCCGTCGCGCACGGTGAAGCCCGGGGTGCCCTTGTCCACGAAGAAGGCGGTGATCTTCTTCTTCGGGCCGCGCGGCGTGTCTTCCTCGCCGGTCGCCACGAAGACAATGGCAAAGCCGGCCAGATCGGCATGGCTGATGAAATGCTTGGTGCCGTTCAGGATCCAGTCGTCGCCATCGGGCCGGGCGCTGGCCTTCATGCCACGCAGGTCCGATCCGGCGCCAGGTTCGGTCATCGCCAGGCAATCCCAGGTCTCGCCCCGGATGCAGGGCATCAGATAGCGTTCGCGCTGTTCTTCGTTCCCCGCCAGCAGGATGTTCGATGGTCGCGCGACGCAGGTCCAGTGCAGGGCATAATTCGCCCGCCCCAGTTCCTTTTCGTACAAGAGCCATGACAGCGTATCGAGACCCGCGCCCCCCACCTCGACCGGCATGTTGGCCGCGTAAAGCCCCGCCGCCATGGCCTTCTGCTGCAGCTCGCGGATCAGCTCCAGCGGCAGGTGGCCGCTGCGTTCGACCGCCAGTTCATGCGGATAAAGCTCGGTCTCGACGAAAGCACGCGTCGTCTCGACGATCATCGTCTGTTCTTCGGTCAGGCCGAAATCCATGGCGGTCACCCTTTCTTCTGGCCAACCGCGCGGCCTGTGCCTTCGGGCACGGGCAGCCCGGCATGGGCGGTGGCGATGGGGTTCAGCAGCACCAGAACCTCGGGCGCGGCGGGGCAGGCCTTGCCAGCCTTCATGTCGACATGCAGCATCATCTGCTCGACCGTCGCGACGGGCCGGTCGCCCACGGCAAGGGTAATGAAGGTATGGATACGCTTTTCATCCGCCTTCACCACCTGCAACGTGCCGGTGATGCGCTCGCCCAGCTTGGCCTCGTCCAGATGGCGGATGTGGGTTTCGGCCGTGTAATAGCTGTGGCCGCCGGCCACATAATCCATGTCGGCCCCGATCAGCCGCAGGAAGGCATCGCAGACCTCTGAGGCGCAGAACAGGTAGCGGCTTTCGGTCATGTGGCCGTTGTAGTCGATCCAGCCGGGCAGAACCTGCATCTCGGCCATCTTCAGCGGCGTGCCGTCCAGCGTGCCGGCATGGAAGGCCGCGCGGCGGCGTTCGTCATGTTCGCGCAGCACCTTGCCCGCACCCCAGTTGCGTTCCTTGAGCGACCGCAGAAAGCCCACCAGGTTCTGGTCGCGGATGCGTTCCAGCTCGCGGATGCCATACATGCCGGATTGCGCGTCGGACTGGCTGGCCACCAGATCCACCAGTTCGTCGTTGAACTCGGGCACGTCCATCAGCTTGGTCCAGGGCCATTTCAGCGCCGGGCCGAACTGGGCCATGAAGTGCCGCATGCCCGCTTCGCCCCCGGCGATGCGGTAGGTCTCGAACAGGCCCATCTGGCCCCAACGCAGGCCAAAGCCCATGCGGATGGCGTCGTCGATCTCTTCAGTCGTGGCGATGCCGTCCTTCAGCATCCAAAGCGCCTCGCGCCAGACGGCCTCAAGGAAGCGGTTGCCGATGAAGGCGTCGATCTCGTGGCGAATGACAAGCGGGAACATCCCGATGTCCTTCATGATCTGCACGGTCTTTTCCACCGTCGCAGGCGTGTTCTTCGGGCTGCCCGAGACTTCGGAAAGCGGCAGCAGGTAGACCGGGTTGAACGGATGCGCGACGATGATGTTTTCCGGCGCCGGGCTGCCCTTTTGCAGGTCGCTTGCCTTGAAGCCGCTGGTCGAAGACCCGATCAGTACGCCCGGATTGGCCTGCTGCAACTGGGCATAGACCTTGTGCTTCAATTCGATCCGTTCGGACACGCTTTCCTGCACATATTCCGCCCCATCGACGGCCTCGCCGATGGTGCCGTGAAAGGTCAGCTTGCCTTCGGCCGGCATCGGCACGTCCGAAAGGGCGGGCAGCGCCAGCCGGGCATTGGCCAGCACGGCCGCGATCTTGCGTTCGGCCTCGGGGTCGGGGTCGAAGACCCCCACATCCCAGCCGTTCAGCAGGAAGCGCGCCGCCCAACCGCCCCCGATCACGCCGCCGCCGATGATTGCTGCCTTGCGCGCCATTGCCCGCCTCTCCCATCCCCTGCGGCCTCCACATTGGGAAGGCCATTTCATCTATCTCGCAGTACTCCCGCCGGAGCGGACGACTACCTCGCCACCGGCGCCCGTTTCTCCAGCTTCAGCCGCGCCCGCACCTCGGCCGGGGTGATGACCCTGGCGCCAAGGTTCTCGATGATGGTCGCGGCGCGCTCCACAAGCTGCGCGTTCGTCGCCAGAACGCCCTTGTCGAGCCAGAGGTTGTCTTCCAGCCCCACCCGCACGTTGCCGCCGCCAAGCACCGCCGCCGCGACATAGGGCATCTGGTGGCGCCCAAGGGCAAAGGCCGACCAGTGCCAATGCTTCGGCACGTTGTTCACCATGGCCATGAAGGTGTTCAGGTCATCCGGCGCGCCCCACGGCACGCCCATGCACAGTTGCACCAGCACCGGGTCCGGGATGATGCCTTCGTCGGCCAGTTGCCTGGCAAACCACAGGTGGCCGGTGTCGAAGGCTTCGATCTCGATCCGCACACCGGATTCGACCATGCGCTTGGCCATGTCGCGCAACATGCCGGGCGTGTTGACCATCACATAGTCGGCCTCGTTGAAATTCATCGTGCCGCAGTCCAGCGTGCAGATCTCGGGCCGGCAGTCCACCACATGCGCCACCCTCTCGGTCGCGCCCGCCATGTCGGACCTGGCGCCCATCCGGTTCATCGCCTCGGTGCCGTCGAACAGCAGGTCGCCCCCCATGCCCGCGGTCAGGTTCAGGACAACATCGGTGTCGCTGTCGCGGATACGCTCGGTCACTTCGCGATACAGCGCCGGATCGCGCGCCGGCTTGCCGGTTTCGGGATCGCGCACATGGCAATGCACCACCGCCGCGCCGGCCCTGGCCGCCGCGATGGCGCTTTCGGCAATCTGTTGCGGGCTGCGCGGAACGTGGGGGCTGCGGTCCTGCGTGCCGCCCGATCCGGTCACGGCACAGGTGATGAAGACTTCGCGGTTCATGGTCAGCGGCATCGGGGTTCCTCCGGGTCTGGTCTGCCACCTTATCGGGCTTGGCAGGCGATGATTTGCGAATTACGAAATCCTGATGACGGAAAACGCAATCTTCTCTCCGGCCCGCGCGCCGCTGTCGCTGGCGCTTCTGGTGCTGCCACAATCCTCGATCCTTGAAGTGGCCTCGGCGCTGGACCCGCTGCGCAACGCCAACCGGCAATTGGGAACCGAAGCCTTCCGCTGGCGGGTCGTCACCCCCGACGGGGCGCCGGCCCCGCTGACCTGCGGACTGTCGCTGCCCTCGACCGGGCCGCTGGCGGCCGCCGAAGGGGCCGAGATGCTGATTGTTGTCGCCGGCTACCGGCTGGATCAGGTTGCCACCCGCCCGCTGATCCGCGACCTGCGCCGCCTGGCGCCCCGCTTCGCGCTGGTTGGCGGCATCGACGCCGCGCCCTGGGTGCTGGCGCGGGCGGGCCTGCTGTCAGGCTATCGCGCAACCGTGCATTGGGAAGACCTGGAAGACCTTGCCGCCGCCCATCCCGACATCGACGTGGTCCCCGACCGTTTCGTGATCGACCGCAACCGGGTGACGATCGGCGGCGCCGCGCCGGCGGCGGATTTCATGTTGCAACTGATCCGCGCCCGTCATGGCGCCCCACTGGCCCGGCAGGTGGCGAACAGCTTTCTGACAATCGCGCGCCCGGGGTCAGAGCCGCAGGTTGCCGCCCGCCAGCCCGACCCCGGCCTTGACCCGCGCGTCGCCGCCGCCGCCAAGCGGATGGAGGCGCGGATCGACACGCCCGAGCCGGTGGCTGAAACCGCCGCCGCCGTGGGCCTGTCGCCGCGCCGTCTGGAAACCCTGTTCCGCGCCGCCTTTGGCACCCCGCCCGGCGCCTATGCGCTGTCGCTGCGCCTGCAGGCCGCCCGCCGGATGCTGACCGACACCCGCCATCCGCTGGCCGAGGTGGCCTTGCGCACCGGCTTCACCAGCCCCGCCACGCTGAGCCGCGCTTTCCGCCGCACCTACGGCCACCCTCCGGGTCAGTTGCGCCGGCTGTCAACCTGAGCGGCTTGCGCCGCAAGTCGCCTGTCTCGCCAGCGCCGCCTTCGCGGCTTGGTTCGGGATGCCTCCGGCGGGGATATTTTGATCCTGAAAGAGGGGCTTCTTTCAGAAAGAAAATATCCCGGGGGAGTCCGCAGGACGGGGGCAGCGCCCCCTACGCCGCGTCCAGCAGGCCCCGCCCCTTGAGCAGTGCCTCAACCCCCGGCATCTTGCCGCGGAATTTCAGATACAGCGCTTCGGCCTCTTCGCTGCCGCCCGCCGACAGGATGAACTTCTCCAGCCGGGCCGCGGTTTCCGGGTCGAAGGGATCGCCCGCCTCTTCGAAGGCCGCGAAGGCATCGGCATCCATCACTTCGGACCACATGTAGCTGTAGTATCCGCTGGAATAGCCGTCACCGCTGAACACATGCGCGAAATGCGGCGTGGCGTGGCGCATCCGGATCGCCCTCGGCATCCCCAAGGCCTCCAGCACCTCGGCCTGTTTCTGCATCGGATCGGCGGGTGGCGTGCCGGTGTGGAATTCAAGATCGACCAGCGCGCTGGCGACAAATTCCACCGTGGCAAAGCCCTGGTCATAGGTGCCCGCATCCAGCAGCCGCTTCAGCATGTCGGCCGGCATCGGGGCGCCGGTCTGCCAGTGCCTTGCATGGGCCTCCAGCACCGCCGGCACTTCCAGCCAGTGTTCGTAAAGCTGGCTGGGCAGTTCCACGAAATCGCGCGCGACCGAGGTGCCGCTGATGAAGCCATAGGTCACGTCGGACAGCATCTGATGCAGCGCATGGCCAAATTCGTGGAACAGCGTGCGCGCATCGTCATAGGACAGCAGGCAGGGATCGCCCTTGGCGAAGTTGCACACGTTCACCACGATGGGCCGCACATCGGCGCCCAGCTTGCGCTGCGACTGCATCGCCGAACACCAGGCGCCGCTGCGCTTGGACCCGCGGGCGAAGTAATCGCCCAGGAACACCGCCACATGCGCCTCCTTGCGGGTGACCTCCCACCCCCGCACATCAGGGTGGTAGAACGGCCCTTCGATTTCCCGGAATTCCAGCCCGAACAGCCGGGTCGCGCAATCGAACATCGCGCCCAGCATGGCCTCAAGCGACAGGTAGGGCTTCAGCGCCGCCTCATCCAGATCATGCTCGGCACGCCGCCGCTTTTCGCTGTAATAGCGCCAGTCCCAGGCCTCCAGCGGCCCGGTGCCGCCATCCGCCACCAGCATCGCCTCAAGCACCGCCGCATCGGCCAGCGCCTTGGCCCGTGCCGGCGCCCAGACCCGCATCAGCAGGTCACGCACCGCCGCCGGCGTCTTGGCCATTTCCGGTTCCAGCTTGTAGGCCGCGAAATCGGCATAGCCCAGAAGCTGCGCCCGCTCGTGCCGCAGCGCCAGGATTTCCACCGCAATGCCGCGGTTGTCGGTTGCGCCCCCATTGGCGCCACGGGCCACCCAGGCCTCATAGGCCCGCTGCCGCAACGCGCGCCGGGGCGAGAATTGCAGGAACGGCACGATCAGGCTGCGGTTCAGGGTGACCACCGGCCCCAGCCCCCGCTCGGCCCCCGCCGCCCGCGCCGTTTCCACCACGAAGTCCGGCAGCCCCTCCAGATCGGCTTCGGAAAGCTCCATGAACCACGACCGTTCATCCGCCAGCAGGTTCTGGCTGAACTGGGTGCCCAGCACCGCCAGCCGCGCCTTGACCGCCGTCAACCGTTCCGCCGCCGCCCCGTCCAGCGCCGCGCCGGACCGCACGAACATGCGCCGGTACAGCTCCAGCACCCGGGCCTGTTCGGCCGTCAGCGCAAGATCGGCGCGCGCCTGCCACAGCGCCTCGATCTTGCCGAACAGCGCCTTGTTGTTGGTGATTTCGCTGGAAAAGGCGCTCATCTTCGGCGCCAGGTCGCGCTGCAAGGCTTCGCGGGCCTCGTTCGAATCCGCACCGGCAAGGTTGTAGAAAACCCCTGCCACCCGGTCGAGATCCGCCTCAGCCAGTTCCAGCGCCTCGATCACCCCGGCGAAATCGGTCGCCGGTCCTTCGGCGATGGCCATGATCGCCGTCCGGGCCCGTGCCAGGGCCTCCTCAAAGGCCGGCGCGAAATCCTCGTCGCGGATGGCGGCAAAGGGCGGCAGGGCAAAGGGCGTATCCCAGAGGTCCAGCAAGACATTCATCGGCAGCACTCCTTTGCGGTCAAGCTAGGGGCGCCAAACCCGAAGGTCCACCCCTGCGTCCAGTCGGGACAAATACCCCGGGGTCCGGGGGCTGGCCCCCGGCCTTGCCGCCGCAGGCCTAACGGTCCCCCAAGCCGCGCGTCCGCATCCGGGTCTCGAACCGGCGCAGCAGCAGGCTTAGCCCGATGGTGATGGTCAGATAGATCAGCGCCGCCACGTTGTAGGTCTCGAAATAGCGGAAGTTGCCCGAGGAGGTGACCTTGGCCAGTTGCGCCACATCGGAAATGCCCAGCACCGCCACCAGCGAGCTATCCTTGACCATAGCCACGAAATCATTGCCCAAAGGCGGCAGGATCATACGGAACGCCTGCGGAAAGCTGACCAGCCGGAACCGCAGCCAGCCGCTTAGCCCCAAGGCCTGCGCGGCCTCGATCTGGCCCTTGTCCACCGCCTGCAGGCCCGCCCGGAAGATCTCGGCCAGAAAGGCCGAATAGGCCAGCATCAGCGCCAGCACCGCCCGCCACAGCAGCGGCACATCGCGGGTGCGGATGATCTCGGCGCCCGGCTCGGCCCCGGCCAGCCAGTTGACCGCCGCAATGCAGGCGGGAACCAGCACGAAGGCCACATAAAGAAGCAGCACCAGGATCGGCACGCCGCGCATGATCTCGATATAAAGCCGCGCCGCCTGGCGCAGCACGATGTGGCGCGACAGCCCCATGACCGCCAGTCCCAGGCCGATCAGGCAGGCGCCCAGATAGGCCACCACCGACACGCCGACGGTGATCCAGATGCCCTTGGACAACGCCCGCAGCGCCGCGCGATAGACCTCGTCCGAGATCATTTCGTAAAACAGGTAAATGCCGGTGATCACGACGATCACCAGCCACCAGGGGAAGTCCTTGTCGGGGGTGTTTTGTGGCGTCATCCGGTTGCCCCGGGGGTTCAGGTCACCCCGGGGCCCTGCCCGTTACTCACCCATCTTGTAATCGACGAACCACTTCTGGTTCAGCGCATCCAGCGTGCCGTCGGCCTTCAGCTCGGCAATCGCCGCGTTGAACGGCGCAACCAGTTCGCTGCCCTTGGGGAAGATGAAACCGAAATCCTCGCTTGCCAGCGGCGCACCGATGATCTTCAACGCCCCGTCCGAGGCGGCAACATAACCGTTCGCCGCCGTTGAATCGGAAAGCGTCAGATCCACGTCGCCGGTCTTCAGGGCCTCAAGGCCGGCCCCGAAGGTCTCGAACTTGATGATGCGCGGGTTTTCCTCGTTCCCGTCAAGAATCTCATAGACGGCGGCATAGAAGGGCGAGGTGCCCGGTTGCGCCGAAACCAGCAGCTTCGGGTCCGCGGCGAAGGAGGCAGCATCGGTGAACCGCGCCTCGTCGCTGCGAACGATCATCAGCATTTCCGACCGCATGTAGGGGTCGGAGAAATCCACCTTCTCCTTGCGGTCGTCCTTGATGGTGATGCCGGTCATGCCCAGGTCATACTGGCCTTCCGCAACCGCCGGAATCATCGCGTCCCAACTGGTGTTCTCATATTTGACCGTGATGTTCAGCCGCTTGGCGATTTCCGCCATCGCGTCATATTCCCAGCCGATCGGCGTGCCGTCCTTGTCCAGAAACTGCAGCGGCGGATAGGCGTTCTCGGTCACCACCACCACCTCTTTGCCGCCCAGATCTGGCAGGCCCTCGGCCAGCGCGGCAAGCGGCAGGAACGACAGCGCGGCAGCGCCAAGCACGGTGGTCAGTTTCATGGGTCAGGCTCCCGGTTGGTCCTGGCGGACTATGGTCAAGCGTTCCGGGGCTTGCAAGACTGTCTGTCCTCTGTGCGGCAGCGCACTCTTTCCCTTTGACGCTGCGGAATTGAGCGAAACCTTCCCGAGGGGCATCTTGGCAGGAACCTGACCTCCCGGAGATCGAACATGTCTTCCCGTATGCCCACCTATTTCATCAGCCATGGCGGCGGCCCCTGGCCCTGGATGCCCGACTGGCGCGCCATGTTCCGCAATCTCGAAGCCAGCTTCGTGCAGATGGTGAAGGATCTGCCCGAACGGCCCAAGGCCATCCTGATGATCTCGGGCCATTGGGAGGAGGACAGCTTCGCGGTCATGTCCTCGGCCCATCCGCCCATGGTCTATGATTATCACGGCTTCCCGCCCCACACCTTCCAGATCCAGTACAAGGCCCCCGGCGCCCCGGATCTGGCGCAGAAGGCGGCGGACCTGATCGCCGCCGCCGGCCTGCCGGTCCGGCTTGACGCGAAACAGGGCTATGACCACGGCACCTTCGTGCCCGCCTATGTCATGTATCCCGATGCCGACATGCCGCTGTTCCAGGTGTCGCTGCGCAAGGGTTATTCCCCCGCGGAACACTTCGCCCTTGGCCGTGCCCTGGCACCGCTGCGCGATGAAGGCGTGCTGATCGTCGGCTCGGGCCTGTCCTACCACAACCTCCGCCTCTTCGGCCCCGGTGCGAAAGAGCCGTCCGAGGCGTTTGACGCCTGGCTGGCCGAAACCATGGCCGCCCCGCCCGCCGAACGCACCGACCGGCTGATCCATTGGGAACAGGCCCCCTACGCCCGGATCTGCCACAAGGAGGAAGACCATTTCGTTCCTCTCTTCGCCGCTCTTGGCGCGGCCGAAGGCGAAAAGGCGACCATGGTCTATCATGACACGGGGCTGTTCGGCGGCGTCACCGCCTCAAGCTACCGGATCGGCTGACGGCCAGACCGCAACGTCAGGACTGCCCGCCGCAGACCGGGCAGTCCGCCCGCTTTCCGACGGCAATCACCCGGCTTTCGGCGTGCAGCGCATCGTGCAGCAGCAGGCGTCCGCGCAACGGCTCGCCCGCGCCAGTGATCAGCTTCACCGCCTCCATCGCCATCATCGCCCCGATGATGCCGGGCAGCGGCGCGGCCACCCCCGCCTCGGCACAGGTGGGCACCATGCCGGGCGCGGGCCGGGTCGGGAAGATACATTCATAACACGGTGCCCCCCGTGCCGGATCCCAGACGGAAAGCTGCCCCTCCCATTGGGTAAGGGCGCCCGCGATCAGCGGCTTGCCCAGACCGGCACAGACGCGGTTCACCAGATAGCGGGTGTCGAAATTGTCGGTTCCGTCCAGCACCAGATCGTAATCCGCGATCAGGCCGGCAGCGATGTCCGGCTCAAGCCGCCGGTGATAGGGCCGCACCGCGACAAACGGGTTCAGCGCCTTCATCGCAGCCTCGGCGGAAAACACCTTGGGCAGGCCGATCCGCGCATCGGTATGAATCACCTGCCGTTGCAGGTTCGACCCTTCCACCGCGTCGGCGTCGATCACCCCGATGGTGCCCACCCCCGCCGCCGCCAGATACAGCAGCGCGGGTGAGCCCAGACCGCCCGCCCCCACCACCAGAACCTTCGCCTCTTTCAGCCGCCGCTGCCCCGGCCCGCCAATTTCGCGCAGCAGGATATGGCGGGCATAGCGGTCCAGCTCCACCTCGCTGAACGGGCCTTGCGACGAGAGCGGCGCGACCGGCCGCGCCTTCACGCGCGCCCGCAATGCGCCAAGGCCCGCGCCATAGGCCAGCACCGCCGCAGCCACGCCACCAAAGATCAGCCACAGCCGGAAATCACCGCCCAGCATGGCGGCCACCTGCGGCACGCCAATCCCCGGCGCATGAACGGCCACCAGCAGCAACCACCACAGCAGCGCCAGCCCCAGCGACAGCGCGCGCGGCCAGCCAAGGCCCCGCCCCGCGCCCCAGATCACGGCAAAGCCGATCAGGCCGGTCATCGCTTGCCGGGGGTATCGAACCCGGTCGATCCGAAACCGCCCTCGCCGCGCGCCGTGCTGTCCAGCGCCTGCACCAGATGAAAGCGCGCCTGCACCACCGGCGCCACCACCGCCTGCGCGATGCGGTCGCCGTGGTGAATGGTGTAAGGCGCGGCCCCAAGGTTCACCAGCGCCACGCCCAAGGGGCCGCGATAATCGCTGTCGATGGTGCCGGGCGTGTTCGGCAGGGTAATCCCGTGCTTCGTGGCAAGGCCCGAGCGCGGGCGGATCTGCATCTCATACCCCTCGGGTATCGCCACCCGCAGGCCGGTGGGGCAGATTGCCCGCTGCATCGGCGCCAGCGTCAGGCCCGCCGCGCGGTCAGCCTCGGGGAAATTGGCACAGATGTCCGCACCCGCCGCGCCTGCTGTCTGATAGGCGGGCAAGGGAAGCGACGGATCGGCCCAGTCCTCCCGCAGGATACGCACCACCGCCGTCATCGCGCGCGCCCCGGGGTTTTCAGAGCCTCCGGTCCAATTTCTGCCCGGACATCGGCCCCACTCATGCCAGCGCCTCGGCAATCCGGGCGGCCAGCCGGCGTGCCACCGCATCCTTGGCCATGCGCGGCCAGCTTTCGGCCCCCTCGGCGCTGATCAGCGTGACCGCGTTTTCGCTGCCCCCCATGATGCCCGTTGCCGGCGACACATCATTCGCCACGATCCAGTCACAGCCCTTGCGGGCGCGTTTCGCCGTGGCATGGGCCAGCACATCCGTCGTTTCGGCGGCGAAGCCCACCACCAGACGCGGCCTTTGCGCCCCTTGCGAGACGGTCGCCAGAATGTCGGGGTTCTCGGCAAATTCCAGCGCGGGCGGCTGGCCAGTGCCGTCCTTCTTCATCTTCTGCCCCGCCGCATTGGCGACACGCCAGTCGGCCACCGCCGCCGCCATCACCGCCGCCTCGGCGGGCAGTGCGGCCTGCACAGCCGCCAGCATCTGCGCGGCCGTTTCCACCCGGACCACTGTCACGCCCTGCGGCGGGGGCACTTCAGCCGTTCCGGTGACGAACGTGACCCTGGCCCCCAGATCGCGCAGCGCCGCCGCAATCGCCGTGCCCTGCGCGCCCGAAGAGCGGTTCGCGATATAGCGCACCGGATCAATGGGTTCATGCGTCGGGCCAGAGGTCACCAGAACATGCCGCCCCGCCAGCGGCCCGCCCCCCAGTGCCGCGTCAATGGCGGCCAGAATCGCCACCGGCTCGGCCATCCGGCCCGGCCCGTATTCGCCACAGGCCATCTCGCCCTCGTCCGGCCCGACCATCAGCACCCCGTCGCCGCGCAGGGTGGCCAGGTTGCGCTGCGTTGCCGGATGCGTCCACATCCGCACGTTCATCGCGGGGGCAACCAGCACCCGCTTGTCGGTCGCCAGCAGCAGGGTCGAGGCCAAGTCATCGGCCCGGCCGGTGGCCATCTTGGCCATCAGATCCGCCGTTGCCGGGGCCACGACCAGCAGATCCGCCGCCCGGCTAAGCTGGATATGGCCCATCTCGGCCTCATCCCCCAGATCGAACAGATCCTGATGCAGCTTTTCACCCGCCAGTGCCGACAGCGACAGGGGCGTGACAAACTCGGCCCCCGCCCGCGTCAGCACCGGCGATACGGTAGCCCCGGCCTTCTTCAGCAGACGCACCAGTTCCAGCGCCTTGTAGGCGGCAATCCCGCCACCAACGATCAACAATATGCGCTTGCCTGCCAGCATCACCCGCCCCTTGTCCTGCCCCCGAACGTTAGGGCCGGGCGGCGGCAAACTCAACCGCCTGAGGATTGGCCGGTGAAGGCCAGACAGGGGTCTTCGCGCGGCGCGGGGGCGGTGACATTCACCGCGTCATAGGGCGCATCCGGCCCCGGATCGGCCTCGGCCTGCCCCAGCGACCAGACCTTCAGCCCCGGAGCCGCCTGCGCGATCATCGCCGGAATCGCCTGATCCTTGCGGGCATGGCCGCTGCCGGTGATGATGACGACCGGGCGCCGGCCCTCGGCCACCGCCACAACAGCCGCCGCCGCCATCGTCTGATCGCGCAGCCGTTGCGCCTCGACCATGCCCGGCAGCATGGCTTCGGGCAGGGCGTTGCAATGCGCCTCCTGCTGGTCGGCCTCGCGCGCCGCCTGGTCGTCGGGGGTCAGCGGCCCTAGCCCCCACAGCGCAGCCACCTCGGGGCCGACGACCGCCGCCGCACCGTTCTTCACGGCCTTTGACAAGGCGTCCTTCGGCACCGCCCCGCCCAGATGCAGGGCCGGCCCTGCGGCGGCAAAGATCGGCGCATACATGGCAAAATCCGGCCAGCCGGACCCTTTCCATTGCAGCGCAGCCTCCAACGCCACGGCATCGGTGCGATCCACGCCTTCGGCGGACGTCACCTGCGCAGGCAACAGCATTTCCCACACCACGGCCTGCGGCGCGATTACGCCCACAAGCCGGGCCTGTTCGGCATGATGTGCCGGATTGTCATGGATTTCGCCCAGAACATAGACATCCATCCCGGGCGGCGGATCAATCTGGGCAAGGGCGGGAAGCGGGGCCGCCAGCGCGGCAATCAGGGCATATTTCCTCATGCGAGGAAGTGATGCACCTCTCGGGACTGGGCTTCAAGACTGCGGCGCAGTTTCGTGAACGCCGCCGCTTCAAGCTGACGCACCCGCTCTTTCGACAACCCCAGCTCTTCGCCCAGCGATTCCAGCGTGCGGGGGTCATCGCGCAACTGGCGCTCGGCCACGATGAACCGCTCGCGCGGGTTCAGCCCGTCCATCGCGCGGTCCAGCCACTGCCGCAACTGCGCCCCGTCATGCGATGCCTCGACATGATCCTGCGCCTGCGGGCCGTCATCTTCCAGCGCGTCAATCCATTCGCGGCCGTCCTCGTCGGCCGATTGCATCGCGTTCAGCGAATAGTCCGATCCCGACAGACGTCCTTCCATCATCTCGACATCGCCCACCGGCACGCCGATCTCTTCGGCCACCATTTTACGCAGGCGCAACTGGTCCAGCGCCTCGCCGCGCGCGATGGCTTCGCGTTCCAGCTTGGCCTGCACGCGGCGCAGGTTGAAGAACAGCGATTTCTGGCTGCTGGTCGATCCTGTCCGGACCAGCGACCAGTTCCGCATCACATAGTCCTGGATGCTGGCCTTGATCCACCACACCGCATAGGTCGAGAACCGCACCCCGCGATCCGGGTCGAACTTTTCCGCTGCCTTCATCAGGCCAAGGCTTGCCTCCTGAATCAGATCGTTCATCGGGGCGCCATAGCGCCGGAACCGCCCCGCCATGCTGATTGCCAGCCGCATATAGGCCGTGATCAGCCGGTGCAGGGCCCGTTCGTCGCGCTGGTCGCGCCAGGCCCGCGCCAGGGCAAGCTCGGTTTCCGCATCCAGAAGCTCGGCCCGCATCGCTTGGCGAGACAGTCCGACTTCGCTATATCCGTCAAGCGCCATGACAACCCCCACCCGGTAGCCTGCGCGGCAGACCTGCCGACGTTCGACCTCTTCTACGCAGGCCCCCCGTGACCGGATCACCCGATACCCCCATTTTTTCCCTGCCCGCCCTGACGCTGGTCACCGGCGGCGCGCGGTCAGGCAAATCGCATCAGGCGGAACGGCTGGCGCGCGGCACCGGCCTTGCCCGGCGCTACATCGCCACCGCCACCGTCTGGGATGACGAGATGGCCGCCCGCATTGCCCGCCATATCGAAGACCGGGGCGACGGCTGGGAAACCATCGAAGCCCCGCTTGACCTTGGCCCCGCGCTGGCCGCAGCCCCCGCGGGCAGCGTGACCCTGATCGACTGCGCCACCCTCTGGCTGACCAATCACCTGCTGGCCGAACACGATCTTGCCGCCGAAGCGGACCGGCTGCTGGCCGCCCTGGCCGCCTGCCCCGGCCCGGTGATCGTCGTCACCAACGAAGTGGGCTGGGGCATCGTTCCCGAAAATGCCCTTGCCCGCGCCTTCCGCGATGAACAGGGCCGTCTGAACCAGCGGCTTGCCGCGCTGGCCGGGCTGGTGGTCGTGGTGATTGCGGGGCTGCCACTGGCCCTGAAAGGCCGGCTGCCATGACGCGGCTCTGGCTGGTGCGCCACGGCCCGACCCATGCGAAAACCATGGTCGGTTGGTCCGACCTGCCGGCCGACCTGTCGGACCATGCGGCCATTGCCCGGCTGAACGCCCACCTGCCGGCCGATGCGCCGGTGCTGTCGTCCGACCTGTCGCGCGCCGTCGCCACCGCCGATGCCCTGGCCCCCCGCCCCCGCCTGCCGCATGACCCGGACTGGCGCGAACTGAACTTCGGCGCCTGGGAACTGCGGCCCTGGGACGAGATCGAGGATCAGGCCGCCGCCCGCGCCTTCTGGGATGATCCCGGCGACACCTGCCCCCCGGGCGGCGAAAGCTGGAACCGGCTGACGGCCCGCGTCCATGCAGCCATCGGCCGGCTGTCCGACCGGCCCGAGGTGATTGTGGTGGCCCATTTCGGCCCCATCGTCGCCGCGCTGCAACTGGCCGAAGGCCTATCCCCCTTGGCCGCCTTCGCGCATCGGATCGACCCGCTCTCGGTAACCTGCATCGACTTCGGCCCCACCTGTGCCGTCCGGGCGATCAATCACATCGCGTGATGGCCCCAGTCAGAATTCATCGCTTTGCACGATGACCGGCTGCGGCTAGCGTCGGCGCCGAATTCAAGGAGACGGGACTTTGACCTATACCCTCGTGATCGGTGACCGCGGCTATTCCAGTTGGTCCTTGCGCGGCTGGCTGCTGTTTGATGCCTTCGACATTCCGGTGAAAACCCTGCAGGCGCGGCTTTACACCGACGAACTGCCCACCCTTCTGCGCGATTTTCCCCCCGCCCGCACCGCGCCCACCCTGCGCACCCCCGCCGGAACCGTCGTCCCGGAATCGCTGGCGATTGCCGAAGAACTTGCCTCGCGCCACCCCGAGGCCAGCCTTTGGCCCGCCGATCCCGAACACCGTGCCGTGGCGCGGGTGCTGGCGGCGGAAATGCACGCCGGGTTTTCCGCGCTGCGCACCCATTGCCCGATGAACCTGCGCGTCAGCTATACCGACTGCGATCCGCCGCCCCCGGTGCTGGCCGATCTGGCCCGGCTGGAAACCATCTGGACCTGGGCGCGCGAGGCGACCGGATCGCGCACGCCCTGGCTGTGCGGCGGCTACTCGGCGGCCGATGTGTTCTTCGCCCCGGTCGCGGCGCGGATCGCGGGCTACAACCTGCCGGTTGGCCCCATGGCCACCGCCTATGTGAATGCCCACCTCTGCCACCCCTCCTTCCGCCGCTGGCGGGCGATGGGGCTGGTTGACGGCGCCGATCAGGATTTCTACCGCCGCGACTGGCCCCGGCGCGACTGGCCCGGCCCGGTGCCGCTGCCGGCGCACCCCGTTGCGGGAACCGAGGCGGAAAACGCCGCCTGCCCCTATTCCGGTGGCCCCGTCACCCATGTGCTGGAACTGGCCGGTCGTCGCTTCGGCTTCTGCAACGCCTTCTGCCGCGACAAGACCGCCGCCGACCCCGAGGCCTGGCCCAGGTTCATGGCGCTTTACCGGGGCGAGACGGCCCCCTGATCCGGGGCTGATCCGGCCACAGGCGTTTACCATTCGCTAACCATTTGCCCGCTAAGGATTAACCAAAGTTAAGCGGGGCGCGGGAATGGTGGCCAAGGCCTATACGGTGGCCTTCGAAGGGGTCGAGGCCCGGATGGTTGAGGTACAATGCGCCCTTGCCGCCGGCACGGCCGCCTTCAACCTTGTCGGCCTGCCCGACAAGGCGGTCAGCGAGGCCAAGGAACGTATCCGCGCCGCGCTTCAGGCGCTGTCCATCGCCCTGCCGAACCGGCGTATCACGGTGAACCTGGCCCCTGCCGATCTGCCGAAAGAGGGCAGCCATTTCGACCTGCCCATCGCGCTGGCCCTGCTGGCCGCGCTGGACATCCTTCCCAAGGATGAGGTGGAGCACACCGTCGCCCTGGGGGAACTGTCGCTGGATGGCCGGCTGATGCCGGTGCTTGGCGCCCTGCCCGCCGCCATGGCCGCGGCTGAAGAGGGCCGCGCCCTTCTGTGCCCCCGCGCCTGCGGGGCCGAGGCGGCCTGGGTCGGCACGACCGAGGTGATCGCCGCCGGATCGCTGGCCGAGGTGGTGCGCCATTACACCGGCCAGACCCCACTGCCCGCCGCCGAGGCCGGCGAGGTGCGCGCCGCACCACAGGGCCGCGACCTGCGCGATGTGAAGGGGCAGGAACGCGCCAAGCGCGCGCTGGAAATTGCCGCCGCCGGGCGCCACCACCTGTTCATGGTCGGCACCCCCGGCTCGGGCAAGTCCATGCTGGCCGCCCGCCTGCCCGGCATCCTGCCGCCGCTGTCGCCCGCCGAGGCGCTGGAAACCTCGATGATCCATTCGCTCGCTGGCCTTCTGACCGAAGGCGGCATCTCGCGCCAGCGCCCGTTCCGCGAACCGCATCACACCGCCTCGATGGCGGCCATTGTCGGCGGCGGCAAGGGCGCGAAGCCGGGCGAAATCAGCCTGGCCCATAACGGCGTGCTGTTTCTGGACGAGTTTCCCGAATTTCCCCGCGCCGTGCTGGAAACCCTGCGCCAGCCCATCGAAACCGGCGAGATCATGGTCGCCCGCGCCAATGCCCATATCCGCTATCCCTGCCGTTTCCTGCTGGTGGCGGCCGCCAACCCCTGCAAATGCGGCTACCTGTCCGACCCGAACCGCGCCTGCGGCCGCGCGCCGATCTGCGGCGAAGATTACCTTGGCCGCATCTCGGGGCCGCTGATGGACCGCTTCGATCTGCGCGTCGAAGTGCCCCCCGTCGCCTATGCCGACCTTGACCTTCCCGCCACCGGCGAACCCTCGGGCACCATCGCCGCCCGCGTCGCCGCCGCCCGCGCCGCGCAATCCGACCGGCTGGACGGCACCGGCGCCCGCGTCAACGCCGATCTCGAAGGCGAGGCGCTGGATCACTTTGCCGCCCCCGATACCGAAGGCCGCGCCCTGATCACCCGCGTTGCCGAACGCATGGGGCTTTCGGCCCGTGGCTATCACCGCATCCTGCGCGTCGCCCGCACCATCGCCGACCTGGACGGTTCGGACGCCGTGCGCCAGCCGCATGTGGCCGAGGCGGTCAGCTTCCGCCTGACCGTCGGCCCCAAGGCCTGACCACCGCTACAGGCTGCGCAAAAACGCCGCGATCCGCCGGATTTCGGCCCGCGCCTCGGGCACCCAGGGCGCCAGATAGGCCAGCACATGCGGCGCCCCCGGCTGACGCACCAGGTCCACCTGCGCGCCAGCCTGCCGCATCGCCTCGGCCAACCGCAGCGAATCATCCAGCAGGATTTCGGTGGTGCCAACGCAGATCAGCGCCGGACACGACCCTGCCCAGCGGGCAAACAGGGGCGAAAGACGCGGATCGGCCGGGTCAAGCACGCCCCGGATCAAATCAACCATCTCGGGCATCCGTTCGGCCGGCAACAGCGCCTCGCGCGCGGCATTGCTGCGGATCGACGCGCCTGCCAGCGTCAGGTCGGCCCAGGGTGACAGCAGCACCACGCCACCCGGGGGCTTGCCTCGCGCCTCGGCTTCGGCCAGCAGCCCTGCCGCCAGCCCGCCCCCGGCACTGTCACCGCCCAGCACGATCCGGCCCGGCGCGACACCCGCCGCCCACAGCGCCTCCAGCACCCGCACCCCGTCGTCATACCCAGCCGGCGCCGGATGTTCGGGCGCGCGGCGATAGTCGGGCAGCACGGCCTGCCCGCCCGCGACGCGGATGATCCGGCCCACCATGGCCCGATGGGTGAAGGCGCTGCCCGCGACATGCGACCCGCCGTGCATCCACAGCAAGACCGGCCCGGCGGCCCCATCCCCGCCCGTCAGCCGCAGGCAAGGCACCCCGCCAATCACCTCGCGTCGCGAACGCGGACCAAAGGGCGGCGGGAACAGCAGAGAAACGGCAACCAGTCCCGCCCGCGCCCCGCCCACCCCTCGCGCCCGGCGCAACAGCGGCTTCATCCCGTGGCGCATCACACCACGGAACAGACGCAGGCGCAGGCTCATCCGCGCCGTTTCGCCTCGATCGCTTCCCAGATCCGCGCCGCGGCATTGGTGCCGTCGAACCGCTCCAACTCCTGAATCCCGGTGGGCGAGGTCACATTGATCTCGGTCAGCCAGTCCCCGATCACGTCGATGCCCACGAAGACCTGGCCCTTTTCCCGCAGGACCGGCCCGATGGTCGCGCAGATCTCCAGATCCCGCGCGGTCAGCCCCACCGGCTCGGGCCGGCCACCCGCGTGCATGTTCGACCGCGTCTCGCCCGGCTGTGGCACCCGGTTGATCGCGCCCACGGGTTCGCCATCCACCAGAATCACCCGCTTGTCCCCCTTCGACACCGCCGGCAGGAACTTCTGCACCACCAGGGGTTCGCGGTTGATCGAACTGAACAGCTCGTGCAGCGAGGTCAGGTTGCGGTCGTTCTCGTCCAGCCGGAACACCCCCGCACCGCCATTGCCATAAAGCGGCTTCAGGATCACATCGCCATGCCGCGCCTTGAAGGCCCGGATCGTGGCCAGATCACGCGCAATCGTCGTCGGCGGGGTCAGGTCTGCAAACCGCAGCACCAGCAGTTTCTCGGGGTAGTTTCGCACCCAGAACGGATCATTCACCACAAGCGTCTTCGGGTGGATCATCTCCAGCAGATGCGTCGTGGTGATGTAACCCATGTCGAAGGGCGGGTCCTGCCGCAGCCAGACCACATCCATCTCGGACAGGTCGACTTCGCGTTCAGGGCCATAGCTGACATGGTTCCCGACCTCGCGCCGCAGCTCGATGTCCCAGCCCCGCGCGACCACCCGGCCTTCGACAAAGGCCAGCCGGTCGGGGGTGTAGTAGAACAGCCGGTGCCCCCGCTCCTGTGCCTCGATCCCGATGCGGAAAGTGGAATCCGCATTGATGTTGACCGACCCGATCGGGTCCATCTGCAGGGCAACGTTCAGGGCCATCGCATCCTCCGGCTCAGGGCTTCGCCCCTTTCTTGGCGCAAGCCGCTGCCGGATGCAAACCGACTGCCCCCCGCCAGTGCCGCCGGTCAGTCGAACCAGATGTTTTCGGTCACCTCGACCCGGCCGGTCTGATCCACCAGCGCCAGGTCGATCCGCACCTCGGTCATCTGTCCGGCGGGTTCCCCGTCAACGAAATCCGCCACCGTGCGGGCAATGCGGTCATACTGTGCCCGCGTCAGGTATTCCGCGGCGATCGCGTGGGTCGCGGCCGACTTCACCTCGATGAACACAACCGTCTCGCCATCGCGGGCCACCAGATCAACCTCGCCCGAACGGCCCCGCCAGCGCCGGGCAATCACCGGCAGCCCGGCTGCCTCATACCGGCGCGCCACCGCATCTTCTGCCGCAAGGCCAGAGAGATAGGCCATCCTCCCGCGATCTGCCCGACGCCGGCGTTCGGGGGCAAGGGCAACAGGCAGGCCGGCAGCGCCCGTGTCGAACCCGAAATCCAGTGGCATCGCACCGCCTCCGCATGATCGGCCCGCAAGGGCCCCTATTGCTCCGCCAGTTCCAGCGCCAGTCGATAGGCCTCTTTCCGTGGCACCCCCAGATCTTGCGACACGAAAGCTACTGCATCCTTAACGCTCATCGTCTGCAGTGCATTTTCCAGCGCCGTCCGCAAATCTTCGGCGCTGGTGACGCGGGCCGCCGCCCGGTCGACGACCAGAACGATTTCGCCTTTCGGTTCCTGCCCTTGCAAAGCATCAGCCAGTTCGCCCAGCGTGCCGCGACGCACCTCTTCATGCCGCTTGGTCAGTTCCCGGCACATCGCCGCCGGCCGGTCCGGCCCGAAAGCCTGCGCCATTTCCGCCAGCGTCCGCGCCACCCGTCGCGGCGATTCGTAGACCACAAGCGTCGCCGGAACCGCCGCCAGTTCGGCCAACACCCGCGCCCGGTCACCCGCCGCCGTGGGCACGAAACCGGCGAACAGGAAGCGGTCCGTCGGCAGCCCCGCCAGCGTCAGCGCCGCCAGCACCGCCGAAGGCCCCGGCACCGCATGTACCCTTTGCCCGGCAGCAACCGCCGCCCGCACCAGGGCGAATCCCGGGTCCGACACCAGCGGCGTTCCCGCCTCTGACGCATAGGCGACCGACTTTCCCGCTTCCAGCGCCGCCACCATCCGCGCCGCCACCTCGGTCTCGTTATGGTCATGGCAGGCGATCAGCGGGCGGCGGTCCAGCGCAATGCCGTGAATCTCCATCAGATGGCGCAGCGTGCGGGTGTCTTCGGCCATCAGCACCTCGGCCCCGGCCAGAACGTCCAGCCCGCGCAAGGTGATGTCGCGCGCCGTGCCGATGGGCGTCGCCACCAGATGCAGACCCGGCGCAATCCCGCCGGGGGGGCCTCCGGGCACCCAGGAACCGCTCATCGCAGGCCCCCGGGCAAGTTTACTTCGCTGCGGGAAACATCTAACGTGACCACGGTCTCCGCGCCTTCTCTGCCAGAGGAAGTTTCCATGTTGTCCGCAATGCTTCGGGCCCGCAAGTCCTTGGGCCACCTTCTCGTTGTCTTCTTCGGTCTCTTCCTGGCCGCCTGCGTGCCCGGCGGCGAACCGATGTCCGCGTCCGGTTCGGGCGGTTCGGGCAAGAAGGTGCAGGTGGCATTGCTGGTGCCGGGCGGATCGTCGCAATCCACCGATGCCGCATTGGCGAAGGCGCTTGAAAATGCCGCGCGTCTGGCCGTGGCAGACCTGTCGGGCGTCAGTATCGACCTGCGGGTCTACAACACCGCCGGCCAGCCCGCGCAGGCTGTGGCCATGGCGCAAAAGGCCGCCGACGAAGGCGCGCAGGTCATCCTTGGCCCGGTCTTCGCCGAAGAAGCCAATGCCGTGGGCGTGGCCATGGCGCCTCGCGGCATCTCGGTTCTGGCCTTCTCGAACAATCCCGCCATCGCGGGCGGCAATGTCTTCGTGCTTGGCCCCACCTTCGACAACACGGCGCGGCGTCTGGCGTCTTACGCCGTGCGCAGCGGCAAGCGTCAGGTCATGATCGTGCATGACCGCAACACCGCCGGCACCCTTGGCCGCGACGCCATCCAGCGCGGCGTGACCGCGGCCGGCGGCAACGTGGTGGCCATCGCCTCTTACGAATTCTCGCAGAACGGCGTGTCCGGCGCGGCCCCCGGCATCGTGCAGACCGCCAGGGAAAAGGGCGCAAACGCGGTCTTCCTGACGGCCGATACCGCCGGTGCCCTGCCGCTGCTCAGCCAGCTTCTGGTGGACAACGGGCTTGACACCGGCGCCTCCAAGTTCGTCGGCCTGACCCGCTGGGACATCCCGGCCCAGACCCTGGGCCTGCCCAGCCTGCAGGGCGGCTGGTTCGCGCTGCCCGATCCGGGCCTTTATGCGCAGTTCCAAAGCCGCTACCAGTCGGCTTATGGCGCGGCGCCGCATCCGATTGCCGGGCTGGCCTATGATGGCATCGCCGCCATCGGTGCGCTGGCCCGCCAGGGCCGTGACATCTCGGCCGGCACGCTGACGCAAGGGGCAGGCTTCGCCGGGGTTTCGGGGATCTTCCGCTTCCGCTCGGACGGCACCAACGAACGCGGCCTTGCCGTGGCTGAAATCCGCAACAACCAGGTCGTCGTGATTGACCCCGCTCCCCGCAGCTTCGCCGGCGCCGGCCTCTGAGGCCAGCCGAACCACCGCACAAAAGGGACCGCCCGACGGGCGGTCCCTGCTGCTGCCCGCCGCCGAGATTCTTGACGGCGACAGCCTTGTGTCGGCCATCCTGGCCGAACTGGCCGCAAGCCCCGATCCGGTGGAACCGCGCGCCGCCCGCGGCATCGCCGTGCGCCATCTGGCCGAGGCGCGCGCCGCCGCCAACACCCGTCTGGCCGCCGCCTTTGCCGCCCGGCCCCGCGAATCCCGCGCACTGGTCACCGCACAGGCCTGGCTGACAGATGGCCTTGTCACCGCCGCTTTCGCCGTCGCGCAGACCCTGCACCCGCTGCACAACCCGACCGAGGCCGAGCGCATCGCCATCCTGGCCGTCGGCGGCTACGGCCGGGCCGAGATGGCGCCGCAATCCGATGTGGATCTGCTGTTCCTGACGCCCTGGAAAATCACCCCCTGGGCCGAAAGCGTCATCGAATCGATGCTTTACATGCTGTGGGATCTGAAGCTGAAGGTCGGCCATGCCAGCCGCACCGTGGCCGATTGCATCCGGCTGGGGCGCGATGACATCACCATCCGCACGGCCCTGCTGGAACACCGTTTCATCGCCGGATACGAACCGCTGGCCACCGAACTGGCCGACCGGCTGTGGGGAGAGTTGTTCAACGGCACCGGCCCGCAGTTCATCGAGGCGAAACTGGCCGAACGCGCCGAACGCCACCGCCGGCAGGGCGGTCAGCGCTATGTGCTGGAACCCAACGTCAAGGAAGGCAAGGGCGGCCTGCGCGACCTGCAGACCCTGTACTGGATCGGCAAATACCTGCACCGCACCCCCACCGCGGCCGGGCTTGTCGGGGCGGGCCTGTTCAGTGCCGATGAATTCGCCACCTTCACCCGCGCGGAAGATTTCCTCTGGGCCGTCCGCTGCCACCTGCACCTGATCACCGGCCGCGCCACCGACACGCTGACCTTCGATGTCCAGCCCGAGGTCGCCGCCCGCATGGGCTATGCCGATCAGGGCGGCCGCCGTGCCGTGGAAATCTTCATGCAGGACTACTTCCGCCATGCCACCCGCGTGGGCGAACTGACCCGCATCTTCCTGGCCGAACTGGAAGCCCGCCACGCCAAGCGCGAAGCCAGCCTCTTCGGCATCTTCAAGCGCACCAAGCGGGTAAAATCCGGCTATACGCTGGTGCAAGGCCGGATCGACCTGCGCGATCCGCAGGATTTCCTGAAAGACAAGCTGAACCTGCTGCGCATCTTCGAAGAGGGCCTGCGCACCGGCTATCTGCTGCACCCCAACGTGCTGCGCCTGTTGTCGGCCAATCTGCATCTGATCGACGACGACATGCGCGAAAACCCCGAGGCCGCGCGCATCTTTCTGGACCTGCTGCTGAAACACGGCAACCCGGAACGGCCGCTGCGGCGGATGAACGAGATGGGCGTCCTGTCCACCTTCATTCCCGAATTCGAACCCATCGTCGCGATGATGCAGTTCAACGTCTATCACCACTACACGGTGGACGAACACATCATCCAGACCATCAGCATCCTGGCCCAGATCGAACGTGGCGAGCTGATCGAGGATCTGCCGCTGTCGTCCTCCATCCTGAAGGCCGGGGTGAACCGCAAGGTGCTGTATGTGGCGCTGCTGCTGCATGACATCGGCAAGGGCAGGCCCGAGGATCACTCGATCCTGGGCGCCCAGATCGCGCGCCGCGTTGCCCCCCGCCTGGGTCTCAGCGATGAGGAATGTGAAACCGTCGAATGGCTGGTGCGCCATCACCTGCTGATGTCCGACATGGCGCAGAAACGCGACATCGGCGATCCGCGCACCGTGCGCGATTTCGCCAAGGCGGTGAAGACGCGCAAGCGGCTGGACCTGCTGACGGTGCTGACGGTCTGTGACATCCGCGGTGTCGGCCCCGGCACCTGGAACAACTGGAAGGCCATGCTGCTGCGCCAGTTGCACAAGCAGACGGCCGATGCGCTGGAAGGCGGCCTTGAATCCGTCAACCGCGAAAACCGCGAGGACGAGGCCAAGCGCGCCCTGCGCGACCGGCTGGCCGGCTGGGAAGCCAAGGATCTGCGCCACGAAACCGCGCGCCATTACGCGCCCTACTGGCAGGGTCTGTCCACCGACACCCACGCCGTCTTTGCCCGGCTGCTGAAAGGCATCGGCACCGACGAGATCCGCATCGACCTGCACCCCGACGATGACCGCGATGCCACCCGCGCCTGTTTCGCGCTGGCCGATCACCCGGGCATCTTTTCCCGTCTGGCCGGCGCACTGGCACTGGTGGGCGCCAATGTGCGCGACGCCCGCACCTACACCTCGAAGGACGGTTACGCGACGCCGGTGTTCTGGGTGCAGGATGCCGAGGGCAAGCCCTATGAGGCCGCCCGCCTGCCGCGCCTGCAACAGATGATCGACAAGACCCTGCGCGGCGAGATCATCCCGCGCGAGGCGCTGAAGGATCGCGACAAGGTCAAGAAGCGGGAGCGGGAATTCCGTTTCCCCACCCATGTGATGTTCGACAACGAAGGTTCGGACATCTACACGATCATCGAAGTCGACACGCGCGACCGCCCCGGGCTGCTGTATGACCTGACCCGCACGTTGGCCAGTTCCAACATCTCGATCGTGTCAGCGGTGATTGCCACCTATGGCGCGCAGGTGGTCGACACCTTCTATGTGAAAGACATGTTCGGCCTGAAGCTGCACCAGAAGCACAAGCAGGAAGCGCTGGAAAAGCGCCTGCGTCAGGCCATTGCCGAAGGCGCCGAAAGGGCGCAGGGCACATGATCCGTTTTCCCCTATCGGCCCTGCCCGCCCCGGCACAGGCCCGGAGCCCCGAACAGCCATGAAACCGATCCGCCTTGTCCATGGCTTCCTGACCGTGGGCGTCTGGACGCTGCTCAGTCGCATCGTCGGCTTCATCCGCGACGCCATGGTCGCGGCCTGGCTGGGCTCGGGCCCGGTGGCCGAGGCCTATATCGTGGCGCAATCGCTGCCCAACATGTTCCGCCGCTTCTTTGCCGAAGGCGCCTTCAACATGGCCTTCGTGCCGATGTTCGCGAAGAAGCTGGAAGCCGGCGAAGATGCCGAAGGCTTTGCCCGCGATGCCTATTGGGGCATGGCGGCGCTGCTGACCGTGTTCTCGATCCTTGGCCATTTCTCCATGCCGCTCTTGGTGCTGCTGATGGCCAAGGGCTTTCACGGCGACGAACGCTTCGATCTGGCGGTGACGCTGGGCCAGATCTGTTTTCCCTACATCCTGTTCATCTCGCTGACCGCGCTGCTGTCGGGGGTGCTGAACGCCATGGGGCGGTTCTTTGCCACCGCCGTGGCGCCGGTGCTGATGAACGTCTTTCTGGTGGTCTCGATGTTCGGGGCAGACTGGTTCGGCTGGGATCTGGGCCGCACACTGGCCTGGACCGTCACGCTGTCCGGGGTGCTTCAGCTTGTCTTTGTCTGGGCGGTGCTGCGGACACAGAAATTCTCGGTCGCCTTCCGCTGGCCGCGACTGACGCCCGAACTGAAGCGGCTGGCCATCATCGCCGCCCCGGCGGTGCTGGCCGGCGGGGTGGTGCAGATCAACCTGCTGGTCGGCCGCCAGGTTGCCAGCTTCACCGAAGGCGCCGTCGCCTGGCTTTACAACGCGGATCGCCTTTACCAGCTTCCGCTTGGGGTGGTCGGCATCGCGATCGGTGTCGTCCTTCTGCCGGACCTGTCGCGCCGGCTGCGGGCCGAGGATGAAACCGGCGGCCGCGAAAGTTTCAACCGCGGCGCCGAATTCGCGCTGTTCCTGACCGTGCCGGCGGCGGTGGCGCTGATGGTGATCGCCCTGCCGATCATCTCGGTCCTGTTCGAACGCGGCGAATACACCGCCGCCGATTCCCGGGCCACGGCGATGGCGCTGGCGATCTATGCGCTTGGCCTGCCAGCCTTCGTGCTGCACAAGGTTCTGCAACCGCTGTATTACGCGCGGGAAGATACCCGCCGCCCGTTCAACTTTGCCGTCATCTCGATGGTGGTGAACGCGGTGGCCGCCTTCGGCCTGATGCCGGTTTTCGGCTATCTGGCCGCCGCCGTGGGCACCACGCTGTCAAGCTGGGTGATGGTGGCGCAACTCTGGCACGGCGCGCGCAGCATGGGCACCGCAACCCGGCTGGACGATCGGTTCCGTCGCCGGGTGCCGCTTATCCTGCTGGCCGCCGGGGTGATGGGCGTTGCGCTGTGGCTGATGTGGTGGGCCATGGGCGATGCCGTTCTGGCGCGCGGCACGCGGACCCCGGCGCTGGCGGTGCTGGTTCTGGGCGGGGCCGCGGTCTATTTCGGCACCGTTCTGGCGACCGGCGGCATGGGGCTGGCGGAACTGAAGTCCTTCCTGCGCCGCCGCAACCGCGACAAGGCCAGCGATCAGGGCGGGGATCAGGGCAGCGACAAGAGCTGATCGGTCGCGCAAACGCGCCCGCCCGCATGACCGCCGAAGGGCGGGCAGGCTGCCTTATCTGTTGCGCAGCCGGTGCATCACCCGGCGCCAGCCGCCCGGGCTGACCACGAAACTGATGAAGAAACCGAAGACGAACCCCGCCAGTTCGGCCACCCAGCCAAGCCCGCCGCCGAACAGCAGCCCGAACAGAAGTTGCAGCGCCAGCAGCGTGCCGATCAGCGTAAAGGCCCGGAACTGGCTGGTCCCGGTTCCCGCCAGCCGCACCCAGATCAGAAAGGTGAAGGCCCCGATCAGCCCGTAATTGCCCGGAAACGCCCCGATCAGCGCGCCCCGTTCGCCCGGCAACAGCACCGTATAGGCCAGGGCCCCCACCACACAGGCGCCCAGGAACACCACCAGCACCGCCCACCAGCGGAACACCTCGCCCACCATCTTGCCCAGGGCCAAGAGCAGCACCACGCCGAACAGCGCCCCGGTGAAATCGGGGTGGACAAAGGCATAGCTGACCAGCCGGTGCATCCCGTCCAGCGGCCACACCCCGTTGGCCCAGAAGTAGCGCATCAGATCGGGCACATAGGCGAAGCGTTCCACTGCCTGCACGCGCCAGCCAATGCCCGCGGCCCCGCCCACCAGCCCACGGTCGGCCAGTTGCAGCACCACCTCCATCGCGATCATCGGCAGCGCCAGCACCCAGACCACCATCGGCAGCGGGTTCAGCGGCGGGGCGTTGTGGTCTTGCAGGCTCATCCGTGCTCTCCTTCGGGGGCGCGCTCTTGCGCCGTTGACGCCCCTCGCCCCATCGTCTACGCCCGACCCGCCGGATTTTCCAGACGGAGCCCACCATGGCAACCACCTTCAAGCCCCGCATCTTCTCGGGCATCCAGCCCTCGGGCGGGCTGACCCTTGGCAATTACCTCGGCGCGCTGAAGCGGTTCGTCGAGAAACAGGACGAGGGCATCGAGACGATCTACTGCCTTGTGGACCTGCACGCGATCACCGTCTGGCAAGACCCGGCCCGCCTGCGCCACCAGACGCGCGAGGCCGCCGCCGCCTTCATCGCCGCCGGGATCGACCCGAAGCGGTCGATCCTGTTCAACCAGAGCCAGGTCTCGGGCCATGCCGAACTGGCCTGGATCTTCAACTGCGTTGCCCGGATCGGCTGGATGTACCGGATGACCCAGTTCAAGGACAAGACGGCCGGCAAGAACGCCGAAAACTCGTCGCTTGGCCTGCTGGCCTATCCGTCGCTGATGGCGGCCGACATCCTGCTCTATCACGCCACCCATGTTCCGGTGGGCGAAGACCAGAAGCAGCACCTTGAACTGACCCGCGACATTGCCGCCAAGTTCAACCACGACTACGGCGTCGATTTCTTCCCGATCACCGAGCCGGTGATCGAAGGCGCGGCCACGCGGGTGATGAGCCTGACCGACGGCACCAAGAAGATGTCGAAATCCGACCCGGCCGACAACAGCCGCATCAACCTGACCGATGATGCCGATGCCATCGCCCGCAAGATCCGCCGTGCCAAGACCGACCCGCTGCCCCTGCCCGAAACGGCCGAGGGCCTGAAAGACCGGCCCGATGCGCGCAATCTGGTGAACATCTACGCCGGCCTGTCCGGTCTGACGGTTGATCAGGTGGTGGCCGAATTCGCCGGCGCCCAGTTCGGCACCTTCAAGCCGAAGCTGGCCGATCTGGCGGTTTCGGTGCTGTCGCCCATCTCGACCGAGATGAACCGCCTGATGACCGACCCGTCCGAGATCGACCGCATCCTTGGCGAAGGCGCCGACCGCGCCGATGCCATCGCGGCCCCGATCCTGGAGCGGACGTTCGAGATCACCGGCATGATCCGCTCGCGCCACGGTCGCGGCTGATGCGCCGGTTGTCACACGCCTGAATCCAACGGCGGCTTAGGCTGTCCGGGCGGGCGGGCCTGTCCCCCTTCCCGGTCTCATGGCCTTCCCCTGGCTGCCGAGGCCCCTGCCCCGATACGCCCCCGTGTGCCCCTCGCACGGGGGCGGCCTTTTTCCGGCCACGCCCGCCACAGACCGCACCTGTCCGGGCCAAATCCCCCCAAACCGGCTTTTCCACAGAAGATTTCGCCAGATTTCGCTTTACAGGCTTCCGCTTTGGTCACACCATATCTAGTAAGGATGGCGCAATACTTACGCTGATCCTTGCCTGACACCCAGCTTCTTGTGGGTCGTGGCCTGTGAGAAGCCTTATGATGAGGCCCAGGTCCATGTCGCTTGCCGAAGATTTCCTGCTGACGGATGACCTGCACCCGATCGACATCGTGGAAACGCTGGCCGAACACCACGCCTGGGAATTCGACCGTGTGACGGATGACCAGATCGCCATGGCGGTCGAAGGCCAGTGGCGCACCTATTCGCTGACACTGGCCTGGAGCGCGCAGGACGAAACGCTGCGGCTGATCTGCACCTTCGAGATGGAGCCGCCGGAAGCCCGGATGCCCCAGCTTTATGATGTGCTGAACCGCTGCAACGACATGGTCTGGACCGGCGCCTTCACCTGGTGGGCCGAACAGAAGCTGATGGTCTGGCGCTATGGCCTGTGCCTGGCGGGCGGGCAGATCGCCGGGCCGGAACAGATTGACCGGCTGATCTCCAGCGCGGTCATGGCGTCGGAACGGTTCTACCCGGCGTTCCAACTGGCACTGTGGGGTGACAAGACCCCGGCGCAGGCGATGCAAGTCGCCATTGCCGAAGCCTACGGCCGCGCCTAACCTTTGCCCCCGAAACCGGGGGTGTTCTCATGAGCTTGGAAATCGTGGCCCGCGAAGGGCTTGTGCTGCTGGGATGCGGCAAGATGGGCAGCGCGCTTCTGGCGGGCTGGCTGAAGGCCGGTCTGCCGGCAAGCAGCTTCTGGGTGATCGAACCCAACCCGTCCGACTGGCTGCAGTCCACGGGTGTGCATCTGAATGAAGGGGTGCCGCAGGCGCCCGGCGTTGCGGTTCTGGCGGTGAAGCCGCAGATGATGGGGGCCGCCCTGCCGGCGCTGCAGGCGCTTGGCAACGGCCGCACGCTGTTCCTCTCCATCGCGGCGGGCACCACCATCGCCGCTTTCGAAGAGGTTCTCGGCAACCGGACACCGCTGGTCCGGGCCATGCCCAACACCCCCGCCATGGTGGGGCGCGGCATCAGCGGCATCTGCGCCAATGCCTCAGCGGGCGCGGCCGGGTTGGCACTGGGGCAGGCACTGATGGAGGCCGTGGGTCAGGTGGTCACTCTGGACGGCGAACACCAGATCGACGCGGTGACGGCGCTTTCGGGGGGCGGGCCGGCCTATGTGTTCCACCTGATCGAAGCCATGGCGCAGGCCGGCGTGGCGCAGGGTCTGTCGGAAGAGGTGGCCATGCAACTGGCGCGGGCCACCGTCTGCGGCGCGGGAGAACTGGCCTATCGGTCACCGGAAAGCGCCGCGCAGTTGCGGATCAACGTCACCTCGCCCGGCGGCACCACGGCCGAGGGGCTGAAGGTGCTGATGAACCCGGACAGCGGCTTTCCGGCACTGCTGACCCGCGCGGTCAAGGCCGCCGCCGACCGCGGGCGGGAGCTGGGGAAATGATCACCTACGACGATTTCGCCAAGGTCGACATCCGCGTCGGCCGCATCGTGCAGGCCGAAGCCTTCCCCGAGGCGCGCAAGCCCGCCTACAAGCTTTGGGTCGATTTCGGGCCAGAGATCGGGGTGAAGCGATCCTCGGCCCAGATCACGAAACACTATGCGCTGGAAGGGCTTGTCGGCCGTCAGGTGCTGGCGGTGGTGAACTTTCCACCGCGCCAGATCGGGCCGGTGAAATCCGAGGTGCTGGTGCTTGGCCTGCCGGATGAGGCGGGCGAGGTCGTGCTACTGACCCCCGGCCATGAGGTGCCCCTGGGCGGAAGGATGTTCTGATGCGCCTCCTGATCACCCGCCGCCTGCCCGACCGCGTGATCGAGGCTGCCGCCGCCCGCTTCGATCTGGTGCTGCGCGACCGGACCGATGTGCTGTCCGCCGACGAACTGCACGAGGCGCTGCGCGATTTCGATCTGGTCCTGCCAACCCTGGGCGACCGTTTTTCGGCCGAGGTCTTTGCCCGCGCGGGCCGGCCGCGAACGCGGCTTCTGGCGAATTTCGGCGTGGGGTTCAACCACATCGACGTGGCGGCGGCCCATGCGGCGGGGGTGGCGGTGTCCAACACGCCCGGCGCTGTGACGGATGCCACCGCCGACATTGCGCTGGCGCTGATCCTGATGACGGCGCGACGACTGGGCGAAGGCGAGCGGATGCTGCGGGCCGGCAAGTGGCACGGCTGGGGGCCGGTGCAGATGCTGGGCACCCATGTCAGCGGCAAGACCGTCGGGATCATCGGCTTCGGACGCATCGGCAAGGCGATTGCGCGGCGCTGCCATTACGGCTTCGGGATGGAGGTGGTGTTCCACAACCGATCCGCCGTCGCCGACCCCGGCCTGCCGGCGCGGCAGGTGGATTTCGCCAGCGCGATGGCCGCGGATTTTGTGGTGGTGGCGGTACCGGGCGGGGCGGCGACACATCACCTGATTGACGCCAATGCCCTGGGATACATGAAGAAGTCCGGTATCCTTGTGAACATCAGCCGCGGTGACGTGGTGAACGAAACCGCGCTGATCGCCACGCTGAAGGCAGGGCGGATCGCCGGGGCCGGGCTGGATGTCTATGAATTCGAACCGCAGGTACCCGAGGCGCTGAAGCTGCTGGAAAACGTCACGCTGCTGCCGCATCTGGGCACCGCCTGCCTTGAGGTGCGCGAGGCGATGGGACTCATGGCACTGGACAACCTCATCGCCATGGCCGAGGGCCGCCCCCCGCCCAACCTGTTGACGCCATGATCATCTCGCGCCAGCGCCGCTTCATCTTCGTGCATATCCCCAAGACAGGCGGCACCGCCTTGGCCTTGGCGCTGGAAGGGCGGGCGGCGAAAGATGACATCCTGATCGGCGACACCCCCAAGGCCCGGCAGCGGGCAAGCCGGTGGAAAGGGGTGAAAACGGCTGGCCGCGTGTGGAAACACAGCGCGCTGTCCGATGTGATCGGTTTGGTTTCCCCGGACGAGATCGAACAGTTCCTGACCTTTACACTGGTCCGCAACCCCTGGGACCGGATGGTTTCCTACTACCACTGGCTCAGGGTGCAGAACTTTGCCCATCCAGCGGTCGGGCTGGCGAAACGTCTGGACTTCAGCAGCTTTCTGAACCACCCGCAGACGCAGGGCACGCTTCGCTTCTGGCCTTATGCGGCCTATCTGAAACGGCAGGATGGGACCGAGAAGCCAAGCCTTTTCATCCGGTTGGAGCAGTTTGACACCGATGCCGAGCCGCTGTGGGCGCATCTGGGGTTTCGCCTGCCACTGACACGCGTCAATACAAGCCAGCGCAACCGCGACTGGCGCCCCTATTTCAGCGCGGCCGACGCCGACATGATCGCGGGCATCTGTGCCGCGGACATCGGTCGCTTCGGGTACAGGTTCGACCCCTGACGATCAGCCCGCGATGTAGGCGGACAGAACCCGTGCCGTGCCGTCGCGCCAAAGCCGGGTCAGGGCATCGGTGAAGGCATGGGCGAAGCGGGGATCGTCGGCCAGATCGCCATAGATCGTGCGCTGTGACAGCCAGACCATCGGGTCAGCCTTGGCCTGCCGGGCAAGCGCCTGCAAGGCATCCCAGTTCGGATCGTTCGGCGCGATCGGGGCGCCGCTGTCGGTTTCGCCGTAACAGTAGCGGCACCACAGCGCCGAAACCAGCGCCAGCCCGGCGACAGACCCGCCGGCGGCCAGCGCGTCGCGGATCGACGGAACAATGAACTTGGGCTGCCGGTTCGAGCCGTCAAGGCAGAGCCGGCGTTCGGTATCGGCCACCTCGGGGTTGGAAAACCGCTGCACGATCAGGCCGTAATAGGCGGAAATGTCGGTCTCCGGCACCGGCGGAACATAGGGGATGATCTCTTCGCGTTCGACGCGGTCAAGAAAACCCCGGATCAGCGGATTCGCCATGGCTTCATGCACATATTCAATGTCCATCAGCCCGCCGGGATAGGCGATGGTGGCATGGCCGCCGTTCAGGATGCGGATCTTCATCATCTCGAAGGCGTGGACATGCGGGGTGAAGGTGACACCCACCTTTTCCAAGGGCGGCCGGCCCTGCGGGAAGTGGTCTTCCACGACCCATTGCCGGAACGGTTCGCAGGTGACGGGCACCGGGTCATCGGCCAGCCCGAACTGCGCCGCCAGCGCGCGTTCGCGCGGGCCGGTGGCGGGGGTGATGCGGTCCACCATGCCGTTCGGGAAGGCGACGTTGGCCTCGATCCAGTCAGCCAGCGCCGGGTCAGACAGGCGGGCCAGGCCGCAGACGGCGGCACGGGTAACATGGCCGTTGCCGGGGAGGTTGTCGCAGGACATCACGGTGAAGGGCGGGATTTCCATTGCACGACGGGCCTTTAGCGCCGCCACGATGGCGCCGAAAGCGGTGCGGTGGGGGTTCGGCGCATCGGCCACAATGGCGGGATCGGCGGGGTCGAAGGTGCCGGTGGCGGGATTTATGAAATAGCCGCCTTCGGTGACGGTCAGGCTGACGATGCGGATTTCGGGGCGGCTCATCGCGGCGATCAGGGCGGCGTTGTCGTTCTGCACGGGCAGGAAGTCGATCATCGCACCGATGCGGCGAGCGGTCTTGCCCGAGGGATCAAGCTCGATCACCGTCGAAAGACAATCCTGATCTTTCAATGCCTTGCGCATGGCGGCATCGGGGGCGCGCACCCCTGCCCCCAGGATGGCCCAGTCATGCCCCAGCCCAAGGGCGAAGAGGTCGTCCAGATAGACGGCCATATGCGCGCGGTGGAAATTGCCCAGCCCGATATGGACGATTCCGGGTGTCAGGGACGTACGATCATAGTGTGGCAGTCGTGCATACATCTGTCAGGCCATCCAGTTGCCGCCGTCCACGCCGAAGCACTGGGCGACGATGTATTTCGCTTCATCGGTGGCAAGGAAGATCGCCATTCCGGTCAGGTCCGCGGCGGTGCCCATGCGGCCGAAGGGAACGGCGGCGCCGACCTCGCGCTTCTTCTGGCCGGGGGCCTTGCCTTCATATTTCGCAAAGAAGGCATCCACCCCGTCCCAGTGTTCGCCGTCCACCACGCCGGGGGCGATGGCGTTCACGTTGATGCCATGGGCGATCAGGTTCAGCCCGGCAGACTGGGTCAGGCTGATGACGGCGGCCTTGGTGGCACAATAGACGGCCACCAGCGATTCCCCGCGACGGCCCGCCTGCGACGCCATGTTGATGATCGTGCCGCCCTGCCCCCTGTCGATCATGTGGCGCACGGCGGCCTGAAGACAGAACAGCGTGCCCGAGACGTTGACGGCGAACAGCCGGTCATGGTCGGCGCGGGTGATTTCCGCAATGGGGGCGGCAGAGAACAGCGCGGCGTTGTTGACCAGGATGTCCAGCTTTCCCATGCGGGCGATCGCCTCGGCAAAGGCGGTGTCGATCGACTCCTGCCGCGTCACGTCCAGCGCCACGGCATGGGCCTGCGGCCCCAGCGCCTGCGCGGCCTGCCGGGCGGCGTCGATGTTGATGTCGGCCAGCGTCACCGTTGCGCCTTCGGCCAGATAGGCGCGGGCGAATTCCAGACCGATGCCCCGCGCGGCGCCGGTGATCAGCGCCGCCTTTCCTGCCAATCTCATCTGATTGCCTTTCCGGCCTGATCGAAGCGATGGATCTTGTCGGCGTCCGGCGCCAGCCGGATGCGGTTGCCGTGGTGGATGCCCAGCTCGCCCCCGGCGCGCACGTTGATGATGCCGATGCCATCGACATCAACCTTGATGAAACTGTCCGATCCCAGATGTTCGGACAGAAGCACCGTGCCTTCCCAGTTGCCGGACCCGACGCCGATATGTTCGGGGCGGATGCCGATGGTATGGGCCTTGTGCCGGGCCGCTTCGGCGCCTTCGATGAAGTTCATCTTGGGGCTGCCGATGAAACCCGCAACGAACAGGTTGTCGGGCGCGCGATACAGGTCCAGCGGGCTGCCGACCTGTTCGATGCGGCCGGCGTTCAGCACCACGATCTTGTCGGCCATGGTCATGGCTTCCACCTGGTCGTGGGTGACGTAGATCATGGTGGTCTTCAGCGTCTGGTGCAGTTCGCTGATTTCCTGCCGCATGGTCACGCGCAGCGCGGCATCAAGGTTCGACAGCGGTTCGTCGAACAGGAAGGCCGAAGGTTCGCGCACGATGGCGCGGCCGATGGCAACGCGCTGGCGCTGGCCGCCCGACAACTGGCCGGGGCGGCGGTCAAGATAGGCCGTCAGGTTCAGGACGGCGGCGGCGGCATCCACCTTTTTGGCCTGTTCAGCCTCGCTCAGACCCGCCATCTTGAGCGGGAAGGCGATGTTCTTGCGCACCGTCATATGCGGGTAAAGCGCGTAGCTTTGGAACACCATGGCCAGGCCGCGCCTGGCGGGCGGCAGGGCGGTGGCGTCCTTGCCGTCGATCATGATCTGGCCGGCGGAGGTGTCTTCCAGCCCGGCGATCAGCCGCAACAGCGTGGACTTGCCGCAGCCCGAGGGGCCCACGAATACGACGAACTCTCCATCGGCGATTTCAAGGTCCACCCCGGGGATGACATGCACCTCGCCAAAGGATTTGCGGACGGCTTTCAGCGTGATCTGTCCCATTTTACCCTCACTTCACCGCGCCAAAGGTCAGGCCGCGCACAAGTTGTTTCTGGCTGAACCACCCCATGATCAGGATCGGTGCGATGGCCATGGTCGATGCCGCCGAGAGCTTGGCGTAGAACAGGCCCTGCGGGCTGGAGAAGCCGGCGATGAAGGCTGTCAGCGGGGCGGCGTTTACTGTGGTCAGGTTGATCGTCCAGAAACTTTCGTTCCAGGCGAGGATGATGTTCAGCAGCACGGTCGAGGCGATGCCGGGCACGGCCATCGGCGTCAGCACATAAAGGATTTCCTCGCGCAGGCCGGCACCGTCCATGCGGGCGGCTTCCAGAATGTCGGCGGGAATTTCCTTGAAGTAGGTGTAGAGCATCCAGATGATGATCGGCAGGTTGATCAGCATCAGCACCACGGTCAGGCCGATGCGGGTATCCAGAAGGCCAAGCCGGATGAAGATCAGGTAGATCGGCACCAGAACGCCCACGGCGGGCATCATCTTGGTGGACAGCATCCACATCAGCAGATCCTTGGTCCGCGCGCCGGGGACGAAGGCCATCGACCAGGCGGCGGGAATGGCGATGATCAGCCCCAGCAGGGTGGAGCCGATCGAGATCACCACCGAATTGACGAAGTAGCGGAAATAGGCGCGCTGGTCCTGCACGTCGATGTAGTTCTGGATCGTCCAGTCGAAGCCCAGGAAGATGGGCGGCGAGGCGACGGCCTGCGGTTCGGGCTTGAACGAGGTGAGCACGGTCCACAGGATGGGAAAGGCAATCAGCAGGGCGACAGACCAGGCCAGGCCGGTGTTGATCGCCTTGGCTTGCGGGGTGATGGCACGGGACATGGGGTATCCTTTCCGTCAGGCGTCGAGGTTCTTGCCGACCGCGCGCATCAGGAAGATGGCGACGATATTGGCCAGGATGACGGCGACCACGCCCCCGGCCGCGGCGGTGCCCACGTCCTTGTCGAGCGAGATTTCCTTGAAGATCAGATAGGGCAGCGTGGTCGAGGCGCTGCCGGGCCCGCCTTGCGTGGTGACCAGGATTTCCCCGAACACCCCCAGCAGGAAGATGGTCTGGATCAGCACGACCACGGTGATCGACCGGGCCAGATGCGGCAGGATGATGTAGAAGAACCGCGACACCGGGGGGGCGCCATCCATCTCGGCCGCCTCAAGCTCTTCTCCCGACAGGGATTGCAGGGCGGTCAGCAGGATCAGCGTGGCGAAGGGCAGCCATTGCCAGGACACGATCAGGATGATCGAGGCCAGCGGCGCCTGACCCAGAAAGTCAAAGGGGGGCAGCCCCAGATACTTGGCCGCTTCGCCGAAAAGCCCGTTGGTGGGATTGAAGAACATGTTCTTCCAGATCAGCGCCGCGACGGGCGGCATGATGAAGAAGGGCGAGATGACAAGGATGCGCACCACGCCCTGCCCCCACATCGGCCGCTCGATCAGAAGGGCGATCAGGATGCCAAGGACGACGGTGATCACCAGAACCGCGCCGACCAGGATCAGCGTGTTCAGGACCGCCAGACCGAAATCGGAGGACATCACGAAGCGGGTGTAATTGCCGAAATCGTTGAAGCCCTGGCGGTCGGGATACATCAGGTTGTAGCGCCGGAATGAAAACCACAGCGTCAGCACCAGCGGCACGATCATCCAGATCAGCAGCAGCACGACGCTGGGCGACAGCATCAGCCTTGCGGCAAGGCGTGAGGATTTTGTGGACATGACGGAAACTCCGGCAGCAACGGACAGGACGGCGGAGATCGGGCAAGGGTGGCGGGGCCGCGCACGGGAGTGGTGAGCGGCCCCGCCGGGGAGGGGTTACTGGATGTAACCCGCAGCGGTCATTTCGTCGGTGACCAGTTTCTGCGCGGCGGCAAGGGCATCATCCACCGATTTCTGCCCGGCAAGCGCGGCCGAGAATTCCTGGCCGACATTGGTGCCAAGGCCCTGGAATTCGGGGATGGCGACGAACTGCACGCCGACATAGGGCACCGGCTTGACGGTCGGCGCGGTCGGGTCAGCCGCGTTGATCGAGTCGATCGTCATCTTGGCGAAGGGCACCTTGGCGTATTCCGGGTTCGCATAAAGCGAGCTGCGGGTGCCCGGGGGGACGTTGGCCCAGCCTTCCTTGGACGCGACCAGCGCCAGATAGTCCTTGTTCGTGGCCCAGTTGATGAAGGCCTTGGCGGCATCCTGCTTCTGGCTGGAGGACGGGATCGCCAGCGACCAGGCCCAGAGCCAGTTGCCGCGCTTGCCCAGGCCGTTGTCGGGGGCAAGGGCGAAGCCCACCTTGTCGGCCACGGTCGAGGTCTTGGGGTCGGTCACGAAGGACGCGGCGACGGTGGCGTCGATCCACATGCCGCATTTGCCTTGCTGGAACAGCGTCAGGTTTTCGTTGAAGCCGTTGGCGCTGGCGCCGGGCGGGCCGTAGTTCGTCATCAGGTTCATGTAGGTGTCGAGCGTCGCCTTCCATTCCGGCTGATCGAACTGGGGCACCCATTTTTCATCGAACCAGCGCGCGCCGAAGCTGTTGGACATGGCGGTCAGGAAGGCCATGTTCTCGCCCCAGCCGGGCTTGCCGCGCAGGCAGATGCCATACTGTTCCTTGGCCTTGTCGGTCATCGCGGCCGCGGCCTTTTCGATGTCGGCCCAGGTCGGGGCTTCCGGCATGGTCAGGCCGGCGGCTTCCATCAGGTCGGTCCGGTACATGACCATCGAGCTTTCGCCGTAGAAGGGCGCGGCCAGAAGGTTGCCGTCCACGGTCAGGCCGCCACGGATGGCGGGCAGGATGTCATCAATGTCATATTCGGCGGGAAGGTCGTTCAGCGACACCAGCCAGCCCTGCTTGCCCCAGATCGGAACCTCATAGGTGCCGATGGTCATCACGTCATACTGACCGCCGCCGGTGGCGATGTCGGTGGTGACGTTCTGGCGCAGGGCGTTTTCTTCCAGCGTCACCCACTGAACCTTGATGTCGGGGTTCTTGGCATAGAAGTCGTCCATCAGACCCTGCATACGGATCATGTCGCCGTTGTTCACGGTGGCAACGGTGATGGTGGTTTCGGCCATCGCGGCGCCGGACAGCGCAAGCAATGCCGTCGCGCCCAGAAGCGCGCGCAGCGAAACAGTCATGGTTTCCTCCCTCAGCAGCGATTGAGCAATTGATCGCTTAGTGGGAAATTGCTCGCCATAGGACCGAATCGTCAAGCGGATTTTTCACACTTCGTGAGGAATCCGGGCAGCGCCCTTCAAATGCTGATCTTTTTTCCGGCAGTCCGCGAACGCAGGGCCGCGCCGTCAGCCCGCCAGCGCCAGAACCGCGCGGGCGGTGGGTTCGTCGGTCACCAGCCCGTTGACGATGCGCGCGGTCAGCGCCCCGGCGATGGCGGGAACCTTGGTCGCCCCGGCGGCAATGCCGATGGCGGGGCGGTCCAGCCCCGGTTCGACCCGAACCCCGCCGGTGCGGCGGTTGGTGCCAACCTCAAGATAGCGGCCGTCGCGGCGGAACACCCAGCCCGCCACCTCGCCCACGGCCCCGGCGGCCTGCATCGCGTCCAGTTCCTCACGGGTGACGAAGCCGTCTTTCAGCAGCGGCGCATCATCGGACATCTGGCCGATGCCGACAAAGATCACATCGGCCTGCCGCGCCAGATCGACCACGCGGCGAATGGGCGGCAGGGCGTGGAAGGCGGCGTTCTCTTCCGGCGTGGACGAGATCACCGGAACGGGCATCGGGTAATGCGGGGCGCGCACCTTGTCGGCCAGCCGCATCACCACATCGAAGAACGAAGCCGAGCCATCGGGGGCGATGTTGCCGATCAGCGAGACTAGGCGGTGATGTTCGGCGGCGATGCCATCGGACACCGCATCCACCATGCCGCGCAGCGCCCGCCCGGTGCCGAGCGCCAGCACCAACGGATCGGACATGCGCAGGAAGCGTTCGAATTCGGCGGCGGCGGCGGGGGCAATGGCGCGCACGCCATCGCTGCCGGGCCCAAGGTCGGGGGCAACGCGGCAGCGGGTCAGGCCGAAGCGCGCGGTCAGCGCCTTTTCCAGATCGACGCAGGCGCCGATGCGGTGATTCAGCCGGACATGGATCAGCCCTTCCGCCATGGCGCGGCTGACCAGGCGCTGCGCCCGCTGCCGGCTGACCCCCAGATCCTGCGCGATCTGGTCCTGCGTCAGCCCGCCGACATAATACAGCCAGCCCGCCCGGGCGGCTTCGTCCTGCAGGCTGGGTTCGGGGTCGGGGCGGGTGCTCATGCGGGTCCGGTCATGCTGGGGTCAATCTGGAAGAAATCTGCAAAGGAATCAAACCGCCGGTGTGGGCGGGCATCTTCGGGTTCATCGGGCAGGCTGTCGCGCAGATGGCTGCCGCCGGTAAAGCGCCAGACCTGCATCCCGGCGGCAAGCCCGGCCCGGATGCCGGTCAGGCTGTCTTCGATCACCAGACAGTCGGCGGGATCGGCGCCGCAACTGCGGGCGGCGTGCAGGAACAGATCGGGCGCGGGCTTGCCCTGCGGGACCATCGAGGCGGTGAAGAGGCGCAGTCCGGTCAGGCTACCAAGCCCCACCAGACGCAGCGAAAATTCGGCCCGGCCCGGGCTGGACGAGGTGGCCACGCAATGCGGCAGGGCCAGCCGGGCCAGCACGTCCTGCACATGCGGCATGATCCGAAGGTCACGTTCAAAGGCGGCCAGCAGGCGGGCGCGGTAATCGTCTTCAAAGGCGGGCGGCAGGTCGAGACCGAAATCGCGCCGGATGGTGGCCATCACCGTGGGGTAGCTGCGGCCCAGAAAATGCCGGGCGACATAGGGCAGGTCGATCTGCACGCCAAGCGCGGCCAAAGCCTGAACCAACATGCGCGCCGAGATGATCTCGCTGTCGATCAGCACGCCGTCGCAATCGAAGATGATCAGTTTCGCCACGCCGGACCCCGCCCCCGTTTCCTGTGGTGCAGGAAAGCAGAGGCGGGGCCGAAGGTGTAGCGGTTTCCGCAGGCGCGGCGGGGTGCGCCTGCGGAAGGCGGGATCATGCCGCGCGCTTTTCGCCGCCGAAGCGGCCGTAGAAGGTTTCGCCCTTCTCGGCCATTTCGCGCAGCAGGGCCGGCGCGTGGAAGCGCGGGCCGAACTGGGCGGTCAGGCCGCGGCAGATTTCCACCGCGCGGGCGGCGCCGATGATGTCCAGCCACGAGAACGGGCCGCCGGACCAGGGCGCGAAGCCCCAGCCAAGGATGGCGCCGACATCGCCTTCACGGATGTCGGTCAGCACGCCTTCCTCCAGCGCGCGGACCGCTTCCAGCACCTGCGCGAACAGCAGGCGGTGCTGCACATCGGTCAGGCTGGGCTGCATCTTGTCCTGCGGATACTTGGCCTCAAGCCCTTCCCACAGGGCAAGGCGTTCGCCCTTGTCGGAATAGGCGTAGAAGCCCGCGTTCGACTTGCGGCCAAGGCGGCCCTGATCGGCCATCCAGAACAGCACGTCATCGACCGCGCCATCGGGATAATCGGCGCCCATGGCGGCCTTGGTCGCCTTGGCGATCTTGACGCCAAGGTCGATCGAGGTTTCGTCCACCAGTTGCAGCGGCCCCAGCGGCATACCAACCAGCTTGGCCGCGTTTTCCACCAGAACCGGCTCGACCCCTTCGGCGACCATGCGGATGCCTTCGTTGATATAGGGGATGATGCAGCGGTTGGCGTAGAAGAAGCGCGCGTCGTTCACCACAATGGGCGTCTTGCGGATCTGGCGCACGAAATCCAGCGCCTTGGCAACGGCCACCTCGCCGGTTTCGCGGCCCTTGATGATTTCGACAAGGTTCATCTTGTCCACCGGGCTGAAGAAGTGGATGCCGATGAACTGCGCCGGCTTGTCCGATGCCTTGGCCAGTTGGGTGATCGGCAGGGTCGAGGTGTTGGTGGCGAAGATGGTGTCGGGGCCGGTGGCGGCCAGCACCTTCTTCGTGACCTCGGCCTTGACGCCCACGTCTTCGAACACCGCTTCCACGATCAGGTCAGCCCCGGCAAGGGCGGCGTAATCGGTGGTGGCGGTGATGCGGCCCAGAACCTCGGCCTTCTTCTCGGGCGTGACCTTGCCGCGCTTCATGCCCTTGTCGAGCAGGCCTTCGGAATGGGCGCGGCCGCGGTCGGCGGCCTCTTGGCTGTTGTCGATCAGCACCACCTCGATCCCGGCATTGGCGCTGACATAGGCGATGCCGGCGCCCATCATGCCGGCGCCGATGATGCCAACCTTCTTCACCGCCTGATCGGCGACCCTGGGCCGGTTCGCGCCTTTCTCAAGCGCCTCCTTGTTGATGAACAGCGAGCGGATCATCGCGCTGGAGGAGGGGTTCATCAGAACGCTGGTGAAGTGCCGCGCCTCGATCCGCAGGGCGGCGTCGAAGGGCACCAGCGCGCCTTCGTAGACGGCGGCCAGCAGGGCGCGGGCGGCGGGATAGACGCCCATCGTCTTGCCCATGACCATGGCATTGGCGCCGACAAAGGTCATGAAGCCGGCGGGGTGATAGGGCGCGCCGCCCGGCATCTTGTAGCCCTTGTCATCCCAGGGCTTGACCAGATCGGCGTCCTTGGCGTTCAGCACCCAGTCCTTCGCGCGGGCAAGCAGTTCGTCGGCCGGAACAACCTCGTCGATCAGGCCGGCGGATTTGGCGGCCTTGGGGTCCGACAGCTTGCCTTCCAGCAGGAAGGGCGCGGCCATCATGGCGCCCATCTTGCGGGCCAGGCGGGTGGTGCCGCCGGCGCCCGGGAAGATGCCGACCATGATTTCGGGCAGGCCGATCTTGGCCTTGGGATTTTCGGCGGCAAAGATGCGGTGGGTGGACAGCGGCAGTTCCAAGCCGATGCCCAGTGCGGTGCCCGGCAGGGCGGCGGCAATCGGCTTGCCGCCCTTTTTGGTCTTGGGGTCCATGCCGGCCAGTTCGATCTTGCGCAGAACCTTGTGCATGGTCATCACGCCGTCAAAGATCGCCTGCGCGCCGCCGGCCCGCATCTGGGCGATGACGTTCAGGTCCATCCCGCCGGCAAAATCCTTCTTGCCGCTGGTGATGACGATGCCCTTGACCGACGGGTCCGCCAGCGCCTGATCGACCAGATCCGACAGCAGGGCAAAGCCCGCGGTGGACATGACGTTCATCGACTTGGCCGGAACGTCCCAGGTGATGACGGCCACGCCATCGGGGCCGGTCTGCATGGTGAAATCGGTCATTTCTTTCCTCCTTGCGGGTAGGGCGTGCCGTCGCGATGCAAGTAGCGGCGGGCCTTGCCCTCTTTGTGGGTGATCAGGTCGTGATCGCTGTAATGGATGACATCCGAGACATTGCGGGTGCCGATGACGAGATAGCGGACAGGGGCGTCCGAACGGTTTTCAAGCCGGTGGCCGACCGGGTTTCCCGCGGGCCAGCAGGCGGCATCACCGGGGCGCAGAGTGGTTTCGCTGTCCTCGACCAGCACCGCCTCGCCCGAAAGGATCAGCACCATTTCGTCCTCGGTCTCGTGCCAGTGGCGGAAACCCGAGGCCGAACCGGGGGCCAGTTCCTCGATGAAGGCGCCGAACTGGGTCAGCCCGCCGGGATCGGAGATGAGCTGATAGCGATAGGGGCCAAGCCCGCTGCCCATAATGGCATGGGGGCTGTCGTCGGTTTCAAACGCGGGCAGCGTCACCTTTGGCATCAGCGCGGCCCCGCCCAATCGCTGCCGTCGCGATAGGTAAAGCGCGGCGGCTGGCCGGGCTCCATCTCGATGCGGAAATCGACATCGGAATAGGTCGCCACCTCACGCGGGGCCTTGGTGCCGACGATCAGGAAGGTGGCCGGCGCGTCCGAGCGGTTCTCGAAACGGTGGCCATTGACCACCCCCGCCTTCCAGCCGGCAAATTCGCCCGGTCCCATCGGGATGTCGCCCTCGTCCTCGACCAGCACCAGCATGCCGGTCAGGACCACGGCGAATTCATCCTCGTTCAGGTGCCAGTGGCGCAGCGAGGCCACCGCCCCCGGGTCCAGCCGAACCAGATTGGCGCCGAACTGCGTCAGCCCGGCCAGATCGCCCAGCCGGCGCGAGGACCGCCCTCGCACCATCGCCGCATAGGGCTCGGGGTAGATCGAGCCGGTGCGCAGCGGGGCGTCTTCGGGGTTCAGCTTGGGCATCACACCCTCTCGATGATGGTGGCCGCGCCCATGCCCGAGGCGATGCAGAGCGTGGCAAGGCCGGTGCCCTTGCCGGTGCGCTCCAGCTCATCCAGCAGGGTGCCGATGATGATGGCGCCGGTCGCGCCCAGCGGGTGGCCCATGGCGATGGAGCCGCCATTGGGGTTGACCAGCGCCGGGTCCACGTCGAAGGCCTGCATGAAGCGCAGCACGACACTGGCGAACGCCTCGTTCACCTCGAACAGGTCGATGTCCTTGATGGACATGCCGCTGTCGCGCAGGATCTTTTCGGTCACCGGAACCGGGCCGGTCAGCATGATCGTCGGATCGGTGCCGATCTTGGCCGTGGCGCGGATGCGGGCGCGCGGCTTAAGGCCGTGGTCGCGGCCGAATTCGGCATTGCCGATCAGCACGGCGGCGGCCCCGTCCACGATGCCGCTGGAATTGCCGGCATGGTGGATATGCTCGATCCGCTCCAGATGCGGGTATTTCATCATCGCCAGCTTGTCGAAGCCGGGCATCACCTCGCCCATGTCCTTGAAGCTGGCCTTAAGGGCCCCCAGCGCCTCGAGCGTGGTGTCGGGGCGCATGTATTCGTCGCGGTCAAGGATGGTCAGGCCGTTGCGGTCCTTGACCGGCACGACCGAGCGGGAAAAGCGCCCGTCCTTCCAGGCGGCCGCGGCGCGGCGCTGCGATTCCACGGCCAGCGCATCGGCCTGTTCGCGGGTGAAGCCGTATTCGGTGGCGATGATGTCGGCCGAAATACCCTGCGGAACGAAATAGGTTTTCATCGCCAGCGTCGGGTCCACGGCGATGGCCGCGCCGTCGCTGCCCATGGCAACCCGGCCCATCATCTCGACCCCGCCGGCAATATAGGCCCGGCCGGCGCCGCCCTTCACCTGGTTGGCGGCGATGTTCACCGCCTCCATCCCGCTGGCGCAGAAGCGGTTGATCGCAAGGCCGGGAATGGATTCGTCCAGATCCGACAGCAGCACCGCGCTGCGGGCCAGGCAGCCGCCCTGTTCGCCGACCTGGGTGACATTGCCCCAGATCACGTCTTCCACCGCATGGCCGGTCAGGCCGTTGCGGTCCTTGACCGCGTTCAGCAGGCCCGCGGACAGCGCCACCGAGGTGACCTCGTGCAACGAGCCATCGGGGCGGCCCTTGCCGCGCGGGGTGCGGACGGCGTCATAGATGAAAGCTTCGGTCATGGTCATCTCCTCAGGCGGTGGCGGGCGGAAAGGCCCGCGGCATCAGGTCATAGGGGTGTTTCCAGCCCGGCAGGGCGGAAAGGCGGCTCATCCAGGCGTCGATCCGCGGCCAGTCGGCCCGGACGAAACCGAAAGGTTCGGGGTAGTAAAGATAGGAAGCCAGAGACAGATCCGCGATGCTGGGGCGGCCGTTCGCCACCCAGTCGCGGCTGGCAAGATGGTCCTCCAGCACGGCATAGGCGGCCTTGAGCCGGCCCTGCTGGAAGGCGATCGCCTGTTCGGGGCGCTTTTCGGGCGGCAGAAAGTTCATCAGGAAGCGGGTGGTGCCGATCTGGGCCGAGAACTTGTGATTGTCCCAGAACAGCCAGCGCAGGATCTCGTCCTCTTCCTCTTCGCTGGCCCAGCCGAACTGGCCGGTCTTGCGGGCCAGGTGGCGCAGCATCACCGCCGATTGCGTCAGCGTGCGGCCGTCCAGCCGCAGCACCGGCACCTCGCCCATCGGGTTGATCGCGCGGAAGGCGGGGCTGCGTGCCTCGCCGGCGAAGAAGTTGACAAAGACCGGCTGCCAGGCGGTGCCGGTCAGCGTCAGCATCTGCGCCACCTTCGCCGCGTTGCCGCTTTCACCAAAGCACCAGAGCTGCGCTGTCATCCTATCCTCCCTGTGGCGGCGGCGGACCGGGGGCTTCGCGCCCCCGGACCCCCGCGGGGTATTTGGGCCAAGATGAAGCAACGGTTTGTTAACCAGTGCCTCGTAGTCTTGACCGGCGGTACAGGCTGGGGAGCCGATGACCGCCCGAGGTGAAGCCCCGTTCCGAAGCCCCGTATAGCCAGGACGGACAGTCGGAACGGGGTGGACCCATCTTCATCTTAGTCCAAATACCCCCGCCGGAGGCATCCGCCGGGTCCGCCCGCCCTGCCCTAGCCCTTGCGCGCCTCCAGCTCCGAGTTGAACAGGCGCAGCCGGTGGGCGAGGGTGTCCTGATCGGTCACGCTGTCGAAATGTTCGAACAGGAAGGACAGCGCCTCGCCCTCGTCCAGCCCGGCCTCGGCGGCAAAGCGTTTCAGCCGGCGATAGCCGTCCTCGGTCATGGCGACGGGGAAGCGGCGGGTCAGGCGGAAACGCTTGGGCATCTGGGAACCTCCGGTCGGGCTGGGGGCAAAGTCCCTTTGGCAAGGGCCTTGCCCCCCGCAGGTTAGAACGCCTCGGCCGGCAAGGCCATCACCGGATCGGCGCCGCTTTCGATGCGGGCAAGGTGCATCCCGCAGGCGGGCATCTGGCGGGCCATGTAGTAGCGGCCCGTTGTCACCTTGGCGTTCAGGAAGTCGGCGTCGCCGCGGCCTTCGTCCAGCGCGGTGAAGGCGGCCTTGGCCATCCGCGTCCACATCAGGCCCATGCAGACATGGCCGGCAAGGTGGAGGAAGTCGGTCGAACCCGCCAGCGCCGCGTCGGGGTTCTTCATGCCGTTCTGCATGAAGAACATCGCCGCCTGCTGCATCTGCTTGGAGGCGGTTTTCAGCGCTTCCGCGAAGGGCTTCATCCGCTCGTCGCCGTCATGCGCCTTCACCTCGGCCTTGATCAGGTCGAAGAAGGCCATGACATGCTTGCCGCCATCGGTGGCCAGCTTGCGGCCGACCAGATCCAGCGCCTGCACGCCGTTGGCGCCTTCGTAGATCATGGCGATGCGGGCATCGCGGACGAATTGCGAGACGCCGGTATCCTCGATGTAGCCATGGCCACCGAACACCTGCTGGGCCTGCACCGCAGCGTCAAAGCCCTTGTCGGTCTGGAAGCCCTTGATGACCGGGGTCAGCAGGCCGATCAGGCCGTCGGCATCGGCATCGTTCAGCCGGTGGGCGCGGTCGATCAGGCTGGCGCCCCAGTAGGTCAGGGCGCGGGCGCCTTCGACAAAGCTCTTCTGGTCCATCAGGCTGCGGCGGATGTCGGGGTGCACGATCAGCGGGTCGGCCGGGCCGTCGGGGTTCTTGGTGCCGGTCACCGCGCGGCCCTGCAGGCGTTCGCGGGCATAGGCGACGGCGGCCTGATAGGCGCTTTCGGCCACGGCATAGCCTTGCAGGCCGACGCCGAGGCGGGCTTCGTTCATCATGGTGAACATCGCCCGCATCCCCTTGTGCAGGTCGCCCAGAAGATAGCCGGTGGCGCCTTCGAAGCCCATCACGCAGGTGGCGCTGCCGTTGATGCCCATCTTGTGTTCCAGCCGCTCGGCGCGCAGCGCATTGCGGGCGCCAAGGCTGCCGTCGGCGTTCACCAGGAACTTGGGCACGATGAAGAGCGAGATGCCCTTGGTGCCTTCGCCGCCGCCCGGGGCCTTGGCCAGCACCAGGTGGATGATGTTCTCGGCCAGGTCATGTTCGCCGGCGGAGATGAAGATCTTCTGCCCGGTGATGCGGTAGCTGCCATCGGCCTGCGGCTCGGCGCGGGTGCGCATCAGGCCAAGGTCGGTGCCGCAATGCGGCTCGGTCAGGTTCATCGTGCCGGTCCATTCGCACGAGATCAGCTTCGGCGCATAGGTGGCCTTCTGTTCGGCGCTGCCATGCACCAGAATGGCCGAACAGGCGCCGTGGGTCAGGCCCTGATACATGTTGAACGCCATGTTGGCCGACACGAAGCCTTCGTTGACGGCGGTGTTCATGATGTAGGGCAGGCCCTGACCCCCGAATTCCTCGGGGCCGTCCAGCGCCGTCCAGCCGCCTTCGCGCATCGAGGCGAAGGCCGCGCGGAACCCGTCCGGCGTGCGCACCACGCCGTTTTCCAGCACGCAGCCCTGCTGGTCGCCCACGGCGTTCAGCGGGGCCAGCAGGTCGGATGCCACCTTGCCCGCCTCTTCCAGAACGGCGGCGGTGAAGCCTTCATCAAGGTCGGCATAGCCGGGAATCCCCGAATCGGTAACCTTTAGCACGTCGTGCAGCAGGAACTGCATGTCCTTCACGGGGGCGGTATAACCGGGCATTGTCTCTCTCTCCCTCAAAGTCCTGGTGGCAGCGGCGTCAGGCGGCGGCGGTGCCACCGCGTTTCACTTCGGCAATCAGCGTGGCGCCGGCCGCAAGTTCGGTTTTCAGTTCGGCAATCGCCTCGTCCAGTTCGGCGCGCTGCGCCTCCATGATGGCCAGCCGTTCACAGGCCAGGGCGAAGGTATGCTCCATCTGCGGCAGGTTGGTGCCCTGCCGGTCATACAGGTCCAGCGTCTGGCGAATGTCTTCCAGGCTGAAGCCGAAGCGCTTGCCGCGCAGGATCAGCTTGAGCCGGGCGCGGTCGCGGCGGGTGTAAAGCCGCCGGGCCCCTTCGCGCAGCGGCGAAATCAGCTCTTTCGCCTCATAGAAACGCAGGGTCCGCGGCGTGACTTCGAAGGCGTCACACATCTGGCGGATCGTCATGTGATCGTCGGTGCGGGCGGTCATCTCAATCTCGCTGGCAAAGGCGCATCTCCCAAACAGGATGGGCGCCGTCGAGACTGTCTAACAGGGCGGTTGACGTTAACGTCAGCGTAACGTCACGTCACGCCGGACGCTGACGTTCGGTCAGCCGGGGCGGGGCGCGTCAGGCCCCTGCCCCGCCCTTCGGCAGGCGATCCATCTCGTCCACCGCGGTGGCCCGCAGCGCCTTGAGATCGGCGATGGTGGTGTCCAGTTCGGCGCGCTGGCGATCCAGTTCGCCCAGTTGCCGGTCGGCCAGTTGCAGCCAGGCCTCAAGCTGCGGGCGTTCGCCCTTCTTGCCGTAGATCAGCAGCCACTGGCGGATTTCCTCCAGCGAAAAACCGAAGCGGCGGCCGCGCAGGATCAGTTTCATGCGGGCAATTTCGCGGGGGCCGTAGAAGCGGGAGCGGCCCTCCTTTTCGGGGAACAGAAGCTCGATATACTCGTAATAACGCAAGGTGCGGGGAGTAACGTCGAACTTCGCGCACATTTCCTTGAAGCTGAGACGTGTCGCGTCGGTCATGGTGATCCTCCTGCATACAGCCTAGGGCCAACGGCAGGCGTGACGCAACGGTTGCCGTGCGCGGGCTTGCACTTCGCGGAGGGCTGGGTTTCATGGCGGCATGACGGAAATCACACGCATCGCCCGCCAGTTCATCGAAGCCCTGCCCCATGCGGCGGCGCTGGGGCTGCGGCTGGAGGAGATCGGGGACGGGCGGGCGGTGATCGCCATGCCCTATGACCCACGGCTGATCGGCGATCCGGCCTCGGGGGTGATCCATGGCGGCGCGGTCAGCGCGGTGATGGATACCGCGTCCGGGGCGGCGGTCATGTCGCATCCGGCGGGCCCCGCCTCGACCGCGACGCTGGACCTGCGGATCGACTACATGCGCCCGGCCACGCCCGGCCAGACCATCCGCGCCCGCGCGCATTGCCATCATGTGACGCGCTCGGTCGCCTTTGTCAGCGTGGTGGCGACGGATGACGATGAAACGCGCCCGGTGGCCATGGGTCACGGCGCCTTTACGGTGGACCGGCCCCGATGACAGATGCACGCGAGGAAACCCTGCGCGGGCTGACCGGGGGGATTCCCTATCTGCAATTCCTCGGGATGCGGTTCGAACGGTCGGGCGACGAACTGACCGCCGTGCTGCCCTTTACCCCGCATCTGATCGGCAATCCGGTGATCCCGGCGCTGCATGGCGGGGTGACGGCGGCCTTTCTTGAGGTGACGGCGATTGTCGGGCTGGTCTGGGCCGGGCTTGGCGAAGGCGTGCAGGTTTCGGCGCTGCCCAAGACCATTGATCTGACGGTCGATTATCTGCGTGCGGGCCAGCCGAAGGATTCCTTCGCCCGCGCCCGCATCAACCGCTCGGGCCGGCGCTATGCCAGCGTGCAGGTCGAGGCCTGGCAGGACGATCCCGCCCGCCTGTTTGCGCAAGGCAACGGCCATTTCCTGATGCCCTGACCGCAGGCCACGGGGCCGCCGGCAGTCATTCCATGCCGGCATCATACCATTTTCGGTATGCGTAACTCGGGAATCCAAATTTGACGGTAATGGGTTTTGCCCGCAAGAGTCATTGTGCGACAGGATGACGCCTTGGCGTCGTGCTGAATGAAAGAATTGCAGAACTGCTTTTTAGGGAGGAAAGCATGAAGCTCTCAAGACGGGCCGCCCTGGCCCTGGCCAGCGCACTGGTCACCAGCGCCACCATCGCCACCGTGCCGGCCATGGCACAGGACAAGCCCACGGTCGGCATCGCGATGCCGACGAAATCGTCGTCGCGCTGGATTTCGGACGGCAATTCGATGGTCGAGCAGTTCAAGGCCGCCGGCTACGACACCGATCTGCAATACGCCGAAGACGACATTCCGAACCAGTTGGCGCAGATCGAGAACATGATCACCAAGGGCGTCGATGTTCTGGTGATTGCCGCCATCGACGGCACCACCCTGTCGAACGCGCTGGAAAACGCGCAGGCGGCGGGGATCAAGGTCATCGCCTATGACCGGCTGATCCGCGAAAGCGGCGCGGTGGACTATTACGCCACCTTCGACAACTTCAAGGTCGGCGTGCTGCAGGCCAACAGCCTGGTGCAGTGCCTGAAGGAACGCTTCCCCGACCAGAAGCCGTTCAATGTGGAACTGTTCGGCGGCAGCCCCGACGACAACAACGCCTTCTTCTTCTACAACGGCGCGATGTCGGTGCTGCAACCGATGATCGACGCGGGCGAGATCGCCGTGCCTTCGGGGCAGATGGGGATGGATGTCGTGGGCACGCTGCGCTGGGATGGCGCGGTGGCGCAGTCGCGCATGGATAACCTTCTGTCGGCCAACTATGGCGACAAGGTGCTGAACGGCGCGCTGTCGCCCTATGACGGGCTGTCGATCGGCATCCTGTCGTCGGTCAAGGGCGTGGGCTATGGCTCGGGCGATCTGAAGATGCCCTGCGTCACCGGCCAGGACGCCGAGGTTCCCAGCGTCAAGTCGATGATGGCGGGTGAGCAGTATTCGACCGTGTTCAAGGACACCCGCGCGCTGGCCGCCGTGACCGTGAAGATGGTCGATGCGGTATTGAAGGGCAGCGAGCCCGAGATCAACGACACCACCACCTATGACAACGGCGTCAAGGTCGTGCCGTCCTACCTGCTGGAACCGATGTCGCTGGGCGTCGGCGACATCGAGAAGGTGCTGGTCGAGTCCGGCTACTACACCGCCGACCAGTTGAAATAAGCGTTTGTTGCGGTTTGGCCCGCCCCGGATCTCCGGGGCGGGCCTGCTTCCTTGTGGGGGGGAAGGATGACGGCTCTTCTGGAAATGCGCGGGATCGGCAAGGCCTTTCCCGGTGTGCGCGCGCTGGACCATGTGAACCTTTCGGTCGAGGCGGGCGAGATTCACGCCATCTGCGGCGAGAATGGCGCCGGCAAGTCAACGCTGATGAAAATCCTGTCCGGCGTTTACCCGCAGGGCAGCTATGAAGGCGAGATCGTCTATGACGGCGAGACGCTTGCCCTGCGCGGTATCCGCGACAGCGAGGCGAAGGGCATCATCATCATCCATCAGGAACTGGCGCTGGTGCCGCTGCTGTCGATTGCCGAGAACCTGTTTCTGGGCAACGAGGTGGCGCGGCGCGGCGTGATCAACTGGCCCGAGGCGTTCCAGAAGACCGAGGGCTGGCTGGCCAAGGTGGGGCTGAACGAACCGCCAGCCACCCCGGTCGGCAAGCTGGGCGTGGGCAAGCAGCAGTTGATCGAGATCGCCAAGGCGCTGGCCAAGGACGTGCGCCTGCTGATCCTGGACGAGCCGACAGCGGCCCTGCAGGAAAATGACAGCGAAAAGCTGCTGGACCTGATGCTGGAGCTGAAGGCGCAAGGGGTGACGCAGATCATCATCAGCCACAAGCTGAACGAGATTTCCCGCGTGGCCGACCGCATCACGGTGCTGCGCGACGGGCGGTCAGTTTCAACCATGGACCGCGACGAGATTTCCGAGGACCGCATCATCCGCGACATGGTGGGCCGCGACATGGCGCACCGCTATCCCGAACGGGTGCCGAATGTCGGCGCGGTGCTGATGGAGGTGGAGGGCTGGTCGGTCTGGCACCCCGAGCAGCGTGAGCGGCAGGTGATCCACGACGCCGCGCTGACCGTGCGGCGGGGCGAGATCGTCGGCATCGCCGGGCTGATGGGCGCGGGGCGCACCGAACTGGCGATGAGCCTGTTCGGCCGCAGCTACGGACGCGGCCAGACGGGCACGGTGCGGATGAACGGGCAGCCGGTCGATGTCTCGACCGTGCAGAAGGCCATCGCGGCGGGCCTGTCCTATGTGACCGAGGACCGCAAGGTTCTGGGCCTGATCCTGGAAGAACCCATCCTGCGCAACATCAGCCTGGCCAACCTGGCCGGCGTGGCGCTGCGCGGCGTGCTGGACAAGCGGCGCGAGGCACAGGTGGCCGAGGATTACCGCCGCGCGCTGGCGATCCGCACGCCGGGCGTGTTGCAGAAGGTGGTGAACCTGTCGGGCGGCAACCAGCAGAAGGTGGTGCTGTCGAAATGGCTGTTCACCGATCCGCAGGTGCTGATCCTGGACGAACCCACCCGCGGCATCGACGTGGGCGCCAAGTTCGAGATCTACCAGTTGATGAACGATCTGGTCGCGCAAGGGCGCGGCGTGGTGATGATCTCGTCGGAAATGCCCGAGCTTCTGGGCATGTGCGACCGGATCTATGTGATGAATGAGGGCCGCCTGGTGGGGGAACTGACCCGCGCCGAGGCAAGCCAGGAACGGATCATGGGAATGATCCTCGGGACGACAGGAAAGGCTGCGTGATGGCGGAAAAGGGACTGGGCGCCCATCTGGGCGGGCACCTGCGCGAAAACGGGATGCTGGTGGCGCTGGTCGCCATCGTGTTCTTCTTCACCGTCATCGTGCGGGTGATGATCGACGTGGATTTCCTGTCGGCGCAGAACATCACCAACCTGTTCCTGCAGAACAGCTATGTCATCATCATGGCGCTGGGGATGCTGCTGGTGATCGTGTCGGGGCATATCGACCTGTCGGTCGGGTCGGTCGCGGCCTTTACCGGGGCCATCGCGGCGGCGCTGACGGTCAAGGCCGGGCTGCCGGTCTGGGTGGTGATCCCGGTCACGCTGCTGGCCGGGGCGGCCATCGGCGCGGCGCAGGGTTATTGGGTGGCGTTCTGGCGCATCCCGTCCTTCATCGTGACGCTGGCGGGGATGCTGGTATTCCGCGGCCTGACGCTGTGGCTGCTGGGCGGCCAGAACATCGGCCCCTTCCCCAAGGCGTTCCAGTCGATGTCCAACGGCTTTGTCCCCGACCTGTTCGGCGACTGGGATCAGGCGCTGCTGGGCATGGACCGGCTGAACGGCACGGCCGTTCTGGTGGTGGTGATCGCGGCGGCGGTGCTGATCTGGCTGGGCCTGCGGGCGCAGAAACGCGATGTGGAATTCGGCATTGCCCCCGAACCGCCGGCGCTGTTCTGGGCGCGCAATCTGGTGGTTTCGGCCGCGCTGATCTTTGTCGGCTGGAAGCTGGCACAGTTCCGGGGCCTGCCGAACGTGCTGGTCATCCTGGTGGTGCTGACGGTGCTGTACGCCTTCTTCACCGAGAACACGACGGCGGGGCGCCGGATCTATGCCACCGGCGGCAATGAAAAGGCGGCCAAGCTGTCGGGGATCCGCACCAACCGGCTGGTGTTCTGGTGCTTTGTCAACATGGGGGCGCTGGCGGCGCTGGCGGGGATGATCGTCACCGCACGGCTGAACAGCGCCACACCCAAGGCCGGCGTCGGGTTTGAGCTGGACGTGATCGCGGCGGTCTTCATCGGCGGCGCGTCCATGGCGGGCGGCACCGGGCGGATCGTCGGCGTGGTGGTCGGCGCGCTGATCATGGGCGTGATGAACAACGGCATGTCCATCCTGGGGATCGGCATCGACTATCAGCAGGTGATCAAGGGGCTGGTGCTGCTGGCCGCCGTGGCCTTCGACGTTTACAACAAGAACAAGTAAGCCGGGGCGCGATCAGCCGCCCTGATCGCGGGCAAGCTGCGCGATGACGCCTTCGCGCAGCCGCAGCGCCAGCGCCGAAAGGTGCCGCCGCTTCAGGTGCAACAGGTAATAGGGTGACACCCGCAGGTCATGCGCCACGGGCAGCACGCAGAACTGCGCGCTGATCGGCGGGCGGATCAGCAGCTCTGTCACCTCGGCCGACAGGGGCGCGATGGCATCGGTCTGCGCCAGATAGGCCAGCGTCAGCAGGGTTGACGGGCTGTTGACCACATTCTGCGGTTCCGACAGGCCAAGCCCGGCAAAGGCCGACAGCGTGGCCTCGCGGATGGGGGCGCCGCGCTGCTGCATGATCCATTCATAGCCCAGAAGCTCGGTCAGGGTGACGATGGGCGCGCGCATCAGCGGATGCCCCTGCCGGACAAGGAAGGCAACCTTTTCGTCGCGCATCGGATGGATGCTGAAATCGGTGCTGTCGAATTCGGGCAGGATGCGGGCCAGCACGAAATCCATCTCGCCGGCAACAAGCTGGGTCATCAGATCGCGCGAGGGCATCACGTCCACGGTGATTTCGGCGTTGGGGGCAACTTCCTTGACCTCGCGGATGGCGGAGACCAGGTAGTTGACCGCCGGCCCCGTGACCGAACCGACGCGGACCGACCCGCCCAGACCTTCGCGCAGGTTTTCCAGATCGACGACCATGCCGGCCATCTCGCGCAGGATGACGCTGGCGCGGCGCAGCACGGCCAGACCGAATTCGGTGGGCACCATGCCGCGCGGCTGGCGCAGGAACAGCGAGGCGCCCAACTGTCGCTCCGTCTCGGCCAGCATCCGCGAGGCGGCGGGTTGCGACATGCCGACGATTTCGGCGGCAAGCTGCACCTGCCCGTGTTCGGCAATGGCCTGCAACAGACGCAGTTGCGCGGGCTTCAGCATCTGGCGGGCGGCGGGCATGGCTATACCATTTTTAATATGGAGAACGTGTCAGATGTAATTTTACCAGCATCTTACTCGCGCGCTAGGCTACAAATGCCGGGGAGGAACGGCATGTTGCAGGAGAGGCGCGGCACAGAGGGCCGGGCTTGTCCTTTCGGGGGGATGACATCTGTCCGACCTTTTGAACATCCGCGCAGGCGGATGGCGTGCATGGTCAGGCGGCGGGAACCGGACAGGGGACCGCGCCCGTTCCCCGGCCCGGGATGTGGAAAAGACCAGGGCGAGGGCTGCGCATGTTTCTGTCACAGATTGTTCAGGCGGACGGAAGCCGCGCCGTGGTCGCGCGCCATGACGGGCAGCCGGCGCGGATCGTGCCCGGCGTGGCCAGCACGCGCGATCTGGCGCTGGCGGCCATTGCGGCGGGCCGCGACCTGACGGCCGAAGTGGCGGCGCGCGGCGCAGGCAACACGGTTGACCTGCAGGCCGCGCTGGACGAAGGGCGGGTTCTGCTGCCGCTGGACCACCCCGATCCGGCGCATCTGCACCTGACCGGCACGGGGCTGACGCATCTGGGATCGGCCGCCACGCGCAATTCGATGCACGCCAAGGCCGACCCGGAAACCCTGACCGACAGCATGAAGATGTTCCGCATGGGGATCGAGGGCGGCAAGCCTGCGGCGGGGGCGGTGGGCGTGCAGCCCGAATGGTTCTACAAGGGCAACGGCTTCAACGCCGTGGCACCGGGGGCGGCGCTGGCCTCGCCCGGTTTCGCGCTGGACGCGGGCGAAGAGCCCGAGGTGGCAGGCCTGTATCTGGTTGGCCCGGATGGCCGGCCGCACCGGCTGGGCTTTGCCGTGGGCAACGAATTTTCCGACCATGTGACCGAGCGCGGCAATTACCTGTGGCTGGCCCATTCCAAGCTGCGCCCGGCCAGCTATGGCCCCGAGCTGCGGGTGGGGCCCCTGCCCGACCATGTGGAAGGCAAAAGCCGCATCCTGCGCAACGGCGCCGTGATCTGGGAAAAACCGTTCCTGTCGGGCGAGGCGAACATGTCGCACAGCCTGGCCAATCTGGAACATCACCACTTCAAGTATGACCTGTTCCGCCGTCCGGGCGATGTGCATGTGCATTTCTTCGGCACCGCCACCCTGTCCTTCGCCGATGGCATCCGGGCCGAACCGGGCGACGTGTTCCAACTGGATTGCCCGGCCCTGGGCCTGCCCCTGTCGAACCCGCTTGACCAGCAGCCGGGCGACGCGAAACCCGTCACCGTAGCCATTCTCTAGAGGACGCCATGACCTTCACGCCCGCCCCCTGGCCCCGCCGTCTGCGTTCTCAGGAATGGTTCGGCGGCAATGGCCGCGACCAGATCTATCACCGCGGCTGGATGAAGAATCAGGGCTTTCCGCATGACATGTTCGACGGGCGGCCGGTGATCGGCATCCTGAACACCTGGTCGGAACTGACGCCCTGCAACGCGCATCTGAACGTGCTGGCCGAATTCGTGAAGCGCGGCGTGTATGAGGCGGGCGGCTTCCCGGTGGAAGTGCCGGCGTTTTCCACCAGCGAAAGCGCCTTCCGCCCCACCGCGATGATGTTCCGCAACCTGGCGGCCATGTCGGTGGAAGAACAGATGCGCGGCCAGCCGATGGATGGCTGCGTGCTGCTGGTGGGCTGCGACAAGACCACGCCCAGCCTGCTGATGGCCGCCGGATCAACCGACCTGCCGTCGATCGTGGTGACCGGCGGCCCGATGCTGAACGGCTATTTCAAGGGCGAACGGGTCGGCTCCGGCACGCATCTGTGGAAATTCAGCGAGGCGGTGAAGGCCGGCGAGATGACGCAGGAGGAATTCGCCGAGGCCGAGGCGAGCATGAGCCGCAGCGCGGGGTCGTGCAACACCATGGGCACCGCCAGCACCATGGCCAGCATGGCCGAGGCGCTGGGAATGGCGCTGTCGGGCAATGCCGCCATTCCGGCGGTGGACAGCCGCCGCCGCGTGATGGCCCAGATGTCGGGCCGCCGTATCGTGCAGATGGTGAAGGACGATCTGAAACCCTCGGACGTGATGGTGAAGGCGGCGTTCGAAAACGCCATCCGTACCAATGCGGCCATCGGCGGCAGCACCAATGCGGTGATTCACCTGCTGGCCATCGCCGGCCGCGTCGGCGTGGACCTGACGCTGGACGACTGGGACCGCTGCGGCCGCGACGTGCCCACCGTGGTGAACCTGATGCCCTCGGGCAAATACCTGATGGAAGAGTTCTTCTATGCCGGCGGCCTGCCGGTGGTGATCAAGCGGCTGGGCGAGGCGGGCCTTCTGCACAAGGACGCGCTGACCGTCTCGGGGCAGTCGATGTGGGATCAGGTCAAGGATGTGACCAACCACAATGAAGACGTGATCCTGCCCGCCGAAAAGGCGCTGGCGCAATCGGGCGGCATCGTGGTGGTCAAGGGCAATCTGGCCCCGAAGGGCGCGGTGCTGAAACCTTCGGCGGCCAGCCCGCATCTGCTGGTGCATCGCGGCCGCGCGGTCGTGTTCGAGGACATCGACGACTACAAGGCCAGGATCAACGACGAGGCGCTCGACATCGACGAGACCTGCGTGATGGTTATGAAGAACTGCGGCCCGAAGGGCTATCCCGGCATGGCCGAGGTGGGCAACATGGGCCTGCCGCCCAAGGTTCTGCGCAAGGGCATCACCGATATGGTGCGCATCTCTGACGCGCGCATGTCGGGCACCGCCTATGGCACGGTGGTGCTGCACACTAGCCCCGAGGCCGCGGCGGGCGGCCCGCTGGCGGTGGTGCGCGATGGCGACATGATCGAGCTGGACGTGCCGAACCGCCGCCTGCACCTGGACATTCCCGAGGCGGAGCTGGCCGCGCGGCTGGCGGCCTGGAAACCGCTGCACGAACAATACGAAAGCGGCTACGCCTGGTTGCACCAGAAGCATGTGCAGGGCGCCGATACCGGGGCCGACCTTGATTTCCTGAAGGGGTGCCGTGGTGCGCCGGTGGGCCGGGATTCCCACTGATGGCCGCGCGCAACATCGCCCTTGTGGGCATTGGCAAGATCGCGCTGGACCAGCACGTTCCGGCCATTGCCGCCAGCCCGGACTGGACGCTGGCCGCCACGATCAGCCGCAAGGGCGCGGTGGACGGCGTGCCGGCCTATACAGATTTCGCGGCCTTTCTGGCCGAACGCCCCGACGTGCCGGTCGTCTCGCTGTGCCTGCCGCCGGTGCCGCGTTTTGCCTATGCCGAGACGGCGCTGTTGCAGGGCCGGCATGTGATGCTGGAAAAGCCGCCCGGCGCCACGCTGGCCGAGGTGCAGGAGCTGGAACGGCTGGCGGCGGCCCGTGGGCTGACGCTGTACACCACCTGGCACAGCCGCATGGCCCATGCGGTGCAGCCGGCGCGCGACTGGCTGACCGACAAGGTGATCCGCCGCGCCCATATCACCTGGCGCGAGGATGTGCGGAAATGGCACCCCGGCCAGGACTGGGTGTTTGAACCCGGCGGGATGGGGGTGTTCGATCCCGGCATCAACGCGCTGTCGATCCTGACCCATATCCTGCCGCAGCCGGTGCATCTGACCGGGGCCGAGCTGGAGTTTCCCGCCAACCGGCAAACCCCCATCGCGGCGCGGCTGGCGTTTTCGGGCAATGTCACCGCCGATTTCGACTGGCGCCAGACCGGGCCGCAGACCTGGGACATCGAGGTGGAAACCGACCGGGGCGTCCTGGCGCTGCGGATGGGCGGCAATGTGCTGGAAATCGACGGGCAACCCGCTGCCGGGCAGGCCAGCATCATGGGCGAATACCCCGCCCTTTATGCCCGCATGACCGAACTGGTGCAGGCCGGGGCCCGCGAGGTGGACCTTGCGCCGATGGTGCATGTGGCCGACGCGCTGACGCTGGGCCGCCGCATCCTGACCGATCCCTTTGACTTCTGAGAGCTGGCCATGACCTTTACCCCCCACGGCAAGCATCTGATCGCGGGCGACTGGATCGCCACCGAGGCGCGCTTCGCCTCGTCCCCCGCCTTTGGCGACAGCCATTCCTTCAGCGCGGGCGATGCCGGTCTGGTGGACCGCGCCTGCGCGGCGGCGGAAGCGGCGTTCTGGGCCTATGGCTGGACCGCGCGCAAGGAACGGGCGGCCTTCCTTGAGGCCATCGCCGATGAGATCGAGGCGCGCGGGGCCGTGCTGACCGAGATTGCCATGCAGGAAAGCAGCCTGCCCGAAGCGCGGCTGCAAGGCGAACGCGGGCGCACCACAGGGCAGTTGCGGCTGTTCGCGGCGCATATCCGCAAGGGCGATTATCTGGACCGCCGCCATGATCCGGCGCTGCCCGACCGCGCCCCCCTGCCCCGCCCCGACCTGCGGATGATGCAGCGCCCGGTCGGGCCGGTGGCGGTGTTCGGCGCGTCGAACTTCCCGCTGGCCTTTTCGGTGGCGGGTGGCGACACGGCCTCGGCGCTGGCGGCGGGCTGTCCGGTCGTGGTCAAGGGCCATCCCGCGCATCCCGGCACATCCGAGGTGGTGGCCGAGGCGGTGCTGGCCGCGATCACCCGCTGCGACATGCCGGCGGGCGTGTTCTCGATGATCCACGGCAACACGAACGAGACCGGCACGGCGCTGGTGACGCATCCGCTGATCCGCGCGGTGGGCTTTACCGGCAGCTATCACGGCGGCAAGGCGCTGTTCGACCTGTGCGCCGCGCGGCCAGAGCCGATTCCCTTCTTTGGCGAGCTGGGGTCGATCAACCCGACCTTCCTGCTGCCCGCCGCGCTGGCGGCGCGCGGGGCGGCGCTGGCGCAGGGCTGGGTGGGCAGCCTGACCCTGGGCGCGGGGCAGTTCTGCACCAACCCCGGATTGCTGATCCTGACCGAAGGGCCGGACGCCGAAACCTTCGTCACCGCCGCGCAGGCGGCGGCGGAAGCCGTGGCCGAACAGACCATGCTGACCGACGGCATCGCTGCCGCCTATGCGCGCGGGGCCAAGGTCATGGCCGGAGAAGGGGCCGGTGTTCTGGTGGCCGGCGGCACGGCGGGGCGCAAGGCGCGGGCGGCGCTGCTGCGGGTAACGGCGGCCGAGTTCCTGGCCAAACCCGCGCTGGCGCATGAGGTGTTCGGGCCGGTGGGCCTGATCGTGACCGCGCGCGATGGCGATGAGATGCTGGCCCTTGCCCGCGCGCTGGAGGGACAGTTGACGGCAACGCTGCATCTGGACGGCGGCGATATGGCGCTGGCCGCGCGTCTGGCTCCGGTGCTGGAACGCAAGGCGGGCCGTCTGCTGGCGAACGGCTGGCCGACCGGGGTCGAGGTGGCCGATGCCATGGTGCATGGCGGCCCCTTCCCGGCCAGCACGAATTTCGGTGCGACCAGTGTGGGAACCCTGGCGATCCGGCGCTTCCTGCGCCCGGTCTGCTACCAGAACCTGCCCGACGCGCTGTTGCCCGACGACCTGCGGACCTGAACAGGAACCGCCGGTTGCAGAAACCACCGCCGGGGCACCGTTCGCCCCGGTCACGACCCCCGGCAGGAGGAGCCGGCATTTTCACCCGAGGGAGGAGACGATGATGTTCAAGACCTTGATGTTGACCACGGCGGCCTTTGCCGTTTCGGCCGGAATGGCCCTTGCCGACGGCAAGGTGATCGGCTTTTCGCAGATCGGATCGGAATCCGGCTGGCGGGCGGCGGAAACCACGCTGACCAAGAAGCAGGCCGAGGAGCGCGGCTACCAGCTTCAGTTCTCGGATGCGCAGCAGAAGCAGGAAAACCAGATCGCGGCGATGCGGTCCTTCATCGCGCAGGGTGTGGATGCGATCCTGATCGCGCCGGTGGTGGCAACCGGCTGGGATGCCGTGCTGCAAGAGGCGAAGGAGGCCGAGATTCCGGTCGTTCTGCTGGACCGGATGGTGGACAGCGACCCGTCGCTGTATCTGACCGCCGTCGGATCGAACCTTGTGCATGAAGGCGAGGTGGCCGGCCAGTGGCTGGCGGCCACGGTGGGCGACAAGGATTGCCGCATCGTGGAACTGCAGGGCACGACCGGATCTTCGCCCGCCATCGACCGCAAGACCGGCTTTGAAAAGGGCATCGCCGGGCATGACAACCTGAAGATCGTGCAAAGCCAGACCGGCGACTTCACCCGCAGTCTGGGCAAGGAAGTGATGGAAAGCTTCCTTCAGGCCGAAAACGGCGGCAAGGATATCTGCGCGCTTTACGCCCATAACGACGACATGGCGGTCGGCGCGATCCAGGCGATCAAGGAAGCCGGGCTGAAGCCGGGCCAGGATATTCTTGTCGTCTCGATCGACGCGGTGCCCGACATCTTCAAGGCCATGGCCGATGGCGAGGCGAATGCCACGGTCGAACTGACGCCGAACATGGCCGGCCCGGCCTTCGACGCGCTTGAGGCGTTCTGGGCGAACGGCACCGAACCGCCGAAGTTCATCCAGACCGAATCGAAGCTGTATACCCAGGCCGACGATCCGGCCGGGCAATACGAGGCGCGCAAGGATCTGGGCTACTGATCCGACACCGGCAACGGGGTCCGGGCGGCACAGGCCGCCCGGACCCGACGCCCCCCGGGGCGCCGAAGAAGGAGGTGTTGCATGGTGCTCTCGATCCGGTCCCTGACCAAGATCTTCCCGGGAACCCGGGCGCTGGACGGTGTGGATTTCGATCTGCGCGCCGGTGAGGTGCACGCCCTTCTGGGCGAAAACGGCGCGGGCAAGTCCACGCTGATCAAATGCCTGACCGGCGCCTATCAGCGCAGCGCCGGCACCGTGCGGCTGGATGGCGCCGAGATCGCCCCCACGTCCACGGTCGAGGCGCAGGATCTGGGCATCGGCACGGTCTATCAGGAGGTGAACCTTCTGCCCAACCTGACCGTGGCGCAGAACCTGATGTTCGGCCGTGAACCGCGCCGCTTCGGGCTGATCGACCATCGCAGCCTGCGGGCCGAGGCGCGGCGCCTTCTGGCCGAATACGGGCTGGACATCGACGTTGACCGCGATCTGGGCAGCTATTCGGTGGCGGTGCGCCAGATCGTGGCGATTGCCCGCGCGGTGGCGCTGTCGGGCAAGGTGCTGATCCTGGACGAACCGACCGCCAGCCTGGACGCGCGCGAGGTGCAGATGCTGTTCAAGGTGGTGCGCGGGCTGCGTGACCGCGGCCTTGGCATCATCTTCGTGTCGCATTTTCTGGATCAGGTCTTTGACCTGTGCGACCGCGTGACGGTGCTGCGCAACGGCCGGCATGTCGTGACGACCGAGACCGACGCGCTGGACCGGATGGCGCTGATCGAACACATGCTGGGCCGCACCCTGCGCGACGAGGTGCTGCACAACCCGCCGCCCGACCGGGGGCCAAGGCCAGAGATGCTGCGTTTCACCGGCATCGGCCGCCGGGGCGTGGTGGAACCGTTCGACCTGACCATCGGCAAGGGCGAGGTGGTCGGTCTGGCCGGGCTTCTGGGTTCGGGGCGGACGGAAAGCGCCGAACTGCTGTTCGGCCTGCGCCCGGCACAAACGGGCGAGGCGCGCGATGAAAGCGGCAAGCTGGACCTGCCGGGTCCGCGCGCGGCCATCGGGCACGGCTTCGGCTTTGCCCCCGAGGACCGCAAGACCGACGGCATCGTCGCCGACCTGTCGCTGCGCGAGAACATCCTCCTTGGCCTTCAGGCGCGGCGCGGCTGGATGCGGCCCATTCCGCGGGCCGAACAGAACCGGCTGGCCGATGACTATATCCGCCGGCTGGACATCCGCACCTCGGGCAAGGAAAAGCCCATCGGTGAACTGTCGGGCGGCAACCAGCAAAAGGCGGTGCTGGCGCGCTGGCTGGCGATGAACCCGCGCTTCCTGATCCTGGACGAACCGACGCGCGGCATCGACGTGGGCGCCCATGCCGAGATTCTGCACCTGATTCACGACCTGGTGGATCAGGGCCTGTCGATCCTGGTGATCTCATCCGAACTGGACGAACTGCTGGCGGTGTCGAACCGGGTGATCGTGCTGCGCGACCGCCGCCATGTCGCCGAACTGACCGGGGCCGCGATTTCGGGCGAAGGCATCATGCGGGCGATTGCCGCCACCGAAGGGGCACCGGCATGACGGGCACGGCACTGAAACGCATCGCGCCGCAACTGCTGGCACTGGCCGCGCTGGTGGGGCTGGTCTCGCTGTTCTATCCGGGGTTCCTGTCGGTTTCGGTCAATGACGGGCGTCTGGTGGGGCCGGCCATCGACGTGCTGAAACGCAGCGCGCCGGTGGCCATTCTGGCCGTGGGCATGACGCTGGTCATCGCCACGCGCGGCATCGACCTGTCGGTCGGCGCCACCATGGCGATCTGCGGCGCGGTGGCGGCCTATGCCGTCAGCGCCGGCACCGGGCTGCCGGTGGCGCTGGCGCTGGCCATCGGCGCGGGCTTGCTGGCGGGCCTGTGGAACGGTGTTCTGGTGGCGCTTGTGGGCGTGCAGCCCTTCGTCGCCACGCTGATCCTGATGACGGCCGGGCGCGGCATCGCGCAACTGATCACCGAAGGGCGCATCCTGACCTTCACCGACCCGGCCTTTGCCTTTGTCGGCTCGGGCACGCTTTGGGGCCTGCCCTTCCCGGCCTGGCTGTGGCTGGCGCTGGCGGTGCTGACCGCGCTGGTCATGCGCCGCACCGCGCTGGGGATGCTGGTCGAATCCATCGGCATCAATCGCCGCGCCAGTGCGCTGGCGGGCGTGAACGCGGTGGTGCTGCTGATCGCCGTCTACATGGCGATGGGCTTCTGCGCGGCGCTGGCGGGGCTGGTGGTCACCGCCGACATCCGGGGCGCGGATGCCAACAATGCCGGTCTGTGGCTGGAACTGGATGCCATTCTGGCGGTGGTGATCGGCGGCAATTCCCTGCTGGGCGGGCGGTTCTCGATCGCGGCCTCGGTGATCGGGGCGCTGATCATCCAAACCATCACCATCGGCATCCGGCTGGCCGGGTTCCCGTCGGAATACAACCTTGTCATCAAGGCCGTGCTGGTGGTGGTGATCCTTGTCCTGCAATCCCCGCGCATCGCGGCCGAATGGCGCTACTGGCGCGACGAGGCCCGCCGCAAGCGCGAAGCCGAAGGGAAAGGCACGCCATGAACACCCGCACATTGCCGCTGTTCGTGACCATCGGGATCTTTCTGGCCGGCTGCCTGATCTGCTGGGTGCAGTTCCCCAACATGGCGTCAACCCGGGTTCTGGGCAACCTGCTGACCGACAACGCCTATCTGGGCATTGTCGCGGTCGGGATGACCCTTGTCATCCTGTCGGGGGGCATCGACCTTTCGGTCGGGTCCGTCATCGCCTTTTCGGGCGTCTTCATCGCGGTGATGCTGCGCGACACCGGCCTGCATCCGCTGCCGGTCTTTGCGCTGCTGCTGGGGCTGACCACGGCCTATGGCGCCTGCATGGGCTGGCTGATCGACCGGCTGGCGATGCCGGCCTTCATCGTGACGCTGGCGGGCATGTTCCTGGCGCGCGGGGCGGCCTATCTGCTGTCAATCGATTCGGTTCCGATCGCGCATCCGTTCTATCAGACGCTGCAGAACGCCTATTGGCTGATGCCGGGCAAGGGACGGCTGACGCTGATCGGGGTGCTGATGCTGCTGACCTTCGTCCTTGGCATGATCGTGGCGCACAGAACGCGCTTCGGCACCTCGGTCTATGCCTTGGGCGGCGGCGAACAGACGGCGCGACTGATGGGCGTGCGGCAGGGCCGGACAACGGTGCTGGTCTATGCCTTTTCCGGGCTGATGGCGGGGCTGTCGGGCATTGTCTTTTCCATCTACACCGGGTCGGGCTATTCGCTGGCCACCGTGGGCACCGAGCTGACGGCCATCGCGGCGGTGGTCATCGGCGGCACCCTGCTGAGCGGCGGCGCGGGCTATGTCTTCGGCACGCTGGTGGGCGTGCTGACGATGGGGCTGATCCAGACCTACATCGTCTTCGACGGCACGCTGTCTTCGTGGTGGACCAAGATCGTGATCGGGCTGTTGCTGCTGGTCTTCATCCTGCTGCAAAAAGGGTTGCTGCACCTGTCGGAAACCCGGCTGGCAGCGCGCGATGCCTGAGGGCAGAGAGAGAGGCACAGTGACAGGCGGGATCGACGTCTTCGACCATCTGCCCGACGGGCGCGCGGTTCAGGCGATCCGCCTGCGCGGGCCACGGCTTGCGGCCACCGTGCTGACGCTGGGCGCCACGGTGCAGGATCTGCGACTGGACGGCGTTGCCCATCCGCTGGTGCTGGGGTTTCCCACGGCCGCCGCCTATCTGGGCGCGGGCCTTTACAGCGGCGCCATCGTCGGCCGTTTTGCCAACCGGATCGGCGGGGCGCGGTTCACGCTGGACGGCATCGAACACCGGCTGGAGGCCAACGAAGGGCGCAACCTGCTGCATGGCGGGGCGGACGGGCTGCACGCAAGGCTGTGGCAGGTGGTGACGCTGCGCGAAGACAGCGTGACGCTGACCGCCACCCTGCCCGATGGTCACATGGGCTTTCCGGGCGAATTGCGGATCGCGGCCACCCTCTCGGTGCCGGGCGACGCGCTGGAGATCGAGCTTCGGGCCGAGGCTGACGCCCCGACCCCGCTCAGCCTGGCCCATCACGGCTATTTCACGCTGGACGGGCACGGCGACAGTCGGGGCCACCGTCTGCGGCTGGCGGCCGATCATTACCTGCCGGTGGATGACGCGCTGATCCCCATGGGAGAGATCGCCCCCGTCGCGGGCACAGATTTCGACTTTCGCACCGCACGGCCCATCGGCGATGCGGGCTATGACCACAACTTCTGCCTCTCGCCGGCGCGCGGGCCGCTGCGCCCGGTGGCCTGGCTGGAAGGGCAGGACGGCGTTCAGATGCGGGTGGAAACCACCGAACCGGGCCTGCAGCTTTATGACGGGCGGCATTTCGCGGGCGTTCCGGGGCTGGACGGGCGGGTTTACGGCCCCCATGCGGGCGTCGCGCTGGAAACCCAGGGCTGGCCCGATGCCCCGAACCGCCCCGGCTTTCCGCCCTGCATCCTGCGCCCCGGGCAGGACTGGTGCGCAAGAACGCGGCATGTCTTCCTGAAATCCGGCCAGTCTGGCTAAGGGCGCGCGCGCACAGTGGCGGGGGCCACGGCGGCAGGCTAGAACGGAACCAGCGCCACAGCGGAGGCCGGATTGGCCGAAGACATACCCCTGACCCATCGGCGGATCTGGCGGATTGCCGGGCCGATCGTGCTGTCGAATGCCACCGTGCCCCTGCTGGGCGCGGTGGATACCGGCGTGGTGGGCCAGATGGGGGCGGCGGCGCCGATTGGCGCGGTGGGGCTGGGCGCGGTGATCCTGGCCACGCTGTACTGGATCTTCGGCTTTCTGCGCATGGGCACCAGCGGGCTGACGGCGCAGGCGCATGGTGCGGGCGACCGGGCGGAACGGGCCGCGATCCTGTATCGCGCGCTTCTGATCGCCGGGGCGGCGGGGCTGGTGCTGATCGCGGCGCAGGGGCTGCTGATCCACGGCGCCTTCCTGATCGCGCCGGCCAGCCCCGAGGTGGAAACCCTGGCCCGGCAATATCTGGCGATCCGCATCTGGGGCGCGCCGGCAACCATCGGGCTTTATGCGCTGATGGGCTGGCTGATCGCGGTCGAACGGTCACGGGGCATGGTCGCCTTGCAGATCTGGATCAACGGCGTGAACGTCGTGCTGGACCTGTGGTTCGTGCTGGGCCTTGGCTGGGGCGTGCCGGGCGTGGCGGTGGCCACCCTGATCGCGGAATGGACCGGCCTTGCCCTGGGCCTGTGGCTGTGCCGCGAAGCCTTTGGTCCGGTCTTTGCCGAAGCGCGGGCGCGGATCGCCGACCGCGCGGCGCTGCGGGTGATGCTGGATGTGAACCGCGACATCATGATCCGGTCCGTGCTGTTGCAGGTCAGCTTCACCACCTTCATCTTCCTGGGCGCCCGCGAAGGCGACGTGACGCTGGCGGCCAATCAGGTGCTGCTGCAATTCCTTGAAATCACCGCCTATGCGCTGGACGGTTTTGCCTTTGCCGCCGAAACGCTGGTCGGTCAGGCGGTGGGGGCACGGTCGGCCCCGGCGGTGCGGCGGGCGTCGCGGCTGGCCATGCAATGGGGGTTCATCGGGGCGGGGCTGCTGGCGGCGGTCTTCGCGCTGTTCGGGCCGGGGATCATTGACCTGATGGCCACCGCGCCCGAAGTGCGGGCCGAGGCACGGCACTATCTGTTCTGGGTCGTCGCCGCGCCGCTGATCGGCAGCGCCGCCTGGACCTATGACGGCATCTATATCGGCGCCACGCTGACACGCGCCATGCGGCAGTTGATGATCCTGTGCGTCGGCATCTATGCCGTCGCCCTGCTGGTGCTGGTGCCCACGCTCGGCAACCACGGGCTTTGGGCCGCGCTGATGGTGCTGAACGGGGCGCGGTCGGTGGCCATGCACCTGCGCGCGCCCGAGGCCGAAGCCAAGGCCGCCGCCGCGTAAGGCTTGCCTTCGCCCCGCGCGCTGGCCATGATTGCCCCCGCGAAAGCCTGGGGAAGATCATGCGGAAGTTTCTGGTCGTGCTCGACGACAGTCGGGAATGCCTGAATGCGATGCGGTTCGCGGCATTGCGCGCCGCCCATACCGGGGCCGGCGTCACCATCCTGTCGATCATTCCGCCCGAGGAATTCCAGCACTGGATGGGCGTGGCCGACCTGATGCGCGCCGAGGCGCGCGAACGGATCGAGGCGCATTTCGAGGTTTTCGCCAAGTGGATGCGCGACAAGCAGGGCATCAACCCCGAACTGGTGATCCGCGAAGGCGACCCGGTGGCCGAGATTTTGGCCCAGGTGAAGGAAGACCCGGAAATCGGCGTGCTGGTTCTGGGCGCGGGCACCGAAAAGGCCGGCCCCGGCCCGCTGGTCACCGCCATGACCCGCAATTCCGGCAACCTGCCGATTCCGGTCACCATCGTGCCGGGTGACATGTCGAAGGAACGGCTGGAAAGCATCACCTGAGCATCGCCCCGGCGCGCAGGACGGAATCCCCGACCTGCGAAGATGCAAGATTCCCTTTTCAAGCCGCCCGATTGGCGGCAGCATGGCGGCAACCGCCTTTGCATTCTTTCGGGGATTTCCGGCATGCGCCTTGGGAAGCTGTTTCTTGTCTGCCTGATGCTGATCCTGGCACCGCTCTCCGCCGCCCGCGCGCAAGGCTGGGCCGACCAGCCCTTCGACGCCTCGGGCATGAGCCGCGAGGATGTGGCAACGCTGCAGGCCGCGCTGGCCTTTTCCGGCGATTACTTCGGTTTCACCGATGGCGTCTGGAACAATGACGCGCAGGCGGCGCTGGAAGCCTATGTGAAACGTGAAGATGGCGGCGGCCGCCCGCTGTTCCGCCATATCGAAAAGCCGGTCATGGCGCTGGAAGAAGAGCGGATGAAGAACGGCTGGCAGTTGTTCTATTCCGAAAGCACCAACACCTCTTACCTGCATCCGTTCGAGATGCTGAAAGAGGTGGACAACCCCGATGCCGTGGAATTCCTGTCCGCGGATGAAGGGTTCAGCATGTATGTCCGCTTCACCGATCAGCCGGGGATGAAGGACATCCATGACTGGTTCATGTCGAAATCGCTGAAATCCGCCGACCCCTACCAGTTTGCCGACGACAACCTTTCGATCACCTCGACCACGATCGAGGGCGATTACATCGCCTATGTGCGGTCCGACCGGAACGGCAGCAACTGGTCAACCATTTCCATCGTGCTGACGCCGTCCTACTTCCCGCAACTGAACCTGATGGCGGCCAGCATGACGGTGGGCGGCAGCCCGGCCTCGCTGATCTGGACCAAGGGCGGGGTGATCGACCAGTTGATCAACGGCGGCGGGGGCGGCGCGGCCCCCGATCCGACGCCCCGGATCGCCTCGAACGACCCCAAGGATCAGGTGCTGCGCCCGATGCCGCCCGGCGTAGAGGCATCCCCCCCCGCCGCGACGCCCGATCCGGGGCCGGCAACGGTGGATGTGGCCGGCGCCAGCCCGGTTGACCCCACGCCCAAGCCCCCGGCCCTTGGAACGCCCGCCCCCGGCGGCGCGACCCCGATCCCCACCCCCACGCCTGGCGGCACCCCCGGCCCGTCGCCTTCGGTCATTGGCGTGGGCAATCCCGGCCCGGCCCCGGTGATGGCCCCCGGCACCGGCGCGGCCCCGTCGCTGCCCGCCCTGGGCACGCCCGCCCCCGAACCCGAACCGCCCAAGGCCAAGGTGACCGGCACGCTGAAAAGCTCGGGCACCGGGTTCTACATCGCGCCCACCATGCTGGTAACGGCCGCGCATGTGATCGAAGGCTGCGGCGCGGTGGCCATGATCGACGGCACCCCGCTGGACATCATGGCCTCGGACAGTTCGCTGGATATTGCCGTGTTGTCCGGGGCTGCCGATGCGGGTGTCTGGCTGAAGCTGTCGGCGCTTGAGGTGCCCAAGCTGGGCGAGGCGGTGACAGCCCTGGGATACCCCTATTACACCAGCCTCGATCAGGGCCTGACCGTCACCAGCGGCAATGTCAGCGCGCTGCGCGGGGCGGACGGGTCTTCCAACCGCGTCATGATCACGGCCCCGGTGCAGCCCGGCAATTCGGGCGGGCCGCTTCTGAACAAGAAGGGCGCGGTGATCGGCGTGGTGGTCAGCCGGATCGACGATCTGGCGGTGCTGGAAGAAACCGGCAGCCTGCCGCAGAACATGAACTTCGCGGTGCCCTCGGGGCCGCTGCTGACCTTCCTTGCGCAAAACCGGATCAGCCGCCCCCAAGGCGACGGCACCGGCGCCGAAATGTCGGGTGAAGTGCCCGACGGCGTTGCGAAAGCGGTGATCCCGCTGCATTGCTATCAATAAGCCGGTATCGCCCCTGTCGGGGCGATCCGACTAAGCCGATTGCCGGTCAGGCCGCATAAGCGGGTGCTGACAGTGCGGCCGTTGACGAAGTGCCGAGTTGCGCAGCTTATCCGCGCAAACAGAATTCGGACCCATCATGCAAGTTACAGCCGCCCCCGATCACGGTGCGCGGACAGGCTGGTTTGGCCTGCGTCGCCCGGAATTTTCCGCCCAACTGCTGAACCTTCTGATCGCCACCTATCTGCTGGCCACCTGCAATGCCACCTACTGGGGCAAGCTGGTGGAAATCTTCGGCGACCGGCCGGTTGCCATGGTCACGCTGGCGCTGGCTGTCTGGGCGCTGTTCATGCTGGTGGTTTCGCTGCTGGCCGTGGGCTGGCTGCAAAAGCCGATGCTGGCCTTTCTGGTCGTTCTGGCCGCCGTCACCTCGTTCTATCAGGACAAGCTGGGCGTGATCATCGACCGCGAGATGATCCAGAACGCGCTGACCACCACGGTCAACGAAGGCAAGCACCTGATCACCCCGAACTTCCTGCTGCATGTGCTGCTGCGGGCGGTGCCGGGGCTGGTTCTGGTGTTCTGGCCGCGGGTGCGGCGGCGCAGCTTCCTGCGCGGCACGCTGGCCTGGGTGCTGACCTGCAGCGCGGCCGCGGCCATGGTGGTGGGGCTGCTGTTCACCGACCTCAAGGGATTTTCCACCTCGCTGCGCGGGCGCAAGGATCTGATCGGCAGCACGCAGCCGCTGGCCCCGCTGGGCGGCGCCATCCGCTATGCCCGCATGTTGCAGAAATCGGCCAAGATCGTGACCCAGCCCTTCGGCCGTGACGCCACCAAGGGCCCGCGTCTGGCGGCGGCCGGCAAGCCGGTGCTGATGGTCATCGTTGCCGGCGAGACGGGGCGCGCGCAGAACTGGGCCCTGGGCGGCTATGGCCGCGACACCAACCCCGAACTTGCCAAGCGCGACATCCTGTATTTTTCGAATGTCACAAGCTGTGGAACGGCCACCGCCACCTCGCTTCCCTGCATGTTTTCGCACCTGACGCGGGAAGACTACAGCTATGAGGCCGGCCTTTCGTATGAAAACCTGCTGGACGTGCTGTCCCATGCCGGGGTGCATGTCGAATGGTGGGACAACAACACCGGCGACAAGGACATCGCCAACCGCGTCACCAGCCACATGATGACGAAAGAGGATGACGCCGCCGCCTGCGCGGAAGGCGAGTGCATCGACGCCGTGTTCCTGCCCCGGCTGGCCAAGGTGGCCGAAACGATGACCGAAGACACCGTGATCGTGCTGCACCAGATCGGCAGCCACGGCCCCAGCTACTGGCTGCGCTATCCCAAGGATCAGGAGGTGTTCAAACCCGCTTGCCATTCGCCGGAGCTTGCCACCTGCGCGCCCGAGGAAATCGTCAACGCCTATGACAACACCATCCGCTACACCGACCGCTTCCTGTCGCAGGTGATCGACATGCTTGCCGGGCAGGATCGGGTGATCCCGGCCATGTTCTATGTCTCGGACCACGGGGAATCGCTGGGCGAAGGGGGGCTTTATCTGCACGGTGCCCCCTGGTTCATGGCGCCCGATTTCCAGACGCATGTGCCCATGGTGATCTGGACACCGCCGGCTTTCCGCAATGCGATGGGTCTGGATCAGGCCTGCATCGGGGCGCGCAAGGACCAGCCTGCCAGCCATGACAACATGTTCGCCACCATCCTTGGCCTGATGGACATCAAGACCGAGGTGCGCGACGATGCGCTGGATCTGACCGCAGGCTGCAAGGGGCAGGAGAGCTGAGATGACCGGCGACGGGATTCCGCCGCGCAAGACTGGGCTTGCCCATTTCGCGGCGGCGGCCAGCTATTCCGCGGCCGGGCTGAAACGGCTGGCGCAGGAAAGCGCCTTCCGGCAAGAGGCGCTGGCGGGCCTTGCCATCCTGCTGGCCATGGCGGTTCTGGGCGCCTCGGTCGGGGAAATGCTGGGCTTCTTCGCCCTGCTCTGCCTGCTGATCGCGGTCGAGGCACTGAACACCGCGATCGAGGTGGTGGTCGATCATCTGGCGCCCAAGGAATGGGCACGCTTCGCCAAGGAGGCCAAGGATCTGGGATCGCTGGCCGTGGCGATGACGATAACCGCCATCGGCGCCTATCTTCTGTGGGTGATCCTGGCCTGACAGAACGGCGCGCGCGCCCTTTGCCGCCGCGCGCCAAGCCATGCCGCAAGCGCATCGCTGCCATACCGCATCGGGCGTGGCGCTGCACCGCAGCACGGCCTACATTCCTGCCCGGGGAAGAGTGTTTGCAAAGGAAGTGTATGATGTCGGCTGTCAAATCCGCCCCGCGTTCGGGCAAGCCCGCAGTGAATGCTGCCGTGGCCTATCACGCCGAGGAACGCGCGTTGCTGCGGGCCGTTCAACTGCAGTCGTTGTCCGCGCTGGATGAAATGTACGCCTACTGGGGCTCGGACCGGGCCTGAGGCCCCTGTGCGACAACTGCGCCCGGGGCCATTCCGGCCCGGGCAGGTTGACTATTGCCCCAGCGGGGCGCATATCCCGACTGGAATGGTTGGAGATACCCCATGTTCATCCAGACGGAATCCACCCCGAACCCCGCCACGCTGAAGTTCCTGCCGGGGCAGACGGTGCTTGAAATCGGCACGGCCGATTTCCCCGATGCGGCGGCGGCGGAGAAATCGCCCTTGGCCCGGCGCATCTTCGCGGCCGGCGGCGTGACCGGCGTCTTCTTCGGGTCAGACTTCGTGACGGTCACCAAGGCCGACGATGTGGAATGGCAGCATATCAAGCCGCAGATCCTGGGCGCGATCATGGAGCATTTCCAGTCGGGCGCGGCTGTGATGGAGGGCGAGGCCAAGGCGGCCGGCGGCCATGCCGAACACAGCGGCGCCGATGCCGACATCGTGCGTCAGATCAAGGAACTGCTGGATACCCGCGTCCGCCCCGCCGTGGCGCAGGACGGGGGCGACATCACCTTCCACGGTTTTGACCGCGGCGTGGTCTATCTGCACATGCAGGGCGCCTGCGCGGGCTGCCCCTCCAGCACGCTGACGCTGAAGATGGGCATCGAAAACCTGCTGCGGCACTACATTCCCGAAGTGCTTGAGGTGCGCCCTGTCGCCGCCTGAAACGGTTCTGGCCTTCGACACATCGGCGGCGCATTGCGCCGCCGCTTTGCTTTTGCCCGATGGCCGCTGCCTGCTGCGGCAGGAAGCCATGCAGAAGGGCCAGGCCGAACGGCTGATCCCGCTGCTTGAGGGACTGCTGGCCGAAGGCGGCATCGGCTGGGCCGATCTGACGCGGATCGGCGTCGGCACCGGCCCGGGCAATTTCACCGGCGTCCGCATTGCGGTGGCCGCCGCGCGCGGGCTGGCGCTGGGGCTGGGCATCCCGGCGGTCGGGGTGACAACGCTTGAGGCGCTGGCCCATGCCCTGCCCCGCCCCCTGCGCGTGGTCGAGGATGCGCGGCAAGGGCTGGCCTATGTGCAGGATTTCCCCGAGGGCGCGGCGCATCTGGTGGCGCTGGCCGATCTGCCCGCCGCCCCCGGAAGACCTGTCACCGGCAGCGCCGCCGGCCCCCATGCCCTGCCCCCTGCCCTGCCGCTGGCCGAGGCGATTGCCCGCATCGCCGCCACCCGAGATGGCACCCCGCGCCCCGCCCCGTTCTACCTGCGCGCGGCCGATGCCGCCCCGCCCGCCGATCCGCCCCCGGTGATCCTGCCGTGACCCCGGCCGACCGCGCCGCCCTGCACCGCCTGTGCTTCCGCACGCCCCGCCCCTGGTCCGAGGCCGAGTTCGCCCTGTTCGACAGCGATCCGCTGGCCTTCACCCTGGTCGAAGGCGATGCTGGCTTCCTGACCGGGCGCGCCGTGGCCGGCGAAGCCGAACTGCTGACGCTGGCGGTGTCGCCACAGGCCCGCCGGCGCGGGCTGGGGCGGCGGCTGGTGGAACGCTTCGTCTATCAGGCCCGGCTGCGCGGCGCGACGCGCGCCTTCCTTGAGGTCAGCGCCGAAAACGCCGCCGCCATCGCGCTTTACGATTCGGCAGGCTTCGCCCAGGCCGGCCGGCGGCGCGGTTACTACCACGATGCGGACGGTCGCCGGATCGACGCACTGGTCCTTGCGCGCGACCTGTAACCCCTGACACCCGCGCCAGACGCGAGGTCATCCCGCATAGCCTGACCAAAGGGTCAGGTTCCCGCCGCCGTTCACGCGAATCCGACTTGACCCCCAAGGGCGACTCCCGCCTAATCTGCGCCGTAAGCTGCCAGCGACCGGGTCTCCGGCGGACAGGGCGGCGTTGTGGTCTATCAACCGGGAGAGCACCCATGACCCTGATGAAATCCCTTGCGGGGGCAACCGCCGCCCTGGCCCTCATGGCCGGCGTCGCCACCGCCGAGCCGGCGGTCATCTTTGACCTTGGCGGCAAGTTCGACAAATCCTTCAACGAAGCCGCCTTCGGCGGAGCCGAGAAATGGGCCAAGGAAACCGGCGGCACCTACAAGGAACTGGAAATGCAGGACGAGGCCCAGCGCGAACAGGCGCTGCGTCGTCTGGCCGAGTCGGGCGCCAACCCCATCGTGACCACCGGCTTCGCCATGTCGGACCCGATCACCAAGGTCGCCCCCGACTTCCCGAACACCAAGTTCGTCACCATCGACGGCTGGGTCGATCCGGCGACCAACCCGAACGTGCTGTCGATCGGCTTCTCGGAACATGAAGGGTCGTATCTGGTCGGGATGCTGGCGGCGCAGGCCTCCAAGACCGGCACCGTGGGCTTCATCGGCGGCATGGACATTCCGCTGATCCGCAACTTCGCCTGCGGCTATGCCCAGGGCGCCAAGGCGGTGAACCCCGACATCAAGTTCATCTCGGCCATGACCGGCACCACCCCGGCCGCCTGGAATGACCCGGTGAAGGGCGCCGAGCTGGCCAAGGCGCAAAAGGCGCAGGGCGCCGACGTGATCTATGCCGCCGCCGGCGGCACCGGCATCGGCGTGCTGCAAGCCGCCGCCGACGAAGGCATCCTGTCGATCGGCGTGGACAGCAACCAGAACCACCTGCACCCCGGCAAGGTTCTGACCTCGATGATGAAGCGCGTCGATGTGGCCGTGTTCAACGCCTTCACCGCCGGTGAGGCGCTGGACACCAAGCCGCAGACGCTGGGTCTCAAGGAAGATGGCGTCGGCTATGCGCTGGACGACAACAACGCCGCGCTGATCACGCCGGAAATGAAGGCCGCGGTGGACGCGGCCGCCGCCAAGATCATCTCGGGCGAGCTGAAGGTGCACGACTACCGCACCGACAACACCTGCCCGGCGGCGACGTTCTGATCGGGCCCAGGCCAGTTTGAACCGGGGCCGCGCCACATCTGGCGCGGCCCTTGTCGCAGAAGGGCCGCGCGGCGCGCAGGCCCGGCTGCACGGCAGACAAGGCGGGCCACAACCGCCAGATGCCACCGGGGAAGGGACAGGGGATGAGCGACACTTCCTTTGCGATCGAGCTGAAGGGCATTTCCAAGGCCTTCGGTCCGGTCCAGGCCAACAAGGACATCAACATCGCGGTGCCCAAGGGCACGATCCACGGCATCATCGGCGAAAACGGCGCCGGGAAGTCGACGCTGATGTCGATCCTTTACGGCTTCTACAAGGCCGATTCCGGCCAGATCTTCATCAGCGGCAAGCCGACCCCCATCCCCGACAGCCAAAGCGCCATCCGCGCCGGCATCGGCATGGTGTTCCAGCATTTCAAGCTGGTGCAGAATTTCACCGTGCTGGAAAACATCATCCTTGGCGCCGAAGAAGGGGCGATGCTCAACACCTCGCTGGCCCGGGCGCGCAAGACGTTGAAGCAACTGGCCGATGATTACGAACTGGATGTCGACCCGGATGCGCTGATCGAGGATCTTTCGGTCGGCCACCAGCAGCGGGTGGAAATCCTCAAGGCACTGTATCGTCAGGCCGACATCCTGATCCTTGACGAACCCACCGGCGTGCTGACCCCGGCCGAGGCCGACCACCTGTTCCGCATCCTGAAAGGGCTGAAGGAGCAGGGCAAGACCATCATCCTGATCACCCACAAGCTGCGCGAGATCATGGAATCAACCGACAATGTCAGCGTCATGCGGCGCGGCACCATGGTTGCCACGGTGAAAACCGCCGAAACCAGCCCCGAGGCACTGGCCGAGCTGATGGTGGGCCGCAAGGTGCTGCTGGAAGTGGAAAAAGGCCCCGCCACCCCCGGCGAGACGGTGCTGAAACTGGAAGACCTGCGCATCCGGGATGAACACGGCGTCGAACGCCTGAAAGGCATCAGCCTGGAAATCCGCGCGGGCGAGATTCTGGGCATTGCCGGCGTCGCGGGCAACGGCCAGTCGGAACTGCTGGCCGCCCTTGGCGGCATGATGCGCGCCACCGGCCGCGCCACGCTGAAAGGCGCTGCGCTGCCGCTGTCGGGCGCCGGGTCAGACGGGCAAAGCCGCCGCCGCGCCGGCATCGCCCATGTGCCCGAAGACCGCCAGCATTACGGCCTGATCCTTGATTTCGCCGCCTGGGAAAACATCGCCTTCGGTTATCACAACGATCCCGATTACCAGAAGAACGCCCTGATCATGGACAACGCCGCGCTGAAGGCCGACACGGCGCGCAAGATGGAAACCTATGACGTGCGCCCGCCGATCCCGGCGCTGGCGGCCAAGAATTTCTCGGGCGGGAACCAGCAGAAGATCGTCGTCGCGCGGGAATTCGAACAAGACCCGGTGCTGCTGCTGGTCGGCCAGCCCACGCGCGGCGTCGACATCGGCGCCATCGAGTTCATCCACAAGCAGATCATCGCGCTGCGCGACAAGGGCGTGGCCGTGCTGCTGGTCAGCGTCGAGCTGGACGAGATCATGTCGCTTTCCGACCGGATCGCCGTGATGTTCGACGGCCAGATCATGGGCTACCGCGACCCCGCCACCACCAATGAACGCGAGCTGGGCCTCTTGATGGCCGGCATCACCGACCAGAAGGGAGAAGCCGCCTGATGGACCGCCTGCCGCGTTGGGCCGATCTGGCCCTTGTGCCGCTCATTTCGCTTCTTCTCGCCGCGATCATCTCGGCCCTTGTCATTCTGGCCATCGGCCAGGACCCGTGGGAAGCCATCACCGTCATGGTGCAGGGGTCGCTGATGTCGGCCTATGGCTGGGGCTATACGCTGTATTACACCACCAGCTTCATCTTCACCGGCCTTTGCGTCACCATCGCCTTCCACGCCGGCCTGTTCAACATCGGCGGTGAAGGGCAGGCGCAACTGGGTGGCCTGGGCGTGGCGCTGGCCTGCCTGTTCATTCCCTGGCCGCACTGGTCGCTGGCGCTGATCGGCGCCTCGCTGGCGGCGGCGGCCTTCGGCGCGGCCTGGATCGCCATTCCAGCCTGGCTGCAGGCCCGGCGCGGCAGCCATATCGTGATCACCACGATCATGTTCAACTACATCGCCTCCAGCCTGATGATCTTCATGCTGGTCGATGTGCTGCGCCCGCCGGGCCAGCAAGACCCCTCGACCGCCAACTTCCCGGCGGTCACGCATATCCCCTCGCTGGATGAACTGCCGCTGTTCAACCTGATCTTCACCAAGCCGGTGCCGGCCAATATCTCGCTGCTGATCGCGCTGGCGGTGGCGGCGGGGGTCTGGGTGCTGCTGTGGCACACACGGCTGGGCTACCAGATCCGCGCCTTCGGAAAGTCCGAGGCGGGCGCGCGCTATGCCGGGATCAGCGCCACCAAGATCACCATGATCGCGCTGATGCTGTCGGGCGCGCTGGCCGGGATGATGGCCATCAACAACGTCATGGGCGAGGCCGAGCGTCTGGTCGGCAATTCGGCCAGCGGCGCGGGCTTCATCGGCATCGCCGTGGCGCTGATGGGCCGCAACCACCCGATCGGGGTGGTGCTGGCGGCGCTCTTGTTCGGCTTCCTGTTTCAGGGCGGGGCGGAACTGGGCATGTGGACCAAGATCCCCATCGAGATGCGGATCGTGGTGCAGGGTCTGGTGATCCTGTTCACCGGCGCGCTGGACATGATGGTGCGCATGATGCTGACCCGGATCTTCGCCCTTTTCCGCAACCCAAGGCCGGTGGGGGCTGCGTGATGGATTACGCAACGATCCTGCAACTGCTTGACACCACCATCCGGCTGGCCACGCCGTTGATGTTCGCCTGCATCGCCGGGCTTTATTCGGAACGCTCCGGCGTCTTCGACATCGGTCTGGAGGGCAAGATGCTGGTCGCCGCCATGTGTTCGGGCGCCGTGGCCTTCTACACAGGTTCGGTCTGGGCCGGGCTGGGGGCGGGCATCCTTGGCTCCATGGCCTTTGCGCTGATCCACGGGCTGACCTCGATCACCTTCCGCGGCAACCAGTTGATTGCCGGGGTGGCGCTGAACTTCCTTGCCTCGGGGCTGACCGTTCTGGTGGCGCAGGCGCTGTTCCGCCAGGGTGGCCGCACGCCGCCGCTGACGGGCGACGCGCGCTTCAACCCGATCACCCTGCCCGGGGCCGAGGCGATGAAGGACGTGCCACTGATCGGCCCGCTTTATTACGAGGTGATCTCGGGCCATTCGGTGCTGGTCTATGCCGCCTTCGGCGTGGTCGCGCTGACCTGGTGGGTGATGTATCGCACCCGCTTCGGCCTGCGGCTGCGCGCCGTGGGGGAAAACCCGGCGGCGGTCGATACGGCCGGCGTCTCGGTCACGGGGCTGCGCTTCTCGGCGGTGATGATCACCGGCATCCTCTGCGGGCTGGCTGGGGCCTATATGGCCACCGCGCTGCAAGCCGGCTTCGGCAAGGAAATGACCGCCGGTCGCGGCTATATCGCGCTGGCGGCGCTGATCTTCGCCAAATGGCGCCCGGTGGCGGCCATGTGGGCCTGCCTGCTGTTCGGCTTCTTCCAGGCGCTGGCGCTGCGCTCGGATGTGGTTGGCAGCATCGTGCCGTTCCGCATCCCCGGCTCCTTCCTTGAAGCGCTGCCCTATGTGCTGACGGTCTTCGTGCTTGCCGGCTTTGTCGGCAAGGCGATCCCGCCGCGCGCGGGCGGCGAGCCCTATGTGAAGGAACGCTGACGCGGGGCAGGCCCTGCCGCCTGCCCGCCTTCATCTGTCCAGAAATATCCTCGGGGGGTCCGGGGGGCGAAGCGCCCCCGGGGCCTGCCACAGCAGAAAGGCCAGACCGATGACCGAAGCCGCCGCCCTGATCCGCGCCCGCACCGGCGATGCCCCGGTGCGCCTGGGTCTGATCCTCGGCTCCGGCCTTGGCCATCTGGCCCAGGCAGTGGATGGCCCGGCCATCCCCTATGGCGATCTGACCGGCTTTCCGCATGTCGGCGTGTCGGGCCACAATCCGAACCTGCATGTCGGCCTGCTGGAAGGCGTCCGCGTCGCCGTGTTCGGGGCGCGCGAACATTACTACGAAAACGGCAACCCCGCCGCGATGCGGACGGCGCTGGAAACGCTCAAGGCGCTTGGCGCGACCGACCTGATCGCCACCAATGCCGCCGGCAGCCTGCGCCCCGACATTCCGCCCGGCGACCTGATGCTGCTGTCAGACCACATCAACTACAACGGCCTGAACCCGCTGATCGGCGAAAAGACCGACGCGCGCTTCGTGCCGATGACCGAAGCCCACTCCCCCGCCCTGCGTGCCGGCCTGCGCGCCGCCGCCCAGGCCGAAGGCCTGCCGCTGCCCGAAGGCGTTTACTGCTGGTATTCCGGCCCTTCGTTCGAAACCCCGGCCGAAATCCGTATGCTGAAGATGCTGGGCGGCGATGCCGTTGGCATGTCCACCGTGCCCGAGGTGATCCTTGCGCGCTTTCTGGGCCTGAATGTCGCGGCCATCTCGACCATCACCAACATGGCCGCCGGGATGAGCAGCGAATCCATCAGCCATGAACACACCAAGGCCATGGCCCCCTTAGGTGCGGCAAAACTGGAACGCATCCTGAGGCAATTCCTGCGCAACCTGCGCTAGGGGAATCCGGCCTTTGACTTTGCCGCCAAAGGGGCGCAACCCTTTGGACAACCCGTTCCTTTCAGCCCCACCGCCCCGATGCAGCTCTACCTTCCCATTGCCGAGGTCTCGGTCGATGCCTTCCTGCTTCTCGGGATCGGCGGCATCGTCGGCTTTCTGTCGGGCATGTTCGGCGTGGGCGGCGGTTTCCTGATCACGCCGCTTCTGTTCTTCATCGGCGTGCCGCCCGCCGTGGCGGTGGCAACCGGGGCGAACCAGGTCGTCGCCTCGTCGATCTCGGGCGTTCTGGCCCAGCTCAAGCGCAAGGCGGTGGATTTCCGCATGGGCTTTGTGCTGCTTGTCTCGGGCGTGGTGGGATCGGCCATCGGCATCAAGGTGTTTTCGGTGATGCAGGCGCTGGGGCAGCTCGATCTGTTCGTGCAACTGTCCTACGTCGTCTTCCTTGGCTTCATCGGCGCCGCGATGTTCCAGGAATCGCTGCGGGCCCTGCTGCGGTCGGCCAATGCCCGCGCGCCGGTGCGGCGGGCGCATACCCATAGCTGGGTGCACCGCCTGCCGCTGAAGATGAAGTTCCGCGCCAGCGGGCTTTACATCAGCGTCATTCCCCCGGCCCTGATCGGGGCCTTCGTCGGCTTTCTGGCCGCGATCATGGGGGTTGGCGGCGGGTTCATCCTGGTGCCCGCCATGATCTACCTGCTGGGGATGCCGACCAAGGTCGTGATCGGCACCTCGCTCTTCCAGATCATCTTCGTCACCGCCTTCACCACCGTCATGCACGCCGTCAACAGCCAGACGGTTGATATGCTGCTGGCGCTGGTGCTGATCCTGGGCGGCGTGATCGGGGCGCAGATCGGCGCCATCGTCGGGCTGCGGCTCAAGGCCGAACAGTTGCGGGTGCTGCTGTCGCTGCTGGTGCTGGGCGTGGCGCTGCGCATCGGGGTGGATCTGCTGATCCGCCCGGCCGAGCTTTACAGCGTGGCGCCGGGGGTCTTGCCGTGATCCGCGCGCTGCTTCTTCTGCTGGCCCTTGCCCTGCCCGCTGCGGCGCAGGAAACCATCGTGTCCGGCCTCAGCCAGAACCGGGTGTCGATCACCGCCGATTTCGACGGGTCCGAAATCCTGATCTACGGCGCGGTCAAGCGCGACTCCCCCGCCCCCGAAGGCCGCATGGACGTGATTGTCACCGTCGAAGGCCCGCCGACGCCGGTCACCGTCCGCCGCAAGGACCGGGTGGCCGGGATCTGGATCAACGACGCGGCGGTCCGGGTGGACAGCGCGCCCACCTTCTATGCCGTCGCCACCACCGGCCGCCTGCATGACGTGCTGGGCGCGACCGAGAACATCCGCCATAACATCACCATCGACCGGCTGATCCGCGCCATCGGCATTTCGGCCGAAGCCGACGGGTCAGACGAATTCCTGCGCGCGCTGGTCCGCGTGCGCCGGGCCGAAGGCAGCTATCCGCTGCTGGAAAACCGGGTGCAGTTGACCGAAGGCACGCTGTTCCGCACCGATGTGGCGCTGCCTGCCAACCTGACCGAAGGCACCTACAAGGTGCGCATGTTCGTGCTGCGCGATGGCCGCGTGGTCGCCACGCAGGAACGCTTCATCGGCGTGCGCAAGGCGGGGCTGGAACGGCTGATCTTCAACATGTCGCGCGAACAGCCGCTGCTTTACGGGCTGTTCGCGCTGGCGCTGGCCGCCGTGGCCGGCTGGGCCGCCTCGGCCGCCTTCCGCTTCGTTCGGTCCTGAAGCACCCGGCGCAGCGGCTGGACTTGCCCCGCCCACGCCCCTATCCCTCGGGGGTGATCCGACGAAGGAAAGGCCGCCCCGATGACCCTGATCCTGTTCGCCGCCCCCGCGGTCTGGCCCGAGTATGAAACGATCCTGCCCGCGGCCCTGGCCGAAGCCGGCATCGCGGCCCGGATCGTGACCGAGGCCCCCGATCCGGCGGCGGTCGATTACATCATCTATGCCCCTTCGGCCCCCTTGCAGGATTTCGCCCCCTATACCCGCACAAAGGCGGTGCTGTCGCTTTGGGCCGGGGTGGAACGGATCGTGGGCAATGCCTCGCTGACCCAGCCGCTGTGCCGGATGGTCGATCCCTGGCTGACCGAGGGCATGGTGGAATGGGTGGTGGGCCACACGCTGCGCCACCATCTGGGCATGGACCGCCATATCGTGAACCCCGGCCATGTCTGGGACGCGACCTGCCCGCCGCTGGCCCGCGAACGGCCGGTGGCAATGCTGGGGCTGGGCGCGCTGGGGCTGGCCGCCGCCCGCGCCCTGCAGGCGCTGAACTTCCCCGTCACCGGCTGGAGCCGCAGCCCCAAGGCCATTGCCGGCCTGCCCACCGACCACGGCCCCGAAGGGCTGGACCGGGTGCTGCAAGCGGCGCAGATCGTGGTGACACTCTTGCCGAAAACGCCCGAGACCGAGAACCTGCTTGACGCGCGCCGTCTGGCGCTGCTGCCGCGCGGCGCGGCGATCCTGAACCCCGGCCGGGGCGCGCTGATCGACGATACGGCGCTGCTGGCGGCGCTGGAGGCCGGCCAGGTCGGCCATGCCACGCTGGATGTGTTCCGCACCGAACCGCTGCCGCCCGACCACCCCTATTGGGCGCATCCGCGCGTTACCGTCACCCCGCATATCGCCGCAGACACCCGGCCCTGGTCGGCCGCGCGGGTGATCGTGGAAAACATCCGCCGGGGCGAGGCGGGCGAGCCGTTCCTGCATCTGGTGGATCGCCGGCGCGGCTACTGATCGCGCCGCTATCCCCGGCCACCCACCCTGGGTGCGCGGAACACGCGGGTGCGGGCAAAGTAATCCTCAAGCCGGTTCAGCCGCGCCTGCACCTGATCGGCCAGCCGCCCCTGCACCTGCGCCAGAAGCGCCTCGACCACCACAAGGATCGCGGCGGTGCTGTCCCAGGCGGCGGGCACCTCGATATGGCAGGCCAGCGTGTGACGGGCATGGGCGGCGGCGGGCGACAGCCAGCGGTCGGTGATCAGCACCACCTCGGCCCCCTGCCCGGCGGCCAGTTCCGCAAAATGCACCGCATTGCCTTCGTAGCGGCGGATGTCGAAGATCACCGCCACATCGCCCGCCCGCAGGTCCAGAAGCGCCTGCTGCCAGTCGGTCAGGTGGTCGTCCAGATAGGTCACCTCGGGCCGGATCACCCGCAACAGCGTGGCCAGATAATCTGCGTGGGCATGGGTCAGCCGCCCCCCCATGATCGCCACCCGCCGCGCCGGATCGGCCAGCAGGTCCGACGCCCCCAGAAACGCCTCGGCCGGAATCTGCGACAGCGTGGCGTCGATGTTCGCCACCACCCGCACCGCGAAATCCTGCAACGGATGGGGCTGCGGGTCGCGTCCGTTGCCCGGCAGGCTCAGCGGCGCCACCAGCAACCGCTCGACCTCGGCCCGCAGGGCGGCCTGATAATCGGAATAGCCCTTGAACCCCAGCTTCTGCACCAGCCGCATCACCGTGGGCGAAGACACATCCGCCGCCCGCGCCAGCGTGGTGATCGACCCCAGCGCCGACATCGGGAAATGTGACAGGATATGCGTGGCCGCCTGCCGTTCTGCGCGCGTCAGCTCGCCCAGGGCGGCACGCATCCGGTTTTCGATGGTGGGCGGCTGATCCATCGCAGGCTCCTTCCCGGAAACAGAAACATTTGTAACAGCGATTCGTCCTCTGGAAAATTCTTGACAGGAATATTCTTGACAGGACGGGGGGCGACGGGGAACGCTGATCAAAAAACAGGGAGTCGACTCGTCCATGGCCCGCAACGCTGCGGCACCCTTTGGTGCAACCTGCACGACCGCTTTCCTTCGGGGGCGGCGCTGATGCCACGCGCCGCAATCCTGTTCGTGCGGATCGTCGAGGCGATGAATTACCGCATCGGCCGCATGGCCATGTATCTGCTGTTCCTGCTGGCCGGGGTTCTGTTGTGGTCTATCGTGGCCAAGGCCTTCTGGCAGCCGCCGCTCTGGACGCAGGAAATGGCGCAATTCACCATGGTCGCCTATTTCGTTCTGGGCGGCGCCTATTCGCTGCAACTGGGCGCGAACGTGCGGATGGACCTGCTGTATGGCCGCTGGTCGCCGCGCCGTCAGGCGGCGGTCGATGCCGTCACCGTCTTCGCGATGATCTTCTTTCTGGGCGTCGTGCTCTATGGCGGCATCGACAGCACGATCTACGCGCTTGAAATCGGGGAACGGTCACGCACCGTCTGGCGGCCCTATCTGGCGCCGATCAAGATCATCATCTGCCTCGGCACCGTTCTGATGATCCTGCAAAGCATTGCCTACCTGATCCGCGACATCGCGCGGCTGCGCGGAGAAGAAATCTGATGCCGAACGAATATATCGCCATCGTCATGTTCGGCGGCATGGTCATCATGCTGCTGACCGGGCAGCGGGTCTTTGCCGTGATCGGCTTTGTCGGCGCCGTGGCCGCGCTGGCGCTGTGGGGCACCGGCGGATCGGCCATTCCCTTCACCAGCACGATCAAGCTGATGAACTGGTATCCGATGCTGACCCTGCCGATGTTCGTCTGGATGGGCTACGTCATGTCGGAAACCCGCATGGCGGACGACCTGTATCGGATGTTCCATGTCTGGTTCGGCGCCATTCCGGGCGGGCTGGCCATCGGCACCATCTTCCTGATGGTGCTGATCTCGGCGATGAACGGGCTTTCGGTGGCGGGTCTGGCCATCGGCGCCACCATCGCCCTGCCCGAGATGCTGAAACGCGGCTACGACAAGGTGATGATCACCGGGGTGATCCAGGGCGGTTCCAGCCTGGGCATCCTGATCCCGCCCTCGGTGGTTCTGGTGCTGTATGCGATGATCGCGCGGCAGCCCGTGGGTCAGTTGTGGCTGGCGGGCGTGTTCCCGGGCCTGCTGATGGCCGGCGTCTTCCTTGTCTACATCATCATCCGCTGCGCCCGGAACCCCGCCCTCGGCCCGCCGCTGACCGGCGAGGAACGCGCCGCCGGCCAGGCCGAGAAATACCGGCTGCTGCGCGCGGGCATCCTGCCCTTCGCGATCTTCGCCGCGATGATGGGGCCGTTCCTCTATGGCTGGGCCAGCCTTGTGGAATCCTCGGTCATCGGGGCGACCATCGCCACGCTGGTGGCGCTGGTCCGTGGCCGCATGACGAAAAAGGTGTTCGAATCCTGCATGGTGCAGACGCTTGGCGTAAGCTGCATGTTCATGTGGATCATCCTGGCCGCCCTTGCCTTCGGCGCGGTGTTCGACGGGCTGGGCGCGGTGAAGGCAATCGAGACGCTGTTCCTGCAGGACATGGGCCTGTCGCCCTGGACGATCCTGATCCTGATGCAGGTGTCCTTCCTGATCATGGGCATGTTCCTGGACGATACCGCCATGCTGGTGATCGTGGCCCCGCTTTATGTGCCGCTGGTGGCCAAGCTGGATCTGGGGATGCCGCCGCAGGATGTGCTGATCTGGTATGGCGTGCTTTACACGATCACCTGCCAGATCGCCTATATCACCCCGCCCTTCGGCTATAACCTGTTCCTGATGCGCGCCATGGCGCCTGACCATGTGTCGCTGGCCGACATCTACCGCTCCATCGTTCCCATCGTCGGGCTGATGCTGCTGACGCTGGTGATCGTGATGGTCTTCCCCGAAATCGCCCTGTGGTTGCCCCATCAGGTTTACGGACAATAGAGACCCATCCAGAGGGGCGGCCGAACCGTCCCCGCCCAACCCAACGGAGGTAAAGATGACGACGACCAGACGGAAATTCCTCAGCACCGGCGCGCTGGCCGGTGCCGCCGCCCTTGCCGCCCCCGCCGTCAAGGCGCAGGCCGCGCCGATCAAATGGCGGATGCAGACCTATGCCGGCGCTGCCCTTGGCGAACATGTGGTGAAGCCCGCCATCGACGCCTTCAACAAGATCGCCGCCGGTCAGATGGAGATTGAGCTTTACTACGCCGACCAGCTTGTCCCCACGTCGGAACTGTTCCGCGCGATGCAGTCGGGCACCATCGACGCCGTGCAGTCGGATGACGACTCGATGCAGTCGCCCACCGAGGTGACGGTGTTCGGCGGTTACTTCCCGCTGGCGCTGCGCTACAGCCTTGATGTGCCGGTGCTGTTCAACCAGTACGGCCTGGATGCGATCTGGAAGGAAGAATACGCCAAGGTCGGCGTGCAGCACATCTCGGCCGGGTCGTGGGACCCCTGCCATTTCGCGACCAAGGATCCGATCAACTCGCTGGCCGATCTGCAAGGCAAGCGCGTCTTCACCTTCCCGACCGCCGGCCGCTTCCTGGCGCAATTCGGCGTGGTGCCGGTGCAACTGCCGTGGGAAGACATCCAGGTTGCCCTGCAGACCGGCGAACTGGACGGGATCGCCTGGTCCGGCATCACCGAGGATTACACCGTCGGCTGGGCCGACGTGACCAAGTATTTCCTCACCAACAACATCTCGGGCGCCTGGATCGGCCATTTCTTCGCCAATGCCGAACGCTGGAACGAAGTGCCCGACCATCTGAAGACCCTGATGCAGGTCTGTTTCGAGCAGTCGCACTACTACCGCCAATGGTGGTATTGGGGCGGCGAGGCCGACCTGCGCGTCAACGGCCCCAAGCTGCAACTGACCTCGATCCCCGATGCGGAATGGGCCACCGTCGAAACCGCCGCGGCCAAGTTCTGGGACGAGATCGCCGCGGAATCCGAAGTGAAGGCCAAGGTCGTCGAGATCATCAAGAAGTACAACGATGTGATGTCCAAGGCCGGCCGGCCCTACCGCTACGGCTGATGCAAACCGGGCCGGGCACGCCAGACGTGCCCGGCCTGTCCCGAGGGGGGAACAGGATGACCACGCGACACGCCGGCGGCGACTGCTGGCCCAGAAAACCCGAATTCGGTGGCGCAGGCGGGCGCGGCTGACCCTTGTCAGCCCCCGCCGATCGCCCCTTGGGAAAGGGGCCCCACAACCCGCAAGATGAGGCCAGAGATGCCCGGTAACATGACATTCGAAGAGCTGAAGGAAGCCGTCGCGCGCGGCGAGATCGACACCGTTCTGGTGGCCGCCCCCGACATGCAGGGCCGCCTGATGGGCAAGCGCTTCCACGCCGCCTTCTTCGTGAACGGCGGCTACAAGGAAACCCATTGCTGCAACTACCTGCTGGCCGTGGACATGGAGATGAACACCGTCCCCGGCTACAAGACCAGCAGTTGGGAACAGGGCTACGGCGACTATGTGATGAAGCCCGACCTGGCCACCCTGCGCCCGCTGCCCTGGCTGCCGGGCACCGCGCTGTGTCTGGCCGACCTGCTGGAACATGACACCCACGCCGAGGTGCGCGTCAGCCCGCGCGCCATCCTGAAGGCCCAGATCGCCCGCGCCAGGGCCATGGGCTTCGACGCCATGATGGCGACCGAACTGGAATTCTACATCTTCGAGAACAGCTACGAGGCGCTGCGCGACGAAGGCTTCGGCGGGCTGCGCCCGATCAGCGGCTATAACGAGGATTACCACATCTTCCAGACCACCAAGGAAGAAGGGCTGATGCGCGCTGTCCGCAACGGGCTTTACGGCGCGGGCATCCCGGTCGAAAACACCAAGGGCGAGGCCGACGCCGGCCAGCACGAGGTGAACTACAAGTATTCCGACGCGCTGGACACCGCCGACAATCATGTGATCGTCAAGCAGGCGGTGAAGGAAATCGCCCACGCCGCCGGCAAGGCCGTGACCTTCATGGCGAAATACGATCACCGCAAGGCCGGGTCGTCTTCCCATATCCACCAAAGCCTGTGGACACTGGACGGCAAGCCCGCCTTTGAAGACAAGGCCGATCATCACGGCATGTCGGCCACGATGAAGCACTTCCTGGCCGGCCAACTGGCCCATGCGACCGAGATCACCGCCTTCCTGGCGCCCTATGTGAACAGCTACAAGCGGTTCTGCATCGGCCTTTTCGCCCCCACCAAGGCCGTGTGGAGCGCGGACAACCGCACCGCCGGCTTCCGCATCTGCGGCCTGCACTCCAAGGCGATCCGGGTCGAATGCCGCATCCCCGGCAGCGACGTGAACCCCTATCTCGCCTGCGCGGCCCTGCTGGCCGCCGGTCTGGACGGGATCGAGAACCGGCTGGAACTGGAACCCGAGATGAAGGGTGACATGTATGCCGCGGGCGGCGTGCGCGAAATTCCCAAGACCCTGCGCGCGGCGGCAGAGGCGTTGCACGGCAGCGCCATGCTGCGCCGCGCCTTCGGTGACGATGTGGTGGACCACTACCACCACGCCGCCGAATGGGAGATTTCCGAGACCGACCGCGTGGTGACGGATTTCGAACTGCAACGCCTGCTGGAACGGGCTTGACGAAACAGCGGCCGGGGTTCACCCCGGCCACCAGATGTGCGGCGGGCAAGGCCCTGCCCTGTGAGGTGAGACGATGAAACCCATCCAACTGATTTCCCCGGTCGATGGCCGGGTCTATGCTGAGCGGACCCCGCTCACGCTTGAGGCCGCGCAGGCGGCCGCGGCCCGCGCCAGGGCGGCGCAAAAGGGCTGGGCGGCCCGGTCGCTGGAAGACCGGATCGCGCTGGTCAAGGCCGGCGTCGCCCGCCTGAACGAGATGAAGGACGTGGTGGTCGAGGAGCTGGCCTGGCAGATGGGCCGCCCCACCCGCTTTGGCGGCGAATACGGCGGCGTGAATGCCCGCACCGACTACATGTCGGAAATCGCCGCCAAGACGCTGGCGCCGCTGGTGATCGAAGACAGCGACAGCTTCCGCCGCTACCTGGCGCGCGAAGCCCTTGGCGTTGTCTTCATCGTGGCGCCGTGGAACTATCCCTACCTGACCACGATCAACACGCTGGTTCCGGCGCTGATCGCGGGCAATACGGTGGTGCTGAAACACGCCAGCCAGACCATGCTGGTGGGCGAACGTCTGGCGCAGGCCTTCCATGAGGCGGGCGTGCCGGCGGATGTGTTCCAGAACGTCGTGCTGGACCACGCCACGACCGAGACGCTGATCAAGGCGCGGGCGTTCAACTTCGTCAACTTCACCGGCAGCGTCGGCGGCGGGGCCGCGATGGAACGCGCGGCGGCCGGCACCTTCACGCCGCTGGGGCTGGAACTGGGCGGCAAGGACCCGGGCTATGTCCGCGCCGATGCCAATCTGGACGCCGCCGTCGATACGCTGATGGACGGCGCCATGTTCAACGCCGGCCAGTGCTGCTGCGGGATCGAACGGATCTATGTCCACGAAAGCCTGTATGACGCCTTTGTCGAAAAGGCCGTCGCCTGGGTCAACACGCTGAAACTGGGCAACCCCTTCGACGCCTCCAGCACCCTTGGCCCGATGGCCAACAAGCGGTTTGCCCAGGTGGTGCGCGACCAGATCGCTGAAGCCGTGGCACAGGGCGCCAAGGCGCTGATCGACCCGGCGAATTTCCCCGCCGATGACGGCGGCGCCTATCTGGCCCCGCAGATTCTGGTGAACGTCGATCACTCGATGCGAGTGATGATGGAAGAAAGCTTCGGCCCCGTCGTCGGCATCATGAAGGTCAAGGACGATGAGGAAGCCATCGCCCTGATGAACGACAGCCCCTACGGGCTGACGGCATCGGTCTGGACGCAGGACTATGACACCGCCGCCGCCATCGGCGCCCGGATCGAGACCGGCACCGTCTTCATGAACCGGGCCGACTATCTTGACCCCGCCCTGTGCTGGACCGGCTGCAAGGACACCGGCCGCGGCGGCAGCCTTTCCTATCTGGGTTTCCATTCGGTGACCCGCCCGAAATCCTATCATCTCAAGAAGGTGTGACATGTCTCACGACGTTCCGAACCGGAACTGGTCCTACCCCACCGCCATCAAGTTCGGCGTGGGCCGCATCGGCGAACTGGCCGATCACGCCAAGGAAGCCGGGCTGAAAAAGCCGCTTCTGGTCACCGACAAGGCGCTGGCCAGCCTGCCGATCACCGCCGCCGCGCTGGACGTGCTGGAAAAGGCCGGGCTTGGCCGCGCGGTGTTTTCCGACGTGGACCCGAACCCGAACGAAAAGAACATGGCCGCCGGCATCGCCGTCTATAATGAAGGCAAGCATGACGGCGTGATCTGCTTCGGTGGCGGCTCGGCGCTGGATCTGGGCAAGATGATCGCCCTGATGGCGGGCCAGAAACCCAAGCTCTCGGTCTGGGAACTGGAAGACATCGACGACTGGTGGACCCGCGCCGATGCAAAGAAGATCGCCCCGATCATCGCCGTGCCCACCACGGCGGGCACCGGGTCCGAGGTCGGCCGCGCCGGTGTGCTGACCAACAGCGAAACCCACAAGAAGAAGATCATCTTCCACCCCGCCCTGATGCCCAAGGTCACGATCTGCGACCCGGCGCTGACCGTGGGGATGCCCAAGTTCATCACCGCCGGCACCGGCATGGATGCGCTGGCGCATTGCCTTGAGGCCTATTGCAGCCCCTTCTACCATCCGATGTCTCAGGGCATCGCGCTGGAAGGGATGCGGCTGGTGTTCGAAAACCTGCCCAAGGTCTACAAGCACCCCGATGACCTGATGGCCCGCGGCCACATGATGAGCGCCGCCGCCATGGGCGCGGTCGCCTTCCAGAAGGGGCTTGGCGCGATCCACTCGCTGTCGCACCCGATCGGCGCCGTCTACAACACCCATCACGGCACCACCAACGCCGTGGTCATGCCCATGGTGCTGGACTTCAACCGCAAGGCCGTGAAGGACCGGCTGGCGGCGGCGGCGGCCTATTGCGGCATCAAGGGCGGTTACAAGGGCTTCCGGTCGCGGATCATGGACCTGCGCGCGGAACTGAACATCCCGGAAAACCTGACGAAACTGGGCGTGACCAACCCCGATCTCGACATGCTGACCGAGATGGCGCTGGAAGATCCGTCCTGCGGCGGCAACCCGGTGAAGATGACGCGCAAGAACACCCGCGCGCTGTTCGAAGCCTGCCTCTGACAGGGCCGCGCGTCCTGCGCGCCCCGCTTCCCGTCGCCCAAGGCGCGGTGGGAGACGCGGGGTGCGCAGGTCCGCCCGCAGCACCATGACCCACCACCTGACCACCGATATCGCGATCCTCGGCGCCGGCGTCGTGGGTCTGGCCATTGCCGAACGGCTGCTGGCCGAAGGCCGCGAGGTGACGCTGGTCGATCCGGGCGAGCCGGGAATGGGCACGTCCTACGGCAATGCCGGCACCATCGCCGATTACGCGGTGAACCCGGTCGGCACACCCGATGTGCTGCGCGGCCTGCCCGCACTGCTGTTCGACCGCGACTCGCCGCTGGCGCTTCGGCGCGAGGCGCTGCCCGCGCTGATGCCCTGGCTCTTGCGCTTCGCCTTCCAGTCCCTGCCCGGCCCCGCCCGCCGCAACGCCGCCGCCATCGCCGCGCTGTTGCAGGGCGCAGGCCCCCTGTGGCTGGATCTGTCCGACCGGATCGGCGCCGGCGACATCCTGCAAAAGCGCGGCGCGCTGTACCTGTACCAGACCGCCCCCCAGCGGCAGGCGGCCGAGGCCGACATGGCCGCCCGCCGTGCACTTGGGGTGACGGTCGATCTGGTGTCCGGCGACGATCTGGCCCGGCTGGAACCCGCGCTTCCGCCCATGGCGGGGGCCGCCTATTTCCCGCAGGCGATCCTCCTGAACGACCCCGGCCGGATGATGCGCGCCCTTGCCTCCCATGTCACCGCCCGGGCCGATCACATCCGCGCCCCGGTGGCGGCCATGGCCCGGCGGCCCGACGGCATCACACTGACCGGCCCTGGCCTGCACCTGCACGCCCGCCGCGTGGTGGTGGCCGCCGGGGCCCATTCGCGCCCGCTGGCCGCCATGGCCGGCGACCGGGTTCCGCTGGATACCGAGCGCGGCTATCACGTCGAATGGGACATGCCCGCGCCGCGGCTGAACCGCCCCTGCTGCCCCACTGCGCGCGGTTTCTACCTCTGCCCGATGGAGGGCCGCCTGCGCGCCGTGGGCACCGTGGAACTGGGCGGGCTGAAGCTGCCGCCATCCCCCCACCGCATCGCGAAACTGGTGGAAGGCGCGCGTTCCATCTTCCCCGACCTGCCCGCCACGCCCGACCGCGACTGGATGGGGTTCCGCCCCAGCCTGCCCGACAGCCTGCCGGTGATCGGCCCCTCTGCCGGCGGGGCCGAGGTGGTTCATGCCTTCGGCCACGGTCATCTGGGTGTCACGCTGGCCCCCGTCACCGCCCGGCTGGTGGCTGACCTGATCCTTGGCCGGGGGGCTGATCCACGGCTGGCCTCGGTCAGCCCCGCCCGGTTCTGAACCCCGGAACGAAAGAACCCGCCCCTCGGGCCAGAGGGGCGGGTTCCTGATTCCGTGCGGTCTGTCGCGCCCCTCAGGGCGATGAGGTCGCCGCAGGCGCAGGCGCGGTGGTGGTGCCCGCAGGCGCCCCCGTGGCCGGGGCCGCCTCGATCTGCTCGACCGCAGGCGGTTCCTTGCGGCCATGGATGATTTCCAGCGCGCCGTCATACATCATCTTCAGCGCGACATAGAGAATGATCGCAAGGCCGATGAAGGCGATCCAGCGGTGCTTGTTCAACAGCCGCGCGATGAAGGTTGCGGCAAAGCCCATCAGGGCCACCGACAGGGCCAGACCGATGATCAGCACCGTCGGATGTGCATGTGCCGCACCAGCCACCGCCAGAACGTTGTCCAGTGACATCGACACGTCGGCGATCACGATCTGCGTCGCCGCCTGCGCAAAGGTCTTGCGCGGTGCGCCCCCGGCGATGCTTCCGTCCTTGTTCAGGTCTTCGTCGGCCAGCGCCTCGGTTGCATCCTGCTGCGCCTCGTGGCCGCCTTCGCGCAGCTCGCGCCACATCTTCCAGCAGACCCACAGCAGCAGAAGGCCGCCCACCAGCAGAAGGCCGATGATCGCCAGAAGCTGCGTGGTGATCAGCGCAAATCCGATGCGCATGATCGTTGCGGCAATGATGCCAACCAGAATGGCCTTGCCGCGCTGTTCTTTCGGCAGGCCGGCCGCAGCCAGCCCGATCACGATGGCATTGTCGCCCGCCAGCACCAGGTCGATCCCGATGACCTGAAGCAGGATAAGAAAGCCATCGTAGGTGAAGATTTCCATGATGTCCCGGTTCCCATATCTTTTGTGCAGACTGGTAAGGAATGACGCTGGTCTCTTCAAGATGAACCCGAGGTTCGCTTCGGGAAAAGCGCCCCTCTGCGCAGAGCCGGGCTTGGCGGCGGGGCGAAAGCGCGGCTAGCATGGCCGCATGATCCTTGTGCTGGAACATCTTGCCGTCGTCCTGGGCGTCTTCCTTGTGGCGCTGTCGATGATTCTGGCCCTGCAGGCGCGGCGGTCGCCCCAGTCGGCGGCCGCCTGGATTCTGTTCATCATCGCCCTGCCCTATGTGGCGGTGCCGCTGTTCCTTCTGCTGGGGTTCCGCAAGGAACGCCGGGGCAAGACGCCGCTGCGCATGTCCGCCGACGCCCCCGCTTCAGCGGACCCCGGCGATCCGGCCGGCATGGCAACGCTGTTTCACCGGCTGGGCGCTGCGCCGGCCCAGTCGGGCAACCGCCTTGACCTGCACGCCACGCCCGAAGCGGCCCGCGTGGCACTGGAAACGCTGGTCGGCAACGCCTCAGCCCGGATCGACGCCCTGCTTTACATCGTGGCCGATGATGACAGCGGCCGCCGCTTCGTCGAACACCTGACAGAACGGGCGCGGGCCGGGGTCAAGGTCCGGCTGGGGGTGGACCGGCTGGGATCGCTGTGCCGCCCTCGCGCGGCGCTGCACCGGCTGGTCGAAGCCGGGGGCGAAGTGCGGCTCTTGCTGCCGATCCTGCAACTGCGCAAGGCCGGCAACCTGAACCTGCGCAATCACCGCAAGCTGGTGATCGCCGACGGCACCTCGGTCTGGGCCGGTGGCCGCAATGTGGGCGATGACTATCTGGCCTCGCCCCCGGGCCGCTGGACCGATCTCAGCTTCACCCTGACCGGCCCCGCTGTGCTGGCCTATGCCGAGGTTTTCGCCTCGGACTGGCACGTTGCCGGCGGGCAAGCCGTTCCGCTGCCGGCCCCATGCGCCCTGGCCGGCGCGTCGCGGGTGCAACTGGTGCCCGCCGGGCCGGACGAGGCGCATGATGTGCTGCATGACGGGCTGGTCGCCGCCATTCAGCGCGCCGACCGCCGGGTCTGGCTGGCGACACCCTATTTCGTGCCGACCGAACCCCTTGCGCTGGCGCTGGCCACCGCGGCCCGGGCCGGGCGCGATGTGCGGCTGTGCCTGCCCGACAAATCGAACCAGCCAACCGCCGATCTGGCCCGCGGCGCCTATCTGCGCGAAGCCGCCGCCGCCGGGGTGCGCATCCAGCGTTACCTGCCCGGCATGATGCACGCCAAAGCCGGGCTGATTGACGGCTATGGCTGGGTGGGGTCCGCCAATTTCGACGTGCGCTCGATGCTGCTGAACTTTGAAACCGCGCTGATGATCTATGACGCCGAAACCGTGGCCGCGCTGGAAGGCTGGTTCCTTGGCCTGGCCCCCGATTGCGCCGAAGGCCTGCGCCCCGCCACCCGGTCGCGGCGTCTGGTCGAGGGCATCTTCCGTCTGGGGGCCCCGATCCTGTGACCGACACCGATCCCGCGCCGCTGCGCATCGCCACCTGGAACATCCGCAAGGCCCTTGGCACCGACCGCCGCCGCGACCCCGAGCGGGTGATGCGGGTAATCGCCGGAATCGGCGCCGATGTCATGCTGCTGCAAGAGGCCGACTTCCGCCTTCCCCCCCGCCCGCCGGTGCTGGCGGCCGACCGACTGGCCGAAGTCACCGGCCTGCGCGCGGTGCGCTTCGACCATGGCCGCGAAAGTCTGGGCTGGCACGGCAATGCCCTGCTGCTGCGGCCGGGTCTCGATCTGGTCCGCACCGCCCTGCATGACCTGCCCGGTCTGGAACCGCGCGGCATGATCGAGGCGGTGGTGGCCACGAACAGTCATACCTTTCGCATACTCGGCGTGCACCTGGGTCTGCTGCGTGCCAGCCGTCGGTTGCAGCTCAGCGCGCTGAACGATCTGATCCCGCCTGCCATGGACATGCCCACGCTGATCGCCGGGGATTTCAACGAAAGATCGCTGCGGGTGGGTCTGGGCCGGCTGTCGCCGCGGTTCCACATCCTGTCGGGCGGGCCAACCTGGCACAGCCGCCACCCGCTCTTCGCGCTGGACCGCATCGCCATCAGCCCCGGCTTTCAGGCGCAATCGACAACCGCCCTGCACACCGCCCTGACGCGCCGCGCCTCGGACCACCTGCCGCTGGTGGCCGATCTGACCTTGCTGCCCTGGGCTCAGAGCATCCCCGGCACCACCTGATCCGGCGGGCGGTGGCCATCGGCGAAGGTCTTGATATTGATGATGACTTTCTCGCCCATCTCGATCCGGCCTTCCAGCGTGGCGCTGCCCATATGGGGCAGCAGCACGACATTCGGCAGTTCGCGCAGACGCGGGTTGATGTCGGCGCCGCGCTCATAGACATCCAGACCGGCCCCGGCGATCTCGTTCGCGCGCAGCGCGCGGGTCAGGGCATTTTCATCCACCACCTCGCCGCGCGAGGTGTTCACGATCACCGCCGACGGCTTCATCAGCTTGAGCCGGCGCGCGTTGATCAGATGGAAGGTGGACGGCGTGTGCGGGCAGTTGATCGACAGGATGTCCATCCGCGCGATCATCTGGTCCAGGCTTTCCCACCAGGTCGCCTCAACCTCGGCCTCCGCCTCGGGGCGCAGACGGCGGCGGTTGTGGTAATGCACCTGACACCCGAACACCCGCGCCCGCCGCGCCACCGCCGTGCCGATGCGCCCCATGCCCAGAATTCCCAGCCGGCGCCCCGCCAGCCGCCCGCCCAGGTTGGCCATGGGCGACCAGCCTTCCCATTCGCCCGACTGCATCTTGGCCAGACCTTCGGGAATACGCCGCGTCACCCCCAGGATCAGCGCCATCACCATGTCGGCGGTATCCTCGGTCACCACGCCGGGCGTGTTCGACACCAGAATCCCGCGCTGCCGGGCGGTCGCCACGTCGATGTGATCGAACCCCGCGCCATAGTTGGCGATCAGTTTCAGCTTGTCGCCCGCCTGCGCGATCAGGCCCGCGTCGATCGTATCGGTGATGGTCGGCACCAGAACATCGGCTCGCCGCATGGCGGCGGCCAGTTCGTCACGGCTCATCGCGGTATCGGGATCGCGCAATTCGACATCGAACAGCTCTTTCATCCGCGTCTCGACGGCCTCGGGAAGGCGTCGCGTGACAACAACACTCAGTCGCGGCGTAGGCATGGTCTCTCCCTCAACACTTCCCTTGGGCGTCTTGCTGGGGCAGAGTGGGGCGAAGCGGGGCGGATCACAAGCCCCGAGACGAGGCAACATCGCCGCGGCTGCGAATTCCCGGCCGGGCGGCGAAGACGGGCAAGTGACATGTTTCGTGGGCGATTGGCGTTCCTGGTTTTCCTGATGTTCGGCGCGGTGGCGCTGCCCCTTGCGGCGCAAGAGACCGCCGGGGTTGAAACCGATGCGGCGATGCCGTCGGAAGATGCCGCTGGGGCCAAGACGGGAAAGGACTGCAAACCGGGCTTCGGCTGCGTGACAAACCTTCCCCTGCCGCGCTTTGTCAGCCTCAAGGGCGATGAGGGCAACGCCCGCCGGGGCCCGGGGCTGACGCACCGGATCGACTGGGTGTTCACCCGGCCCGGGATGCCCTTGATGATCACCGCCGAATTCGAACACTGGCGCCGGGTCGAAGATCAGGACGGCGCCGGCGGATGGGTGCATTATGCCCTGCTGTCAGGTGTGCGCACCGTGCTGATCACGCTGGACATGGCCGAGTTGCGCAGCAAGCCCGACCTCCGCGCCCCGGTCGAGGCGCAGGCCGAGATGGGCGTGATCGCCAAGGTCATCGAATGTCAGCCCGACTGGTGCCGGATTTCCGCCGACGGGCAAAAAGGCTGGGTCGAAAAGACCGCGCTTTGGGGTGTGCTGCCCGGCGAGATCATCGAATAAACCCCTAATTGCACGGCGCGCCTCTGCCGGTTAGGGGTGGCGCATGACACTCCCGAACCACGACTCACGCCTTACCCTTTCCGCCGGGCTTGCCTCGGTCAGCGTCGCCGGCGTGCTGGTGGCGCTGAAGCTGTGGGCGCTTTCGGAAACGGGCGCGCTGTCGGTGGCCGCCTCGCTGGCCGACAGCGCGCTGGATCTGGTGATGTCGCTGGCCGCGGCGGCCGCGATTCTGTACGCCGCGCGCCCGGCGGACGAAGACCACGCCTTCGGCCACACCTCGGCCGAGGATCTGGCGGCGCTGGGGCAATCGGTGTTCATCCTGGTATCGGCGGTGATCATTGCCGTTTCGGCCGTGCTGCGCCTGCTGGCCGGAGAGGCGACCCAGCTTCAGGCCGAAGGGCGCGGCATCATCGCCATGACGGTTTCCGTCGTGCTGACGCTGGCGCTGGTCTGGTGGCAGGGCCGGGTGGCGCGGCGCACCGGCAGCCGTGTGGTGGCGGCAGACCGGCTGCATTACATTGGCGACCTGCTGCCGAACATCGGCGCCATCGTGGCGCTGATCGCCTCGTCCCGGTTCGCGCTGCCGCAGGTGGATGCGGTGATCGCGCTGGCGGCGGCAGGCTTCATGATCCTGGGCGCGATCAGGATCGGCAGCGGCGCCTGGGATGCGCTGATGGACCGACGCGCCGACCCCGCCCTGATTGCCGGCATCGCCGCCATCGCCAAGGGCTGGCCGGGCGTTCATGGCTATCATGATCTGAAGACCCGCACCGCAGGCAGCCGGGTGTTTGTTCACCTTCATATCGAGCTGGACGGCGAGCAGACCCTGCGGGAGGCCCATGCGATTGGCGCCAGCCTGCGGCGCGCGATCCTGACCACCTATCCGCAGACCGATGTCATCATCCACAAGGATGTTGCGGCGCGCGACGGCCAGCCGGGCACCTGAAAAGACCGGCGACATGCCGCAAACAGGCTTGCATAGGCCGCCCCGACCGGAGATTATGCAGATGTATAACAATCTGCCCCGGTCCGATTACCCATGCAACCAGAACGCCGCAGCTTCATTCGCGACACCGAAGAGAACCGCCGCGAGGCGCTGATCGCCGCCACGCAGGCACTGGTGGCCGAGGGTGGGCCGCAGGCGGCAACCGTGCGCGCCATTGCGGCGCGGGCCGGGGTGACCCCGGGGCTGATCCGGCACTACTTCGGGTCCAAGGACGAACTGACCCGCGCCGCCTATACCGCGCTGGTCGACGGGATGACCGACAAGGGCGCCGATGCGCTGGCCGGCGTGGGCGCCGATCCCGGCGAACGGCTTGCGGCCTTTGTTGCCGCCTCGCTGCGCCCGCCGGTGGTGGACGCCCGCGCGGTTGGCCTTTGGGCGGGCTATCTGCACCAGGTCCAGCAGGATGCGGCCCTGCTGGCCCAGCATGAACGCAGCTACCTGCGCTACCGCGATCAGTTGCAGGCGCTGATCGCCGATCTGGACCGGCCAGACGTGACCACGGCGCAACTGCGGCAAGAGGCCATCGCCTGCAATGCCGTGCTGGACGGGCTGTGGCTGGAAGGCTCGGTCCTGCCGCGCGGATTTGAGCCCGGCGAACTGGTCCGCATCGGCCTGCGCTCGATCAGCGCCATCCTTGGCGCCGACCTGACCCGCCACACCACCTTCATTCCCGAACTGCACACGACACCCGGAAAGGCCCAAGCATGAAATACGCCAGCGTGACCGAACGGCTGAAACACCTTGGCTCGGCCAAATGGGATCTGCATTTCCGCGCCCGCGCGCTGGCTGCGGCGGGCCGGGACATTCTGGAATTCACAATCGGCGAACCCGACGTGCCCACGCCCGACAGCCTGATCCAGGCGGCAACCCGGGCGATGCAGGCCGGGCGGACCGGCTATTCCAACGGCCGGGGCGAACCCGAGACGGTGGCCGCCATCGCCCGCCGCTATGCGGCCCGCCGGGGCCGGCCGATCGGCACCGATCAGGTGATCTGCATCACCGGCACGCAGACGGCGCTTTACGGCATCCTGCGGACGCTGGTCGAAACCGGGGACGAGGTGCTGTTGGGCGATCCGCTTTATGCCACCTATGAAGGGCTGATCGCACAGACCGGCGCGACCATGGTGCCCGTGCCGCTGCGGCCCGAACACGGCTTCCGAATGCAGGCCGCCGATGTCGAGGCGCGGATCACCCCGCGCACCCGCGTGCTGTTCCTGAACACGCCGCACAACCCCACCGGCGCGGTGCTGCGCCGCGAAGAGATTGCCGCCTTGGGCGAGGTGGCCCGCAAGCATGATCTCTGGATCCTGTCCGATGAGGTTTATGAGGATCTGGTCTTCCCCGGGGTCGCCTTCACCTCGCCGCTGGATCTGCCGGACCTGGCCGAACGCACGGTGATCGCCGCCTCGATCTCCAAGTCGCACGCGGCGCCCGGCTTCCGTTCGGGCTGGGTCATCGGGCCGTCCGAGTTCATTTCGCGCATGTTGCCGCTTTCAGAAACCATGCTTTTCGGGGCGCAACCCTTCATCGCAGACATGACGGCGCTTGCAGTATCCGAACCTTCTCCGGTTGCGGCCGGCATGACGGAACGCTTTGCCCGCCGCGCCGCGATGTTCTTTAAAGGGCTGGATGGTGTGGCCGGGCTGCGGGTGCATCGCCCCGAGGCCGGCATGTTCACGCTGCTGGATGTGCGGGCCACCGGCCTGTCGGGCGAAGCCTTCGCCCGCAGCCTGCTGGAAGAACAGTCGGTCGCCGCCATGCCGGGCGAAAGTTTCGGCAGCAGCCTGGGCGGCTGGCTGCGCATTTCGCTGACGCAGGACGACGCCCGCGTGGCCGAGGCGATCCGGCGCATCGCGGCCCATGCCGCCCGCCTGCAAGGACACGCGGCATGACGACGGTTGGCGAACGGCTGGTTCAGGGTCTGGCCGCGCGCGGGGTCGAGGTGGTGTTCGGCATCCCGGGCGTGCATACGATCGAGCTTTATCGCGGGCTTGCGCAGGGGCTGATCCGCCATGTCACGCCACGCCACGAACAGGGCGCGGGTTTCATGGCCGATGGCTACGCCCGGGTGACCGGCAAGCCGGGGGTGGCCTTCGTCATCACCGGGCCGGGGCTGACCAACACGCTGACGGCCATGGCGCAGGCAAAGGCCGATTCCGTGCCGATGCTGGTAATCTCGGGCGTCAACCGCCGCGCGTCGCTGGGCAAGGGCCTGGGCCTGCTCCATGAACTGCCCGATCAGGCGGCGATGGTCCGCGCCCTGTGCCCCACAGAAACCCTGACCGACCCCGCCGATCTGGGCGCCGTGCTGGACCGCGCCTTTGCCGCCATGCTGGGCGGCCGCCCGGGCCCGGCCCATATCGAGATTCCGACCGATGTGATGGGCCTGCCCTGCCCCGAACTGGAGGCCCCCGCCGCGCTGCCGGCCCCGCCGCAGGCAACCACCCAAGATCTTGAGGCGGCCACGGCCCTGCTGTCGGCCGCGCGACGCCCGGTGATCCTGACCGGCGGCGGCGCCCGTTTTGCCGAAGCCGCGCTGCAATCACTTGCCGAAACGCTGGATGCCCCCGTCATCCAGACCGCCAACGCCCGCGGCCTGCTGCACGGGCACCCGCTGGCCGTTGCCGCCTCGCCCAGCCTTGAGGCGACGCGCGACCTGATCCGGGGCGCCGATGCAATTCTGGCGCTTGGCACTGAACTGGGGCCGACCGACTATGACATGTATGTCAACGGTCGCCTGCCTGACCTGTCATCCATGATCCGGGTCGATCTATGCGCCGCCCAACTGGCCCGCCATCCGGCCCGGTTGGCGGTGCAGGCCGAAGCGGGCGCCTTTGCCGCCGCGCTGGCCGCAAGGCTGCCGCCCCGGCAGGGCGACGGTGCCGCCCGTGCCGCAACCGCGCGCAGCGCCGCCCGCGCCGAACTGGCGGGGCTGCATCCGGGGATGTCCGACCAGTTGGCGATGGTCGAGGCCATCCGCGATGCCATGCCGGGCGCGCTGATCGTGGGCGACAGCACCCAGCCGGTCTATGCCGCCAACCTGTTCTATGACCATGACCGCCCGCGCGGCTGGTTCAACGCCGCCACCGGCTATGGCGCGCTTGGCTTCGGCCCCGGCGCGGCCATCGGCGCGGCGGTCGCGGCGCCGGGTGCCCCGGTGGTCTGCCTGATCGGCGACGGCGGCCTTGGCTTTGACCCGGCCCAGCTTCGGGTGGCGGTCGATGAAACCCTGCCCGTCACCTTCGTGGTCTGGAACAATGCCGCCTATCGCGAAATCGCCGAGGCAATGATCACCGCCCAGACAAAGGTGATCGGCTGCAGCCCCAGCCCGTTTGACATGGCGCATTTCGCGGCCGCCTGCAGCCTGCCCTATGCCCGCGTCCCGCAGGAACCGGAGGCGCTGGCCCAAGCGCTGCGGACACCCGCGCCCGGCCCCCGGCTGATCGAGGTTCAGGCCCGCTGAACCCGGCCGCTGGCCCGCAGCATCAGCGCGGCCAGCGGGAAGATGCAGAGCAGCGCGCAGGCGGTAAAGATGAAGGCCGCCCGCAACCCGAAGGCCCCGGCGACGAAACCCAGCATCGGCGGGCCGAAGAAATAGCCGAAGTAGCCCAACAGGGTGGCCCGCGCGACGGCCCGCGCCCGCGCTTCAGGCGGGCCAAGGCGGCCCACCAGCGAAAAGGCCGTTGGGGCAATCACCGAAGAGCCGATTCCCATCACGATGAAGCCCGCATAGGCCATGGCGGGCGAAATGGCCTGCGACGCGATCAGCGCCCCCGTCGCGGAAATGACCGCGCCCCCCTTCAGCAGTGCGGTCGGGCTGATCCGGCCGGCAATGCCCTGCCCCGCCAGCCGCGCAAACCCCATGGTCAGCGCCAGCGCCGCCGGGCCAAGCGCCCCTTCGGAAGGGCTGCCGCCCAGCGTCTTTTCGATATGCAGCGCCGACCAGTTCTCGGCCGCATTCTCGGTCAGGAAGGCGATCAGCACCATGCCGCCGCCGATCACCGGCAACAGGCCAAGCCCGCCGCCCGATCCATCCTGCGGCTTGCGCAGGCCATGGATGGTGCCATCCCGTTCCCATGTCAGCAGCGCGCAGACCAGCCCGAAGGCCGCCATCACCCCCATGACCCAGCCCGGCCCCCAGCCCCAGCCGCGCATGAAGCCGGTGCCGATCGCCCCGGCGGCATAGCCGAAGGAATAGGCGGCATGGGTCAGGTTCATCAGGTGCAGGCCGCGCTCTGTCTCGATCTGGGCGGTGCGGGCGTTCATCAACACATCGGTCAGCCCGGTGGCTGCGCCGCAGCACATCATGGCCACCGGAAACAGCCAGACCACGGGCACCTGCCCCGGCAGCGCAAAGGCCAGCGCCATGGCCCCGGCGGACAGCGGCAGCGCAATCCGGCCCAGACCGGCCCCGATGACGGGGGCCAGCAGCATGGCCGTCACCGCCGCCAGCGGCGTGAACAGCAGCAGGAACCCCAGCCGCGCCTCATCAACGCCCAGCATGGTTTTCAGATCGGGCAGAACGGCGGCGAAGGTGCCCCACAGCACGCCCATGGCGGCGAAGGCCGCCACCGCCGGCCGCGCGGCGATCAGGGTTCGGGCAAGGGGCATCACGGACTCCGGGTCTTTCAGGAACCGCGACCTTGCCCGCCGCGCCCCCGCCCGTCCATCCTGCGCGCGACACCGAAAGCGCGCGAAACGGCGCGGGCCTTGCGGAACAGGGGCCGGACTGCCTGCTTTTCCTGCGGATCAGCCGGATTTCGGGCTTTCCCTGCCGCAGATTCCCCGCTATAGGCCGCGGGTCGCGCCATGCACCCTTGGAGGATGGCGGACGAACATTAGGAGAGAACCAATGGCTCGCGAGATCCCCGATCTTCAGGCCGTGGTGCGGACGGGGACAGGCAAGGGGGCCGCCCGTCAAGCCCGCAGAGAGGGCTACGTACCCGGCATCGTCTATGGCGACGGCAAAGAGCCGACGCCGATCAACCTGAACTACTACTATCTGCTGAAGCGCCTGAAGGCCGGCCGCTTCCTGCAGACGCTGTTCAACCTCAAGGTTGAAGGCCAGCCTGACACGCATGTGATCTGCCGCGGTGTGCAGCGCGATGTGGTCAAGGATCTGCCCACCCATGTGGACTTCATGCGCATTCACGACGAATCGCGCATCAACCTGTTCATCCATGTGACCTTCATCAACCACGAAGCCAGCCCCGGCCTGAAGCGCGGCGGCACGCTGACGGTGATGCGCCCGGAAGTCGAACTGGAAGTGATGGCCGGGGATATCCCGGACCACATCACCGTCGACCTGACCGGCAAGGTGATCGGCGACGTGATCCACATCAACGACATTCCGCTGCCTGCCGGCGTCAAGCCGACCGTCAACCGGAACTTCGCCGTGGCGAACATCGCAGCTCCGGCCGGTCTGGCCGCGGTGGCTGACGAAGAATAAGGCCTGGGCCTTTACAGAACAGGATCACGGGGGGCCGTCGCGCCCCCCGTTTTCATTCCGGCAGGCGCATCATCCGGGGCTGCCGGTTGAGGGGGCGGCGCATCGCCGCTATACCGGCGGGGTCAGATCCGGGCGGCCCGGAGCGACAGGATGACGGGGGCAGGAACGGTGAAACTCTTTGTCGGCCTTGGCAACCCCGGCGCGAAATACGCGGGCAACCGGCACAACATCGGCTTCATGGCGGTGGATCGCATCGCGGCCGACCATGGCTTCGGCCCGTGGAAGAAGGCGTTTCAGGGGCTGGCCAGCGAAGGCCGGCTGGGCGCCGAAAAGGTGGTGCTGCTCAAGCCCGAAACCTTCATGAACCTCTCCGGCCAGTCGGTTCGCGCCGCTGCCGATTTCTACAAGATCGGCCCCGAAGACATTACCGTTTTCCATGATGAGCTGGACCTTGCCCCCGGCAAGTGCCGCGTCAAGCAGGGCGGTGGCCATGCCGGGCACAACGGGCTGCGGTCCATCCATGCCCATCTGGGCGAAGCCTACGGCCGGGTCCGGCTGGGCATCGGCCACCCCGGCCACAAGGATGCCGTGGCCGCCTATGTGCTGCACGATTTCGCCAAGGCCGATCAGGACTGGCTGGACGATCTGCTGCGCGGCCTGTCGGACGGGGCGGCGGCCCTGGCGGCGGGCGATGGCACCCGCTTCATGAATGCGGTGTCGCTGCGCACCGCACCGCCCCGGTCTTCGGCCACAGCCGACGAAAAGCCGCGCGCCACCCCGCCGGAGCCCCCCGCCGAAGACAGCCGCAGCCCGATGCAGAAGCTGCTCGACAAGTTCCGCTGACTGGCCCGACGTAACGTCAACCAGACCTGCCCGCGCTTGATTGCGGCCCGCGCCTGATGCTTCCTGCGGCAGGGGCACGGAGGAGAAACGGGAATGCGGCGCATCCTGAAGGTTTTGCTGATCGCGGTTGTCGCACTGGCAGCCGTCGCCGCCTGGAAACGCGACGAGATCACCCGCCTGATGGCGGCCAATTCGCTGTTTTCCCCCGGCACGATCGTCCAGAATTTCAGCCATATGGACAAGTTGTTCCTGACCCGGGCCCTGAGCCGGGGCGACGGGCCGGTTTCACCCCTGCCGCAGGGGGAACCCATGACCCTGCCCCCCGGCGCGGAGGACTGGATCAAAGCGCGCAGCGTGACGGGGCTTGTCGTGCTGAAAGATGGCCAGATCCGGCACGAAAGCTATTACCTTGGCACCGGGCCGGACGATCTGCGGATCAGTTGGTCAATGGCGAAATCGGTGCTGGCCTCGCTGTTCGGCCTTGTGCTGGCCGACGGGTCCATCACCTCGATCGACGATCCGGTGATCAAATACGCGCCGTCGCTGAAGGGCTCGGCCTATGACGGCACCACGATCCGCGATGTGCTGACCATGACCTCGGGTGTGGCCTTCAACGAGGACTACATGGATTTCTGGTCCGACATCAACAAGATGGGCCGTATCCTTGCCCTTGGCGGCAGCATGGATGGCTTTGCCGCAGGCCTGACCGAACGCGCCACCGAACCCGGCACCCATATGCACTATGTTTCCGTCGATACGCATGTGATCGGCATGGTGATCCGCGGCGCCACCGGCAAGGACATTCCCGAACTGCTGGAGGACCGCATCCTGACGCCGATGGGGTTTGAGGCCGCGCCCTATTACCTGACCGATGGCGAGGGCGTCAGCTTCGTTCTGGGCGGGCTGAACATGCGAACGCGCGATTATGCCCGGGTCGCGGGCATGATCGCCGCAAACGGCCGCTGGAACGGCACGCAGATCGTTCCCGAACCCTGGGTCGAGGCGATGACCACGAAACAGGCTCCCGATGGGGCGGGATACGGGTTCCAGTGGTGGGTGCCCGACGATGCCCGCCCCGGCGAGGTGATGGCGCGGGGCATCTACGGGCAATACCTCTGGATCGACCGCACCAAGGGGATCGCCATCGCCGTGAACGCGGCCGACCGCGGGTTCGAGGAACCGGGCGTCGAGGCGCAGAACCTGGCCATGCTGCGCGCCATCGCCGACGCGCTGTAACCCCGCGCCGGTCAGGCCTGGCCGCCACCGTTGCCCTTGGCCGCCCCGTTGCGCGGGATCATCCCCGCCAGCGCCCGGCTGACCAGGGCCGAGACCTTGGGCCGTTCCGTCGCCACAAAGGGCAGCGGGCGGCATAGGTCCATGGCGGCAATGCCGATCCGCGCCGTCAGGGCGCCGTTGACCACGCCTTCGCCGAACCGGCGCGACAGCTTGGACAGCACCCCCCCGCCCGCGACCGACCCGATCAGGTCATCGGTCAGCGCCACCGCCCCGGTGGCCACCAGCGAGGTGAAGACCCGTCGCATCAGCTTCCAGCTTCCCAGCGTGCCGGCGCGGCCGCCGTAGATCTCCGCGATGCGCCGGATCATCCGCAGGTTGGAAAACAGCGCCGCCGCCACATCGACCAGCGCCAGCGGCACAAATGCCGTGATCGCCGCCACCCGCCGCGCGGCGCCTTCGATCTCGGCCCGCACCAGTGCATCCAACGGCGCCAGAACCTCGGCCTCGGCCAGCGACAGAAGGGCGTCGGCATCCATCAGCTCATCGGCGCGTTCATGAAACCGCGACAGGCCCCAGGCCGCCTCGGGACGCCCGTCATACAGCCGCAGCACCGCCTGTGTCACGCCGCGCGCGGCCTTGAGGTCGGCCTTGGCATGGGCTTCGGTCGCACGGCTGCGCAGCGCATCCAGCCGCGCCAGCCGGGCAAAGCCCGCCATCTCGCGCAGCGACAGCAGCAGCGCGGCCAGCACCGCCAGCCCGACCAGAACCACCGCGATCCAGCCCAGAACCGGATTGCGCGCCAGCAGGTCGGTCACGAATTCCCAGGCCGCCACCGACAGCACAAAGCTGAACAACGCCCCGAAGGCCCAGACCGCAAAGCGGCGCAGCCGGTTCGGCGGCGCGGTGGCGATGCTGGCCAGCGCCTGCATCGCCTCGCCCGAAGGGAGGGTATCGGGCACCGGCGGCGCGGTCGAGGGATCGGCCTCGTCGTCCTCCAGCTCCATCAGAAAGGGCTTGGGCGCCTCGGTCACAGACGGTCTCCGATCAGGAACTCGACCGCCCGGTCCAGGCGGATATGCGGCGGGCCTTCGCCGGGGCGCAGGTTCAGCCGCGCGGGGGCAAAGGTCATCAGCCCGTATTCGGCATCCAGCCAGCGCGTCGCCCCGCCCCGCGCAGGCGCCAGCACGCGCGACGGATCAGCCGGCAACGCGCCGGGATACATCACCGCCGGCTTGCCGGTGGACAACAGCCGCCCCTTGACCGAGGGCAGCCGCTGCCCGTCGCGTTCGATCACCTCTTCCACCGTGGCGCGCAGGCCGGCCAGCGACAGCGCCGCCACCTCGGCCCCGGCAAATTCGGCGCGTCCCTTGGCTTCGGCCACCAGCGCCTCGGCAATGGCCGCCAGTTGCGGGTGCTGTTCGTGGTGCAGATGGTCGGCCTTGGTCGCCGCGAACAGGATCTTTTCCACCCGCTTGGCCCCCAGAAGCGTGGCCAGCCAGCCGGTGCGCCCCACGCGGAACGCCTGCAGGATTTCGGCCATCAGCCGGCGCAGGTCTTCCACCGCGCGCGGCCCCTGATGGATGGCCCCCAGCACGTCCATCAGCACCACCTGCCGGTCGATCCGGGAAAAGTGGTCGCGGAAGAACGGCGCGACAACGCGGTCCTTGTAGGCGGCATAGCGCCGCTCCATCTCGCGCCAGAGGCTGCCCCGCGGCATCTGGCCGGGGTGGCGCAACGGCGCAAAGGTCAGCACGGGCGACCCGGCCAGATCGCCGGGCAACAGGAAGCGGCCCGGCGTGCAATCGGAATGTCCGGCCGCCCGCGCCGCTTGCAGATAGGTGGTGAAGCTGCGGGCCAGCGCCTGCGCGCGGGCCTCGTCCAGTCGGGCCGCGCCATCCTCGGCCCGCACCAGCGCCAGATACTCGGCCCCCTCGGGCCGCTCTTCCAGCCGGATCAGCGTGTCATGCGCCCATGTCTCGTAGGATTTCTCCATCAGTGACAGGTCCAGCAGCCATTCGCCGGGATAATCCACAATATCCAGATGCACCACGGTCGGGCCGCGGAACCCCGCGAACCAGCCGCCGGGCCGCACCCGGAACGACAGCCGCAGTTCCGAGATTGACCGCGTGCTGTCGGGCCAGCGCGGCACCTCGGCCATCAGCGCGGCCATATGGCCTTCGTAGTCGAAGCGCGGCAGCGTATCGTCGGGCTGCGGTTGCAGATAGACCGCCTCGATCCGACCCTCGCGTTCAGCCGTCAGTTGCGGCATCCGCCCCCGGGCCAGCAGGTTGGAAATCAGCCCAGTGATGAACACGGTCTTGCCGGCGCGCGACAGGCCGGTGACGCCCAGCCGGATCACCGGCTCGAACAGATATTCCGAAACGCGCGCCTGCACGCCCTCGACGCCCCGCGCAATACCGTCCGTGATCCCGAAGAGTGCCAAGATGCGTCCTTTTCTTCGGGCGCAAGATAGGCGCGACAGCGGCCATTGGAAAGGTGGACAGGCCGGGGACCATGCGCTAATCGCCGCGACATGTCGCGCTATGCCCTGAAGGTTGAATATCACGGCGCCCCGTTCTGCGGCTGGCAGCGGCAGGCCGATGGCCAGCCCTCGGTGCAGGCCGCCATCGAGGAGGCGCTGGCCCGGCTGGAACCCGGGCCGCACCGCATTGCGGCAGCCGGGCGCACCGATGCCGGCGTCCATGCCACAGGCCAGGTCGCCCATGCCGATCTGGCGCGCGACTGGGACGCGTTCCGCCTGTCCGAGGCGTTGAACTGGCACCTCCGGCCGCTGCCGGTGGCCATCACCGCCTGCGCCCGCGTGGATGACGAGTTCCACGCCCGGTTTTCGGCCGTGGAACGCCGCTACCTGTTCCGAATGGTCGCCCGCCGCGCGCCGGTCACCCATGATGCGGGTCTGGTCTGGCAGGTGCAATCGCGCCCCGATCTGGAGGCGCTGCGGACAGGCGCCGCGCATCTGGTGGGCCGGCATGATTTCACCACCTTCCGCGCGGCGCTGTGTCAGGCCGACAGCCCGGTCAAGACGCTGGACGAGATCACCGTGTCCGAACACCCCTATCCGGGCGGCACGGAAATCCGCTTTGCCCTGCGCGCCCGCAGCTTCCTGCACAATCAAGTGCGCTCGATCGTCGGCACGCTGGAACGTGTCGGCGCCGGGGCCTGGCCCCCGGACCGCGTGGCAACGGCCCTTGCCGCCCGCGACCGCGCCGCCTGCGGCCCGGTTGCCCCGCCACAGGGGCTGTATCTGACGGGCGTCACCTATCCGGCCGATCCCTTCGCCGGCTGATCGCAAAGGCGAAACGGTGGACCGGCAGGCCGGTTTGGCTTAGGAATTCTGCACAGCGAAGAAAGGCCCCTGCATGACCCTCAGCCAACTGATCCTGTCGCAACTTGCCGATCCGTTCCGCATTGGCCTGATCATCGCGCTTGTCTTCACCATGCTGCGCACCCGCTCTGCCACGGGCGTCTGGCTGCCGCTGGCCGCGGGCGTGCTTTTCGTGGCAGTGATCCTGCCCACCACCATGGGCACCGCCAGCCCCGAACCGCTGTGGCGGCAGGTGGCGACGGGTGTGGTCGCGAACAGCGTGATCCTGGGCGTGGTTCTGGGCATCTGGACGGCGATCCGCCGCGCCCGCGGCGGCTGACGGCTCAGGCGGCCAGCAGGCGGCGCAATTCGCGGCGCAGGCTTTCCAGTTCGAAGGGTTTTGACACGAAGCCATCGGCGCCCAGATCGCGGGCGCGGCGCTGGTCCTGCGCGGAGCCGCGCGCCGTCATCATGAGGATGCGGATGCCGGCGGTGGCGGGATCGTCGCGCAACTGGTGGCAGATGTCATAGCCCGAGAGGCCGGGCAGCATCACGTCAAGCAGCACCAGATCGGGACGGCGGTCGCGGATCAGCCGCAGCGCCTCTGCCCCGTCGGCCACCCGTTCATGCGCATAGCCTTCGCGGCCCAGAACGAACTCCAGCGCAAGCGCGATGGAATCGTCGTCCTCGACGATCATCACATGGCGCGGATGCGCCTCGACTGGGACGGCAGCGTCCGCGGGCATCGCTTGGTCTCACCTCAGTATCTGCAAAAGGGCCAAACGAGAAAGAAGCAGAAAGCCCGGGCCGGGGGCGAACCCCGGCCCGGGCGTGAGGCATCACTTGCCGGTGTCGGCGAAGATGTCCTTCTTGTGGGTGCCGCCCGGCACGAAGATCGCGCCGATGACCACGGTCATCACCGCAACCACGATGGCGTACCACAGGCCGGCGTAGATGTTGCCGGACTGCGCCGAGATCGCGAAGGCGGTCGCGGGCAGCAGGCCACCGAACCAGCCGTTGCCGATGTGATAGGGCAGCGACAGACCCGAGTAGCGGATGCGCGTCGGGAACAGTTCCACCAGCATCGCGGCGATCGGGCCATAAACCATCGTCACCAGCAGGATCAGATAGGTCAGGACCGCAATGATCGTCAGCTTCTGCGCGGTGAAGATGTCGATGAAGTTCTGCGCCTTGGCAACAGTGGTGTTCTTGTCGGCAACCAGCGGATAGCCGGCAGCGCCAAGCGCATCGTTCAGCGCCTTTTCGAAGGCGGCCTTCACGCCGCTTTCCTTGGCAACAACAGCCGCAGCCTCGTCATACTTGGCCAGGATGTCGGCCGGAACCGCCATGCGGGCGGTGTCCAGCGTCGCCTGAAGCGGGGCAACGGCGGCGGTCGCGCTGTCAACGGCAGCCTGCGCCGCAGCCTTGGCCGCGTCGTCGGTGCCGGCTTCGGCGGCGGTCAGCGCCTTCTGGGCAGTGCCAACGGCAGCCTTGGCGGCAGCCACGGCCTTTTCGGCATCCGTCAGCGCGGTCAGCGCAGCGGCGTCGATGCCCTTCGACACTTCGGCAAGCGCAGCCTTGGCATCGGCGATGGCCGCGGCGTTCTTGGCGGCGTCATAGGCAACCACTTCGGTCTCGCCCACCTTGACGGTGGCAACGGTGCCAGCCGGGGCTTCGACCGTGGTCGAGTTCACCGAGCTCTTCGACAGCGTGGCTTTCACGATGTCGCAGCTATTGTTGAACTTCGCGGTGCCGACCGGGTTGAACTGGAACGAGCAGTCAGCCGGATCGGCGGTCACCACGACCGGAACCTGCTGCGCGGCGTGCAGAGCGGGGTTCGCGGTGGCGGTCAGGAACTTGAACACCGGGAAGTAGGTGACGGCCGCGATCAGGCAGCCCGCCAGGATGATCGGCTTGCGGCCGATACGGTCCGAGAGCGAGCCGAAGAAGATGAAGCCCCAGGTGCCCAGGATCAGCGACCAGGCCACGAAGACGTTGGCGCTGAAGCTGTCGACCTTGATCACGTTCTGCATGAAGAACAGCGCGTAGAACTGGCCCGAGTACCACACCACGGCCTGGCCGGCGGTCAGACCGAGCAGGGCGATCAGGGCGATCTTGGCGTTCTTCCACTGGCCGAAGGCTTCGCGCAGCGGCGCCTTCGAGGCGGAACCCTCTTCCTTCATCTTCTTGAAGGCGGGGGATTCGTTCATCTGCAGACGGATGTAGAGCGAAACCAGCAGCAGCAGGATCGAGCCCAGGAACGGAATCCGCCAGCCCCAGGCGTTGAACGCCTTCATCATTGCCGGCGTGCCGTCAGCGTTGAAGGTGGCCGCACCGGCCGCGTCCAGCACCGGCTGGTCGGGATAGGCGCCGTTCACATAGCCCTGCACCGACAGGATGACGACCAGCGACAGGAGAAGACCCAGCGTCGCGGTGGTCTGGATGAAGGCGGTGAAGTAGCCGCGCTGGTTGGCCGGCGCGTGCTCGGCCACATAGACCGCGGCCCCGCCGTATTCGCCGCCAAGCGCCAGACCCTGCGCCATCCGCAGCACGATCAGGATGATCGGCGCCGCGATGCCCCAGGAGAAGTAGTTGGGAAGCAGGCCGACGATGAAGGTCGACAGGCCCATGATCAGGATGGTCATCAGGAAGGTGTACTTCCGGCCGATGAGGTCACCCAGCATCCCGAACACCAGCGCGCCGAACGGGCGCACGATGAAGCCCGCCGCAAAGGCCAGCAGCGCAAACACGTTGCGCGTGGCTTCCGGGAAGGGGGTGAAGAACTGCGCGCCGATGATCGCGGCGAGCGAGCCGTAAAGATAGAAGTCGTACCACTCGAAGATGGTCCCGGCAGAGGAAGCAAGAATAACCTTCTTCTCCTCTGCGGTCATGGGACGCGAGCGATCGCGCACGTCCGAACCGGTCATAGCCATTTGGCTTCCTCCATGTTGCCCCGCCTTGCGGTCGGAGCGGTTCCCTTTCGCATTCGGCCTCTTGCCCGCCCGCGAAAGACGGGCCGGGCCCCTGGGCCCCCGTCCCCCTGCGGGGCCGGAGGTCGGGCGAGAGGGCATCCCGCAGGTGGTGCGGTCCGCCTCCCCTTCCGGTCTTGTCCGGCGCCCGGGCTCCTCCTGCCCGGATGCCGGCTGGTCGTCAGGCCGCCACGCGCCCCACGATGGCCCCCAGCGCGGCCCGGATCGCGGCGATGGTTCCCATCGCGTCGATGCGCTCCAGCACGCCCTTGCCGTCGTAATAGGCGATCAGCGGTGCCGTCTGGGCGTGATAGGCCTTCAGCCTTTCGCGCACCGTTTCGGCGGTGTCGTCGGCCCGGCGCTTGAACGCCGTGCCGCCGCATTTGTCGCAAGTGCCCGCCACGGCGGGCCGCTTGAATTCGTCGTGATAGCCTTCGCCGCAGGTGGCGCAGGTGCTGCGGCCGGCAACGCGGCCGACCATGGCCTCGTCATCAACCTCAAGGCTGATCGCGGCCGTCACCCGTTGGCCGGTTTCGGCCAGCAGCACATCCAGCGCAGAGGCCTGGCCATCGGTCCGGGGAAAGCCGTCCAGGATGATGCCGCGCGCCACATCCGGCGCCGCCATCCGGTCGCGCAGGATGGCCAGGACGATCTCGTCGCTGACCAGCCCGCCGGCGTCCATCACCGATTTCGCCCGACGGCCGGCCTCGCTGCCCGAGGCAACAGCGGCGCGCAGCAGATCACCCGTCGAAAGCTGGATCAGACCGAAGTCCTCTTCCAGGATACGCGCCTGTGTGCCCTTCCCGGCCCCCGGAGGGCCGAGCAGGATCAGGACGGGGGACTGGGATGCCGCCATCTCAGTGCCGGTTCATGCGGTTTTCGATCAGGTCGTCCACCACCGACGGATCGGCCAGCGTCGAGGTATCGCCCAGGCTGCCAAAGTCGTTTTCGGCGATCTTGCGCAGGATGCGACGCATGATCTTGCCCGAGCGGGTTTTCGGCAGGCCGGGCGCCCACTGGATCAGGTCCGGCTTGGCGATGGGACCGATTTCCTGGCGAACAAAGGCCTCAAGCTCCTTGCGCAGCGCATCGCTGGGTTCGACGCCCTTCATCAGCGTGACATAGGCATAGATGCCCTGGCCCTTGATGTCATGCGGGTAGCCCACGACCGCCGCTTCGGCCACCTTCTCATGCGCCACAAGCGCGCTTTCGACCTCGGCGGTGCCCATCCGGTGACCCGAGACGTTGATCACGTCATCGACGCGACCGGTGATCCAGTAGTAGCCATCCGCATCGCGGCGGCAGCCGTCGCCGGTGAAGTAATAGCCCTTGTATTGGGCGAAATACGCCTCCTGGAAGCGTTCATGGTCGCCCCAGAGCGTGCGCATCTGGCCCGGCCAGCTATCGGCGATGCACAGCACGCCTTCGGTTTCCACCTCGTCATGAACCTTGGCGGTTGCCGGGTCCAGAACCACCGGCTTGACGCCGAAGAATGGCAGCGTGGCCGAGCCCGGCTTGGCCGGGATGGCGCCCGGAAGCGGGGTAAGCATGTGGCCGCCGGTTTCGGTCTGCCAGAAGGTATCGACGATGGGGCGCGTGCCCTTACCGACATGGGTGTTGTACCAGTTCCAGGCCTCGGGGTTGATGGGTTCACCCACCGACCCAAGCACCTTGAGCGAGGACAGGTCGTGCTTTTCCACCCATTCCGGGCCAAGGCCCATCAGGCTGCGGATCGCGGTCGGGGCGGTGTAGAACTGGCTGACCTTGTGCTTGGCGCAAACCTCCCAGAACCGGCCAGCGTCGGGGAAGGTGGGCACGCCTTCGAACATCAGCGTGGTCGCGCCGTTCGCCAGCGGGCCATAGATGATGTAGCTGTGGCCGGTGACCCAACCCACGTCGGCGGTGCACCAGAACACATCGCCGTCATGGTAATCGAAGGTCAGTTGCTGGGTCATCGAGGCATAGACCAGATACCCGCCCGAGGTATGCACCACCCCCTTCGGCTTGCCGGTCGAACCGCTGGTGTACAGAATGAACAGCGGGTCTTCGGCGCCCATTTCCACATAGGGGCAATAGGGCTTGGCCCAGTCCATCTGCTGGCGCAGGTCGATGTCGCGGTCAGCGATCCAGTGGATCTGGTCGCCGGTATGCTTGACCACCAGGCACTTCACCCGGTCCGAACAGTGCAGCAGCGCCTTGTCGGTGTTGTCCTTCAGCGGGGTCTTCTTGCCGCCGCGCGGCGCATAGTCGGCGGTGATCACCACCTTGGCGTCGCAGTCGTTGATGCGGTTGGCCAGCGCATCGGGCGAGAAGCCGGCGAAGACGATGGAATGGATGGCGCCGATCCGCGCGCAGGCCAGCATCGCATAGGCCGCTTCGGGGATCATCGGCAGGTAGATGACGACACGGTCGCCCTTCTTGACGCCAACCGACTTCAGCACGTTCGCCATGCGCGAGGTTTCTTCCAGCAGCTTGGCATAGGTGATGTGCAGCGCCGGGGTCTTGGGGTCATCGGGTTCCCAGATGATCGCGGTCTGGTTGGCGCGGGTGATCATGTGGCGGTCGATGCAGTTCGCGCTGACGTTCAGCGTGCCGTCCTCGAACCACTTGATGTCAACCTTGCCGAATTCGAAGTTGGTGTTCTTCACCTTGGTGAAGGGCTGGATCCAGTCGATCCGCTGGCCGTGTTCGGCCCAGAAGGCATCTGGATCGGCGACCGAGGCCGCGTACATCTTCGCATAGGCGCCGGCATCGACATGCGCGTTCGCAACGAAGTCATCCGACGGCTTGTAGACGGCGCTCGCGTCTGGCTGGTCCTTCATGGCGTTCTCCCCCCATAAAATCGCAGGCCGGGCCCGTACCTGCGCCACATCTTCCGGGTCGTCCCGGGAAGATCTCTCCCAACGCCACTCTACTGCATCGTCAATTTTCTGATAACCCCTTTTAACGCAAACATTTTTCTGTAAATAAATTAACGAATAAAGCGTGAATTATGTAAATATCCCGTAGCTCGCATCCGATTTGATGCGTTTTTTCAACGTGCTGCAGATTCACAAGTCAGCCCCGGAGTTCCGCCCCGGGCTTACGCGGCGTCAGGGCAACGGCCCCGACACAGCGCAGTGCCGGCCAGCGGTGCCGGCAGGCCCTCACGAAAACGTGGGTGATTCGGGGGCGGCTATCAGCCGTGCGTGGCGATGCAGTCCTTCAGGGCGGCCAGATCGGGCAGGTAGCGCGCCTCGGCTTCCGTCAGGCCCTGCGCCTGCAACGCGCGCCGCACCTCGGGCCGGGCGCCGACGATGCACAGCCGCCCGCCCCTGCGGTGCATCTTGCGCGCCAGAACCTCAAAGCTCTTGGCACCGGAACTGTCGATCATCGGCACCTCGGTGAAATCGACCGCAAAGATGCGCGGCCGCTCGGCGATCCGGTCCAGCACGCCCCCCACCTGCGCCGCCGCGCCAAAGAAGAACGGGCCGTTCAACTGATAGACCAGCACGTCGCCCGCGGTGAAGCCTGCCTCCTCGGCGGGCAGTTCGCCCTGCCGCAGGCCGGTGGCATCGGACATCCGCTTGATGAACACCAGCCCGGCAATGGCAAAGCCCACCACGATGCCTTCGGTCAGATCGCGGAACACCACCAGCAGAAAGGTGGACAGGATGATCAGCGCATCGCCCCGCGATCCGCGGACAAGGTTCCAGAACTCTTCCTTCTCGATCATGCCCCAACTGACCACGGCCAGCACCCCCGCCAGCGCGGCCAGCGGGATATAGGCCGCATAGCGCGCCGCCACCGCCATGAAGGCCAGCAGGAACAGCGCGTGCAACATGCCGGACACCGGCCCCCGGCTGCCGGCCCGCACATTGGTTGCGGTGCGGGCAATGGTGCCGGTCACGCAGAAGCCGCCGAACAGCGCGCTGCCGATGTTCGCCACACCCTGCCCCACCAGTTCCGCATTGGACCGATGGCGCGCACCGCTCATCCCGTCGGCCACCACTGCCGACAGCAGCGATTCGATCGCCCCCAGCAGCGCGAAGCTGGTTGCCCAGGGCAGCGCCGCCATCACCGCCGCCCGGTCCAGCACCGGCAGGGCGGGCAGGGGCGGCAGGTTCGGCAAGGCGCCGAAGCGGCTGCCGATGGTTTCAACCGGCAGGTTCAGCGCCACGGCCCCGACCGCCGCCAGCACCACCGCGATCAGCATCCCCGGCCAATGCGGCCTGAACCGCCGCACCGCCATGATGGTGACGATGGTCACCAGCGCCACCGCCACCGCCTGCGGCGTGACCGACCCGCGCGCCGCCCACAGCGCCTCAAGCTTGCCCAGAATTTCGGCCGGCTCGCCCGCGGTCAGGGTCAGGCCGAACAGATCCTTGATCTGGCTGGCAAAGATGATCACCCCGATCCCGGCGGTAAAGCCAACCGTCACCGGATAGGGAATGAACTTGATATAGGTTCCCAGCCGCAGCAGCCCCGCCGCGATCAGGATGAAGCCCGACAGGAAGGTTGCGGTGATCAGCCCGTCGATCCCGGTCGTCATCACGCAGGCCGAAACCAGCACGATGAACGCCCCGGCCGGCCCGCCGATCTGGAACCGGCTGCCACCGAAGGCCGAGACAAGGAAGCCGCCGATGATCGCCGTCGTCAGCCCCCGCTCGGGGCCCACGCCGCTGGCAATGGCAATCGCCATCGACAAGGGCAGCGCCACGATTGCCACCGTCAGCCCGGCCAGCGCATCGGCCCGCAGCGCGGCCGCGCCATAGCCTTCGCGGAAAACGGTGACGATTTTCGGAAGGAACTCTTCCGGCACGCGGGACAGTCGGATCTGGTCGGTCATTTCACCACCGGAAGGGGGATCACACGCCAGAAATCACTGGCAAGCCGTTCTGAATGACGCCAGAAGACTCCCGCCCTTGCCGGCTGTCAACCGCGATCAGGACCATGTGATGACCGAACCCCAACCAACCCGCCGCCCCGACCCCGTTGCCGCCGCCAATGACGAGGCGCGGACGCTGGCGCAGACGCTGCTGTCGGGCACCGGCCATGCGGCGCTGTCGTGGATTGATCCCGCCGACGGCACCCCCGGCATCAGCCGCGTCGCCTTCGGGCTGGATGAGGATGGCTGTCCGCTGGTGCTGGTGTCCGGTCTTGCGCCCCATACCGCCGCGCTGCGGGCCCATCCCGCCTGCGCGCTGATGGTGGTGGAAGACACCACGCGCGGCGATCCGATGACCCATGCCCGGCTGATGCTGCGCGCCCGCGCCGAGTTTGTGCCGCAAGACCAGTGCGCGCCGCTGCGCGCGGCCTGGCTTGCCCGGTTTCCCAAGGCCAAGGTCTATATCGACCTGCCCGATTTCGCCTTTGTCCGGCTGGTGCCGCAATCGGCGCTGCTGAACGGCGGCTTTGCCCGCGCCTTCCGGCTGGCCCCGTCCGACCTTCTGGCCGGCCCGCCGGGATAGGCGCGAATGTCAACGGGCGGCGGTGCCCCCACACCGCCGCCCGTTCCGCGCCGCCCCGCCCCAGCCGGGGCGCCGCGCCTCAGACCGTCACGTCCATCCGCAGGACAGCAACGACCTTGCCCTTCACCGCCTCGCCCCAGCGCAGTTGCGCCTGCGCGCCGGAACTGCCCACCGCAGGGGTGGCGTTCGGAAACATGTAGCGCGCCGCGTTCGCGCCGTTGGTGATGGTGCCTTCCGGGCAGATGCTTTCGACCTGCCGGATCTGGCCGCCAAACGGCACCGCGGGGCCGGGGTCGATGGTCCAGGTATCCGCGGCTGTGTTCTGCGTATGCGCAATCACCAGCGGATTGGCGATGGTCTGGTTCACCTGATTGAAGGTGTTGCCCGCAATCTGCACGTTGCGCGCGCGCCCCGCGTTCAGCGTGGCAAAGGTGGTGTCCACGGCCTCGACCCGGTCGACCGTGGCGTTGAACACGCGGAACGTGTTGTTCACCAGGCTGAAGCCATTGAAGAAATGGCCCGCACCATAGGGCTTGACCACCAACCAGCGAAAGGCCGACGACACATCCGAGGCGATGAAGATGTTGCCGGTGATGTTCAGCCCGCCGAACGAAAACTCGTTGGTGAATTCGGGCTCTGCATCGTGTTCGTTGCCCCATTCGATAAAGCAGTTGTCCACATAATTGCCCGTGATCACGGTCGCCACATTGGTCTGCGTGAACACCAGCCCGGCCACCCGCACTCCGGCCGTCTGATCGTCGCCCTGAAAGAAGTGGTTGGACTGGATCATGTGGCTGGTGCCATTCATCACGGCGAAATGCCGGAAGCGCACCACGCGATTGTTGCGCAGCTTGACGTCATTGGCCTGCACGTTCAGCGCAATGGTGGTGCGGGTCTGGGCCGGCAGCGCCTGTTCGTTCGACAGGAACTGGCAGTAATCGACATGCAGCCCCTGACAGCCTGTCCCTATCGAGGTGATGCCCCGGTCGCGCGGGCGGTTGAAGGTGCAATGGTCAAAGCGGTTGACCGACCCCGACATCCCCAGCATCACGCCCGAGGCAAGGCCAAGGCTGTTGAATTCGACATCCAGGATCTCGAACTGCGACAGCTTGGAAAAGCCTGAGAAATCCAGCAGATACTTGTAGCGGGTAAAGGTATAGCTGCGCGTTCCCACCGCCCCGTACAGCGGCTGCGAAAGCTCAATCGTGCCGGCCCCCACGTCCTTGGCCTTGACATAGACCTCGCGTCCTACGCCGGTACCTTCGACCAGGGCGCCCACCGGCACATTGGCGACATTGGCCACCGCCGTCAGTGTTGTCTGCGCCGAGGCCGAATAGGTTGCGACCGAGGTGACCGTCTCGTTGTCCCAGCCGCTTGACGGCACCGCGTTCAAGGATCCGTTGCGCAGCACCCGGCGGTTGCTGAAGCTGGTCAGACCGGCCACCGCCGCCACATCCACCGGCGCGCTCAGGTCGATCCGGCGCCCCGACAGGTCCAGCGTGACGTGGTCGCTGAAATAGAACAGCGCCTGCAATGCACGGCGGAAGCCTTCGGCATCGCTGCCATAGGCGGCGGCATAGGTGTCCAGATCGAAGTTGCGCGTCAGCACCATCCGGTTCGCCGCCGGCTGTGTCACGCTGCCGACGAAGCGGATCGAGGAATTGACCGTCAGGTTGCCGGCAACCAGATAGGTGCCCGCCGAAACCAGCACCGTCCGGCCCGCCGCCGCCAGATCGGCCGCCTGGAAGGCGGCGAAGTCATTGGTCACCCCGTCGCCCCTGGCGCCGTAATCGCGCACATCGACCACATCCACCAGCTTGCGCAGGAACACCTCGGTCACGTCCTCGACCGTGATGTCGTCGATGCGCACCACGCCGCCATTCGCCCCGGTCAGGTCCAGCCCGACATGCGCCAGCACCGGCGTCAGCCCCCAGACCAGATCCACCCCCGTCCGGCTGCCCGCCCCGATGATCGCCTGGACCGTCACCACCTCGCCATAGGTCAGCAGTTGCACCGATGGGCCAGTCTGCGGAACGGAACCGACAGCGGTACCCGCCGCATTTCCCGCCCAGGCCGCAATCCGCACCGCCGGCAGGTTGCCCGACACCGCCTTCACCCGCGCGGAAACCCGGATGTACATGTCCGGCCGCAGCGGCGTTTCGGCAAAGGCGCGCAGCTTCTGCGTGCCTTGGGTCTTTTGCAGCTCCAGACAGGCCCCGAAATCCTGATCGTTGGTCACCAGCGCCGCGTTGGCCGCCCCGTCATACGAGGCATCGCCTGCCAGCCCATTCGCGCTGGACCAGTTCGCCAGCCCGCCCAGAAACGGCGGCGGCATCAGGACCAGCCCGTCGGTAATTGCCATGTTCATTGAAAATCCCCTCGCCTCGTTCCGCCGGATGCCGGGCGGGCGATGTCCGCCGCGCCTTGGGGACAGCGAAGTATCAATGAAGGGTTAACCGCGCCTCAGACGGGCGCACGGCCCAGGAGCCGCCCGCGCAACATACCATGGCGGCAAGGAAAGGGGGCCAAAAGACAGGGGCCGGAACGACTGCGCGCCCCGGCCCCCGGAAATGCTGCCAATCCGGGCCTCAGCCGGCGACCAGTTCGCCCCGCAGCGCGCGGGCGATCAGCGCCTCGGTCTCGGTCACGCCATAAAGCGCGATGAAGCCGCCGAAGCGCGGGCCTTCGCTGGCGCCCAGCAACACCTCGTACAGCGCCTTGAACCAGTCGCGCAGCGGGTCGAAGCCGTGGTCCTTGCCCACGGCATAGACCACCGCCTGCAACTCCTCGGCATCATGGCTGCCTTCCCAGGCAGCCAGCCGCGCCCGCAGATCCTCGATCGCCGCGCGCTCCTTGTCATCCGGCAGGCGGAAGGCACGGGTCGGCGCGATCTTGTCAGCGAAATAGCGCACCGCGAACCCGGCCGCCGCGTCCAGATCGGGGTGGGTCTCCGGGCTCGCCTCGGGCGCATAGGCCTTGATATAGCCCCACAGCCCCTTGGCATCCTTGGCCCCGGCCACCGAGGCCAGGTTCAGCAACATGCCGAAGCTGACCACCATGTTCGACACCGGCGGCTTGCCGTCATGGATGTGCCAGACCGGGTTGTTCACCTGCTGCTCCAGCGGCTGCTCGGGGAAGGCCTTGAGCTGCTGGTGATATTCGTCCACCGCCTTGGGGATCACATCCCACCAGAGCCGCTTGGCCGTCTTCGGCTTCTGGTACATGAAATAGGACAGGCTTTCCGTCGCCGCATAGGTCAGCCATTCGTCGATGGTCAGCCCGTTGCCCTTGGACTTGGAAATCTTCTGGCCCTCGAAATCCAGGAACAGCTCATAGGTGAAGTGGTTGGGCTTGCGGCCCCCCAGCACCTCGCAGATGCCGTCGTAGATCGGCGTATTGGTGCTGTGGTCCTTGCCGTACATTTCAAAGTCCACGTCCAGCGCCGTCCAGCGGGCGCCGAAGTCGGGCTTCCATTGCAGCTTCACATGGCCGCCCGTCACCGGCAGCGTCCATTCGCGGCCCGCCTCGTCGTCGAAGGTGATGGTGCCGTCCTTGGCGTTCACCTCCTTCATCGGCACATACAGAACCCGGCCCGTCTCGGGGTGGATCGGCAGAAAGGCGGAATAGGTCTGCTGCCGCTCTTCCCGCAGCGACGCCAGCATGATCTCCATGATCGCGTCATAGCGTTCCGCCGCCAGTCGCAGCGTGTCGTCGAACCGGCCGCTCTTGTAGAATTCGGTCGCGCTGATGAATTCGTATTCAAAGCCGAACGTATCCAAGAACCGCCGCAACATGGCGTTGTTATGCGCGCCGAAGCTTTCGTACTCGCCATAGGGGTCGGGCACGCTGGTCAGCGGCTTCTGCATGTGCTGGCGCAACATCTCCTGCTGCGGCACATTCTCGGGCACCTTGCGCATACCGTCCACGTCATCGCTGAAGCAGATCAGCCGCGTCGGGATGTCGCTGATGATCTCGAAGGCGCGGCGGATCATCGTCGTCCGCGCCACCTCGCCGAAGGTGCCGATATGCGGCAGGCCCGACGGGCCATAGCCGGTCTCGAACAGCACATAACCCTTTTCGGGGTCCTTCTTCTCATACCGTTTCAGCACCGCGCGCGCCTCTTCGAACGGCCAGGCCTTCGATTTCATCGCAGCGTCGCGGAGCGCGGTCATGGGAATGATCCTTCAAGGAAACGCCCGGAACCCTGTGTCCCGGACCCTGTGTCCTCTATTGCCGCCGCCCTGCCCCGTCAATAATCTCCGGCCATCGCGAGAGAGGAGCCGCAGATGACCGATACCGCCCCGATGTCACCGCAAGATGCCCTGGTGGCCGTCATGGTGGCCTGTTCGGCCTCTGACCAGAACATGCGCACCGCCGAACTGGTGGCGATCCAGCGCATGGTCAACCACATGCCCGTCTTCGCCACCTATGACACCGACCGCATCCGCCGCGTCAGCCAGACCGTCTTTGACCTGTTCGAAGAGGAAGACGGGCTGGACGCCCTGTTCGGCCTGATCCGCGGCGCCCTGCCCGAGCGCCTTTATGAAACCGCCTATGCGCTGGCCTGCGATGTGGTCACCGCCGACGGGCGGCACAGCCAGCTTGAACTGCGGATGCTGGAAGAAGTCAGCCACGAACTGGGCATCGACCGCCTGCACGCCGCCGCCATCGAATGGGGCGCAAGGGTGCGACATATGGTGGTGTAAGGGGGGGCCGATCGGGCGCTCCCGGCCTGCTCACCTGACGCCACGCAGTCGGCGCAACGCAGGGCCGCGCCCTTCCTCGGGTGGGGCGCAGCAACGGCCGGCAGAGGCAGTTTATGGCACAACACCCTCCGCCGCAGTTCGGGTGAACCCCGTCGCAAAAGCGCCCTCCCGAGGGAGGGCGCGGCCCGGCGGGCTTCGCCCTTGATTCCGGGCCAACGGGGCATCTGGCGTTCCGCTCAAGGATCACAACGGTCAGGGTGCGCACTCGGTTCCATGCGGTCAGGGTCGCCCCCTCCGCATCCTTCACCCATACACCGCCGCCCAACGGGAAATCAGTTGTCCCTGCAAGCGGCGGGACCGGGCGGTCCAGGCTTTCACGCCGGGCGGGTCTTCGCGCTTGGCCACGGGCACCGCATCGCGGCGGTCAGGGTCGCCGGTGAAGATGGCGAATACCATCTCACGGCCGCCCGGCGGGATGATATGGCCCGCCAGCCCCGAGACAAAGTTCAGCGTGCCCGACTTGGCCACCACCTTCACCGGATGGCCCTTGATCACCTTGCCCTTGTCGTCCTTCATGCCCACGTCGCGCAGGATCGGCCGCAGGCCCCGGCCTTGCGCATGGTCGGCCAGCAGCACCTTGACCATGTCCGCCGCACTGATCCGCGACGCGCCGCCCAGACCGGAGTGGTCCACGAACCGCGCCCCGATGCCAAAACTGGCCCGCGCCCAGTCGGTCATCGCGGCCCCTGATGTGGCCAGATCGGCCTTGCCGCTGGCGCTCAGCCCGGAACATTCGGCCGTGAGGTTGGTCGAGAATTTCAGCATCGCCCGCAGAACCTCGGGCAAGTCCTCGCTCTCGACGCGCCCCAGCTCGGTGCCGCCGGGCAAGGCCGGCACGGCAACCGGCGCGGGCAGCTTGATGCCTTGCGCGCGGGCCAGCGTGCGGAACACCTCGGCCGCATAAAGCCCCGGCAGGCGCACCGGCAACCAGCGGCTGCCCCCCTTGCCCAGGGCGGTCGAGGCAACCGTCCAGTCCTCATGATCCGCGCCCCGGTCATAGGTGAAGATCGGCGTCTCGCGCCGGGCCACCGACATGCGGGTCATTTCGACGAGCGGCAGGAACCGCTCGCCGCGCGCATCCATCTGCACCGACCAGCCGTCGCCCGCGCGCTTCCATTCAAAGTTCACTCGGTTGAAATTCAGGCACAGGCCCGAAATCGCCGGGTTGTAGCCCACCTGCACCGGCTGATCCCCGGCCACCTGTTCCAGTTGCGGCAGTGCGCCTTCCCACCGCAGGAAGCCGCCCGTCACGCCGCGCAGCCCCTGCCCCGCCAGCCGCTTCACCAGATCGCCAAGCTGATCCGTCTGCAAGGTGGAATCTCCGCCGCCCGCCAGCACCAGATCGCCCTGCACAATGCCGTTCTGCACCGGCCCCGTCGCCAGCACCCGCGTTGCAAAGCGGTGGCCACGGCCCAGCTTCTCCAGCGCGTAAAGCGAGGTCACCGCCTTGGCGACCGAGGCCGGCGGCAGCATCGCCTCGGGCTCGCGCGCCTCAAGCACGGCACCCGTTTCGGCGTCGGCCACGACATAACCGACCGTACCGCCCAGATCGGCCGCCTTGACCAGCGCGCCAGCATCGACAACCGCAGGCGTTGCCACAGCCGCCGCCGGGGCGCCGCCCCGCGCCACCGGGCGCGGCGAACGGTCCATTCCTTCAGCCCAGGCCGGCAGGGCTGTGCCCACCAGCAGCCCCGCCAACATTCCGCGTCGCGTAATCACAGCGATTCTCCTGAAACTCACCGGCCCGGAATACCCGATCCGGCCGCCGGCGTCAGTCCGGGATCGCCCACCCAGAGGCCCGGCCCGGGTGTCAGCGCCGCCAGCCCCCCCGCGCCCGGATCTCGGTGGACGAGGCGTCATTCATCGGCAGGTTCACAAAGACCCAGGCCGGCGCGCGGCACTTGGCCAGGTTCTCGCCCCGGCCCACGCGGTTGCCCCGGTAGATCTGCGCCGCCACCGACAGCCGCGCCTTCAGCCCCGATCCGGGCCGCGCCAGCACGCCCACCGGCACCCGCTCCATGATCTCGCGCCAGCGGCCCCATTTGTGGAACTGCACCAGATTGTCGGCCCCCATCAGCCAGACAAAGGCCACGCCCGGATAGATTTCCTGCAGGCGCTTCACCGTATCGGCGGTATAGACCGTGCCCAACCGCGCCTCAAGGTCGGTCACCTCGACCCGCGGGTCGCGCATCAGCGCCCGCGCCCGCGCCAGCCGCGCCGCCATCGGCGCCGGCTGGCGGGCCTTCAGCGGGTTGCCGGGGCTGACCAGCCACCACACCCGGTCCAGCCCCATCCGCTTCAGCGCCTCGCGGGTGATCATCACATGCCCTTCATGCGCGGGATCGAACGACCCGCCCAGCAGGCCGACCACCATCCCCCGCCGCGCCACCGGAAACCCCGCCCGCATCGCTACGCCCTTCGTTGCCCTTCCCGCAGTTTGCCGCTATCTCACCTTGGTCCGCCGGAAAAGGAAGAACGACCATGGCCAGCTATCAATACGTCTATCATATGGATGGCGTCTCCAAGACCTATCCGGGCGGCAAGAAAGTGTTCGAGAACATCCGCCTGAACTTCCTGCCGGGGGTCAAGATCGGCGTGGTCGGCGTGAACGGTGCGGGGAAATCCACCCTGCTGCGCGTGATGGCCGGCTGGGACAAGGATTTCCAGGGCGAAGCCTGGGCCGCCAAGGGCGCCACCGTCGGCTACCTGCCGCAGGAACCCAAGCTGGAAGAAAACCTGACCGTCCGCGAAAACGTCAATCTTGGTGTGGCGGCCAAGCAGGCCAAGCTGGATCGCTACAACGAACTGGCGATGAACTATTCCGACGACACCGCCGAGGAAATGGCCCGCCTTCAAGACGAGATTGATGCCGAGAACCTCTGGGATCTCGACAGCCGCGTCGACATCGCGATGGAGGCGCTGCGCTGCCCGCCCGATGACGCCAATGTCGGCACCCTTTCGGGCGGCGAACGCCGCCGCGTCGCGCTGTGCAAGCTCTTGCTGGAAGAGCCGGACATGCTGCTGCTGGACGAACCGACCAACCACCTTGATGCCGAAACCATCGCCTGGCTGCAAAAGCACCTGATCGACTACAAGGGCACCATCCTGACCGTCACCCACGACCGCTATTTCCTGGATGACATCACCACCTGGATTCTGGAACTGGAACGCGGCCGCGGCATCCCGCATGAGGGCAACTATTCCTCGTGGCTGGATGCCAAGGCCAAGCGGCTGGCGCAGGAAGCCCGCGAAGACAAGGCCAAGCAGAAGGTTCTTGAAAAGGAACTGGAATGGATCCGCGCCGGCGCCAAGGCACGTCAGGCCAAATCCAAGGCCCGGATCAGCGCCTATGAAAAGATGGCCGATGAATCCGTCAAGGAACTGGTCGGCCGCGCCCAGATCATCATCCCGCACGGGCCCCGCCTTGGCTCCAAGGTCATCGAGTTCGAGAATGTCTCGAAGGCCATGGGCGACAAGCTGCTGATCGACAACCTGTCCTTCATGCTGCCCCCCGGCGGCATCATCGGCGTGATCGGCCCCAACGGCGCCGGCAAATCCACCCTGATGAAGATGATCACCGGGCAGGAACAGCCCGACAGCGGCACCATCACGCTCGGCGACACCGTGCAACTGTCTTATGTCGACCAGTCGCGCGACAGCCTTGATCCGAACAAGAACGTCTGGGAGGAAATCTCCGACGGTCTTGACATCGTGGTGCTTGGCGATGCCGAGGTGAACAGCCGCGCCTATTGCTCGTCCTTCAACTTCAAGGGGTCCGACCAGCAAAAGAAGGTCGGCATCCTGTCAGGCGGGGAACGCAACCGCGTCCATATGGCCAAGCTGCTGAAATCCGGCGGCAATGTCCTTCTGCTGGACGAACCGACCAACGATCTTGACGTGGAAACCCTGCAGGCACTGGAAGCCGCCATCGAGGAATTCGCCGGCTGCGCCGTGATCATCAGCCACGACCGCTTCTTCCTTGACCGTCTTTGCACCCATATCCTTGCCTTCGAGGGTGACGCGAAGGTTGAGTTCTTCGAGGGCAACTTCGACGCCTACGAACAGGACAAGATCCGCCGCCTTGGCCCGGATTCGGTGGAACCGAAGCGGGTGAAATACAAGAAGTTCACCCGCTAAGGTCCAGCCTGCGACGGCTGGCCCCGAACCTGTCGGGGCCAGCCGCCGGCGCGGTGTCAAAGCACCAGACGGGCCGGCTTGCCGCCGTGACGGCGGGAGAAGAAGATCACATTCTCTTGCCGTGCTGGCACGCGGTAGCGCGCCCCTTCCACCGACGGGTCTTGGGAAGACAGCGCGGCGGTCCCGCGAAAACCAAGGGCAGCCAGACGACCGGCACGGGCTTTTTCAGCAAGATCAGTCATTTCCGTCTCCTTGAGCAGAATATCTCCGGGTTTTCTGGTTTTCGGCTTTCACCGGGTGGAACGGGGGCACACGGCGCAGGTTGGCCCCGAGCGGGGATGGTTCCGCTGCCAAAATTGGTAAATCCGCGGCATATTTTTGTCAACTTCAGGTTGTGTCGCGCGACAACAAGACACGGTTAAGCAATTTCAGTTCATCAATCCCACCCCCAAGACGGTATTCCGCGCATAACTGGAAACAGGTGCGCCACAATTCCCGGCCTTACGCGCGCCGTTTCCGGGCGGCAGGGCAGAATCAAGCCGGCTTTCCCAGTCAGAGCGCAAGCGAGGCGTCGGCGGATCTCCTTCGATTGCGCGGCAGATTCGGAATTCCCGTTTCAGCAGAATACCGCCAGTCCCGATGGCCCTGTTCTTGCCGGACCGGGATCAGACCACACATCCTGAGGCACGGGATTTCCCCGAACATGGAAAGGAGACGGCCATGAAAGGCATTCTCGCCTGGGTGATCGGTATTCCCATCCCCATCATCATCATCCTCTATCTGACCGATGTCTTCTGACCCTGCCCCATGAGGGGGGGGCCGCGCCATCGCGCGGCCCCCATATCTTGGCAAGGCGGCCCCTCCTGCCCGCAACCGGCTGAAATCGTTTGTGCAATAACATGGGAAGGGCCGGTTCGCCCCGGATCGCCACGCTCCCGCAATGGCGGAAATACTTGCATTTTGGTCGCCTTTGCCGCATATGCAGGGGGCGACGTTATCTCTCTCGATCTGTCTCGGGCCTATGGCCGCAGCTATCGACTACAGCTGACTGCGCCAGGCCGCCGCACTCCCGCGGGCGGCACTTCGGAAGGAGTTTCACGATGGCCAAGGGCACCGTGAAGTGGTTCAATGAAACCAAAGGCTACGGCTTCATTGCCCCGGAAGGCGGCAAGAAGGACGTGTTCGTTCACATCACCGCGCTGGAACGCGCCCCCGCGCAGACTGCGGGCATGACCCAGCCCGATTACACCCGCCTCATCGACGCGCCCACCTGGGCCTTCATCCGCGCGACCGAGGCCGCCTATCCCCCCGACACCGCCACCCTGTCCATCGCCGACCAGCGCGCGATCTATGACAGGATGTGCCGCGCCTTCTTTCGCGGCTATCCGCCGGGCGTGACCGCCACGGACGAGGTGATTGCCGGCGTTCCCTGCCGCCGTTACCCCGGCACTGGGCCGGTGGTGATCTACGCCCATGGGGGCGGCTATGTGGTGGGCGGGCTGCACAGCCATGATGACGTCTGCGCCGAGATCCGCGCCGAAACCGGGCTGACGGTGATCAGTGTCGATTACCGATTGTCGCCCGAACACCGCCACCCCGCCGCGCTGGAGGATGTGCTGGCCGTGATCCGCGCCACGCCCGGGCCGCTGCTGCTGGCGGGTGACAGCGCGGGGGGCAATCTGGTGGCCGCCGCCGCGCATGTGCTGCGCGAGACGCGGCTTCTGGGCCAGGTGCTGGTCTATCCCGGCCTTGGCGGAGACCGCAGCACAGGCAGCTATCGCACCCACGCGAACGCCCCGATGCTGACCGCCGCCGATCTGGAGTTCTACGCCGGAATCCGCCACGGCGGCACCGCCCCACCGCCGGGCGATCCGACCGTTTCCCCCTTGCAGGACAAGGACTTCACCCGCCTGCCCATGACCCTGGCCATCGGCGCCGAATGTGACCCGCTGCATGACGATGCCGCCGCCTATGCCGCGGCGATCACTGCCGCCGGGGGCCGTGCCCATGCGGTGACGGCGCCCGGTCTTGTCCATGGCTATCTGCGGGCGCGGGCCACGGTTCCCCGCGCCGCCGACAGCTTTGCCCTGATCACCGCCACCCTTGCCAGCTTTGCCCGTGGCGACTGGCCTTTCGGAGACCGCCCATGAACGCCCCTGCCAACATCACCCATTGGGCCCAGCGTGTTGACATGGCCGCCGCCTTCCGCTGGACGGCGCGGCTGAACATGCATGAAGCGGTGGCGAACCACTTTTCGCTGGCGGTAAACCCCTCGGGCAGCCGGTTCCTGATCAACCCGAACGGCCGGCATTTCAGCCGGATCACCGCCTCGTCGCTGATCGAGATTGACGCAGACGATCCGGCCACCATGACCCGCTCCGATGCGCCCGACCCCACCGCCTGGGGCCTGCATGGCGCGATCCACCGCGCCCTGCCCCATGCGGCCTGCGTGATGCATGTCCATTCGATCCATGCAACCGTGTTGGCCAGCCTGGCCGACAGCCGGTTGCCGGCGATTGACCAGAACACCGCCATGTTCTTTGGCCGTCATGTGGTGGACGACGCCTATGGCGGCATGGCGTTCGAGGCCGAAGGCGCCCGGTGCGCAAGCCTGCTGGCCGACCCGAAGATCACCACGCTGATCATGGGAAACCATGGCGTTCTGGTGATCGGCCGCACGGTGGCCGAGACGTTCAACCGGCTCTATTACCTTGAACGCGCAGCAGAAACCTACATCCGCGCCCTGCAGACGGGGCGGCCGCTGCGGGTTCTGCCGGACGAGGTTGCCGAAAAGACCGCGCGCGAATGGGAAGACTACCCCGGCTTTGCCGAGGCGCATCTGCGCGAGATCCGGGCCATTCTGGACGCGGAAGATCCCGGCTACGCGGGCTGAGGCGGCCTAGGCCGACAGGAAGGGGCGGGCCTTCATGCCGGGGGGCACCGGAACGCCCATCCGTGTCAGGATCGAGGGGGCAAGGGCCAGTTGGTCCAGCACCTCATCCCCCGGCGGAAGGGGGGAGGTGCCGAAATAGTAGAAGGCGAAATCGCGCTGTGCTTCGCCGGTTCCGCCGTGGTGGCCGCGCGAATCCTGCCCGTGGTCGGCGGTGACGATCACCTCAAAACCCTTGTCTCTCCAACGGCTTATGAAGGGGGCAAGGGTGGCGTCCATGGCGAAGCAGGCGTGGTCCATTTCTTCGCAGTCGTGGAAGAAGCGGTGGCCCATGCTGTCCAGCGTGCAGGTGTGCAGGATGCCGTAGTCGATCCCCTTCACCTCGGCCAGACGGGTGAGGGTTCCGAACAGGTCGTAATCGGCCGGCGTCATCTGGTTGGCGTGGCCATAGCCCTTCATGGTGTGGAACCGGCCATGGGTGATGGGGCCGCCGGGTTCGTCATATTCGATGTCGCGCACCACATCGAAGGGCGCGCGGTTGAAGAATTCCGACCAATATGAATGGGTTACGGCCCCGGTCTTCTTGCCCGCCCGCGTGAGTTCGGAAAACACGTCGGGCATTTCCAGCCGCCTTATGTCGGCATTGTCCCAGATCCGGTGCACCTGCGGCGGCACGCCGGTGTGGATCGAGGCGTAGCAACTGGCCGAGGTCGAGGGCAGCACGGCGCGCATCCGGCGGACCCGCGCGTCGCCGCTTTCGACCCAGCCTTCCAGATTGCCGAACAGCCGGCGCCAGTTCGCGTAAGGCACCCCGTCAAGGATGATGAGCAGGAGTTTCGTCATGTCTGCGTTCCGTCTGCCTTGGGTATGTCCGGCGTATGGCAAAGGGTCATACCTAGTTTCCGGCACTTTCCATCTTGCGATGCGCGATCACCTGCTCAAGCCAGCCCACTTCCATCTCGGGAACAGAGGACAGGAGGAGGTCGGTGTAATCGTCGAAAGGCGGGGCCAGCACATCGGATTTCTGGCCGTAGCGGACGACCTGCCCCTTGTACATGACCGCGATCTTGTCGGCGATGGCGCGGACCGTGGCGAGATCATGGGTGATGAACAGATAGGCCACATGTTCGATGGCCTGAAGGTTCAGCAGCAGCTTGAGGATGCCATCGGCCACCAGCGGATCAAGCGCCGAAGTCACCTCGTCGCAGATGATCAGCTTGGGCTTGGCGGCCAGCGCGCGGGCGATGCAGACACGCTGTTTCTGCCCGCCCGACAGTTCGGCGGGATAGCGGTCGGCAAAGCCCTTGCCCATCTCGATCTCGTCCAGAAGTTCCTGCACGCGGCGGTCGCGGGCGGCGCCCTTCAGGCCGAAGTAGAATTCAAGCGGCCGGCCGATGATGGTGCCCACGGTCTGCCGGGGGTTCATCGCGGTATCGGCCATCTGGTAGATCATCTGGATTTCGCGCAGGTCATCCTTGCTGCGCCCGGCCAGATCGGGCGAGAGTTCGCGCCCGTCAAAGGTGATGCGCCCCGAGGACGGCGGCAGCAGCCCGGTGATGGCGCGGGCCAGCGTCGATTTCCCCGATCCGCTTTCGCCCACCACGGCCAGCGTCTGCCCCTTGGGCAGTTCGACCGAGACCCGTTTCAGCACGTCGAAATGCGTGCCGCGATAGCGCGCGGTCAGCCCTTCGATCCGCAGCACCGGGGGCGCGGGCGGCTTTTCGGCATGTTCCAGACTGCGGACCGAGACCAGCGCGCGGGTATAGTCCTGCCGGGGTTCCTTGATGATCTGCGCCGTTTCGCCCAGTTCGACCATGCGACCATGGCGCAGCACCATGATCTCATCCGCCACCTGTGCCACCACTGCAAGATCGTGGGTGATATAGAGCGCGGCGACCTGCGTGTCGCGGATGGCTTCCTTGATGGCGGCCAGCACGTCGATCTGCGTGGTCACGTCCAGCGCGGTGGTGGGTTCGTCGAAGATCACCAGATCGGGCTTGGGGCACAGCGCCATGGCCGTCATCGCGCGCTGCAACTGCCCGCCCGACACCTGATGCGGATAGCGGTTGCCGAAGGTTTCGGGGTTGGGCAGGCCCAGCTTGCGGAACAGAAGGACCGCCCGCGCCTCGGCCTCGGGGCGCGTCATCACGCCATGGGCGATGCTGGTTTCGATCACCTGTTCCATCAGCCGCTTGGCCGGGTTGAACGAGGCCGCCGCGGATTGCGAGACATAGGTCACCTCGCGCCCGCGCAGGCTGCGCAGCGCCGCGGGACTGGCCAGCCGGATTTCCCGGCCGTTCAGGGTGATGGTGCCGCCGGTCAGCCGCACCCCGCCCCGGCCATAGGCCATGGCCGACAGGCCGATGGTGGATTTGCCGGCGCCGGATTCACCGATCAGCCCCAGCACGCGGCCGCGTTGCAGCGTGAGGTCTACCCCGTGGACCAGCGTCACCTCTTTCGGGGGTTCGCCGGGCGGGTAGCTGGTGGCCTGGATCACAAGGCCGCGGATTTCCAGAAGGGTGTTGTCAGCCACCGCGGCCTCCTTTCAGGCTGGAGGTGCGGGTCAGCACCCAGTCGGCCACGAGATTGACGCTGATCGCCAGCGCGGCAATGGCGGCGGCGGGCATCAGCGCGGCGGCCTTGCCATAGATCAGGCCATCCTTGTTTTCCTTGACCATGCCGCCCCAGTCGGTCAGCGGCGGCTGGATGCCGAGGCCCAGGAAGGACAGGGTCGAGATGAAGAGCACGGCGAAGATGAAGCGCAGCCCGAATTCCGCCACCAGCGGCGACAGGGCATTGGGCAGGATTTCGCGGAAGATCACCCAGGACTGGCCTTCGCCGCGCAGCTTGGCGGCTTCGACGTAATCCATCACGGCAATGTCGACGGCCACCGCGCGCGACAGGCGGAAGACGCGGGTGCTGTCGAGAACGCCGATGACAAGGATCAGCACCGTCAGGTTCAGCGGCAGCACCGAAAGCATGACCAGCGCCACGATCAGCGACGGGATCGCCATCACCAGATCAACCATCCGGCTGAGAAGCTGATCGACCAGCCCGCCCTTGACGGCGGCCAGGAAGCCCAGGAACGAGCCCAGCGAGAAGGCCAGGATCGACGAGGCCAGCGCCACGAAGATGGTGACCTGACCGCCGTAGATCAGCCGCGAAAGGATGTCGCGGCCGATGGTATCGGTGCCCAGCCAGTATTTCGCGGAGGGGCCTTCCCAGACCCCGCCGACCGCCAGGTCGATGGGATAGGGCGCGATCCAGCGGGCGAAGATCGCGATGAACAGGAACAGGCCGGTCAGCGACAGGCCCAGCAGGGCGGAGAACGGCAGCCTCATTTCGGATGCCTCAGACGCGGGTTGCTGATGATGCCGATGACATCGGCCAGCATGTTCAGGGTGATGTAGACGGCGGCGAAGATCAGGCCGACGGCCTGCACCACCGGCAGGTCGCGCTTGGAAACGTGGTCCACCAGATATTGCCCCAATGCGTTGTAGCTGAACACCACCTCAACCACGACAACCCCCACCACCAGATAGGCCATGTTCAGCATGACGACCGCGACGACCGGCGCGATGGCATTGGGGAAGGCGTGGCGCCAGATCACCGTCATCGGTGACAGGCCCTTCAGCTCGGCCGTTTCGATATAGGCCGATTGCATGACGTTCAGGATGGCGGCGCGGGTCATCCGCATCATATGCGCCAGCACGACCACCACCAGCACGATGACCGGCAGCGCCACCGCCTGCAGCTTGGCCCAGAAGCTCATCCCGGGAAAGACCATGGCGACGGGCTGGAACACCGGGAAGACCTGGGTCAGCAGGTAGATCACGAAATAGGCCGCCACGAATTCGGGCAGGCTGATCGTGGTCAGGGTGACGCCCGAGATCAGCTTGTCGGGCCAGCGCCCGGCGTAGCGGGCGGCGATCAGACCCAGGATGATGGCCAGCGGCACCGAGATGGCCGCGGCGCAGCCCGCCAGGAACAGCGTGTTGCCCAGCCGCTGCCCGATCGAGGTGGCGATGTCGGCGCCATTGGTCAGTGCCGTGCCAAGATCGCCGGTCAGGACACCGCCCAGCCAGCGGAAATAACGGGTGATGGCGGGGTCATTCAGGCCCAGCTTTTCGCGCAGGTTGGCCAGCGCCTCGGGCGTGGCCTGCTGCCCCAGGATCGCCTGGGCGGTATCGCCCGGAAGCGCCTCGACGCCCAGGAAGATGACCGCCGACACGGCGAGGAGCAGGAGGAGGCCCAGCGCGATGCGCTGGACCACCAGAACAAGAACGGGATGCACCGGCTTCGGGCCTTATGCCAGCCAGCAGCGGACCTGGGCCCGCCCGTTCATCAACTCGCCGTTCGGATCGTCGGCCCAGCCGGCGATGGCATCGCTGACGCCCGACACGAAGTCGTTGAACATCGGCAGGATCAGGCCGCCTTCGTCGCGCAGGATATGGGCCATTTCCGAATACATGCCCTTGCGCTTGGCCGCGTCCAGCTCGCCCCGGGCGGCCAGCAGCAGTTCGTCGAACCGGGCGTTCTTGAACTTGGTGTCGTTCCATTCCGCGGTGGAGAGATAGGCGGTGGAATACATCTGGTCCTGCACGGGGCGGCCGCCCCAGTAGCTGGCGCAGAAGGGTTCCACGTTCCAGACGTTCGACCAGTAGCCGTCATCGGGTTCCAGCTTGACCGAGAGCGGGATGCCGGCGGCATTGGCGCTGGCGGCAAAGAGGTTGGCCGCATCGACCGCACCCGGGAAGGCGCCCGGCGCGGTGCGCAGCACGATCGGGCTGCCGTCATGGCCGGACTTCTTGTAATGCTCTGCCGCCTTGGCCGCATCGTATTCGCGCTGCTCGATGCTGTCGTCGAACAGCGGATAGGCCGCGTTGATCGGGAAATCGTTGCCCCGGCTGCCCAGGCCGCCCAGGATCTTGTCCACCATTTCCTGACGGTTGATCGAGTATTTCAGCGCCATCCGCAGATCGTTGTTGTCGAAGGGCGGCTTGTCGACGTGCATGATGAAGACATAATGCCCGCGCCCGGCCACCGACTTGATCTGGATGCCCGGCGCGCCTTTCAGCAGTTCGACGATCTTCGGATCGACCCGGTTCATCATGTGGATCTGGCCCGATTGCAGCGCCGCGGTACGGGCGGTGTTGTCGTTGATGACCAGGATTTCCACCTCATCGGCATGGCCGATGCTGCTGTCGAAATAGTTGGCGTGCTTGGCGAAGGTGTGCCGCACGCCCGGCTCGTTCACCACCACCTTGTAGGGGCCTGCGCCAATGCCGGCGGCCGGATTGTCCACGCCGCCGCCGGGCTGGATGATCAGGTGATAGTCGGCCATCAGATAGGGAAGGTCGGCGCTGGCGGCCGACAGCTTGAGGGTGACCATGTCGCCCTCGGCCTTCATCTCGCTGATGCCCTGCACGATGCCCAGCGCGCCCGATTGCGACTTCTCGTCGGTGTGGCGCTTCAGAGTGGCCACCACGTCTTCGGCGGTGACGGTCTTGCCGTCATGGAATTCGACGCCGGCGCGGATCTTGAACTTCCACTCGGTCGCGTCGGCATTGCTGCTGACCTCTTCCGCGATGCGGTGGTCGATCGACCCGTCGGGGTTCACGTCCACCAGCATTTCGCCCCAGGTCATGTTCACCTGGAACGGCACTTCCGAAGCGGCCAGCGCCGGGTCAAGCGAGTTGGTCGATTCGCCGCCCTGCATACCGACGCGGATCACGCCGCCCTTCTTGGGTTCCTGCGCCATCGCGGTCTTGCTGAACAGCGCCGAGGCAAGCCCCGCCGTGATGCCCATGGCCGAGGCGCGGCCGACAAATTCGCGCCGGGTCATCCGCCCGCGGCGCACCGTGTCGATCATCCGGTCAAGTTGGTCCGTCATCTTGTCTTCTCCCTGTCTGGCCCGGTTTTTTCGGGGCCTGTTTGTTTATTGCACTCACTAAACCGCGAAGGCGCTGACCGGGCAACGATTCTTGCCCGGGCCGCCGCGCAGGGCCGTCACACGAAGTGGCGAGGCACCTCCTCGTCCCATTCGCGCAGGAAAATCTGGCGGTCCGCCTCCCAGGCTGTCAGCCGGGCCTGCATCCGCAGATGGGTGGCGGTGCCGGTCATGGTGGCCTCGGCCCGCGTCCTGATGCGCCAGTCGCCGCGCGACAGCCGCTGTTCCCAGACATGCACCGCCCGGGCCGACAACGGATCGTCGGGCGCGATCTCCCAGCGCTCGGTCATCGTCTCGCCGGAACACAGGCCATGGGTGAGGTTCTCGACATCGCCGCCATCCTCTTCAACCACCAGCGCGCGGGTGCCGGTGATCAGATCCTGTTCCACGAAGCGGCGGCTTTGGCCGGGTCGCAGAACGAGGTGCTGCCAGGGCGCGGCATGTTCGGCGGGCGGCGGGGTCCATTCGCTGCGGTCGGCCCCCGGGTGCACGGGCAGCACCAGCCGCCCCGCCGTGACCGTCAGCACCCCCGCCTGCGGCGAGGGCCAGACGAAGGGCCAGTAGCTGTTCGACAGCGCCAGCCGCAGACGGTGCCCCGGCGCCAGCCGATAACCCATCTGGTCGAGCCGGACCGTCACCGCGACCGGCTGCCCCTGCACCAGCGGCGCGGGCGTGGCCATGCCGTCGCGGTGGCACAGGTTCAACATGCCATGGGCGATGCGAACGCTGGAACCGTCCGGCGCCACATCGCACAGCCGCGCCACGACAAAGCCCAGCGGCCGGTCCGACGACAGCCGCAGCGTCAGTTCGGCCGCGCCCAGCAGTTGCAGCGGCGCCATCAGTTCCGGCCCGTCGAAACAGACCGACAGCGCATCGTCGCCCGCCTGATCGCCCGGCATTTCGGCGTTCAGGCCCATCGGGAAGAATTCGCCCGCCGCAAGGCCCAGATGTTGCAGCGTGGCCACCTCAACAAAAAACCCGTCCGGGCTTTCATCTGTCTGCAAATATCCCACGGGGGTCCGGGGGTGTGAAACCCCCGGTGCGGCGGCGGCCAGATGCCAGACCTGCGGCACCACGCGGGGCGACGGCCACACGGCCTCGGCCACCCAATGCCCGGCGCGTGCTTTCGCGCTGGCATCGGGAGGTTCGGAATGAAGCACATAGGCGCGATAGGCGGGGTCGGCCTCGGCCCCGTTCGGCACGCCTTTCAGCCAGCGGTCCCACCAGCGCAGCGCGATCTGCAGGAAACCCACCTGCGGCCCCGGCACGGCGGTATGCGGATACTGGTGGACCCAGGGCCCGACCACGCCCTTCACCGGCGCGGGCGCCCCTTCGACCAGCGCCGCCACCGTGTTCATGTAATTGTCGGCCCAGCCGCCCCAGATCATGGCCGGCACGGTGTTGCGCGACCAGTCCTCGCAGACCGACCCATGCGCCCAATAAGCATCACGCGCCTGATGCGCCGCCCAGCGCGGCGCAAGCCAGGGTTCGGCTTCCAGCCGGCGCAGCCAGTCTTCGCGCCAGTCGGGGCGCAGGGCCGGATCGGGCGGGCGGCTGGAGAAGGACAGCATCACCGCGCCCCAGCCGAAATTCTCGCCCAGCAGGCAGCCGCCCTTGAAATGGATGTCATCGGCAAAACGGTCTGTCGTGGCGCAGACCGAGACCACCGCCTTCAGCGCGGGCGGCTGGTTGAAGGCGGCCTGCAGGCAGTTGAAGCCGCCCCAGCTTTTGCCCATCATCCCGACGCTGCCGCTGCACCAGGGCTGGCGCGACAGCCAGTCGATCACGGCCAGGGCATCGGCCATTTCCTGCGGGCTGTATTCATCATCCATCAGGCCCTGGCTGTCGCCGTTGCCGCGCATGTCGACCCGCACCGCGGCATAGCCGTGGCCGGCGAACCAGGGGTGCATCATCTCGTCGCGTGGCAGGGTTCCGTCGCGCTTGCGATAGGGAATGTATTCCAGTACCGCGGGCACCGGGTTCGCGGGCGCATCCTCGGGCATCCAGACCCGGGCCGACAGGCGCGTGCCGTCGGGCAGGACGATCCCCATGTCCTCGTGTTCGACCACGCGGAACGGGAAATCGGTGCGAACAACCATCGGCAGAGTCTCCTTTGCCGCATTGGGCACGGGGCCGCACCGCCCCGGCAATCCGATTCCGCCGCATTGCCCCGCGTTTGCGACAAGCGGCCCGCAAACCCCCTTGCGCGACGCCTGCCGCAACGGCACCGATGGGCCAGCCAGCCCCGGAGGACCGCATGACCGCCCGCCCGAACATCCTGATCCTGATGGTTGACCAGTTGAACGGCACGCTGTTCCCCGACGGACCGGCGCCCTTCCTGCACGCGCCGAACCTGCGGGCACTGGCCGGGCGTTCCGCCCGGTTCGCAAATGCCTATACCGCCTCGCCGCTGTGCGCGCCGGCGCGGGCCAGCTTCATGTCGGGGCAGTTGCCGCGGCGGACACGGGTCTATGACAACGCGGCCGAGTTCTGTTCCGACATTCCGACCTATGCCCATCACCTGCGCCGGGCGGGGTATCAGACCGCGCTGAGCGGCAAGATGCACTTCGTCGGCCCCGACCAGATGCACGGCTTTGAACAACGGCTGACGACCGACATCTACCCCGCCGATTTCGGCTGGACCCCCGATTACCGCAAGCCGGGCGAGCGGATCGACTGGTGGTATCACAACATGGGCAGCGTGACCGGCGCCGGCGTGGCCGAGATCACCAACCAGTTGGAATATGATGACGACGTGGCCTTCCAGGCGGTGCAGAAGCTGTATGACCTGTCGCGCGGCGGCGATCCGCGGCCCTGGTGCCTGACGGTCAGCTTCACCCATCCGCATGATCCCTTCGTGGCGCGGCGGAAATACTGGGATCTGTACGAGGGCGCCCCGGAACTGGAACCGCCCGAGGCCCTGCCCTATGACCGGCTTGATCCCCATTCGCAGCGCCTGCTGGATGCCTGCGACTGGCGGGCCTTCGACATTACCCCCGACCATATCCGCCGCGCGCGGCAGGGCTATTTCGCCAATATCTCCTATGTCGATGACAAGATCGGCGAGATCCTGGCCACGCTGGAGGCGACCCGGCAGGAGGCGATCATCGTCTTCGTCTCGGACCATGGCGAAATGCTGGGCGAGCGCGGGCTGTGGTTCAAGATGAACTTCTTCGAAGGCGCGGCGCGCGTGCCGCTGATGATTTCGGCACCGGGGCTGGCGCCGGGGCGGGTCGAGGTGCCGGTCTCGACCATCGACGTGACGCCGACGCTGGCCGCGCTGGCCGGGGTGGACCTGTCCGAGGTGATGCCCTGGACCGACGGGGTGAACCTGCTGCCGGTGGCGGCAGGCCAGCCGCGCGGTCCGGTGCCGATGGAATATGCCGCCGAGGGCACGATCACCCCGATGGTGGCGCTGCGCGACGGGGCCTGGAAATACATCCGCTGCCCGGCCGACCCCGAGATGCTGTTCGACGTGGCCAATGACCCGGCCGAACGGCAGAACCTGGCCGCCGACCCGCGCGCGGCCGAGGTGCTGGCGCATTTCCGCGCGCTGGCCGACCTGCGCTGGGACATCCCCCGCTATGACGCCGAAGTGCGCGAAAGCCAGGCCCGCCGCTGGGTGGTGTATGAGGCCCTGCGCAACGGCGCCTATTTCCCCTGGGACTACCAGCCCCTCCGCGCCGCCTCGGAACGCTACATGCGCAACCACATGGACCTGAACGTGCTGGAAGAGAGCAAACGCTTTCCGCGGGGGGAGTGAGGCGCCCCTAGAACGGAAACACCAGCGGCACCAGGGCGATGGTGATGACCAGCGTGATGGCCACCAGCGGGGTGCCGATGCGCAGGAAGTCGGTCAGGGTGTAGCTGCCCGGCCCCACGACCAGCATGTTCACGGGGGAGGAGACCGGCATCAGGAAGGCGGCCGAGGCGGCGAGCGCGACGGTCATCGCGAAGGGATAGGGCGAGGCGCCCAGCTCGGTGGCCACGGCCAGCGCGACCGGCGCCACCAGAACCGCCGTGGCGGTGTTCGAGATGAACAGGCCGAACAGCGCCGTCAGCACGAAGAGCGCCGCCAGCGCCACCCTTGGCCCGGCATCGCCCACCGCCGCCACCAGCACCGAAGCCGCAAGATCAACCCCGCCGGTGTTCTGCAGGGCCACGGAAAACGGCAACATGCCGACGATCACGATCAGGCTTTGCCAGTGCATCGCGCGGTAGGCGCCGTTCATGTCGACGCAGCCGAACAGGCCCAAGAGCAGGCAGCCGATCAGCGCCGCCTGCACATTGGGCACCACGCCCGTCACCATCAGCGCCACGATCAGCGCCAGCACCGCCAGCGCATGGGGCGCGCGGCGCGGCCGTTCGATCACCTCGTCCATCTCGGCGGGCAGGTTCAGCACCAGAAGGTCGCGCCCGCTGCGCAGGGCGCCGATGGCCTTCCACGGACCCACGGCCAGAAGCGTATCGCCCAGCCGCAGGGGTTCGGCCGGAACGGGGCCGGTCACCGGCTTGCTGCCATGCTTGATGCCGATCACCGCCAGCCCGTGTTCGCTGCGGAAGCGGGCGTCGGTCACGGTCTTGCCGATCAGGGCCGAGCCGGGCGGGACCAGCAGTTCGACCATGCCGATGTCCTGCGAATGGTCGCTGAAATAGCGGCCCGAGATCGGCAGCGGATGCAGGCCGAAGCGGGCGGCGAAATCCTGTTGCGCGATGCCGGGGCTGAACATGTCAAGGAACAGCACGTCGCCCGGTTCCAGCAGGGTATCGGCGGCGGGCCGGATCAGCCGGTGGCCGAAGCCGCGCCCGCGTTCGACCGCGATCACGTTGATGCCCGAGGTGGCCCGCAGGTCCAGCGCATCCAGCCGCCGGCCCGCCCAGGCCGAGCCGGGTTCGACCCGCACCCGGACTTCCCGCGCGCCAAGGCCATAGGCGGCGATCCAGTCGGCCAGATGCGGGCGGTCGGGGCCGGGGGCCGGGGCGGCGCCGCCCAGCCAGCGGCGGGTGGCCACCATGACAAGGATGGCCAGCACCAGCACCGGCAGGCCGAAGGGCGTGAAGGCAAAGAAGGAAAACCCGTCATGCCCGGCGCGGATCAGTTGCGCGTTGACCACAAGGTTCGGCGCGGTGGCGACCAGCGTCATCATCCCGCTGATCAGTGCGGCCACCGAAAGCGGCATCATCAGCCGCCGCGCCGAGGTGCCGGAACTGGCCGCCACCCGCAGCACGATGGGAATGAAGATGGCCACCACACCGGTCGAGGACATGAACGACCCGATTCCCGCCACCAGCACCATCAGCAGCCCGATCAGCCGCGCTTCGCCCGGGCCGGCCGAGCGCACCAGAAGATCGCCCAGCCGCTGCGCGACGCCGGTGCGCACCAGCGCCTCGCCCACCACGAACAGGAGCGCGATCAGCAGCACGTTCGGATCGCTGAACCCGGCGAGCGAGTCTTCCAGGGTGATGACCCCGGTCAGCGGCAGCAGCGTCATCATGATCAGCGCCACCGCGTCCATGCGCGGGCGGTTCAGCGCGAACATGAGCACGGTCGCGGCCAGAAGGCAGAGGACGAGGGCAAGATCCTGGGTCAAGGGCGGTCCTGGGCGGCTTGGGTTGGGGGCGGCTTGGGTCGGGGGGCGGGCAACCCTAGCGGGTGCGCCGCGCGATCACAACGCCAGCGGGAAGCGGGCACGCCCCTGCGGCCATCGGCCGCCCCCGGACGATCGGGGCGGCGGGCGCCACACCCCTTGCCCCACGAGGCACCGAAAGCGCGCCATGCCCGGCAGTTCTGCGGCTGCGGAATCTGCCGGGCGGAAATCTTGCCGGGTGCTTTTCCATGTCAAGAACGGGACAAATATCCTACAGAAACGGTATCCGCTTCGGGATACGGACGCGCCGCGCACCGAACATCCGGCCATCTTTCAAACGCAAGCTGCCGTATTCGGAAGCAATTTTCACATAAATTTCCGTTTCGGAAATTTCTGTTGACAGACCCCCGCGATCACCTCATCGTCACCCCATATGAAGGAGAGCCCCCTTGCAGCGTTACGACCTTGACGATCTTGACCGGACGATCATCAGCCTTCTGACCGAGGACGGGCGTCTTTCCGCCAGCGAAATCGCCTCGAAGATCGGCACCGCGTCCGAACGCACGGTGCGCAACCGGATCACCGCGCTGCTGCAAAGCCGGATGATCACCATCGGCGCCATTCCCGACCCCACCGCGATGGGGCGCGATGTGCAGGCCGATGTGATGATCGAGGTCGAGCCCGGCCGCATCGAGGAGGTGGCCATCGCCCTGGGGGAATTCGACGAGATCGGCTATCTGGCGGCGACCAGCGGGCGCTTCAACCTGTCGGGGTCGCTGTTCGTCGAGACGCACGCGGCGCTGCTGGACTTTTGCGAGAACACGATCGGGCGCATCCCCGGGGTGCGCCGGGTGGAGCCCTGGGTCATCCTGCGGATGTACAAGGCCTTTGGGACCCGCACCACCGCGCTAAACACGGCGACGGATCGGGCCGAGGGCAAACCGTGATGTCGGGGCTGGTTCGCATCGGCATTGACGTTGGCGGCACCAATACCGATGCCGCCCTGCTGCGCGGCGGCAAGGTTCTGGCGACGGTCAAGACGGCCACGACGGCGGATGTGACGGGCGGCGTTGCCAATGCCATCCGCGCGGTGCTGGACGGCAGCGGTGTTACCGGGGCCGAGGTCGGGGCCATCATGATCGGCACCACGCATTTCCTGAACGCCGTGGTCGAGGGGCGGCAGTTGCGCAAGGTGGGCATCCTGCGGCTGTGCGGCCGGGCCACGCGCGCCCTGCCCCCGATGGTGGATTGGCCGGCCGATCTGCGCGGGATTGTCGATGGCGGGGCCGCGCTGGTGGATGGCGGCGTGCAGTTCGACGGCGCGCCCATCGCCCGGCTGGATGCCCGCGAGATCCGGGCGGCCTGCAAGGCCTGGCGTGCCGCCGGAATCGGGGCGGTTGCGATTTCCTCGGTCTTCGCGCTGGTCGATGCACGGATGGAGGTCGAAGCGGCCGAGATCTGCGCGGAAGAGATGCCCGATGCCGCGATCAGCCTGTCGCACCGGATCGGCCGCACGGGGCTGTTGGCGCGCGAAAGTGCGACGATCCTGAATGCCAGCCTGCACGCCCTGGGGCAGGAAACGGTTGGCGCCTTCCGTTCGGCCTTTCAGCGGCTGGGCCTGTTCTGCCCGCTGTACCTGACCCAGAACGACGGAACGCTGATGGGCGCGGATTATGCCGAGCGTCACCCTGTCTTCACCATCGCCTCGGGGCCGACCAACTCGATGCGCGGCGCGGCCTTCCTGACGGGTCTGACGGATGCCGCCGTGATTGATGTCGGCGGGACGACCACCGATATCGGAATGCTGGTGGCGGGCTTTCCGCGCGTGCGCAGCGAAGGCGCCGAAATCGGCGGCATCCCGACCAATTTCCGCGTGCCGGATGTCTATTCCTTCGGTCTGGGCGGCGGCAGTCTGGTGCGATCGGCGCCGCTGGCCATCGGGCCGCAATCGGTGGGCTTCCGCCTGGCCGAAAAGGCGCTTTGCTTTGGCGGCGACACGTTGACGGCCACGGACATTGCCGTGGCGGCTGGTCTGGTGACCTTGGGCGATCCGGCGCGGCTGCGGCATCTGGATGCAGGGTTCGTCAAGGCTACCGTCGAGAAGATGAAAGCCGATGTCGAGGCCGTGCTGGACCGCATGAAGCCCAGCGCCGAGCCGATCCCGGCGGTTCTGGTGGGCGGCGGATCGGTTCTGCTGGAGGGGCAGCTTGCCGGAACATCGGTTTCGCTGCGGCCCGATCACTTTGGTTCGGCCAATGCCATCGGGGCCGCCATCGCGCAGGTTTCGGGCGAGGTGGACCGTGTGGTTTCGCTTGAGGGCACGACACGCGGCGCGGCGCTGGAGCAGATCGTGGAAGACGCCCGCACCCGCGCGGTCGAGGCGGGTGCCCGGGCCGAAAGCGTGACGCTGGCCGAGCTGGAGGAGACACCGCTGAGCTATCTGCCCGGAAATGCCATGCGGATTGCGGTGAAAGTGGTGGGGGATCTGGCAGCATGACCTTCTGGACACTGAACGAGACCGACATCGACCGCATCGCCATCGGCGTTGGCATCCTTGGCACCGGCGGCGGCGGCAGCCCCTATCTGCAACTGCTGATCGCCAAGGCGCTGTTGCGGCAGGGCAAGCGCATCCGCATGATCCGCCCCGCCGATCTGGCGCCGGATGCGCAGGTGATCGGCCTTGGCGGCATTGGCGCCCCCACCGTCAGCATCGAGAAGATGGAAGAGGGGAATGAGGGCATCCGCGTCCTGCGCGCCATCGAGGCGCATACCGGGCGCCGCGTCGATGCCGTGCTGGGCGATGAGGTCGGCGGCGGCAACGGCATCTATCCGATGATCACGGCGGCCAAGCTGGACCTGCCGGTGGTCGATGCCGATGGCATGGGCCGCGCCTTCCCCGAGGTGCAGATGACCTCGTTCTTCGTTTACGGTCAGGCGAACCAGCCTGCGGCCCTGTCGGATTCCGAGGGCAATACGCTGGTGATCACGCAGGCGAAATCGCCCGAGATGCTGGAAAAGCTGATGCGGACGGCGACCGTGGCCATGGGCTGCACCGCCTGCATGACCACCGCGCCCATGACCGGCGATTTCGTGCGCCGCTTCGGGATTGCCCATACCACAAGCCAGGCCTGGCATCTGGGCGATGCGGTGCTGCAGGCCCGCGCCGCCAAGACCGATCCGGTCGCGGCCATCGAGCGGGTCTCGGGCGGGCGGCTGCTGATGCAGGGCAAGGTGACCGACATTGCGCGCCGGATCGAGGGTGGCTTTGTGCGCGGCAGCCTGACGGTGGCGGGCCTTGCCGGGGATCAGGGCCGGACCCTGACCATCGACATCCAGAACGAATTTCTGGTCGCCACCGAGGACGGCCGGCGTCTGGTGATGGTGCCCGACCTGATCTGCATCGTTGACAGCGAGACCGGGCGGCCCATCGGCACCGAGGAACAGCGCTATGGTCTGCGTGTCTCGGTGCTGGCCATTCCCTGCGCGCCCCTGCTGCGCACGCCGGAATCGCTGCGGATGATGGGGCCGCGCGCCTTTGGCTATGACTTCGACTACACCCCCTTCGGCACGGCCACCGTCGCCCATCCGGTCGCGGCCTATGCCGAACCCGCTGCAACCCCCATCATGACAGGTGAACTGACATGAACCGCCGCGACCTTCTGATTTCCGCCGGACTTGCCCCCCTGGCCCTGCAGGCCCTGTCGCGCTGGAGCGTGGCAGAGGCCCAGGATGGCAGCCGCATCTTCACCCTTGCCAACCCCACGGGGTTTCCCGACCTGGACCCCTCCACCTCGTTTTCCAATGACGGGCTGGTGCTGGCCAATGTTTATGAAAGCCTGACCCGCTATGTTCCGGGCACGACAGAGGCCCCGGCAAGCGTGGCGCCGCTGCTGGCCGAAAGCTGGCAGGCCACCGACGGGGGCAAGACCTGGACCTTCACCCTGCGCAAGGGCGTGCGGTTCCATGACGGCACCGAGCTGACGGCAGAGGCCGTCAAGGGTTCGATCGAGCGGACGATGAAGATCGGCGGCGGCGCGGCCTTCATCTGGAGCGCCGTGACCGCCATCACCGCGCCCGATCCGCTGACGGTGGTCTTTTCCCTGTCCACGGCCCAGCCGCTTGACCTGATCGCCTCGGCGGGCTTTGCGGGCTGGATCATCAGCCCCGCCGCGCAGGCCCAGGACAATGCCTGGTTCAACGCGGGACAGGACGGCGGCACCGGCCCCTTCCGCATCGACAGCTATGAGCCGGGCCAGCGCGTCATCGCCTCGCGCTTTGCCGACCATTGGGGCGGCACGCCCGAGGGCGGCTTCGACACCGCCGTTTTCGAGGTGGTCGAGGATTCGGTTCTGGCCCAGAGCATGATCGAAAGCGGCAATGCGGACTGGACCTACAGCCTGCCCTTCGACAATCTTGAGGCGATGAAGGCCAATCCCGACCTGCAGGTGGTGGCCAATCCGTCGTTCGAGAACCTCTTTGCCCTGCTGAACACCCGCCGCGCGCCGCTGGACCGGCCCCGCGTGCGGCAGGCGCTGGCGCTGGCCTTTCCCTATGACGATGTGATCACCGCCGGGACGGCGGGGCTTGGCACCCGATCCCGTGGCATCGTGCCGCCGGGCATCTGGGGCCATGACCCCGAGGCGCCGATGGTGATGACCGATCTTGAGGCCGCCCGCGCGCTGCTGGCCGAGGAAGGCCTGGCTGACAGCGGGCTGGAGCTGACGCTGACCTATGTCACCTCTGATGCGCTTGAGGCACTGGCGGGAGAGTTGTGGAAGGCCAATCTCGAAACCCTTGGCATCACGCTGACCCTGCAGCCGATGGCCTGGGAGGCGATGTGGGATCTGTCCAAGGCCGATCCGGCACAGGCGCAGGACATCCTGCTGCTGTACTGGTGGGCGACCTATGTCACGCCCTATGACTATCTGTTCAACCTCTTCCACAGCGAAGAGACGCCGACCTTCAATCTGGCCTATTACAGCAACCCCGCCTTCGACAGGCTGATCGACGAGGCGGCCGCCCTTTCGGGCACCGACCGCGCCAAGGCCGAAGACATGTTCAAGGCCGCGCAGCGGATGATGATCGAGGACGCGCCCGCGGTTTTCATCCTGGACAAGCCGAACGTCCATATCCTGCGGTCTGATGTGAAGGGCTATGCCGACAATCCGGCCTATGGCCATGTCGTCTTCGTCAACGACCTGAGCCGATAGGACGCCGGGCCGATGGGACTGGGACGGTACATCTTCAGACGGTTCATCCTGTCGGCCTTCGTCGTTGTCGGCGTGACCTTCCTGGTTTTTGTCGCGGCGCAGGTCGTGCCTTCCGACCCTGCGGCGCTGTATGCCGGGCCGCGCCCAAGCGCCGAGCAGATCGAAAAGGCGCGGGCCGAGCTGCATCTGGAGGCGTCCTTGCCGGAGCGGTTCATCCGTTTTGGCAAGGCGATGGCAACCGGGGATTTCGGGGTGTCCTACAAGTCGCGGCGGCTGATCTCGCAGGATCTGGCCGCCTTCCTGCCCGCGACGCTGGAGCTGGCGGCCTTCTCGACCTTTCTGGCCCTGCTGATCGGCATCCCGGCCGGCGCCTTTGCCGCGGCCCGCAGGGGCGGCTGGCTGGACAGGATGGGCGGGCTTGCCTCGATTGCCGCCGTTGCCATGCCCGCGTTCTTTCTTGCCATGCTGCTGCAATTCGTCTTTGCCAAATGGCTGGGGGTGCTGCCGCTGTCGGGGCGGATGTCGCGCGAGATTGCCATCTCGGCCCCGCTGGCGCCGGTGACGGGCTTTGCCCTGATCGACGCGCTGCTGTCGCGCCGCTTCGATGCCTTTGGTGACGCGCTGGCGCATCTGATCCTTCCGGCGCTGACGCTGGCGGCCTATCCCGCGGGCATCGCCATGCGGCTGACCCGGTCGGCCATGATCGAGATCCTGGAGCGCCGGCACATCCTGGCGGCCCGCGCCCTTGGCCTGTCGGGCCGCCGCATCCTGTTCGGCCATGCGCTGCCCAACGCGGTGGGGCCGGCGCTGACGGTGCTGGGGCTGAGTTTCGCCTTTGCCCTGACCGGCGCGGTTCTGGTCGAGATCATCTTCGCCTGGCCCGGCCTTGGCCGCTATGTGTCCGAGGCGATCCTGTCCAAGGACTTTCCCGTCATCGCCGCCGCAACCCTTGTGGTGACGCTGTGCTATGTCGCCATGAACCTGGTTCTCGATCTGGCGCAGGCGCTGATTGATCCGAGGGTGACGCTGAAATGAGGGGCCTGCATCAGCGGCTTGGCTGGCCGGGCGCGGTGTCGCTGGCCCTGATCCTGATCGCCTTCGGCATGGCGCTTCTGGCGCCCTGGGTCGCGCCCTTTCCCGATCAGGGCGCCGGGGCGCCCAGCATCGCCACCAAGTTCCTGCCGCCTTCGGCCGACCACCTTCTGGGCACCGATCACCTTGGCCGCGACATGGTAAGCCGGGTGATCTACGGCGCCCGGGTGTCGCTGAGTTCGGGGCTGCTGATCGTTGCCTTCTCGCTGCTGATCGGGCTGCCGGTCGGCGTGCTGGCCGGGTATTTCGGCGGCTGGCTGGATGAAGGGCTGATGCGGATCACCGATGTGTTTCTGGCCTTCCCAGCGCTGCTGCTGGCGGTGCTGATGGCGGCGGCGCTGGGGCCGGGCCTTTTGAACAGCATCGTCGCCGTGGCCGTGACCTGGTGGCCCTGGTATGCCCGCATGGCCCGGGCCGAGGTGCTGGCGCTGCGCGGGCAGCCCTATGTCGAGGCGGCGCAACTGATGGGGGTTGGCCATCCGCGCATCATCCTGCGCCACATCCTGCCCGCCGCCGTTCGCCCGCTGTCGGTGCAGGCCGCGCTGGACGTGGGGCCTGCCCTGCTGACCGCATCGGCGCTGTCCTTCCTTGGGCTGGGCGTGCTGCCGCCGACGGCGGACTGGGGCCAGATGGTCGATGCGGGGCGCAAGTTCTTTCCCGAGCGCTGGTGGTATTCCGCCGCCCCGGGGATGGCGGTCTTTATCCTTGCGCTGGCCTTCTCGGTTCTGGGGGATGCACTGCGCGACCGTGCAGGAGGGCGCCGCGATGGCTCTGCTTGACATACGCGCCCTGTCGGTGGACCTGCCCGCCCCGGGCGGTGCCATTCACGCCCTGCGCCGGGTGGACCTGACGGTCACGCGGGGCACGATCCACGGGCTGATCGGCGAATCCGGCTGCGGCAAGACGATGACGGCCATGGCGCTGCTGGGCCTTTTGCCGCGCGGCGCCGACATCGGGGCGGAGCGTTTCCTGTTTGACGGCATGGCGTTGCGCGATGTTGCGAGCAGCCTGCGGGGCCGGCGCATCGCGCTGATCTCGCAAGACCCGGCGGCGGCGCTGAACCCGGTTCTGACCATCCGCCGCCAGATCGACGACGTGCTGCGCGCCCACCACGACCTGCCCCGGGTGGCCCGCGACGCCCGCGCGGTGGAACTGCTGGCCGCAACCGGGCTGCCCGACCCCGCGCGGGTGCTGCGCAGCTATCCGCATCAGCTTTCGGGCGGGATGCAGCAGCGGGTGGTCATCGCGCAGGCGCTGGCGACCGGGGCCGATCTGCTGATCGCGGACGAGCCGACAACGGCGCTGGACGTGACCATCGGGGCGCAGGTGCTGGCGCTGCTGCGCCGTCTGGTGCAGGAGCGCGGCCTGACCATCCTGATGATCACCCATGACATGGATGTGGTGGCCGAGGTCTGCGACAGCGCCACGGTCCTGTATGCCGGCACCTCGGTCGAAGACGGGCCGATGTCCGAGGTGCTGACCCGGCCACGCCACCCCTATACCCGCGCTCTGCTGGCCGCCTTGCCCGATGCCGGGCCGCCTGGCACCCGGCTTGCCGCCATCGAAGGGCGCATTCCGCCGCCCTTCGAGGCGATTGCCGGTTGCGCCTTCGCACCGCGCTGCGCAGCCGCACAGGCCGAATGTCGCCTTCGCCCGCCGCCCGAACGGCAGGACGGGCAACACCGCTGGACCTGCCTGGTGGAAAGGGGAACCGATGACCAAGCCGCTGCTTGAGGTGCGCGATCTGGTTGTCCGGTATGGAAGCCGCGGGCTGTTCCGCGGGCAGCCCCGCCCGGCGGTGTCCGGGGTCAGCCTGTCGCTTGCCCCGGGGCAGACGCTTGGCGTGGTGGGCGAATCCGGGTCCGGCAAAAGCAGCCTGCTGCGCGCGATCCTGCGGCTGGTGCCCTCGGAAAGCGGCAAGGTCGTGCTGGACGGTCAGGATTGGCTGGCCTTGTCGCCCCGCGAGCTGCGCCGCGCGCGCCAGGACATCGGCGTTGTCGCGCAAAACCCTTTCCTGTCGCTCAGCCCGCGCATGACCATTGCCGAAATCCTGGCCGAACCGCTGCTGGCCCGCCAGGGCCTTGCAAGACGGGGCTTGCAGGACAGGGCCGCCGAACTGCTGTCGCGCTGCGGCCTGCCCGCCGATTTCCTGCCCCGCCGGGCAAGAGAGCTGTCCGGCGGACAGGCGCAGCGGGTTGCCATCGCCCGGGCGCTTGCGCTGGACCCCAAGCTGCTGGTGCTGGATGAGCCCACCTCGGCGCTGGATATTTCGGTTCAGGCGCAGATCCTGAACTTTCTGTCCGATCTCAAGGCAGAATCGGGGCTTTCGATGCTTTTCGTGACCCATAACCTGAAGGTCGTGGCGCATATTTCTGATCATCTGGTGGTCATGCGCAACGGCGAGGTGCTGGAACAAGGCACGACGGCAGAGCTGATGTCTGCGCCGCGCCATGACTACACGCATCGCCTGTTCGGTTTCGGGATGCGTGCGCGCCAGACCGCCGTCTGAGTGACGGCCGGTTCCCGAGAGCTGATCCCCGCCCCCAAGGCTGAACGCCGGGTCGCTGCGGCGCGCGCGGAGGGCCGTTCGTCGGCTTGTTCAGCCGCCTGCAGCAGCAAGGGGGGCCTTTCGCCCCCCTTGCGTCGTCATCTGCCGTTTCTGCGCCGGGCCGGAACCGGACCCGTCAGCCGCATTTGGAATGGCCGCAGCTTCCACAGGTGAGGCAGCCTTCCACCTTGCGCAGGTCATAGCTGCCGCAGGCGGGGCAGGCCGCACCGCGCGGGGCTTCTCCGACGCGCAGCATTTCGGCCTTGGGGTCGGATTTCAGGCCAAGCCCCTCGCCCTCGATGAAGCCGATCTCGATCAGGTGGCGTTCGATCACCCCGCCGATGGCGGCCAGGATCGACGGGATGTATTTCCCCTCCATCCAGGCGCCGCCGCGCGGATCGAACACGGCCTTCAGCTCCTCGACCACGAAGCTGATGTCGCCGCCCCGGCGGAACACGGCGGAAATCATCCGGGTCAGCGCCACGGTCCAGGCGAAATGCTCCATGTTCTTGGAGTTGATGAACACCTCGAACGGGCGGCGGTGGCCGGCGATGACGATGTCGTTGATGGTGATGTAAAGCGCGTGTTCGCTGCCCGGCCATTTCACCTTGTAGGTCTGGCCTTCCAGCGCGGCGGGCCGGTCAAGCGGTTCGCTGAGATAGACCACCTCGGCGCCGCGGGTGGTTTCGGGGGCTTCGGCCGGGGTCTTGTCGCTGGATTCCGAGACGGTCAGCACCGAGCCGGTCACATCGTTCGGGCGGTAGGTGGTGCAGCCTTTGCAGCCCTGATCCCAGGCGGCCATATAGACCTCCTTGAAGGCATCGAAGCTGATGTCCTCGGGGCAGTTGATGGTTTTCGAGATGCTGGAATCCACCCATTTCTGCGCGGCGGCCTGCATCCGCACATGGTCCAGCGGCGGCAGGGTCTGGGCGTTCACGAAATAGTCGGGCAGCGGTTCGTCGCCATTCTTCTCACGCCACAGTTGCACGGCGTAATCGACCACCTCTTCCTCGCTGCGCGAACCGTCCTTCTGCAGCACCTTGCGGGTATAGGCATAGGCGAAAACAGGCTCGATCCCGCTGGACACGTTGCCCGCATAAAGCGAGATCGTGCCCGTCGGCGCCACGCTGGTCAGCAGCGCGTTGCGGATGCCGTGCCTGGCGATGGCGGCGCGCACGTCGTCATCCATCTGGGCCATGGACCCGCTGGCCAGATAGCCCTCGGCCTCGAACAGGGGGAAGGCGCCCTTCTCGCGCGCCAGATCGACCGAGGCGAGATAGGCCGACCGTGCGATGGCGTGCATCCAGATCTCGGTCGCCTTGGCCGCCTCGTCGCTGCCATAGCGCAGGCCCACCATCAGCAGCGCGTCGGCCAGCCCGGTGACGCCCAGCCCGATGCGGCGCTTGGCTGCCGCTTCCTGCGCCTGTTCGGGCAGGGGGAAGCGGCTGGCATCCACCACATTGTCCATCATCCGCACCGCCAGCCGGACCAGCCGGTCCAGCGCGGCCATGTCCAGGCTGGAATGGGGCTCGAAGGCATCTTTCACCAGCCGGGCCAGGTTGATGCTGCCCAGAAGGCAGGCGCCATAGGGCGGCAGGGGCTGTTCGCCGCAGGGGTTGGTGGCGGCGATCGTCTCGCAATAGCCCAGGTTGTTCATGGCATTGATGCGGTCGATGAAGATCACGCCCGGTTCGGCGAAATCATAGGTGGACCGCATGATCCGGTTCCACAGGTCGCGGGCGGGCAAGGTCTTGTAGATCTTGCCGCCGAAGGTCAGTTCCCACGGCCCGTCGGCCTTGACCGCCGCCATGAAGGCATCGGTCACCAGAACCGAGAGGTTGAACATCCGCAGGCGGGCGGGGTCTTTCTTGGCCTCGATGAAGGATTCGATGTCGGGGTGGTCACAGCGCATGGTCGCCATCATGGCGCCGCGCCGGCTGCCCGCCGACATGATGGTGCGGCACATCGCATCCCACACGTCCATGAAGGACAGGGGGCCGCTGGCATCGGCCGCCACGCCCGCCACGGGCGCGCCGCGCGGGCGGATCGTGCTGAAGTCATAGCCGATGCCGCCGCCCTGCTGCATGGTCAGCGCGGCCTCTTTCAGGCTTTCGAAGATGCCCGCCATGGTGTCGGGAATCGTGCCCATGACAAAGCAGTTGAACAGCGTGACCTGCCGGCCGGTGCCGGCCCCGGCGGTGATGCGCCCGGCGGGCAGGAAGCGGAAATCCTCAAGCGCCTCATAGAACTGGGGTTCCCAGACCTCGGGTTCCTTCTCGACCTCGGCCAGCGACCGGGCGATGCGCCGCCAGCTATCCTCGACCGAGCCGTCGATGGGCGTGCCGTCCGCTTCCTTGAAGCGATACTTCATGTCCCAGATGGCTTCGGCAATGGGCGCATGGAATCGCGACATGGGGCGAATCGTCCTTCAAGTTGTGGATAAACGGGCGGAAAGCCCAAGATACGCCCCTGCCCCCGCCCGGTCAATCTTGCCACGGCCACCGGCAGGGCTATTCTTGCGGGCATGACTCATCTCAACATCCTCAAGCTCTGCGTCGGCGCCGAAAGCGTGGAAGACCTTGCCCAATGGCAGGACAGCCACCGCGGCCAGTGGCCGCAGGGCCGGGCGCTGCACATCACCCGCATGTGGCCCAAGCGCGAGGACGAGGTGCTGGCGGGCGGGTCGCTGTATTGGGTGATCAAGGGGATTATCCTGTGCCGCCAGCGGATTGTCGGGCTTGAGGCGGTGCAGGGCGGCGACGGGATTTCGCGCTGTGCGCTGGTGCTGGATGCCGAAATCATCCGCACCGAACCCGCGCCGCGCCGCCCCTTTCAGGGCTGGCGCTATCTGGCCGCCGACGAAGCCCCGCGCGACCTGCCGCAAGGCCGGGGGGCGGACGATACGCTTCCGCCCGAACTGGCCCGCGCGCTGGCCGAGATCGGGCTGCGCTGAGGGCCGGTCGGCCGGTTCCCGCGAAGGAAATTGCCGCCCCGGCGCCGCCGTGCTATGACTGCGCCCGGTCGGCAGTTCACCAAGGCGTCGCTGGGCCCCGCAAGGGCAAGCTGAACCTGCCAGAGGTCAGACGGACAGCACCCGGTTTTCCCCCCGTGCCCGTCGCCAGGACAGCGACCCGCGACCCCTGCTGTGGCACGGCAACGGATGACCTGAGATGACCCGAACCCTTGTTCCGCTTCCCGTGGCCGATCTTTCGGCCTTTACCCGCGCGCTGGCCCGCCAGTTGACGGCGGCCGAAAGCCCGCCCTCGCATCAGACGCTGATGAACATGCTGGCCCGCGCGGCGGGGTTTCGCAACCTGCAGCACCTTGGGGCCGCGCAGGCCGCCGCTGCCCGACTGGACAGCCCGCCGCCACCGCCCGAGGCAGTGGATCACACGCTGGTGGCCCGCGCGCTGAACCAGTTTGATGCCACCGGCAGGCTGGTGGGCTGGCCCGCGCGGCGCAATGTGCAGGTGCTGTGCCTCTGGGCGCTGTGGGCGCGGCTGCCGGTCGGCGGCAGCCGGACCGAACGGCAGTTCAGCGCGCTGCTGAACGGGCTGCACAGCTTTGGCGATGCCGCGCTGTTGCGGCGCGACATGGTGATGCTGGGCCTGGTCCGCCGCGCGCCCGATGGCACCGACTATGCCCGGCTTGAGCAGCGCCCGCCGCCCGAGGCGCGCGCGCTGATCCGCCATCTGGCCCTGCGGGGGACCGGCGGCTGATCCGGGCGGGCGGTCCGGGGGACCACGCGCCCCCGAACCGCCCCCCCGAACCGAACCGCCTGCCGCCTTCGGGCTTGCCGCCACCCGGCCGACGCGGCAATCTTGCCGCGAACGGCAAGCCGCCGGAACGCTTCGGAAGACGGGACCAATTCCATGACCACCACCAACCGCATCGCCCTTTCCAGCGATCACGCCGCCATTGCCTTGCGGCAGGCCATCGCCCGCCACATCGCGGCCAAAGGGTGGGAGGTGGTCGACATCGGCCCGACCACGCCGGAAAGCACGCATTACCCCGCCCATGGCGAGGCGGCGGCGCGGCTGGTCGCCTCGGGCGATTGCCGGCTGGGCATCATCCTGTGCGGCACCGGGCAGGGCATCATGATGGCCGCCAACAAGGTGCGCGGCATCCGCTGCGGCGTCTGCTGCGAGCCGTTCTCGGCCCGGATGATCCGCCAGCACAACGATGCCAACATGCTGTCGCTGGGCGCGCGGGTGGTGGGTGAAGGGCTGGCGCTGGAGATCGTCGATGCCTTCCTGGGGGCCGAGTTCGAGGGCGGCCGCCATGCGACGCGGGTCGACATGATCACGGCGCTGGAAAGCTGACACCGCCCCGCCCCCTTTGGCTGCGGACCGCGCCGGTGGTCTTTCTGATCCTGTGGTCGGCCGGCTTTGCCGTGGCCAAGCTGGCGGTGGCCCATGCCGCGCCGCTGACCGTGCTGGCGCTGCGCTATGTGCTTGTCCTTGTGCTGCTGCTGCCGGTGGCGCTGGTGATGCGGCCGCGCTTTCCGGGCGCGCGCGGCATGGCCGATGTGGCGGTGGTCGGGTTCCTGATCCAGGTGATGTATTTCGGCCTGTGCTACCTGGCGTTCAAATCCGGCGTTTCGGCCGGGGGCGTGGCCATCGTGGTCTGTCTGCAACCCATTCTTGTGGCGCTGATCGCGCCGCGTCTGGTGGGGGAACGGGTCAGCGCCCTGGGCTGGCTGGGGCTGGGCTTGGGCCTTGCGGGGGCGGCGCTGGCGATCCTTGGCCGGTCGGCGGTGCAGGCGGAAAACCTTTTCGGTCTGATCTGCACCGTTCTGGCGCTGATCGGCATCACCGCCGGCACGCTGTATGAAAAGCGGTTCGGGGCGGCGCATCACCCGGTTGCGGCGAACCTGATCCAGTATGCCGTGGGCGCGGCCTTCTGCGTGCCCGCCGCCCTGCTGACGGAAAACACCGCCATCGACTGGACGCCCGGTTTCGTCTGGTCGATGGCCTATCTGGTGCTGGGCAATTCGCTTCTGGCGATGTCGCTGCTGCTGGCCATGATCCGGGCGGGCGCGGTGTCGCGCGTGTCGTCGCTGTTCTACCTTGTGCCGGCCCTGTCGGCGCTGTTCGCCTGGCCCCTGCTGGGCGAGACGGTGCCGCCGCTGACCTGGGCTGGCATGGCGCTGGCGGCGGTGGGCGTGGCGCTGGTCAGCCGGAGACCTGCGGCACCGGCAGCCCCAGCCGGGCCGCCAGAGCCGCCAGCGCGCTGAGGTTGGCCGCGGGCCAGTCTGCCGCGCGGGCAGCAAACAGCGTGGCTTGCGAGGCGTGGATCAGCCCGTCGGACAGGATCTTGAGGTGGTTCGCCCGCAGCGTTTCGCCGGTGGACGTGATGTCGGCGATGGCTTCGGCGGTCAGGTTCTTGACGGTGCCTTCGGTCGCGCCCTGGCTGTCAACCAGTTGATAATCCGCCACGCCGTTGGCGGTCAGGAAGTCCCGCACCAGCCGGTGATATTTGGTGGCGATCCGCAGCCGGTGGCCATGCGCGGCGCGGAAGGCCGCGGCGGCGGCGTCCAGATCATCCAGCGTGTCCACGTCAATCCAGCCGGCAGGAACCGCGATCACCAGATCGGCATGGCCAAAGCCCATGGCGGCCCAGTCGACGACCTGACGGTCCCAGTCGGCCAGCTTGTCGCGGATCAGGTCGCTGCCGGTCACGCCCAGATGGATGCGCCCGGCGGCCAGTTCGCGCGGGATCTCGCCCGCCGAAAGCAGCACCAGTTCCACCCCGTCCACCCCGTCAACCGCTCCGGAATATTCCCGTTCGTTGCCGGTGCGGGCCATGGTCACGCCGCGGGCCCCGAACCAGTCGAAGGTTTTTTCCATCAGCCGGCCCTTGGACGGCACACCGATCTTGAGCATCAGACCGCCCCCCTGAGCCGGGCCACCAGCGAGGGGCGGATGATGCCCCCCACCGCCGGGATGGACCGCCCCTGCCCCAGCACCGCCGTCAGCGCGTCATAGCGCCCGCCGCTGGCCACCGGGGGCAGCGCCGGATCGGCGGCGGCGAAGGTGAAGACGAAGCCGTCATAATATTCCAGCGTGGTGCGGCCGTGGCTGGCCTCGAACGGCAGCCGGTCCACATCCACCCCGCGCGCGGCCAGCGCGTCCAGCCGGGCGGCGAAGGTTTCGACCGCCGGGCCGATGGCAGGCAGCAACGGCGCGATGCCGCGCAGGTGGGCCAGCGCGGCGCGCGACGGGGCTTCCAGCGACAGAAGATCATACAGCAGCGCCGCTTCGGGCGCGGCGATGGCGGGGGCGCGGGCGTCCTCGATCAGCGCCTCGGCGCGGGCGGCAATGTCTTCGGCCGAACGCAGGCCGACCAGCGGCCCCGCCGCGGCGATCAGCGCGGCCGGCGCATCGGCGGCCAGCCGGTCCAGCAACTGGGCGCGGGCCGGCGGCATGGGCGCGCGGCCGGCGAAACGGTCAAGCAGGGCGCGGAACCGGCGCGGGCGCCAGATGTGGCGCAACAGCGCCTGACGGCGACGGTCGGTGGTGGACAGGCCCTTCACGGCGGCCATCAGGATGCCGATGTCGCCGGTGGCGGGGCGCAGGTCCAGATCGGCCAGCAGGCCGGCGAACAGCGCAAACACCTCGGCATCGGCCTGCGGCGCGGCGCGGTCGAACACCTCATACCCGACCTGAAGGTATTCGCGCGCCCGGCCATCAAGATGTTCCTGCCGGCGGAACACCTCGCCCAGATAGGCATAGCGCGCGGGATCGGCCCCGCCGGCCATATGGGCCTGCACCACGGGCACGGTGAAATCGGGGCGCAGCATCATTTCGCCGGCCATCGGATCGGCGGTCACATAGGCGCGGGCGCGGATGTCCTCGCCATAAAGATCCAGCAGGGTTTCGGCGGGCAGCAGGATGTCAGCCTCGACCGGCACGGCGCCGGCGGCCACGAAGGCGGCATGAAGGCGCTCGGCCTCGGCGCGGATGGCGGCCTTGGCGATCATGCGCGGCCCCTGCCCGGACAGCCGGTCATTTCGCCAGCATCCGCTGCACCGCCGCCACCAGATCGGCCTCGGGCACCTCGACCTGCGCGGGGCGGTCCTTCCATTCCTCAAGCGTGGCGCTTTCGGCGATCTTCGCCCCCAGCACCAGATCCTTGAGGATGACGGTTCCCGCCGCCTTTTCGTTGCCGCCCTGGATGACGGCCACCGGAGAGCCGCGCTTGTCGGCGTATTTCAACTGGTTGCCAAAGTTCTTGGGGTTGCCCAGGTAAACCTCGGCCCGGATGCCGGCCTGCCGCAGCGCCCCCACCATGGCCATGTAATCGGCCATCCGGTCACGGTCCATCACGGTGACGACGACCGGGCCTTCGGTGGCCCCGCCGGCCCGCCCCTTGGCCCGCAGCGCGGCCAGCAGACGGTCAACCCCGATGGAGATGCCGGTGGCCGGCACGTCCTGCCCGGTGAAGCGTTTGACAAGCCCGTCATAGCGCCCGCCCCCCGCGACCGAGCCGAAGTTGCGCGGACGCCCCTTCTCGTCGGTGATCTGGAAGGTCAGCTCCGCCTCGAACACCGGGCCGGTGTAATAACCAAGGCCGCGCACGACGCCGGGGTCTAGCTGGATGCGGTCAGAGCCATAGCCCTGTGCCTGAAGAAGTGCGGCGATGCTCTCAAGTTCGGTTACACCCTCGGCGCCGATGGCCGAGTTTCCGACCAGTTCGCGCAACCGGGCGATGGTGGCCGCGCCGGTCTCGCGCTTGGCGGTCGTGAAGCCGATGACCACCTCGGCCTGTTCGTCCGACAGACCCGCGCCCTTGGTGAAGTCGCCGCTTTCGTCCTTGCGGCCGGCGCCCAGCAGGGCGCGGACGCCCTCTTCGCCAAGGCGGTCGATCTTGTCGATGGCGCGCAGCACGATGCCGCGTTCGGCTTCCTTGTCGTCGCCCGACAGGCCCGCCACTTCCATCACGCCGTTCAGAACCTTGCGGTTGTTGACCTTGATCACATAGACGCCGGCCAGCCCGAGGCTTTCGAAGATGTCCGACAGCATGGCGCAGATCTCGGCATCGGCGGCAACGCTGCCGCTGCCCACCGTATCGGCATCGCATTGATAGAACTGGCGGAACCGGCCCGGACCGGGCTTTTCGTTGCGCCAGACCGGCCCCATCGCATAGCGGCGGTAGGGGCTGGGCAGGTCATTGCGGTATTGCGCGGCGACGCGGGCCAGCGGCGCGGTCAGGTCATAGCGCAGCGCCAGCCAGTCCTTGTCCTCATCCTGCCAGGCGAAGACGCCTTCGTTCGGGCGGTCCACATCGGGCAGGAACTTGCCCAGCGCCTCGACCGTTTCGACCGCGCTGGTTTCCAGCGGATCGAAGCCGTAGCGATGATAGACCGCCGCGATGGCATCCAGCATCGCCTTGCGCTCGGTCACCTCGGCGCCAAAATAATCACGGAATCCCTTGGGCGTTTCGGCCCGGGGACGGCGGATCTTGCCTTCGGACATGGGCGAGCCCCCTTGCATCGGTCGGCGCTTGCTGTAGCGGATGGGGAACGGGGCGGCAAGCGGGGGCGGCAATGGACCGGATCGAGGCGCTGGAGGAACGGGTTGCGCATCTGATGCGGAGCGTGGACGACCTTTCGGACGTGGTGGCCCGGCAGGCGCGCGAGATCGAGGTGCTGTCGCGCCGCGCACAGATGCTGCTGGAGCGCGAGGCCGAACGCGAGGCGATGGCGGGCGAGGCGCCCGCCGCCAACGTGCGCCCGCCGCACTGGTAAGCCGGCCGGCGCGGGATGCAGATGTTCGGGGTGGATCTGGCCGCGCTGGCGGTGACGCTGGCGATTGGCGCCGTGGCGGGGGCGCTGGCCTGGGCGGCGGCGCTGCCGCTGGGGTTTCTGCTGGGGTCGCTGGTGGTGACGGCGGGGCTGGCGATTGCCGGGGCGCGGCCCTTCGGCAAGCCGGTCACGCTGCCGGCGCGGTTCCGGTTTTCCTTCGTGCCGGTGATCGGGGTGGCCATCGGCGGGGCCTTCACGCCGCAGGTTCTGGCACAGATGCCGGGCTGGGCGCCGTCGCTGCTGGCGGTGGCGGCCTTCGTGCCGCTGGTCATGGCGTCAAGCTTCACGATCAGCCGGCGGCTGGGGATCGGCCGGAAAGAGGCGCTGTTCGGCGCGGTGCCGGGCGGGCTGATCGAAAGCGTCACCATGGCCGAGGCGGCGGGCGCCGATGTGCGGGTGGTGATGGTGATGCAGTTCCTGCGGCTGATCCTGACCATCCTGACGGTGCCGCTGATCTTTCTGGTGCTGACCGGCCACGCGGTCGGATCGGCCTCGGGCGTGTCGCTGGCGGGGGGTGTGCCGTTGACCGCGCGGGATGCGGCGCTGCTGGTGCTGGCAGGCGCGGTGGGGGTGGCGGGCGCGCGGGCGCTGCGGCTGCCCGGCTGGATCATGACGGGGCCGCTGCTGGCTTCGGCCGCGGTGCATGGGGCGGGCTGGGTGCAGGGGGTGCCGCCGGGCTGGATGATCGCGGCGACGCAGGTGGTGCTGGGCACCGGCCTGGGCGCGCGGTTTGCCGGGATCGGGCGTGATCTGCTGTTGCGGGCGGGCAAGGCGGCGCTGGCCAATGCGGCGGCGTCGCTGGCCATCGCCTTCGGCTTCGCCACGGCCCTGCATGGCCTTACCGGAGAGCCGGTGGCGGCGGTGTTCCTGGCCTTTGCCCCCGGCGGGCTGGCCGAGATGAGCCTGATCGCGCTGAGCCTGCAGATGAGCGTGATCTATGTCACCGCGCATCATGTGGTGCGGATCGTGCTGGCGGTGGTGGTCTTGCAGGGGATGGCCCGGCGGCAAGGCTAGCGGCCGGACGCCGGGGTCAGATCTCTTCCACCAGAACCACGCCCTGCATGGCCTTGATCGCCCCGCGGATCTGCGGGGTGACAGGATAGGCCTGCGGCAGCGTCAGGTCGATCTCGCGCCCCTGAGCATCTGCGACGCAAAGGGTGATCTGCGCGCGGATCTTGCCTTCGACCTGGCCCAGCAGATTGGCGACCGATGTCACCGCCTCGGGGCGGTTGAGGTGGATGCGGATCGGGCGGGCACCGGCCTGATCGGCCACCGCGTCGATGGGCGCAACGGAATTGGCCAGCAGCTTCACCCCTTCGCCATCGGGGTCGGCGCGGACGGTCAGAACGACGTTCCGCCCCGGTTCCAGCAGATCGCGCGCCACTTCCAGCACGTCCGAGAACACCGTCACCTCGTAAAGCCCGGTCGGATCGGAGAGCGAGACGAAGGCGAAGCGGTTGCCCTTGGCGGATTTGCGTTCCTGCCGCGCGGCCACCGATCCGGCCAGCTTGGCCACCATAGGCGCCCCGCGCGCCATGACGGTTTGCGTCAGTTCCGCAAGGGTTTTCACATCCTTGCGCTTCAGGGCGGACATGTAGTCATCCAGCGGATGGCCCGACAGATAGAAGCCGATGGCAAGGTGTTCGTTCGACAGCCGTTCGACCGGCAGCCAGTCATCGCGCCAGGGCAGGCGCGGTTCGGGGATGTCTGACCCGGAATCGCCGAACAGGCTGACCTGGTTCGACGCCTGCGCCTCGTGGATGGCGGCGGAAAAGGCGACCAGCGGATCAAGCGCCTCGAACACGCGGGCGCGGTTCGGATCAAGCTGGTCGAAGGCCCCGGCGCGGGCCAGCATTTCCAGCGGGCGCTTGCCGATGCGCTTCAGATCGCAGCGGCGGGCAAAGTCGAACAGCGTGGCAAAGGGCTTGTCGCCGGCTTCGGTCCTGCGCGCCTCGACGATGAGGCGCATCGCGTCGACGCCGACGTTCTTGAGCGCGCCAAGGGCATAGATCACCCGGCCCTGCCCCGTGTCGAAGGTGGCAAGGCTGCGGTTGACGCAGGGCGGAACCACCTCGATCCCCAGCTTGTCCAGCTCGCGCTTGTAGACGGCCAGCTTGTCGGTGAGGTGAATATCGCAATTCATCACCCCGGCCATGAATTCGACCGGGTGGTTCGCCTTGAGCCAGCCGGTCTGGTAGCTGACCACGGCATAGGCGGCGGCGTGCGACTTGTTGAAACCGTAGTTGGCGAACTTTTCCAGAAGGTCGAACACCTCACCCGATTTCTTCGGGTCGATGCCGTGGGTTTTCGTGCAGCCCTCAATGAACTTGGGCCGTTCCTTGGCCATTTCCTCGGCGATCTTCTTGCCCATGGCGCGGCGCAGCAGGTCGGCGCCGCCCAGGCTGTAGCCGGCCATGACCTGGGCGATCTGCATCACCTGTTCCTGATAGACGATGATGCCCTGGGTTTCCTTGAGGATATGGTCGATGGTGGGGTGCAGCGGTTCGATTTCGCGCAGGCCGTTCTTGACCTCGCAATAGACCGGGATGTTCTCCATCGGGCCGGGACGATACAGCGCCACCAGCGCCACGATATCCTCGATGCAGGTGGGCTTCATCCGGCGCAGCGCATCCATCATGCCGCTGGATTCCACCTGGAACACGGCCACGGTGCGGGCGGCGGCGTAAAGGTCGTAAGTGGCCTTGTCGTCCAGCGGGATGTGGCCGATGTCGTTCTCGGCCCCCGGTTTCGGTTCGTAAAGCGTGCGGCCATCCTGGGCCACATGCAGCGGCCGGCCCGATTTCAGGATCAGCGCGATGGCGTTCTGGATGACGGTCAGGGTCTTCAGACCCAGAAAGTCGAACTTCACCAGACCGGCGGCCTCGACCCATTTCATGTTGAACTGGGTGGCCGGCATGTCGGAGCGCGGGTCCTGATAGAGCGGGACCAGCTCATCCAGCGGGCGGTCGCCGATCACCACGCCGGCGGCGTGGGTGCTGGCGTTGCGGTAAAGACCTTCGATCTTTTCGGCATAGTCCAGCAGGCGGCCGACCACTTCTTCCTTCGCCGCCTCGCGCAGCCGGGGTTCGTCGGCCAGTGCCTTGGTGATGGAGACGGGCTTCACCCCTTCCACCGGAATCATCTTGGACAGGCGGTCCACCTGGCCATAGGGCAGTTGCAGCACGCGGCCCACGTCGCGCACGGCGGCCTTGGACAGAAGCGCGCCGAAGGTGATGATCTGCGCCACCTTCTCGCGGCCATAGCGTTCCTGCACATAGCGGATCACCTCTTCGCGGCGGTCCATGCAGAAGTCGATGTCGAAGTCGGGCATCGAGACCCGCTCGGGGTTCAGGAAGCGTTCGAAAAGCAGCGCATAGCGCAGGGGATCAAGGTCGGTGATGGTCAGCGCATAGGCCACCAGCGAGCCCGCCCCCGACCCCCGGCCGGGGCCGACCGGGATGCCCTGCGCCTTGGCCCATTTGATGAAATCGGACACGATCAGGAAGTATCCGGGGAAGCCCATCTTCTCGATAATGTCGATTTCGAACTTCAGGCGGGCTTCATATTCTTCGCGCGGCGCGGCCATCGGAATGACGGCAAGGCGGCGGTCCAGCCCTTCCCAGGCCTGGCGGCGCAGCTCCTCGACCTCATCCTCGGCGAAGCGCGGCAGGATCGGCTTGCGCTTTGACGCCATGAAGGCACAGCGGCGGGCGATCTCGACCGTGTTTTCCAGCGCCTCGGGCAGATCGGCGAACAGGGCGCACATCTCGGCTTCGGACTTGAAATAGTGCTGCGGCGTCAGCTTGCGGCGCGGCTCCATCTGGTCGACATAGGCGCCTTCGGCGATGCAGATCAGCGCATCATGCGCCTGATACATCTTCGCCTCGGGGAAATAGACATCGTTGGTCGCAACCAGCGGCAGGCCCAGCTCATAAGCCAGTTCGACCTGCCCGCGTTCAGAGGTGGCCTCGGCGGCGGGCAGACGCCCGCCCTCGCCGGGGTGGCGCTGCAATTCGACATACAGGCGCTGCGGAAAGGCCGCGGCCAGCCGCGCCAGCAGGGCACGCGCCTTGGGCACCTGGCCGGCCTGCAGGAAACGGCCCAAGGGGCCATCGGGGCCGCCGGTCAGGCAGATCAGGCCGGCGGAATGGCGCTCCAGCTCTTCGGCCGTGACATGCGGCAACTGCCCGTCGCCCCGCAGGTAAAGGCAGGAGTTGAGCTTCATCAGGTTCATGTAGCCCGCTTCGGACTGCGCCAGCAGCACCAGCGGCGCGGGCAGGCGGGGCCGTTCGCCGGGCGCGGCCGGATCATGCGCCAGGCTGATCTGGCAGCCGACAATCGGTTGCAGCCCGGCATCCTTGGCATGGCTGGAAAACTCCAGCGCGCAGAACATGTTGTTGGTATCGGTCACCGCGATGGCGGGCATCTGCGCCGCCGCCGCCAGCTTGACCAGCTTCTTCACGGGCACCGCCCCTTCCAGAAGGCTGTGCTCGGTATGGGTGCGGAGGTGGATGAATCGGGGGGCGCCTGACATGGGGCGCAGGCTAACCCACCCGTCCGGGGGCGCAACCCCGCAGAACGGCCGCGCAGGGCGGCAGACCGGGATTGTCGCGCGAAACCTGAAGGTGCTTTCGCAACGGGCGGAAAGTTTCCGCTTGCCTTGACCAGCGCCCCCCGGCTTGATGAAAGCAATCAGAACAGGGGCGCGCGTCCCGCTTTACGCCGCATCGGGCGGTCGCGCACGGGGCCCCAAACGGGGAGAAGGCGGCGGACGAACGGAATGACCGGACACGGGTCTGGGATCGCGTTTCTGCTGAACGGAACGCCGGTCGAGCTGTCGGGTGCCAGCCCGACGCAGACGCTGCTGGACTGGCTGCGCGAAGAGCGCGGCCTGTGCGGCACCAAGGAAGGCTGCAACGAAGGCGACTGCGGCGCCTGCACGGTGATGGTCACCGATGCCTCGGGCAGCCATGCGCTTAACGCCTGCATCCTGTTCCTGCCGCAACTGCACGGCAAGGCGGTGCGCACGGTGGAAGGCATTGCCGGGCCGGACGGCGCGCTGCATCCGGTGCAGGAGGCGATGGTCACGCATCACGGGTCGCAATGCGGCTTCTGCACGCCGGGCTTCGTGGTCTCGATGGCCACGGCGCATCTGAACGGCGACCGGGCGCATGATGACGTGCTGGCGGGAAACCTGTGCCGCTGCACCGGCTATGCCCCCATCATCCGCGCGGCCGAAGCCGCCGAAGCCGCCCCGGTGCCGGACTGGATGAAAACCGATGCGGGCTTCCTATTGGCCGAAATACCCCGGGGGTCCGGGGGCAGCGCCCCCGGCTTGTGCCGCCCCGCGACCACGGACGACCTGGCCGATTGGTATATCGCCCACCCCGAGGCGACGCTGATCGCCGGGGCAACCGACGTGGGCCTGTGGGTGACCAAGCAGTTGCGCGACCTGTCGCCGGTGGCCTTTCTGGGCGGGATCGAAGACCTGAAGCGGATCGCGCCGCAGGGCGACACCATCCGCATCGGCGCGGGCGTCACGGTCGAGGCGCTGCGGCAGGCGATGGCCGGGCCGCATCCGGCGCTGGCCGAAATGCTGCGCCGCTTTGCCAGCCTTCAGGTGCGCAATGCCGCCACCATCGGCGGCAATATCGCCAATGGCAGCCCCATCGGCGACGGGCCGCCCGCGCTGATCGCGCTGGGCGCCACGCTGCACCTGCGCCGGGGCGAGGTCCGCCGCAGCCTGCCGCTGGAAGCCTTCTTCCTGGACTATCGCAAGCAGGACCGGCAGCCCGGCGAATTCGTCGAGGCGGTGACGATCCCGGCCCAGGCGCCGGCGCTGCGGATCTACAAGCTGTCGAAACGCTTTGATCAGGACATCAGCGCCGTCTGCGGGGGGTTCAACGTGACGGTGCAGGACGGGCGGGTGACCGGGGCCCGCATCGCCTTTGGCGGCATGGCGGGGATTCCGAAACGCGCCGCGGCGGCCGAGGCGGCGCTGGCCGGGCAGGCCTGGACCGAGGACACGGTGCGCGCGGCCATGGCGGCGATGGACGCCGACTTCACGCCGCTGAGCGACATGCGCGCCAGTGCCGACTATCGCCGGCGCACGGCGCAGGCGATGCTGCTGCGCTATTTCCATGATCTGGCCGGGCGGCCGGTGTCGGTGCTGGAGGTGGGCGCATGAGCCTTGGCAAACCCCTGCCCCATGACAGTGCGCCCCTGCATGTAACCGGGCAGGCCCGCTATCTGGACGATGTTCCGCTGCCGGCGGGCACGCTGCATCTGGCCTTTGGCCTGTCAACGGTGGCGCATGGCACGATCACCGCGCTGGACCTGTCGGCGGTGCGGGCGGCGCCGGGCGTGGTGGCCGTGCTGTCGGCGGACGACCTGCCCGAGATGCCGGATTGCAGCCCCTCGGTCCATGACGAGCCGCTGCTGGCGGTGGGGCGGGTGCATTACGTTGGCCAGCCGGTGTTTCTGGTGGTGGCGACCAGCCATCTGGCGGCGCGCAAGGCGGCGCGTCTGGGCAAGGTGAGCTATGCCGAACTGCCGGCGCTGCTGACAGTAGAGGACGCGCTGGCGGCGAACAGCCGGTTCGAGCAGGGCCCCATCGTCTGGGCGCGCGGCGATGCGGCGGCCGCGATCGCCGGCGCCGCGCATGTGGTGGAGGGCGAGTTCCCGGTTGGCGGGCAGGAGCATTTCTATCTGGAAGGCCAGATCGCCGCGGCGATCCCGCAGGAGGATGGCGTTCACATCCTGTCCTCGACCCAACATCCCAGCGAGATTCAGCACAAGGTTGCCCATGCGCTGCACCTGCCGATGGCGGCGGTGCGGGTGGAAACCCGGCGGATGGGCGGCGGGTTCGGCGGCAAGGAAAGCCAGGGCAATGCGCTGGCCATTGCCTGCGCGGTGGCGGCGCGGCGCCTGGGCCGGCCCTGCAAGATGCGCTATGACCGCGACGACGACATGGTGATCACCGGCAAGCGCCATGACCTGAAGATCCGCTACCGGGCCGGTTTCGATGACGTGGGCCGGGTGACGGGGATCGAGTTCACCCATCTGTTCCGCTGCGGCTGGAGCCAGGACCTGAGCCTGCCGGTGGCCGACCGTGCCATGCTGCATGCCGACAACTGCTATTGGCTGCCGGCGATCCGCATCGAGAGCCACCGGCTGCGCACCCATACGCAAAGCGCCACCGCCTATCGCGGCTTTGGCGGGCCGCAGGGCATGATCGGCATCGAGCGGGTGATGGACCATGTGGCCTTTGCGCTGGGCCGCGACCCGCTGGAGGTGCGCCGGGCCAATTTCTACCGCGATGCGGATGCCGCCGGGGGCGCTTCGCCCTCCGGCCCCCCCGAGGATATTTCCGGACAGATGAAAGGGGTTCAGACAACGCCCTATCTGATGCCGGTGGAAGATTTCATCGGGCAGGCGCTGGTGGCCGAGTTGGAGAAATCGAGCAATTATCAGGCGCGGAAGGCGGAGATTGCCGATTGGAACCGGACAAATCCGATCCTGAAGCGCGGGATCGCGCTGACGCCGGTGAAGTTCGGGATTTCCTTCACCCTGACCTGGCTGAACCAGGCGGGCGCGCTGGTGCATGTCTATCAGGATGGCAGCATCCACCTGAACCACGGCGGCACAGAGATGGGCCAGGGCCTGAACCAGAAGGTGGCGCAGGTGGTGGCCGCAGTCTTCGGGGTTGAGACGGGGGCGGTGAAGATCACCGCGACCGACACGTCGAAAGTGCCGAACACCAGCGCCACGGCGGCCAGTTCGGGCAGCGACCTGAACGGCATGGCGGCGCAGGTGGCGGCCGAAACGATCCGCGGGCGGATGGCCGCGTTTCTGGCCGACCGGCATCAGGCGACGGCCGCGGAGGTGCAGTTCCAGGCGGGCCGGGTGCAGGTGGCAGGCGCCGATTACAGCTTTGCCGAACTGGCGCAGGCCGCCTATCAGGCGCGCATCTCGCTGTCCTCCACCGGCTATTACGCGACGCCAAAGATCACCTGGGACCGGGTGAAGGGCGAGGGGCGGCCGTTCTTCTATTTCGCCTATGGCGCGGCGGTGACCGAGGTGGTGATCGACCGGCTGACCGGCGAGAACCGCATCCTGCGGGCGGATCTGCTGCATGACACCGGCAATCCGCTGAACCCGGCGCTGGACATCGGCCAGATCGAGGGCGCCTATGTGCAGGGTGCGGGCTGGCTGACCACGGAAGAGCTGGTCTGGGATGGCAAGGGGCGGCTGGCGACCCATGCCCCCAGCACCTACAAGATTCCGGCCTGTTCGGACCGGCCGCGCATCTTCAACGTGGCGCTGTGGAACCGGCCGAACCGCGAAGAGGCGGTCGGCAGGTCGAAGGCGGTGGGCGAGCCGCCCTTCATGCTGGGCATTTCGGCCTTTTATGCGCTGTCCGATGCGGTGGCGGCCTGCGGCGACGGAACCATCTACCCCGACCTGCGCGCCCCGGCCACGGCCGAGGCGGTGCTGGCGGCGGTGCGGCGGGTCGAGCGCGATGTTTGACCTGGGCGCCCTGCAGGCGGCGGTGGCCGCCGAAGGGCGGGTGGCCCGTGTGGTGATTGCAGCGCATGACGGATCTTCCCCGCGCGAGGTGGGGGCGGCGATGCTGGTGTGGCGGGGCGGGCAATCGGGCACCATCGGCGGCGGGGCGCTGGAATGGGAAGCGGTGCAGCGCGCCCGGGCGGCGCTTGACGGGCAGGACCGGCTGGACAAGGTGCCGCTGGGCCCGGCGCTGGGGCAGTGCTGCGGTGGCGCGGTGCTGTTGCTGACCGAGGTCTGGGACAGCGCGCGGCTGGCCGGCGTGACGGGGGATGCGGTCGTGCGCCCGATGCCGGGCACGGCGGGGGAGATGCCGCTGAAGGTGGCCAACCGGCTGCGCCGGGCGCGCAACGGCGAGGCGCCGCTGGTGACCGAGCAGGTTCAGGGCTGGATGATCGAACCGCTGGCCCGCCCCGGCCGCGAGGTCTGGATCTGGGGCGCGGGCCATGTGGGCCGGGCGCTGGTGGCGGTGCTGGCCCCCCTGCCCGGCCTGCGGCTGACCTGGGTGGACATCGCGCCGGAGCGGTTTCCCGACACGGTGCCCGAGGGCGTGACGGTGCTGCCCGCGCCGGCGCCCGAGTCGCTGGTGGTCTATGCGCCGCAGGGGGCCGAGCATCTGATCGTGACCTTTTCACATGCGCTGGATCTGGAACTGTGCCATCGCTTGCTGGGCCATGGCTTTGCCCGGGCGGGGGTGATCGGGTCTGCCACCAAATGGGCGCGGTTCCGGTCGCGGCTGGCGGGGTTGGGCCATTCGGCTGCCCAAATCGCGCGCATCGACTGCCCGATCGGCGATACCGGCCTTGGCAAGCATCCGCAGGCCATTGCGATTGGCGTCGCGGTGGCGATGATCAGGGCGGGACAACGAAAAGAAACCTGGGGGACGGGACGGGGGAATGACAGGGACGCAGCCGGCTGACAGCGCGGAGACGACCGCAAGACCCGAGCTTTTGCGGGTGGAGGGGATCACCAAGGCCTATCCGGGCGTGGTGGCCAACAGCGATGTGTCCTTCACGATCCGCGAGGGCGAGGTCCATGCGCTGCTGGGCGAGAACGGCGCCGGCAAGTCGACCATGGTCAAGATGATCTTCGGTCTGGTGCGCCCCGACAGCGGACGGATGACCCTGCGCGGCAAGCCCTATGCCCCGGCCAAGCCGGCCGAGGCGCGGCGGCTGGGCGTGGGCATGGTATTCCAGCATTTCAGCCTGTTCGAGGCGCTGAACGTGGCCGAGAACGTGGCGCTGGGCATGGAAAACCCGCCGCCGATGCGCGAACTGGCCGCCCGCATCCGCGCCGTGAGCGAGGAATACGGCCTGCCGCTGGACCCCGCCCGCATGGTGGGCGACCTGTCGGCGGGGGAACGCCAGCGGGTCGAGATCATCCGCTGCCTGCTGCAAGACCCGAAACTTCTGATCATGGACGAACCCACCAGCGTGCTGACGCCGCAGGAGGTGGAGATCCTGTTCAAGACGCTGCGCCAGTTGTCGCGCGAGGGGACGGCGATCCTGTATATCAGCCACAAGCTGGAAGAGATCCGGTCGCTGTGCGACACGGCCACCATCCTGCGGCGGGGCCGCGTGGTGGCGACCTGCACTCCGCGCGATCGCACGGCGCGCGAAATGGCGGAACTGATGGTGGGCAGCAGCCTGCAGCCGCCCGAACGCAGCCGCGGCGAAAAGGGGCCGGTGGCGCTGGGGGTCAGCGACCTGTCGGTCGCCTCGCCCATTCCGTTCGGCACCTCGCTGAAGGCGGTGTCCTTCACGGTGGCGCGCGGCGAGGTGCTGGGCATTGCCGGGGTGGCGGGCAACGGGCAGGACGAATTGCTGCTGGCACTGTCGGGCGAGCTGAAATCCGACGCCGACCGGGTGCGGATCGACAGCCACGCGGCGGGCCATCTGGGCCCGTCCGAACGGCGCAAGGCCGGGCTGGTGGCCGCGCCCGAGGACCGCTACGGCCATGCCGCGGCGCCGGACATGAGCCTGGTGGAAAACGCGCTTCTGTCGGGGGCGGTGCGCAAGGGGCTGACGCGGGCGGGCTTCATCGACTGGGCCGCGACCAAGGCTTTTGCCGAAGAGATCATCACCGCCTATGACGTGCGCACGCCGGGGCCGGATGTGGCGGCGCGGGCGCTGTCGGGCGGCAACCTGCAGAAATTCCTGATGGGGCGCGAGCTGATGCAGGGCGCCAGCGTGATCGTGATCAACCAGCCGACCTGGGGCGTGGATGCGGCGGCGGCGGCGGCGATCCGGCAGTCGATCCTGGACCGCGCGGCGGAAGGGGCGGCGGTGGTGGTGATCAGCCAGGATCTGGACGAGCTGCTGGAGGTGGCCGACAGCTTTGCCGTGCTGAACGAGGGACGGCTGACCCGGCCCCGCAGCACCGACGGGCTGACCATGGAGGAGATCGGCCTGATGATGGGCGGCGCGCATGGCATGGAGGTGGCGCATCATGCTGAGGCTTGAGAAGCGCCCGACGCCCAGCCGGTTCTGGCTTTACGCGACGCCGGTGGTGGCCGTGGTGCTGACGATGATCGTCGGCGGCATCCTGTTCGCGCTGATGGGCAAGAACCCGTTCGAGGTGATCCGAACCATCTTCTGGGACCCGGTGTTCGGCGAGTTCGCCTTTTACCTGCGCGGCCAGCTTCTGGTGAAGGCGGGACCGCTGATCCTGATCGCCATCGGGCTGGCGCTGGGGTTCCGGGCGGGCATCTGGAACATCGGGGCCGAGGGGCAATACATCATGGGCGCCGTGGTCGGGGCCTCGGTCGGGCTGGCGGTGTTTCCCACCGACAACCGGCTGATCTTTCCGGTGATGGTGCTGGCGGGCGCCTTCGGCGGCTGGGCCTGGGCGATGATCCCGGCCATCCTGAAGACGCGGTTCAACACCAACGAAATCCTTGTGTCGCTGATGCTGGTCTATGTGGCGCAGACCATTCTGGCCAAGGCGGCGACCGGGTTTCTGAAGAACCCCGAAGGGATGGGTTTTCCGGGCAGCCGCAATTTCAGCAGCTATCCGGCGGCGGCAAACCCTGAACTGATTGCGGGCAGCGGGCTGCACTGGGGCGGCGTGACCGCGCTGGTGACGGCGGTGCTGGCCTATATCCTGCTGAGCCGGCACATTGCCGGATACCAGATCAAGCTGGCCGGACAGGCGCCGCGCGCGGCGCGGTTCCACGGGGTCAGCCCGACGCGGCTGGTCATGCTGTGCATGGGCCTGTCGGGCGCGCTGGCCGGGCTGGCGGGCCTGTTCGAGGTGACGGGCCCGGCGGGGCAGATCAGCATCGACTTCAACACGGGCTACGGGTTCACGGCGATCATCGTGGCCTTCCTGGGCCGGCTGAACCCGCTGGGCATCGTGCTGGCGGGGTTCCTGATGGCGCTGACCTATGTGGGCGGCGAGATGGCCTCGACCAACCTGGGCCTGCCGGCGGCGGCGATCCAGGTGTTCCAGGGGATGCTGCTGTTCTTCCTGCTGGCCGTGGACGTGCTGACCAACTACCGCTTCCGCCTGGGCGCGGGTGCCGCAAGCGCAGGAGCGAAGTGATGGATTTCGGCGGTATCAATCCGGTCATCCTGATCGCGGGCCTGATGGCCACGGCGGTACCGATCCTGCTGGCGGCGCTGGGCGAAACGGTGGTCGAGCGGTCGGGCGTGCTGAACCTGGGCGTCGAGGGGATGATGGTGATCGGCGCGCTGGGCGGCTTTGTGACCGCCGTGCACACCGGCAGCCCGGCGCTGGGCTTTCTGGGAGGGGCGGTCGCGGGCGCGCTGCTGAGCCTGATCTTTGCCGCGCTGACGCAGGTGTTCCTGGCCAATCAGGTGGCAACCGGGCTGGCGCTGACGCTGTTCGGGCTGGGGGTCAGTTCGCTGGGCGGACAGGGTTACAACGGGATCAAGCCGCCGCATACGCCGGGCCTGCTGCCCGAGGCGCTGGCGGGTATCCCGGTGGCCGGGCCCATCCTGTTTGGCCATGACTGGGTGGTGTATTTCTCGATCGCGATGACGGCGCTGGTGTGGTGGGTGCTGAAGGCCACCCGGATCGGGCTGATCATCCGCGCGGTGGGCGAAAGCCACGACTCGGCCCATGCGCTGGGCTACAAGGTGAACCGCATCCGCCTGCTGTGCATCCTGTTCGGCGGGGCGATGGCGGGCATCGGCGGCGCCTATGTCAGCCTGGCCCGGGTGCCGCAATGGGTGGACGGCATCACCGCCGGCGCCGGCTGGATCGCGCTGGCGATCGTGGTCTTTGCAAGCTGGCGGCCCTGGCGCGTGCTGGCCGGTGCCTATTTCTTCGGCGGAATCGGGGCGCTTCAGTTGAATGTGCAGGTCTCGGGCGGGATTCCGCTTGGCATCCTGGGCCTGATCGCGCTGGTCTGCGGTGCCATCCTGGCGGTGGGGCTGCTGCGGCGATCCACGCCGGAACGGCCGCAGATGCACCCGGCCGCCGTGGCGGTGCTGGCAGTGCCGCCGCTGGTCTGGGTGGTGGGGCTTGCCATGGGGGTAACGCAGATCAAGGTGCCGGTCGAATACTTGTCCATGGCCCCCTTTGTGCTAACCATCGTGGTGCTGGTCATCATGTCCTCGGGGCGCGGCAAGGCGGCGACGGGCGCGCCGGCCAGCCTGGGACAGAACTTTCACGCCTCGCGCTGACATCAGGGCGGGGACTTACTTCGCGGGGCCGATCAAGGCCCTGCCACAACGGGGAGACGCTACATGAACCGCAGAACGCTGCTTGCAACCGCCGCGCTGGGCCTGAGCCTGGCTTTCGGAGGCGGTGCCCAGGCTGCCGGCATGGACAAGGTGAAGGCCTGTTTCGTTTACGTCGGCCCGATCGGTGACGGCGGCTGGACGTTCCAGCACCATCAGGGCGCCCTGGCCGTGAAAGAGAAGTTCGGCGACAAGGTCGAGATCCAGTATCAGGAAAGCGTGCCGGAAGGCGCCGATGCCGAGCGGGTGCTGACCCAGATGGCGCTGGGCGGCTGCAACATCATCTTCACCACCTCGTTCGGCTACATGGACGCGACCAATGCGGTGGCCGCCAAGTTCCCCGACGTGAAGTTCGAACATGCCACCGGCTTCAAGCGCGAGCATCCGAATGTCAGCACCTACAATGCGCGCTTCTATGAAGGCCGCGCGGTGCAGGGCACGATTGCCGGCATGATGACCAAATCGAACAAGATCGGCTACATCGGGTCGTTCCCGATCCCCGAGGTGATGAACGGCATCAACTCGTATTACCTGGCCGCCAAGAAGGTGAACCCGAACGTCGAACTGTCGGTCGTCTGGGCCTTCACCTGGTTCGATCCGGCGAAAGAGGCCGATGCCGCCAAGGCGCTGATCGACCAGGGCGTCGACGTGATCGCGGCGCATACCGATTCGACCGCCCCGCTGGCCGAGGCCGCCAAGGCCGGCGGCGCGGTGATCGGCTTCGGTCAGGCGTCGGACATGGAAGCCTACAAGCCCAGCCCGCGTGTCAGCTCGATCATCGACAACTGGGCGCCCTACTATGTGGAGCGCGTCGGCGCGCTGCTGGACGGCACCTATGAACAGTCCGACATCTGGGCCGGCATCGCCGGGGGCGAAGTGCTGATCGGCGAAATCACCGATGCCGTTCCGGCCGAGGTGAAGGCCGCCGCCGAAAAGGTGCGCGACGACATCGCCGCCGGCACCTTCCACCCGTTCACCGGCCCGATCAAGAAGCAGGACGGTTCGGAGTGGCTGGCCGAAGGCGCGACCGCGCCGGACGGCGACCTGCTGGGGATGGATTTCTTCGTCGAAGGCATCAAGGGCGACATTCCGAAGTGAGCCCCCTTCGGACCTGACGACAGAAGGCCCGCTTCGGCGGGCCTTTTCATTTTCCGAAGCACCGGATTTCACAGCAAACATTACGTTTTGAAATTCAAACATTCGAATTTATTATAGTGAAGCCGGGGAGGCAGAATTTCAGAGGGAGGATGAAGAATGGCGCATGTCGTTGTGCTGGGGGCTGGCTTGGGCGGGGCGATCATGGCCTATGAGATGAAGGACCAGCTTCGCCCCGAAGACACGATCACCGTGGTGACGAAAGACCCGGTTTACCATTTCGTGCCGTCGAACCCCTGGATCGCGGTGGGCTGGCGCAAGCGCGAGGAGATCACGGTGGACCTGGGGCCGACCATGGCGCGCAAGGGCATTGCCTTCCGGCCTGTCGCGGCGGAACGGGTGATCCCGCAGGAAAACCGCATCCGTCTGGTCGATGGCAGCGACGTGACCTATGATTTCCTGATCATTGCCACCGGGCCCGAACTGGCCTTCGACGAAATCCCGGGCTTTGGCCCGCATGGCGGCTTTACCCAGTCGGTCTGCCATATCGACCATGCCGAACAGGCGGAACAGGTGTTCCAGAAACTGCTCAAGGCGCCCGGCCCGGTGATCATTGGCGCGGCGCAGGGGGCAAGCTGCTTTGGCCCGGCCTATGAATTCCTGTTCATTCTGGAAGCCGCCCTGCGCAAGGCAAAGATCCGCGACAAGGTGCCGATGACCTTTGTCACCGCCGAACCCTATATCGGCCATCTGGGGCTGGACGGGGTGGGCGACACCAAGGGGCTGCTGGAATCCGAGATGCGCGGGAAACACATCAAATGGATCACCTCGGCCCGGGTGAAGCAGGTCGAGGACGGCAAGATGACCGTCGAGGAGATCAATGACGACGGCAGCGTGAAGGCCGAGAAGGTGCTGCCCTTTGCATTCTCGATGATGCTGCCCGCGTTTCGCGGCATCGCGCCGGTGCGCGGCATCGAGGGGCTGTCGAACCCGCGCGGGTTTACCATCGTGGACCAGCACCAGCAGAACCCGGCCTATCCCAATGTGTTTGCTGTGGGCGTCTGTGTGGCCATCCCGCCGATGGGGCCGACGCCGGTGCCTTGCGGCGTGCCGAAGACCGGCTTCATGATCGAAAGCATGGTCAGCGCCACGGCGCATAACATCGGCAACATCCTGCGCGGGAAGGAACCCGATCAGGTGGGCACCTGGAACGCGGTCTGCCTGGCGGATTTTGGCGACGGGGGCGTGGCCTTCGTGGCGCAGCCGCAGATTCCGCCGCGCAACGTGAACTGGTCGTCCAGCGGCAAATGGGTGCATCTGGCCAAGGTGGGCTTCGAGAAATACTTCCTGCGCAAGCTGCGCAAGGGCACGGCCGAACCGTTCTACGAGGCGCTCGCGCTCAAGGTGCTGGGGATCGACAAGCTGAAGGAAACCCGCAAGGGTTAGGGCGCGGCGGCGCCGCGGGTCTGGTCGATCAGGTGGTCCAGAAAGGCGCTGGCGGCGACCGACAGGTGCTTGCCGCGCGGATAGGCCACGTTCCAGACCCGCATCAACGGGAAGCCCTGCACGTCCAGCGCCACCAGCCGGCCGGTCGCCACGTCTTCGGCAATGGTGTCCTGTGACAGGATCGCCAGCCCAAGGCCGGCGACCACCGCTTCCTTGATCGCTTCGTTCGAGCCAAGCTCCATCCGCACGCGGGGCCGCAGGCCGCAATCGGCAAAGTAGCGTTCGGCGGCGGCGCGGGTGCCCGATCCCTGTTCGCGCAGGATGAAGGGTTCGGCGGCCAGCCGGGCGAAGGGCAGCGCGGGCTGGCCCGCCAGCGGATGATCGCCGCGCGCCAGCAGGGTGATGGGGTTGCGGGCAAAGGGCGTGGCCACCACGTCCAGCCCCGCCGGCGGCTGGCCCAGGATGCAGAGATCGTCTTCATTCGCGGCCAGCCGGGCGATCACCGTTTCGCGGTTGGTCACGGTCAGCGCGATTTCGATGCCGGGGTTTTCGGTGCAGAAGGTGCCCAGGAGGCGGGGCAGGAAATACTGCACCGTCGAGACGATGGCGATGCGCAGCCGCCCGCGCCGCAGCCCCTGCAGATCGGCCAGGTGCATGTCCAGCCGTTCGACGCCTTCCAGCGTTTCGCGGGCGGTTTCCACCACGGCGCGGCCGGCCTCGGTCAGGAACAGGCGCTTGCCGATCCGGTCCAGCAGCGGCAGGCCAAGCGCGTCTTCCAACTGCTTCACCTGGGCGAACACGGCGGGCTGGGTCAGGTGCAATTCTTCGGCCGCGCGGGTGTAGCTGGCGTGGCTGGCCACCGCGCGAAACACCTGAAGCTGGCGCAGGGTGTACCTTATCATAACCTTTTCCCTGTTCTGAAACTAAAAACTATTCAGTTTTGTTTAGTCATACAAGGCGCGATACCGGCTGCGACCCGCACATTCGGGCACGACAAACGGGAGAGAGCCGATGGCCGCGAAGACCTATGACGCCGGTGTGAAGGAATACCGATCGACCTATTGGGAACCGCATTACACGGTGAAGGACAGCGACATCCTTGCCGTGTTCAAGGTGGTGCCGCAGGCCGGCGTTTCGCGCGAGGAAGCCGCCGCCGCCGTGGCCGCCGAAAGCTCGACCGGCACCTGGACAACGGTCTGGACCGACCTTCTGACCGACCTCGACTATTACAAGGGCCGCGCCTACGCGATCGAGGACGTGCCGGGGTCTGACGACGCCTTCTATGCCTTCATCGCCTATCCGATGGACCTGTTCGAGGAAGGCTCGGTCGTCAACGTGTTCACCTCGATCGTGGGCAACGTCTTCGGCTTCAAGGCGGTGCGGTCGCTGCGGCTGGAAGACGTGCGGTTCCCGCTGTGGTTCGTGGCCACCTGCTTCGGCCCGCCGCATGGCATCAACGTGGAACGCGACAAGCTGGACAAGTACGGCCGCCCCCTGCTGGGCTGCACCATCAAGCCGAAGCTGGGCCTTTCGGCCAAGAACTATGGCCGGGCGGTCTATGAATGTCTGCGCGGCGGGCTGGATTTCACCAAGGACGACGAGAACGTCAATTCGCAGCCCTTCATGCGCTGGCGCGACAGGTTCGATTTCTGCCAGGAGGCCATCGTCAAGGCCGAGGCCGAGACGGGCGAGCGCAAGGGTCACTACATGAACGTGACCGCCGCCACGATGGAAGAGGTCTACAAGCGCGCGGAATACGCCAAGGAGATCGGCACGCCGATCATCATGTCGGATTACCTGACGCTGGGTTGGGCGGCGCACAACTCGCTGTCGAAATGGTGCCGCGACAACGGGATGCTGCTGCACGTTCACCGCGCCATGCACGCGGTGATGGACCGCAACCCGAACCACGGCATCAACTTCCGCGTTCTGGCGAAGCTGCTGCGCCTGCTGGGCGGCGACCACCTTCATTCCGGCACCGTGGTGGGCAAGCTGGAGGGCGACCGGGCGGCGACGCTGGGCTGGATCGACCTGCTGCGCGACCGCCACATCAAGGAAGACCGTTCGCGCGGGATCTTCTTCGATCAGGACTGGGGGCCGATGCCAGGGGTGTTCCCGGTGGCATCAGGCGGGATTCACGTCTGGCACATGCCGGCGCTGGTTTCGATCTTCGGCAATGACTCGGTCCTGCAATTCGGCGGCGGCACGCTGGGCCACCCCTGGGGCAATGCGGCGGGCGCCGCGGCGAACCGGGTGGCGCTGGAGGCCTGCGTTCAGGCCCGCAACGAAGGCCGCGAGCTGGAGAAGGAAGGCAAGGCCATCCTGACCGCTGCCGCGCAGCACAGCCCCGAGCTGAAGATCGCCATGGAGACCTGGAAAGAGATCAAGTTCGAGTTCGACACCGTGGACAAGCTGGACACCCAGCACCGCTGAGCCGCCAAAGGGAGAGAGATGATGAGCAAAGTTCAGGACTATACCTCGCGGCTGTCCGACCCGGCGAGCCGCAAGATGGGCACGTTTTCCTATCTGCCGCCGATGGATGAGGCGCAGATCCGCAAGCAGGTGGAATGGATCGTGAAACACGGCTGGAACCCGGCCATCGAACACACCGAGCCGCAGTTCGCCAAGTCGAACTTCTGGTACATGTGGAAGCTGCCGATGTTCGGGGAAACCGATGTCGATGCCATTCTGGCCGAGCTGAAAGCCTGCCATGAGGCCAACCCCGACAATCACGTCCGGCTGATCGGCTACAACAATTTCACCCAGAGCCAGGGCGCGAACATGGTGGTCTATCGCGGAACACCCGTCTGACCGCCCTGCCCGCCGCAGCCCTGCGGCGGGCGCTTTCCCGATGCCCCGAGGCCGCCATGGACCAGATCACCGCCCCCTTCCGCATTGCCGCCGACCCCTGGTATCGCCCGGTGGCCGACGAGGTTGCGCTGTATGAGGCGGCCTATGCGGCGAAGATGCCGGTCATGCTGAAAGGCCCCACCGGCTGCGGCAAGACGCGGTTCGTGGAACATATGGCCTGGCGGCTGGGCAAGCCGCTGGTCACGGTTTCCTGCAACGAGGACATGACCGCCTCGGATCTGGTGGGGCGGTTCCTGCTGGATGCCGAGGGCACGCGCTGGCAGGACGGGCCGCTGACATTTGCCGCCCGGCATGGCGCGATCTGCTATCTGGATGAGGTGGTCGAGGCGCGGCAGGATACGACCGTGGTGATCCACCCGCTGACCGACAACCGCCGAGTGCTGCCGCTGGAAAAGAAGGGCGAACTGCTGCGGGCGCACCCCGACTTTCACCTCGTGATCAGCTATAACCCCGGCTACCAGAGCCTGATGAAAGACCTGAAGCAATCGACCAAGCAACGCTTCGGCGCGCTGGATTTCACCTATCCCGACCATGCGGTCGAGGTGGAGATCGTGGCGCATGAAACGGGCATTGACCGGGGCCTGGCCGACAAGCTGGTGTCGATTGCCGAACGGGCGCGCAACCTGAAGGGACACGGGCTGGACGAAGGCATTTCGACCCGGATGCTGGTGCACGCGGGCGGGCTGATCGCGCAGGGCGTGGCGCCGGTGCCGGCCTGCCGGATGGCACTGGTGCGCCCGATCACCGACGACCCCGACATGCGCGACGCGCTTGACGCCGCCGTCACCACGTTCTTCTGAGCCGCGCCATGACAGACCCGGCCGCCCGCATGACCGAGGCCCTGGCCGACCTGCCGCCGGCCGAGCGGGAGCTGCACGCCAGCCTGCGGGCCGAGGCGGCGCGCAGCCTGTCGCCCGGCGGGCTGGTGCTGTGGGCCGAAGGGGCGCTGGCGCTGCACCGGATGGGCCGCGGGCCCGAGGTGGTGCGGGCCTGGATCGAAGCTGCGCCGCCGCTGGCGCGCGAGCTGGGCGAAGACGTGCTGCCCGATCTGGTGCGCGATTGTCTGCGGCTGGCCTCGCGCACCTCGGGGGCGGTGATCGCGCGGGTGCTGGCGACGGCACCGCTGGCGGCGCGGCGGCTGGGGGATGCGGCGCTGTTCCGGGGCTGGATGGCGTTTCTGGACACGCTGCTGGCCCAGGCACCGCGCGGGCTGCGCCCGCTGCTGGACCATCTGGACGAACTGCTGGGCGTGCTGACGCTGGGCGGGCTGCGCCGCTGGGCGCTGTGGGGGGCCGAGGCGCACCGCAGCAACCCGGAAGAACAGATGCGTTACTTCGCGCTGGCCAGCGCCGAATCGAAGGCCGTGTTGCAGCGCGAACGCAAGGGCACGCTGTTCGTGGACATCCACCGCCGGATCGGGGCCTATCTGCGCGCGCTGTGGGGCCGCGATTTCGCGATGCGCCCCACCTCGGGCGATTACGAGGCGCGCGAAGGGCTGCGGCCGTTTCTGGAGGCGGGGCTGCTGCACCTGCCCGACGCCTGGGACGACTGGCAGGGAATCGCGGGGGCCGACATCTACCGCGCCGCCGCCGCCCATGCGGCCGCGCATGTGATGGCCTGGCGCGGGCCGCTGGCGGCCGACGGCCTGTCGCCCCGGCAGATGGCCTGTATCGGCGTGATCGAGGATGCCCGGGCCGAGGCGCTGGCCATTGCCCGCTTTCCCCGGCTGCGCGACCTGTGGGCGCGGTTCCACGGCGAGGCAATGCCGCTGGACCGGGTGGCGCGCGGGCTGCTGCTGCCCGAGGCGGCCACGACCGACCCGCTGGTTGCCTGGGCGCGGGCCGAATTTGCCGGGGCCGATCTGGCAAGCACCACGGCGTCGCAGCGGATCGGGCTGGCGCTGGCCGAACGGCTGGGACCGGGGCGGTTGCCCGCGCCGGTGGCCGCACCCTATCGCGACGACAACCGCCACCTTTGGGAAACCGAAGAGGTGGACTGGGACGAAGCCCCCGCCCCGGCGCAGCGGCGGCGCTATGTCTCGGTTTCGGAAATGGTGAACGAGGTCGAGGTGGAAACCGCGGGCGAGGATGCGCAGGAGATTCTGGTCTGCGCGACCGAGTTCTTCGATGACGACGGCACCAGTTTCAACGCGCGCGAGGGGCGCGATCCGGTGGCCCCGCCGCGCAGCTACCCCGAGTTCGACTACCGCATCCAGCTTGAGCGGCCCGACTGGGCGACCGTGCTGGAAAAGCGCCCGCTGGCCGGCGACCCCAAGGCGGTGGAGGCGATCCTGACCGAACACCGCCCGGTGTTGCAGCGGATGCGCCGCGTGCTTGAGGCGATGCAGCCGCAGGGGGTGCAGCGGCTGCGGCGGCTGGAGGATGGCGACGATCTGGACCTGAACGCCGCGATTGCCGCCCGGCTTGACCTGCGGCTGGGCCGGCAGCCCGACCCGCGGGTGATGATGCGGCAGGTGCGGATCACCCGCGACGTGGCAGTGCTGCTGCTGATGGACCTGTCGCAATCGACCAACGATGTGGTGGGCGAAGGCGGGGAACGGCTGATCGACCTGACCCGCGCCGCCGCCACTCTGCTGGCCGAGGCGGTGCATCGGGTGGGCGATCCCTTCGCGCTGCACGGGTTCAGCTCGGACGGGCGGCATAACGTGTTCTACCAGCGCTTCAAGGAATTCGGCGAAGACTGGGGGCCGCTGCCCAAGGCGCGGCTGGCCGGGATGGAGGGGCGGCTGTCCACCCGCATGGGGGCGGCGATCCGCCATGCCGGCTGGCACCTGTCGCAGCAGCGCGCGGCGCGCAAGCTGCTTCTGGTGCTGACCGATGGCGCGCCCGCCGATATTGACGTGCGCGACCCGGCCCATCTGCGCCACGACGCCCGCGCCGCCGTGGCAGAGGTGGCGCGGCAGGGCGTTTCGCCCTTCTGCCTGACGCTGGACCCGCAGGCCGATGCCTATGTCGCGCAGATCTTCGGGGCGCGCGGCTACCAGATCCTTGACCGGATCGACCGCCTGCCCGAACGGCTGCCCCGGCTTTATGCCGGGCTGGCGCGGCAGGGCTGACCGGGGCGGTCCGGCGCGGCTGACGGCTTGCGCTTCGCCGGGCGGGGTGGTTCTGTCGGCCAGGGTTCGAGGGCACGACATGCAACATGATTTCCTGATCATCGGCGGCGGCATCGCCGGAGTTTCGGCGGCGGCGCGGCTGGCGCCCCTTGGGTCTGTCCTCCTGCTTGAGGCCGAGGACACGCTGGCACATCACGCCTCAAGCCGGTCGGCCGCGCTCTATGAGCCGCGCTATGGCACGCCCGCCGTGGTGGAGCTGTCGATGGCCTCGGGCGATTATTTCCGGTCGGTTCCCGGTCTGCTGACGCATCGCGGGCTGATGCTGGTGGCGCGGGAAGATCAGCGGGCAGATTTCGACGAGGACGTGAAGGCGATGGCCTTCGATCCGATTTCGCCCGCCGAGGCGCAGGCGATCGTGCCGATCCTGAATCTGGAGGTGGTCAAGCTGGCCGGGCTGGCGGACCATGCCGATGACATCGACACCGACCTGCTGTTGCAGGGCTTTGCCAAGGAGGCGCGCGCCCATGGGGCGGCCATAGTCACCCGGGCCCGGGCGACCGCGATCACCCGCACGGCATCGGGCTGGCGGGTGGCATGGGCCGGGGGCGAGGCCGAGGCGAAGCTGCTGATCAACGCGGCGGGCGCCTGGGTGGACGAGGTGGCGAAGCTGGCCGGGGTGCAGCCTCTGGGCTTTGTGCCGCACCGCCGGTCGATGGCGCGGATTCCGGCGCCGGGCGGGCTGGATGTCAGCCGCTGGCCCATGATCTTTGGCCCCGGCGAGGACTGGTATGCCAAGCCCGATGCCGGGGCGCTGATCGTGTCGCCCGCCGACGAAGACCCGATGGAACCGCATGATGCCTGGGCCGATGACATGGTGCTGGCCGAGGGGCTGGCGCGGTATGAATCCTTCATGACCGAGCCGGTGACCCGCATCCTGGCCAACTGGGCGGGCCTGCGCACCTTTGCCCCCGACCGGGTGCTGGTGATCGGCCCCGACGCGCGCGATCCGGCCTTCTTCTGGCTGGGCGGACAGGGGGGACAGGGCTTCCAGTCCTGCCCGGGCGCCAGCGCGCTGGTGGCCGACCTGATCGCCGGGCGCCCCCCTGCCCTGCGCGCCGATCTGGTGGCGGCGCTGTCGCCCGTCCGCTTTGGCTGACGGGGTGCGGCAGGTCGGCACTTGACATTCATTTATTTGAATGTGAATTGAGGGCGAAACGCCGTGGCCTCCGGGCCGCCCCTCAAGGAGCATGAGATGAGCTACAAGGCCAAGATCGCCGACATGCGCAGCGAGCTGCGGGTGATGAACAAGCTGATTCCCGACACGATGGCGGGGTTCGGCCAGTTGTCGAAGGCGGCCAAGGACAGCCCGGCGATTTCCGTCAAGGAAAAGGAATATGTCGCGCTGGCCATCGCGGTCAGCCAGCGCTGTGAGCCCTGCATCAACTTTCACGTCGAGGCGCTGATGAAATGCGGCGCGACGCGGGAAGAACTGGGCGACGTGCTGGCGATGTGCATCCAGATGGGGGGCGGCCCGGCGGTGATGTATGCCGCCCATGCGCTGGCCTGCTGGGACGAGCTGGCGCAACCGGCGGCCTGATCGCTGCGACGGAAAGCCGGGGCGCGCGCGTTCCATATTCACACAGCGGAATATGGAGGTCATCATGACCACGCGCGCGCTTTCCCTGACTCTTGCCCTGCCCCTTGCCTTGGGCCTTGCCGGCACGGGCGCCCTGGCCCAGACCTTTGTGCCGGGCCAGCAGTTCCTGACCATGTGGGACCGCAACGGCGATGGCGCCGTGACGCTGCCCGAGGCGCGGGAACGGCGGGACGAGATCTTCACCACCTTTGACGCCAATGCCGATGGCATCCTGTCGCCCGACGAACTGGCGGCGCTGGATGACGCCCGGACCGACATGCGCGCCCAGATGCAGGAGGCCCGGAGCGAGGCCGGGATGGGCAAAGGCATGGGAAAAGATATGGGCATGGGAATGGGGCACGGCAAAGGGGCCGGCGTGGGCGGCGGCGGCGCGGCCCTGCGGGACGCCAACGGCGACGGGCAGGTGACGCGGGAAGAATTTGTCGGCCTGACCACCGCCTTCTTTGCCCGGATGGACCGCAACGGCGACGGCAGCCTGACGACCGGGGATTTCGGCCGCAGATAGGCCGCGGATTGCCGCCAATGGCAGGCGGCTGAAGACGTTTTTTGCTGCGCGGGGGCGTGACATCCGCCCCCGCTTCGGCCAGCATGGCCGGATCATGCGTATCCTTCCCCTGTTCCTTTGCCTTGTTCTGGCCGCCTGCGGTGCCTCGCGCACGCCTTCGGCCCATGCACCCAACGCCCGCCCCGCCGCCGCTGTGCCGGCGGGTCAGGTCACCTCTGCCAATTTCTCGGATGCCAAGCCGGTGACGGACTGGGGCGGAAAGCCGCCGCAATCATTCCCCGTGCACGGGCTGGATGTGGCGAAGTATCAGGGGACCATCGACTGGGAAATCGCGCGCAGCAACGGCGTGAACTTCGTCTTCGTCAAGGCGACCGAGGGCGGCGACCGGGTGGACGAGATGTTCCTCGACCATTGGCGCGGCGCCGGCCGGGCCGGGGTGGCGCGCGGGGCCTATCACTTCTTCTACCACTGCCGCCCGGCCATCGAACAGGCGCGCTGGTTCATCCGCAATGTGCCGCGCACCGCCGGCGCCCTGCCCCCGGTGCTGGACATGGAGTGGACGCCGTTTTCGCCCACCTGCACCATCCGCCGCACGCCCGAGGAAATTCGCCGCGACGCCGACATCTTCATCCGCGCGGTGGCCAACCATTACGGACAGCGGCCGATCCTTTACACCTCGATCGACTTCTTCCAGGACAACGAGATGTGGAAGGTGAACGGCGCCGACTTCTGGCTGCGCGCCGTGGCGAAGCATCCGAAGGATCTGTATGACGGCCACCCCTGGACGTTCTGGCAATACACCTCGACCGGGCTGGTGCCGGGTGTGAACGGCCGGGTTGACATCAACGTCTTCGAAGGGTCGGGCGCGCAATGGGCCGCCTGGCTGGCCGCGCGGACGCGGTGAACGTCGCGTCAGGCTTGCCGGAAACCGGCATCGCCCCCTAACCTTTTCCGGCCCGGCGACGCGGGCCGGAAAAAGGGGAGGCTGCGATGTTGGGAGGCCGAAGCTGGAGCGAGTGGATCGCGCAGTATCAGCAAAGCCATCAGAACAGGTGGAACCAGTTGACCCATGCCTTCGGGATTCCGATGATCGTGGTGTCGCTGGCGCTGGCGGTGCTGTCGATCCTTGTGCCGGGGCTGTGGGGCTGGGCGGTGGCGCTGTTCATCCTTGGCTGGGCCTTGCAGTTCGTGGGCCATGCCATCGAAGGCAAGCCGCCCGAATTCTTCAAGGACTGGCGCTTCCTGCTGGTGGGCACCCGCTGCTGGTGGGCACCCGCTGGTGGTGGGCCAAGGTGACCGGGCGGATCTGACCCGCATCCCCGCGCCTGAACGAAAAAGCCGCACCCCGGAAGGATGCGGCCCGTTCGTTTCCTGACCGAAATCTTCAAAGATTTCGGACCGGAGCCTTCGAAGGCTCCGGCGCCCGTGCCCGGACGAAATCGCCGTCAGCCATCCACCCGGATGCGGGTGTTGGTCGGGTCGTGGGGGCTGTCTTCCACCACCACGGCATCCCATTCCTTGAGCTGGATCTTGACCTTCAGCTTCGTGCCCACCTCGGCCAGATCGGGGCGGACATAGCCCATGCCGATCTGCTTGCCGAAGGCCACCGACCAGCCGCCCGAGGTGAGGCGCCCGATCTTTTCGCCGTTCAGCAACAGGGCTTCCTTGCCCCAGGGATCGGTGTCCGAGGGGCCGTCGATCAGCAGGGTGACGCATTTGGCGCGGATGCCGGTCTTCAGCATCGCGTCCTTGCCGCGGAAGTCCTTGGTCAGATCGACGAAACGGTCCAGACCGGCCTCAAGCGGGGTGGCATCGCGGCCCAGTTCGGTGCCGAAGGCGCGGTAGGATTTTTCCTGCCGCAGCCAGTTCTGCGCCCGCGCGCCCACCGGCTTCAGCCCATGCTTTTCGCCAGCTTTCAGCAGCAGATCCCACAGGTAGCGGCCGAATTCGATGGGATAATGCAGTTCCCAGCCCAATTCGCCCGTATAGGCCACGCGGATGGCGCGGACCGGGCACATGCCCAGTTCGATGTTGCGCATCGACAGCCAGGGGAAACGCTTGTTCGACAGCACCGTTTCGGGATCACGGTCCTTGACGATCTCCTTGAGAATGGCGCGGGCCGTGGGGCCGGCCAGCGCATAGACGCCCCATTGCGTGGTGACATCGTGAATGTCGATGTGGCCGCCGCCGGCCGCGGTGAAATCATCCGCCGCCTTTTGCAGGAAGTCATAGTCATAGGCCGTCCAGGCCCCGGCCGAGATGATGTAGTATTCATCCTGCGCCAGCCGGACGATGGTGTATTCCGTCCGCGTGGTGCCGGCTTCGGTCAGGGCATAGGTCAGGTTGATCCGGCCCACATTCGGCAGCTTGTTGCAGGTGAAATGGTCCAGGAAGGCCGTCGCGCCGGGGCCGCGCACCAGATGCTTGGTGAAGGCGCTGGCGTCGATGATGCCGCAGGTTTCACGGACGGCTTTCGCCTCGGCCTCGGCAAAGGGCCACCAGGCGGCGCGGCGGAAGCTGCGGGCGTGATGGTCGTAATCGGCGGGCGCCCCGACCGGGCCATAGTAGTTGGGCCGTTCCCAGCCGTTCACCTGGCCGAACTGCGCGCCCAGGTCTTTCTGCCGGTCATAGGCCGGGGCGGTGCGCAGCGGGCGGCAGGCTTCGCGTTCTTCATCGGGGTGATGCAGGATGAAAACGTGGTCGTAGCATTCCTCGTTCTTGCGCGCGGCATATTCCGTGGTCATCCACGACCCGTAGCGCTTGGGGTCAAGGCTGGCCATGTCGATCTCGGCCTCGCCCTGCGTCATCAGTTGCGCCAGATAGTAGCCGGTGCCGCCCGCGGCGGTGATGCCGAAGCTGAAGCCTTCGGCCAGCCACATGTTGCGCAGGCCCGGCGCCGGGCCGACCAGCGGGTTGCCGTCGGGGGTATAGCAGATGGGGCCGTTGAAATCGTCCTTCAGCCCCACGGTTTCCGAGGACGGCAGGCGGTGGATCATCGACATGTATTCCGCCTCGATCCGTTCCAGATCCAGCGGGAACAGGTCGGCGCGGAAGGTTTCCGGCACGTCATACAGGAACCGCGCCGGGGCGTTCTTTTCATAGGGGCCCAGAATCCAGCCGCCGCGTTCCTCGCGCACATACCATTTGGCATCGGCATCGCGCAGGACGGGGTGCTGCGGATTGGTCTTGCGCCACTCCACCAGCGCGGGGTCGGGTTCGGTCACGATATACTGGTGTTCGACCGGGATCGCCGGGATCTTAATGCCCAGCAGCCGCGCGGTGCGCTGTGCGTGGTTGCCGGTGGCGGTGACCACATGTTCGGCGTGAATTTCGTATTTCTCGTCGCCGGGCACCAGACGGCCGCCCTGCTCCACCATGCGGGTGACGGAAACGATCCATTCGCTGCCGGTCCAGCGGTAGGCATCGACCTGGATCTTCCGTTCGATCGTGGCGCCAAGCTGGCGCGCGCCCTTGGCCATGGCCTGGGTCACGTCGGCAGGGTTGATATAGCCGTCCTGCGGGTGGAACAGCGCCCCCTTCAGGTCATCGGTGCGGACCAGCGGCCAGCGTTCCTTGATCTGCGCGGGCGTCAGGAATTCATGGTAGACCCCGGCGGTTTCGGCCACGCTGGAATACAGCATGTATTCGTCCATCCGGTCCTGGGTCTGGGCCATGCGCAGGTTGCCCACGACATAGAATCCGGGGTTCAGCCCGGTTTCGGCCTCAAGCCCCTTGTAGAAATCAACGCTGTACTTGTGGATATGGGTGGTCGCGTAGCCCATGTTGAACAGCGGCAGCAGCCCCGCCGCGTGCCAGGTGGACCCCGAGGTCAGTTCGTCGCGCTCGACCAGCAGGGTATCCCAGCCGGCCTTGGCCAGGTGATAGGCGATGCCGGTGCCGACGGCCCCGCCACCAACGACAAGGGCTTTGACATGCGTTTTCATGGACCCGACTCCGAATGTGGTTTGGGCCATATGTGACAGACCTCGGGTTTGCCGGGCAAGCCCGCCCGACCCTTCGCGTCAGAAAACGACATGTCGCGATCAGGCCACCGGGGCAGCCGTGCCGGAAGGCCAAAGGTCCGGCGACGGGTTGACCAGATAGCGGAATCCAGCCTACGCCTTTTGCCATGAAGGCAAGGACGCAGGGCCAGAAACGGCAGGGGATGGCATGGGTGCTGTTGGTGCCCTTCCTTCTCATGTCGCTGATCTCGCCCGCGGTCATGCCGGCGCGGGCCGATGACGGCACGCTGACGCTGGTGCTGTGCACCGGCGACGGGCCGGTCGAGATGACAATCGACCTTGCCACCGGCGCCCCGGCGAAGAAGGCGCCCGATGGCAGCCCCGACCGTTGCGCCTGGGCCTGCGCGCAATGTGCGGGCGCCTGTCCGGGCGGCTGTGCCGGGGCGGCGCTGCCGCATCTGGCGCTGCGCCGGGCCGATCCGCCGCCGGCCACCACCACGCTTGCCCGGGCCGAGGCCACCGGCCTGCCGCCCGCCACGGGGCCCCCCTCCGCCGTCTGACGTTTCGTTTTCCAGAAACCAGACAACCGGAGACATCCATGACTGACACCTTCCGCGGGGCCGAGGCCCCGGCGGCGGCGCCTGCCGCCAACAAACTGTATTTCGCCGCCTGGCGCTGGCATTTCTACGCCGGGCTTTACGTCATTCCCTTCCTGCTGATGCTGGCGGCCACCGGCCTGATCATGCTGTGGATCGCCTTCCTGTCGGGGATCGGCGACGAGAAGATGACCATCGCCCCCGGCGGCACGCCGCTGGCCGTCAGCGCCCTGCAGGCCATGGCCGAGGCCGCTGTGCCGGGCGGCGCCGCCACGCAATATGTGGCCCCGCTGGGGCCGGACCATGTGGCCACCTTCGCCGTGGCGTCGGACGCCGGCAAGACCGGCGTCACGCTGAACCCCTATACCGGCGAGGTGCTGAACACCTTTCCCTGGCGGGCAGGCTGGTATGACTTTGCCACCGACATTCACGGCACCCTGCTGATCGGCAACACCGGCGACTGGCTGATCGAGGCGGCGGCCAGCCTTGGCCTGCTGCTGTGCGTAACCGGGCTTTACATGCACTGGCCACGCAACGGCACCGGCTGGGGCAAGGCGCTGACGGTGCAGACCGGGGCCCGGGGCCGGGCGCTGTGGAAATCGCTTCATGCCACCGTCGGGCTGTGGGTTTCGGTGGTGCTGATCGTGTTCCTGATCTCGGGCCTAAGCTGGGCCGGGGTCTGGGGCACCAAGTTCGTGCAGGCCTGGTCCACCTTTCCGGCCGAGAAATGGGACAACGTGCCCCTGTCGGACAAGACCCATGCCGACATGAACCACGCCCCGGCCAAGGAAGTGCCGTGGAATCTGGAACAGACGCCGCTGCCGGAATCCGGGTCACTGGCGGGCACGGCGGCGATCCGCGGGCCGGTGACCATCGACTCGGTCACCGGCTTCGCGCAATCGCTGGGCTTCGTAAACCGCTATCAGGTGAACCTGCCGGGCGATGGCGCGGGGGTCTGGACGATCAGCCATGACAGCATGTCGAACGACGGGCCGAACCCGGCGGCGGACCGCACGATCCATATCGACCAATACACCGGCAATGTGCTGGCCGATGTGCGCTATGCCGATTATTCGGCCTATGCCAAGGCGATGGCCTGGGGCATCGCCTTCCATGAGGGCGACCTTGGCCTGTGGAACGTGGCGCTGAACACGCTGTTCTGCCTGTCGGTGATGTTCCTTGGCCTGTCGGGCATCGTGATGTGGTGGAAGCGGCGGCCCTCGGGGGCGGCGCGTCTGGCCGCCCCGCCGATGCCGGCCGAACTACCCTATGCCAAGGGCGCGATCCTGATCACGCTGGCGCTGTCGCTGGCCTTTCCCATGCTGGGGCTGACCCTGCTGGCGGTGATCGCGGTTGATCTGCTGGTGCTGACTCCGATCCCGGCGCTGAAACGCGCGCTGTCCTGAAGCCTTGCGGCCCGCCCCCCTTGCGCCGGGGCGGGCTGCATCTCCGGCGATCAGTCCGCGTCGGGCGGGGGCGGTGCCCCGCAGGTCTTGCCGCCGGCGATAGCGACGCAGCCGGAATCATCCAGCGTTCCGCCGCTGGTTTCAAACCGGCTGCCGTCGCCGGTGCCGGTACCCTTGCGCACCTTGACCCCGGTCTTTTCGTCGGTGGTCAGGCCCCGCTCGGCGTCTTCCGCCGCCTTGCGCTCGGCCTCAAGCTCGGCCTCGCGGGCGGCCTGTTCTTCCGCCCGGCGCTGGCGTTCGGCGTCACGCTCGGCCTCGAATGTCTTGCGGGTTTCGGCATCCAGAACCGAGGCCAGCACGATCACCGGCACCTCGCCCAGCCCGGTGGTGCGTTCCACCACATTGGCGTTCATCGCGGGCACGTTCAGCGTGGACAGAAAGGGGAGAAGGTCTTCGTCGGACATGGCCTTCGAAGCCAGCATCCGCAGGTGAATCTGCGCGCCCACCTCGGCCACGAACAGGCGGGCGCCGAAATCTTCTGGAAGCGGCGCCTCGCGGATTTCCAGGCCCCGGACGGTGGCGAAATCGCGGCCCTCGAACTCGGCCGTCAGCATCTGCAATTCGAACTTCTGCGTCATGGCCATGAAGCTGGTGAAGATGAAATCCGGGTAGCGGATCAGCTCGGCCACCACCTTGCGCGGCCCCTTTTCGTAAATCACCCTGGCCCCCGTCAGGCCCTTGCCTTCGCGCGGCACCCCGATGGCGCGCACCCTGTCAGCCTGCTTGCCGCGCGCGCCGGGGGGAAGGAAGGCCTCGACATCGGCGGGTTCGGCGGGGCGGACGGTCCAGCCTTCGGGCGGGGCGGGCAGCATGGCGACCAGCGTCTGCGGGGCATCCGACCGGGCGGGATCGCCGTCATTGCCCGACAGCGCCCCCGCCAGTTGCAGCAGGCCCGAGGCATAGGTGACCACCGACATCGGTTCCTCGCCGCGCGCCTTGGCCTGCCGGGCGACCATGGCATAATCAAAGGCCAGATAGGCGCACAGGCCAAAGACCGAGAAAACCAGCGACAGGATGAAGTTCAAGCCGCGCATCCGCGAAATCCCCCTGGCCGCGCCCGGGGGCGGCGCGTCCGTGGGGCCGGAATAGGCGGTGATTGCGGCAGGCTTCGGGCAGGTCCGGGGCAGTTTTTCAGCGGCGCGTCAGGCCCGGCGCACCCGCCCCAGCACCGCCGCGACCACAAAGCAGGCCGCCGCCGCCACGATGATCGACGGCCCCGCCGGCGTGTCCTGCCAGAGCGACAGCCGCAACCCGGCCAGCGTGGCCAGCGCCCCGATCAGGGTGGCGCCCAGCGCCATGCCTTCGGGGCTGCGCGCCAGACCGCGCGCGGCGGCGGCCGGGATGATAAGCATGGCCGCAATCAGCAGCGCCCCCACCACCTTGAGCGAGACCGCCACCGTCAGCGCCATGGCCAGCACCAGCACCAGCCGCTCGCGGTCGGGGTTCAGGCCGCTGGCATGGGCCAGGTCTTCGTTCAGGGTGCTGGTCAACAGCGCCTGCCAGCGCCACAGCAGCAAGACCGCCACCGCCACCGCCCCGCCCCAGATCAGCCCCAGATCGCCCCGGGTGACGGCCAGGATGTCCCCGAACAGATAGGACGAAAGATCGGTCCGCACCGAAGGGAAGTAGCTGACCGCCACCAGACCGAAGGCCAGCGCGGAATGGGCCAGCACGCCCAGCGTGGTGTCCATCGCCCAGCCCCGGGCGGCCAGCCCCGCCACGGTGACGGCCATGGCGGCGGCCACCACCAGCGTGCCGGCCACGATGGGCAGGCCCGTTGCCAGCGCCAGCGCGACGCCCAGAATGGCGGCATGGGCGGTGGCATCGCCGAAATAGGCCATCCGCCGCCAGACGACAAAGGCGCCCAGCGGCCCGGTGGCCAGCGACAGGCCCACGCCGGCCAGCGCGGCGCGGACAAGGAAATCGTCAAGCATGATGATGATCGTGGGTATGGGGATGATGGTGGTGGTCGTGGCCGTGGTCCGGCCCGGCGTTGTGGTCATGGTCATGTTCGTGGCGATAGAGCGCCAGCGCCCCCCGGGTGCCCAGCCCGAACAGCGCGCGGTATTCCGGCGCGGTTGACACCACATGCGGCGCCCCTTCGCAGCAGACATGGCCGTTCAGGCAGATCACCCGGTCACTGGCGGCCATCACCACATGCAGGTCATGGCTGACCATCAGCACCGCGCAGCCGGTTTCCGTGCGGACTTCCTCGATCAGCCGGTAGAAGGCGGCCTCGCCCGGCTGGTCCAGACCCTGGGTCGGTTCATCCAGCATCAGCACCTGCGGCCGGCCCAGAAGCGCGCGCGCCAGCAGCACACGCTGCAACTGCCCGCCGGACAGCGCGGTCAGTTGCGCCTCCTGCTGCCCCTCCATGCCGACCCGCGCCAGCACGGCCGCCACGTCGGCCGCGCCAACCCGCAGCGGCAGCGACAGGAAGCGGCGCACGCTGATCGGCATACTGCGGTCGATCATCAGCTTTTGCGGCACATAGCCCAGCCGCAGCCCGGCGGCCCGCGTCACCCGCCCGCCCGCCACCGGCACGATGCCCAGCATCGCCCGCAGCAGCGTGGACTTGCCCGATCCGTTCGGCCCGACAACGGTGACGATCTCGCCCGGTTCCAGCCGCAGCGAAACATCGTGCAGCACCTCTTCGCCGCCAAGGCGAACGCAGATGTGATCGGCGGAAATCAGGCTCATGCGGCGGCCCCCGCGCAGGCGGGGCACAGGCCCAGCGCCTCGACCGTGGTGCGTTCGACGGCAAAGCCCATGCCGGCTGCGGCCGCCTCGACCGCGGCGCGCACGGGGGCACCGGCCGCTTCGGCGACCGACTGGCATGTGCGGCAGATCAGGAACACCGGCGCGTGGCTTTCGCCCGGGTGCATACAGGCCGCAAAGGCGTTCAGCCGGCGGATGCGATGGACAAAGCCCTGTTCTTCAAGGAATTCCAGCGCGCGATAGGCCACCGGGGGCTGGTTGCCGAACCCTTCCGCCGACAGCCGGTTCAGCACGTCATAGGCGCCCATGGCGCGATGGCTTTCCAGCAGGATTTCCAGCACCCGCCGCCGCACCGGCGTCAGCCGGGCACCGGCGGCCCCGGCCAAGACTTCGGCCCGCGCCAGCACATCGGCGGCGCAATGGGTGTGGTCATGCGGCGCGAAGGCGGCCGAGGGATCGGCGCAACCGGGGCAGGCTTCGGCGTGGTCATGCGGCATGGCGGGGCCTTGACGTGTTATGATATTACATACATAGACCTCGAACCCCGAGTCCGAAAGGCCTGACCCATGCGTTATATCATTGCACTTCTACTGACCAGCACCGCCGCAATGGCCGAGGTGCCGACCGTGGTCACCGACATTCCGCCCGTGCAGTCGATCACCGCCGCGGTGATGGAGGGCGTGGGAACCCCGCAGATGCTGCTGGGCAAGGGTGCTTCGCCGCACAGCTATGAGCTGAAGCCCAGCCAGGCCGCCGCGCTGTCGGACGCCGATCTGGTGATCTGGATCGGCCCGCAACTGACGCCCTGGCTGGACAAGGCGCTGGAAATCCGGCCCGAAGGCGCCGCCCTGCTGACCCTGCTGACGACCGAAGGCACCCACCGGCAAGACTTCGCCCCCGCCGAAGACCATGATCACGCCGAGGGCGAGGATCACGATCATGCCGAAGCGGCGGACCATGACGGCGAGGCCGGCCATGACGAACACGGCCATTCCCATACCGGGCTGGACCCGCACGCCTGGCTGGAACCGGCCAATGGCAAGCTCTGGGCGCGGGCGATTGCCGCCGAACTGGCGCGGATCGACCCGGACAATGCCGCCGCCTATGCCGCCAATGCCGACAAGGCGGTTGCCGCCATTGACGCCGCCGATGCCGAAGCCGCCGCCCTGCTGGCCCCGGTCAAGGACAAGCCGTTCGTCGCCTTCCACGAAGCCTATGGCTATTTCGTGGGCCATTACGGGCTGACCTCCGCCGGCACCGTCGCGCTTGGCGATGCCGCAACGCCCGGGGCCAAGCGTCTGGCCGCGCTGCGCGAGAAGATCGAGCATGACGGCGCGGTCTGCATCTTCCCCGAGGTGCAGCACGACCCCGCGCTGGTGGCGCAGATGGCCGATGGCACCGGCATCCGCGTCGGGGCCGCGCTTGACCCGGAAGGATCGGCCTCGGGCGAGACCGGCCCCGCCGCCTATCCGGCGCTTCTGACGACGCTGGCCCGCACGCTGGCCGATTGCCTGCAGGGCTGACCCCGCAGGAACCGGCGGCCCGTCATCCGAGGGGCCGCCGACGGGCGCCTGTCAGGCCAGCCCTTCGGCCCGGAACAGCGCCATGACATCGGCTTCGGGGCGGGCGCCGAAATGGCCGATCACCTCGGCCGCGGCAACGCAGCCCATGCGCCCCGCCACATCGAGCGAGGCGCCGGTGGCCAGACCGTAGATGAAACCGGCGGCGAACTGGTCGCCCGCGCCGGTGGCATCGACCGGCACCACGCGGCGCACCGGCACCACCACCTGTTCATCGCCGCGCACCAGCACCACATCATGCCCCGACCGGGTGCAGACCACGGTGCCCGCATCCTGCGCCGCGCGTTCCAGCGCCGCAGACAGGTCGGTCTGATACAGCGACGACCATTCGTGTTCGTTGCCGATCACGAAATCCAGTTCCTTCACCAGACGGCGGAAGTCGGCCCGGTGGCGTTCCACGCAGAACGGATCTGACAGCGCGATGCCGGCCTTGCCGCCCGCCGCCCGCGTCAGCCGCGCCGCGCGTTCGAACGCCTGCTTGCCGCCGGGCTTGTCGTAAAGATAGCCCTCAAGGAACAGGATCTCGGCCCGGCCGGCCACGCTTTCCGACACGTCGTCCGGCCCCAGTTCCGACGAGATGCCCAGATAGGTGTTCATCGACCGCTCGCCATCGGGCGAGACGAAGATCATGCTGCGCGAGGTGGGCAGATCGCCGCCCTTGACCGGCGGGTTGACGAAATCGGTGCCCTCGGCCGCCATCGACTGGGCGTAGAACCGCCCCAGTGCATCATCATGCACGCGCCCGATGAAGGCGGTGGACAGGCCCAGCGCCCCGATTCCGGCCAGCGTGTTGGCCACCGATCCGCCCGGCGCCTGCCGGCGATCCTTCATCGCGGCATAAAGCATCTCGCCGCGCTCGCGCTCGACCAGTTGCATGATGCCCTTCTCGATCCCCATCAGGTCCAGAAAGCTGTCATCCGCCGTCGAGAACACGTCCACGATCGCGTTCCCGATTCCCACCACCTGATAGGTCTTCATGTCTTCTCCTCGAAAAGGCACCAGTCCGAAATCGGGCAGATGCCGCACTTCGGTTTGCGCGCCAGGCAGATATACCGGCCGTGCAGGATCAGCCAGTGGTGTGCGTGCTGCTGGAACTCGGCGGGAACATTGTCCTCGATGGCGCGTTCCACCGCCGCCTCATCCCGGCCCGGGGCAAGGCCGCTGCGGTTGCCGACGCGGAAGATATGGGTATCGACCGCCTGCGCGGGCAGACGGAACCACATGTTCAGCACCACATTCGCCGTCTTGCGGCCCACCCCCGGCAGCGTCATCAGCGCGGCCCGGCTGGAGGGCACCTCGCCGCCGTAGGCGTCAATCAGGCGCTGCGACAGCTTGATGACGTTCTTCGCCTTGGTGCGGTAAAGGCCGATGGTCCTGATATGCTCGATCAGGCCTTCTTCCCCCAGCGCCAGCATCTTTTCCGGCGTGTCGGCAAGGGCGAACAGCCCCCGCGTGGCGCGGTTCACGCCCTTGTCGGTGGCCTGCGCCGACAGGGCGACGGCCACCAGCAGGGTATAGGCGTTCACATGCTCAAGCTCGCCCTTCGGTTCCGCCTCAAGGTCGCGGAACCGGGTGAAGACGGCCTTCATGGCAGGATAATCAAGCTGGCGGACCATGGTTCCGTTTCAGACCACAAACCCCGCCCTGCCACAAGCCGCAGGAATCGGGTCGCCGGGGTACGGGGCGGCGGGGTAAGACAGGGGTGCCGCTTCCCAGACTGTTTTCCTTGTTCACAGGCCCGCCATGACCGATCAATCCCCCTCCTATCATTATGCCGTCATCGGCCGCGCGCTGAAGATCATCGACGAGGCCGGCCCCGCGCTGACGCTGGACGGTCTGGCCGCCCGCATGGGCATGAGCCCGGCGCATTTCCAGCGCACCTTCAGCCAGTGGGTCGGCGTCAGCCCGAAGCGCTATCAGCAATATCTGACGCTGGACCACGCCCGCCGCCTGCTGGCCGAACGCCACACCACGCTGGCCACCGCGCAGGATGTGGGCCTGTCGAGCAGCGGCCGCCTGCATGACCTGTTCCTGACCTGGGAAGCCATGTCGCCCGGCGATTATGCCCGCGGCGGCGCGGGGCTGACCATTCTCTGGGGCTGGTTCGACAGCCCCTTCGGCCCCGCGCTGGTCATGGGCACCGACCGGGGCATCTGCGGCATCGGATTTTCCGACGAGGTGGGAGAGGAGGCCGCCTTTGTCGATCTGGCCAGCCGCTGGCCGCACGCGACCTATGTCGAGAACCCCGAGGCCTTGCGCCCCTGGGCCCTGTCGGCCTTCGCGCCCTCGGCCGGGGCCGAAACGCCGCTGCATCTGATCGGCGCCCCGTTCCAGATCAAGGTGTGGGAGGCGCTGCTGGCCATTCCCACCGGCCATGTCACCACCTATTCCGAAATCGCCACCCGGGTCGGCCATCCCAGCGCGCAGCGCGCGGTCGGAACCGCCGTGGGGCGCAACCCGATCAGCTTCCTGATCCCGTGCCACCGCGCGCTGCGCCGGGACGGGGGGCTTGGCGGCTATCACTGGGGCCTGCCGCGCAAACGCGCCATGCTGGCCTGGGAAGCGGCACGCACGGGGATGTGACCAGCTCGCCTTGCGCGGAACCTTGCGCAACCGGGCAGGGCACTGGCCGTAATCCCGCCGAACGTGTTATATCTTTGCCAAGCCCGGCCACCCGGCAGGGCAGTGAAGCAAATGGCAACGAGCATACATATGATGAAATCTCCTGTTCTGCTGGCACTGGCCGGAACCCTGGCCCTGTCGGCCTGCGTCGACCCCAATGCCTATCCCAACGACCCGAACGCCCGCACCAAGACCGGCGCGGCCATCGGGGCCCTGGCCGGGGCGGCCGTCGGGGCTTCGTCCGGCGACAACAAGCTGGGCAAGGCGGCCGTCGGCGCCGTGATCGGCGGCGTTCTGGGCGGGGCCATCGGCGCCACGCTGGACCAGCAGGCGGCCGAACTGCGCAGCCAGTTGTCGCCCGGCATCACGGTGACCAACGCCGGTGGCTATCTGATCGTGAACATGCCGCAAGACCTGCTGTTCGCCACCAACAGCGCCACGGTGCGCGGCGACCTGACCCGCGATGTCAAGGCGGTTGCCGCAAGCCTGCTGAAATACCCCAACAGCCGGATCGAGGTGATCGGCCATACCGACAACACCGGCACCGCCGCCTACAACATGGACCTGTCGCAGCGCCGCGCCTCTTCGGTGGCGTCGATCCTGCGTGACGGTGGCGTCCCCTCGGGCCGTCTGGTGGCCTATGGCCGCGGCGAGGATGTTCCCGTGGCCTCGAACCTGACGCCGGAAGGCCGCGCGCAGAACCGCCGGGTCGAGATCATCATCCGCCCGAACCAGTAAGCGCCCCGGCATAGTTGCCGATCCGGCCCGCCGCGACCCCGTGTCCGGCGGGCCTTTTTCTGTTCTGCCCCCCGGCCTGCCGGGGCCGTGGTCAGCGCACGCGCAACGCCACGGCCCGGCTGGGCGTGGTGGCGGCATCGCCGGGCATCGAGACATAGGGTTCGGTCAGCTCAAGCAGATCTACCGGCTGCGCCATCAGCGCGGCTTCGAAGCCGCCGTCCCAGAGCGTGCCCTTGACCGTCAGCACGATCACGCCGCCCGGCGCGGTGATGCGGATCAGTTCGGGCAGCGCCTCGGCGCCGACATGGCCGGTGGTGAACACCCCGGTCGAGATCACGGCGGCGAACTGGCCATCGGCGAACGCCAGCGGCTCGCCCAGCACGGCGCGCGACAGGCGGGCATAGCTGCCCTTGCGGGCGGCAACGCCCAGCATCCCTTCGCTGATGTCCACGCCCCAGACCTGGGGCCAGCCCAGGATGCCATACCACGCCCCCGCCAGCCCCGTGCCCACGCCGGCATCCAGGATGGGCGCCGCCCCGCGCGGCAGGTGGCGGGCCAGCAGGGCCAGACCGATGGTCGGATGGCGATAACCGGCCTTGGCCATTTCGGCATCATAGCCTTCGGCCCAGGCGTCATAGGCCGCCGCCACCTCGTCCGGCGCCTTCGCGTCATAGACCGCGCCCAGATGTCCGTCATGCCCTGTCATGTCGCACCCCGCTTCTGCCGATTCCTGCATGGCCAAGTGCGGCGAAGAGTATAACCTTTCGCACGGAACGCACCCCCGAACCGGCCCGGAGACACCCATGAGCGACACCGAAGACATTGCCCGACTGATCCGCGAACTTCCCGTGCTGGCCGGGGCAACGGGTGTTCCGGAACGGATGGGCGGGCTGACGAACCGGGTGTACCGGCTGGGCGATCTGGTGCTGCGCCTGCCTGGCCACGGGACCGAGGAATACATCGACCGCAGGAACGAGGCCGCCGCCGCCCGCGCCGCCGCCGCGGCCGGGGTCAGCCCCGAGGTGATTCATGCCGATCCGACCAGCGGGCTGATGATCACGCGCTTCATCCCCGGCACCGTCACCATGTCGCCCGAAGGGTTCCGTGCCCGCCCCGGCAGCCCCGCCCGTGCCGCCCGCGCCTTTGCCCGGCTGCACGCGTCAGGCGCGGTCTTTCCGGCGCGGTTCGAGCTGTTCGCCATGATCGACGACTACCTTCGCCTGCTGTCGGGCAAGGAGGTGGCGCTGCCCGAGGGCTATCACGACGTTCTGGCCGAAGCGGGGGCGGTGCGCGCCGCGCTGGCCGCGCATCCGCTGCCGCAGGCGCCCTGCCACTGCGATCCGCTCTGCGAGAACTTCCTGGATACCGGGGAAACCATGTGGGTGGTGGACTGGGAATATTCCGGCATGAACGATCCGATGTGGGATCTGGGCGACCTGTCGGTCGAGGCCGGTTTCGATGAGGAACAGGAGGCCGAAATGATGCAGGCCTATTTCGGCGCCCCGCCCTCCCCCCGCGACATGGGGCGGATGGTGATCTACAAGGCGATGTGCGACCTGCTCTGGACACTGTGGGGCCTGATCCAGCTTGCGAACGGCAACCCCGCCGACGATTTCCGCAGCTATGCCGACACCCGCTTCGCCCGCTGCCGCGCCCTGATGGCCAACCCCGATTTTGCCCGCCACCTGGCGGCGGTGGCGGGCTGAGGCCGCAGATTTTGTTTGAATCGGGGACAACTCCTGTTAGCGTGCTTGCGGTGTTTCCCCAGCGCCGGTTGCAATTTACAGGGGTTTATATCCTTGGGCCGAGAGGCCCGGAGGTCCATTATGAGTGATGCGGGCGCGGCTCCCGGACAAGACGATTTCTTCCGCGCCACGATGCGCCACTTCTCCGAGATGCGGGCCGCCGGTCCGCTGGATGCCGAAAGTGATCGCCCCTTCCCGCCCGACTGGTTCGACCTGCCGCCGGCCTTTCTGGCCGATTTCGGGGCGTTGTTCTATCTGGCCGGGCTGACCCGGTATCACCGCCCGCGCACGCTGGCCGACCTGTTCGCCGCCTTTGAGCCGCCACTGCGGCTGGGGCAGTACAAGATCCTGCGTCACAACGGCTATCCCCGTGCCGCGATCACCTGGGCCGGGCTTGGTCCCGATCAGGAGCGCCGCTTCGCCGTCGATCACCAGCCGCTTCGCCCGGAAGACTGGAACAGTGGCCAATCGCCCTGGCTGGTGGATTTCCTTGCCCCCTTCGGGCATGTCGACCAGATCGTCCCGCATCTGGCCGGCAATCCCCACATCACACATGTCCGCACGCTGTGGCACAACCGGCAGGGCAGCAAGTACCGCATCGTGGAATGGAGCCGCCCGCCGGGCGAAACCGAAGTGCGGGTCAGATCCTGGGGTGCGGGCCAGTTCCTGAATCATTTGCAAGAGGCATCACATGGGTACTCCTAACATCATCGGCGCGGTCACGGGCGGGGTTCCCTCGGTTTCGGCGACGCCGATCACGGGCCAGTTGGACGACAATGGCAACAACTCGGCCAACACCTGGTCGATCAGCGGCGGGTCCAGCTACGGCACGGCCAGCATCAATGGCAGCGGCCAGTGGACCTATACGCTGAACGAAAGCCATCCGGCGGTGCAGGCGCTGAACCCCGGCGACACGCTGACCGACACCTTCACGGTGCAGGTTTCTGACTTCTGGGGAACCGACACGCAGATCATCACCATCACCATCACCGGCGTGCCCTGTTTCGTGGCCGGCACGCGGTTGCAGACCGCAACCGGCCTGCGCCCGGTGGAAAGCCTGCGGCCCGGCGATCTGGTGCTGACCGCCGATGCCGGGTTGCAGCCGCTGCGCTGGATCGGGCTGACCCCGGTCAGCCGCGCCGATCTGGCCGATGCGCCGCGCAAACGCCCGGTCACCCTTGCGCGGGGCGCCATGGGCAACGGGCTGCCGCTGGCCGATCTACGGGTTTCGCCGCAACACCGGATGGTGATCAGGGGGGCGATTGCGCAAGAGGTCTGCGGCGCCGATCAGGTGCTGCTTGCCGCCCACCGCCTGCTGCCGCTGCCCGGTGTCAGCCAGACACTTCCGGAAGGCGGCATCATCTATGTCCATCTGCTGTTCGACCGGCATCATGTGGTCTTTGCCGAAGGGGTGGCGTCGGAATCGCTGCTGCTGGGGGCGCAGGTCGAGGCCATGTTGACGCAAGAACAACTGGACGAAATCCACCTGGCCTTTCCCGATCAGCCCGCCCGCGACCGGCTGGCCGTCCCGGCACGCCCGATTCCGCCCGCGCCGCAGGCAAAGGCGCTGGTGGCGCAGTTGCAGGCCCGGCCTGGCTCCTATGCGCTGGTCGCGCCGGATCTGTCGGCCGTTCCCGCCTGACCCAATGCAACGGGCCGCCCGCGTTGGCGGACGGCCCTTCGCTTTCAACCGAAGCCCTTACTTCCGGGTGATGCGCCCGTCGGTATAGGGCGTGTAGGGGCCGACCTTGGCCATGTATTCGGCGGTGACATCCGCCAGATCGGGGCCGAAGTCATAGGCATTGGCCGCGTTGACGAACATCTTGAAGCCGTCGCCGCCGCCCCGGACATAGTTGTTCGACACCAGCTTGTAGGTGGCGGCCGGGTCGATGGGGCCCCAGGTGCCATCGGCGCCCTGCACCAGCACATCCGACACCCGCGCGCCCGCCGGGGCGGCCGGATCGAAGGTGTATTTCAGCCCGGCCACCTGGGCAAAGCGGCCCGCGCCGTCTTCAAGCTGGCTGACGCCGTTTTCCAGCGCGGCGATCACCGCAGCGCCGTCCACCTCGAAGGTGGACAGGGTGTTCTGGAACGGCAGCACGGTCAGCACCTCGCCCATGGTCACCGGGCCGGCGTCGATGCTGGCGCGCAGGCCGCCGCCATTGGCGATGGCGATGGTCACGCCCTGATCCTTGACCCGGTCCAGCATGGCATCGGCCACCAGATTGCCCATGGCACATTCCACCGCGCGGCAGGTGTCGCGGCTGCCGTCGATGGCGGCCGTGCTTTCGGCCACGACCTTGGCCTTCAGCTCCTCTATCGGGCCGGCCAGTTCCTTGACCCGCGCTTCCAGCTTGGCATCGGGGGTGACGCTGGAATCCAGCAGGATCGTGTCGCCTTCCGCGAATTTCAGCTTGCCCGTGTCATCAAAGGTCAGGACCAGATGGCCCAGATATTTGGAATAGGCATAGGCCTGCACCACCGGCACCAGATCGCCCTCGCCCCGGGTGATCCAGGTCGGGTAAGGACCGGCCCGCTTGGGGTCGCGCGCGGACAGGAAGGTGTGGCTGTGCCCGCCGACCACCGCGTCGATGCCCGGCACCGCCGCCGCAATTTCCTTGTCGCGGTTATAGCCGACATGGGTCAGCGCGATGATCTTGGTCACGCCCTCGGCCTCAAGCGCGGCGACATCGGCCTTCAGGCTGTCGATATCGTCCTGAAAGATCACGCTGGGGCCCGGGCTGGCGGTTTCCGGCGTGTCGGTCGCCAGCGCCGAGATGATGCCGATCTTCTCGCCGCCCACCTCAAGCACGACATGGTTCTTCACCTTGCCCTTCAGCACGTTCGACTGGCTGACGTCGATGTTGCCGGAAATGACCGGGATGCCGACCTTGTCCAGAAACGGCTCCAGCCCCTCGGGGCCGTCGTCGAATTCGTGGTTGCCCAGCGCCATCACGTCGGGCGCGTAATCGGCCACCAGTTCGGCCACCAGATCGGCCTTGTAGGTGGTGTAGAACAGGCTGCCCTGATATTGGTCGCCCGCATCCAGTACGATGACATTGCCGCCCGCGGCCTTGATGCCGCTGCGCAGTTCATCGACCTTGGCCTTCACCCGCGCGATGCCGCCGAAACATTCGTTCGCCGCCGCCTCTTCGGCGGAACAGGTCGAATCATACTTGTTCACCGCCTCGACCCGGCTGTGGAAATCGTTGATGTGAAGGATGTTCAGCGTGTAATCCGCCTGCGCCGCCCCGGCCATCAGCGCCAGCGACGCGGTGGAAAGCCAAAACCGTTTCATCGTCAAAACTCCCGTGTTGGTTCACCGTCGCAGCCTGCCCGCTGCCGGCGCCCAAGTCAAAGGCCGCCTGCCCGGGCAGGGCCGCGCCCGCCTGCGCGCGCCTGCGCCCAAGCGCAGCATTGACCCGCCCCCGGCAAAGCGGCAAAAGCCGCCCATGCTGATCTTCAAGATCTTCCGCCGCCCCGAATGGGATGCCTTCCGCGCCGCCGGCGAAACGGCGGGTGCGCCCGTCGATCTGGCCGACGGCTTCATCCATTTCTCGACCGCCGCGCAGGTGGCCGAAACCGCCGCCAAGTGGTTCGCCACCGAAAGCGACCTTGTGCTGGTCGCCTTCCGCGCCGAAACCCTTGGCGCGGCGCTGAAATGGGAAGCCTCGCGCGGGGGGGCGCTGTTCCCGCATCTGTACCGCAGGCTGCGGATCAACGAAGTGGTCTGGGACAAGTCGCTGCCGCTGGGCGCCACCGGCCATATCTTCCCCGAGGGCGTGGTATGAGCCTGTTTGAACGTCTGGGCCTGGCCTATCTGCAACGCCGCGACCCGGAACGGGCGCATCGCCTCGCGCTCCTGGCGCTGCAGATCGGCGTGGCGCCGCTGTCGGGCAATGTCACCTCGCCCCGGCTGGCCTGCAAGCTGGCGGGGATGCCGCTGCTGAACCCGGTCGGCCTTGCCGCCGGTTTCGACAAGAACGCGCAGGTGGTGGCACCGCTGTCGCGCGCCGGTTTCGGCTTTGTCGAGGTGGGCGCCGCCACGCCGCTGCCGCAGCCCGGCAACCCGCAGCCCCGCCTGTTCCGGCTGGCCGAGGACCGCGCCGTCATCAACCGCTTCGGCTTCAACAATGACGGGGCCGAGGCGATTGCCGCGCGGCTGGAAAAACGCGAACGCACGGCGGTGCCGGTGGGCCTGAACCTGGGCGCCAACAAGACCAGCGAAAACCGCGCCGCCGATTTCGCCCGTGTGCTGGCGACCTGCGGCCCGCATGTCGATTTCGCCACGGTCAATGTCTCCAGCCCCAACACCGAAAAGCTGCGCGATCTGCAGGGCCCCGCCGCGCTGGCCGCCCTGCTGAACGGCGTGATGGAGGCGCGGGCCGGGCTGGCGCAGCCGATCCCGGTCTTCCTGAAGATCGCCCCCGACCTGACCGATGATGAGCTTGCCCAGATCGCCGGGGTGGCGCAGGAGGCGGGCCTGTCCGGCATCATCGCCACCAATACCACGCTGGCGCGCGACGGGCTGCGCAGCCGCCATGCGCCGGAAGCCGGCGGCCTGTCCGGCGTGCCCCTGTTCGAGAAATCGACCCGCGTGCTGGCCCGGCTGTCGCACCTGACCGAAGGAAAGATGCCCCTGATCGGCGTCGGCGGCATTTCCAGCGCCGAAGACGCCTATGCGAAGATCCGCGCCGGCGCCCATGCGGTGCAGCTTTACACCGCGCTGGTCTATCAGGGCCTCAGCCTGGCCCCCGCCATCGCGCGCGGGCTGGACGCGCTGCTGCGCCGCGACGGGCACAAGACGCTGGCCAGCGCCATCGGCACCGACCGCACCCGCTGGCTCTGACCAGCCCCTGCAGCTTCCAGTTGGCCCAGATACCCCGGGGTCCGGGGCGCAGCGCCCCGGCGCCAGCCGCCCTGTCAGAACGCCTTGAACGTCATCGTGGTCAGCGTGCGCTGGATGCCGTCGATGTCGAACAGCCGCGACGACAGGTAATGCCCCACATCCTCGCCCTCGGGGATATAGACCTTGGCGATCAGGTCATATTCGCCGGATGTCGAATAGAGTTCGCTCACCACCTCGCGGTCCCAGATCGCATCGGCGACCTCATAGGTCCGGCCCGGCGTGCAGCGGATTTGGACGAAGACCAGCGCCATCAGTGCCTCCCGTTTCTTCGCGCCAGCCTAGCCGCCCGGCGCGGAAAGGAAAATCCCCCGCTCAGCCCTGATCGGCCGAAAGCGACAGCGCCGGGGCCGGGCCACGCAGATCCTCCACCCCCAGCGGGCGCCGGGGCAGGCCCAGCCGGTTGCGCACCACCCAATGTAGCCGCGATTCGGCGCGGGTGATCGCCACATAGGCCAGCCGCTTCCACAGCGGCACCCCCGCCTCGGACCGGCCGGTCTGCGCCGCCGCCCAGAGGTCGGGTGCGAAGACCTGCACCTCGGGCCATTGCGACCCTTGCGCCTTGTGGATGGTCACCGCCGCGCCGTGCAGGAAGGCCGCGCCCATGGTGGCGGCATGGGGGATGAAGGGCTCTTCCTCGTCCGGCTTCTCGATCTTGATGATCGAGGCGGCGGAAAGCTGCGGATCTTCGGCCCCCAGCACATGCAGCTTGGCAAAGCCGGGGCGGTTGCCGGCGCCCAGATAGATGACCTGCGCGCCCTTGATCAGCCCGCGCGCCTCAAGGTCGATGCGCTTCTTGCGGTGCTTGAGCGGCAGTTCGATCCCGTCGCAGATCAGCGGCTCGCCGGGGATCAGGTCGAAGTCGGGGGCGCCCTGCGCGGTGCGGAAGGCGGTGATCAGCTTGACCCGCGTCACGTTGCGCCAGACCAGAACCGGGCTGCGCGCCATCAGGTCGGCATCCACCCGTTCAGCCCAGACAACGCGATCATCGCGCCGCGCGGCGTCGCGGATCATTTCCTCAAAGCCTTCGAACCCCAGCCGGTCATCGGCCAGCGCATGGGCCAGATCAAGGATCGGGTTGTCCTGCGTCTGGCGGTGGATGCGGTGCAGGATCAGCTTGCGCGTTTCGCCCATCCGGTCGAACACCATCTCGCCCGACTGGCCGACCGGGGCCAACTGGGCCGGATCGCCGAACAGTACCAGCCGGGGAAAGGTCTCGCGCAGGTCGTCGAACTGGCGTTCGTCCAGCATCGAGGCTTCATCGACAAAGCCCACGTCCAGCGGTTCCTCGCGGCGCTTCCATCCCTTGATGAAGTCTGATCCCTTCAAACCGGCGGCGGCCAGCGCGCCCGGAATCGACGCCACTTGTTGATAAAAGGCAAAAGCGCGGTCCAGCGCCTGATCGGTCAGCCCTTCGATCACCGGCCGCGTGCCCTGCCCCGCCAGCCATTCGGCGATCTTTTCATACTGCGGATCATAGACCGGCGTATAAAGGATGCGGTGGATCGTGGTCGCGGGCACGCCGCGCAGGCGCAGCACCGATGCCGCCTTGTTCGTGGGGGCCAGAATGGCCAGCGTCCGGCGGTCCTTGCGCCGCCGCCCCTCCCAGTCGGCCGAGACGATATCGACCCCGGCCTCTTGCAGCGCGCGGTACAGGTTGCCCAGCAGCATTGTCTTGCCCGACCCGGCCTTGCCCACCACGGCCATCACCATGGCCTTGCCTTCGACCGCGGGCGACAGCGCGCCTTCGGCCATGTCGATGCCCTGGCCCGCGAATTCGGCGGCCAGCCTGTCCCAGGCTTCGGCCTGGTCGTCGGAAAGGATCAGTTCGCTGCGCGCCATGGCGGCGACCTTAGCCAACCAGCCCGGCAAGGGCCACCCCCGCAGCCGCCCTGCCCCCCCGGCCCCTGCCGCTAATGCGGGCGCCCGTTGTGCGGCCCCGGGCGCTGCGGCAGAGCGGCCTCTTCCCCCAGCGATGCAATCTCGGCCTCGGCCACCGCCATGGCCTCTTCCACCCGCGCCGCCAGCGCCGGAAGTTCATTCCTTTGCGCATAGGCCATCAGGTCTTTCAACACCTCGAACACCCAGTCATGCGGCATGGCGCCCCCGAACCTGCAAGTCCCTTTGGCGGCAGGACACCACATGTTCTGAATGAAGGGCCGCCACGATTTTTCAACTGAGCGTTGACTGGACGGAAATCACAAGCAAAAACCGCCGGGGCGTGGCGGCCTCGGCGGCGGATGGCAGGCTTTTGCCGGCTCAGCCCTGGCGGCTGGCTTCCAGCGTGTCGTCAAAGGTGCGCAGGCCGGTGCGCGGGGCCTGCACCAGCACGGCCATGTTGCCGGGCTTGTGCTTGTTCTTCCACATCAGCGTATGCGCCTTGGGAATGTCGGCCCAGGGAAAGACCTCGGACATGCAGGGGTCAAGCCGGCGTTCGCACATCAGCTTGTTCGCCGCCGCCGCCTGCTTCAGATGCGCGAAGTGGCTGCCCTGCAGGCGCTTCTGGTGCATCCACATGTAGCGCACGTCGAAGGTGCAGTTGAAGCCGCTGGTGCCGGCGCAGATCACGACCATGCCGCCCTTCTTGCAGATCAGGCTGGACACCGGGAAGGTCGCCTCGCCGGGGTGTTCGAACACCATGTCCACGTTGACGCCCTTGCCGGTGATGTCCCAGATCGCCTTGCCGAACTTGCGCGCCTCTTTCAGCCAGGTGTTGTATTCCTCGCTGTTGACCTTGGGCAACTGGCCCCAGCATTTGAAATCATTGCGGTTGATCACGCCCTTGGCGCCCAGCGACATGACGAAATCGCGCTTGGTCTCATCCGAGATGACGCCGATCGCATTGGCGCCGGCCGTGTTGGCAAGCTGGATCGCATAAGAGCCAAGGCCGCCCGAGGCGCCCCAGACCAGCACGTTCTGCCCCGGCTTCAGGTCATGCGGCGCATGGCCGAACAGCATCCGGTAGGCGGTGGCCAGCGTCAGCGTGTAGCAGGCGCTTTCTTCCCAGGTCAGGTGCTTGGGGCGCGGCATAAGCTGCTGCGCCTGCACCCGGGTGAACTGGCTGAAGCTGCCGTCATGGGTTTCATAGCCCCAGATCCGCTGGCTGGGGGAAAACATCGGGTCGCCGCCGTTGCATTCCTCATCATCGCCATCGTCCTGGTTGCAGTGGATCACGACCTCGTCGCCCACCTTCCAGCGCTTGACCTTGTCACCCACCGCCCAGACAATGCCCGAGGCATCGGAGCCGGCGATGTGATAGTCCTGCTTGTGGCCGTCGAAGGGGCTGATCGGCACGCCCAGGCCGGCCCAGACGCCGTTGTAGTTGACGCCCGCCGCCATCACCAGAACCAGCACCTCATGGCTGTCCAGCTTCCAGGTCGGCACGACCTCAAGCTGCATCGCCTGTTCCGGCGGACCGTGCCGGTCACGGCGGATGGCCCAAGCATACATGTTTGCCGGCACATGGCCGAGGGGCGGCATCTCGCCGATCTCGTACAGGTCTTTTTTCGGCGCGTCGTAGGACACGATCTCGGTCGGACGATCCAAGGGCACGGGAAACCTCCTGCATTCGTGCCGCGCCGCAGAATCGGCGGGCTTTGGGCGAAGGATTAAGATTCGCCGCGCAACTTTGCAATAGCTGCAAAGCATGTTTTGAAATTTTATGTCCGCCGCAGCGCAGAACGTGGGGTCACGGGGCCGAAACCGGCTGCGGCACCGCAGCGGCGTAGAAGGCCAGCAGATCCGCCTGCCCCGGCGCCACCTGCAAGCCGGGGGTGACGATGCCGCGCGCGATCAGCGGCGCCAGCCCTTCGTCCAGCACCGCCTGCCCGCCCTGCGGCGGCAGCTTCAACACCGCCCCCGCCGCCTGCAACCGCTCGGTCAGGGCGGCCACCCGCGCGGCCAGTTCCTCGCGGCTGGCCGCGCCCGTGCCCAGCGCGGCGGCAACCAGCGGCACCGGCAGCACCGGCACCACCCCGGCAATCCGCTGCATCAGCACCGTGCCCAGCGTTTCCACCGTGCCGCCGCCCGCCAGATGGTCGCGCAGCGACACCGGCGCCCCGAACCCCGCCGCCGCGGTGCCGAAGCCCGTGGTCCGGCCCCGCCAGCGCGCCCAAAGGAAGCGCAGCGCATGGAACCCCACCCAAAGCGGCCGGTTGCGGAACCGCCGCCCGCCGGCCTGCGCCGCCTCGACCAGAACGCGGTCTTCCAGCACCCGGTCATAGCCCAGCCCGACCGGTACGAAGACCACATCGCGCCCGGCCGGATCGAAGCCTTCCACGATATAGGAGATCAGCCCCAGCTTGGCTGGCCCCACCCGGCCATCCAGGCTGAGGCCGCCTTCGGGGAACATCGCCTGGGTCATGCCCTCTTCGGTGGCCATCTGCACATAGCGGGCCAGCACCTTGCGATAGAGCGCATTGCGGCTGCCGCGCCGAATGAAATAGGCCCCCATCGACCGGATCAGCGCCGACAGCGGCCAGACCCGCGCCCATTCGCCCACCGCATAGGAAATGGCGCTGCGCTCCGACACCAGCCAGGTCACCAGCACATAATCCAGGTTCGAGCGGTGGTTCATCACGAAGACCACGGTCGCCCTGGGGTCGATCTGGCGCAGCTCCTCGGCCAGCTTGCCCACGCGCACCCGATACAGCAGCCGCGACAGCCAGCGCGCCGCCCGCGTGGCAAAGCCGAAATAGACCGTGGCGCTGAAGGCCGGCACGATTTCGCGCGCATAGGACCGGGCCTCCTCGAAGGCCACTTCGACCGGCTCGCCGGTTTCCGCCGCATGGGCCTGGGCGGCGGCAATCACCCGGGCATCATAGGACAGCCGCACGATCATGTCGGACCGCCGCGCCAGCTTGAACAGGTCGATCTTGCGATCCAGCCGCGCATTCAGCCGCGACAGCGCCCGTTCGGCCCGCCGGCGAAAGAACCAGCGCACCGAGGGAAACAGGAAATGCGTGGCAAAGCTGATCGCGGCGAAGCCAAGGATCAGGATCAGCAACCAGACCGGAACCGCAACCGAGCCGAACATCGGCCCAGCCTATCCGATCTTCGCCTTGCGGCAATCCTTCATTCCGCTTGGTCCAAATACCCCACGGGGGTCCGGGGGTGGGAAACCCCAGGCGCCGCTTGCCGCAGCGCAGCGATTGACATTGGAAGGAAATAACCCCTATTTCCAGCTCAACGAAAGAATGTTGCGCCGCAGAATCGCGAGGCCCCCATGACCAAAGACGCGCCCTGGCTCTTCCGCACCTATGCGGGCCATTCCACCGCCGCCGCCTCGAACGCGCTTTACCGCACCAATCTGGCCAAGGGGCAGACCGGCCTGTCGGTCGCCTTCGACCTGCCCACCCAGACCGGATATGACAGCGACGATCCGCGCGCCTTGGGTGAGGTGGGCAAGGTCGGCGTGCCGGTCTGCCATCTGGGCGACATGCGCGCGCTGTTCCGCGATATTCCGCTGGAACAGATGAACACCTCGATGACGATCAACGCCACCGCCCCCTGGCTTCTGGCGCTGTATATCGCCGTGGCCGAGGAGCAGGGCGCCGATGTCTCGAAACTGCAGGGCACGGTCCAGAACGACCTGATGAAGGAATACCTGTCGCGCGGCACCTATATCTGCCCGCCGAAGCCCAGCCTTCGCATGATCACCGATGTGGCCGCCTATACCCGGGTTCACCTGCCGAAGTGGAACCCGATGAACGTCTGTTCCTACCACCTGCAAGAGGCCGGGGCGACGCCGGAACAGGAACTGGCCTTCGCGCTGGCCACCGCCATCGCCGTGCTGGATGACCTGAAGACCAAGGTGCCCGCCGCCGACTTCCCCAATATGGTCAGCCGCATCTCGTTCTTCGTGAATGCCGGCATCCGCTTTGTCACCGAACTGTGCAAGATGCGCGCCTTCGTGGACCTGTGGGATGAAATCCTGCGCGACCGCTATGGCATCACCGATGAAAAGGCCCGCCGCTTCCGCTATGGCGTGCAGGTCAACAGCCTGGGCCTGACCGAGCAGCAGCCGGAAAACAACGTCTATCGCATCCTGCTGGAAATGCTGGCCGTCACCCTGTCGAAGAAGGCCCGCGCCCGCGCCGTGCAACTGCCCGCCTGGAACGAGGCGCTTGGCCTGCCCCGGCCCTGGGACCAGCAATGGTCGCTGCGGATGCAGCAGATCCTGGCCTATGAGACCGACCTTCTGGAATATGACGACCTGTTCGACGGCAACCCCGCCATCGACCGCAAGGTCGAGGTGCTGAAAACCGGCGCGCGGGACGAACTGGCCCGGATCGACGCCATGGGCGGCGCCATCGAGGCCATCGACTACATGAAGGCACGTCTGGTGGAGAGCAACGCCGAGCGCATCGCCCGCGTCGAATCCGGGGAAACCACGGTGGTCGGCGTGAACCGCTGGAAAGAGGGCGCGCCTTCGCCGCTGACCACGGGCGATGGCGCCATCATGCAATCCGACCCGCAAGCCGAGGCCGACCAGATCGCGCGGCTGCGCGACTGGCGGGCGGGGCGCGATGCGGCGGCGGTCACCACCGCGCTGGCCAGCCTGCGCCGGGCCGCGACGACGGGCGAGAATGTCATGCCGGCGTCGATTGCCTGCGCGCGGGCCGGGGTGACCACCGGCGAATGGGCGGCCGAACTGCGCCGCGCCTTCGGCGAATTCCGCGGCCCAACCGGCGTGGCCCGCACGCCGTCGAACCGCACCGACGGGCTGGACGAGATCCGCCAGCAGGTGCAGGCCGTCTCGTCCCGGCTGGGCCGCCCGCTGAAGTTCCTGGTTGGCAAGCCGGGGCTGGATGGCCATTCCAACGGCGCCGAACAGATTGCCGCCCGCGCCCGCGATTGCGGCATGGACATCACCTATGACGGCATCCGCCTGACCCCGGCCGAGATCGTGGACAAGGCGGCAGAAGATCAGGCGCATGTCATCGGCCTGTCCATCCTGTCAGGGTCGCATATGCCGCTGGTGGCCGAAGTTCTGGCCTGTATGCGCAAGGCGGGGCTGAGCGTGCCGCTGATCGTGGGCGGCATCATCCCCGAGGACGACGCCGAAACCCTGCGCGGCATGGGTGTGGCGGCCGTCTACACGCCCAAGGATTTCGAACTGAACCGCATCATGCTGGACATCGTGGGTCTGGTCGATCCGCAGCCGGTGGCGGCGGAATAGGGAATTCCTGCCCTCGCGTGGCGGTACGCGGGGGGATACCGTGAGCGGGCGTTCAAACCTGAAGGTGCGCCGATGTTGCGGTTTTCCCTGCTTGCCCTGTCCCTTGTCGCAACCGCGGCCGCCGCGGGGGATCTGCCGGCCGATGTGCAGGCCCTGGTCGATGAGGCGGCCGGCCTTTGCGACGGCACGGTCGAGTTGCGCGAAGGCGCGGTGTCGCAGGCCGATCTGAACGGCGACGGCACCGATGACTGGGTCGTGGACACCGGCGCCTTCTCTTGCCCGACCACGGCGACGCTTTACTGCGGCAGCGCGGGCTGTGGCGTCACCACCCTGATCGACGGGCAGCGCGGCGATCTTCTGTTGCACGACTGGGGCACCGTGACAGACGGCGGGCAGACCTACCTGACCGCACCGAATGACCAGGGGGAAACGGTGCGCTTCCTGTGGACCGGCCGCGACTGGCAACTGCAATGATCCGCTTCGCGCCGGTCCTTGCCGTGCTGGCCGCTCCGGCCCTGGCCGAAACGCCCTACCCGCCGGCCCTGCAGGGGCTGCTTGACTATCACTGGTCCGCCTGCACCGGGCAGGGCGGCACGCTGACCATCGGCCCCGATGCCGTGCAAGAGGCCCATCTGTCCGGCGGCGACACGCCCGACCTTCTGCTCGACAGCGCCCGACTGTCCTGCTCAAACGCCCCGCACATGTTCTGCGCCGACGGCATCGGCTGCGAACTGACCGTCTTCGTGGACCAGAACGAACTCAGCCTGGTTGTGCTTGACTGGTCGCTTGAACCCGACGACGACCGGCAGGTTCTGGTGGTCACCAAGGCGGGGCAACTGATGAACCTGCCCGAAGACGCCACCTTCCGGCTGGTCTGGGACAGGGCGGCGGAATCGCTGGTCCCGGCCGGGCCGGCCCCCTGACCGCGACCCGCCGCCGCAGCCCGCCTGCCCTTGCCCCAGATCAAGGCCGCCGGCGGCCGGCTCTGCCATGGTCCTGCCCGCAGAACAGAACTCTCAAGGAGCAGGACCATGTTCGAACGCATCAAGGCCATGATCGAACGCTGGCAGGAACTCAGCGAAGTCGAGGCGATGTCTGACCACGAACTCGACGATCTTGGCGTTACCCGCGAACAGATGCGCGCCTTTGTCTGCATCCCGCAGGATGTGCCCGACCGCGTGCTTGCCATGGCCGAGATTTTCGGCATCCCGGAAGATCAGGTGCAGCGCGACCATGCGCTTTATCTGGAACTTCTGGAAACCTGCTGCACCTGCGGCGACCGCGGCGCCTGCAAGCTGGCGCTGGCCAAGGGCGATCTGAGCCGCCCCGGCGATTGCAGCTTCTGCCGCAACGCCCGCAGCTTCCACGAGCTTGCCGAGGCCGTCGCGGCCTGATCCGCCCCCCCTTGCACCTGCGCCCGCGTCCCGCTTTGATGCGCCGGACCGCGCCCCTGACCGGGGGCGCGGGACAACAGCCAGGGGCGCGGCCGGGGAATCCTCGCCCGCCCCTGGGTCAGGGCCTTCGGGCCGCAGGGAGAAGAGATGACCTTTCATATCGGTGCCAAACCCGGCGATATTGCCGAAACCGTGCTGTTGCCGGGCGACCCCTACCGCGCCCGCTGGGCCGCGCAGAAGTTCCTGGAAAACCCGGTTCTGGTGAACGAGGTGCGCGGGATGCTGGGCTATACCGGCACCTGGCGCGGGCATCGCGTCACCATCCACGGCACCGGCATGGGGATGCCGTCGATGTCGATCTATGCCAATGAGCTGATCCGCGACTACGGGGCCAAGACGCTGATCCGCATCGGATCGGCCGGGGCGCTGCAACCGCATGTCAAGGTGCGCGACGTGGTGCTGGCCATGGCGTCCTCGACCACGCATACGCCATCGTCAACGATCTTCCGCGAGATGCAGTTCGCCCCCACGGCCAGTTTCGACCTGCTGGCCGCGGCCCACAAGGCGGCACAGGGCAAGGCCACAACCCATGTCGGGATGATCCATTCCTCGGATACGTTCTACAATGAACGCAACGATCTGTTCGACCAGCTTCAGCGCCATGGCTGCCTTGCCGTGGAAATGGAAGCGGCCGAGCTTTACACGCTGGCCGCCCGTTACGGCGCGCGGGCGCTGGCCGTGCTGACCATTTCCGACCATATCCTGACCGACGAAGCCCTGCCCGCCGCCGACCGCGAAACCAGCTTCGGCGCCATGGTGGACATCGCGCTGGAGGCCGCCTTCGCCTAAGGCGCGCCGCGCGACAGTTCCTCGACCACACGGGCAACCGCGCTGCCCCGGGGCATGGGCCGGGCCGACCACAGCCGCAAGCCCTGCGGCAGCGCAACCCGCTGGGGAAACGGCGCAATCAGCCTGCCGCGGGCCAGATGGTCCGCGACAAGGGCTGCATGGCCCATCAGCACCCCGGCCCCGTTGACCGCCTCTTCCACCGCCAGCGCATACAGGGAAAACACCGGGCCGCGCGGCCGGACCGCAACCCCGGCCGCCGCAAGCCACAGATCCCAGTCGCCGGCCCAGGCCGCATCCGACAGGCAGGGCACCGCCGCCAGATCCTCGGGGCGGCGCAGCCGGTCGGCCAGCGCCGGCGCGCAGACCGGAAACACCGCATCCACCGCCACCAGCCGCCCGCCCGTGGCCGCGGGGAACAGGCTCAGGTCATAGGGCGCGCGCTTCAGGTTCGGCGGGGCTTCAAGCGCCGTGATCGACACCGAAATCTCGGGCGCCGCCGCCCGCAGCGCCGGCAGCCGCGGCGACAGCCACAACTGCGCAATTGCCGGCAGCGTGGCCACATGCACGACCTGCGGCGCCGCCCGCGCCCGCAGCACCGCCTCGGCCCGCGCCAGCGCATCGAAGGCTTCGGTGAAACCGCCCGCCGCGGCCGCGCCCAGGGCCGTCAGCCGCACACCCTTGGACTGCCGTTCGAACAGGGCGGCCCCCAGCCCCTCTTCCAGCGCCTTCACATGCGCCGTCACCGCCCCCGGCGTCACCCCCAGTTCGGCGGCGGCGGCGGTGAAGCCGCCCAGCCGCGCCGCCGCCTCGAAGGCACGCAGCGCGGTCAGGGGCAGGCTTTTCGGGGGCGGCGGCGCAACGGGCATGGCTTAGTTTTCCTGACCCTAATTTTTCGCAGAACTTGGTTGCACGCAAGCCCCCGCCCCCCCTAGCCTACGGGAAAAAGGAGTGTCGCATGTCCCATCTTGCCCCCCGCCCCTGGGTTCCCGCCCCTTGTGAAACCCGCGTCCAGACGCTGGCCGCCGCGGTGGCCGCGCCCTCGGCCCAGGTCGCCGACCGGATCGAGGCGCTGATCGCGCGCAATCTCGACATTCACGACCGCGACTGTTTCAACCTGAACCCCGCAACCAATGTGATGAACCCGCGGGCCGAGGCGGCGCTGGCGCGCGGTCTGGGGTCGCGCCCGTCGCTGGGCTATCCGGGCGACAAATACGAAATGGGGCTGGAGGCGATCGAGGAAATCGAGGTGATCGCCGCCGAACTGGCCGCCGAGATCTTTGACGCCACTCATGCCGAGATTCGCGTGGCCAGCGGCGCCTTGGCCAATCTTTACGGCTTCATGGCGCTGGCGAAACCCGGCGATGCGATCATCGCGCCGCCCGCCAGCATCGGCGGCCATGTCACCCACCACGCCCCCGGCTGCGCCGGGCTTTACGGGCTGATCTCCCATGACGCCCCCATCGACAGCGACGGCTATACGCTGGACATCCCCGCGCTGCGCGCGCTGGCCCACAAGGTGCGGCCGAAGATCATCACCGTCGGCGGCAGCCTGAACCTGTTTCCGCATCCCGTGGCCGAGGTGCGGGCCATTGCCGATGAGGTGGGCGCGAAGGTGCTGTTCGACGCGGCCCACCAATGCGGCATCATTGCGGGCGGGGTCTGGGCCAATCCGCTGGCGCAAGGCGCGCATCTGATGACGATGAGCACCTACAAATCGCTGGGCGGCCCGGCGGGCGGGCTGATCGTCAGCAATGACGCCGGCATTGCCGAACGGCTGGACGCCATCGCCTTCCCCGGCCTGACCGCCAATTTCGACGCGGCCAAATCCGCGGCGCTGGCGCTGTCGCTGCTGGACTGGCGCGATCACGGCGCGGCCTATGCGCAGGCGATGGTCGATCTGGCGCAGGCGCTGGCGCGCGAGCTGGCCGCGCTTGGCCTGCCGGTGTTCGCAGGGGACCGTGGCGCCACGCAAAGCCACCAGTTCGCGGTCGAGGCGGCGGCCTTCGGCGGCGGGCAGGCGGCGTCAAAGACGCTGCGCAAGGCCGGGTTCCTGGCCTGCGGCATCGGCCTGCCCATCGCCGCCGTGCCGGGTGACATGAACGGGCTGCGCATCGGCACGCCGGAACTGGTGCGCCGGGGCGTGACGCCCGCCGATGCCCCCGCCCTTGCCGCGCTGATCGCCGAAGGGCTGCGCTCGAACGCCCCGGAAACCGTTGCCCCGCGCACCCGCGCCCTGCGCGCCCGGTTCCAGGGCCTGCATTATGTGACCGCATGAAACAGCGCCGTCTCGGGGCCGGTGGCCCGACCGTCTCGGCGCTGGGGTTCGGCTGCCTGTCCTTCGGCGGCATCTTCGGCCCCACGACCGAGGCCGACAGCCTGGCCGCGCTGGATGCCGCGTGGGAGGCGGGGATCACCTTCCTGGACACCGCCAATATCTACGGCAAGGGCGTCAGCGAAACGGTGATCGGGCGCTGGCTGGCCAGCCGCCCGCACCGCCCCGCCATCGCCACCAAGGCGGCCTTTACAGATGACCCGAACCGCCGTGTGGACAACCGGCCCGAACACCTGCGCCGCGAGTTGGAAGCGTCGCTGAAACGGCTGGGGGTGGATCATGTCGCGCTGTTCTATGCCCACCGCCACGACCCGCTGATCCCGATCGAGGACGTTGCCGGCACCATGTCGCGGCTGGTGGACGAGGGGAAGATCGGCGGCTACGGCCTGTCGGAAATCGCGCCGCATACGCTGGAACGCGCCCATGCCGTGCATCCGGTGACGGCAGTGCAGAACGAATACTCGCTCTGGACCCGCCAGCCAGAGCTGGGGATGATCCAGCGCTGCGCCAGTCTGGGCGTGGCCTTCGTCCCGTTCTCTCCGCTGGCCCGTGGCGCCTTTGGCACGCCGATGGCCGATCCGGCCCGCTTTGCGCCGGACGATTTCCGCGCCCGCATCCCCCGGTTTCAGGCCGGGAACTGGCCGCACAACCGCGACCGGCTGGCGGCGTTCCACGCCTTTGCCCGTGTCCGCGGCTGGGCGCCCGCAGCCCTGGCGCTGGCCTGGGTTCTGTCGCGGGGCGACCACCTGATCCCCATCCCCGGCACCCGCAGCGCCGCTCACCTGCGGGCCTGGGCCGCCGCGCCCGACATCGTGCTGACCGAAGCGGACCAGGCCGAGATTGACCGCCTTCTGCCGGTCGGCTGGGCCTGGGGTGACCGTTATGACGATGCGCAGGCGGCCACCGTCGAACGCTACTGCTGATCCGCTTCCCCTTGGCCAAAATACCCGTCGGGGGGGGTCCGGGGGGCGGAAGG
>NZ_PZKE01000002.1 GCF_003034965.1 Fuscovulum blasticum DSM 2131 | reverse complement strand
CTGCATGACACGATGGCTGTCTTCTATTCCGGCGATGGCGGGTGGCGCGACATCGACCAGCAGATCGGTCTGGCGCTGCAAAAGGCGGGTATCCCGGTGGTCGGGGTCGATTACCTGCGCTACTTCTGGCACCAGCGCACGCCGCAGGAAACCGCCGACGATCTGGCGCGCATCCTGCACAAGTATCAGGCCGAGTGGGGGGTGAAGCATGTCATGCTGATCGGCTATTCCTTCGGCGCCGACATCCTGCCGCAGAGCTACAGCCTGCTGCCGCCGGAAGATCAGGCCGGCATCGCGCAGATCAGCCTGCTGGGCCTGTCGCACCAGCGCGACTATGTGATCCATGTCGCGGGATGGCTGGGCGTTGGCAGCGACAGCACGCAAGACCCTACCGACGACATGAAGAAGATCGCGCCGGATCTGATCCAGTGCATCTATGGCAAGACCGACGATGACGATGCCTGCCAGTCACAGACGGGCATGGGCTATGAACTGGTCGGGTTCGACGGCGATCACCATTTCGACGGCGACTATGCCGGGGTCACTAAGAAAATCATGCTGGGCCTGCGGACCCGCCTGGGAAATTGACGCCGGCAGGCGGCCTTGCCCCCGCTTCTGCCGTGGCAGGACAGGTTCTGACCCGGCAATGGCGTCAGTCCGGCTCTATCGGCGGCGGACCGAGTTTCCGCCGTCAATGATGCGGTTGATCAGGGCGGCGACGGCCCTGTGCATTTCTGCCGAGCCATCGCCCGCGGGAGCGTTTGAGTGGGCTTCGGCCGCATCCCTGAGAACCCCAACGATCTCGCGCTCTGGCAGGATATTGTGATCATTCAGGGCAAGAAGGAGCGACTCGCAAATGGCAAGGGCGGCGGCTCCGGCAGCTTCGGGGGGCACGGGCATATGACTTCGACTTTCCACAAGAATTGTGACATCCTGCCGGCATCCGCGCCTTGAGGCGCCCTGACGCGCCGGGTCAGGTTCATCCGGCAACCATCGTTGCAGTAAATCGGACGGGTGGACTGATTTGCATCAGGATTGAGCCGCGTTGTTTGCGGAGAATGCACCTTGAGCGGAGGGCAGGGCGCTGCCTGCGCAGAAGAGGGTGGGCAATGGTCGAGCGGGACACCGCGCTGCTGATTCAGGACAGCCCGTTTGCGCGCAAGCTTTCGGCTTTCGTGCGGCTTGCGCCGGGCGATCTGTCGGTGATGTCCGATCTGTATCGCCGCCGGCGCCGCTTTGCCGTGGGCGTGGACATGATCCACCAGGGGCAGACCGACCATGCGGCCTATGTTCTTGCCTCGGGTTGGGCCTGTTCCTACAAGATCCTGCCAAGCGGAAACCGGCAGATCGTGGACATCCAGATCCCCGGCGATTTCCTTGGGTTGCGCTCGGTTCTGTTCCGCACGTCCGACCACAACGTCGAACCGATCACCGTTGTTCATGCCTCGGAGGTGACGCAGCGCGATCTGCTGTCAGCCTTTTCCGAGACGCCCCGGCTGGCCACGGCGGTGCTGTGGGCCGCGTCGCGGGATGAGGCGATGGTGGTCGAGCATCTGGTCGATCTGGGGCGCCGCAACGCAACCGAGCGGATGGCGCATTTCCTGCTGGAACTGGGCGCGCGGCTGCGGCTGGTGGGCTTGGCCGACAAGGCCGGCTTTGCCTGCCCGCTGTCGCAATACCTGCTGGCAGACACGCTGGGGCTAAGTGCGGTGCACGTCAACCGGGTGCTGCGCGAGCTGCGCGAGGAGGGTCTGGTGACGTTTCAGAAGGGCCACGTCACCTTCGATGATTACGAGGCGCTGGTCGAATTCGCCGGTTTCGACCGGGCCTATCTTGACCACGAAGGCCCGTTGCTGACCTGAGGACGAAGTTGCCCTTCCGGGACAGGTGTTCCCGGAAGGGCAGGCGGGCTTATGCCAGCGCGTGGGTGGCCGCATTCAGCGACTTCAGGCATTCGGCGTCATTCTTCGCTGCCTGGGCCTTTTCGGCCGCCTTGTAATGGGTCAGTGCCGCATCCTTCTTGGGGCCGGCCGGCGCCTTGTCCCAGGCGGATTTGACGGATTTCATCTTGTCGATCGTCGAGGTGGGAATGGTCATGGACATGTTCGTATCCTTTTCAGCGACCAGTCGCCGGGGGCGCCCCGACCGGACCTCCCCTGCGGGACCGGACCGGCTTTATCGTTCAGGGCGGGATCGGGTCTGTCGCCGATGACGGCCGCGGGTATTCGCGAACCATGGCCCAATCTAGGCCCGGAACAGGCGCCGGTGCTGATGCAGGTTTGCTTTGCGGCGGTTCAGCCTGGCTGCGCGGGAAAGCGGCAAGGAACCGCCGAGGGGGGCAAGGCGACGCCAGACGCGGACGAAAACCGCCCGCCAAGTGTGGCGGGCGGCAAGGCAGGCGGTCGGTCAGGCCGGGTCAGTTGGTCGGCGTGATCACGACTTCAACCCTTTGGTTCATTGCGCGCCCCGCCGCGGTGGCGTTCGAGGTGATCGGTTCACCCGATCCGCGCCCGGAATAGCTGATCCGGCTGGACGGCACGCCATAGCGGATCAGTGCGCGGGCCACGGCCAGGGCGCGTTCCTGGCTGAGTTGCTTGTTGTACATCTCGGACCCGACCGAGTCGGTATGGCCCACCACCCGGATGGTCGAGCTGGGATGGCTGTTCAGCGAACGCGCCACTTCGCGCAGCGCGGGCATGAAGCCTGGGGTCAGCGTGACCGAACCGGGCGCAAAGCTTACCGCTTCGGGCAGGATCACGCGCAACTGGTTGCCCGTGTTAGTGATGCTGGCGCCGCTGCCGGCAAGCTGGACAGTCAGCTCGCGTTCCTGCCGGGCGGCGGCTTCCGACAGGGTGCCCCCGGTCATCGTCCCCGTATAGGGGCGGCTGGGGGTGGTGGCGATATAGGTGCAACTGGTCACGGAAAGTACGGCCGCAACCGTAAGAAGGCGGATGCTGGACAACATGGGGTGATCCTTTTCGCGGCCGCCCCGGCGGAACGGCGGGCTGCCGCCTTGGCCGGGTCGGGCCATGCCCCATGGTGCCCCCCGCGCGATCGGGGCGCCCTAATCTGCATCAGCCCGGACCCGGATGTTCTGCCCGGCCCCCTAACCTTGATCAGTCTGGCCGCGTGACGGGGTGCTAGGCTTGTGCTTTGCAAAGGCGGAATGTGATGAAACAGGGCTACGTCGGAGCACTTGAACGCCTGACAAGAGACAACCGCGATTTTCGCCGCGTGCTTTTCACCGCAGGCCATCTGCAACTGGTGCTGATGGCCCTGCGGCCTGGCGAGGAAATCGGGTCCGAAGTGCATATGACCCATGACCAGTTCTTCAGGATCGAAAAGGGCAAGGGCCGGATCAGGATTGACGGTGTGAAGATCAGGGTCGCCGCCGGCGACGCGATCCTTGTGCCGGCCGGGGTGCGCCACAACCTGACCAATACAGGAAAGCGCCGCCTGCGGCTTTACACGATCTACGCGCCGCCCAACCATGCTGACCAGCTTGTCGAAGCGACACGGGCCATTGCCGACGCGCATGAAAAGGCGCGCGCGCTTGCCGCCTCGGCCGAACAGGGGCGCAAGGACATGATTGATGAGGGAGGGCCTGTGGCCGCGGCCACAGCCTGACCGCGTGTCCTGCCCACGCGCCCGGCTCCATTCCGCACCGATCCTTGTCCCAACAGCCGGTGCGGACGGCGTCGCCCGCCTTTGATTCCCTCAAGGCGGGCGGCGTGCTGTGGGCGCGCCGAAGAGATCGTATCCGGGCCGTCCGTCCCGCAGTTCCCCGGAAATCCCTCTCCTGCTGACGGGTGTTAGTGCGCGCCCCGGTTGTTTGACCCAGATTGCCCCATGCCGGTTTCGCAACAACCTCCGGCTTTCCCGCAGACCTTCGGACCTGCCTGCCGCTTCTGGCAGGTACCGGCAGGGTGCCCCTTATTCACACGGACAGGAGCCATCTCATGGCACAAGAAAACGCGAACCACCGGACCGCAAGCGCCGACTACGATGCCGTGGTCGAGCAGATGGCCACCCTGCGGCAAGACATGATGGAGCTTGCGAGGAACGTGCAGACTGCCGCCGGCACGCGCAGCCAGGCGCTGGCCAAGGATGTCACCAATGGCATGAGCGATGCCGTCAGCTACCTTGGGCGCAAAGGCCATGATGCCGATGTGCGGATCGAAGGCGCCGTGGCGGCAAACCCTTACATGGCGCTGGGGCTGGCGGTCGGAATGGGTATTCTTCTCGGGGCCATGACCCGGCGCTGATGGTTTTGCGCACCCTCTTGGCCGAACGGTTTCGCGGCACGCTGGACAGGGGCCGTTCTGCCCTTGTCTGGTCGGTGCTGCTGGCGGCGCTGCTGTCCGCCGGTTCGGCCCTGCTGCTGACTGCCGCGGTCATGGGACTGTCGCGCCTCATCGGGCCAAGCCTTGCCATGACGGCGGTCGGGCTTGGGCTGATCGTGGCGGCCGCGGCTCTGGCCCTTTGGCGGCGGCGGGTCAGGCCCGCAGGGCCCTTTCTGCCGGCAAGGCCAGCGGTGACGGCGGGTTATGCGCTGGGGCAGGCAGGGTTCGTTCTTGGCTTTCTTATGGCCCGAAACCTGCTGCGCCGGCGGCTGCCCTGAAGGCCGCACGAACCCCGATCGGCGCGGCACCGCGAACAGGCGGCCGCGCAGGATCGGGGCACATCCCTTGACCGTCCCCTTGCAAAGCGGAGGCAATCAGATGGCGTTACGTTCCACCCGTTTCATGGTGACCTTCCGGCATCCCTTTTCCCTGCCCGGAGATGCGGCCCGCCTGCCGGCAGGCGACTATGAAATCCTTGTCGAGGAAGAGCTTCTGCAAGGTCTGACCTTTGAAGCCTATCGCCGCACGGCCAGCTTTCTTGTGGCCGGTTCCGCGAAGACGGGCCGGACCGAGATGTATCCGGTGTCCGAGCATGACCTTCAGGGCATGCTGACGCGGGATCAGGCGCCGGACGCGGATGGCATCGCATTGCTGACAGAAAGCAGGTAGGAATGACCGATGGATTCCGAAAACCGGCAAGGCCGGCGGTTTGTGCGCCGAAACCGGGGGAGACCGCTTACGCCGGCCAGATGCCGCCGGACGCGCTGGTTCCCGCGCAGGGCGATGTGCCGGCAGACCGAACCTGCCTGCGCTGCCGCACCATTTTCAGAAGTGACGGGTTCGGTCAAAGGGTCTGCCCACGATGCAAGGCATCTTCTTCGTGGCGGAACACTGTCCCCCTTGCCGAAGGATACCCAAGGACGGGCTGACCCAGACCTGCAACCGTGACCCAACCGAAAGATCGGCCTGACCTTTGCCCCAAATCTCCATTCTGCATGAGACGCTTTATCGCTACCGAAACCCGGTTCAACTGGGGGCGCACCGGATGATGTTGCGCCCGCGCGAAACGCGGGATCTGAAGCTCATCTCTTTCGATCTGCAGCTTTCGCCCGAAGCACCCGTGACCTGGGCGCATGATGTGGCGGGAAACGCCGTCGCGACGGCCATCTTTCCCGGGATGACCGATACGCTCAGGATCGAGTCCCGCGCCTCGATTGATCTGAGTGCCCCCGCCTGGCCGGTGTTCGCCATCGCGACATCGGCCATCGAATATCCCTTCCTCTATTCCGCCGATGAACGCACGGATCTGGGGGCGCTGGTGGCCGCGCAATACGCAGACCCGGCAGGGCGCCTGTCAGCCTGGGCCAGGGGCTTCGTGATGGGGCCGGCCACCGACACGCTGTCCTTGCTGAAGGATGTCAGCCTGGGCGTTTCCAACCAGATCTCCTATCAGGCGCGGGATCTTGAGGGCACGCAAGGGCCGCTTGAAACCCTCGACCGCGGTTGGGGATCGTGTCGCGATTTTGCCGTGCTGTTTGCCGAGGCGGTTCGGACGCTAGGTTTCGGCGCGCGGATCGTCTCGGGTTATCTGTTCGACCCGACAGAGAACAGGCTTGGTTCGGCCGGCGCCGGATCGACCCATGCCTGGGTTGAGGTCTTTCTGCCCGGCGCCGGCTGGATTGCCATCGACCCCACAAATCGCGCGGTGGGTTCGGCCAACCTGATCCCGGTTGCCGTTGCGCGCAACATCCAGCAGGTCACGCCGGTATCCGGCAGCTTTCAGGGCTTTTCCGCAGATCTTGTCGAGCTCTCCGTGAAGGTGACCGTTGTGCAGGAAGAACCCGTCACCTCCACCATGACCCAGCCCGCGCCCTTTGTCCGTGACCGCTGATGGTTGCGGGCGTTTTCCGGCATTGTCCGGGCGTGGCCGTCTGCAAGACTGCCGCAAGTTAGCGCGCGGCAGGCGAAAGGCGCGCAAGCTGCATCATGCCGCTGAAGCTGCCTGTCGCACGGATTGCCACAGGCAAAGCCAGAGATCGCGATGCCAGGGCCGAAGCGCCGTTCCATTCCTTCAGAAGAAAGCCCGCACCAATGCTGACCAACATCCTTATCATTATCCTTGTCCTGATGCTTGTCGGGGCTCTGCCAAACTGGCGATACAGCGCCTCGTGGGGGTATCTGCCCAGCGGTGGCCTGGGGATCATTCTGGTGATCCTGCTTGTTCTGGTTCTGACCGGCCGGATCTGACGCCGGCAATCCGGGGTGCCAAAATCCGGCACCCCATGACCCGTTGTAACCGTGTTACTGCCCTGTGGTGATCAACCTGCCCCGGAAGCCCCTGCTTGCGGGGCAGGTCTTTTGCCCGGGTGCGCGGCTCACGCTATTCGACCCGGATGAGTGCCTTGTAAAAGATCCTCGTGACCCCGCTTGGAAGTTCCAGCTTCACGTCATGGGCGGTCTTTCCGGGTCTCAGATTGCTCCAGGCCCTCGGGGTGCGCAGTCCCTGAGGGACCAGTTGGTTGATTGTCGTGACATACTTCACGCCCTGACCGTCAGTGCAGATGATCTTGCCGTATCGGATATGGCCGCGAATCTTGACGGTGGGGGATCCGAACAGATCCTTGCCGCTTCTGACCTCTCCCCTTGCGCCTTCCGCCGTGCAATGACCGCCGCTGCTTCCCTTGCCGTTCAGGACAAAGGTGAACACCTGCTGGGCATCACTGGCGCCAAGGGCGGGGCTTCCATCGGGTCTGACGCAAGCTGAAAGTGCCAAAGCCATCACAAAACACAAAGCAACCCGCACTCGTTATTCCTTTCCAGGTTTTGACGGACATTCCCGAAGCGGTCTGTCGCCTGATCGCAAGATCGCCTGACAAGATAATTTGATCAAGAAATCTCTGCCCCAAGCGGTGACTTCTCCTTCGAAAAGACACCGGATTGGTCGGGGCGAACGGCGGTCTTCACGACGCTTGGGCGACAGGCCCGTTCTTCAGGGTCTTGCTGCACGGCCTCCGAATATCAAAGGCAATCACATCGACGATGCCGCAACCCCGCTGCCCAAGGGCCGTTTCTGCCACTGGTGTGGCAGGGCCAGTGGTGCCAGCACGGCGATCTGCGTCGCAGGGTCGTGCGCCGGCTTGCGGTCAACCCGGCGTGCCTTTTGCCCGGAAGCTGCCCCCGGTCAGGTGTTTCCCGCCATCATGCGAAGGCGCAGCCTGTGGGCGGCGCCGTCAAGCGGGATGCGGATCGTGTTGGTGGCATCCGGCTCTGCGCCTTCCTGCGCCTTGTCTGGCCCCTGCGTGACCGTGAGGTCGATCACCGTCCCCGCGATGCGGATTTGTACCGAGATCGCCGGCCAATGCGCAGGCAGACAGGGGGTGATCGACAGATGCCCCCCCTCGCGCCGCAGGCCCAGAATTCCCTCGACGGCGGCGCGGTACATCCAGGCGGCCGATCCGGTGTACCAGGTCCAGCCGCCCCGGCCCCTGTGGGGGGCAACCGAATAAACATCGGCCGCCACGACATAGGGTTCAACCTTGTAGCGCCGCGCCGCCTCGGGTGTCAGGGCGTGGTTGATCGGGTTCAGCAGGGCGAACAGGGCGGCGGCCCCGTCGCCATCGCCCAGTTTCGCGCGGGCAAGGATCGCCCACATCGCGGCATGGCTGTATTGCCCGCCGTTTTCCCGCAGGCCCGGCGGGTAGCCGGCGATATAGCCCGGATCGGGCCCGAAATCGGCGGCGGCATTGTCGAAGGGCGGGGTGAACAGCAGGGCAATTCCGGCGTCGGGGTCGATCAGGTGCCGCGAAACGGCGGCCATGGCCCGGCTGGCGCGCGCCGGGTCGGCCTGCCCGGACAGCACCGCCCAGCTTTGGGCGATGGAATCGATCCGGCACGACCTGCCCGCCGCCGAGCCCAGCCAGGTGCCATCATCAAAGGTCGCGCGGCGATACCAGTCGCCATCCCAGGCCTCCCGCTCCAGCGCGGCGCGCAACTGCACGGCATGGGCCTGCCACCGGGCGGCGCGGGCCGGGTCGCGCGATGCGGCCAGCGGGGCGAAGCGGTGCAGCGTGGCCAGCAGCAGCCAGCCCAGCCAGACGCTTTCGCCCTGTCCGCCTTCCCCGACCCGGTTCATGCCGTCGTTCCAGTCGCCGGTTCCGATCAGCGGCAGGCCAAGCGTGCCGGTCAGCGCAATCGCCCGGTCCAGCCCAAGGGCGCAATGTTCGTAAAGCGTGGCCTCGGCGCCCGATGATCCGGGCAGGAAGAAGGCGTCATGCTGGCCGGGCGCCAGCGACGGCCCGTCAAGGAAGGGCAGCGGGGTATCAAGCACGGCCATATCCGCCGTGACCGCCACATAATCGGCGGCGCAGAAGGCCAGCCAGACGCAATCATCCGAAATCCGGGTGCGGACACCCTGCCCGGAATGTGGCAGCCACCAATGCTGCACATCGCCTTCGGGGAACTGGCGGCCGGCGGCGCGCAGCAGATGCGCGCGCACGCGGTCGGGCTGGGTCAGGGTCAGCGCCATGCCATCCTGCAACTGATCGCGGAAGCCATAGGCGCCGCTGGCCTGATAGAAACCCGCCCGCGCCTGCACCCGGCAGGCAAGCGTCTGATATTGCAGCCAGCCATTGACCATGATGTCCATCGCGCGGTCGGGCGTCGTGATCTGCACGGTGCCCAGCACGCTGTCCCAATGCGCCTCGACGGCGGCAAGGCTGGCGTCAAGATCGGCCGCGCGCAGGCTGCGGATCAGCGCGCGCGCCGCTTCGGGCGATGGGGTCTGGCCAAGGAAATGGTCGATGGTGATGCTGGCGCCCGGGGCCAGATCCACCGTCCGCGCCAGCGCAAGGCAGGGGTCAAGCCCGGCCCCGGTTGCCCCGGACAACGGCAGCCCCCCGGTCAGCGCCAAAGGTGCCGCCAGATCGCCGCCCTGGCCCAGAAAGGCGGCGCGGTCGGTGGTGAACCCGGTCTGCGCGCCGCCCATATCGGCAAAGGTGATGCGGTCGGGAAAGGCAATGTTCCAGGGGTTGCGCGCCAGGATCGCGCCGGTTTCCGCATCCTGTCCGGTGGTGACGAAGGGCGCGGCCGAGGCGCGCGTGACGCCCAGAACCAGTTCGGCATAGCTGACCACGGTCAGCCGCCGTGGCCGCCCCGACAGGTTGCGCAGCGTCAGCCGCGAGATCTTGACCGGATCATCCAGCGGCACGAACTGCACCAGATCGAAACCGATGCCGCCGGCCTGATGCTGGAACCGGCTGTAGCCGAAGCCATGCCGCGCGATATGCCGCCCCGTCTGGCGCAGCGGCCGGGCGGTGGGGGAAAACAGCGCGCCCGTCGCTTCATCGCGGATATAGAACGCCTCGCCGGTGGGGTCGGACACGGGGTCGTTCGACCATGGGGTCAGCCGGTTCTCGCGGCTGTTTTCGGCCCATGTGCTGCCGCTGCCGGTGGCCGAGACGTGGAACCCGAACCCGTCATTGGCGATGACGTTCACCCAGGGCGCCGGCGTCGCGGCGCCCTGGTCAAGGACGGTCACATATTCGCGCCCGTCGCGGGCAAAGCCGCCCAGACCGTTGAAGAACTCAAGCTCGGGGGCCGGCAGCGGTGCCATGGGCCGCGCGGGCGGCGCAGGGTCCACCAGCGGGACCGGGTTCGCCGCATCGGCTGCTTCGGTCAGCATCGCCGCGATCTGTTCGGCCAGCGTGCCGCGCCGGGCCACCAGCACCACGCGCGCCACGCCGATCAGCAGCGCCCGCGCCTCGGGCGACATCAGATCGGCGCGCAGGGCAAACACCTGCCCTGGCAAGGCGCCTGCGTCGGGGGCGCGGCTGGCACGCAGGGCGGCCTCGATCCCGGCCTGCAGGCTCTGAACATAGGAGGCGGGGTGTTCGTTCAGGATCACCAGATCCACCGCCAGACGCTTGCCGCGCCAGTATTCCTGCGCCAGCAGCATCTCATGCACATGCGCCATGTCGGCCGGGTCGTCGATGCGCAGAACCACGATCGGAAGATCGCCCGAAACGCCCAGGGGCCACAGGGCCGATTGCTTGCCCAGACCGCCGGCGATCAGGTCAGGGCGGGCGCGGAACCGCGGATCGGAATACAGGATCGGCGCGGTCAGCCGCTGGAAGCCTGCCGCCTGCTGGGTATTGGCCCCCAGATGGCGCAGTTGCACCTGCGCCTGTGTCCAGGCCAGCGTCTTGGCCCGGTCAAAGGCGTTGCGGTCATGGTGGCGGTCGATCAGGTCCAGCAGCGCCGCCCGCGTTGGCGCGGCCACCATCCAGAACGCCAGCCGCACGGTGCCGCCCGCGGGGATGCGGACCCGCTGGCGCAGGGCGAACACCGGGTCCAGAACCGTGCCGACGCCGCCCGCCAGCCTTGCGCCCGGTTCCATGGCCCGGGCCGAGGCCAGATCATTGTCGCGCCCGACAAAGGCCGCCCGGTCGGTTTCATGTTCCGGCGGGGCCGAGGGTTCGCCCTCGATCACCAGGAACTGCGCGGCCCAGACCGGCGGTTCATCAGGCGAACGCGGCCGGCGGGTGGCGATGATGGCGCCGAATTCGGGCAGGTATTCCGTTTGCACGAACATCCGGGCAAAGGCGGGGTGGGCCGCATCCGCCGCGGGCGTTGTCAGCACCAGCTCGGCATAAGAGGTCAGCTCCACCTCGCGCGGGCGGTGCGAACTGGAACTGACCGAGACGCGGCGCACCTCGGCATCGTCCTCGCCCGAGACCAGAACATCCATCACCGTCGACAGGGTGTCATCCTGACGCCAGATCGCGGCGCGGTCCTCGAAGAACTGCACGTCGCGCTGGTCTGCGCCGCTGGCCGCGGCAACGGGGTGAAGCCGGCCGTTGCGCAGATCGCGCAGCCAGATGCCCGAGGTGGCGTTTTCGCGCGTGGAATCCGCCTGCCAGCGGGTCAGGGCAATGTCGCCCCAGTGGCTGTAGCCGCCGCCGGCGGCGGTCAGCATCACCGAATAGCGGCCGTTCGACAGGATATGGCTGACCGGCGGCCCCTGCGGTGCCCCCTCGATCAGCGCCATGCGCTGCATCTCCAGCGCGGTGGAACTGTCAGGCAGGGCCACCGCTTCGGGGCGCGGCGTCACGGCGGAAACATCGCGCGGAATGCGTTCCTGCAACAGCAGTTCTGCGGCGCGGATCATCGGTTCGGCGTGGAAGCGCGCGCGCATCCGGCCGGCTTGCAGCACATTGGCGATGGCGACGATGGTCATGCCCTGATGGTGGGCCATGTAGCTGCGCACCACGGCCACCGCAACGCCTTCGGGCAGGCGGGCGGGGGTGAAATCCAGCGCCTCGTAAAAGCCGTAGCGCCCGCGTCCGCCCAGCCCGGCCAGAGCGGCGTAATTGCGCCGTGCCTCAACCGGCGCGAACATGGCGGCCAGCCCGGTGGCATAGGGTGCCACCACCAGATCGGTCGCCAGCCCGCGCTTCAGCCCCATGCCGGGGATGCCGAAGGTGGAATACTGGTAGTTCATCTGAAGATCGCGCGCATTGAAGCCCGATTCCGAGACGCCCCAGGGGATGCCCCGCCTTCGGCCATAGGCTTGCTGCCCCGCCACCACCTGCCGGTTGGTCTGGTCCAGCAGGCTGCCCGGTGGTTCCTGCATCACCAGGGCCGGCATCAGATATTCGAACATCGAACCCGACCAGGACACCAGAACCGACCCGCCGCGTGACGGGGTGGCCGCACGGCCCAGCCGGAACCAGTGCCGCACCGGCAGATCGCCCTTGGCAATGGCGAACAGGCTGGCCAGCCGCGCCTCGGACGCCAGAAGGTCATAACAGCCCTCGTCAAGCGCGTTGTCATTCCGCGACCAGCCGATCGACAGCAGCTTGCGGTCAGGGTCGAACAGGAAGGCGAAATCCATGGCCAGCGCCATCGCCCGCGCCTGCGCCCCAAGGGCCATCAGCCGGGCGCGCAGATCATGGGGGCAGGGGTGCGCATTTCGGGCGCATTGGTCGTGCAGGGCGCCCAGCCAGGCACGCAGCTCTTCGGCTCCCGGATCCGCCGGCAGGATCGCCCGCGCCTTGGCGGCCAGGCGCAGAACGGCGGGCCAGGTGTCGCTGTCGGCACCGGGGGCAAGGATCGCGGCCTCCACCTCGTCCAGCAGGCCGTTCATGCGCGCCTCGGCGGCGCCGGGGGCCTGGCGCGCAAGGTGCAGCGTGTCCAGCAGGCCATCGCGCAGGGGGCTGCCGTCCCGCGCCGGCGGATCGCCCTCTTGCGACCATCCCTCGCAGGCATTGGCGAGCGCGATCAGGTGGCCCGCCAGATTGCCGCTGTCCACCGAAGACACATAGGCCGGGTCCAGCACCCGCCCGTCATCCGTGGCATACCAGTTGTAGAAATGCCCGTTGTGCCGTGGCAGCGCCTGCATGCTGGCCAGCGTCGCCTCCAGCCGGGCGGCGGCCTCGGGCGTGCCGATCCAGCCGAAATCGCGCGCGGCCACGCAGGACAGCAGGTAAAGGCCCATGTTCGTGGGCGATGTCCGCGCCGCCGTCAGCGGGGCGGGGGTTTCCTGATGGTTGTCGGGCGGCAGATGGCTGTGCGCCTCTGTCACGAACACCTCGAAATAGCGCCATGTCGCACGGGCGATGCGGCGCAGATCCTGCGCGGCTTCTTGCGGCAGGGCAGAGGCGGCCGCCGCACCCGGCGGCTGGCTGATCCGCAGCGCGATGACCGGCGCGGCCAGCCACAGGATCGCGAAGGGCAGGACCAGCGTCAGCGACGCCTGTCCCGGCCCCAGCGCGGCCGCGGTGACAGCGGTGCCCAGCCCCATGCCACCGGCCATGAACCGCACCTGTGCCCAAAGCCCCGGACGCGCGCCGTCCAGCGCCTGCGCCGCCGTGGTCCATTCCAGCAGGTGCCGGTGCGAAACTGTCATCCGCCACAGGCTGCGCAGCGTCGCATCCATCATCCGCCAGGCCGTATCCGGCAGGAAGGTCAGGATCAGCCCGATCCGCAGCCCGGCCATGTCCAGATCGCCCGCCGTCTGTTGCAGGTGGCTGGTCAGGTCCAGCCCGGACCGGCGCGGGATCAGCCCAAGGACCGCCGGCAGCAGAACCGGCACCGCCAGCACCGCCAACAGCAGCCCCGTTGCGATCGGCGCCACCGGGCCGGGCAGCAGCCATCCCAGCCCCAGCGCCGCCAATGTGGCCGGCGCAACCAGCGATCGGCGCAGCGTATCGGCCATCTTGACCCGGCCCAGCAGCGGCAGACCCGGCGCGAACAGCCAGCGCAGCAATTGCCAGTCGCCCCGCGTCCAGCGATGCTGACGGCGGGCGGCAACATCGACACGGCCGGGAAACGCCTCGACCAGTTCGACATCCGAGGCCAGACCGGCGCGGGCGAACACGCCTTCCAGCAGGTCATGACTGAGCAGCGTGTTGTCGGGCACGCGGCCCTGCATCGCCGCCTCGAAGGCATCAATGTCGTAGATGCCCTTGCCGGTGAACGACCCTTCGCCGAACAGGTCTTGCCAGATGTCCGACGCGGCCGCGGCATAGGGGTCCATCCCGCCGGGCCCGGCGGTTGCCTTCTGGTAAAGCGTGGCCGGAGCGCCCGGCTCCAGCGCCGGGGTGACGCGGGGTTGCAGGATGCCGTAACCGCCGGTCACACGGCCACTGGCCGCATCGAGCAGCGGGCGGTTCAGCGGGTGCGCGATCTTGCCGATCAGCCGCGCCGCCGTATCGCGCGGCATCCGCGTGTCGGCATCCAGCGTGATGACATACCGCACCCCGGCGGGAACGGCGGGCACCTGTCCATCCGCATCGCGAAAGCCGGTGTCCTGCGCGCCGCGCAGCAGGCGGTTCAACTCGTGCAGCTTGCCGCGCTTGCGTTCCCACCCCATCCAGACGCCCTCGGCGGCATTGAACCGGCGCGGGCGGTGCAGGTGCAGGAACCGCGGCCCCGCCGGGCCGGGCGGATGGCGCCGGTTCAGCGCGGCAATGCCCTCGGTCGCCTGGGCGAACAGCGCCGCGTCGCCGGGCATGACCTGTTCGGGGGCATCCACATCATCGGTCAGCAACACGAAGGTCAGGTCGCCGCCGGCCCCCGACAGGTGATGCACCTCAAGCGCGTCAATCTGTGCGCCCAGATCTTCGGCGCCCGAGACCAGCACCGGCACCGCAATGACCGTGCGCAGCTCTGACGGCACACCCGCCCGCAGATCCAGCCCGGGCAGCAGCGTGGCCCCGACGGCGGCCCCGGCCAGCCGGTCCACCAGCATGGCCGCGACGGCACTCAGCGGCAGCAGCATCGCCAGCAGCCACAGCGCGCCAATGACGGAGCCGCTGCCCGCCACCCACCAGGCGCAAAGACCCAGCAGCCCCAGCGTCACACCGGCAATCGCACCAAGATAGCCGCGAAGACCCGCCGCAATGCCCCATCTGCGAAGACGCAGGCGGGCGGGCGGGCGAACTCCGATCCTGCGTTCGAAATCGGCCCTGCCGCCGGCAATCAGCGACCAGCCCACGTCAGACCGGGGGTCATGCGGGGGCTGCACTTCGGCCCCTGCGCGGGCCAGCGCCACCACGCCGGTCTCGCTCAGGGTGCTGCCCCGCGCCAGATCTTCCACCGCGCTGCGATAAAGGTTGCGGCTGGCGAAATCCATCTGCGCATAACCGGGGTGGTCGTGCAGCCCGGCTTCGACAAGGCTGACCCCTTCGAAGAACTCGGCCCAGTCGGTGGCGGAAATGCTGCGCATCGCGGTCACGACATTGCGCAGGGTCACGTTCGATGCCCCCTGCCGCTCTTGCGCGTGGCGCACAACGGTATCAATCGAGCTGCCCTGCGCGGCCAGACGCTCTTCCAGCCAGCCAAGCGCGGGGTTGGTGCGCGGGTCGCGGTCGCGCAGGCGCTTGGCCAACTGGGCGGCAAAGACCTCGGACAACGGGCGCCGGGCCTGGCGCGCGATTTCGGGCAGCAGGGCCGCATGGGCCTGACCCGGCGCGCAGACCCGGTCCGCAAGGGCATCGGCCTCGGACCGGCGGGCGCGGCCTTGCGTCATCTGATCGGCCAGCCGCCGCAGGTTTTCGATCAGGACGATGCGCAGGGTGATCGCAACCGCCCAAAGCTCTCCGATCGTCAGCGGCTGGATGGTCTGATAGGCCACCAGAAAGCGGTGCAGCGTCCGTATGTCGAAATGGCTGTCGGTATGCGCCACAAAGGCCCAGGCAATGCCGAAGACGCGCGGATAGCCCGCGAAGGGCCCCGTCGCCAGCTTGGGAAGGCGCCGATAGTATCCGGCAGGCAGATCGGTGCGGATTTCACGGATCTGCGCTTCGACCAAATGGTAGTTGTCCAGCAGCCAATCCGCCGCCGGAACCACGTCACGCCCGGCCGCCACCTCGCGCGCGCTGGCCCGCCAGGCGGCCAGCAGCACCCGGGCGTTATCGTCAAGGCGGCGGCGCAAGGGCGGAATGTTGCGCGGCCGCGGCGCGATGGACTGCGCGGCGGCCAGCGTCAGCGCATGTTGTTCAAGCCGTTCAACGCTGAAAAGCTCGGCCCGGACGGGGGCGGTATCGGCCCAGGGATCAAGGGGGGCTGCCGTTCCCCGGCCAAGACCGGCCAGCATCCGCAGCATTGACGCGGGGGCGGGCCGGGGGCGGGGGCTCATTACTTTTTCTTCTTCGGTGTGGTCACGGCCGTCAGCGAGCCCTTTTCGAACAGCGGGGTCGCAACGGGGGCAACCTTCACCTGCTTGGGTTTCTTCGTCTCGCGATTGCCGCGCTTGTTTTCCTTTGCCACGAGAATATCCTTTGATTTTCCGGCCATTGGGCACGGATATGGAATTGCGTTCCCTGCGGGCTTGCAGGGCGGACGGGCTGTTCGCAGAAACCGAAAATGGAAACCTTCCCACGGAATGGGGGGCGATGTTTTCGGGGTATCAGGCAAACCGGGTCTGGCGGAGGTCTCTCGACGCCGGACCGGCCTTCGTCCCTTCAACATGGGCCGCCTTGGCGGCCAAGACAAGCCGCCTGATGGTGAATCGCGCCGGGAATCGCGGGCAGGAGCAACCCTGGCGCCGCGCGACAGGTGAACCGGCCAGGCCATGGCCGAACCGCCCCTTCGGCGCCCGGGGGCGGGCTGGCGACAATCCTGTTGCCCTGGCCGCGCGCGGTCTGTCCCGCTTATCGGGCTGAACCCTGCCCGACGGATTGATCTGCCCCGGCAACCAGCGGCGGCAGGTCTTCCAGCGTTGAAATGTGCGCCGCGGCCTTGGCCGGTGTGGGCGCCAGCGGGTCTTCGGAATAGAAGATGGCGGTCATCCCGGCCTCTGCCGCCGCGGTGACATCCCAGACGGGATCGTCGCCCACCATCCAGGCCCGGGCTGGCGGCAAGCCGAGATCGGCCAGAAGACCGGAATAGGCGGCGGCTTCCGGCTTTCCGACCCCAACTTCTTCCTCGATGCGGATGATCTGAAAGTATTTCTCCAGATCAAACCGCGCGATCTTGTCCCTTTGCCGTGGGCCTGAACCGTTGGTCAGCAGCGCAAGCCGCAGCCCTTGCCCGGTCAACTGATCCAGCATGTCCCGCGCACCGGGTTTCAGGCGGATGGTCTCTTCAAGAAAGGTCTCGAACCTGTCGGCGATCCGGTCGGCATCAACGCCGTGCAGCGGCTCTGACCCGGGCGGTCGGGCAAGGTTCAGCCGGTGGAAGGCTGACCGCACGACCTGCCGCCGGGTGGCGTCACCTTCCAGCCGCCACATCTTGCGCCCTTCGTCCCGGGACAGGAATTCCAGAACGCGGTTCAGCACATTGGCAGTAACCCAGCGGCTGTCATGTTCGCCAAGCGCATCGGCGTGTTCGGCGATGATCGCGGCCCAGGTCCGTTCCGGGGTCCGGTAGGCCGTCAGCAAGGTGTCGTCCAGATCGAACACAACCGCCACGGGCCGGCGCAGAACGCCGTAACTGGCGCCGCCTGTCATGCGTCCGCTGCCGCCGCAAGCGCGGCGGCCAGATCAACCGCATGGCCAAGCGCGCCCAAGGCCCGGGCAAGGGCCACAAGGTCGCCCAGAACCACGTCCTTCCGGGCGCGCGGGCCGGTATGGTTCAGCCGGATCAGCCCGTCCCCTCCGGGCCCGACGCCGGCACTCAGCGTATGCCCGGCGGGCGCATGGGCAAGCACCGCCGCCGCCGTGATCCCGGGGGGCAGGGCCGCGGCCGTGACAAGGTTCGAGGCGCGGTCAGGCGAAACCCAGGCGCGGCCGGTCAGGGCCAGCGCCCCCGCCCGCGCCGCCCGCGCGGCATCGGCATGGCGGGCCTGCAAGGCGGCCAGCCCTTCCTGTTCAACGCGCGCCAGCGTTGCGGCAAGCGCGTGGAATTCCAGCGCCGAAGGGGTGCCGGGCAGGGCCAGGCGCCCCGTTGCCAGCCAGCCGTCGCGCAGATCGGCCAGCGACAGGATCGACGGCGCTTCGTCCGCCGGGGCCACCCGTTCCCATGCGGCAGGCGAAATGGACAGCGCCGAAACACCGGCCTGCCCGCCCAGCGATTTTTGCGGCCCGATCACCGCGACATCCAGCCCCAGCCCGTCGACCTCCAGCCGGTGCCCCCCGACCGACGCCACCGCATCGACCACGATCAATGCCCCCCTTGCGCGAGCAAGCGCGGCAATTTCCTCAAGCGGGTTCAGGATGCCATAGGCGCTTTCGGCATGTACAACGGCGACAAGATCGAACGGCGCCGCGTCCAGCGCCTCGGACACCGCGTTAAGGCTGATCGGCTGTCCCGGTCGGGCGACCAGATCCTGCACCTCAGCCCCGGCGCGCCGCAGCCAGCCGCCAAACCACCGCCCATACATCGAGGTGACGATGTTCAGCGCCCTGAGCCCGGGCCGGCCCAGGGATTGGGCCACGGCTTCCAGCGCCACCACCGCCTCGCCCTGAAGCAGCAGCACATCGTTGCTGGTGCCAAGCAGGCGCCCGATCGCATCTGCCAGGGGCGCGAAGCCTGTGGCGGGAAATGCCGGGGCATCGGGCAGCGGGGTCCAGGGCGCGGGGGGTGTCATGGCAGGTCTCCGGGCGGGGAAAGCGTGGGAATGGCGGCAATCAGGCGACGGGTCAGATCGGCCTGCGGATGGGCAAGCACCTTGGTTGCCGGACCCGTCTCGACAATCCGGCCCGCGTCCATCACCGCGATCCGGTGTGAAATGGCGCGCACCACCGCAAGGTCATGGCCGATGAACAGGTAGGCCAGCCCAAGGTCACGCTGAAGCCGGACCAGCAACGCCAGGATGCGGCCCCGGATCGAGGTGTCCAGCGCCGACAGCGCCTCGTCCAGCACCACCAGCCGCGGGCCCGTGGCAATGGCGCGGGCGATCGCAACCCGCTGTTGCTGCCCCCCCGAAAGCGTGGACAGCGGCCGCGGCGCCAGGTCGGGGGCAAGGTCGACCTGTGTCAGCAGATCGGCAATCCTTGTTGCCCAGGCAGCGCGCGGCATCCCGGAATGAAGCCGCAGCGCCTCGGCCAGCGCGCCTTGCACGGTGGCGCGGGGATGAAAGGCCGCGGCCGGATCTTGAAACACCATCTGCAGCCCGCCGCGTGCCCGACGCAGATCGCGTCCGCGCAGCGCCAGCCAGTCCTGCCCGTCAAAGCGGATGGCCCCGGCATCCGGGCGATCCAGCCGCAGGATCATGCGGGCCAGCGTGGACTTGCCACAGCCCGAAGGCCCGACAAGCCCCAGCGTTTCGCCCGCATCCACCGACAACGAGACGTCTTCCAGCGCGCGCACCCGCCGGGCACCGTGGTGGGTCTTGCTCAGGTCGGTGACGGTCAGCAGGCTCATCCGCGCGCCTCCACCAGGGGCGGGCTGGACAGGTCAAGATGGGCCGCCAGCAACTGCCGCGTGTACTCAGCCTGCGGTGCGGCCAGCACGCGGGCCGTGGGTCCGATCTCTTGCAGCCGCCCATTGCGCAACACGGCAATCCGGTCGGCCAGTTGTGCCGCCAGCCCGATGTCATGCGTCACGAAGATCAGGGCCATGGTCCGGGCCTCGGCCAGATCCCGCAGAAGGGCCACGATCTCGGCCTGCACCAGAACATCCAGCGCCGATGTCGCCTCATCCGCGATCAGCAGCGCCGGCCCGGCCGCGATTGCCAGAGCAATGGCGATGCGCTGGCGCTGCCCGCCGGAAAACTGGTGCGGATAACCCTCCAGAGCGGCGCGCGGATCGGGCAGCCTGACCTGTGCCAGCAGATCGCCCGCCCGGTCCCGCGCCGCCCGGGGCGAAAGCGGCAGATGGGTTCGCAAGACTTCGACCAGATGCGCGCCAATCGAAAGCAGCGGGTCCAGACTGCCCCCCGGGTCCTGAAAGACAAAGCCGATGTCCCGCCCCGGAACAGGGGTATCGCCCGACCAGATCAGATCGCCCCCGACATGGCTTCCGCCGGGCAGCAGCCCGGCGATTGCCCGCGCCAGCGTGGATTTTCCCGACCCGGATTCCCCGATCACCGCCAGCTTTTCGCGCGGGGCCAGCCGAAGGTCGATGCCCTGCAGCGCGGGCAGCGGGGCGCCCGGATAGGTGACGGCGAGCTGTTGCAGGGACAGCAGCGGACGGTCGGTCATCGCGGCCTCCGCTCGGTCAGGCTGTCGGTCAGGGCTTCGCCCACGAGATAGGTCGAGACGACGGTGATCACCAGCGCCAGCCCCGGGATGATCGACAGCCACGCGGCCGAGCGCAACTGGTTGCGCCCTTCGGCGATCATGCCGCCCCATGTCACCACATTGGGGTTGCCCAGCCCAAGGAAGGACAGGGCTGCCTCGGTCAGGATTGCGCCCGCGACGATGATCGCGGTCAGCGACAGCACGGGGGGCAGGGCCAGCGGCATGATCTGGCGAAACGCAATCTCGGCGGGGTGCAGGCCAAGCACCCGCGCGGCGGCCACGAATTCGCTTTCCCGCAGCGCAAGAACCCTTGATCGCGCCAGCCGGGCAGGGCCGGTCCAGGCGCCAAGCGCGATGGCCAGAACCACCCCCGCCAGTGACGGCCCCGCGACAGAGACAAGGGCCAGTGCCAACAGGAAGCCCGGCACGATCTGGAACGCCTCGACAAGGCGCATCAGCACCGCCTCGGTCCAGCCGCCAGCCAGGCCGGCAACCGTGCCGACGATCATCCCGGCCGACAGCGCCACCACGGCCACCAGCAAGCCCACCGTCATCGAGGTGCGGGCGCCATGGATCAGACCCGCCAGCAGATCCCGCCCCAGCCGGTCGGTGCCCAGCGGATGGGCGGCATCGGTCAGCGGCAGGATCAGCGGCTTGCCCGCGATTGCCAGCGGATCGCCCGGCGACAGAAGCGGCGCGGCCAGCGCGATCAGGGCAAGCGCCAGCAGGACGGCCCCGCCCGCCAACGCTTCGGGGCGCTTCAGCAGGCCGGCCATCAGGTGCCCCCCCGTCCGACGCGCGGGTCGATCACGCCATAGGCCAGATCGACCAGCAGGTTGGTCAGGATCACCAGCACCGCCGAGACCAGGATCACCCCCAGCAGCAGCGGCGTATCCCGCCCGGCCACGGCTTCTTGCGCCAGCCGCCCGAAACCCGGCACGCCAAAGACGCTTTCCACCACCACAGACCCGCCCAGCATCGAGGCCGCCTGCAACCCCAGCAGGGTGATCAGCGGCAAAAGCGCATTTCGCGCGGCGTGGTTCAGCACGATGCGGCTTTCCGACAGGCCCCGGGCGCGGGCGGCAAGGATGTAATCCTGGCTCCAGGCCTCGGCCATGCCGCTGCGCATCACCCGCAGGAACAGCGCCAGATAGATCATCCCCAAGGTCGATACCGGCAGTACCAGGTGCCACGCGATGTCCAGCGCCCGGTCCATGCCGGTCTTGCCGGAGGCGATGGTCTCGATCCCCGACACCGGCAACCAGCGCAGTTGCACGGCGAAGATCACCGAAAGCACCAGACCCAGCCAGAAACCGGGAATCGAGTAAAGCAGCAGCGACCCGCCCGACAGCAGCCGGTCCACCGCCGAACCCGGCCTGCGTCCGGCCAGGATGCCAAGCGCCGATCCGGCAAGGAATGACAGGGCGGTGGCGCTGCCCATCAGCCAAAGCGTGTTGGGTAGCCGTTCGGCAATGACGGCGGCGATGGGGCGGTTCAGCGCGACAGACCAGCCCAGGTCACCCTGCGCCAGCCGCCCAAGGGTGAAGATCAGCCGCCGCCAGATGGACTGGTCCAGCCCATGCTCTGCCCGCAGTTTCGCGGCCAGGCCGGCATCGCCGCCCCCGATGCTGGCCAGATAGGCATCCACGGCATCGCCGCCAGCCGAATTCAGCAGCAGGAAAACCCCGATCACCACGATCAGCAGCACCGGAATGCTGCCGATCAGGCGACCCAGAATACGGCGCAGGGCAGGGGTCATCTCTGGCGGCGCGAAGGGAAAGGCTCAGGTGCCAAGTGTCAGGTCCGCCCAGTTCGAAACCGCCCAGCGGGGATTGTTCGCGATGTTCCCCAGCTTGTCCGAGGCAACCGAGGTGAAGGACCAGTCGACGACGTTGATCAGCGGCAGGTCCGCCGTGACCAGTTGCTGGAAGCGGTGATAAAGGGCCACGCGCGCGGCCGGGTCCAGTGTCGTCAGCGCCGTGTCGATCAGGCTGTCCAGTTCGGGGTTCACATAGCCCCCCTGGTTCGAGAAGTTCACCCCCGCAGGGATGCCCGACCGCACCAGATTGGTGGTCGAGATTGCCGGGTCGGCCCGGAATACGGGCGGCGCGACGGCAAGGTCGAAATCATGGTCGGTATAGACCGCCTTCTGATGCGCCGCGCTGTCATTCGCCACGATGGTCGCGTCAATTCCCACGGCAGCCAGCGCCTGACGCAGGTAATCACCGAACTGGCGGGTTTCGTTGAAATAGGGCGCGGGCAGCAATCGCAGGGCAAAGCGTTTGCCGCTGGCATCCGCCGGGAAGCCGGCTTCATCCAGCAGGGCCTTGGCCTTTTCGGGATCGAAGGCGTAGGTGGTCACATCCGGCGTGTAGAAGGTCGGATCGTTGGCGGGCACCGGCCCGGTTGCCTTGGCCGCATAGCCAAGGAAGATGGTGTCCAGCACGAATTGCCTGTCGATCGCGTGGGCAATTGCCTGCCGGACCTTCAGGTTGGCCAGATGCGCGTTGCGGTGGTTGATCTCGACCACCAGTTGATACGTCAGCGCCTCATAGCCCTTGGTGATGACGGTCAGGCCCGGCACCTTGCCGATCCGGTCAAGCTCGACCAGCGGCACCGATGAGAAGGCCGCAAGCTGGACTTCGCCCGCCTCCAGTGACCCCGCCGCTGCGGCACGGTCAGGCAGCACGCGGAACACAAGTTCCTCGGCCAGCGGCAGATCGGGTTGCCAGTAGGCCGGGTTGCGCTTCAGCAGATAGTATTCGCCGGGCTTGTAGTCGCCCCAGACGAACGGCCCCGTTCCGATCAGGGCCCGGTTGGCCGGGTTCTCCGCAATTTCGCTGCCATCATAGATGTGCTTCGGCAGCACAGATGACACCACGGGCAGCGCCTTGGCGATCAGTTGCAGCGGTGTCGGGGCCGAAAAGCGGAAGACCGCCGTATGCGCGTCCGGCGTCTCGACGGCGGTAAGGTTGGCAAACAGCGTGCGGCCGATGTTCTGCAACGGTTTCCACACCTGTAGCGCCGAAAATGCGACATCGGCCGAGGTGAAGGGCGTGCCGTCATGCCACGTCACCCCTTCGCGCAGCTTGAACGTGATCGAGAGGCCGTCCTCCGCCCCTTCCCACCCCGTTGCCAGCAGCGGCCGCAGCCCCGCTTCATCATAGGAAGCCTCGGCCAGCGGTTCGATCACCTTGGACGAAATGTAGAACACGCCGTTCGACGCCGCGATCGCCGGGTTCAATTGCGCGGGTTCGCTGTCGGCCGCAACCGTGATCCGGCCGCCGGACTGGGCGCTGGCCGAACGGGGCAGGAATTGCAGGGCAGCAAGCGCCGCAGTCGACAGGAACAGGCCACGACGGGACAGGACAAGGGTCATTCTGGCACCTGATGGTTGGATGAGGGGGAGTGTGGGGCAAGGGGCCCGGGCTGGCAAGCCAAGGCCGGCACCGGGGCTGTGAACGGGGCAAAGACAGCAGACAGGGATGGAAGGCGGATCAGCCCGTTGTCGCGCAAGACCCGGCGTAACCCCAACCACTTCGCCACGCCGGTGATCTGGATTGCGATCGGGGGCCCGCCGGGGCGACGGGCCAGATTTGTGGTCATTCCAAGCTCCGTTTGCGCGCTGCTTTCAGGCGGTCCAGGCGGGGCGTTCTCGCGCCGCGGCCTTGGGGGCCTGTCATGCCGGCAACCTTCGGGATAAATCACGTCAAGATCAATCGTCTATTTTGCGGAAAGACATCATGAAATTTCTCTGCGCCGCCCCTGCGCCGATGGGTTTCTTCCCGGCCCCGCCCGTTGAAACAGGGCACGCCAGTCCTTGACCGCGGGGTCCGCCAGCTTGCGCGCGGCGTGTTCACGCAGAAGGGCGCGCCTCTCCTTCCGTTTCGGCAGCATGATCGGGACCATCTTGCCAATCACGCCACATGGCCGTTCCGTGTTGGCGTTACCCGCCGATCCGTTCGCGTTTCAGCGCCCCCCGCAAGGGCCATGAACCCGCGCGAAAACGTGCGCATTTCGGGGCGCTGTAGGGCTGACATTGCCGTGATCTGGCGATGCAGCCCTTGCCGTCTTCCGGTCGCCGAAAGATCATAAGCCCGATCCATCGTAAGCGTTAACGTGAATCAACGCACCGACACTGGCACCCCACGGGCCCGTGTTTCGGTGCGTTTGGATCAGCGCATCCGAGGCCGGGCCGGACAGAAAGGCCGAAGATGACCGACACACCCGCCCCGCACCTGCAGCGTTTCCGGCAAGACCCGAAGCGGCGCAACCTGACTGTGCGCAGCGTTACCCAACTTACCCCCGCGATGATCCGGGTGGTGCTGGCTGGGGACGATCTGGCCGATTTTCAAAGCCTTGCCCCCGATGATCACGTCAAGCTCTTCCTTGGTCCCGACACCGCCGAGGCGCGGCCGCAGATGCGCGATTACACGCCCCGTCGCTTCGATCCCGTTCGTCGCGAACTCACGCTGGATTTTGTCGATCACCCCGGCGGACCTGCCGCTGACTGGGCACGCGCCGCGCAACCGGGCGATGTGGCACGCATCGGCGGGCCGCGCGGCTCGACGGTGATCACCGGCCCGGTCACGCACTGGCTTCTGATCGGCGACGAGACGGCCCTGCCTGCCATCGGCCGCTGGATCGAGGAATTGCCGGCGGGAACGCCGGTTACAAGCCTTGTCGCCGTGCCGTCAGAGGCGGACCGGCAAGGTTTCGAGTCCGTCGCCCGACACGAGGCGCACTGGATCGCGCGCCCGCTGGCCAAGGCCGCAGACCCGGGCCCCCTGCTGGCGGCGCTTTCCGGTATTGAACTGCGTCCGGGCACTTTCGCCTGGATCGCAGCCGAGGCGGGGGTGGCCAAGGCTTTGCGTGCGGCGCTGATCGCGCGCGGGATGGCGCCGAACTGGATCAAGGCCTCGGGCTACTGGGTTCAGGGGCAGGCCGATGCTTCGGTAAAGTCGCTTGATGATTAGCGCCAGTCTCCGCCTTGCGATCATTGCTGCGCCGACCGCTGTGCGGTGCATCGCCGGGATATGACAAAGGGACGTGCCATGATCTGGTCAGGTGTCACCTGCAGTTCGGGCACGTCGACACAAACATCCAAAAGGCCGGGGCCGCCCGCAAAGGCCCCGGCCCGTTGTCAAATGGCTGGCGCCGGCGGGCCATCACGATGCCCCCGCCCGTGCAAGACCATCGGGGCGCGGCGGTTGGGGGGACATCGGGCACAAGATGGGCCGCTCGTCCTCGCATCAAACCCACTTTCGATATGAACAAGGGACGGCCGGCGGCAGGTCAGCCGCAACAGGTATGCGGGACAACGCTGCCATTTTTGAACCCGACGCGAAGGGACGCTTGGTTCGCTTCAGAAGCGTCGATAGCAGAGCATCTGCGCATCGGCGGCCTGACTGGTCAGGCCGGTACTGGCACAGCACGACCGCCCGTTTGCGGGGAGCAGCGGATAATGCCTCGCAATTCTCGGTCAGATCGCGGTTCATCCCCGCGGATGCGGGGAACAGTCGCCATCAGCCGCTATCGCCAATTGGTCCATCGGTTCATCCCCGCGGGTGCGGGGAACAGAGGTCGGGCAGCCCGCCATACAGGCTTGCGGCCGGTTCATCCCCGCGGGTGCGGGGAACAGGGGACGGGCTCCCACTTCGCAGGCCAGCCGTGCGGCTCATCCCCGCGGGTGCGGGGAACAGGTGCCGAACGCCTGCTTGCCGCTGGTGCCCACCGGCTCATCCCCGCGGGTGCGGGGAACAGCCGTTACCGCGTTCTTCCATCTGCTTCTTCTCCGGCTCATCCCCGCGGGTGCGGGGAACAGATGCTGCCCATGGACGTGGCCGACCGTTCGAACGGCTCATCCCCGCGGGTGCGGGGAACAGACGTTCGGCATGTCTTCGGCCACCACCAACGGCGGCTCATCCCCGCGGGTGCGGGGAACAGGGGGATGGGGCCAGAGATCAGACCCCCCTCCCGGCTCATCCCCGCGGGTGCGGGGAACAGGAGGTTGAGAGACGGAAGCACAGCGCCTACGGCGGCTCATCCCCGCGGGTGCGGGGAACAGCCGATGGGGGTCTCGTGGTGGATGTGAGCGGTCGGCTCATCCCCGCGGGTGCGGGGAACAGCTCTTCCTTGAAGCCGAAGGCCATGAAGTTTGCGGCTCATCCCCGCGGGTGCGGGGAACAGAGCTTGGCGATCACCGGCTCAAGGCCAGCCATCGGCTCATCCCCGCGGGTGCGGGGAACAGTCTTTCTGCAGGCGATTGATCCTCCACGGAATTCACGATGTCAAAGAGCGCGCCGAGGTTTCGGCCTTGGCTGGTCGAGGTCAGGCGGGCTTCTCGGGAAGGAAACTCACCAGCTTGAGTCCGTCGAAATCCACCGGCATCCGGCGGTTGCGGCCATGGGTCAGGAAGTCATAGCCCTGGTCGGTCGGGGCCTTCCAGACCATCACGGCGTCGCCTTCGTCCAGACCGGCCAGCACCTGATCCCAGATCATCTCGCGCGTGCGGGCAGAGTAGTCGCCGACATAGACCCCGGCCCGCAGTTCCACCAGCCATGCGGCAAGGCGGCCGCGCAGGCGGGGCGGGGCGTTCGTGACCACCACGACCATCATCCGCGATGGCCCCCGTCGCCGCTGGGGTCTTCGGGAATCGCCACCGGCATCGCCTCGGGCGGGGGATCGGGGCGGGGCAGGTTGCCGGCCGAAAGCACGTCGTCGATCGCGGGGATGATGCGGGACAGAAGGCCGGTCTTGCGGAAGGCATCGCGGCAGGCAAGCCGGACGGCGCGGTCGGGGGCCATGTCCAGCCGGCCCTTTGCGGCCAGCCCTGCGATGCGAAAGGCCTCGGGCACCACGGTATCAATCTTGAAGAGATCCGCGATGTCATAGACGAAGGACAGGGGCTTGCCGGAATGCAGAAAGCCGATGGCGGGGGCGTAACCGGCGGCCAGCACGGCAGCTTCGGACAGGCCGTGCAGGCAGGCCGTGGCGGCAGACAGGCAGCGGTTGGGCACATCTCCGGCCTCCCAGTCGCGGGTGTCGTAGCGGCGGCGCTTCCAGTTGACGCCGTGACGGTCTGCCAGCAAGGCATAGGTTTCGCGCACCCGCACCCCTTCGATCCCGCGCAACTGGTCGATGGACCGGCGCGACGGTGCCTCTTCGCCAAAGCGCATCGCATACATCTGGCGAACGACCCGCAGGCGGGCGGCATCGTCCAGCGCGATCCGCGCCTGCCACAGCAGACGGTCCGCCCGCGCGCCGCCCGGCTGCCCGGCAGAGTAAAGCCGCACGCCGCCTTCGCCGACCCAGGTGATCAGGGTGCCGACACGGGCTGCCAGGGCCACGGCGGAATGGCTGATGCGGGCGCCGGGTTCCAGCAGGATGCAGGCGATGCCGCCCACCGGAATCTGGGTGCGGGTGCCATCGGCATTCACCGCGACGAAGGCGCCATCCAGCACATCCAGCCGGGCATGTTCGACAAAGACCATCGAGGCCCGGTCCTTGAGCGGGATCGGAGAGGGCGGGGCAAGTCCCGGCAGATCCTGCCCCGCGCCGGTCATGCCGCGCGCCGGATCAGCATCAGGCCGCAGCCGAAGGCCTTGGCGCGACCGAACCCCGCCGCAAGCATCGGCAGAAATGCCGCCGGGTCGGTGATCTCGATCCTGCCCGTCAGATCAAGGATGCCGAATTGCGGCTGGCCCTTGCGCGGGCCGCGATGGCCGGGCAGCACCTCGGTGCTGTAATCCGCCACCTCGGCCGCCAGCAGGTGAAACCCGGCCTTTTGCCCCTGGCGTGCCAGCCAGGCGCGGCCCACATCCTGTGCCAGGGACAGCCGCGCCGGTGCGCGGAGGCTTTGGGCCCCTTCGGGCAAATCCTTGCGGCCGGGAACCGCCTGCAGGGCATCCATGACCAGATCAATGTGGCGCTTCTTCTCTTTGCCACGTTCCGACAAGCCGCCGGTCTTTTCGGTGCGGGTGGCATTGCAGCGCAACTGGAAGTCCAGCCGGTCCCCGATGGAAAGGGCCGGGGCGAATTCCTTCACCTGATGCGGCTCGAACAGGTCGGTCTGCGCGGGGGGGCGGGCCGAGAGGGTGAGGAAACTGTTCTCCCGCTCTTCGCGCCACAGGAAATCGCGGTTGCGGTCGGGCCCATCGGTGAAGACAGACCACAGCAGGTTGTGCTGCGCGGCCTTGCGCGCCGCCGGGTCGGCGGGGGCAAGCAGGGGGGCCAGAGCCTGCGCCGAAGGCCGCCGCGACAGGCGCAGATGGCTGAGATAAAGCGTCATGTCGCAGCCCCCGTCACCGGCCGCACCGCCACCCGGCGCGGCGCGAAATGCCAGCGGGCACGGTCAAGGGCCCGATCGTGCAGCACCTCGCCTGCGGGGTCTTCAACCACCACGGCCTGCAACTGGTCCTTTTGCCGCCAGGGGGGCAGGATCAGTTGCGCCAGGGCGTCCTCTGCCCGTTCGGCCTGCACCAGCCGCGCCCCGGGCGGGGCGGCCAGCGGGCAGGATTTGCGGCCAAGATACAGCGTGAAGACCGGGGCGTTCAGCGCGGTTGCCAGCGCCGCAAGCCCCTGACCCGCCACGGCGACGCTGAACAGCGGCCCGGCGCGGTAGTCGCGCAGGGTGATGGTGGTGTTGGTGCGGCCCCGCGCGGCCCGAAGCGCCTCGGGGCGCGAATTGGGCGATTTCACCGCTGCCGAGGGCACCGTTTCGATGGTGTGGTAATCGCGCAAGGGGGCGCCGCTGTCATGCAGGCCGATGGTGATCTCCAGCGCCTCAAGCGCCGAAAAATCGCCGTCGCGGCGGATGCCAAGCGCCGCCCCCATCACCCCGATCACCGCCGACCGGCCGGGAAAGGTCAGCCCGCCGCGCCGCTCATGCCCGGCAAGTTCGCCCATGGCGCCCAGGTTGGCGGTCAGGCCAAAGATCAGGAAGGGCTGCATCAGGCCCCCCGAACCGCTTGGCCGGCAAAGCGCACGATTTCCGACAGGGTGCCGGTGCCGTCCAGCGTGTTCAGCGGCGTGCAGGTGTTTTCGGCCTGACCATCGTAATAGCAGGCGTCGATCTGTGCCAAGGTTTGCTCCAGCGCCTTGATCGAGCCGGTTTGCAGATCATTCGCGCCCAGATCCCGCAGCTTGCGGTCCACCGGGGTGAAGAAGGCCCCCGACAGATCGCGCGGCGCGCGGGGCCCGGCTTCGGCCCGCATGTAAAAGGCGATCGGGCGATGCGCAAAACTGTTCTGCTTGCCGGCGGGGCTGGTCTGCGGCAGGGCCTTCGCCAGCGCCTCGATCCCGCGCGCCGCCAGCTCCCTGTCGCCGCCAAGGTTTTCGATCAGCAAGTCGCAGTTCACGCAGACATACTGATAATAGATGCCCGAGCCGAAGGCGGTTTCGCCCAGGTGCCCCGCGCCCGTGTCTTCGGCCTTGTTCAGGTCGTCAACCGCCGAATACCAGTCTTCCTCGGCCTGTGCGCTGTGGGTGGTGATGGCATGGGCCACCTGCACCGCCGCATCACGGTTGAAATCGGCGTCATCGGCCAGCATCCGCCCGAACATGGCGATATCCACCGCGCCATCGGCCCGGCGCAGCACCAGCTTTTTCAGGTCCTTGTCCTTGGGCAAGGCCTCGCCCGCAGCCGCCTTTTCGGCAAGCTCCTCGGCCAGCGCCCATTCGGCGGGCGAGATGAAGGCCAGCGTCGTGGCCTTGACCGTCTCGGAGCCGTCCTTTTCCTTCACCGTCTCCAGTTTGCCGAAGATGGCCGCCACCTGCGTTGCGGCATCGGAGGCCGCCTTGTCGGCGATGCCCTTCTTTCCCAGATGCTCGCGCAGCCGATCATGCAGTTTCTTGGTGCGCGTGCCGGTATGCCCGGCCAGATCCAGCGCGAAAAAGCTGCTCTCCCGCAGCGCGCGCTTCACCGATTGCGACGACATCCGCAGCCGCGGCACCCCGCCGACCATCGCCTGTTTCGGGCGGCCCTGATCGTCACGGTTGGGGTTCGAGGGGCCATAGCTGGTCAGCAGGTGGAATTGCACGAAGGTGGTCATTCGGAGGTCTCCTCGGAATCCTGAAGGCGTCGGTCATCGTTTGTCGGGGCAGGAGTGTCGGGATCAAAATACTCGAAGCACCACCGTCGCCTCGCCGCCTCCCAGTTCATCAGATCGGCGGCGAAAACTGCCACGTTGCAAACTCGCCGTTCCGGTTTGAGCATGTGAATTGCATTGCGAAGGCCGTCCGTAAGATCATCGCCCTTTGCCCGGATCAGATGTTCGAAGCGCGACCTGGACAGGATGGGCTTTTCGCCCCCAAGGACTTGGGCCAAGGTTTGTCTGTCGTTACCCCGCAACTCGGCCAGCAGCGTAGCAAGACGTGCAAGATCATAGCTTTGGCTGGGCTTCATACGCAGGTCACGATACAGTTCATGTACCGCCGGCTCGCACAGGATCTTGATGATATCCGCTCGGCGCAAACGGGCAGACAGACCGCGTTGACCCGCCTCGTCCCTTCTAGAAATATGCTGCTTCCACCAGCCAAGGGCAATCGCACCCGGCCCCTTCCTTTCGTCGCTCATGCCGCTTTCCCCTTCTTTTCCGGCAGGGGCAGGTCAAGCGCCTCGAAGATCGCCTTGCCCTGCTTGCCATATCCCCCGAAGGCAAGGCCAAGGAACTTGCGCGCCGTGACGATGCGGTTGATCTGATCGGTCTCGCGCTGGTCGATCCCGGGAACCGCTAGCGCATCGAATTGCCGCAACGCCTGCGCCCGCAGATCGGCCAGCCAGTCGGCGCGCGGGTCAGCCCCGGCCCGGATCGCGTCCAGATGCCTGGCAAACCGCGTCTCGGTGGCCATGAAAAACGCCTCCCGCTCGGCCTCGCGCGCTTCGCCCCCGGCCAGCACCGGCTCCAGCGCGCCGCGCAGGGCGACACCCGCCGCCTCGGCGCCAAGGATCAGGAAGGCCAGCAGATCCTGCGCCTCGACCGGCAGGTCGGGCAGGGGCTGCACCGACAGGGTGAAATCGCGGGGTTTCATGTTGTCCATCGCCCAGCCCGCGACGATGACCGAACCGCCCCCGCCGCGGCCCTCCCAATTGCGCAGCGACAGCGAAAGCTCGGTCACCTCGCTTTTCGCTTCCTGAGCGACGATGCCCAGCCAGTTGCGATACCCGAACCGCCCGGCACGCGGGTGTTTCGGCAGCCATTCGGTGCCGGGTTTCAGCCGGTAATAGGGCGACAGCGGGTGCTTCCAGCGTGCATAGTTCGTCCCATAGGGTTTCTGGATCACCCCGGTCACGCCGCCTTCGCTGGCCACCAGCCGCAACCGGCGCGGCAGGCCGAAAAACGCCTCGGGTCCGAACAGGGCATCCTCGGGTGGAAAGGTTTCCAGCCCCTTGTCCGAAACGCGGGTGGCGCGCATCCAAGGCAGGCTTTGTGTGGTTCCGGGCTGGCCATAGGGCACATTGGCCCAGATGCGCGGCCAAAGCCCGTCCCCGGGATCGGCAAGCGTGACCAGCGGCCCGCCCCCGCGCATCGAGGTGCGATTGCCCGCTCCGCCCGACGGGGCGAAGGCCTGAAAGGTATAAAGGGCCATCGCCGCAAGGGCCGGGTCCAGCACCGGATAGCGGCAGCGATGCACCATCACATCGGCGTTGTTGCGGGCGGTATTGGCACCGGCACTGTCGATGAACAGCATGTCGGGCGAATTGGTCTCGCCCTCCAGCGGCTCCTGATCCTGCAGGAACCGCGGGCCATCACCAAGCAGGTCGAAGGCGGGCGCAAAGGGCGCCAGCTTCTCGCGCAGCCGGGCCGGATCGGGCGCGCGGCGATTGCGCCAGTCATGAAGGTCGGCGGGCGGATCGGCCAGATAGACCAGCCCGATCAGGAATTCATGGCAGGCGATGTTGAGATCGGGCCGCGGCCAGTCCGGCGAAAAGGGCCCCGGTTCGGCCATTTGCCACGGTGCGATGATCCGGCGCGAACCATCGGAACAGATTACCGGAATCCATGGATCGGAAATCAGATTGAGAGACATGGTGATCCCTGCTTGCAATCATGACGATAGAAAGCCGGTCCCGGCTCGCAGTAAAGCGGCAAGGTGACGCAATGGCGTAAAGCCGGGCCGGCCCGCAAAGGGCAAGGACATCATGTCATTGCCCGCGCCCGCAGGTGATGCTAAAAGAAAAGCGCCACGAGCGGGTTCAGAAAGGTATTTTCTGCATCTTTCACACCTCGCGACTTCTTGCCGTTGGCGCGGCGGGGATGTGGTCTTCAGGAGCCTCGGGCGAGTGATTCTCGTCCGAGGCTTTTCAAATTTGCGCTGACGCCTGGGCTTTGTCAATGCTAATGAACTTACATAGCATACTTAATCCCCGCGAGTGCGGGGAACAGATTTGAACCTTCATAGCATACGGTTCATCCCCGATCACGCCCGGGGAGTGAACACCAGACCGCAATCCGTGCCATACCGCAAGCCCTCGCAGATGGTGCCGTCTTCGGCAACCGGGCAGAGGATTGTCCCGGCACTCCTCCACTCGGGCCAGAGGCGGGTGATGGCCGCGATCTCGGGCGAGGATTGGTCGGGCAGGGGCAGGCGGTCCAGCTTCCTGCGGCTGGCCGCGACTTCCGAGAAGGCCCAGGCGTCTGACCAGCCAGGGTCGTTTGCCGGATCGGGTGGCGCCCAGGGGTGCAGCGCCGCCCCCACCCGGCGGGCCAGAACCAGAACGCGCGTCTCTTCGCCCAGGCGGGTGGGGTAGGCCACATCGTCCGCGCCCCGGCCCGCATCCCGGTAACCCGCGGACAGGTCCACCAGATTGTGCAGCGCAAGGGTGCGGGCGCCCGCTGCCTTGCCAAGCGCCTCCATCTCGGCCCGCACCAACGCCTCGGGCACATCCTCGGCGCCCGCGCCATGCACCGCCTCGATCAGCGCGCGCAATCCCTGCGGGGCCTCGATCCGCCCTGCCGCGAACAGCACGCGGGCGCTGCGCCAGACATCGGCAACCGAATAGACCCAGGCCCCGCTGCCCAGCGTGCCCTGCAGCCAGCGGTCATCGGTCACCTTCGCCGGATCGGGCGACAGCACATGCAGCACGGGGGCGGGGACCGGGCGCGTCGCGGCGGGGCGGCGGTCCATATGCCGCCACAGCCGCCCGGCCCGCTGGATCAGCGCCGCAATCGGGGCGATGTCCGAGACCATGACATCGAAATCAAGGTCCAGCGAAGCCTCCAGCACCTGCGTCGCCACCAGCACGAAGCCCGCCCGATCCACCCCATCCTTGCCGACGCGCGCCAGCACCTCGGCCTCGATCCGCTTGCGGTCGTTCAGCGCGAAGCGCGCATGTAGCAGCCGCGCGGCCACCCCCCGTTCCCGCAGCATCCCGACGGCGGCGATCGCATCATCCACCCCGTTGCGCACCCAGACGCAGGCCGCGCCCTGCGCCGCCTGCGCCACCATCAGATCGGCTGCCGCCTCGGCGCTGTCGATCCTGTCCACCTGCACCGGCCCCTTCACCGGCCGCGTATCGGCGGCGAAACCCGTGACCGAAGCCCCGCCCGCCACCGTCAGCGCCGGATAGGCCGGGCCGGGATTGGCCTCGCCATAGGTCGCCAGCAACCGCGCCCGCAGGTCCAGCGGCAGCGTGGCCGTCAGAAGGATGGCCGAACCACCCGCCGCGCGGTGCATCTGCAACAGACGCTCCAGCTCCTTGCCGATATAGGGCTCGCCCATCTCGTGAACCTCATCGACGATCAGGATCTTCGAGGACAGCCCGAAATGCCGAAGCGTCTGGTGCTTGACCGGCAGCACCGACAGCAGCGCCTGATCCACCGTGCCCACGCCGACATCAGCCAAAAGCGCACGGCGGCGGCTTTGTTTCAGCCAGTCGGTGCAGGATGGCGCATCCTCGCCCGGCGCACCCCCTGTCGGCAGATCGCGGAACGGAACCGAAAGCGCGGCGCGGCCATGCGCCAGGGTCAATCTCGGGGCGGCGAAGATCCGGCCCACGGCCTCGCTGGCACGGCCGAACATCGCATCCGCCGTCGCCATCGTCGGCAGGGCGAAGTAAAGGCCGCGCCCCTTGCCCGCCTGCGCCATGCGATGCGCAAGGATCAGCGCCGCCTCGGTCTTGCCCGCGCCGGTTTCATCTTCGATCACCGCCAGCACGGGGCCATCGGGCAGGGCGACCAAGGCACAGGCCGCCTGCATCGGGCGCAGGGCAAAGTCGAAGGTCGCGCCCGGTTGCACCGGGCTGCCCGCCAGCCCGGCCTCGGCCACGGCCCGCCCCGCCGCTGCGCGCGCCTCGGCCAGATAGTCGGCCAGCCGGGGCTGACCGGCCCTTGGCGGAAACCAGGTGGTGTTCGACCCGACCCAGTCAGCCGTGGCACAAAGGCCCGGCACCCACCAGCTCAGCGCGGTCGTGGCGGCGCCCGGGGCAAGGCTCTGCAGCGATGCGCCGGACCAGAGGGCGCTGAAAGCCGCAATGACCTCGCCCGCCGGTTCCAGCCCCGATCCAACCTGCCGCAGGACTTTCCGCAGATCCCGGCTTGATCCGCCAAGGTCGCCCAGCACAAGGTCAGAGGGCTGGCCGTGGTGCCCCGCGACGGCCGCGTAAAGCGCGGCGCGCTGAAGATCATCGCCACCCAGTTTTGCGCCCAGCAGCGCATCATGGGCGAAGAACAACGCCTCGGACAATTCCCAGTGGCGGTATGTCTGCCGAGAACCGTTCTCGATCATCGCCCGGAACGAGTCGCTGATCTTTCCCAGATCATGCAGCGCGACCAGAAGCACCAGCGCGTCGCGCAGCGCAGGCTCGAAGCCAAAGGGGGCGATCAGCCGTTCGGCGACGGCGCCGACATCCAGCATGTGCAGGACCGCCGGGTGCGGCACCTGCCCCTCGGCCGCGCTTTTTCCAGGCCAGGCAAACATTGAATTGTCGTCCATGCGATCCGTGAACCGGCCTGCGCCGGCGGAAGACAGCACAGGTGTTTGAAAAGCGTAAGTCCAGTCGGGTTGCCGACTCAAGGATCGACGGGATCATGAAATCTGTTCGCCGTCACCGGGTGCGGGGCCGTTTCTGGCCTATCGAAGCGCGGCGACCCGGACTTCATCGCCGAACTGCGGGGCTTGGTCGAAGCCGGTATTCGCTTCGCGACCGCTTTGTTCGAAGCGCCTGCCGCGCTTTCTGGCATTTCGCCGGAACGCTTGAACACCCTTCGTATGAATGCCGCCGTCGCCCATGTTCACCCTGGCATCGGGCTATGTGCCCACATGGGCCGCGCCAGAGGGGCAGCAACGGCTTGCAGACAGGGCGCAGCACGTCGCTTGGCTTGCAGGGGCAGGACGGCCCGATTTCCCCGCCGTAGCCGTGCTGCGGGTCGCCGCAGGGGCCACCACGCGCCAAGCCTGCACCGCTGCGGGTATCGACCCCGGCGCACCCCTTGTGGGGCTACCTGTCGAAGCGTTCACCGAATAGTTCCCGAAGTGAAGATCGGAACAACTGCCGCGCTTTCGGGCGCGGCTTTTTTCGTCGTCAAAGGCGAAGCAAGGTCTTGATTGCGTCGTGATAGTTCCCACATCATAACGGTATTAGGATCTAATAGAGGGGCAAATATGGCATCGTTCATTATTACGTACGACACGCACAAAGGGCGGAACTATGACGCCTTCTATGAAGGAATGAGAGAACACGACGGCGTTAGTCTGGCCGAAAGTGTTTGGGGCATCACGTTGAACAACACCGCGGCGCAAGTTCGCGATTGGGTCAAGGGCTTGCTAGACGGTGACGACACTATTGTTGTCGTTCAATTGAAGCCAAAGCTTTCATGGGGCACCCAGAAGGCATCGAAAGAAGCCGTCGCTTGGCTAAAAGAAAACGCCCAAGAATAGTTTAGAGACAACAGCCGCACCTTCCGGGGTGGCTTTTTACGAACCGTTCTCGCCGCTACCGCCGCGACTTGGGAAGATGTATCGAAGAACGATGTAGTAAAGGCCGATTACTTGAATGGTCGCGCCAGAGATAAGCGCGATAAGGACTTCATCCGACCGCGAAGACCAGATCAGAAGCCCAGCAACAATCACCAGCCAAGCGCAAAGCAGACCGTAAGTTGCCCATGAGAAATGCTTCCGAAGCTTAATGTCTTGGCGGTAATCGTTAAGTTTTTCGGTGTTGAACTGCTTGGTGTAGTCGTCCGGTTCAGTCGAAGCGCCAACAGTGTCGTCAAAGACAACCAGTTCTGTCGGCGCATCTTCGCACACCTTGGCGTCAGTGCTGTCGGCTTCTTTGGACTTTAGCACGATACACCTGTTCAATCAGTTCGTTGGGAATGGTGGGCTTGCCCGCCAAGTCCATCTTTTCCGCAACAAGGGTCCAAGGTTCACCTTGGGCATGGCTCGCGTTTGACAGTTGGATGCCCGAATGAGCCTTGTAGGAATTCCAAACGGATTCGAAGAACGGTTCCAAATCGCCCGAATATACCGGCGTTTCCAGTTGGAATTTTCCGTTTTGAACAGCGTAGCGGGTGCCAAGCTTGTTGATCGGGCCGCGACCCGCATCTTTGAACTGAATGTATAGGTCGCGAACGACCGGGCCATGCGGCCAAGCTTCAACGTCTTCGTCGAACAGCGGGCCGCAGCCGTTCCCGAGGAACCAAGCATGAGCGTAGAAGACCAACTTATACAGTTTCAGTTGGTCGCAGGGCGGCACCGAAGATTCCCGCCGCGAACGTTCGAGAAACCAGTTTGCAACCGCCATGGCCGAAGTAGGGGCCGCAGTAGCGTTCATTTCGACCTCCTTCTGCTTCGTCGTGTTATCCACAACTTACCCACAGTCTAACACAAGTTCCTTACAGATGGTGATTGCCTAGCGCAATCGTCAAGATTTGTGGGGACTTCGGCAGCTCGTCGCGCAGGAACATGATCTTGGGTGTTCACGTATGCGTGATCGTTTCCCGGTCTGGGGCGGGTCGGAAGGGCTGCTTTCGGGGGGCAATCTGTCATGGGTAGATTGTGGGTGGAGATTTTCGCACCTACAGATTATTGAGTAAAATCAACAACTTAAATAGGTGAAGTGGCAGCCCGTAGGGGAGTCGAACCCCTCTTCCCAGGTTGAAAACCTGGTGTCCTAACCGATAGACGAACGGGCCACGCTTTCGGTGTGGCGGGTGTCTAACGGGGCTGCGCGGGTTCTGCAAGAGGAAAAACGAAGGTTTTCCGATCAGGCTTCCGCGGCATCGTCCAGACGGAACTGCACGCGCGAACGGCCGCCCCAGGTGTTCACCTCCAGCTTGCCGGCAAGGTGGAAAAGCCGGTGTCCGCCCTGTTCCAGCGCGGGGCCAAGGGGGCTGTCGAAGGCGCCGAACAGCACCGCTTCCGGCCCGCCGCCGCTGCGCCCGCCGATGGTCAGCCGCAGGTGCGATTCGCCCATGCGGCGGGCGGCGACGCTGACCGAGGGCAGCGCGAATCGCGGCGCCGGGGCCGAGGCGCCGAAAGGGCCGGCGCTTTCGATCTGTTCGGCCAGCGCCAGGTTCGCCGCTTCGGGCATCAGCAACCCGTCGATGCGCAGGTCTTGCGGGCCGGCGGCGCCGGCGCCCTGACGGGCCAGCAGCTCGGACAGGCGGGCCATGGCGGCGTCAAGCCGGTCGCGGTCCACCGTCAGGCCGGCGGCCATCTTGTGCCCGCCGCCCTTGACCAGCAGCCCCTCGGCCGCCACGCGCTGCACGGCGGCACCCAGATCAACCCCGGCGACCGACCGGCCCGATCCCTTGCCGATGCCGCCGTCGAAGCCGATCACGATGGCGGGGCGGTTGGTGGCTTCCTTCAGCCGCGCGGCAACGATTCCCACCACGCCGGGATGCCAGCCTTCGGCGGCGGCCCAGACCAGCGGGCCGTCAAGCCCGCGCGCCTCGGCCTGGGCCAGCGCCTCTTCGCGGACGGCCTCGGTCAGCACGCGGCGTTCGGTGTTCAGCTCGTCCAGCCGGCGGGCCAGGGCCAGGGCCTGGGCGTCATCGGTGGCGGCCAGCAGGCGGGCGCCAAGATCGGCCTGGCCGATGCGGCCCCCGGCATTGACGCGCGGCCCCAGCAGAAAGCCCAGGGCATAGGCGGTGGGGGCGCTGTCCATGCGGGCGATGTCGGCCAGCGCGCGCAGGCCGGGCCGCTCCCGCCGGGCCATGACGCGCAGCCCCTGCCGCACGAAGGCGCGGTTGACGCCGATCAGCGGGGCCACATCGGCCACCGTCGCCAGCGCGACCAGATCCAGCAGCGCCATCAGGTCGGGGCCGGCGGTGCCCTGGCCGCGCAACTGCCGGTTGGCCTCGACCAGCGCAAGGAACACCACCGAGGCCGCGCAAAGATGGGCCAGACTGCCGTCTTCGTCCTGCCGGTTGGGGTTCACCACCGCATGGGCGGCGGGCAGGGTTTCGGTGGCAAGGTGGTGGTCAAGGATCACCACATCGGCCGGCGCGGCGGCGGCAACCGGCTCATGGCTCAGCGTGCCGCAATCGACGCAAAGGATCAGCCCGTGGTCGCGCGCCAGCGCCTGCATGGCCGGCACATTGGGGCCATAGCCTTCGTCGATGCGGTCCGGGATATACAGTGTGGCATCGCGCCCCAGCGCGCGCAGCCAGGCCAGCAGCAGCGCGGCCGAAGCCCCGCCGTCCACATCGTAATCGGCGAAGATGGCGATCCGCTCGCCCGAGGTCAGGGCGCGCACCAGCCGCGCGGCGGCTTTTTCCATGTCGCGCAGCGACCGCGGGTCGGGCAGCAGGTCTTTCAGCGTGGGGGCCAGAAAGCCCGCGGCCTGATCGGGCGGCACGCCGCGGCTGACAAGGATGCGGCACAGCGGCAGCGGCAGGCGGGTGGCTTGCGCCATCGCCTCGGCCAGACGGTCGGCCCCGGCATCGGGCCCGACCCAGCGGCGGCCGGTCAGCGAGGCCTGGACATTGAGAAAGGCGGCAGGGCTGGACATGGGGCAGGGGTGCCGCAACGGGGGCCTTCGCGCAAGGGGGAATGGTCGCTCCCGTCCGCCCCCCGCGGCACGGCTTGACTCTGCCCGCCGAAACGCGGCTTTCTGCGGGCGATGGTTCCGGCGGGCGCAAGCCTTCGGATGAAAATGGGAACGCGGTGCGGCGCCTTCGGGGGCCAAGGCCGCGACTGCCCCCGCAACTGTAAGCGGCGAGCTGATCCGCAATGGTCCACTGGTGCCCCGGCACCGGGAAGGCGCGGAAAGGCGAAGACCCGCAAGTCAGGAGACCTGCCATCACACCGAAACCCGAAGCGGGCGGGGCGCCCGACAGGAGACGTGATGGAAGACGGATTTTTCCCCGAACGGGCCTCTGCGCCCGAGGGGCCGGGCGACGCAATCCCCGGCCGAATGTCGCCGCGCTGGCAGGTGACCTGCGCGACGGTCTGCCCGCATCTGGGCCGGGTCTGCCCGGTGGGGCTGGACCTGACGCGGCGGCTGGTGGCGGCCATGGCCACCGGCGCGGGCGGGCTGACGCCCGATTTCGAAATCTCGGGAACGCTGGAGGCCGTGGGCTGCATCCGCGCCTGCCGGCTGGGCTGGCAGGCCGGGGCCAGGGCCACCTGGGTGCGCGGCGACCTTGGCACCGGGGAAACCGGGCCGGGTCCGGGCCTTGCGGCGGCGGCGATCACCGCCGCCCGGCCCGATGCGCTGATCGGGGCCGAGGTCTTGCCCGACCGTCTGGCCTGAGCCGGGGCCGTCACGAAAAAGGCGCCCCCCGAAGACCGGAGGGCGCCCGAAGTTCCGGCAGACCGTGCCGCGATCAGCGCAGATCGAAACGGTCGGCGTTCATCACCTTGGTCCAGGCGGCCACGAAGTCGCGGACGAATTTCTCGGCGGCGTCATCCTGGGCATAAACCTCGGCATAGGCCCGCAGGACCGAGTTCGAGCCGAACACCAGATCGACACGGGTCGCGGTCCATTTCACCGCGCCGGTCTTGCGGTCGGTCAGGTGATACAGGTTGTTGCCCGCCGGTACCCATTTCCAGGCCATGTCGGTCAGCGTGGTGAAGAAGTCGGTCGTCAGGGCGCCGACACGGTTGGTAAAGACGCCATGCGCCGTGCCGCCGTGGTTGGTGCCAATGGCCCGCATCCCGCCGACCAGCACGGTCATCTCCTGCGCGGTCAGGCCCATGAGCTGCGCCCGATCCAGCAAAAGCTCTTCGGCGGAAACCACATAGTCCTTCTTCAGCCAGTTGCGGAACCCGTCGGCCAGCGGTTCCAGCACGTCGAACGAAGCGGCGTCGGTCTGCTCGGCCGTGGCATCGCCCCGGCCCGGCGCGAAGGGAACCGCCACATCCATGCCGGCGGCCCGGATCGCCTGTTCAACGCCCCAGGTGCCAGCCAGCACGATGACATCGGCCAGCGAAGCGCCGGTCGCGGCGGCGATGGGCTCCAGCACCGAAAGGACACGCGCCAGACGCGCCGGTTCGTTGCCTTCCCAGCCGTTCTGCGGGGCCAGCCGGATGCGGGCGCCGTTCGCGCCGCCGCGCATGTCCGACCCGCGATAGGTGCGGGCGCTGTCCCAGGCGGTGGCAACGGCATCCGCCACCGACAGGCCCGAGGCCGCGATCCGGGCCTTGACGGCGGCCACGTCATAATCGCTGCGGCCGGCGGGCACCGGATCTTGCCAGATCAGGTCTTCGGCGGGCACGTCCGGCCCGATGTAGCGGACCTTGGGGCCCATGTCGCGGTGGGTCAGCTTGAACCAGGCGCGGGCGAAGGTGTCGCTGAAATAGGCGTGGTCGGCGCGGAAGCGTTCGCAGATCGCGCGATAGGCCGGGTCAACCTTCATCGCCATGTCGGCATCGGTCATGATCGGCATGACGCGGATCGAGGGATCTTCCACATCGACCGGCATGTCCTCTTCGCGGATGTTGATCGGCATCCATTGCCACGCGCCGGCGGGCGACTTCCTCAACTCCCACTCATAGCCGAACAGCAGGTCGAAATAGCCGTTGTCCCATTGGGTCGGATGGGTGGTCCAGGCGCCCTCGATGCCGCTGGTCACCGTGTTGCGGCCGATGCCGCGGCTGGTGTGGTTCATCCAGCCAAGGCCCTGTTCGGTCACATCGGCACCTTCCGGGCTGGGGCCAAGATTGGCGGCGCTGCCGTTGCCATGGGTCTTGCCGACGGTGTGGCCGCCCGCGGTCAGCGCGGCGGTTTCCTCATCGTCCATCGCCATGCGGGCAAAGGTCTCGCGCACCTGGGCGGCGGTTTTCATCGGGTCGGGCTGGCCGTTCACCCCTTCGGGGTTGACGTAGATCAGGCCCATCTGCACCGCGGCCAGCGGGTTTTCCATCGTCGAAGGATCGGACAGATCACCATAGCGGCTGTCGCTGGGGGCCAGCCATTCCTTTTCGCTGCCCCAGTACACGTCTTTCTCCGGGTGCCAGATGTCTTCGCGGCCGAAGCCGAAGCCAAAGGTCTTCAGGCCCATCGATTCATAGGCCATCGTCCCGGCCAGAACGATCAGGTCGGCCCAGCTTATCTTGTTGCCGTATTTCTTCTTGATCGGCCACAGCAGGCGGCGGGCCTTGTCCAGGTTGGCGTTGTCGGGCCAGGAATTCAGCGGCGCAAACCGCTGGTTGCCGGTGCCGGCGCCGCCCCGGCCATCGGCCAGACGGTAAGACCCCGCCGCGTGCCAGGCCATGCGGATCATCAGGCCGCCGTAATGGCCCCAGTCGGCGGGCCACCAGTCCTGACTGTCGGTCATCAGCGCCTTCACGTCGCGCTTCAGCGCCTCGACATCCAGCGTCTTCAGCGCCTCGCGGTAGTTGAAGCCGGGCAGCGGGTTGGTCTTGCTGTCATGCTGGTGCAGGATGTCAAGGTTCAGGGCATTCGGCCACCACTCCATGACATTGGTCCCGACGCTGGTCATCGCGCCGTGCATGACCGGGCATTTGCCCGAACCCCTGGTGTCGTTCCCGTCCATCCGTGTCTCCGATGCGGCTGTGGTTTTCATGGCGTTCCAGGCCCGGCCCGGCGCGGTGACGCCAGCTTTCCGACCCTGAATATGGAATCGTTCTAACATTTGTGTATCATAATTCCAAATTGCATTTTCTAAGGTGTGCAATAAGCTGGGCTTATGATCAGCCTTTCCATGCGCCACCTCCGCTATTTCGACGCGCTGGCCCGGCACGGCCATTTCGGGCGCGCGGCCGAGGATTGCGCCATCTCGCAACCGGCGCTGTCCTTGCAGATCAAGGAACTGGAGGATCTGCTGGGGGCGACCCTGGTGGAACGCGGCGCGCGGCAGATCCGGCTGACGCCGCTGGGCGAGGACTTCGCCCAAAGGGTGCGCGAAATCCTGCGGTCGGTCGATGAACTGGGCGATCTGGCCCGGGCCTCGGTCGGGCCGCTGGCGGGGCGGCTGCGGATCGGCGTCATCCCGACCGTGGCGCCCTATCTGCTGCCCCGGGTGATCAAGGCGCTTGCCGCGCGCTATCCCGATCTGGACCTGCGCCCGCGCGAGACGGTGACACAGGTGCTGATCGACGATCTGCTGAACGGGCGGCTGGATACCGCCATCGTGGCGCTGCCGGTGTCCGAACCCGCGCTGACCGAACAGCCGCTGTTCGACGAGGAATTCATCCTGGTGCGCCCGCCCGAAGATGCAGGCAAGCCGGTGCCCAACCCCGAAACCCTGCGCGAGATGCGGCTTCTGCTGCTGGAAGAGGGCCACTGTTTCCGCGATCAGGCGCTGTCCTTCTGCATGTTGTCGCCCTCGGCGCCGCGCGACCTGATGGAAGGCAGTTCGCTGTCCACGCTGGTGCAGATGGTGGGGGCGGGCATCGGCGTGACGCTGATCCCGGAAATGGCGGTGGCGGTTGAAACGCGCTCGGCGCAGGTGTCGGTGGCGCGGCTGCCTCAGCCGCGCCCGCTGCGCACCATCGGCATGGTCTGGCGCAAGACCAGCCCGCTGGCCGGACAACTGGCGCAGGTGGCCGAGATCGTCCGTCAGGCCGGGCTGGCGGGGCGCGCCGCCCCTGTCTAGCCGTCCCGGTCTAGCCGTCCCCGTCTAGCCGTGCTTCACCATGACGTGCCGCACCACGCTGTAATCCTCCAGCGCATAGGCCGACAGATCCTTGCCATAGCCGGATTGCTTCAGCCCGCCATGCGGCATTTCGCTGACCAGCATGAAATGCGTGTTCACCCAGGTGCAGCCGTAGCGCAACCGGGCGGCGGTTTCCATGCCGCGCCCCACATCGCGCGTCCAGACCGAAGAGGCGAGGCCATAGTCGCTGTCATTGGCCCAGGTGACGGCTTCTTCGGGGTCCGAGAAGGGGGTGATCGACACGACCGGGCCAAAGACTTCGCGCCGGACGATTTCATCACTTTGCCGCGCCCCGGCCACCACGGTCGGGCGGTAGTAGAACCCGGCAGTGCCCATTGTTTCGCCCCCGGCGGTCACCTCGACATGCGGCAATTCGCGGCGCGTTCCACNAAGGACGCCACCCGGTCGCGCTGCCGCAGGCTGATCAGCGGGCCGATCTCGTTGGTGGTGTCATCCTCGGCCCCCAGCACGATGGAGGAAACGGCGGAGCTGAGGTCTGCGACCAGCCTGTCGTAGATCTTCCTGCCCGCATAGATGCGGCAGGCGGCGGTGCAGTCCTGGCCCGCGTTGTAATAGCCAAAGGCGCGCAGCCCTTCGACCACGGCCTCCAGATCGGCATCGTCATAGACGATGACCGGCGCCTTGCCGCCCAGCTCCAGATGGGTGCGTTTCACCGTCTTCGCGGCGGCATCCAGCATCTTGCGCCCGGTGGCCACATCGCCGGTCAGGCTGATCATGTCCACGCCGGGGTGGTGGATCAACTCGTTGCCCACGGTCTGGCCCCGCCCCGGCAGGATGTTGACCACGCCGGGGGGCAGTTCGTCGGCCAGGATGCGGGCCAGTTTCAGCGCCGTCAGCGGCGTCTGTTCCGACGGTTTGAACACCACCGCATTGCCGCCGCCAATGGCCGGGGCCAGTTTCCAGGCCATCATCATCAGAGGATAGTTCCACGGCGCGATCGAGGCGACGACGCCGATCGGATCGCGGCGGATCATGCTGGTATGGCCTGCCAGATATTCCCCCGCCACCGCGCCCTGCTGGCAGCGCACCGCGCCTGCAAAGAAACGGAAGCAATCCACCACGCCGGGCAATTCGTCATTGGTGACGGCATTGATCGGCTTGCCGCAGTTCAGCGCCTCAAGCGCGGCAAAACCGGCGGCCTCGGCCTCGATCCGGTTGGCAATGCGGTGCAGCGCGGCCGACCGTTCGGCCGGCGTCGTGCGCGACCAGCCGCCAAAGGCGCGGCGGGCGGCGGCAACGGCGCGGCCGATCTGGGCCGAAGACGCCTCGGCCAGTTCCAGGATCAGCGCGCCGCTGCGCGGGTTCAGCACAGGCTCGCCCGGCTCCTGTCCGGGTTCGAAACGGCCATCGATCAGGAAATCGGTATCGGCAATCCGGGGCATCGGTTGTTGCATCGGCTGGGGCATCGGCTGGGACATGGGGGCTTCCTTCGGGATCATTTGCCCGCACCGGCGGTTTCGGAACCGCCGCGGGTCAGGACATAGGCGATCAGGATCGGCACCACGGTCGCGGCAAAGACCACGATGGCGACGACATTGGTGACAGGGCGCTGCCGCGGGCGGACCAGTTCGTTCAGCATCCAGATCGGCAGCGTCGATTGCTGGCCGGCGGTGAAGGTGGTGACGATCACCTCATCGAACGACAGGGCAAAGGCCAGCATCCCCCCCGCCAGCAGCGCCGAACCAAGGTTCGGCAGGATCACATGCCGGAAGGTCTGGAACCCGTTGGCGCCCAGATCGGCCGAGGCTTCCAGGATCGACCCCGACAGCCGGCGGAACCGGGCGACGGCGTTGTTGTAGACGATGACGATGCAGAAGGTGGCGTGACCCAGCACGATGGTCCAGGTCGAGAAGGGAATGTCCATCATCGCGAAGGCCGACCGCAGCGACATGCCGGTGATGATGCCGGGCAGGGCGATGGGCAGGATCACCAGAAGCGAGATGGAATCGCGCCCGAAGAACCGCGCCCGCGACATGGCGGCGGCGCAAAGCGTGCCCAGCACCAGCGCCAGCGCGGTGGAAATCGCGGCCACCTTCAGCGACAGGATCAGCGGCGGCCAGATGTCGGGGCGGTTCCACGCCACGGCAAACCACTTCAGCGTCAGCCCCGGCGGCGGGAACTGGTAGCTGCGCTCCTCGGTCGTGAAGGCATACAGAAAGATCAGCAGGATCGGCCCGTGCAGGAACAACAGCCCGCCAAGGGCCGCCAGCTTCAGGGCAAGGGGGGCGCGGCGTTCAGAGGGCATCGAAAGCTCCGATCCGGCGGGCAAAGACCAGATAGGCCAGCATCACCACGATGGGGATAACGGCGAAGGCGGCCGCCAGCGGCAGGTTCCCCGCGGTGCCCTGCAACATGTAGACCGCCTGCCCGATGAACAGCCGGGATGAGCCGACGATCTGCGGAATGATGTAATCGCCCAGCGTCAGCGAAAAGGTGAAGATCGTGCCGGCAATGATGCCGGGCAGCGCCAGCGGCAGGATCACATGGACGAAGGTCTGCCACGAGGTCGCCCCCAGATCGGACGAGGCTTCCAGCATGGCGTTCGGCACCCGTTCCAGCGAGGCCTGCATCGGCAGGATCATGAAGGGCAGCCAGACATAGACGAAGACGATGAAGGTGCCGATATAGCTGGTGGACAGCGAATTTCCCCCGATCACGGGCAGCGACAGCACCGCGTTCAGCACATTGCCCGCGCCAATGCCCTCGGCGGCCCAGGTCACGATGCCCTCGCGCGCAAGGATCAGCTTCCAGGCATAGACCTTGACCAGATAGCTGGACCACAAGGGCAGCATGACGCCCAGATAAAACACCGCCTTCATCCGGCCCCGCGCATAGCGGGCGGCGTAATAGGCAATGGGAAAGGCCAGCACGACCGAGGCGGCGGTCACGACCGAGGCCATGGTGACGGTGCGCACGATCACGTCGAAATTCGCCGGACGCAGCAGTTCGGCATAGGTCTTGAGCGTGAATTCCGGCACGATCAGGCCCGAGAATTCATCAATCGACCAGAAGCTCTGCCACAGCAGGGCGACCAGCGACCCCAGATAGACCACGCCCAGCCAGATCAGCGGCGGCGCGATCAGCAGCGCCAGCAGCACGCCGGGGCGGCGCCAGAACAGGCCGGTCAGCCGGTCGCCGGGGCCGCGGGCGGGGTGGAACGCGCCGCTCATGCCTCGCCCGCCATCTGATGCGCGGCGTCCGCCGCCCAGGTCAGGCCAACCTCGGCGCCCTCGGCGGGCAGGGCGGTGCCGGCGGGAACCAGCGCCACCAGTTCGGTGCCGCCCACATCCACGGCCAGCCGCGTGCCAAGGCCCAGATAGCGCAGCCCGGTCACCCGGCCCCGCGCGCGCGGCGCGGTGTCGGTCAGCCGGATCGCCTCGGGGCGCAGGCTGGCCCAGGTGGCGGGGCCGCCCAGCCGCGCCGAAAGGTCGGGCGGCAGCACGTTGGATGACCCCACGAAATCGGCCACGAAACGGGTGGCCGGGCGGTCATAGATTTCTTCCGGCGTGCCCACCTGCACGATGCGCCCGCGCGAAAAGACGGCCACGCGGTCGGCCATCGACAGCGCCTCGCCCTGGTCATGGGTGACGAAGACGAAGGTGATGCCCAGCCGGCGTTGCAGGTTCTTCAACTCGTCCTGCATCGCCTCGCGCAGCTTCAGGTCCAGCGCGCCCAGCGGTTCGTCCAGCAGCAGCACCTTTGGTTCGTTGACCAGCGCGCGGGCCAGCGCCACCCGCTGGCGCTGGCCGCCCGACAACTGCCCCGGCTTGCGGCTGCCGTAATCGGGCAGATGCACCAGCGACAGCATCTCGTCGGCCTTGGCCAGACGGCTGCGGCGGTCCACGCCCTTGACCATCAGCCCGTAGGCCACGTTGTCGCGTACGCTCATATGCGGGAACAGCGCGTAATCCTGAAAGACGGTGTTCACGTTGCGCAGGTTCGGCGGCACCCGGCTGACATCTTCGCCAAAGATGCGGATCGCGCCGGCCGTGGGCGTTTCAAACCCCGAGATCAGCCGCAGGCAGGTGGTCTTGCCAGACCCCGAAGGGCCAAGCATGGCGAAGAACTCGCCCTCGGGGATGGTCAGGTCCACCCCGTCCACGGCCTTCACGGCCACAGGCCCGGCCCCGTAATGGCGCGAGACGTTCAGGAATTCGACGGCAGCGGTCATCTGGTCACCGGACATGGCCCGCCCGACCGCGGCGCAGGCACGGCAGGCGCGGGGTGGGAAAGGCCCCTGTCCCCGGCATGGGGAAAGGGGCGTGGCTCTGTGGCTCAGCGGCCGCCGATCACGCCGATATAGTCGGACACCCAGCGGTAATAGGGCACGCAGTTGCCCGCCGGGCAGCTTGCGACCGGGGTGGTCCAGAACCGGATGCGGTCGAAATCGTCAAATCCGTTGGCGGTGCAGCCTTCCTTGGTCTGCATCCCGCTGCCATCGGTGCAGGCGGCAGGAACAACGGGGTTCGACCCGAACCAGACCGACAGGTCGGATTGCAGGTTCGAATTCAGCGAATGTTCCATGAACAGATAGGCGCAGGTCGGGTGCGGCGCCTCGGAATGCAGCATCAGCGTATCGGCCCAGCCGGTGGCGCCTTCCTCGGGAATGGTGCTGGCAACGGGCTGGCCTTCCGATTTCAGCAGGTTCACCTGGAACGGCCACGACCCCGAGGCAACCACGCCCTCGTTCTTGAAGTCGTCCACCTGGATCATCGCGTCGTGCCAGTAGCGCCCGACCAGTTCGCGCTGGGCGCGCAGCAGGTCCAGCGCGGCCGCGTATTGGTCCTCGTTCAGCTCATAGGGGTTGGTGATGTCCAGTTCCGGCTTGTGCGCCATCAGGTATTGCGCGGCATCGGCAATGTGGATCGGGCCGTCATAGGCCTGCACGCGGCCCTTGTTCGACTTGCCGTCGGGCAGGGTGGTTTCCTCGAACACCACCGACCAGGATTTCGGCGGACCGTCCTTGAACACCTCGGTGTTGTACATCAGCACGTTCGGCCCCCACTGGTAGGGCACGCCGTAATGCACGCCGCCCACCGTATGCCAGGGCGCGTCCTTCAGCCGGTCATCAACCTTGGACCAGGACGGGATCAGATCGGTGTTGATGGGCTGGATACGCTTGCCCGCCACCAGCCGCAGCGAGGCATCGCCGCTGGCCGTGACCAGATCGAAGCCGCCCTCGTTCATCAGGGCAACCATCTCGTCGCTGGTGTTGGCGGTCTTCACGTTGACCTTGCAGCCCGAGGCCGCCTCGAACTTGGTCACCCAGTCATAGGCCTTGTCGGTTTCGCCCCGCTCGATATAGCCGGGCCAGGCCACGATATCGACCTGGCCTTCCGGCGTGCCAAGCGCGGTCATCTGCGCGAAGGTCGGCCCAAGGCCGGTCAACAGAACAAGGGCCGTGCTGGCCATCAGCTTCATGGTGTTCATCGCAAACTCCCTGTGGATAGGCCGCTCCGGGCGGCACGCCGGTATTCCGGTCATGCAATCACGCTACGGAAGCGGGCAGGAATCGCAAATGCAAAAGATGGATGCGAGGTATTGGTGTTTCCGATGGCTGGCGGTTTCAGCCGGCCATCAGATGCCGATGGCTTTGCCAAAGCGCCGCGGTCAGCCGCGCCAAACGGGCCGGATCATGCGCGAACAGCGTTTCCGGCGGCGCGGCGCGCATCCAGCCGGGTGGCGGCGCGCCGTCAACGCGGCCCGTGTCCAGCCCCGGCAGGGCAAGGCGCCCGGTCTCGGCCAGCCAGCGGTGGCAGGTGGCGGCGCGCAGGGCGGCCTCGGCCACTTCGGGGTGCAGGGCCAGCGGCGCATCGGGCGGATCGCTGCGGTCCAGCGCGGCCAGCGGCCGGATCAGCCGTTCGCCCCGCCGCCGGGCCGCCGCCGTCAGCCCCCCGTCGCGCCGCAGCCGCGCCAGCAGCACCAGCGCCTCGGCCGACAGGCCGACATTCGCCTGATGCCGTGGCAGGTCGGCGGGCGTCACTTCGGGGCCAAGAAACCGGGTGACGAAATCGGTGCTGATGTCGCCCCCCTGCAGGGTGGCGCGGTCAAACGCCACCAGGTCGGGCGGGCGTCCGAAGGCGGCCTCGGTGTCCAGGATCGCCTCGCGCAGCGGCAGCCGGCTGGGCGGCAGCGGGGCGTTTTCGGTCTTGAGCCATTCCTGAAGCCGCGCCCGGTAATGCGAGACCGGATCGCGGATATAGAAGATCGGGGTGATGTCGGAGGTCAGTTCCGACAGGGTTTCCGCCAGCAGGGCCTTGGCCTTGCCGCGCGCCTGCTGGAACAGCACTTCGCTGGACAGCACCAGCACCCGGGGCGGGCTGGCCGCAACCGCGACGCATAGCTCGTTCCACACCTGCCAGGCCCTGTCCGCCGTCGCCTCGGGGCCGCCATGTTCCTGCAACGTCCAGCCGGTCAGCCGGTCGGGGTGTTCGCACAGGGCCAGCAGCAGGTGATGTGCAATGGCAGAACCGCCGAAGCGCGGGTAAAGCACCGATCTGGCCCGCAGCACCTCTGCCCCGTCATGCAGCGATTGCTGCAAGGCGGTGGTGCCGGTCTTGCCCGGCCCCATGTGCAGCAGGATCTTCACGGAACGGCGGGGCGCGCGGCAAAGCCAAGCTGCGCCGACCGCACGAAATTATGCGCCGGGGCCGAAAGCGGCGCCCCCTTGCGCCAGGCCAGCCCGACCTGCACCGACGGCAGGTCGCCCGAAACATCGCGGATCTCGATCCGGTCGCCTTCCAGCGACCAGGGCCGGTAAACCAGGCTGGGCAGGATCGCCAGCCCGGCGCCAGTAGCGACCAGCGACCGCACCGCCTCGACGCTGCGGGTGCGAAAGGCGATGCGGGGCCGCACCGACAAGCCGGCCATCAGGCGGCGGGTGCTTTCCTCGATCTCGTCCACCATCAGGCTGATGAAGGGTTCCTCGACCAGATCCTCGGGCGCGATGACTTCGGCCGAGGCCAGCCTGTGCCCCTGCGGCAGCCACAGCCGATAGGGCGACACCAGCAGCGTTTCCACGTTCAGCGCCGCGCGGTCACGGATGGACGAGGTGAACAGGACGGCCACGTCCAGCTCGCCCCCGATCAGCAGGTGTTGCAGATAGTCGCCGGTTTCCTCCAGCGCCGAAATCTCGATCGCCGGCCAGCCCCGGCGAAACCGCGACAGCACGTCCGACAGCACATAGCCCGCCACCAGCGACGACACGCCCAGCGACAACCGCCCCGGCACATTGCCGGTTTCCTGCTGGAACGATTGCCGGGCCTGCGACACGTCGCCAAGAATCTGGCTGGCATGGCGCAGGAACAGCCCGCCCTTGTGCGTCAGCTCCAGCCCGCGGGCGCGGCGTTCAAACAGAAGGACGCCCAGATCCACTTCCAGCGCGCGGATCGCTTCTGTGACCGAGCTTTGCGAGATCGACAGCATCCGCGCGGCGGCCGAAATGCTGCCGGAATCGGCCGCGGCAACAAAGAACTGAAGCTGGCGCAGGGTGAAGGCCAAGGTGCCTCGCGGGGGCGGTTGGGTCTGGCCAAGGATTGCACCCTTGCGCCGTCTTTGCCAGAGCGGGCCGACGCTTGCCTTTTCCCGCGCCGCCGGGGCAGGGTGCGGCAAGTGGGGATGAGAATGATTGACGTACCTCAAGGACTGGGCCACGCTTTTCCGCATAGCGAGGAGACATGAGCCGCCCCACCGTCAATGACATTGCCCGCGAAGCCGGCGTCAGCCTGGCCACGGTAGACCGCGTGCTGAACGCGCGGCCCGGGGTGCGGGCGAAAACCGTATCGGCGGTGCAGGATGCGGTGGCCCGTCTGGGCTATGTGCGCGATATGGCGGCGGCCAATCTGGCGCGGCAAAGGCGCTATCGCATGGTGGCGGCGCTGCCCGATGGCGACAGCCAGTTCGTCGAAACGCTGGCCGAGGCGCTGACCGAGGCGGCGCAATCCGCCGTGACCGCCCGGATGGAACTGGAGATCACGCGCTACCCGGCGGAAGACGCCCATGCGCTGGCGGCCCTGCTGGGCCGGATGGCGCCGCAGGACGTGGCGGGTGTCGCGGTCATGGCGCCGGAAACCCCGGTCCTGCGCGATGCGATCAGGGGGCTGAAATCAAAGGGAATTCCGGTCATCGCGCTGGCCTCAGACCTGCCCAGCACCGAACGCGACCATTTCGTCGGCATCGACAGCCGCGCGGCGGGGCGCACGGCGGCGGTGCTGATGGGCCGGTTTGCCGGCGCGGCATCGGGGCAGATCCTGGCGGTGGCGCAGTCGATGCAGTTGCGCGATGCCATCGAACGCCGCCGCGGCTTTGACGAGGTGATGCTGGCCGATTTCCCGGGGCTTGAGGTCTTGCCCACCTTGGAAACCCACGGCTCCGACGCCACCCTCCGCGCCGTGGTGACCGAGGCGCTGCGTCATGCCCGTGATGTGCGCGGCATCTATCTTCTGGGGGCAGGGCACCGGGCGCTGGCCGCCACCCTGGCCGATCTGGGGCTGACCGGGCGATTCGTCGTGATCGGTCACGAACTGACGCCGCACACCCGCCGTGCCCTGCTGGCGGGCCATATTGATGCGATCATCACGCAGAATCTGGGCCACCTTGCCCGGTCCACCCTGCGCGTGCTGCGCGCCAAGGCCGATCACGCCCCGATTGACGAGGCGCAGGAACAGTTGCGCGTCGAAATCGTCCTGCGCGAAAACCTGCCGCCCGATCAATAGGTTGCTTTGCGGCCGCCAGACGGCGCCATCCGGCCCGTCCCATGCTGCACCGCGAAATGAGGTGCGTACCTCATAAATCTGTGGACAGCAGACGCCGCCTGTTCCTATGCTTTCCGCAGGGAGAAGGCCCGGCCGGAGGTTTCCCGGTACAGGCACGTCACGGACTGCATCGACAACCGGGAGGATTACATGAAAGCTGGACATCTGGCCGCATCCGCGGCCCTTGCGCTTGTCGCGGCCTCGGCCGCCTCGGCGCAGTCGAAGGAACTGACCCTGTGCTGGGCCGCCTGGGACCCGGCCAACGCGCTGGTCGAACTGTCAAAGGACTTCGAAGCCCAGTCGGGCATCAAGATGAAGTTCGAATTCGTGCCCTGGCCCAATTTCGCCGACCGGATGCTGAACGAACTGAACTCGGGCGGCCAGTTGTGCGACCTGCTGATCGGTGACAGCCAGTGGATCGGCGGCAGCGCCGAGAACGGCCATTACGTCAAGCTGAACGATTTCTTCGACAAGGAAGGCATCAGCATGGACGATTTCGCCCCGGCGACCGTCTATGCCTATTCCACCTGGCCGAAGGGCGAACCGAACTATTACGCGCTGCCCGCCATGGGCGATGCGAACGGCTGGTTCTACCGCAAGGACTGGTTCGCCCGCCCTGAGATCCAGGCCGCCTTCAAGGAAAAATACGGCCGCGACCTGGCCGAACCGAAGACGCAGAAGGAACTGCTGGAAATCGCGCAGTTCTTCCAGGGCCGCGAGATCGACGGCCAGACCGTCTACGGCGCCTCGATCTTCACCGAGCGCGGGTCCGAAGGCATCACCATGGGCGCCACCGGCGCACTTTATGCCTGGGGGTTCAAATATGAAAACACCCCCGGCAAGTATGACATGGAAGGGGCGGTGAACAGCCCGGCTGCGGTGGAAGGCCTTGAATTCTACAAGGAACTTTACAAGACCGCCACGCCCCCCGGCTATGACAACGCCTATATGGAACAGTCGCTGGACGCCTTCAAATCGGGGCAGGTGGCCATGGCGATGAACTGGTTCGCCTTCTTCCCCGGCCTTTACGCCGACCCCAATGTCGGCGGCGACAAGATCGACTTCTTCGTGAACCCCGCGCAGAACGTGGCCGCCAGCACGCTGGGCGGGCAGGGCATCTCGGTTGTCAGCTACACCGACAACATGGATGGGGCGCTGGCCTATATCAAATGGTTCGCCCAGCCCGAGGTGCAGAAGAAATGGTGGTCGATGGGCGGCTATTCCTGCCACAAGGCCGTTCTGGAAGACCCGGGCTTCAAGGACAGCGCCCCCTTCGCCGGCGATTTCCTTGAAGCGATGAACGGCGTGCAGGATTTCTGGCAGGAACCGGCCTATGCCTCGCTCCTGCTGGCAATGCAGGACCGGCTGCACAACTACATCGTGGCCGATCAGGGCACCGCGCAAGAGGCGCTGGATGGCCTGATCGCAGACTGGACCGAAGTCTTCCAGGACGAAGGCAAGCTCTGACCCTTGATCCCCGTCCCCCACAGCGGGGACGGGGCCAGAGACCCCTCCTTCCCCCGTTCGCGCGGGGGAGGGAGGGCCCGGCGAGACGGCCGTCCCGTCTTGCGCCGCAGCGGGACCATGCCATGACCAACCCCATCGACCTTGCCGCAAGGGCCACGCCCGCCCCCGTCTCGCGCCGCATCCGCGGCCTGTCGGACCGGGCCATCGCCTGGATCTTCGTCGCCCCGACGATCTTTCTACTGCTGGCGATCAACATCTTTCCGCTGATCTGGACGGTGCGGCTGTCCTTCACCAACTACGCCGCCAACAAGCCGAACGCCGAGGTGAAATGGGTGGGCCTGCGCAACTATCAGCGCATCCTGACCGATGACGGCATCTGGGCCACCATGCAGACCACGGCGCATTTCCTGTTCTGGACGCTGCTTCTGCAGGTGGTGATCGGCTTCACCCTGGCCTGGCTGATCAACCGGAAATTCCGTGGCAACGATCTGCTGACCACGCTGATCGTGATCCCGATGATGCTGTCGCCCGCCGTGGTGGGCAATTTCTGGACCTTCCTCTACCAGCCGCAGATCGGCCTGGTGAACTATGTGGTCGAACTGCTGACCGGCACGCCGGCCAGTTCGTTTTCCATGCTGGGGCCGGGCGGGCTGGCGCCCTGGTCGATCATCATCGTCGACACCTGGATGTGGACGCCCTTCGTCATGCTGATCTGCCTCGCGGGTCTGCGGTCGATCCCCGATTACATCTACGAGGCGGCCGAAGTGGACCGCGCCTCGAAATGGCGGCAGTTCTGGACGATCACCGTGCCCATGGTGCTGCCCTTCCTGATGCTGGCGGTGCTGTTCCGTGGCATCGAGAATTTCAAGATGTTCGACATGGTGGCCCTGCTCACCGGCGGCGGCCCCGGCAACGAGACGCTGCTGACCAGCATCGACCTCAAGCGCGAGGCGTTCGAGAAATGGCGGACCGGCTATTCCTCGGCCTATGCCATCATCCTGTTCGTCACGGTCTTCGGTCTTGCGTCGATCTATGTCAAAGCCCTGAACAAGGTGAAGGAAAGATGAGCGCCTGGTCCGTCACCGAACCGTCGAAACTGTCGAAATGGGCGGCCGGTCTGCTGGTCACCTTCTACACCATTGTCACGCTGTTGCCGCTGGTCTGGATCATCTCGACCGGCTTCAAGTCCGGGCCGGACAGCATCAGCTATCCGCCCAAGGTGCTGTTCGAACCCAGTCTCGAAGGCTACGTCAACCTGTTCACCACCCGCACCCGGCTGGGGGCCGAGGAATTCGCCGCCCTGCCGCCGCCCGAAACCTGGTATGACCGGATCGTGCGCGGCAGCGGCATGGTGATCGCCGGCCCGTCGCGCTTTGGCGAACGCTTCCTGAATTCGGTCATCATCGGCTTCAGCTCGACCGCGCTGTCCATCTTTCTGGGCACGCTGGCGGCCTATGCCTTCAGCCGCTTCAAGGTGCCGCTGAAGGACGACCTGCTGTTCTTCATCCTGTCCACCCGGATGATGCCGCCCATCGCCGTCGCCATCCCGATCTACCTGATGTATCGCGAACTGGGCCTCTCGGACACGCATCTGGGGATGATCCTGCTCTATACGGCGGTGAACATCTCGCTGGCGGTCTGGCTGCTGAAAGGCTTCATAGACGAGATCCCCCGCGAATACGAAGAGGCCGCGCTGATTGACGGCTACACGCGGTTTCAGGCGTTCCGCAAGGTGGTGCTGCCGCAGGCGGCGACGGGCATCGCCTCGACCGCGATCTTCTGCCTGATCTTCGCCTGGAACGAATATGCCTTCGCGGTGCTGCTGACCTCGGGCAACGCCCAGACCGCGCCGCCCTTCATCCCCACCATCATCGGCGTCGGCGGGCAGGACTGGCCGGCGGTGGCCGCCGGCGCGACCGTGTTCCTGCTGCCGGTCATGGTGTTCACCATCCTCCTGCGCAAGCACCTGTTGCGCGGCATCACCTTCGGAGCGGTCCGCAAATGAGCAAGACGCCAGCAAGACAGAAGGAAGACGCAAGGAAGACCGTCCGATGACCGGCTTTCTGTCCCGCTTCCTGACCGGCCTTCTTCGCCTGCGCCGCGGCCCGTGGGAAACGCTGTCCACCATCCTGATCGCGCTGGGCGTGGTCATGCTGATGCAGCCCTTCGCGCTCTGGGCCTTCACCTGGTCCTTTCTTGTGACGCTGACCGGCACGGTGATGTTCATCATCACCAGCCATTTCCCGGAGTAAGCCCTTGGCCGAGATCGTCATTCGCAATCTCCGCAAGGAATTCGGCGCCTTCACGGCGGTGAAGGGATCGACCTTCACCATCGGCGATGGCGAATTCTTCATGCTGCTGGGCCCTTCGGGCTGCGGCAAGACCACCACGCTGCGCATGATCGCGGGGCTGGAACTGCCCACCTCCGGCGAAATCCTGATCGACGGCGAAGACGTGTCGCAACGCCCCGCCAGCCAGCGCGACATCGCCATGGTGTTCCAGATGTTCGCGCTTTACCCGCATATGAGCGTTCGGAAAAACATTTCATATCCGCTGGTTAGCCAGGGTATGCCGCGCGCGCAGGTGCAGGCCCGCGTGGCCGAGGTGGCGCGAATCCTGCGGATTGACCACCTGCTGGACAAGGGCGTGGGCGGCCTGTCGGGCGGCGACCGGCAGCGCGTCGCGCTGGGCCGCGCCATCGTGCGCAACCCCAAGGCCTTCATGATGGACGAACCCCTTGGCGCGCTGGACGCCGAATTCCGCGAGATCATGGCCGAGGAGCTGCGCGCCCTGCATGACCGGATGGGCGCGACCACGGTCTATGTGACCCATGACCAGTTGGAGGCGATGCAGATGGGCGACAAGATCGTGGTGATGAACCACGGCGTCGTCGAACAATTCGGCACCCCGCAAGAGATTTACGACCACCCCGCCACGCTCTTCGTGGCCGATTTCATCGGCAGCCCGTCGATGAACTTCCTGCATTTCGAAGGCGGCTTCCGCCCCGGCAGCACCACCGTCACGCTGGCGGGCACCCGGATCGAGGTGCCGCAGCTTCAGGAAGAGGCCGAGGGTCGCAAGCTGGTTCTGGGCGTGCGCCCCGAACATGTGACGCTGACCGCAGACGGCCCCTATCGCGGCCGGGTGGTGGCCACCGAATATCTGGGCACCACACAGATCATCACGCTGGACACCGCGCAGGGCCAGATCAAGGCCCGCGCGCCCTCCGGCCAGCGCGCCAGCGCGGGCGAGACGGTGGGCCTCAGCTTCGCCGCGCCGAAACTGTCGCTGTTCGATCAGGGCACCGGCCGTGCCTTCCGCACGGCGGCCAATGCGGGGGTGTTCCATGGCTGAGGTGGTGCTCTCCGGGCTGAGCCGGTCCTACGGCGCGGTGCAGGCGTTGAAGGACGTGTCGATGACCATTCCCGACGGGTCTTTCGTGGTGCTGCTTGGCCCCACCGGGGCGGGCAAGACCACCACCCTGCGGCTGATCGCCGGGCTTGACCGGCCCGATGCCGGCGACATCCGCATCGGCGGCGCCTCGGTCCTGTCGGACACGCCGGCCATGCGCGATGTGGCGATGGTGTTCCAGCAATATTCGCTCTACCCGCATATGACCGTGCGGGACAATCTGGCCTTTCCGTTGCGGTCGCCCATGATCGCCATGCCGGAAGACCGGATCGCCGCCCGCGTGGCCGAGGTGGCCGAGGTGCTGCGCATCCCGCACAAGCTGGACAACAAGGCGACCGCGCTGTCGGGCGGCGAGATGCAGCGCGTGTCCATCGGCCGCGCGCTGGTGCGCAATCCGCGCATCTACCTGATGGATGAACCGCTGTCGTCGCTGGATGCCAAGCTGCGCGCCGACCTGCGGATCGAGCTGAAGCGCATCCACGCCGATCTGGGCGCGACCTTCCTTTATGTGACCCATGACCAGATCGAGGCGATGACCATGGCCACGCATGTCGGCGTGCTGGACCAAGGCCGTCTGGTGCAGTTCGGCACCCCGCGCGAGATCTACGAATCCCCGGTGTCCACCTATGTCGCCAGCCGGCTGGGCCAGCCGCGCATCACCCTGCTGCCGGCCGATGCCTTTGGCCCCGGTGCGCCGCCGGGCGCGGTCCAGATGGGCTTGCGGCCAGAACACATTGCCCTTGGCGAAGGCCAGGCCGCCACGGTGGGCCGGGTGGAACATCTGGGCGACCAGACCCGGCTGCACCTGAGCCTTGGCCCGCACCAGATTGTCACCCTGGCCGATCCGCATACCCGGCTGGCGCCGGGCGATACCGTGCAGATCCGGCCGCAAACGCCGCTTTGGTTCGACGCCGCCGGAAACCGCCTGCAAGGAGGCCCCGCATGAAACAGTTCATGAATGACAGGGAAACCCTGGTGACCGAGGCCATCGACGGGCTGCTGCGCACGGCGGGCGGGCGGCTGGCGCGGCTGGACGGATACCCGCATATCAAGGTGGTGGTCCGCACCGACTGGGACCGGGCAAAGGTGGCGCTGGTCTCGGGCGGCGGTTCGGGGCACGAACCTTCGCACGCGGGCTTTGTCGGGCAGGGGATGCTGACGGCGGCAGTCTGCGGCGATGTCTTTGCCAGCCCCTCGGTCGATGCCGTTCTGGCCGGTATCCTGGCCGTCACGGGCAAGGCCGGTTGTCTGCTGATCGTCAAGAACTACACCGGCGACCGGCTGAATTTCGGCCTTGCCGCCGAACGCGCCCGCGCATTCGGGCTGAAGGTCGCGATGGTGATCGTCGATGACGATGTGGCGCTGCCCGATCTGCCGCAGGCGCGCGGCGTGGCGGGCACGCTCTTCGTGCACAAGATCGCCGGCGCGCTGGCCGAGGCGGGCGCCGATCTCGACACCATCGCCGCCGCTGCCCAGGGCGTGATCAAGGGCGCCATCTCCATCGGGATGAGCCTTGACACCTGCACCGTGCCCGGCAGCCCCAAGGAAGACCGCATCGGTCAGGGCAAGGCGGAACTGGGCCTTGGCATCCATGGCGAGGCCGGGGTCGAACAGGTTGATTTCTCGGGCGCGCGGGCGGCGATCCAGATGGTCGCGGCACGGCTGGCGCCGCATATGGGCAAGGGCGACCATGTGGCCTTGCTGAACAACCTTGGCTCCACCACGCCGCTGGAAATGAGCCTGCTGGCCGAAGAACTGGCGCGGTCGCCCATTGCGCCGCAGATCAAGGCACTGATCGGGCCGGCCCCGCTGATGACCTCGCTCGACATGCACGGGTTCTCGCTGTCGCTCTTGCCGCTGGACGAAGACCGCGCGCGGCTGCTGGCGGCCCCGGTGGCCCCCATGCCTGGCCCGGCTGCCTGCCCTTGGGGCCGGTGGCGGTGCGGCCCTTGCCCGACGGGCTGGCGCCGATCCAGCCTGTGCCTTCGGCCCATCCGGCGCGGCGGGCGCTGATCGCGCGTTGCTGCGCGGCGCTGATCGCGGTGGAAAAGGATCTGAACGCGCTGGATGCCAAATCCGGCGACGGCGACACCGGCAGCACGCTGGCCGGGGCGGCACGGGCCTTGCAGGCGGCGCTGGACCGGCTGCCGCTGGCGGACCCGACCCAGCTTTACCGCGCCATCGGCATGGAGCTGGCGCAGACCATGGGGGGATCGTCCGGGGTGCTGCTGGCGATCTTCTTCGCCGCCGCGGGCGACGCCTCGGCGGGCGGGAAGGACTGGATCGGTGCGCTTTCGGCGGGGCTGGACCGGGTGATGCAGGTGGGTGGCGCGGCGCCCGGCCACCGCACCATGATCGACGCGCTGGCCCCGGCCCTTGCCGCCTTGCCGCAAGGCGTGGGGGCCGCCGCCGCCGCCGCCCGCGCCGGGGCCGACAGCACCGCGGCCATGACCCGCGCCCGGGCCGGGCGGGCAACCTATCTGTCCGCCGACAAGCTGAAAGGGTTCAACGACCCCGGCGCCGAAGGCGTGGCGAGGCTGTTCGAGGATCTGGCCAAGGCCTGACCTGCGGCTTGCTCTGCACATATCCCATGGGAATCCGGGGGGTGCCCCCCGGAGCCCGGATCAGTCCAGCCCCAGCATCCGGCGGTTCGCGGCCCGGTCGGCACCCGATCCGGCGAAATCGTCGAACGCCTTTTCGGTGACGCGAATGAGATGGGCCTTCACGAAATCTGCCCCTTCGCGCGCCCCGTCCTCGGGGTGCTTGAGGCAACACTCCCATTCCACCACGGCCCAGCCGTCAAAGCCGTATTGCGTCAGCTTTGAAAACACGCCGCCGAAATCGACCTGCCCGTCGCCAAGGCTGCGGAAGCGGCCGGCGCGGTTCACCCAGGACTGGTAGCCGCCATAGACGCCCTGCCGTCCGGTGGGGTTCAGCTCAGCATCCTTCACATGGAACATGCGGATGCGGTCGTGGTAGATGTCGATGTTTTCCAGGTAATCCATGTGCTGCAGGACGTAATGCGAAGGGTCATACAACATGCAGGCGCGGGTATGACTGCCGGTCCGCTCCAGAAACATCTCGTAGCTGATGCCGTCATGCAGGTCTTCGCCGGGGTGGATCTCGTAACAGACATCGACGCCGCAATCCTCGGCATGGTCCAGAATCGGCCGCCAGCGCCGGGCTAGTTCGTCGAATGCCTCTTCCACCAGCCCTGCGGGGCGTTGCGGCCAGGGGTAGACATAGGGCCAAGCCAGCGCGCCGCTGAAGGTGGCATGGGCGGTCAGGCCCAGGTTGCGGCTGGCGGTCAGTGCCTTCTTCACCTGATCCACCGCCCATTCGGCGCGGGCCTTGGGGTTGCCCCGGACCTGCGGCGCGGCAAAGCCGTCGAAGGCGGTGTCATAGGCCGGATGCACGGCCACAAGCTGACCTTGCAGGTGGGTGGAAAGTTCGGTCACGGCGATGCCGTTCGCGGCGGCCTGTCCCTTGAAGTCATCGCAATAGCCCTTCGACGCGGCGGCCTTGTCCAGATCGAACAGCCGCGCGTCCCAACTGGGCACCTGCACGCCCACATAGCCACAATCGGCGGCCCAGCGGGTGATGTCGGGCCAGGTGTTGAACGGCGCGGCGTCGCCGGCGAATTGCGCCAGAAACAGCGCCGGTCCCTTGATGGTCTGCATCGTGCTCTCCCTTCCCCCCGTTTCGGTGCGGTGTGCCGCTAAAGCGCGGGCTTGACCCAGGCCCCGTTGCGCGCGCTTGACCGCACGCAGGCATCGACGAAGGCCACGCCCTCAAGCCCTTCGCGCAGGCCGGGGAAGGTGATCGCCGGGTCCGCCGCTGCGCCGTCGCGCCGCGCGATGATCGCACGGGCGGCCTCGGCATAGATATTGGCGAAGCCTTCCAGATACCCTTCCGGGTGGCCCGAGGGGATGCGCGAGACGCGCGCCGCTTCGGGGCCGGCGCCGGGGCCGTTGCGGGTGATGCGCTGGCGCGGCTGGCCAAGCGGCGTGAACCACAGATAGTTCGGGTCTTCCTGCGCCCATTCGATGCCGGCCTTCGTGCCATAGACCCGCAGCCGCAGCGCGTTTTCGTTGCCCGTCGCCACCTGGCTGCACCACAACATGCCCCGCGCGCCGCCCTTGTAGCGCAGCATCACATGGCCGTTGTCATCCACCCGCCGGCCCGGCACGAAGCGTTGCAGGTCGGCGGCCAGTTCCTCAAGTTCCAGCCCGGTGACGAAACCGGCCAGGTTGAAGGCATGGGTGCCGATGTCGCCGGTGCTGCCGCCTGCGCCGGTGCGGGCGGGGTCGGTGCGCCAGTCGGCCTGTTTCTGGCCCGACTGTTCGATCGGTTCGGCCAGCCAGTCCTGCGCATATTCCACCTGCACCACCCGGATTTCACCCAAGGCACCCGATTGCGCCAGCGCGCGGGCGTGGCGGATCATCGGGTAGCCGGTGTAATTGTGGGTCAGCGCGAAGATCACGCCGCTGGCTTCCGCCGCGCGGGCCAGTCGCTTTGCCTCGGGCAGGGTGGCGGTCAGCGGCTTGTCGCAGATCACATGGATGCCGCGTTTCAGGAACTGCATCGCCACGGGGGCGTGCATATGGTTCGGGGTGACGATGGCCACCGCCTCGATCCCGTCCTTGCGCCGGGCTTCGCGCGCGGCCATGTCGGCAAAGCTGGCATAGGCGCGGGGCACGCCCAGATCGGCCGCCGAGGCCAGCGCCTTTTCCGGCGAGGACGAGAAGCAGCCCGCGACCAGTTCATACTGGTCATCCAGCCGTGCCGCGATGCGATGCACCGCGCCGATGAAGGCATCGCGCCCGCCGCCGACCATGCCCAGCCGGATGCGCGGCGCCCGCGCCACATGCGCGCCTGTGATTGCCATGGAAACCCTCCCCAGGATTCGCCCGGTGTGCCGGGCCGCCCCCGAAAATTGTTAGCGGCAACACCGGGGCCGGTCCAGCTTGGAGTCGCGTTGCGGCTGTGGCGGGGAAGGGCCAGTCGCGCCCATGCGGCGAAGCCTGCCGGGGGATGGAAACCCTGCCTTGCCCTTGCGGCGCTGCGGGGTCTTACTCTGGCAAAAAGGTGTGTCGCCGTGAAACATGATCGCCCCGTTCCCCGCCAGACGGAAACGCCGAAGGCCGCGCCTGCGCTGCTGCCGGTGCGGATTGCCGGCACCGGACACGCCCTGCCCATGGCCGAGGTGACATCGGCCGAGATGGATGCGCGGCTTGGGCTGCGGCCCGGCACGCTGGCCGCCGCGACCGGGGTGGTGGCGCGGCGGGTTTGCGGGGCCGAGGACCAGATCGACCTGGCTGTCGCCGCCGCGCAGGCCGCGCTGGACCGGGCTGGGGTGGGGCCGGCGGACATTGACCTTGTGCTGGGGGCCTGCGGGATTCCCTATCAGACGCTGCCCGCCACTGCGCCGCTGGTCATGCAGCGGCTGGGCCTGCCCGAAGGCCGCGCCGCCGCCTTTGACGTGAACGCGACATGTCTCAGCTTTCTGGCCGCGCTGGACCTTGCCGCGCTGCGCATCGCGGCGGGAATGGCGCGCAACGTGCTGGTGTTCTCGTCCGAAGTCGCCTCGCGCGCGCTGCCCTGGGACGCGCAGCCCGAGGTTGCGGCGCTGTTCGGGGACGGGGCGGCGGCGGCGGTTGTCACGCGGGCGGCGCTGCCGGGGCAGGGCATCCGGGCCAGCCTGATGGAAACCTATCCCGCCGCCTATGACGCCTGCCGCCTTGGCGCGGGCGGCACGCGGATCGACTTTCACCGCGATCCGCAGGGCTTTGCCGCCGAGGCGCGGTTCCAGATGGACGGCAAGGCGCTGTTCCGGGTGACGCATCGGCATTTCCCCGATTTCGTGGGGCGCTTGCTGGCGGCGGCGGGCTGGACGGCGGCGGATGTCGATCTGGTGGTGCCGCATCAGGCCAGCCCGCTGGCGTTGGAGCATATGGTGCGCGAAACCGGCTTTGCGCCGGAGCGGGTGGTGAACATGGCGGCACGGCTGGGCAACCAGATCGCCGCCTCGATCCCCACCGCGCTGGACAGTGCGGCCCGCGATTGCCGCATCTGGCCGGGGGCGCGGGTCTTGCTGCTGGGAACCTCGGCCGGGGTCAGTTTCGGCGGCATGGCGCTGGTGGCATGAGCGGGCCACGGGTGCTGATCACCGGGGCGACCGGCTATCTGGGCGGGCATCTGGCGCGGGCGTTGCAGGCGCAGGGCTGGCCGCTGGTGCTGACCGGGCGCGATGCGGCAGCCTGTGCCCGGCTGGCGGGGCAGGGCCATGCGGTGCACCGGCTTGACCTGGCCGGGGGCTTCGATCCGGCGCTGGCGGCGCGGATCGGCGCGGTCGATGCGGTGGTGCATTGCGCGGCGCTGTCGGCCCCCTGGGGGCGGTGGGCGGCGTTTGAGGCGGCCAATGTCACCGGCACCGCCACCGCGCTGGATCTGGCCGGGGCGCTGGGCGCGCGGCGCTTCGTCAATATCTCGTCCCCCGCGGTGGGATTTGCGCTGCGCGACCAGATCGGGCTGCGGGAAGATGCGCCCCTGCCGCCGCCGATCAACGCCTATGCCCGCAGCAAGGCCCTGGCCGAGCGGCTGGTGCTGGCGCGGGGGGCGCTGGGGCCGGTGACGCTGCGCCCGCGCGGCATCTATGGGCCGGGGGAACAGACGCTTCTGCCGCGGCTGGCGGCGGCGCTGCGGCGGGGGCCGCTGCCGTTGCTGCGCGGCGGGGTTGCGGCCATCGACCTGACCCATGTCAGCGATGTGGTCGGCGCCATTCAGGCGGCGGTTCTGGCCGGTCCGGCGGTGGAAGGGCAGACCTTCCACATCTCGGGCGGCGAGATGGCGCCGGTGCGTGAGATCGTCGCCCGGGTTGGCGCGGCGCTGGACCTGCCGGTCCGCTGGCGCCCGATGCCGCTGCGCCCGCTGATGGCGCTGGCGCGGCTGGCCGAGGCGGTGACGCTGGCCCTGCCGGGCGGGCGCGAGCCTGTGGTGACACCCTATGCGCTGGGGCTGTTCGCGTTCCGGCAAAGCCTTGACCTGACCAAGGCCCGGTCCCTGCTGGGCTGGCGGCCGGTCATGCCCTTGTCGCCCGGGCTGGAAGACGCCTTGGCGGCGGCAAGGGGCGTTGCGGGATGAAGCCGGTTTTTCCCAACAGCGCGACTGTCACCGTGAACGGCCGGCTGGTGCTGCGCAAGGCGCCGCCGGGGCGGGTGGTGCTGAAGGTGCGCTATGGCGTGCTTGTCCACCCGGTTCACGGGCCGGTGCTGATTGACACCGGCTATGGCCCGCAGGTGACGGCAGCGCCGGGGCGCAGCCTGACGCTGCGGCTGTATTCCACCGTCCTGCGGCCGATGCTTGTGGAAGATCAGGCGCCGCAGGCGGTGCTGGCGCGGATGGGGTTCACGCCGGCGGATGTGCGGCTGGTGATCCTGACGCATCTTCATGCCGATCATGTCGCCCGGCTGGACGAATTTCCGCAGGCGCGCATCCTGACCCGGCGCGCGGTGCTGGCCGCCACGCTGGGCCGGTCGCGCTTTGCGAACCTGCATCGGGGCATCTTTCCCGAACTGCTGCCCCCCGGCCTGATGGACCGCTGCACCGACATTGACAGCCTGCCGCGCGTTGCGGCCCCGCTGGGCCTGCCCGATGGCAGCGATCTGTTCGGTGACGGGTCGGTGCTGGCGATGGACCTGCCCGGCCATGCCGAGGGGCATTTCGGCCTGTGTTTCCCGCATCTCGCGCCGCCGCTGCTTTATGCCTGCGATGTGCAATGGCGGGTGCAGGCGCTGGAGCCGGGCCGTGCCCCCGGCTATCCGGCCCGCGCCGTGGCCGAGGATCGGGCCGCCTGGGAGGTCACGACCGCGCAGGTGGCGGCCTTTGCGCGGGCGGGCGGGCAGGTGGTGCTGTGCCACCAGCCGGAAGACACGCCCTTCGATCTGCCTGCGGTCGCCCGATGACCGCGATCTGGCCAGCCGTTGCCGGGTTCGCCGGCACGCTTTGGGCCAGTCGGGCGGGGCAGGGCCGGGCGCGGTTCGAGGCGTGGCAGAAGCGGCAGCTTGACCGCTGGCTGGCCCGCGACCTGCCCCGCGTGGCGTTTTACGCCGATGCGCCGCGTCGCCTGCACGACCTGCCGGTGATCGACAAGGCCATGGTCATGGCCCGGTTTCAGGATTTCAACCGCGGCGGCATCACTGCGGAACAGGGCTGGCAGGCCTTTGCCGGGCCGGGCCGGATTGGCGCTGTCAGCATCGGGGCCAGCACCGGCACCAGCGGCAACCGGATGCTTTATGCCGTGACGCCGGAAGAGCAGGCCCGCTGGGTGGGCACCATGCTGGCCAAGACCGTGCCCGGCTTTCTGTGGCAGCCCGAACGGGTGGCGGTGATCCTGCCGCAAGCCTCGGCCCTGTATGACAGCGCCGGGCGCACCCGGCGCCTGAAGCTGCAGTTCTTCGATCTGGGGCAGGGGGTCGAAAGCTGGGCCGACCGGCTGGCGGCCTTTGCGCCGACCTGCGTGATCGCGCCGCCGCGCGTGCTGCGCCGGCTGGCCGAACTGCCGCTGCCCCTGTCGCCGCGCCGGCTGTATTCGGGGGCCGAGACGCTGGACCCGATCGACCGCGCGGTGATCGAGGCGCGGTTCAGCCTGCCGCTGGGCCAGATCTACATGGCGACCGAGGGGTTGTTTGCCGTGACCTGCCCGCAGGGGCGGCTGCATCTGGCCGAGGATTCGGTTCATTTCGAATTCCTGCCGGTGGGTGACGGGCTGGTGACGCCGCTGATCACCGGCTTTCGCCGCCGCTTCCAGATCATGGCGCGCTACCGCATGAACGACCTGCTGCGCCTGTCGCCCCACGCCTGCCCCTGCGGATCACCCCTGCGCGTGGTGGAGGAGGTGGTGGGGCGGATGGACGACAGTTTCACCTTTGACAGGGCCGATGGCACGGCGGTTCTGGTCACGCCCGATGTGCTGCGCAATGCGGTGCTGGATGCGGCGCGCGACATCACCGATTTCCGCATCTGGCGCGAGGCGCGCGACGGGCTGGTGCTGATCCTGCCGCCCGAGGTGCCCGCGCCTTCGGCACAGGCTGCGCGGGCGGCGCTGCAGGCGCAGACCGCCCGTCGGGGCCTTGCGGTAACCGTCAGCTTGCGCCGCGCGCCGCTTGGATTTGATCCCGGCCGCAAGCTGCGACGGGTTGAAAACCGCTGGCCGGCGGGGGGCGGTCAGCCCGCGCTGCCAAGCGCCTCGAACAGCTTGCCATAGGCGGTCTGGCCGCGGCGGAAGGCATCGAGACGGAAGAATTCGTCCGGGGCGTGCAGGTTTTCATCGTCATGGCTGAAGCCGAACATCACGCCATGCACCCCCAGATGTTCCAGCAGGGTGGTCATCACCGGGATCGAGCCGCCCATCCGCGTGCGATAGGGTTCGCGCCCATAGACCTGCCGCAGCACGTTGCCGGCAATTGCGGTGGCGTTGTGGCCGGGGGGCAGAAGGAACGGATCGGCCCGGCCGGGGTTCTGCGTCACCTCGGCCGTCACGCCGGGGGGCAGATGGGCCAGAACATGATCGCGGATCGCCGCGAATACCCGTTCGGGCGATTGCGTGGCGACCAGACGGCAGGTGATCTTGGCCCGCGCCTCGGCCGGCAGCACGGTCTTGGTGCCGGCGCCCTGCCAGCCCGAGGTGAGGCCGTTCACATCCAGCGTGGGCCGCGCCCAAAGCCGTTCGCGGGTGGAATAGCCCGGCTCGCCAACCGCCGCAGGCGCGCCGGTTTCGGCCAGATAGGCGGCTTCGTCATAGGGAATACGGGCGATGGCGGCCCGATCCGCCTCGGTCAGCGGCAGCACATCGTCATAAAAGCCGTTGACCAGAACCGTGCCGTCCGGCGCCTTGAGCCCGGCCAGCACCTGCGCCAGCGCCAGCGCCGGATTGGCGATGCCGCCGCCATGCAGGCCGGAATGCTGGTCCGACCGCGGGCCGCGCAGGGTGATTTCCAGCGAGACCAGCCCCTTCAGCCCTTCCAGCACCAGCGGCTGATCGGGTGCCCATTGCAGGCCGTCGGCGGAAAAGATCATGTTGGCCTTCAGCCGGTTGGCCTGGGCCGCCACAAAGGGCGGCAGGTCGGGCGAACCGATTTCCTCTTGCCCCTCGAAGAAGAACTTCACGTTCACCGGCAGGCTGCCCTGGCTGCGCAGTATTGCTTCGAAGGCAAGGATCGGGATCAGCATCCCGCCCTTGTCATCCGAGGCGCCCCGGCCCCAGACGCGCCCGTCGCGGACCTGCGGGTCAAAAGGCGGCGTGGTCCACAGATCGAAGGGTTCGGCGGGCTGAACGTCGAAATGGCCGTAGATCAGGATCGTGGGCCTGTCGGCCCCGGCATGTAGCCAGTCGGCGCACACGACCGGGTGGCCGGCGGTTGGCAGAACCTCGGCGTTCTCGGCCCCGGCGGCGGTCAGGCGCGCGGCAACCCAGTCGGCCGCGCGGCGCACATCGGCCATGTTCTCGGGCTTGGCCGAGACCGAGGGGATGCGGATGAACTCAAGCAACTCATCCACGAACCGCGGCTGTTCGCGATCCAGGTAGTCTTGCCACGTCATGGCCGTGCCTCCTGCTGATGCGGGCAGTCTAGGCAGCGGCGCGGCGGCGGCAAGGGGCGGTTACCGGCGGCGGCCCTTGCCTTCGGCCACGGCGCGGGCGGCCTCGGCGGCGGCGCGCAGTTCTTCGGCGATGTCCTCGGCCTCTTCCGGGGCGAAGTCGAGCGGCAGTTCGATGCCGCCATCGGCCTCGATATAGATGCGCACCATGCCCTGATCGGTGGGACCGATCTGGATGTTGGCGGCGATGTCGCTTTGCTTGTTGATGCTCATGGCGGTCCTCCGGCCTGTGACCCCAGCGCCTAGCGCGGGCGCGGCCATTCTGCAATCCTGCTGCTGAAATCCGCCTCTTGCAATCGCGGGCGGGGGCGCGTAAATGCCGCCCCGAGTGCCGGCTTAGCTCAGTTGGTTAGAGCACCAGATTGTGGATCTGGGGGTCCCCCGTTCGAGCCGGGGAGTCGGTACCACTCTTCCCCCACATCATATGTCTTCGCGGTCCGTTGTGGCGCAGGCTCTTGCCCGCGCGGCGCCGGGCAGAACCCGCGTTTGCGGGCCGGGTATGGCGAAATTCACCTAAGTGCGACGGGCATGAACTGTCTCATGGCCTGTATCGGCTGGCCTGACAGGGATGGCGGGCGTCCTGTCGCGTGACGCCGGATGTTTCGTCAGTTGTCGCATTTTGAAGCATGACCGGCTGCGCAACGGGTGCGCCGTGCCTGCCTTGGTCTGTGGTTCCGATATGGCCGATATTTGGTATTTCAGCTTCCGTTTGGGAAAAATGAACGGCGCTCATGGGGCTGATTGGGAAGAAATTTCGCCATATCGTGCACGATGCCTGGCCGGGCGCCGGTGTTGTGGCGCGGCACTTCTAACGTCTTGATGTGTCGTGAAATGTTATGCGTGTCGTGGGGTGTTTTGTGTGACGTGAAACGCTTGACGTTTCGCCAGTGGTATGGTGCATAGGTGAAGTAACTTAGTGGATCATATCCACATGTGCGAATCGGGTTTGTGATCGTGATGGTTCTGGATTTTGTAGATGGTTTGTCTGTTCGGCATCCGGGCCTTGTCGGGCGGCATAGCCCCCGTTTCTGGCGAGTTATCGAGAAGATACCCCTCCTCCCGCCCCTCCTGAATCCCACCCGCCCTTGAACGGCCACAGGCGCAGCAACAGGACTTCCAGCCTTCCATGGCAATGGCTGTAATCGCCCGCGAACGGCACGAAAATTAAAAGGTTGACCCGCCCATGACTGACATTACCGGAACCAACGGCAACGACACCTGGAACAACGACAACACCAACAACCGCTACTTCGGTCGGGATGGCAACGACACCATGACCGGAGGCAACGGCACCGGGGTGCTGTTCCCGGGGTCGAACGCGGCGGCCAACGGTGACTGGATCTACGGTGGCAACGGCAACGACCTGTATTACGGCAACGGGTCTAACGATGTCTTGGATGAAGGGGCGTCATCCGGTAACGATTCCATGTTTGGCGGCGACGGCAACGACACCATGGCTTCCGGCTCTGGCGCCGACCGCCTTTTCGGGGGCGACGGCCGTGATGAGATGCAGGGCGGAACCGGTACCGATTCCCTGTTCGGCGGCAACGGGATTGACTCGATCTTCGGTGATGGCGGCGACGACTACATCGAAGGGGACAGCGTCGCGCTGGCCGATACGGGCAATGACCAGATCTATGGTGGCGACGGCAATGACACGATCTTTGCGCAGCTAGGGTCTGACCTGGTCTTCGGTGGCATCGGCAATGATTCAATCTACGGCGACCGTGCGGACGGGGCGGGCGTGGGCGGCAATGATACCATCGCGGCCGGTGGAGGTAATGACAGCGTCTATGGCGGAGCTGGCAATGATAACCTGCTGGGCAACAACGGTGCCGGGGGGGATGCCGGAACGGACAACGACCTGATCTATGGTGATGCGGGCAACGACAGTATCTACGGCAACGAAGGCTCTGATACCCTGTACGGCGGCACGGGCGACGACTATGTGCAGGCCAACGGGGGCAGTGGCGCAGACGGCAATGACCTGCTCGACGGCGGTGATGGCAACGATACCATGTTTGGCGAGACCGGGGCTGACTCGCTTTACGGCGGCATCGGCAATGACTCGCTTTACGGCGGCTCGGGTGACGACTCCGTTTATGGCCAAGATGGCAACGATTCCATGTTCGGCGGCGACGGCAATGACTCGATCTCGGTCGGGGCTGGCGACAATTACGCCGAGGGCGGCATCGGCAACGACAACATTTCAGCAGGCGATACCGACACCGGCGCGAACACCATGTACGGAGGCGCGGGTACTGACACCGAGATTGGCGGGATCGGGGCTGACCTGCTTTATGGAGGTGACGACAATGACTACATTGTCGGTGCGCGCCTTGACACCCTGGCTGATGGCGCCGATTCGATCTATGGCGATGGCGGCAACGACTATATCCAGGGGCAGGCCGGCGCCGATCTGGTTTATGGTGGTGTAGGCAATGACGACATAGTTGGCGATGGCGCCAGCGCCAGCGTCGGCCAGAACGATTCCCTTTACGGTGACGAGGGGAATGACCGGATCTGGGCAGGCGGCGGCAATGATCTTGCCTATGGTGGGGCCGAAAACGACCGAATTTGGGGTGAAGATGGGTCGGATTCGCTGTACGGCGATGCCGGGAATGACTCGGTTTTTGGCGGCAACGGAAACGATACGCTGTTCGGTGGTGCCGACAATGACCAGGTTCTGGGCGATGCCGGGGACGACAGCCTGTCTGGCGATACCGGAAATGACACGCTTTTCGGCGGAACCGGCAACGACACGCTTTCCGGCGGCGATGGCGCTGACAACCTTGTCAGCGGCGACAATGACGACATCGTTTATGGCGACGCAGGCAACGACACGCTGTTTGGCGGGGACGGGGCCGATGCGCTGTATGGCGGCGACAATGACGATGCTATTCAGGGCGAAGTCGGGAACGATACCATCAGCGGTGACGCCGGGAATGACAATCTCTGGGGCGGCGACGGGAGCGACACGCTTTCGGGTGGTATTGGCGATGACTACCTTGAAGGCGATGCCGGCAGCGACACGCTGGCTGGCGACGTCGGAAATGACGTGCTTTGGGGCGGTGCCGACAATGACTCTCTGTCGGGCGGCACGGGCAACGACTACCTGGAAGGCGATGCCGGCGATGACACGCTGACCGGCGGCACCGGCGATGACATCTTTGTCTGGGACGGTGCCAGCAACGACATCATCACCGACTTCGGCGTGGACAGCGGCGGGCCTTACGATGACGCCAATCAGGGCAACAACGACTTTGTTGATCTGACGAGCTGGTACAACGACACGACCGTTGGAGATTCCGGCGGGCCCTTCGTGCACGCGCTGGACATGCTGAACCAGGACGCCGCAGACGGTGTCGTTGACGGCATCATCAACGGCGTTGACTACCGGACTGCACTTGGCATCACTGGCAGCCTGACCGTCAACGGTTCGGCCCCGCTGAACTTTGACACCACGGGCGTCACCTGTTTCACGACGGGCACCCTGATCAAGACCGAAGACGGCGAGGTTGCGGTCGAGTCGCTGGCAGCCGGCATGGACGTGCTGACGCTGGACAACGGCTATCAGCCGGTGCGCTGGATCGGGTCGCGTCATCTGACGGCCGAGGATCTGGCCGCACAGCCGAACCTGCGCCCGATCCGCATCCGTGCGGGGGCGCTGGGGCTCAACCAGCCGGAAACCGACCTTGTGGTTTCGCCGCAGCACCGCGTGCTGGTGCGGTCGAAAGTGGCAGAGCGCATGTTCGGCGAGGCCGAGGTGCTGATGGCGGCCAAGCATCTGCTGGCGCTTCCGGGCATCGAGGTTGCCGAGGACATGGCCGAAGTGACCTACTGGCACTTCCTGTTCGATGCGCATGAGGTGGTGTTCTCGAACGGGGCGGCGACGGAAAGCCTGCACACCGGCCCCGAGGCGCTGAAGTCGGTCAGCCCCGAGGCGCTGGAGGAAATCCTGACGATCTTCCCGGGTCTTGCCGCCGATCCTGACAACAGCCGTGCGCCGGTTCGCCTGCTGGTGCCGGGCCGTCCGGCCCGCCGGTTTGCCGAACGGGTGGCCCGCAAGGGCAATTCGAAGGTTGCCTGAGGTCTTCGGGTAACGGTAAACCCCTGTTGCTGACAGAGGCGGGAAGAGAGCAATCGCCCTCTTCCCGCCTTTGTGCAGAACGAGTGGCCTTAACGAAGTGGTCTGACCATGGACATCAACATCACGCTGGAGCGGCCCGAGGGCAGCCCCCAGTCTGGCCCTGTCACCGTGGGCTGGTTCTATCATGACGACAAATCCTCGATCATGATGTTCCCGCCGGAGCGGGTCAGTTTCCGGGGGGCCAACAAGGGACATTCCAAATCCGCATCGCGCTGTCCGGGTGTTGTGCAACTGGAAAGCCGCTATTTTCTGGTACGCTGCCCCTATGATCTGCACATCGGCTTTGCCCGCGATGACAAGGGGCAGGCGCGGCTTGTGAACCGGGCGGGTGATCGTGGCGGCGTGCGGTCGGGCAAGCTGGGCAGCATCCTGCATCTGGTGAACGAAGCCGAATGGCGCTACCCCGACAAGCCGACGGTGCAGCTTGGCCTGGGCTATTGCTTCGTGTCGGAAGAGGTCTGCTACATCAGCCAGATCGATTCCTTCGCCCATTACCGGCCGGTGCCGCTGCCCGGCACGATTTTCGGCGGGCGTTTCCCGATTCATGCCTGGGTGCGGCCGCTGATGTGGGCCTTCGAATGGCATGACACCACCAAGGATCTGATCCTGAAGCGCGGCGATCCGCTGTTCTATTGCCAGTTCGAGGCCGATGGCCCGGACCGCCCGGTGCAGGTGGTCGAGGTGGAGCGGACCCCCGAGATGGAGCGCTGGATTGCGTCGATGACGGGGGTGGCTTCGCTGATGAACCAGACCTTCAGCCTGTTCCGTGCCTCTGAGGCAGCCCGTCCGAAGAACCTGCTGGTCCGCAAGGGCTGATCAGCCGGCGGGGCGCGGCCTGCGCCCCGCAGCGGGCCAGGCGCGCCGCCTATTCGCGGAAGTGGCGGCTGTCCTTGATCTGGTCCCAGGCCCAGACCACCTCTTGCAGGCGCTCCTCGTCGCGCCGGTCGCCGCCGTTCATGTCGGGGTGCAGATCCTTGACCAGGCTTTTGTACTGCTTGCGGATTTCCGTCTTGGTCCAGCTATCGCGCGCATCGAGGATCTCGATCGCCTTGCGTTCGGTCGGCGGCAGCTTGCGCGTCGCGCCCGAGGCGGGGGACGGGCCGCGGTTCAACGTGGCCTTCTCGCCCAGAATTTCCATCGGGTCGTTCACGCCCATCCGGGCCCAGGCATTGCCGTCGCCCTGACGCGAGAAGGGCTTGGTCTCGCGGCCCCAGACGCGGTCCTTGTCGAGGAATTTCTGGAACTCTTCATCGGTGGTGCCGTTGAAGAAGTTCCATTTCAGATTGTATTCGCGGATGTGGTCCTTGCAGAACCAGAAGAACTCATCCAGCAGGTCGGGGGATTTCGGGGCGCGGAAGGCACCGACACCCTTGCAGCCGGGATAGTCGCAGGCGCGGCCCGCCGCTTCGGCAGGCGCGGCGGCACCGCCCCGGCGGCCGGCGGACTTGCGCTTCTTCTCGGCGCTGACACGGATGTCGAATTCAAAGGGAGGTTTGGTAACCATGGGGCAGGGGGCCTTTGCATGCCTTTCCGACTCGGGCGGCCAAGTTTAGGTGTTTCGGCAGCAGATTGAAGGGGCGTGGAAAAAAATGAACGTGAGGGACGAGATTGCGGCGCGGCTGACCGCCGCCTTTGCACCGCAGGAGCTGGAGATCGAGAACGAAAGCCATCGCCACGCCGGACATGCGGGCGATGACGGCAGCGGCGACAGCCATTACCGCATCCGCATCCGGGCCGCCAGTCTGGCCGCGATGGGGCGTGTTGATCGGCACCGGGCCGTCAACCGCGCCCTGGGCGACCTGACGACCCGCATCCATGCCATCGCGCTGGACATTGGCTGACCGGCCCGCCGCGGGGGCTGTCTCAGCCCGCCGCCTTGGCCTTCAGCCGCCAGGCGTGCAGCAGCGGTTCGGTATAGCCCGAAGGCTGTTCGCGCCCCTTGAACACCAGATCGCAGGCGGCCTGGAAGGCGATGCCCTGAAAGCCCGGCGCCATGGGCCGATAGGCCGGGTCACCGGCATTCTGGCGATCCACCACCGCCGCCATCTTTTGCAGCGCCGCCATGACCTGATCGGCGCTGACCACGCCATGATGCAGCCAGTTGGCCACATGCTGCGCCGAGATGCGGCAGGTGGCGCGGTCTTCCATCAGACCCACATCGTTGATGTCGGGCACCTTGGAACAGCCGACGCCCTGGTCGATCCAGCGCACCACATAGCCCAGGATGCCTTGCGCGTTGTTCTCGACCTCACGCGCGATCTGGGCCGTGGTCCAGGTGCGGAAGCTGGCCAGCGGAATATCCAGCACCCCATCGACATGCGCCCGCCGCCCGCCGCGCGCCAGCCGCGCCTGCACGGCGGCCACGTCGACCTTGTGGTAATGCAGCGCATGAAGTGTGGCGGCGGTGGGCGAGGGCACCCAGGCCGTGTTCGCCCCCGCGCGGGGATGGGCGATCTTTTCATCCAGCATGGCCGCCATCAGGTCGGGCATGGCCCACATGCCCTTGCCGATCTGTGCGCGCCCGGCCAGCCCACATTCCAGGCCGATGTCGACGTTCAGGTTTTCATAGGCGGTGATCCAGGATTTCCGCTTGATGAAATCCTTGCGGCTGAACGGGCCGGCTTCCATGCTGGTGTGGATCTCGTCCCCCGTGCGGTCAAGGAAGCCGGTGTTGATGAAGGCAACCCGTGCCCTGGCCGCGCGGATACATTCCTTGAGGTTCACCGTGGTGCGGCGTTCCTCGTCCATGATGCCCATCTTGACGGTGTTGGCGGGCAGGCCCAACACCTGTTCCACCCGGCCCATCACCGCATCGGCAAAGGCCACCTCGTCTGGGCCGTGCATCTTGGGCTTGACCACATAGACCGCCCCATGGGCCGAGTTGCGCAGGCCCCCGGACTTGCGCAGATCGTGCAGGGCGATGGTCACCGTGACCATGGCATCCATCAGCCCCTCGGGCACCTCGCCGCCGTCGGGCAGCAGGATCGCGGGGTTGGTCATCAGATGGCCCACGTTGCGCACCCACATCAGAGCGCGACCCTTGAGGGTGAAGGGGGTACCGGCCGGGTCCAGATAGGTGCGGTCAGGGGCAAGCCGGCGGTCCACCGGGCGGCCGGCCTTTTCGAACCGTTCGCTCAGAGTGCCGGTCATCAGGCCCAGCCAGTTGGCATAGGCCTGCACCTTGTCGGCCGCGTCGACGCAGGCGACCGAATCCTCGCAATCCATGATCGCGGTCAGCGCGCTTTCCATCTGCACATCAGCCAGACCGGCCTGATCGCGGGCGCCGATGAAATGCGCCCGGTCGAAGACCAGTTCGACATGCAGGCCATTGTTGCGCAGAAGCACCGCCTCGGGCGCCCTGGGGTTGCCGCGATAGCCGACGAATTTTTCCGGCTGCACCAGCGGCAGGTCATCCACCAGAAGCGCGCCGTCCTTGACGTGATAGCGCCGCACATCGGCATGGCTGGTGCCGGCAATCGGGAAGGCTTCGTCCAGGAAGACCCGCGCCCGGGCCACCACCCGCGCGCCGCGACCCCGGTCATAGCCGCCCTTCGGCGGGGCCGATCCCATGGCATCGGTGCCGTAGAGGCAATCGTAAAGGCTGCCCCAGCGCGCATTGGCGGCGTTCAGGGCGTAGCGGGCATTGGTGACCGGCACCACAAGCTGCGGCCCGGCCACGGAGGCGACCTCGGGATCGACGCCGGTGGTCTCGATGGTGAAATCGGAGCCTTCGGGGCGCAGATAGCCGATGTCGGTCAGGAAGGCCTTGTAGGCGGCATGGTCATGCGGCTGGCCGCGCCGCGCGACATGCCAGGCGTCGATCTGCGCCTGAAGATCCTGGCGCCGGGCCAGCAGCGCCCGGTTCTGCGGGGCAAAGTCGCGCAGCAGGCCGGCCAGCCCGTCCCAGAACCGCGCCGGAGTGATGCCGGTGCCGGGCAGGGCCTGCGTTTCAAGGAAGTCGGCCAGTTCGGTGGCGACCTGAAGGCCCGCCTTGTTGATACGCGTGGTCATGGGGCTTTGGTCCTTGCTGGGTCTGCGGCGCAGGATAGGGCGCGGCCTGTCCCCCCGGCAAGGCCGCAGGGTGGCCCGATTGCCGGGGCCGGGCGCGCATCACCTTTCGCGAAAGGCTGAAAGTTGTGGCCGAAGGGGGCTTTTGCCCGGAACAGCCGCGCCAGCGGCCCGGGCAGCGCCCGACCGCCCCCCGGGCGGGCGCTTTTGCGCGGAAGTTCCCTGCTCTGCACTCCGGCGGGCTTGCACCATAAAGTGCCGGCATCGCACTGTCGGGCGCCCACCCGCGGTCGGGCGCTGCCCTTATCGCAGCAAGGCGGCTGCACGAAAAGCAAGCCTTGCCCGCCGCCCCTGTTCGGTGATACTTAGCTTTATGGCTAAGCATGATCCCGATCTGTCGCTGATCTTTCAGGCACTGTCCGACCCCACCCGCCGGGCCATGGTGCTGCGGCTGTCGGCGGGGCCTGCGGCGGTGACCGAACTGGCGGAACCCAGCGGCCTGCGCCTGCCCACCATCCTGCGCCATCTGTCGGTGCTGGAAGCGGCTGGCCTGATCGAAACCCGCAAATCCGGCCGCAGCCGGATCTGCCGCCCGGTGCCCGGCGCCATGGCACAGGCCGAAGACTGGCTGGCCCGGGTCCGCGCCGACTGGGAAGCGCGCACCGACCGGCTGGAGGCCCTGTTGTCAACGATGGAGGACGAGTGATGAAGATTGACCCCGCAACCGACCTGGAACTGGTCCGCCACCTCAAGGCTTCGCCGGCCAAGGTCTGGCGCTGCTGGACCGAGCCGCGCCTGCTGGAACAATGGTTTGCCCCGAAGCCGGTGGTCACCCGCGATGTGGAAATCGACCTGCGCCCCGGCGGCAGCTTCAAGACCGTGATGGATGTGCCGGGCCATGGCGAAATGCCGGGTCACGGCTGCTTTCTTGAGGTGGTGCCCGAGCGCCGGCTGGTCTGGACCGATCTGCTGCAAGGCTGTTGGCGTCCGAACAGCGAAAGTTTCGGCTTCACCGCCTTCATCCTGCTGGAACCCGAAGGCAGTGGCACGCTTTACCGCGCGGTCGCGCTGCACCGCACCCCGACCCAGCGGGACGAGCATGAGAAGATGGGCTTCCATGACGGCTGGGGCACCGCCGCCGATCAGCTTGATGCGCTGGCGCAGGGGCTGTGAGCGGGGGGCTTGATCATGGATGACCGGGCCAACCGCACCTTGACGCTGACACGGGTGATTGCCGCGCCGCCGGCCAAGGTCTGGCGCTGCTGGACCGACCCCGCGCTTCTGCCGCGCTGGTTCGGCCCGGCGGGCTATTCCTGCACCACGAAAAGCATCGACCTGCGGCAGGGCGGGCAGTGGGTATTCGACATGAACGGCCCGGATGGGACGGTCTGGCCCAACCGCCACCGTTACAGGCTGATGCGACCGATGGACCGGATCGAATACATGATGGATGATGGCGAAGGGTCGGGTGATCCGGCGGAAATCGTGGTGATGCTGGCCCCCGAAGGGCAGGGCACGCGGCAGGATTATGTGATGACCTTCCCGACCGAGGCCATGAAGAAGGGGGCCGAGTCCTTCGGGGCTGTCGAGCTGGGTCAGACCACGATGGCCAAGCTGGCCGCCCTGGCCGAGGCGCTGTAGCCCCGGCGCAGGCCGGCGTCAGTTGATCAGCGACGGCTTGGCCGGGTGCGTCACGTTCGAGGGCAGCACACCGAGGCGGCGGGCCAGTTCGGTGTGAACATCGGTCAGCGGGCCGGGGTCGGCCTGCGTGCCATCGGCGCGCTCGGTCAGCCGCATGTCCCACAGGCGCATCGAATCGGGGCTGATCTCGTCGGCCACGATCAGGCGCATGAAATCGCCTTCCCAGACGCGGCCCACTTCGATGCGGAAGTCGGCCAGCCGCACGCCCACGCCCAGCATCACGCCCGACAGGAAGTCATTGACCCGCAGCGCCAGCGCGATCATGTCGTCCAGATCCTGCTGGTTGGCCCAGCCGAAGGCGATGATGTGCTCCTCGGCCACCAGGGGGGTGCCCAGCTTGTCATCCTTGAAGTAGTATTCGACGATCGGCCGCGGCAGCGGCGTGCCTTCCGGGATGCCCAGCCGCTGGCTGATATCGCCGGCGGCGAAGTTGCGGACCACCACTTCCAGCGGAATGATCTCGGCCATGCGGACCAGTTGTTCGCGCATGTTCAGGCGGCGGATGAAATGCGTCGGCACACCGATGGCGTTCAGGCCGGACATGAAGAATTCCGACAGGCGGTTGTTCAGCACGCCCTTGCCTTCAACCGCGGCGCTGATCGGCGAAACGGTGGTGGCCTGTTCGTCATCCTTGAAATACTGCACCAGCGTGCCCGGTTCGGGCCCCTCGAACAGGATCTTGGCCTTGCCTTCGTAAACCTTCTTGCGCCGTGCCATGCTTGCTCCGGGGAGAAATGACGAAAGGGGCGGCCCAGCCACCCCATGCTTGCCTTTGGCCTATAAGCCAAGGGGCCGCGCGTCGCAAGGCGGGCGGCTTGGGGCTTGCAGGCAACGCCCGAGGTGGGCATATGACGAGGAACAGTTCCAACGCGCCCGGGGGATACCATGACCACCTTCGACGATCGCGAACAGGCCTTCGAAGCCAAGTTCGCCCATGACAGCGAGATGCAGTTCAAGGCCGAGGCGCGCCGCAACAGGCTGCTTGGCCTTTGGGCGGCAGATCTGATGGGCAAGACCGGCGATCAGGCCGATGCCTATGCGATGGAAGTGGTCGGCGCCGATCTGGCCGAAGCCGGGCACGAGGATGTGGTTCGCAAGGTCGTGGCCGATCTGGCCGGCAAGGCCACCGCAGAAACCGTCCGCGCCAAGCTGGCCGAGCTGCTGCCGGTTGCCAAGGCGCAACTGATGACGGAAGTCTGACACCGCCCCTTGCCCGCCGCGCCCTGGCCGGTGACGCCGGCCTTCGGTTTGGATTGCATCCCTTGCGGGGCCATGGCACAGCTTGGCCCCGTTGAAACAGGTGTTTTCAGGAAGGGCCCGTGATGGCGACCGATGCGCTGACGAAACTGCTGTCTACCCGTGACTGGCTGATGGCTGACGGGGCCACCGGGACCAACCTGTTCAACATGGGCCTGTCTTCGGGCGAACCGCCCGAGCTGTGGAACATCGACAAGCCCGACAACATCCGCAAACTCTATGCCTCGGCGGTAGACGCAGGGTCGGACATCTTCCTGACCAATACCTTCGGGGGCAATGCGGCGCGGCTGAAGCTGCACAATGCCCAGGGCCGGGTGCGCGAGCTGAACCGCGTTGGCGCCGCGCTGGGGCGCGAGATTGCCGACAAGTCGGGCCGCACGGTGGTGGTGGCCGGGTCGGTGGGCCCGACCGGCGAGATTTTCGAACCCATCGGCAGCCTGACCCATGCGGCCGCAGTCGAGATCTTCCATGAGCAGGCCGAGGGGCTGAAGGAAGGCGGGGCAGACGTGCTGTGGGTGGAAACCATCAGCGCGCCCGAGGAATACCGGGCGGCAGCCGAAGCTGCGGCGTTGGCGGGGATGCCCTGGTGCGGCACCATGAGCTTTGACACCGCCGGGCGCACGATGATGGGCGTCACCTCGGCCGCCATGGCCGAGATGGTGGAAAAGCTGCCCAATCCGCCGATTGCCTTCGGTGCGAATTGCGGCGTGGGCGCCAGCGATCTGATGCGCACGGTTCTGGGCTTCATGGCCACCGGATCGCAGCGGCCGGTCATCGCCAAGGGCAATGCCGGGATTCCCAAGTTCCACGACGGCCATATCCATTATGACGGCACGCCCGAACTGATGGCGGAATATGCCGTGCTGGCGCGCGATGCCGGGGTGCGGATCATTGGCGGCTGCTGCGGCACCATGCCGGAACACCTGAAGGCGATGCGCGCCGCGCTGGAAAGCCGGCCCAAGGGCCCGCGCCCGACGGTCGAGGATATTCAGGCCAAGCTGGGCGCGTTCTCGTCTGCCTCGGACGGGACCGATGGCGAAGGCCCCGCCCGCCGCGAACGGCGCGGGCGGCGCGGCTGAGGCCGGACACCGGACCCTGCGAAGGGTCCGGGCAATTTTCTTCGAAGGAATTTGCCGACAGATGGCCTCCGGTCAGAACAGACCCAGTTGATCGCCGCGCCGGAACGGGACGGCGAACAGGTCGCAACGCAGGGGCGGCAGGGCCTTGTCCAGCCCCAGCCGGGCAATGGCCTTGTCGAACCTTTGCGCGATCAGCCGCGACCACAGCCCTTCGCCGCGCATCCGTTTGCCCCAGGCGGCGTCATAATCCTTGCCTCCATGCGACTGCCGGACCCGGTCCATCACCTTGGCGGCGCGTCCGGGGGCATGTTCGGCCAGCCAGTCGCGGAACAGTGGGGCCACCTCAAGCGGCAGGCGCAACATGATCCAGCTTGCCGCGCTGGCGCCGGCATCGCGCGTGGCTTCCAGGATGGCGTCCAGTTCGGCATCGGTCAGGCCGGGGATCACCGGCGCCACCATCGCCCGCACCGGGATGCCGGCAGTGGTCAGCCGGCGGATGGTTTCCAGCCGCCGCGCCGGGGCAGGGGCGCGCGGTTCCAGCCGGCGCGACAGCCCCGCGTCCAGCGTGGTGACCGAGACACCCACCCGCAACAGCCCCTGCGCCGCCATCGGTGCCAGCAGGTCAAGGTCGCGCTCGATCAGCGTGCCCTTGGTGGTGATCGCCAGCGGGTGGCGGAACTCGGCCAGAACCTTCAGCACCTCGCGCATGATCTGCCATTTCGCCTCGACCGGCTGATAGGGGTCGGTGTTGGTGCCAAGCGCCACCGGCGCGACCTTGTAGGACCGCGCCCGCAGCTCACGCTCCAGCACGGCGGCGATGCCGGGGCGGGCGATCAGCCGGGTTTCGAAATCCAACCCCGGCGAGAGGTTCAGGTAAGCATGGGTCGGTCGGGCGAAGCAGTAGATGCAGCCGTGTTCGCAGCCGCGATAGGGGTTGATGCTGCGGTCGAAGGGCAGGTCGGGCGAGCGGTTCCAGCTCAGGGCGGACCGCGGCTGTTCCTCGCGCACCTCGGTCGCGATCAGCCGCTCTTCCTCGGGGATGTCCCAGCCGTCATCGGCGCTTTCGCGGCTGTGGCCTTCGAACCGGCCCGTGATGTTGGACGCGGCACCACGGCCGCGTTTGCGCTGTCCGGGCAGAAGGGAAGGGTGGGGCGCTTGCATGGCGGCATTATAGAACAAAAAGCGAACATTTGCCAAGGTCCGGCTTTGCACCCTGGCCCCGCTTTTCCGCTTGCTGTCGGCTTTCATCCGGCGCATGTCGCTTACTGAGAAGTGCAAGAGGCGCTTTCGCCGCATGCACAATGGCAGAGACCGACACCCCGGAGTGCCCCATGGCCGACGACGAAGAAATCATCCTCTCCGAACTCTCGGACGACGAGCTTGTCCTGCAGATGCATGACGATCTTTACGACGGCCTGAAGGAAGAAATCGAGGACGGTACCAACATCCTGCTGGAACGCGGCTGGACGCCCTATGACGTGCTGACCAAGGCGCTGGTTGCCGGCATGAAGATCGTCGGCGACGATTTCCGCGACGGCATCCTGTTCGTGCCGGAAGTTCTGCTGTCGGCCAATGCCATGAAGGCGGGGATGACCATCCTGAAGCCGCTTCTGGCCGAAACCGGCGCGCCGCGGATGGGCAAGATGGTGATCGGCACCGTCAAGGGCGACATCCACGACATCGGCAAGAACCTTGTCGCGATGATGATGGAAGGCGCCGGGTTCGAAGTTGTGGACCTGGGCATCAACAATGCCGTCGAGAAATACCTGGACGCGCTGGACAGCGAAAAGCCCGACATTCTGGGCATGTCGGCGCTGCTGACCACGACCATGCCCTACATGAAGGTCGTGATCGACACGCTGAAGGAAAAGGGGATGCGCGAAGACTATATCGTGCTGGTCGGCGGTGCGCCCCTGAACGAAGAGTTCAGCCGCGCCATCGGGGCCGATGCCTATTGCCGCGATGCGGCCGTGGCCGTGGAAACCGCCAAGACGCTGGTCAGCCGCAAGCACAACCAGCTCAACGGCTGAGCCAGACGAAATTTCCAAGGCGGCCCCGGTATTTCCGGGGCCTCTTTCATTCGTGACTTGGAATCGGTCCGAAGAAGGACCAGATTGAAGGAACGGAGGGCGAGATCATGCCACTCACTCATTTCCTTGGTCTTCTGGCGCTGGTCATTCTGGCCGCTGGTCTGACCATTTTGTTGCTGGTCTGGGTCAAGGCCCCGCTTGCGGCCGCTGCCTTCGCCACGCTGGTCGGTAGCCTGATCGTCGGGGCGCGTCAGTGGCGCTGACGCCACCCGACGAGACGCTGACGCAGGACGGGCTGGCCGAAGCGCGGCAGGGGCGCATCCTGCTGGTGGCCTGTGGCGCGTTGGCGCGTGAGATTCTGGACGTCCGCGCGGCGAACGGCTGGACGCACCTTGATCTGCAATGCCTGCCCGCCAACCTGCACCTCTGGCCGGACCGGATTGTGACGGCGGTTGAGGCGGTGGTGCGGGACCGGCGCGCGGATTACGAACAGATCTTCGTGGTCTACGCAGATTGCGGGACTGGCGGTCAATTGTTCGAAAAGTGCAGGGAACTGGGCGTCGAAATGGTCGAAGGCCCGCACTGTTATTCGTTTTTTGAAGGGAATGAGGTCTTCGCCCGCCATTCCGAAAGCGAAATCACCGCATTTTACCTGACCGATTTTCTGGTGCGCCAGTTTGATGCCTTCGTCTGGCGCCCAATGGGGCTGGACCGGCACCCGGAACTGCGGGACATGATGTTCGGCAATTACACCAAGCTGGTCTATCAGGCCCAGACCAATGACCCGGCGCTGGATGCCAGGGCGCAGGACTGCGCCGCCCGTCTGGGGCTGGCCTATGAGCGGCGCTTCACCGGCTATGGCGATCTGGTACCGGTGCTGGCGCGGGTGGCCGGCTAGGCGGCGAAATCGGTGATGACGGCAACGCCGGGGGCGGTGGGGCCGTCGAAGGCGCGCAACTCGCCGGTGGCCTGCGACAGGGCCACGGTGCGGGCGACGATGGGGGATACGTCCACTCGCCCGGTCTCGATCAGCGACAACAGCGAGGGGTAGCGCCAAGCCGGCATCCCCCGGGTGCCGAACACCGACAACTGCCGCATGTAAAGGGCGTTCATGTCGATCTGCATGGTGGCGGTATGGCCGACCGGCAGGCCCACCTGCACATGCCGGCCCAGAGGGCGCAGACAGCGCAGCGAGGCATTGGCGGTGGCTTCGATCCCCAGCGCCTCGACGCTGACATGGGCGCCGCCGCCGGTCAGTTCCACGATCTGCGCCGCCACATCGCCCTGACGCGCATCCAGCGCATGTTCGGCCCCCAGCGCCCGCGCATGGGCCAGCTTTTCCGGCACCACGTCAACGACGATGACCCGCGCGCCAAGTGCCTGCCCCAGCAGCAGGCAGGACAGGCCGATTCCGCCCGTGCCATGCACCGCCAGCCATTCGCCCGCCTGCAAGGCGGCGCGGCCGGTCAGGCCGTGATAGGCGGTGGTGACACGGCAGCCCAAGCCCGCGGCCAGCGCGGGCGACAGGCTGTCGGGCAGGCGGGTCAGGTTGTGGGCATGGGGCACTGAGACATATTCGGCCCAGGCCCCCCTGTCGCCAAAGCCCGGCACGCGCTGGCTGCGACAGGTTGTGGTCTGGCCCGAGCGGCAGTCGGGGCAGTCGCCGCAGGCCAGGATGAAGGGCGCGATCACCCGGTCGCCGGGGCGCCATTTTGCCAGCGGCCCGGCTTCGATCACCTCGCCGCAGTACTCATGGCCGGGAATGTCGCCCGGGCGCACCTTGGGGTGTTCGCCCACCCAGCCGTGCCAGTCAGATCGGCAGATGCCGCAGGCCAGCACCTTCAGCACCACGCCATCGGCTTCGCAGACCGGGTCTGCGACGGTTTCCAGCGACAGGGGGGCGCGATAGGCGCGAAGGACGGCGGCGCGCATGGATGTTCCCTTCCGGCTGTCAGGTGCCCTGATGATGTTTCAGGCAGAAGACCCGGATCGCCGAGGCAAGGCCCTCCTCTCCGCGACGCGCGGCGTCGATTTCGGACGCAAGCTGGTTCACCGACAGGTCCCGCAGGGCGGCAATGTCGCGGAAGGCCTCCCAGAACTCGGGCTCCAGCGAGACGCTGGTGCGATGGCCGTGCAGGGTGAGGGAATGTTTCGCGGGGCGGGTGGTCATGGGGACGAAATCTAGCCCTGCGGCAGCGTTGAAGCCACCGGAGTTTTTGAAAACTCCGGGCCGGACCCTTCAAAGGCTCCGACGCGATTTCTTTGAAGAAATCGCGTCAGGCGACACGGCGGATCGGTTCGCGATTGCAGAAGATCACGAACTGGCCGGCGTTTTCCACAACCGGAAAGCCGCGCCGTCGCATCTCGGCCAGAAATGCCTCACGCCCGACATCCCGCAGCTTGCGGCGAATGACGCCGCCCTCGCGCGCCGCCTGCGACGAAAACAGATGCGCGATCCAATGTTCGGGGCTGAGATACCCGGGCAGATCCTTCATAGCCACCTCCTGCACCGGAGGATCGGGCAATGAGGGTTAATCTCCGGTTAATCCCCGATCAGCCCGTATCGCGGCGGTGGCCGTCGTGGTCGCGGGCGGCCTTTTCCGCCCGCGCCTTCTCCAGCTCGCGCTCAGCCTTGCTGCGGCCGAACTTCGCGGCGTTCTCGTCGCCCTTCGCGCGGGCGGCCTTGCGGGCCGCCTGCTTTTTCGCACTGCGAAGGTTGACGATCTCGGCCATGGTCAGTCCTTGGGGCCAATCATGTCTTCCGGCCGGACGATGCGGTCGAAGGTTTCGCCATCGACATAGCCAAGGGCAATCGCCTCTTCGCGCAGGGTGGTGCCGTTCTTGTGCGCGGTCTTGGCGACCTTGGTCGCGGCATCATAGCCGATGGTCGGCGCCAGCGCCGTCACCAGCATCAGGCTTTCCTTCATCAGCTTCTCGATCCGGGCCACATTGGCCTTGGTGCCCACGACCATGTTGTCGGTGAACGAGCTGGCCGCATCCCCCAGAAGCTGGATCGATTGCAGCACATTGTAGCTCATCATCGGGTTGTAGACGTTCAGTTCGAAATGGCCCTGGCTGCCGGCAAAGCCCACGGCCGCATCGTTGCCCATGACATGGGCGCAGACCATGGTCAGCGCCTCGGCCTGGGTCGGGTTCACCTTGCCCGGCATGATGCTGGAGCCGGGTTCGTTTTCCGGCAGGATCAGCTCGCCCAAGCCCGAGCGGGGGCCGGACCCCAAAAGCCGCAGGTCGTTGGCGATCTTGAACAGCGCCGCCGCCACTGTCTTCAGCGCGCCCGAGTAGAACACCATCGCGTCATGGGCGGCCAGCGCCTCGAACTTGTTGGGGGCAGTGACGAAGGGCAGGCCGGTGATCGCGGCGATTTCCGCCGCCACGCGCGCGTCATAACCCTTGCGGGTGTTCAGCCCGGTGCCCACGGCGGTACCGCCCTGCGCCAGTTCGTAGATATGAGGCAAGGCCAGCTTGACCCGTTCGATGCCGCGGTCAACCTGGGTGGCATAGCCGCTGAATTCCTGGCCCAGCGTCAGCGGCGTGGCGTCCTGCGTATGGGTGCGGCCGATCTTGATGATGTCCTTGAACTCCTCGACCTTGGCCCACAGTGCGCGGGACAGCTTTTCAAGGCCGGGGATCAGCACGTCGCGCGTATGGGTGCCGATGGCAACGTGCATGGCGGTGGGGAAGGTGTCGTTCGACGACTGGCCCATGTTCACATGGTCATTCGGATGGACCGGCTTCTTCGAGCCCATCACCCCGCCCATGATCTCGATCGCGCGGTTCGAGATCACCTCGTTGGCATTCATGTTCGACTGCGTGCCCGACCCGGTCTGCCAGACCACCAGCGGGAAGTTGTCGTCGAACTTGCCGTCGATCACTTCCTGCGCCGCCTGCTGGATGGCCCGGGACAGATCTGCCGGCAGGTCGCCCTGTGCCTCGTTCACGATGGCGGCGGCTTTCTTGATCACACCAAGGGCGCGGATGATCGGCACCGGCTGCTTTTCCCAGCCGATCGGGAAATTGATGATCGAGCGCTGCGTCTGCGCGCCCCAATACTTGTGGCTGGGAACCTCCAGCGGGCCAAAGCTGTCAGTTTCGGTGCGGGTCGCGGTCATCGGGTGCCTCCAGCAAACTCTCGCCGCCCGAATAGACCCGCGCCGGGGTGAAATCAATCGGCATACCGTCGCATACCGTTGGTTTCGCGGTCAGCTCCGGCGAAAGCGGAAGACGCGGGCCGGGGGCAGGTTGGCCCAGATCTTGTGGCCCTTGTTCACCCGCAGGCCAAGGGCGGCAATCACCTCGGGCGGCAGCGGCGGGCGGTTGCCATAGGTGAATTGCACATAGGTGCCGCGCGGGCCCAGAACGCGGAACGCCGCCGCGACGATGCCTTCGCGCACCGCTTCCGGCATCGACAGCAGCGGCAGGCCGGAGATCACCGTCTGCACGCCCGGCGCTACATGATCGGCGGCGGTCTGTGCCCCGGCCTGGATGACCGTCACGCCCGGAAAGCGGCTTTTCAGATGGACGACGAATTCCTCGTCCAGTTCGAACAGCGTCAGATTCTGCGGCGGCACGCCACGGGCCAGGATCGCCTCGGTCAGCCGGCCGGTGCCCGGCCCGAATTCTACCACGCGGCCCGATTGCGGGCCAAGCCCCAGCGTCATCGCGCGTGCCAGCGTCCGCGACGAGGGGGCAATGGCGGACACCTGCCGCGGATTTTGCAGCAGCCGGCGGCGGAACAGGTCCAGATCGTTGGCCAAAGGCCTAGGGCTTGCGGAACTGGTCGAGGCGCACGATTTCGGCGTCGTGCACGGGGACCGGGGTTTCTTCGGCGTCATCCCCTTCTTCGCCCTCGTCCTCGTCCCCTTCTTCTTCGTGGCTTTCGAAGCGCAGGCCAAATTCGACCGAGGGGTCTACGAAGGTGCGGACCGCATCGAAGGGAATGACCAGCGGTTCGGGGTTGTTGCCGAAATTCAGGGTGATCGAGAAGCCGTCGTCGGTGACTTCCAGGTTTTCGTACCAGTTCTGGATCACCACCGTCATTTCGGAAGGATAGCGTGCCTTCAGCCAGTCGGCGATGGCGACATCCGGGTGGGTGGTGTCGAAAGTGATGAAGAAGTGGTGCGCGCCCGGCAGGCCATGCTCTGCAACATCGCGCAGAACGGTCTGGATCAGGCCGCGCATGGCCTGATGCATGAGATTGCCATAGTCGATGCTGCGGACCATCCGGTGTCCCCCTTCGCTGCGGCCCAGCATAGGGGATTCGCGGGCCAAGGAAAGGGGGCGACGGCCTGCGGATGCACCGCCGCCGTCAGATCGCGCGCAGGATGATGGAAAGCAGGGCGGAAAGGCCCAGCACCGCCAGCAGCGGCCAGTGCCGGCGCAGCAGCAGCCAGCCCGCCAGCAGCGCCAGCCCCAGCGACAGCGGTTGCAGCGAGGCCAGATCGGGCCAGGGCATGTTGACCGGGCCAAGGGTCAGGCGCTGCACGCTGCCGAAAAGCACATGCAGCGCGAACCACAGCGACAGGCTGGCGATCACCCCCACCACGGCGGCGGTGATGGCGGCCAGCGCGCCCGAAAGCCGGGGCATCCGGGTCAGCCGTTCGATGAAGGGCGCCCCGGCGAAGATGAACAGGAAGGACGGGGCAAAGGTCATCCAGACCGCGATGCCCGCCCCGGCCAGTCCCATTGCCCAGCCTCCGGCGCCGTGGCCGGCCATGTAGCCGACGAATTCCGTAACCAGAATCAGCGGTCCGGGCGTGGTTTCGGCCAGACCCAAGCCGTCCATCATCTGCGGCAGCGTCAGCCAGCCGCGCACCTCGACCACCTCTTGCGCCATCCAGGCCAGAACGGCATAGGCGCCGCCAAAGGTCAGCAAGGCCAGCTTCGAGAAATAGAGCGCGATTTCGGCCAGCCGGGCCGGGGCAAAGGCCTGCACCAACGCCAGCGGCACCAGCCACAGCGCCAGCGCCACTCCGGCGGCGGTGTCCGGGCGGGGGGGCGGGGCGGTGTCAATGGTCGGGGCGGCTGTGGTCGGGGCGGAACGGAAAAACCCCCAAAGCCCCGCGGCGATCAGGATCACCGGAAAGGGCAGGGCCAGCACGAACAGGCCAAGGAAGGCGGCCAGCGCCAGCATCAGGTCCGCCCGCCCGCGCAGGGCGCGGCGTGACAGCCGGATCAACGCCTCGATCACGATGGCGATGACGGCCGCCTGCACCCCGGCAAACAGCGCGGCAACCGCCGGCACCGTTCCGAACCCCGCGTAAAGTGCTGACAGCGCCAACACCACCAGCGCGCCGGGCAGCACGAACAGCCCGCCCGCGATCAGCCCGCCCAACCCGCCATGCAGCCGCCAGCCGATCCAGGTGGCAAGCTGCATCGCCTCGGGGCCGGGCAGCAGCATGCAGAAGGACAGCGCCCGCAGGTATTCCTGTTCGGAGACCCACTTCTTTTCATCCAGCACCACGCGGTGCATCAGCGCGATCTGCGCCGCCGGGCCGCCAAAGGACAGGCAGCCGATGCGTGCGAAGGTGCGGGTCAGTTCAGGCAGGCCGGGTGTTGTCATGGCCGGGCACCGTAGCGCCGGATTGTGACAGGGCAACCGCGAATGAAGGGGGAAGGTGCAGGTTTCTGTTGCCAGGTACCTGCGGACCCCGCCTTACGCGGCTAAGCGGAAGGGCTTAGGTTTGGTATTGCGAGCTGCTTACGCAGCCAGCGCCACCGGAGCACGGTTGTCATTGGCAACTGTGATCTTGGACCGATAACGGTGGTACCTCACCGAGCGAAAGCTGGCCTCTTTGGTCGTTCGTCGATCCTATTTCGGCCCCACACGCCCGCAATGAACGGGAAAGTCTGGTGGAGCCGCCGGGTACCGCCCCCGGGTCCGAGCCGATTATTACAGGTGCGTTTATCGCCATAGTCCGGGTTGCCCCGGACAAAGCCAATATAGGGCGCGGTTCGGGGGGGCGCAAGACGGCCCGGGGGCCATCTCCCGACAGATCGGGGCAGGGGCGGCATCGGGCTAAAGTCATCGCAGGACTTCCAAACGCCCTGTCGCCACGGGGCCAAATGGCCGGCCAGGCGCCAGAGGCTTGGCCAAGGCTGCGCGGGCGTGATCCGCGCGATCCTCAGACGCCCTGATGGGCCAGGGCAAACGGCGTGGAAGGCCGCCTAAACCAGCCGGCTGACCTCGACCGCGGCACGGACGAAATCCGCGAACAGCGGGTGGGGGGCGAAGGGTTTGGATTTCAGTTCGGGGTGGAACTGCACGCCGATGAACCAGGGGTGATCCTGCACCTCGACGATTTCGGGCAGGCGGCCGTCGGGGGACATGCCCGAGAAGCTGAGGCCGCATTTTTCAAGCTGGTCGCGGTAGCGGATGTCCACCTCGTAGCGGTGGCGATGGCGCTCCTCGATCACGGTGGTGCCATAGACCTGCGCCACCTTCGACCCTTCTTTCAGGTTGGCGGTATAGGCGCCCAGCCGCATGGTGCCGCCCTTGGCGTCATCTGCCTTGCGCCGGACGGTGTGGTTGCCCTGCACCCATTCCTTGAGGTGATAGACCACCGGGGTGAAGCGCTTTTCGCCTGCCTCGTGGTCGAATTCCTCGGACCCGGCGTTCTTGAGGCCCACCAGATTTCGGGCGGCCTCGATCACGGCCATCTGCATTCCAAGGCAGATGCCAAGGTAGGGGATCTTCTTTTCGCGCGCGTAGCGGGCGGCCTTGATCTTGCCTTCGGTGCCGCGTTCGCCAAAGCCGCCGGGAACAAGGATAGCGTGGAAGTTTTCCAGGTAAGGCGCGGGGTCTTCGCGTTCGAAGATCTCGGCGTCGATCCATTCGGCCCGAACCTTGGTGCGGTTCGCCATGCCGCCATGGGTCAGCGCCTCGGCAATGGATTTGTAGGCGTCTTCAAGCTGGGTGTATTTGCCGACGATGGCAATGCGAACCTCGCCCTCGGGGTGGTTGAGGCGGTCCATCACGTCTTCCCAGCGGGCAAGGTTGGGCTTCGGCGCGGGGGTGATGCCGAAGGCATCCAGAACCGCCTGGTCCAGCCCGGCCGCGTGATAGGCAAGGGGGGCCTGGTAGATGGTCTTCAGGTCATAGGCGGGAATGACGGCCTCTTTGCGGACGTTGCAGAAGAGGGCGATCTTTTCCCGCTCGCGATCCGGGATCGGATGTTCGCTGCGGCAGACCAGCACGTCGGGCGCAAGGCCGATGGATTGCAGTTCCTTGACGCTGTGCTGGGTGGGTTTGGTCTTCAGCTCTCCACTGGCCGCAAGGTAGGGCAGCAGCGTCAGGTGCATCAGGATCGACTGGCCGCGCGGGCGTTCGTGGATGAACTGGCGGATGGCTTCAAAGAACGGCAGCCCCTCGATGTCCCCGACGGTGCCGCCGATCTCGCACAGCATGAAATCGACCTCATCATCCCCGATGTGGAGGAAGTCTTTGATTTCATTGGTGACGTGAGGGATGACCTGTATGGTCTTGCCAAGGTAGTCGCCCCGGCGTTCCTTTTCCAGCACGTTGGAATAGATGCGGCCCGAGGAGATGGAGTCGGTCTGGCGGGCATGGACGCCGGTGAAGCGTTCGTAATGGCCAAGGTCCAGGTCGGTCTCGGCGCCGTCATCGGTCACGAAGACCTCGCCATGCTCAAACGGCGACATCGTGCCCGGATCGACGTTCAGGTAGGGGTCCAACTTGCGCAGGCGGACGGTATAGCCGCGGGCCTGCAACAGCGCGCCAAGGGCGGCGGAGGCAAGGCCCTTGCCCAGAGAGGAAACCACGCCGCCGGTAATGAAGATGTAACGCGCCAAGGCGGGACTCCCGTGTTGTCAAAAGCGCGATTCGGGGGGGTGGAATCGCGGCACCACGGGATTTGGGTTATAACGCTGCGCGCGGCTGCGCGCAACCGTTGCCGCAAGATCATGTCTGCGGCGGCCCGTTCCCGTCAAAGGATTGTGGTCAGGGGGTGGTCGGGGTGCTGTTCGCGGGTGCGGCCGGTGCGGCCGGTGCGGCCGGTGCTGCGGGGGCAGCCGGAACCGGCGGTGCGGCGGGTGCGTCGGCCGGGCCGGGCGGCAGCAGGTCGGCGCCGGGAACCGGCGCGGCGGGTGCGTCCTGCGCGGGTGCGGTCGGTGCGATGGTATCGACGACCGATCCGGTGCCGGTGCCGCGCGTGCCCAGCACGGTCAGCGTGATCGAGGTGGCGATGAAGGCCGCCGCAAAGACCCAGGTCAGTTTGGTCAGCGCGGTGGCCTGACCGCGGGCCTGCATGTTGCCCCCGCCCGACAGCAGCGCGCCGCCTTCGTTGCGCTGCAGCAGAACCACGCCGATCAGCAGAAGGGCAAGGATCAGGTGGACGGTGAGGATGACGGTTTCCATGGGGCTTGGTCCTTCGCGGCCGATGCGGCTATCTAGGCGGAAGCGGCGGGTCGCGCAAGGGCGGCCGCGACATCGGGCGGCCGTCTGCCCCGAGGAACGAACTGCGGGCCGGTGTCGTTTTCGGGATGGCGGGGCGGCGGCGGGGCGGTTAGCGGTTGGGAATGAACAGCGACCGTATCCTTCCCGGCATCCTGCTGATGCTGGCCTTCTGCATGTTGGCCCCGCTTCTGGACGTATCGTCCAAGCTGGCGGCCGAGGCCGGGGTGCCGGTCGGCCAGATCACCACCGCGCGCTTTCTGGTGCAGGGCGCGCTGATGCTGCCGGTGGTGCTGTTCATGGGCGTGCCGCTGCGGCTGGACCGGCGGGCGCTGGGATTTGTCACGCTGCGGGCGGCGTTCCTGATCCTGTCCACCTTTTCCTTCGTGTCGGGCATTGCGGTGATGCCGCTGGCCGATGCGCTGGCCATCGCCTTTGTCGAACCGTTCATCCTGCTCTTGCTGGGGCCGCTGATCTTTGGTGATGCGGTGGGGCCGCGGCGCATTGCGGCCTGCGTGGTGGGCTTCGGCGGGGCGCTGCTGGTGATCCAGCCGTCGCTGGCGGTGTTCGGGATGGTGGCGCTGTGGCCCCTGGGAACCGCGTTCTTCTTTGCCTTCTACATGCTGGTGACGCGGGCCATCTCGGCCTACATGCACCCTGTTGCTATGCAGTTTCACACAAGCTGGACCGGGCTTGTCCTGTGCCTGCCGGTGATGTGGGCCTTCCATGGCGGCAGCGTGCCCGAACTGGGCACGATCTGGCCGCAGGGGGTGGTCTGGCTGTGGCTGTTCGGCGTGGGGTTCTGGGCGGCGGTCAGCCATATGTGCATGACCTATGCGCTGAAATTCGCGCCTTCCGCCACGCTGGCGCCGCTGCACTACTTCGAGATCGTGGTGGCGGTGCTGCTGGGCTATCTGATCTTCGATGACCTGCCGAACCTGATGACGGCGGCGGGCATCGCGGTGATCGTGGCCTCGGGCCTGTATATCATTTCGCGTGAGCGGGCGGCGCATCGTGACCGGGCGCCCTCGGCCGAGCCGGAAGCGCCCGCAGGGCCGTGACCGCCGCCTTCAGGCGCGCGCGCGGCAGGATCACGATCATGCCGGGGCTGTCGAAGGTCAGCCGGACATCCGGGGCCGAGACCCGGTTCGAGGTGCCGATGAATCCGTCGGGCGCGAAATGCAGCCCCGTGATCGGCCATTCCAGCCCGGTGCTGTGGCCGGTGACGGGGGCCATGGGGAACAGCGACAGCGGATCGCCGGGGCGCAGGCGCAGCGCCAGATCGGGGGGGGGCCGCGAAGGCCACGTCCTGCGGCCCGACGACCAGACAGCGACGGCCAGCATGGCGCACCAGCACGTTCATCACGGCAAGCCCGTGGTCGATTCGCGCGCCGGCGAATCCCAGGGCCAGAACGAAGGGCGCCACAATCGAGCGCAGCGCCTTGTCAAAGTCTGTGGTGGCCTGATCGGTCAGGTGATGCAGCACTTCGGGCGGCAGGGCGGCACGGGTCTGGCTGGAAATCGAATCCAGATCGCCGATCACCGCCTGCGGTGCGATGCCGGCCTGCATCAACCTGTTGGCCCCGCCGTCGGCGCCAACCACAACAGGTGCCATTTTCAGGGCGGTCTTCAGGTCGCGCCCGGTGACGGGCCCACCCCCGACAAGCGTAACCCCATAAGAGGATTGGAGAATCGGCTGGTTCATGGCGATACTTACGAAATAAGGCAGGCTGGCTGTTTGCGGGTCACAATCAATCCTTCAAATTACCCATGTCTGTCCATCGAATTGATCAGCCGGCAAGGCAGGGTCTGACGACGTGGAAGTGAGAGGTCTGCATCCATGAATGGTGCGAGCAAGATACTTACGGTTTCGTATGGCACCTTCAGCTGCACGCTGGAAGGGTTCGACGATCCGTTCAACACGATGCGGTCCATTGCCGAGTATTTCCGCGATCTTGCGGCCGAGGATCGTTATTTCGGAGCCGAGCCGCCGCAGCCCGATGCCGCCATGCTGCACCGTATCGCCGAACGTGAGGTGCAGCGCCGGGTCGAGACGCGGGTTCAGGACAACGGTGTTCTGCTGCGCGCCGGCGAGGCGCTGACCGAGCCGGTGGCCGAGGCTGCCGTTGCCGAAGCCGCGCCGGCGCCCGTTGCGACCGAACCTGCGCCGATGCCGGTTGCGGTTCCGGCCGCCGTGGCTCATGCGGCTGCGGTGCCGGTGGCGGTGCAGGCCCTCCCCCCGACTCGTGTGGCTGACCCTGTGGCGACGATGCCATCTGACGCGATGGCCGCACCGCAGCCCGCCGCCCCCACGCTGCGCCCGGCCATGCCCGAAGGTGTGGCGGCCAAGCTGGCCCGCTTGCGTCAGGCGGTTGCTGCGGCATCGGGCGGTGTGGTGGTGCCGATGGTGCCCCTGGCCCCGGCGGCTGCGGCCCCGGATGCGTTTGACGATGAGAATACCGAGACCATGGATGTGGCGCCGCTGCCGGCCGAGGCTTTTGCGCCCGTTCCGACCGGGGCCGCAGAGCTGCCGGTTCAGGCGGAAGCGGTGGCCGGCGATGCGACGGATGTGGTTCTGGAAAGCCTGATCGCCACGCTGGCCGGCGGCGAGGTGACGGCCTCAGCCGGTGTTGTGGCCGAGGAGGCCGGAGCCGCGCCCGTTCTGGCCGTGCCGGAGGTGGCCGAGGGTGCGGCGCAGACCGCGACAGACCCTTTTGCCGAAGAGACCGGCCTTGCACTGGACGAGTCGCTCTATGACCTGTCCGAACCGCCCGCGGTCGAGGCCTTGCCGCTGGTCTCGCCCGACGACCTGATCGACGCGCTACCCGAGGATCTTGCGGCAGAGCTTGAGGCCGAGACCGAAGGGGCCGATGACTTGCCGGCCCCCGCGGCGAAGCCCGAAGCGGCCACGGCGCCCGAGGAAGCCCCCGAGGATACGCTGGCGCTGGTCGCTGCGGCCCGCCATGCGGCCGAGGTGATGGAAAAGGCGCAGCGGGCGCGGGCGCGGGTGATCAAGATCCGCCGCGCCGATGTCGACCTGCCTGAACTGCCCGCCGCCGCGGCCGTTGCTTCCGAACCGACTGAACCCCCGGCAGAGGCGGGGGCCGAGCCGGATGTGGCGCGGCTGTTGCGACAGGCCGATGACGAGATGGCGGTCGAGGAAAACCAGCGCCGGCTGTCGGCGATCCAGCATCTCAAGGCGGCCGTGGCGGCGACGGTTGCCGACCGGCTGGCCGGGGTGAAGAAGCCTTCGGAAACCCTGCGCGCCGATCCCTACCGCGCCGATCTGGCCCGCGTGGTGCGCCCGGCCCGCCCCGCCGCCGCGCGCCCGACCCCGGTGGCCGTGCCCGACCTGCCGCCGGAGGACCGCCCGGTTGCCGAGCGGCCCGCATCCGACCGACCCGAAACCGACCGTCCGGCGCCGCTGGTGCTGGTGTCGGAGCTGCGGATCGACCGGCCCGCCACGCCCCTGCGTCCGCGCCGGATGGCCGGCAGCGCCGCCGTTGCCGCCGCGGCCTATGTCGAGGATGAGGAAGAGACGCCGCCGGTCTTGTCGCTGCGCGACCCGATCCTTGCGCCCGCCCTGGCGGAAGAGGCCGAGGATGAGGACGAGACCGCCTTCGCGCCGCAGGATCGCGGGGCTTTCGAGACCTTTGCCAGCCGTCTGGAGGCCGGGGATCTGTCGCAGCGGCTGGAGGCTGCCGCGGCCTATGTGACCTGTGTCGAGCGGCAGGAGGATTTCACCCGGCCGCATCTGCTGCGCTATGTCGGGGCTGATGCCGGCAGCCGTGAAGATTGCCTGCGCGCCTTTGGCGGGCTGTTGCGGGACGGGCGGATCACCCGGGCGCGGCGCGGCCGCTTTGCGCTGCCCGAGGGATCAGCGGTTCTGGCAAGGGCGCGGAACATGTCCCCCTGATCCGAGGAGCCCGCACGGAACCTTGATCAGGCGGAGGGGCCGGGCCCTTCCGCCTGATCCGTTTCTGCGTTCGGATCGGCCTGGCCCACGCCGCGGAACAGGCTGCGGAAGGGCAGGGCCCAAAGCAGACCGAGCACGATATAGACCGCCATTTCCGCCAGAAACGGCAGGCGTCCCCAGCGGGCATCAGCCCAGTTCACCACGCTGACCGCCACCACCACATAAAGCGGCATACCGATCACCAGGATCAGCAGCGACAGGCGTTTGCGGGCGGCGTGGCTGAGGGCCAAGGGGCGTGCTCCTGGAAGGATGGTCAGTCGGCGAAGGGATCGGTCACCAGGATGGTGTCGTCACGTTCGGGGCTGGTCGAGAGCAGCGCCACCGGGCACTGGATCAGTTCCTCGATGCGGCGGACGTATTTGATCGCGGCGCCCGGCAGGTCGGCCCAGCTTCGGGCGCCGGCGGTCGACTCGCTCCAGCCTTCCAGTTCCTCATAGACCGGGGTGACGCGGGCCTGAAGATTGGCGGCGGTGGGCAGGTAGTCCAGCTTTTCGCCGTCCAGCATGTAGCCGGTGCAGATCTTCAGCGTTTTAAACCCGTCCAGCACGTCCAGCTTGGTCAGGGCGATGCCCGACACGCCACTGGTGGCACAGGTCTGGCGCACCAGAACCGCATCGAACCAGCCGCAACGGCGCTTGCGCCCGGTGACGGTGCCGAATTCATGGCCCCGGGTGCCAAGGCGGTCGCCATCGGCATCGAAAAGCTCGGTCGGGAAGGGGCCTTCGCCGACACGGGTGGTATAGGCCTTGACGATGCCCAGCACGAAGTCGATCGAGGTCGGCCCAAGGCCGGTGCCGGTGGCGGCCATGCCGGCCAGCGTGTTCGACGAGGTGACATAGGGATAGGTGCCGAAATCCACGTCCAGCAGGCTGCCTTGCGCGCCTTCGAACAGGATGCGCTTGCCGGCGCGGCGGGCCTCGGTCAGCACCTTCCAGACGGGTTTGGCGAAGGGCAGGATCTTCGGCGCGACTTCCAGCAACTGGGCCTTCAGCGCGGCGGTGTCGATCGGGGCAAGGCCCAGCCCGGCGCGCAGCGCGTTGTGGTGCGTCAGCAGCCGGCCGATGCGGGTGTCCAGCGTGGCCTCATCGGCCAGATCGGCGACGCGGATGGTGCGGCGGCCAACCTTGTCTTCATAGGCCGGGCCGATGCCGCGGCCGGTGGTGCCGATCTTGGCCACCGAATTCTGCGATTCGCGGGCCCGGTCCAGTTCGCCATGCACCGGCAGGATCAGCGGGGTGTTCTCGGCGATCAGCAGGTTGTCGGGAGTGATGGTCACGCCCTGGCCGGCCAGCTTGTCGATTTCGGTCAGCAGCGCCCAGGGGTCAAGCACGACACCGTTGCCGATGACCGACAGCTTGCCGCCGCGCACGATGCCCGACGGCAGCAGCGACAGCTTGTAGACCACGCCGTCGATCACCAGCGTATGGCCGGCATTGTGGCCACCCTGGAAGCGGGCGACGATGTCGGCGCGCTCGGAAAGCCAGTCGACGATCTTGCCCTTGCCTTCGTCGCCCCACTGGGCGCCCACGACAACCACGTTGGCCATTGGCAGCGGTCCTTCCCCTGATCGGAATTGCGCCGATCCCATAACGGATGCGGCGCGCCGGGGGAAGGGGCGGTTTCGATGTGAAGCGACCGCGCCGGGCGCGGCCGAGGCGACCAGACCTGATGGCCGGTCAGCAGTTGGGGACGTTCACCGCAAGGCCACCCAGCGAGGTTTCCTTGTATTTCTCGTGCATGTCGTGGCCGGTCTGGCGCATCGTCTCGATGGCGGCGTCAAGGCTGACCAGATGGATGCCATCGCCGCGCATCGACAGCGAGGCAGCCGACACCGCCTTGATCGCACCCAGCCCGTTGCGTTCGATGCAGGGCACCTGCACCAGCCCCTTCACCGGGTCGCAGGTCATGCCAAGGTGGTGTTCCAGCGCGATTTCGGCGGCGTTTTCCACCTGTTCCGGCGTGCCGCCCAGCACGGCGCAAAGCCCCGCCGCCGCCATGGCCGAGGCGCTGCCCACTTCGGCCTGACAGCCACATTCCGCCCCCGAGATCGAGGCGTTGTGCTTGCACAGCCCGCCGATGGCGGCGGCGGTCAGCAGGAATTCCCCGACCCGGCCGGGGGTTGCGCCGGGCACATGGTCCAGCCAGTAGCGGATGACGGCCGGCACCACGCCGGCCGCGCCATTGGTCGGCGCGGTGACGACCTGCCCGCCGGCGGCATTTTCCTCGTTCACCGCCATGGCATACATGCTCATCCAGTCGTTGATCGTATGCGGGGCGACAAGGTTCAGGCCGCGTTCGGCCATCAGCGCGTCATGAATCCCCTTGGCGCGGCGGCGGACCTTCAGCCCGCCGGGCAGGATGCCTTCGCCCTGCATCCCGCGCGAGATGCAGCCGTTCATCACCTCCCAGATCCGGGCAAGGCCACGGTCCAGATCGGCCGAGGAGCGGAACTTCAACTCGTTCTGGCGCTTCATCCCGGCAACGGAAAGGCCAGAGCGGCGGGCCATTTCCAGCATCTCGGCGCCGGTTTCAAAGGGCCAGGGCACATCGGCGCGGGCTTGCGAGCGGGTGCCGCCGGCTTCGGCCAGTTCGGTGGCGGTCAGCACGAAGCCACCGCCGATCGAGTAGAAGGTTTCCTGAAGGATCACGTCGCCTTCGGCATCGGTCGCCTTCAGGATCATGCCGTTGGCATGGCCGGGCAGGGCGGGGCCGTAGTCGAAATGCAGGTCGGTGGCCGGGTCGAAGCGCATCGGCGGCAGGCCGGGCGGCGAGATGGTCTTTGTCGCGCGGATTTCGGCCATGGCGGCCTCGGCCCTGTCGGCGTCATAGGTTTCGGGGTGAAACCCGGCAAGGCCAAGGATGGTGGCGCGGTCGGTGGCGTGGCCGACCCCGGTGAAGGCAAGCGAGCCGTGCAGGCTGGCTTGCAGCCCGCGGAAGTGGAAGGGCGAGGCGCGCAGCATGTCAAGGAAACGGGCCGCCGCCACCATGGGGCCCATGGTGTGGCTGGACGAGGGGCCGATCCCCACCTTGAACATGTCGAAAACGGACAGAAACATGCGGTCCTCCGGGCTTTGGCGGAGGATGAAGGGCGCGGCGTAATCCGCAAGGGCGGAATCCGACATTCCGCGCGCGGTCCGCGTCAGGATGCCGCAGCTTTGTTCAGGACAGCGGCGGTGCGGGTGGCGGCGCGCTGAACGGGGTTTCGCCCAGCCCTTCCTCGGCGGCGATGGCCCGGGCCTCGGGCAGGGCTTCGGCGGCAAGGGCGTGGGCCAGAAGGTCGGGGAAGGCGGTCAGGTGGAACCAGCGCGGGTGATTCAGCGGATATTGCGCCGCCCAGCGGCCCAGCATCAGCACATAGGCCGACAGCGGCCCCAGCAGGGGAAACATTTCGGGCGTGGTGCGCAGGGCCTCATCCACATGGGCAAGCGCCGTCAGGAACCGCCCCGCGGTCAGCGTGACCTGCCCGGCGCCGGATTCCGCGGGGGCATAGTTCTGCGGCCAGACCAGCGGGCGCAGTTCGGCATTGGCCATGTTGGACAGGAAGAACAGCCATTTCAGAAAGGCGGGGCGCGCCGCATCGGCGGGACCGGGGCCAAGGCGGTGGAAATCGGACAGCCACAGCAGGATGGCGCCGGTTTCCGACACCGGGCCTTGCGGCGTTTGCAGCAGGGGAAAGCTGCCGGTCGGGTTCACCGCCCGCCAGTCATGGCCCTGCAAGGCCAGCGGCGAACGCGGAACCGGGCGCAGCTCAAGCGGAATTCCGCGGCCGGCCAGGGCAAGCCGGATGATTGTCGAGGCCGTGTCCGGAGCGGTGTAAAGCGCAAGCATGGCCAGTTCTCATCGGGAGCGGGGGGATCTTGCATAGCATGACACAGATGCGCGGTTTGCGAGTCGGCAGACTGCGCCATGTATCTTCTATCCGCGACATTGGCGTGATTTTCCAGTACCAACCGCAAGCCAAAGCGGGGTGTCGCCAAGGGGCGGTGAAAGCGGGAAAAGCCTTTTGCCCTTGTGCCGGCTTTGCGTTAAGCCGCGCTGTATTCTTCGATCCGCCAGATGACCCGACCGCAGGGAGCGTGTGACATGCCCGCCGATCTGAACCCCATCGACAACGCCAAGTTCGTGGCGGCGCGGCGCGCGGTCGATTTTGTCGAGGATGGCATGAAGCTGGGGCTTGGCACCGGATCGACCGCCGCCTGGATGGTGCGCAGCCTGGCCGAGCGGGTTCGCGACGAGGGGTTGCGGGTCACCTGCGTGGCCACCAGCCGCCGCACAGCCGAGCTTGCCGTTGGCCTGGGGCTGGATGTGCGCACGCTGGATGAGGTGAAGTGGCTGGACCTGACCATCGACGGGGCAGACGAGTTCGACACGCATCTGAACCTGATCAAGGGCGGCGGGGCGGCGCTGCTGCAGGAAAAGATTGTCGCCACCGCCTCGGACCAGATGATCGTGATCGCGGACGCGGCCAAGGAAGTGGCCCAGCTTGGCGCCTTTCCGCTGCCGGTCGAGGTGATCCCCTTCGGCTGGCGCACCACGAAGGCGCTGGTCGAGGAGACGCTGGTCAGCATGGATGTGATCGGCCGCGAGGTCACCTTGCGGATGACCGGCGACCAGCCGCTGCGCACCGACGGGCAGAACCATATCCTTGACCTGCACCTGAACCGGATCGGCAATCCGCGGCAACTGTCGCTGGTGCTGAACCAGATTCCCGGTGTGGTGGAGAACGGGCTTTTCATCGACATCTGCGATACCGTTGTGGTGGGGCACCCCGATGGGCGGGTGCAGGTGCGCGACATCAACTCGGGCCGGTTCGATGAGGGCCGGGTGGCGCTGCCGCCGGTCGAAAACATCTTCGCCGGGCAGGACTAGACGCGTATCGTCGCCCATCGGGCGGCTTTGGTCTTGCGGCCGGGAACAGGAAGGGGGGCACATGGCCTTCGACGTTGATCTTTTTGTCATTGGCGGCGGTTCGGGCGGGGTGCGCGCCGCGCGGATCGCGGCGGCCGAAGGTGGTGCGCGCGTCGCGCTGGCCGAGGAAAGCCGCATGGGCGGCACCTGTGTCATCCGTGGCTGCGTGCCGAAGAAGCTGATGGTCTTTGCCAGCGACTTCCCCACCCAGATTGCCGATGCCCGCGCCTATGGCTGGGACGTGCAGCCGGGCGCCTTCGACTGGACCCGGTTCCGCGCCGCGCTTGAGGCTGAGCTGTCCCGGCTTGAGGCCGCCTATCGCGGCACGCTGGCCGGGGCGGGCGTGCAGGTGCACGATACCCGCGCCACGGTCGAGGATGCCCATGCCGTGCGGCTGGCCACGGGCGAACGGATCACGGCCAAGCACATCCTGATCGCCACCGGCGGGCGGCCCTTCGTCCCCGACATTCCGGGCGCCGACCTGGCCGTCACCTCGAACGAGATGTTCCATCTGCCGGCGCTGCCCCGGCGGGCGCTGGTGGTGGGCGGGGGCTATATCGCCAGCGAATTCGCCGGCATCCTGCACGGGCTGGGCGTGCAGACGACGCAATACTATCGCGGCGCCCAGATCCTGCGCGGCTTTGACGACGAGGCGCGCGGCCATGTGTCGAACGCGATGCAGGCGGCGGGCATTGCCATTCATTGCGGCACCGATGTGCTGCGGCTGGAACGCACGCCGGGCGGTATCCGCGCCGTGGCGACCGATGGCACCGAGCGCGAGTTCGATCTGGTGCTGTACGCCACCGGGCGGCGGCCCAATTCCGCCGGTCTGGGGCTGGAGGCGCTGGGTGTGGAACTTGGCCGCCATGGCGAGGTGGTGGTGGATGACTGGAGCCAGACCGCCGTGCCCTCGATCCATGCGGTGGGCGATGTGACCAACCGCGTGAACCTGACCCCGGTTGCCATCCGTGAAGGCCATGCCTTTGCCGATACGGTGTTTCGCGGGGTGCCGACGAAATTCGATCACTGCCTGATCGCCAGCGCGGTGTTCACCCGGCCGGAACTGGGCACGGTGGGCCTGAGCGAAGAGGCGGCCCGTGCGCTGGGGCCCATCGAGGTTTATGCCGCGACCTTCCGCCCGATGCAGACGCTGTTTGCCGGGCGGCAGGACCGGGTGCTGATGAAGCTGGTCGTCGATGCGGCCAGCCGCAAGGTTCTGGGCTGCCATATCGTTGGCCCCGGCGCGGGCGAAATGATCCAGTTGGCGGCGATTCCCATCGGCATGGGCGCCACCAAGGAAGACTTCGATCGCACGGTGGCGGTGCACCCGACCATGGCCGAGGAATTGGTAACGATGCGGAAGCCTGTGCGAACGGGCTGACAAGGCTTGAAATTCCGTCGCGGATGCACAGGTTAGGCAGCGACACGAGCAAAAGGGAACAAGGTTCATGGCAGGAAGCGGCGGCCCCTGGGGCGGCGGAGGCGGCGATGACGAGGGTAACGGCAGCGGCAACCGCGGCGGCCGGAACGATGACGACAAGCGTGGCGGCCCCCGGCGGCCCGGCGAAGGCGGCCCGCAGATCCCCGAAATCGACGAAATCGTCCGCAAGGGACAAGAGCAGCTTCGCGTCCTGATGGGCGGCCGCAGCCGCGCCAACGGCGGGGGCGGCGGTCCGCGCGGACCGGGCCTTGGCGGCGGCTCGCCGTTGTTCACCCGGCAGGGGCTGGCGCTGGGCGCGCTGGCGCTGGTGGCGGGCTGGGCATTCATGTCGTTCTACCAGGTCAACCAGGAAGAACGCGCGGTCGAACTGTTCCTGGGCGAAAGCTCGGGCATCGGTCAGCCGGGTCTGAATTTTGCCCCCTGGCCGGTTGTCACCTATGAAAAGGTGCAGGTCACCGGCGAACGCACCACCGAGATCGGCACCGGCCAGACCGCTGATGGCGGGCTGATGCTGACGCGCGACCAGAACATCGTGGACATCGGGTTCCAGGTGGTCTGGAATATCTCTGACCCCGAGAAATACCTGTTCAACCTGGCCGATCCCGAAGGCACCATTCGCGCCGTTTCGGAAAGCGCCATGCGCGACATCATCGCCCGCAGCGAGCTGTCGCCCATTCTCAACCGCGACCGTGGCGTGATCGCGGCCGACCTGCGCACCGCGGTGCAGGCGACGCTGGACACCTACAATTCCGGCATCAGCGTGATCCGGGTCAACCTTCAGCGCGCCCAGCCCCCGGCAGACGTGATCGACGCCTTCCGCGAGGTGCAGGCGGCGCAACAGGAACGCGACCGGCTTGAGAAGGAAGCGGATGCCTATGCCAACAAGGTGACGGCAGGCGCCCGGGGTGAAGTGGCCTCGGTGCTGGAAAACGCCGAAGCCTACCGGGCGGCGGCCATCAACTCGGCCCAGGGTGAGGCGGCGCGCTTCCTGTCGGTCTATGCCGAATATGTGAAGGCGCCCGAAGTGACGCGCCAGCGGCTGTATCTGGAGACCATGGAAAAGGTGTTCGGCGGTATCAACAAGGTGATCCTTGACGGTGTCGATGGCGCTGGCGGGACGGGCGGCGTGGTGCCCTACCTGCCCCTGAACGAACTGATGCGGTCGGGCGGTACGGCTGGCGCGACCACGGGAGGAACCAACTGATGCGGGCGATGTATATTGTTCCGGTGATCGTCGTGATCCTGGTGACCGCGCTGTCATCGGTCTTCATCGTGGACGAACGCAAGAAGGCGCTTGTTCTGCAATTCGGCGACGTGACCCAGGTCAAGGAAGACCCGGGTCTGGGCTTCAAGCTGCCGTTCATTCAGGACGTGGTCTATTACGAAGACCGTATCCTGGGGCTGCAGACCGCCCCGATCGAAGTGACGCTGCTGTCTGACCGCCGGCTGGTGGTCGATGCCTTCGCGCGCTGGCGCATCACCGATGTGGTGGCCTTCCGCCGCGCGGTGGGCAGCGCGGGCGAAGACCGGGCGCAGGCGCTGCTGAACAACATCCTGACGCAGGCCATTCCCGAAGTGCTGGGCAACACCACGCAAGACCGGGTGCTGAGCCTGGACCGGACGGCGCTGATGAACCAGATCCTTGCCATCGCCAAACGCGAGGGTGATGCGCTGGGCGTCGATGTGATCGACGTGCGGCTGACCCGCACCGACCTGCCCGAGCAGAACCTTGCCGCGACCTTTGCCCGGATGCGGGCCGAACGTCAGCGTGAGGCGGCGGACGAGATCGCCCGCGGCGGCGAAGCCGCGCAGCGGGTGCGGGCGGCAGCGGATCGCGAAGTGGTGGAGCTGACCTCGGACGCGAAGCGGCAGGCGGATGTGATCCACGGTGAGGCCGATGCCGAACGCAACCGGCTGCTGGCCGAAGCCTATGGCCGCGACCCGGAGTTCTTTGCCTTCACCCGGTCGCTGCGGGCCTATGAAACCTCGCTCAAGGGCAGCAATTCCAGCATCGTGATGCGCCCGGACAGCGAATTCTTCCACTATCTGCGGGGGGATGACGGCGCCGGAGCGGTGCCTGCCGCCCCGGCACCCGCGGCTCCGGCGCCCACGCCATGAGTCTGGTGGTGCTGGCCATCGGGCTGGTGCTTGCGGTGGAGGGGCTGGCGCTTGCGCTGGCCCCTTCGCGCATGGAAGACGTGCTGCGGCTGTTTGCCGAAATGCCGCGCGACACCCGGCGGATGCTGGGGCTGGTCGCGCTGGCGGCAGGGGTTGCGCTGGTCTGGCTGGCCCGCAGCCTGGGGGCCTGACCCTGACGTGGCGGCCTTGCCGATCGTGGCCCCTTTCGTGACAGTCCGTTCACATGGGGTTGAAACGGCGCGACGGGGTTTGCATTGCGCCTCGCCTTGCCTAACTGTTCTGTCAGGTTCGAAGCGGCCCCCGGGGACAGCCCCCGCCCGCTGCTTGACACGCAAGAGGAGACCACGCCCGTGTCCCGCGCAAAGATGTCCACTTTCCGCTCCCTGACCTCTGCTTCCGTTCTGGCCATGGCGCTGGGCGCCGGCCTTGCGGTTTCGCTGCCCGCCCCGGTGCTGGCCTTCGGCGCGCCCGAAAGTTTTGCCGAGCTGGCTGACAAGATCAGCCCTTCGGTGGTGAACATCACCACCCGCGCCACCGTCTCGGCCCCGATGGAAGGCGGCCCGATGGTACCCGAGGGCAGCCCGTTCCAGGATCTGTTCCCCGATCTTGGCCCGAAGGGGCCACAGCGGTCCGAAGCGCTGGGATCTGGCTTCGTGATCAGCGAGGATGGCTATATCGTTACCAATAACCATGTCATCGAAGGCGCGGACGAGATCGAGATCGAGTTCTTCGGGGGCGAGAAGCTGCCGGCCAAGCTGGTGGGCACCGACCCCAAGACCGACATTGCGGTGCTAAAGGTCGATGCCAAGAAACCCTTGCCCTATGTCAGCTTCGGCAATTCCGACCTGATGCGCGTGGGCGACTGGGTGGTTGCCATGGGCAACCCGCTGGGGCAGGGCTTCTCGGTCAGCGCGGGCATCGTCTCGGCCCGCAACCGCGAACTGTCTGGCACCTATGACGATTACCTGCAGACCGATGCCGCCATCAACCGGGGCAACTCGGGCGGCCCCCTGTTCAACATGGACGGGCAGGTGATTGGCGTGAACACCGCAATCCTGTCGCCCAACGGCGGCTCGATCGGGATCGGCTTCTCGATGGCGTCGAACGTGGTGTCGAAGGTTGTCGACCAGTTGAAGGAATTTGGCGAAACCCGCCGGGGCTGGCTGGGCGTGTCGATCCAGGACGTAACGCCCGACATCGCGGAATCGATGGGCCTTGCCGATGCCAAGGGTGCGCTGGTCACCACGGTGATGGACGGCCCGTCCAAGGAAGCCGGGCTTGAGGTGGGCGATGTGATCACCCAGTTCGCCGGCAAGCCCATCGGACATGCCGGAGACCTGACCCGCCAGGTGGCCGATGCCGCCGTGGGGGAAAAGGTGGCGCTGGTGGTGTTGCGCGAAGGCAAGACCATGACGCTTGAGGTGACGCTGGGCCGCCGCGAGGAAGCCGAGGCGCAGGCGACCCCGGTCAAGGCCACCGGCCCCGGTGAGCCGCAGCAGCAAGAGATGCTGGGCCTGACGCTGGCGCCGCTGGGCGAGGACATGCGCAGCCAGATGGGCCTTGATGCCGATACCGCCGGTTTGGTGGTGCTGAAGGTCAACCCCGAATCCGAGGCCTATACCAAGGGCCTGCGCGACGGCGACCTGATCACCGAGGCCGGCCAGCAACGTCTGACGCGGCTGAAGGATCTGGAAGACCGCGTGGCCGAGGCGCGCGAGGCGGGACGCAAGTCGCTGCTCTTGCTGGTGCGCCGCGATGGCAACCCGCGCTTCGTGGCGCTGAACATCGAAGACTGATCCGGCGCGGGCCAGCACCGCGCGGGGCAGGGGCGGCGGGGCAACCCGGCCGCCCCTTTTCGTTACTCCACCTCATGCAGCAGGCGGGTGCGGAAGCTGGCCATCCAGTCGGCCCGTTCGGCCGCCATGGCCCGCCCGGTGGCGGTGCGCATGGCTTCGGCCACCGGGAACAGCTTGGTTTCCAGATGGTCCAGCGCGAAGCGGCGGTCGTCGCGCGGGCGATGCAGCGCCATGGGATCATCGGGGTCGAAGAGACCGCCCCCCATCTGCCCCGCCACATGGAACATCCGCGCAATGCCGATGGCCCCCAGGGCCTCAAGCCGGTCTGCATCCTGCAGGATTTCTGCCTCGGGCGTTTCGGGGGCGATGCCGGCGGAAAAGCTGTGCGCGGCAATGGCATGGGCGACGGCGGGGATCTTTGCCGCCGGATAGCCCGGCAGGCCGGCCAGAAACCGCGCCGCCGCTTCGGCCGACAGCGTTGAGGCGCGGGCGCGGTCCGGGTCGGATTTGGGCAGTTTCACCGCATCATGCAGGATTGCGGCCGGAACCAGCACCTCTTCATCCGCGCCGCCTTCGCCCAGGGCAATCCGGCGGGCATTGGCCAGCACCCGGCGGACATGGCCCAGATCATGCGCCCCGTCGTCTTGCCCCGCCCAAAGCCGGTTCAGTTCGGCCTCGCAGGCAGATTGCAGGGTGGCAAGGGGCAGGGCGGTCATGGCGGGCTCCTGTTGGCGGGCGGCCAGCCTAACCGCCCGTGCGGCCGGGGGAAAGCGTCCTGCCCCTCTGGCAAAGGCGGCGGAATCGTCCTATGTCCGCGAGGACAGCAAGATCCGGGGACGGCGATGGCGAAGATCACCTATGTGGAATACGGCGGCAAGGCGCATGAGATCGAGGTCCGCGACGGGCTGACCGTGATGGAAGGCGCGCGCGACAACGGGATTCCGGGCATCGAGGCCGATTGCGGCGGCGCCTGCGCCTGTTCGACCTGCCATGTCTATGTTGATCCGGCCTGGGTGGACAAGCTGCCGAAGAAAGACGCGATGGAGCAGGACATGCTCGACTTCGCCTATGAGCCCGATCCGGTGCGGTCGCGCCTGACCTGCCAACTCAAGGTGACGCCGGCCCTGAACGGGCTGATCGTCCACATGCCCGAAAAGCAGATCTGATCCTGTCCGCCGCCCCCACCGTTTGGTGGCGGGCGGCATCATGGGATGGACTTAAAGCTCGGTCTCGCCATTCGGGCCGGGCAGCCGGGGGCCGATCTTCGGCACAAGCGGAACCTTGCGGCGGATCAGGATGTCGCCGTTCGGCAGCACCTCGGGCGCCTGATAGTTCTGCACGTCGCCCATCAGGGCGATCAGTTCCTGAAACCGCGGCCCGATCTCTTCGACCATCGGTTTCATGTCGGACAGCGCCTTGTCCATTTCCTTGAACGTCGGTTCCATTTCCGACATCAGCCCGCGCAGCACCAGCTTCGCGCCTTCCTCCATCAGCGAGAATCCCTCGCTTTCGGCCTTGGGGGCCGGGTCTTCGGCGGCAAGCGGCAGCGGGGCCAGCGCAAGGCCGATCATCATGCAGGCAGCGGTGCGGCGCATGGACAGCACTCCCATCAGTAACTTTGGCTTAATATGGGAAGCCCCCCGCGCCCGCGCAAATCACGTTTGGCGACGGCGCGGCGCCTTGGCGGAAAGCGGCAGGTCCAGCGTGACGGGAAAATGATCCGACGCCTGCAACAACGCCTCGCGCAGTTCGGGCACCGCGGCGATGGCCGGATCATTGAACGGGTGCCAGATCCGCCAGTCCGGGCTGCGCAGCGCCAGATCGGGTGAGACCATGATGAAATCCAGCAGCGCCTCGAAGTAATGCTGCTTTGGCCCGTGCCAGAACCGGGCCGAGGTGGGCGCCATGGCGACCCGGCTTTGCAGCGCCATCGCGGCATGGGGATCTGTCAGCCGCAACGCCGGATCGCCGTCCGAACCAAGGACGATCTCGATCCCCGATTTGCCGAACAGGCGCTCGAACTCGTCCAGTCCGGGGCCATCGTTGAAATCGCCCATGACGACCAGGCTTTCCTTGCGGGCCAGATGTTCCTCGACCCGGGCGCGCAGCCAGATACACTGCGCCAGTTGCTTGCGCCGGTTCTCGATCGACAGGCGCAGCAGTTGCACCGGATCGGTCGCACCATGCGGGGCTTTCGACTTGGCATGAACCCCGATCAGCCGTAGCGGCAGCCCGTCGGGGCCGGTCAGCGCCACTTCCAGCGGCGGCTTGGAAAAGGCGATGGTCTCTGGCGCGGTGTCGGTGTCCAGATCGTAGCGGAAGCTGCCGTCGAAACGCGGGCTGTCCGGGCTGGGCGGGCCGCCCGGCCCCTGATGGTTGCCGCGCGGATCATGCGTCGCCCTGATCCGGTCGGGATCGTAAAGGAAGGCGATCTCCTGCTCGGTCTCCGAATTGAAGCCGTGCAGGCAGCGCCGCGCCCGCAGGCCGAAATGGCGGGCAAAGGTTTCCAGCGCCTGCACGGTCGAGCGTTTCGAACTGGTATCGGGCGCCTCGATCACCATGACGCCATCGGCGTCCAGCGCGGTAAAGACGATGCCAAGCGCCCCCAGTTGCGTGGCGCGGCTGATCTTGTGGCGGGCCGAGGGGGCGCTGTCTTCCAGCATCCGGCCCCGGTCGTTGAACAGCGCGTTGAACCATTCGACGTTATAGGTCGCCAGACGCAGGAAGTCGCGGGCCATCAGGCGGCGACCTTGCCCGAAATCTCGGCCCAGGCGGCGTTGATGGCGATCAGGCGGCGTTCGGCCAGACGCACCGCTTCGGGCGGCAGGCCACGGGCCTGCATCACATCGGGGTGGCAGTCGCGCACCAGCGCCTTCCAGGCGGCGCGGGCCTCGGCCAGCGTGGCGTCGCGCGGCAGGCCAAGCACATCATAGGGGTCGCGCGGGGCGCCCTCCACTAGCCGGGCGCGGACGGCGCGGAAACAGCCTTCGTCCAGACCGAACACCTCGGCCACATGGGCCAGGAAGGCATCTTCGCCGGGGTGATAGCTGCCGTCGGCCAGCGCGATGTTGAACAGCGCCTCCAGCAGGTCGATCAGGATGTGATGGTCGTCGGCGCAAAGGCGGGCGCCGGTCGGGTTGAACAGCCGGGCAATCTTGGCGGCATAGGCGTCAAAGCCGGCCACATCCTGACGGGCAAGGTCGAACACGCGGGCGGCGTGCTTTTCCTCGGTCCGGGGCAGGGTGAAGATGCGGCGGAACGCGGTCACCTCGGCGCGCGACACCTCGCCGTCGGCCTTGGCCATCTTGGCGCCAAGGGCCAGAACCGCGATGGTGAAGCCAACGCTTTTTTTCGGGGTCGGGGGCCCCGCGCAGCCGGTCGAACACCACCGACAGCGGTTCACCCGCCGCAAGGGCGGAAAGGGCATCGGCGATACGGGTCCAGATCGACATGCGGGCAGATTAGCGCCGCGCCGCGGCGTTGTCAGAGGAATTTCTGCATCAGCCACAGATCCATGTAGCGGCCGAACTTGTGGCCGACCTGCGGCAGGGTCGCGATCAGCCGGTATCCGATCTTTTCGTGAAAGGCGCGGCCTGCGGGGTTTTCAGCGGAAACACCTGCCATCATCTGATGCACCCCGGCGGCCCGGGCGTGCGATTCCAGTGCCGCCATCAGCGCCCGGCCGGTGCCATGCCCACGCGCCGCGGGCGACAGTATGACGCTGTGTTCCATGGTGCGGACATAGCCCGCTCCGCCGCGAAACTGCGCGTATGTGGCGAATCCCAGCAGGGTCTCCCCATCCTCGGCCAGCAGGAATTCCTGCCCGGCGGCGCGGCGGGTGGCGATCATCGCCGCAACCTCGTCCGGTGTCTTGGCGGTGGGGTTGAAGGTCACGGCGGTGCCGGTGATCCACGGGTTCCACAGCGCGGCAATGGCGCCGGCGTCATCGGGCGTGGCGGGGCGGATCATTCCAGCACACGCACCCCGTGCGGGGTGGAGAAGCTGGCGCGCATCGCCGGGGACGGGCCGGCCAGCACGACAACGCGCGGATCGGCCAGCCGCCCGGCCAGCGCCGCACGCAGGGCTTCGGCCTGCGGATGGGCAATCTCAAGCCGGGTCAGCCGGGCGCCGGTGTCCGGCAGGCGGGGGGCCGGGTGCAGGCTACCCTGCCAGTGGATCAGCGCGGGAAAGGCGTTGTCGAAGGGCAGGCGGCCATCGTCCGGCACCGCCATCTGCCAGCGGAAATCGCCGCGCTGCAGATCCAGCACGCGGCCGGTGCCGGGAGGCGACAGCGCCAGTTCGGCCGCGATGTCATCACAGCGGCAGATCCAGTTCGTCAGCCGGGGTCGGCCCGAGAAACGGTCAAGGTCGAACCAGCGGGGGCGGCCGGGCGGCGGTGCCGCGGGGTTGATCGCGATCACCTCGAAATAAAGGTCGCCCAGACCCATCAGCCGGTTGTGGGTGCCCATCAGCGGATGTTCGCCCCCGCCGGCCATGGGCAGGCCAAGCGCCGCCTCGACATGGGCGACGCCGGCCTCAAGCGTTTCGGCCGCAAGGGCCAGGTGATCGAAGGTCAGGGTCATGCGGCGCGGCCGATCTTTGCCTGGGCCTTCAGTGCCAGCGCCAGCGCCGCGAAGCGGGCCTGTGACACCTCGCCGAACAGGCCCTGGCCTTCCTCGGTCAGCTCCAGCCCCAGCGTGCGCTTCTTGCCTGCCACCCAGGTCAGCCGCCCCGCCCGCGCCGGATCACCAACCGAGAACATCGCGCCGAAGCGCATCGCCTTGCCCAGAACCTCGGCCTGGGCGATTTCTTCTTCTGTCAGCAGCCGGAACAGCGGTTCCATCCGGCTGCCGCTGCGGCTGTTCTTGTAGCGATGCAACAGCGCAAGGCCCAGGAACACCCGGCCGGGATGGTCCAGCCCGCCCAGGTTGGCGCGGGTGGCGTTGTCGAAACAGGCCTCGGCGCGATAGTCGGGATGGGCGCGCCAGGTGGTGTCATGCAGAAGGCAGGCCGCCTTGGCCAGCCGCAGCCGTTCCTTCGGCCAGTCCTTGAACAGCGGTTCCAGAAAACCATACAGCTTCTTGCCGAAGCCGGGCATCCGGGCCTGGGTGATCTCGCTCATCCGGGCCGCTTCGATCAGCGGGTCGCGGGCGCGCAGGCGTTCGGGCATCTGTTCGTACAGCAGCCCCTCGCGGATGCCATAGGCCGACACGTCGATTTCCGACGGTTTCAGCACCTTGATCACCTCGCGCAGCACCTCGCAGGCGATGGGGACCAGCTCCATCCGTTCGGCCGAGGTGCCGGTGCGGGCGCGCAGCATCGTCAGATCCGAGGCCGCGATCCAGTCGATGGTGTCCAGCAGGCCCTGCGGTGTCATCCGGTATTCGTGCAGCACGGTCAGCGGATAGTTCCGCCGCTCCATGTCCAGACGGGCGATGACGCGCCAGCTTCCGCCCACCAGATAGATTCGTTCGCCGCTGGATTTCACCTCGGCCTGCGCATCCTTCAGCACGCGGTCGATATGGGCGAGCCGCTTCTTCGGCCCGCCGTCAAGCTGCTGCAACCGGAACGGCCCCAGCGGCGTGGACACCCGCTTGCCCACCTTGCCGCCGCCGATCCGCGCCAGTTCCATCGAGTTGCCGCCCATGTCGCAGGCGATCCCCCTGGCGTCGGGCCAGCCCAGCAGCACACCCTGCGCCGACAGCCGCGCCTCTTCGTCACCGTCGATCACATGCAGCCGCAAGCCGGTTTCGCGAAACACTTCTTCCTGAAACTCGGGGCCGTCCCCTGCCTCGCGCGTGGCGGCGGTGGCGACCACGGTCAGCGGCCCGATTCCCATGCCGCGCGCCAGCAGGGCAAAGCGTTTCAGCGCGACCAGCGCGCGCTTGCGGCCTTCGGGGTTCAGCAGGCCGGTTTCGGCCAGCCCCTTGCCCAGCCCGCACATGACCTTTTCGTTGTAGAAATAGGCCGGGCTGCGCGCCGCGCCGTCAAACACCACCATCCGAACCGAGTTTGACCCGACATCCACCACGCCCACGCGCGACAGTGCCCGTACCGAGGCATCCTCGAACAGCGGTCGCCCGAAGGGTTCCCAGTCCTCTTCTTCGGGCATGGGCAGCGGTCCTTCGGCATTCATGGTCGATTCCCCGGTCTTGCGCGCAAGATTGGCGCTGCGGCGGGGCAGGGTCAACCCGCGGCAGCCGCAAAGCCGCTGCCCGGCGTCATGCCGGGCAGGGCACCTTATTGTGCCGCCGTGGCCGTGTTATCCTCGTCCCGCACGGGGACCAGCTTGGGCGCGTCCTTGGCCCCGGCGGTGCCGCGCCCCGAAAGCGACGGGTTTTCCATGAAGAACTGGTGGCAGGAAAACAGCGTGCCATCCTCTGGCGCCAGTTCGCGGGCATAGGCGCCATCGGGCGACAGCACCCAGCTTTGCGCCTCGTCCGCCAGATTTGCAGCCATGATCTGGCTCAGAATCTGGCTTTTCACCGTGGGGTTCAGCGCCTCGACCAGGGTTTCCACCCGGCGGGTCAGGTTGCGGCCCATCCAGTCGGCCGACGACAGGAAGACCCGCGCCTTCTTGGCGGGCAGGCCAAAGCCGTTGCCGAAACAGACGATGCGGCTATGTTCCAGGAACCGCCCGACGATGGACTTGACGCGGATGTTTTCCGACAGCCCCTTTATGCCCGGACGCACGCCGCAGATGCCGCGCACGATCAGGCTGATCTTCACCCCGGCCTGACTGGCGGCGTAAAGCGCGTCAATCACCTCGGGGTCGATCAGGCTGTTCATCTTGGCCCAGATTTCCGCCGGTCGCCCGGCGCGGGCATGGTCGGCTTCGGCCGCGATCAGCTCCAGCAGGCGCGGCTTCAGCGTGATCGGCGAAATCGCCAGGTTTTCCAGCCCCTGCGGCTGCACATAGCCCGACAGATAGTTGAACACCTTGGTCGCATCGCGCCCCAGCGCCGGGTCGCAGGTAAAGAACGACAGGTCGGTATAGATGCGCGCGGTGATCGGGTGATAGTTGCCGGTGCCGTAATGGGTATAGGTGACCAACTGGTCGCCCTCGCGCCGGACCACGGTGGAAATCTTGGCATGGGTCTTGAGGTGCATGAAGCCATAGACCACATGCGCGCCCGCACGTTCCAGCCGGCGTGACTGCCGGATGTTCGCCGCCTCGTCGAAACGCGCCTTCAGTTCCACCAGCGCGGTGATCGACTTGCCGCTTTCGGCCGCCTCGCACAGCGCGCTGACGATCGGGCTGTCCCAGCTTGTGCGATACAGCGTCTGCTTGATCGCCAGCACGTTCGGATCGCGCGCCGCCTGTTCCAGGAAGCGGATCACCAGATCGAAGGTTTCATAGGGATGATGCAGCAGGATGTCCTTCTGCCGGATCGCGGCGAACAGGTCGCCGTCATGGTCCTGCACCCGTTCCGGCACGCGGGGGGTAAAGGTCGGCCACAGCAGATCAGGGCGCGAGGACAGCACCAGTTCCTTCAGATCGGCGATGCCCAGCAGGCCCTTGACCTCGACCACCTCGTCATGGGCGGCGTTCAGTTCTTCCATGATCAGGGCGCGCAGGGAATCCGGCGCCCCGGCTGACATCTTGAGCCGGATCACCTCGCCGCGGCGGCGGCGCTTCAGGGCGGTCTCGAATTCGCGGACCAGATCTTCTGCCTCGTCCTCGACTTCCAGATCGCTGTCGCGCAGCACGCGGAACAGGCAATGGCCACGGTCGGTATAGCCTGGGAACAGCATGTCCAGATGCAGCAGCAGCAGTTCTTCCAGCGGCAGGAAGCGGATTTCGCCTTCACGGTCGGGCAGGCGGACGAAGCGGGCAATCTGCTGCGGAATCGGCAACAGCGCCTTGAGCGGACGGCGGTCGCTTTCCCGCTCAAGCTCCAGCGCCAGCGAAAAGCCGGTGTTGGGGATGAAGGGGAAGGGGTGCGCCGGGTCGATGGCCAGCGGCGACAGCACCGGAAAGACATTGGTCAGGAAGTGCTGTTCCAGGAATTTCAGGTCGCGCGCGGTCAGCTTGGACCGGGACAGGATGGCAATGCCGGTGGCATCCATTTCCTTTTTCAGCGCGTTGTAGGTGGTCTGCTGCGTCTGCATCAGACCGCGCGCATCGGCGTGGATCAGTGTCAACTGCTCGGCCGGGCTGCGGCCGTCTTCCGAATGCATGACGTTGCCGTTGCGAACCAGCGCGCGCAGGCCGGCCACCCGGACGGTGTAGAATTCATCCAGGTTGGTGGCGCTGATCGACAGGAAGCGCAACCGTTCCAGAAGCGGCACGGCCGGATTCGCCGCCTCTTCCAGAACGCGCCAGTTGAAGGCAAGCCACGAAAGCTCGCGGTTGAAGAAACGGCGCGGGCCGGCAATCTCATCGGCAGAGATTTCGACCGGGGCGGGGAACGGGGCTTTGAGGAAATCGGCGTTTGTCATGATCTTCTTCTGAAAGGCCGAAGTGACAGTATGATGACACTGTTTCACTCGGGCGGGTCGCTGTCCAGAATTTCGGCGGCAAGCCGGGGGGTTATGGCGCGGCCTTCGGCCAGGGCCCGCGCATCCAGTTCCGCGACCAGCGCGCGGGCGGCGCCGATGGAGCGCGGCATCCGCGCCACCAGCCAGGGGATCAGCACCGGGGGCACCGCAAGCTGACGGTCGGCGAACAGCTTGACCAGCACGGCGGACAAAAGCGCGTCATCGGGCGGATCAAGCCGCACCAGCGGCATCGCCTGCAACCGCGACAGCAGGTCGGGCAGGCCCAGCCCCCAGTCGCGCGGCGGGGTGGCGGCGGTGACCAGCAGCGCGCCGCTGCCTGCCAGCAGGTTGTAAAGGTGGAACAGGGCCGTTTCCGCTGCCGCATCGCCAGCCAGCCGGTCGGCATCCTCAACCGCAACGGCGCCGCTGGCGGCCAGCGCAGGCAGGTCGGCCCCGGCCAGCGCGGGCGCGGCGATCACGGCCGCCTGTGCCCCGGCCGCCCAGATCGCGGTCAGATGCGACTTGCCCGCCCCCTGCGGCCCGACCAGCAGCAACCGGCCGCCCGGCCAATCCCGCCAGCCGTCGATCTGTGCCAGCGCCAGCACATTCGCGGGCGATGGCACGAAATCCTCGCGCCGCAGGTTCTGTTGCGGCGGCAGGTCAAAGGTCAGTTGCCGTGTCACCCCTGGCCAACCTCTTTCGTGTCGTCCGTGTCCGTCACGGCCCGCCCGGCATGGCCCTGATACAGCAGGCTGGACTGATACTGTGCGATGGCAAAGCGGGTCAGCACCCCGATGGCGGCGGCGACCGGCACCGCGACCAGCATCCCGACAAAGCCGAACACCGTGCCAAAGGCCGACAGCGCGAAGATCAGCCAGACCGGATGCAGCCCGACCGAACGGCCCACCAGTTTGGGCGTCAGGATATTGCCCTCGATGAACTGGCCGGCGGCAAAGATTCCTGCGACGGCGGCGATGTGCAGCCATTCGCCCCAGAACTGATACAGCGCCAGCCCGATGGCCAGCGCGCCGCCGATCAGGCTGCCGATATAGGGGATGAAGGTGATCGCGCCGGCAATGGCGCCCACCACCAGCCCGAATTGCAGCCCCGCCAGCATCAGCGCCACGGCATAGAAGGTGCCCAGCAACATGCAGACAGACACCTGCCCGCGCACGAAGCCGGCCAGCACCGCGTCGATCTCGCGCGCAAGCTGGCGCACCACGGGCGCGTGGTCGCGCGGCAGCATGGCGTCGATCCGCGCGATCATGTGGTCCCAGTCAAGCAGCAGATAGAAGGCCACCACCGGCACGACCACGATGAACACCACGATCGAGATCACCCCCATCGCAGAGGAAATCACGCCGTCCACCATCTCCAGCCCCTTGGACTGGATCGCCGCGCCGATATTGGCCAGCGTCTGCCGGACGGTCGATGTGGAATCGGCCAGCTCGGGGAAGTGTTCCAGCAGGAAGGCCTGCATCCGGCGGGTCATTTCGGGGGCGGAATTCACCAGCGCGGTCAACTGGTTTACCAGCGTGGGAATGATCGCCAGCACCAGCAGGATCACCGCCAGCATGCCGATCAGCGAGATCACGGCCGTGGCCGCGGTGCGGCTCAGGCCCAGGCGTTCCAGCCGGTCGGCCACCGGGTCCAGGAAATAGGCGATGGCCCCGCCCACCAGAAAGGGCAGGATCACATCACCCAGGAACCACAGCAGCAGAAGGAACACCACCGCAGCGATGCCCCAGTATCTGGCCTGATCCCGCATCGGAAGCGCCATGTTCTGCCCATACCCCTGATCAACCCTTTCGATTCAGATGGCAGAGCAGGGGCCACTTCGCAAGGGCAGCGCCGAAAAGGCGGTTTTTCGCCGTCAGCCGGCGCTTAGGCGGGCAGGGATAAACGCCCTGCAGATCGACGTCGCCCGCAAAAGGGCCGCAGACAGGCGGCAACCGGGGTGCGAAAACCCCCTGCATCGCCGGTTCAACCGAAACCCGAACTGACCTGATCGAAAGGTTCCCCTCATGACCCGTACGCTTCTGATCGCGCTTGCGCTTGCCGCTTCGCCGCTGGCTGCGCTGGCCGCCCCCGCCGTGGGCGATATCGTCGGCACCACCCCCGAAGCGGCCACCGCCGCGCTCAAGGAAAAGGGCTGCGAGGTGAAGTCCTTTGAAGCCGAAGACGGCAAGATCGAGGCCAAATGCGCCGATGCCGAAGGCAAGGTGAGCGAAGTCTATATCGACCCCGCTTCCGGCGCGATCACCAAGATCGGCGGCGAAGAGGGCTGATCGGATGGTTGCCCCCCTTGAGTCTCCGTTCTCTCGCGCCCGCATTGCGCCCAGCCTGTGGGACCCTGTGATCCGCATTTCCCATTGGGGCCTTGCCCTTGTGGTTCTATCCAATGCGATCCTGACCGAGGGGGGCAGCACCCTGCACGTTCTGGCGGGCTGGATCGGCATCGGCCTGCTGGCCTTGCGTCTTCTGTGGGGCATTGTCGGCCCGCAGGAGGCGCGGTTTTCGGCCTTCCCGCCCAATCCGCTGGCCGCGCTGCGCCATCTGCGGCAGTTGGCGCAGGGCCGGCCCGAGGAATACGGCTCGCACAACCCCGCCGGGGCGATGATGGCCTATGCCCTTTGGGGCCTTCTGGCGGTGGTGATCGCCACCGGCCTTGTGATGACCGGCGGCCGCACGCCCATGCAGGTGGCCGCCGACCAGGCGGCGGTTGCATCGGGCGACTGGTCTGCACTGGTCAAGCCGGGCGAATCCGGCGATGATGAGGACGAGAACGAAGGCTGGAAAGATGCCGCGGAAGAGGTGCATGAAGTGGCTGCAAACCTGATCCTGTTTCTTGTGCTGCTGCATGTTGCAGGCGTTGCCCTTGAATCGCGCGCCATGGGCCGCAATCTGGTGCGGCCGATGCTGACCGGAAGCGACAAAGATCGGCGAAAATGACGGGACGCACCCCGCAAGAGGCGCGGCGGCGTCAGACCGCCGCGCTGGTTGCCTTCCTGCTGGTCCAGACGCTGGCCGTCGTGTTCTTCATCGGCGATGTGATCGGCGACCTGAGGGAAGATCCGCAGTCGATCCACTTCATCTTCGAGGCGCTGGTGACCGGTGCGTTGACGCTGGGGGTGGTCTTCGGCGCGCTGGCCCTGCGCCGCACCATTGATCTTCTGCGGGCGCAGGAAGCCGCGCTGGACGTGGCCCGCGGTGCGCTGTCCGATGTGATCGAGGCGCAGTTCGCCGCCTGGGGCCTGACACCGGCCGAACGCGATGTGGGCCTTCTGGCACTGAAAGGGCTGGACGTGGCCGAGATCGCCGAGGTTCGCGGCGCCGCCCAGGGTACGGTGCGCGCGCAGTTGACCCGTATCTATTCCAAGGCCGGCGTGTCGGGTCGCGCGCAGTTCGCCGCCTATTTCGTGGAAGACCTGATGGGGCAGGGGCTGAAGGCCCAGGCCTGAGCCCGGCAGCACAGCAGGCAGGGCATGTTGCCCGGCACATGGCACCCTGCCGGCACCGCTTCGCCGCCTTGCCCGAAGGGCCGCTTCCGGCTAGGAAACGGGCAACCCATCCTTACAAGGTCGCCTCAAGATGCGTCTGACCCGATACTTCCTGCCCGTTCTCAAGGAAAACCCCGCCGAGGCGCAGATCGTCTCGCACCGCTACATGCTGCGCGCGGGCATGATCAAGCAGCAGGCGGCGGGCATCTATTCCTGGCTGCCGCTGGGTCTGCGCGTGCTGCGCCGGATCGAAGAGATCGTGAATCAGGAACAGATCCGCGCCGGCCACATTCCGCTGCTGATGCCCACGCTGCAACCGGCAGACCTGTGGCGGGAATCCGGCCGCTACGATGATTACGGTCAGGAAATGCTGCGCATCACCGACCGGCAGAAGCGCGAGATGCTTTATGGCCCCACCAACGAGGAGATGATCACCGACATCTTCCGGGCCCATGTGAACAGCTACAAGGATCTGCCGCTGACGCTGTACCATATTCAGTGGAAGTTCCGCGACGAGATGCGCCCCCGCTTCGGCGTGATGCGCGGGCGCGAGTTCCTGATGAAGGACGGCTACAACTTCGACATCGACCGCGATGCCGCGCTGCACGCCTACAACCGCCACATGGTCAGCTACCTGCGCACCTATGAACGCATGGGCCTGACCGCCATTCCGATGCACGCCGCCAGCGGCCCGATCGGCGGCGACAACACCCATGAATTCCTGGTGCTGGCCAGCACCGGCGAATCCGAAGTGTTCTACGATGACCGCGTGACCGGCCTGAAGCTGGGCGCGCGCGAGATCGACTATGATGACCGCGACGCGGTGGCAAAGGTCTGTGAGGAGTTCACCACCCTTTACGCCCGCACCGATGAAACCCATGATGCCGCCGTCTTCGATGCCGTGCCCGAAGCGCATCGCAAGGTGGGCCGGGGCATCGAGGTGGGGCAGATCTTCTACTTCGGCACCAAGTATTCCGCCGCGATGGGCGCGCTGGTCGTGAACGACAAGGGCGAGCGCGTGCCGGTCGAGATGGGCAGCCACGGCATTGGCGTCAGCCGCCTGCTGGGCGCCATCATCGAAGCCAGCCATGATGACAAGGGCATCATCTGGCCCGAAGGCGTGACGCCCTTCCCGGTGGGGATCGTCAACCTCAAGCAGGGCGACGCGGCGGCGGATGCGGCTTGCGAGGGGCTGGAAAAGGCGCTGTTGGCCCGCGGGCTGGAACCGCTTTACGATGATCGCGACGAACGCGCCGGGGCCAAGTTCGCCACGATGGACCTGATCGGTCTGCCCTGGCGCATCACCGTCGGCCCGCGCGGGCTGGCCAATGGCGTGGTCGAACTGACCAGCCGCCGCACCGGCGAAAGCGAAGAGATGTCGCCCGAAGCGGCGGTGGAGCGTCTGGTACAGATCTACGCCGCGCACCCCTGACGGGCGCGCGGCCCCGACAACGGGGAGAAGCGGATGATCGGACGTGCGCTTGTGCTGGCCGGCGGAATTGCGGGGGCGGGAACGCTGTCGCAATTCCCCGAGTTTTCGCAGCAATACCTGCAACGCCTGGCGGGGCAGGTCGATACGCTTGACCGGATTGAGGCCGACTTTGACCGTTCGGCGGCGAAATCCGGCCTCAGCCGCGATGCCGCGCTTGAGGCGCTGGGAACCACCGGCTTTTCCGGCCAACATGCCCGCGACCTGCGCGCCACCTTTGCCCGGGCCGAAGGCTTGCGCAACGATCTGGCCATCCTGCGGCTGGCCGGCCCCTATGAACGGCTGATGATGCCGCACCGTCTGGCCGATCCGGCGCTGGTGCAGGCGACCTGGGCCGATTTCGCCCCGGCCCTGCCGCTGACAACCGAAGGCGCGGTCTGTGCCGGCATCGGCTTTGGTCTGGGATGGGGCGGTCTTGCAGCCCTGCTGGCGTTGCTGTCCGCGCCATTCCGCCGCCGCACCGCCTGACCCGGGCGCAATGTCGCGGCTTGCACGCTGGACCTGACTAAATCTGTCAACTATGACGGATGTCAGAAAGCGACGGAGATTTCGCGATGGCGCGCAGCGTTTGGTGTCTGGCCTTGGCCCTGATGGCGCAGGGGGCGGCGGCGGAAGAAGCAGCCCCCTATCCCGATCTGGCAAGCTGGGGCGAGGCGCTGTTCTTCGACGTGAACCTGTCGAAGAACCGCACGCAGGCTTGCGCCACCTGCCATGACCCGGCCGCCGGATTTGCCGACCCGCGCGAAACCGTGCTGGGCCACGCCGTTTCCCTGGGCGACGATGGCGCCAGCCTGGGCGACCGTAACGCGCCGACGGCATCTTACGCGCGCTTCTCGCCCCCCTTCGGGCGCGATGCCAAGGGCGCCTGGGTCGGCGGGCAGTTTCTGGATGGCCGCGCCGCGACCCTGGCCGATCAGGCCAAGGGGCCGCCGCTGAACCCGCTGGAAATGGCCCTGCCCGATGTGGCCACGGCCGCCGCCCGCCTGCGCGAGAACCCGCAATATGTGGCCACGCTGGCGGCGCTGTTCCCGCAGGCCCCCGCCAGTGACGAGGCGTTCTTCGATGCCATGGCGCAGGCGATTGCCGCCTATGAGGCCACCCCGGAATTCGCGCCCTTCGACAGCAAGTATGATCGTTTCCTGCGCGGGGAAGCCAAGCTGACCGATCAGGAAGAGCTGGGCCGGGTTCTGTTCTTTTCCAACCAGTTCACCAACTGCAACCAGTGCCACCAGTTGAAACCGCAAGGCGGCGCGGAAGGCGAGACCTTCACCAATTACGCCTATCACAACATCGGCGTGCCCGAGAACACGGCGGTTCGCGCGGGGAATGGCACGGCGCCTGTCACCGTGGATGCCGGGCTTGCCGCAAACCCCGCCGTGGCCGGGGCCGCGACAGAGCGCGGCAAGTTCAAGGTGCCAACCCTGCGCAACGTGGCCGTGACCGGCCCCTATATGCACAACGGGGTGTTTGCCGATCTGCGCACGGTGATCCTGTTCTACAACACCTACAACACCACTGTGCCGGCCCGGAAGATCAACCCCGAAACCGGCCAGCCCTTCGCCGCGCCCGAGGTGCCCGAGACCCTGTCGCTGACCGAACTGGAATCCGGCCCCGCGCTGGATGACCAGCGGATCGACGCGCTGGTCGCGTTTCTGAACACACTGACCGATGCGCGCTATGAGCCGCTTTTGCAGCCGGCCCCCTGAGAAAAGCTCGGCCTCAGCGGCCTGACCCAGCGTCATGCGGCCTTTGGCCGGATTGACCCGGACGGAAGGAATGCCATGTTTGGCGGAAACCCCCCGCCACCGGACCGACATGCCGCATACCCCGCCCAACCCCAGCCTGTTGTCGCGCAAGGTCTCGACCGCCGAGATCCTGGCGGACGGAATCGTTCATGCGCTGGCGATTCTGGCCGGGCTGATCGCCTTTCCCCTGCTTCTGGGCCATGCGCTGGGCTCGGTCGGGACGGGGGTCTTTGCGGCGCTGACGGTCTATGCGGCCGGGTTTTTCCTGATGTGGGGCTTTTCCATGGCCTACAACATGACCCCGCCAAGCGCGCTGAAATGGCTGCTGCGCCGGTTCGACCATTCCGCGATCTATGTGATGATCGCAGGCACCTATACCGCCGTGATTGCGCAGCTTGATCATATGGGCTGGTCCATCGGCCTGGGAACCGCCATCTGGGGGCTGGCCGCGGTGGGGGTGGTGATCAAGCTGGTGCTGCCGGGCCGCTATGACCGCGCCGCCGTGGTGGCCTATGTCGCGCTGGGCTGGCTGGGGGTGATCGCGATCGGCCCGCTGGTGGCCGCCTTGCCGGCGGCATCGCTGTGGCTGCTGCTGGCCGGGGGCATGACCTATATCGCCGGCATCTTCTTCTATGCCTGGTCCAGCCTGCGCTTCCAGCAGGCGCTGTGGCATCTGTTCGTGGCCATCGCCGCAGGCCTGCATTTCGCGGCAATTGCGGTGACGGTGGCCTGAGGTTGCAAACGGGCGGCCGAAATATGGCCGCCCGCCGTAGTCTGTATGACCTTACTTGGTCAGTTCGGCCATCATGTCGTCAATGGCCTTGCAGGTGCCGCTCAGATCATCGCCGCCGGCCTGAACCTTGGTGACCAGTTCCTGCATCTTTGGCGCAAGGGCGGCCAGCTTGGTCGGGTCCTGGGTGCCGACTTCGGTGATCTTGGCCGACAGGTCGGCGGCCTTCTTCTGCGCCACTTCCTGGGTGCAGGATTCCTTGTCGTCACAAGCCGACAGGAAGGCCGCGGCGGTAAGGGCGGCGAGAAGGGGAAGAATACGCATTCGCGTCTCCTGAATGGTTAAAATACATGCACGCGGCCCCGCAAGGTCACGCTTGCGGCTGTGCTTATGTCCCAAGCCGTGATTCTGCGCCATGGGAGAATTCGCGGGAATGTGACCCGGTCGCCGGCTTCCTTGACCTTTGGGTCCGAAGCCGTCACCTTCGCGGCCAAAAGAAAGCGGGCATGATGGCGGGCAGGACGGCACCTTTCAGCAGATTCGAATGGATGATCGCCTGGCGCTATCTGCGCGCCCGGCGGGCCGAGGGCGGGGTCAGCGTGATGACCTGGATTTCGCTGATCGGCATCACGCTGGCGGTCTTTGCGCTGATCGTGACACTGGCCGTGCGCGCCGGGTTCCGGGCCGAATTCGTGGACACGATCCTGGGCGCGAACGCCCATGTCACCGTCTATACGACCGACCGGATGGACGATCAGGGACAGTGGCTGAAAGGCTTTTCCGATTATGACGCGCTGTCGAAGACGCTGGCAGAGGTGCCCGGCGTGACCCGTGCCGCCCCGCTGATCAAGGGGCAGGTCATGGTGACCGATGGCGAGCGGACGAATGGCGCCGAAGTGTTCGGCATCGCCCCCGCCGATCTGGAGGCGATCCCGCGCGTCGGCAAGGGCGCGAAGGCCGTTGGCGATCTGGCGCGGTTTTCCGAAGGCATCGCCATGGGTTCGGTTCTGGCGCGCGAACTGGGCGTGACCGTCGGCGACCGGGTCCGCATCATCTCGCCTTCGGGCGTGAAGACCGCCTTCGGATCAAGCCCGCGCGTCAACGCCTATGAGGTGGTCTATGTCTTCACCGCCGGCCGCTACGACATCGACAAGACCCGCATCTACATGCCCTTCACCGAGGCGCAGTCCTTCTTCAACCGCGAAGGCTTTGCCGACGAGATCGAGGTGATGGTGGCCGACCCCGACCATATCGAGGCCATGTCCCTGCCCATCCTGAACGCCGCCGGTCCGTCAGCCCTGATCTGGACCTGGAAGGACAGCGCCGGCTCTTTCCTGCGCGCGCTGGACATCGAGGACAATGTGATGTTCGTGATCCTGTCGATCCTGGTGCTGATCGCGGCGATGAACATCGTTTCCGGCCTCATCATGCTGGTCAAGAACAAGGGGCGCGACATCGGCATCCTGCGCACCATGGGCCTGACCGAAGGCAGCATCCTGCGGGTGTTCTTCATCTGCGGCGCCTTTACCGGGGTGATCGGCACGGTCTGCGGTGTGGTGCTGGGCTGCCTGTTCGCGCTGAACATCGACACGATCATGGCAGCGCTGAACAGCCTGAGCGGGGCCGAGGTCTGGGACCCCTCGATCCGCGGCATCTATGCGCTGCCGGCCAAGCTGCAACTGAACGATGTGGCTTCGGCCGTGGCGCTGTCGCTGGGCCTGTCCTTCGTGGTGACCCTGTTCCCGGCCCGCCGCGCGGCCCGGATGAACCCGGTGGAGGCGCTGCGCTATGAGTGACGCGCTGGTTCTGGAAGGTCTGGAAAAGGGCTACAACCGCGGCAAGCCCTCAGAGGTGCTGGTGCTGCGCGGGGCCTCATTGCAGGTGGCCGCGGGCGAGGTGGTGGCGCTGGTGGCGCCTTCGGGGGCGGGGAAATCCACGCTGCTGCACATCGCGGGGCTGCTGGACACGCCGGATTCCGGCCGTGTGCTGCATGGGGGCCGTGAAATGACCGGCCTTGGCGACAAGGCCCGGACCGAGGCGCGGCGGGCCGAGGTGGGGTTCATCTACCAGTTCCACCACCTGCTGCCCGAGTTTTCCGCGCTGGAAAATGTGGTGATCCCGCAACTGGCCAATGGTGTGCCCAAGGCCGAGGCCGAGGCGCGCGGGATGGATTTGCTGGGCCGCGTCGGCGTGGCGGCCCGCTCGGGGCACCGGCCGGCGGCGCTTTCGGGGGGCGAACAGCAGCGGGTGGCCTTCTGCCGCGCGCTGGCCAATGCGCCGAAACTGTTGCTTGCGGATGAACCGACGGGCAATCTGGACCCGGGCACCAGCGAGCAGGTTTTCGCGGCGCTGATGGAGTTGGTGCGGGCGACAGGGATGGCCGCGCTGATCGCGACCCACAACCTGGAGCTTGCGGCGCGGATGGATCGCGTCGTGCGGCTGGATCAGGGCCGCGTGGTTGGGGGATGAGACGATGAAACGCATGATACTGGCAATGGCGGCGCTGGGGCTTGCGGCCTGCGTGCCGCAAGAGAAACCCACCGGGGCCGAGGATTTCGCGGCCTTCTGTTCGTCGTGCCATGGCGCGGGGGGCAAGGGCGACGGTCCGATGGCCGCCGATCTGGAACACAAGCCCGCCGACCTGACCGGCCTCAGCCGCCGCAATGGCGGCACCTTCCCCAAGCTGCGGGTGATGGCCAAGATCTGGGGCTATACCGGCGGCAAGAACGGGGCTGCGATCATGCCGAACTTCGGTCCGCTGCTGGACAGCCCGCTGGTGCCCTATGATTCCGGTGACGGCATCCAAAGCCCGACGCCCGAACGGCTGGTGCAACTGGCCGAATATGTGGAAACCTTGCAGAAGAAATGATGTCCCATGATGGGGGACGGCACCGCCACAACGATTTCAAGGGGTTGCGTGCCAGATTGGACTTTTTGTAAGATTTCGGGGCTGGGGGCGGCGACGTTCCCGCCCGCGCACCCACCGCAGCCCGTCTGCGGCATAGGGCGCACATTCGCGCGACAAGGCGGATTTTTCCCGTCACATGGTTGCCTGTCGGCGGGTTTGCCCGTCCTATCCGCCCGCAGGCAGGCACCCCAGAAGGAGGCACCTTGGCAGGCGCTGAAATGAAACCGAAGTCGTGGAAGATGTTCGTCTGGCCGATGATCGGCGCGGTGGCCATCGGTGTGTCGTTCTGGCTCTTGAGCAAGGAATTGCGGGGCCTGTCCTGGCCCGCCCTCTGGGCCGGGATCGAGGCGCTGAACCTCTGGCACTGGTCGATGATCGTGCTGTGCACGGCCGGCTGCTATGTCACGCTGACCATGTATGACCAGGTTGCGCTGGCCCACTTGGGCAAGCATGTGAATGTGGTCTTCGTCGGGCTGTGCGCGCTGACCACCTATTCGCTGTCACATACCATCGGGGCCTCGGCCTTTACCGGGGCGGTGGTGCGCTATCGCGCCTATACCTCAAAGGGCCTGACGGGGGCCGAGGTGGGGATTCTGGTAACCTTCTGCTCGCTCACCTTCAGCCTGGGCGTGATGATCCTGCTGGCGCTGGCCTTCCTGATTGATCCTGGGCTTGAGGCGCGCTTTGCCGGGGCTTTGTCGCCGTCGGTGGTGCGCTGGCTGGCGGTCGGGGTGCTGGGGGTGATTGTGCTCTATCTGGTCTTCAGCGCGCTGGGCCTGCCGCCGCTGCGGATTCGCGGCTTCTCGGTGGCCTATCCGCGGCTGTCCATCGCGTTGCGCCAGATCACCGTCGCCCCGATCGAGACGCTTTTCGCCGCCGGGATCGTCTATTTTGCACTGCCCGAAGTGGGCAACCCCGGCTTCGTGGTGGTTGCCGGCGTCTTCGTGGTGTCCTTCTCGCTGGCGCTGCTGTCCCACGCGCCGGGGGGGCTGGGGGTGTTCGAACTGGCCATGCTGACCGGCCTGCCCGAGTTTTCCAACGAAAGCGTGCTGGCGGCGCTGATCGTGTTCCGGCTGTTCTACCTGATCTTCCCGCTGATCCTGGGTCTGGTGACCGTCGCCGTGTTCGAGCACCGGCAGATCAAGGCGGGGCGGTAGGGGGGCCGTTGGCCTCCCCTACACATCCAGCTCTTCCACGAAGCGGGCGTTTTCCTGGATGTACTGGAAGCGCAGTTCGGGTTTCTTGCCCATCAGCCGCTCAACCAGGTTGGCGGGGTCTTCCTCCTCGTCGATCGAGACGCGGATCAGCTTGCGCGTGTCGGGGTTCATCGTGGTGTCCTTCAGATCCTTGGCATCCATTTCGCCAAGGCCCTTGAACCGCTGCACGTCGATCTTGCCCTTGCCGCCCAGGCCCTTTTCCAGCCAAAGCGCCTTTTCGGCATCATCGGCGACGTAAAGGCGCTTGGCGCCCTGCGTCAGCCGGTAAAGCGGCGGGCAGGCCAGGTAGAGATGGCCCTTGCGGATCAGCTCGGGCATCTGGGTGAAGAAGAAGGTCATCAGCAGGCTGGCGATATGGGCCCCGTCCACATCGGCATCGGTCATGATGATGATCTTGTCATACCGCAGGTCATCCAGCCGGAAGCGGGTGCCCATGCCCACGCCAAGCGCCTCGCAGATGTCGCGGATTTCCGAGTTGTCGTTCAGCTTGGCCGAGGCGGCGCCCAGCACGTTCAGGATCTTGCCCTTCAGCGGCAGCAGCGCCTGATAGGTGCGGTCGCGCGCCCCCTTGGCGGAGCCGCCGGCGCTGTCGCCTTCGACGATAAAGATTTCGGTCCCCGAGCGGTCGGTGGCCGAACAGTCCACCAGCTTGCCGGGCAGGCGCAGCTTCTTGGTGGCCGTCTTGCGCTGGGTTTCCTTTTCGGCGCGGCGGCGCAGGCGTTCCTCGGACCGCAGCACCACGAAATCAAGGATGGAGCCGGCCGATTTCGGATCGGCGGCCAGCCAGGTGTCAAAGCGGTCGCGCACCGCGTTTTCCACCCATTTCGCGGCTTCCTCGGTGGCAAGGCGGTCCTTGGTCTGGCCCACGAATTGCGGTTCGCGGATGAAGACCGAGATCAGCGCACAGCCGCCTGAAACCATGTCTTCGCGGGTGATCTGTTCGGCCTTGCGGTTCTTGATCCGCTCGCCATAGGCCTTGAGCCCCTTGAGAACCGCAGCCCAGAACCCGGCTTCATGGGTGCCGCCTTCGGGCGTGGGCACCGTGTTGCAGTAGGACGACAGGAACCCGTCGCGCGCAGGCGTCCAGTTGATCGCCCATTCCACCGAACCCGGAACGCCAAACTTTTCCTGAAAGCCAACCTTTCCGGCGAAAGGGCGCTCGGCATAGGTCGTCACACGGTCAAGCTGGTCTGACAGATAGTCGGCCAGCCCGCCGGGGAAGTGGAACACCGCTTCCAGCGGCATGTCGCCATCGGGGATGGCGGATTTCCAGCGGATTTCCACGCCCGAGAACAGATAGGCCTTCGACCGCACCATCTTCATCAGGCGGTGCGGCTTGAAGGTCTGGGTGCCGAAGATCTCGGCATCGGGGTGGAAGGTAACCGAAGTGCCGCGGCGGTTCGGGGCCGGGCCGACCATGCGGATGGGGGCAAGGGGTTTGCCGCGCGAAAACTCCTGCACATGGAGTTCCTTGTTGCGGGCCACCTCGACGCGCATCAGGTCGGACAGGGCGTTGACCACCGAGGACCCAACGCCGTGCAACCCGCCGCTGGTTTCATAGGCCTTGCCGTTGAACTTGCCGCCCGAATGAAGCGTGCACAGGATCACCTCAAGCGCGGACTTGTCGGGGAATTTCGGATGCGGATCGACGGGGATGCCGCGACCGTTGTCGCGGATCGTCAGCGCGCCGTTCTCGTGCAGCTCCACCTCGATCCTTGTGGCGTGGCCGGCAACGGCCTCGTCCATCGAGTTGTCCAGGATTTCGGCGGCAAGGTGGTGGTAGGCGCGTTCGTCGATGCCGCCGATATACATGCCGGGGCGCAGGCGGACGGCCTCGAGCGGTTCGAGAACCTCGATCGAGGAGGCGTCATAGGCCGTTGCGGCCTGGGAGAGGAGGTCGTTCGCCATTTGTGCTGCTCTTGTCATTGGGCGCAGCCATTAGACCACCCAAGCGGGGGCGGGCGCAAGATGTTGGGCCCGCCTGCCGACGGGCTTATGCGGGTTCTGCCTGGCGCGCCGCCCACATCGACTGGAAGGCGGGGCGCGACTGGCAGGCTTCCAGCCAGGCCTTCACCGCCGGGAATTCTGCCAGCAGGCTGGGGTGGCCCTGCGCATAGCGCAGACATTCGGCGGTGTTGATGTCGGCCACGGTGAAGCGGTCGCCCACCATATGGCTGTGCGCGGCCAGATGGCCCTGCAGCCGGGCAAGCGGGCGGCGCAGCTTTTCGGCGGCCACGGCGATCACGGCGGCGCCTTCGGGCAGGTCGGCGGTGCCATTGGTCTGGGCGAACAGGATTTCCAGCGCCGGGGTTTCCAGGGATGTGGCGGCAAACAGCGCCCACTGCTCCATCAGCGCCAGTTCGGCGTCATTCGCCGGGCCAAGCGGGCCGCCATGGCGCCGGGCGATATGCAGGGTGATCGCCAGCGATTCGGTCAGCACCAGCCCGTCTTCCTCCATCGCCGGAATCTGGCCCTGCGGGTTCACCCGCAGGAAGCTGGCCGAGGTCGTGTTCAGCGGCGCGTCGGGGGCGGCCGGATCTGCCAGGCGGTAGGCCTGGATCACGGGCAGATGGGTGAACGGCGTTCCGGTCTCTGCCAGCAGCCAGAGCGGACGCGAGGCGCGGCTGCGGTAAGCGCCGTAAAGGGTGATCATGATGCTGGCTCCTGCAGGGATGCGTCTTGTGCGGTTCGTGTCTTTCTTGCGCAAGGCGCGGGCAAGGTCCATGGGGTGCCGCCTTATTCTGCTTGCCGTAACGTCAGGCATGGGTCAAGCAAGAGCCATGACGGACCGCAACCCCCGCCCAGACGTGGCCGAATTTGCCCTGCGTGACCATAAGGCCGAGATTGTTGATCGGCTTTACGATGTTGCATTGGACCCGATCCGTCTTGAGGATTTGCTGGAGGTCTGGGAAGGCCGCGCCGCGCCCTTGCGGGGGGCCGCGGACGATGGGGCCATCGCGCCGGACGATGCGGAAATCGAGGCGCATCTGCAACGCGCCACGGTGTTTCTGGACCGGCTGGAAGCCACGCGCGACGATGGCGGCTATCGCAGCGTGCTGGAAGAGATACCGCGCTCGGCAGCCTTCCTGTCGGACGGAGGGGCACGCATCGCCGATTGCAACCGCCCTGCTTCGGTGGCTTTTGGTCTGGAACCGGACTGTCGCTTCGACCGGCTTCCGTTCGACCCCGAGGATCTGGACCTGCTGCGCGGCGAAATCCGCAAGGTGGCCGGGGGGCGGGCCGAAAAGGTGGTCACGCTGCGCATCCGGTCGCAGCGCACCGGCAGCCCGGTCATCCTGCGCGTCAGCCGGGTTGAGGCGGCATCACCGCTGGCGCTGGTGATCTCGACCGAACTTGTGTGGCCCGAGGGGTTCGAGCAGACGGTGCAGGACGCCTTCGGCCTGACCGGCGCCGAAGTCGAGATCGTGCGCGGCATCGCGTTGGGCCAGCCGGTGAAAGACATTGCCGAGGCGCGGGGCCGGTCGGCCGAAACGGTGCGGACGCAGTTGCGGTCGATCCTGGCCAAGACCGAGACCCACAGCCAGAGCGAACTGGTTCGGGTGGTGCTGGGCCTGATGGATGTTGCGCTGATCCCGGCCGGCGCGCGGGCCGAGGTGCGGCCGGGCGCAGGCGGGCTGGAGCCGCGGCCCCTGCACGAATTGCGGCGGCCCGACGGGCGGCGGCTGACCTGGATCGAATTCGGCGATCCGGCCGGGCGGCCGGTGCTGTACATGCACCTCGACTATGGCCTGATCCGGTGGCCCGCCACGGCCGAACGGGCCGCACGGACGCGCGGGTTGCGGGTCGTGGTGCCGGTGCGCGCCGGTTACGGCCGGACGGATCTGCACGCCCGGGGCAGCGATCATGTGGCCGAAGTCACCGCCGACTATGCCGCGGTTCTGGATCATCTGGGTCTTGCCGGGGCTGTGGCCCTGCCGCTGGGGGCGGACCTGCGCTTTGCGATGAACCTGGCCAACACGCGACCCGATCTGGTGCGCGGCATTGTCGGCTGTGCCTGCCAGTTGCCCGTGCGCACCGCCGCGCAATATGAGCGGATGGACAAGTGGCAACGGTTCATCCTGGCCAATGCGCGCTATGCCCCCCGCGTGCTGCCGTTTCTGGTGCAGGCCGGGTTCAGCCTGGCGCGGCGGCTGGGCAAGGAAAGTTTCTTCCAGCAGGTGAACGGCGGAAGCCCGGCTGACATGGAGACCTTCGCCCGCGCAGAGGTGCGGGCCGCCGTTCTGGAAGGATCGGATACCTGCCTGACGCGGAAATGGTCGGCGCATGAGGCGTTTACCCGCGAATGTATCAGCTCTGAAAAGGACTGGTCGTCCATCGTGCGGGCCTGCCGGGTGCCGGTTCTGCTGTTGCAGGGCGATCAGGATCCGCAGACCCCGGTCCTGACCCTGCGCGAACTGATGGCGGACTATCCGCATCTGGAGGTGCGGTTCCTGCCGCAGACCGGGCAGTTGCTGTTCTTTGCCGAATGGCCGCAGGTGCTTGAGGCGGTCTGCGCGATGGTCGGGAATTCCCCACCCAAAGGTTAAAATCGGCGGCTCTACCGCAAATGGAGTATGCGCGACCTATCTTCTCTCTCTATGCCTTGTCCTTGTCGTGGTGGCATTGACGGCAGGCGATTTTATCAAGAAATTTCTTCCCCTTGTGGGCAGGGCGGCAAACCGGAAGGTCTGTCGCCCTGTTCCTTTTCCGAGCCGGTCCCGGCGCCGGTTCTTCCTGTCGCGCGTTGCCGTGGTGTGACCTGAATCAAGGAAAATTGCCTGCCCGCGATGTAGGATTGCGGCGTCAGTTTTTGCAGGGAGATGCCGCATGGAAGATCAGGCGCCGGTGACGGATGTGCGCAACAGGCAGGCCCGTGGTCCGGCTGAAACGCCGGTCGTGGCTGCCGAAGCGGCTGTCTTGCCTGAACCGCCGGCTTCCGGCGATGAAACCACGGTTGGCGCGGCTGCTGCGGCCCCGGCTGCGCCGCGCCCCGAAGGCCATGGTGAGGGCATCACCGGCCCGCAGCATTACCCTTCGATCAGCTCGGATGCGATCCGCGATGCGTTTGAATCGGGGCGCTACCCCTATGCCCGCCTGATGGGCCGCGCCGCCTATGAGGCCGAGAAGGCCAGACTTCAGGCCGAATTGCTGAAGGTTCAGATCTGGGCGCAGGAAACCGGGCAGAAGTTCGTGATCCTGATGGAAGGCCGCGATGCCGCCGGCAAGGGCGGCACGATCAAGCGGTTCATGGAACATCTGAACCCCCGCTATGCCCGCGTCGTGGCGCTGACCAAGCCCAGCGACAAGGAAAAGGGCGAGTGGTTCTTCCAGCGCTATATCCAGCACCTTCCGACCACGGGCGAGATCGTGTTCTTCGACCGTTCCTGGTACAACCGCGCGGGTGTCGAGCGGGTGATGGGCTTCTGCACCCCGTCTGAATACCTGGAGTTCATGCGCGAAGTGCCGGAACTGGAGCGGATGCTGGTCCGTTCGGGCATCCGGCTTTACAAATACTGGTTCAGCGTGACCCGGGATGAACAGTTGCGCCGGTTCAAGGCGCGCGAGACCGATCCCCTGAAAATGTGGAAGCTGTCGCCCATCGACAAGGCGTCGCTGGACAAGTGGGATGACTATACCGAGGCGAAGGAGGCGATGTTCTTCTACACCGACACCGCCGATGCGCCCTGGGCCATCGTCAAGTCGAACGACAAGAAGCGGGCGCGGCTGAACTGTATGCGGCACTTCCTGTCCACCATCGACTATCCGGGCAAGGACTGGGACGTGATCGGCACCGTCGATCCGCTGATCGTGGGGCGGGCGGCGCAGGTCATTGCGGGGTCGGGCCGTATTCTTGATGCGGCCAGACCGCCGGTCGCGCGCAAGGGCTGAGGCGCCTCGCAAGCGCGTGACCAGGGTCATTCGGCATGTGGCGGCGCGCGGGGGCTGCGATTATGCTGCCGCCATGACGACACGCGCCCTTGCCCTGACGATTGCTGCCGCGCTGCTGCCCCAGGGGGCGGCGGCGCATCCGCATGTCTGGATCGACACCACGGTCGAGGTGGTGCTGGATGACGCGGACCGCGCTGTCGCGGTGCGCATCGGCTGGACCTACGATTCCTTCTTTTCGCTGTCGGTGATCGCCGATCGCGGATTTGACACCGATGGCGATGGCCAGTTGTCCGCCGCCGAGGTGGCCGCGCTTGCGGGGTTTGACATGCAATGGCCGCCGGGCGTGCCCGGCGATACCTATGCGCTGACCGAAACCCGCGATCTGGTGCTTGGCCCGCCGGAAGACTGGACCGCCGCCTATGACGGCGAGCGGATCACCACCACCCATCTGCGCCGCCTGCCCGAGCCGGTGGAGATCGGCACCGGCACCTTCTTCGTGCAGGTCTATGATACCGGCTTCTACACCGCCTATACGATTGTCGGGCATCCGCTGCTGACCGGCGGCACCGGGGCCTGCAAGGCGCAGGCCTGGGAACCCGATCTGGATGCGGCCGACGAGGCGCTGAAAGAGGCGCTGAAGGAATATTCCGCCGATCAGGACGTAGAGGCCGATTTCCCCGCCATTGGCCGCGCCTATGCCGAAGAGGTGCGCGTGACATGCGCCGCACCCTGACCTTGGCCGGGCTGGGTCTGGCGCTGGTGCTGGCGGCGCTGTGGCTGTCGGGCGCGTTCGACGCGCTGTCGGGCTGGATCGGTGCCGCGCAGCGCGCGACGCAGGACCGGCTGGCCGCTGCCGTGCGGGCGCTGCGGGCGGGTGAGCCTGGCGCCGTTGCCGGGCTTCTGGTAGTCTGCTTCGGCTATGGCGTCCTTCATGCGACGGGGCCGGGGCATGGCAAGGCGCTGATCGGCGGCTACGGGCTGGCGCGGCGGGTGCCGCTGGCCCGGCTGTCGGTGCTGGCGCTGGCCTCGTCTCTGGCGCAGGCGGCGGTGGCGGTGGTGCTGGTCTATGCGGCGGTGGCCGTGCTGGGGCTGACGCGCGATGCAGTCACGGCTGCCGGCGGGGGCTGGGTCACCGCAACCGGCAACCTGATGGTGGTGGGCCTGGGCCTGTGGCTGGTGATCCGTGGCCTGCGCGGGTTGGGGCGGCTGCGCAGCACGGCGCAGGCCGGTTCGCGCGACCATGATCCCCACACCCATGCGCATGACCACGACCACGGCCCCGATTGCGGCTGCGGCCATGCCCATGGCCCGACGCTGGATCAGGCGGCGGCGGTCACCTCGTTCCGCGATGCGGGGCTTCTGATCGCCGGCATTGCCCTGCGGCCCTGCTCGGGGGCGCTGCTGCTCTTGGTGCTGACCTGGCAACTGGGTATCGGCGCGGCGGGCATTGCCGGGGCCTTTGCCATGGGGCTGGGCGTGGCGGTGGTGACGGTGGCGGTGGCCGGCGTGGCGGTCTGGGCGCGTGAAGGCGGGCTGGCCGTGCTGCCCGAAGGGCGGCTGCGCTGGGCACTGCCGATGGTCGAAGTTGCGGCGGGGCTGATCATCGCAACCGCCGCCATCATGCTGCTTTTGCGGCAAATCTGACGCCGCAATGCGGCGGATGTCGTGGCTTGCCCTTCGGCGCCGCGCGTCGTAGGGGCAAATCATGATGTCCCGCATGTCTTATTCCGCCCACGCCCGTGCAACGCTGGTGCTGGGGCTGCCGCTGGTCGGCTCAAGCCTTGCGCAGATGGCCCTGCATGTGGCCGATACCGTCATGATGGGCTGGTATGGCGTGGCGCCGCTGGCGGCTGTCGTGCTGGGGTCGTCGTCGTTCTTCATCCTGTTCGTCATGGGGTCGGGCTTCGCCAAGGCGGTTCTGCCGCTGGTTGCACAGGCCCGCGCCACCGGGGACGAGGCGCAGGTGCGCCGTGATGCGCGCATGGGGCTGTGGCTTTCGGCCGGCTATGGCCTGCTGATCTATCCGGTGTTCTGGTTTTCCCACCCGATCCTGATCGCGCTGCACCAGACCGATGAGGTGGCCCGGCTGGCCGAGGGCTATCTGCGGATCGCGGGGCTGGGAATGATCCCGGCACTGTGGGTGGCGGTGCTGCAAAGCTGGCTGGCGGCCTTGGGGCGCACGCAGGTGGTGCTTTGGGTCACGCTGGCGGCGCTGGGGCTGAACCTTGTGCTGAACTGGGCGCTGATCTTCGGCAACTGGGGCGCGCCGGAACTGGGCGGGCAGGGGGCGGCGATTGCCACGGTGACGGTGCAGGTTGCCTCGGTCCTGCTGCTGGGCGCCTATGCCGCGCTGGCGCGGGGGCTGCGCGACTATCGCCTGCTGCGGCGGTTCTGGCGGGTGGACTGGCCCGCGATGCGCAGCGTGTTCCGGCTGGGCTGGCCCATCGGGCTGACCGGCATTGCCGAAGGCGGGCTGTTCGAAGCCAGCGCCATCATGATGGGCTGGGTCGGCACCGCGCAACTGGCCGCGCATGGCATCGCGCTTGAAGCGGCGGCAGTGGCCTTCATGGTTCACGTCGGCCTGTCCAGCGCGGCGACGATCCGCGTCGCCTCCTTCGCGGGCATGGGTGATGCGCGGGGGCTGCGCGATGCCGCCGTGGTGGCGCTGGGGCTGTCCTTCGTGGTGGGTATCGTGGTGATCGCGGCCTTCCTCAGCTTTCCGCACGCCATCATCGGGGTCTTCCTTGATGAGGCGAAGCCCGGCAGCGCCGAGATCCTGGCCTTCGGCATGGTGTTGCTGGCGGTGGCGGCGCTGTTCCAACTGGCCGACGCCATGCAGGTCATGGCGCTGGGGCTGCTGCGCGGGGTGCAGGATACGCGGGTGCCCATGGTGCTGGCCGCCGTCAGCTACTGGGTGATCGGGGTTCCGTGCAGCTATCTTCTGGCGTTCAAGCTGGGCTATGGCGGCGTTGGCCTGTGGCTGGGTCTTGTCATAGGGTTGGCCGCAGCCGGGGTCAGCCTGATGCTGCGGTTCTGGCTACTCGCGCCAAAGCCGGGCGTGGCGGGCGAACCGGCCCTGTAGCTTGGCCAAAAGCCGGTTGCCCGGTCCGGGGCCGGGCAGGGCGCTGTCGGCCAGCCGGTCCAGCGCCACCTCGGGCGGGCAGGGGCGGCGGCTGACCGGGTCCCAGTAGCGCGGATAGGCGATCAGCGCGGCATGAACCAGATGGATCAGGTCCGGCCGCGGTTGCAGACTGCCATCCTCGCGCCGCAGGCGGCGGGCGGGGATGCTGCCCAGATCGCGCGTCAGCCCCCAGCCGGCATAGAATGGCGCGCCCAGCGTGGTGACCGGCTTGCCCCGCAACAGCGCCTCGAACCCGGTGAGCGAGGTCATCGTCCAGACCTCATCCACCAGCGGCAGAAGGGCCGCCATGTCGGCGCGGGCCAACACCGCATCGGCATGGGTGCGGGCCGCCGCCTCTGGCACGGCGCCGGGGCGAAGGCCGGCCTCCACATCGGGATGCGGCTTGTACAGGATCACGGCCTGCGGATGGGCGGCACGGGCGGCCTCAAGCAGGGCAAGGTTGGTGCGCACCTGATCCGCGCCCAGCCGGATCGAGGCATCGTCTTCCACCTGCCCCGGCACAAGGATGCGGTGGCCGTCCGGCAGGTCGGGCGCGGCGCCGCCAAGGTTGTACTTGGTCAGGTTCAGCGCGGTCAGCCGGGTCAGCAGCCGTTCGGCCCGGTCGCGGCCGCCGGGCGGCAGCGGGGCCAGCAACAGGCGTTCCAGCCGCGAGGGGCGGGTGGGATCGTAGTAGATGCCCAGATCGTCCGTCACCAGCGACAGCGGCGGAATCAGATCGGCCCCCAGCCCGCGCGACCGCAGGAAGCCGTCTTCCACGCGCAGCGCGGGGGCGGCCAGGCCCGGTGGTTCCTTGCCGGCCCAGACCAGCAGCCCGCGCCCTGTGCCGGCGGCAAGCGCAGCAGCCTGGGCGGGATCATCGCGGAACACCAGCGGCTTGACCTGTCCGAAAAACGCATTCAGCCGCCCGCGCTTCCAGGCGCGCATCCCGGCGGCGACATGGCCGCGGCGATCCTGCCGGAAGGCGCGAACCTCGGCCTCCAACTGGTCCAGCACTTCCTCAAGGCTGCAAAGCCTGTCGCGGCAGGGGTCATACCAGACCGGGGCAAGGATCATCGCCCCGGCGAAAAGCTGCGCCGGCGTCAGCTTGCGGCCCCGGCGGGGCGGCGGTGTGCGGTCGGCGGTCAGGCCCCAGCCGGCATAGAACGGCTGGCCCCAGACCTGCGGGCGATGGCCGGCGAGGATCGCTTCGAAACCCAGTTGCGACGAGACGGTATAGACGGCAATCGCCCCGTCCAGCAGCGCCCAGGGGCTGTGCGCTTCGGTGATCAGCCGGATACGGCCCTGCGCGTGCTGCGGGCCATAATGACCCGGCCGCAGCCCGCGGGCGGTTTCGGGATGGGTCTTGATCAGGATCGGGGCCTGCGGATACGTCGCGGCCGCCGCGGCCAGCATGTCGTCAAACGTGGCTTGCGTCGCACCACTGGCCCGGACCGAGGCATCCCCTGCCACCTGGTCAACGATCAGCACATAGCCGGGGTGCGGTGGCGGAAGGTCAGGATCGTGATTGTTGTATTTTGACAGGTCAAAGGCACGGATACGCGCAATTGCGGCCTTTGACCGGGCAAGGATGTTTGAATTATCCAAGGGATCGGTCGTCAGGACATGTTCGATCAGCGACGGCGCCGCCGGGTCGAAGTGAACGCCAAGCGGGTCGACGAACAGCCCCAGCGGCGGTTCCCCCGTCCGCCCTGGCCGGATCGAGCGCAGGAAGGCATCTTCCAGCCGTACCAGCGGCACGCCCTTGCGGGCGGCCACCCGCTCCCCCCGCCAGGCGGTGGGGCTGGCGCCCCAGACGACAACGCCATCGCCGGGCCGGGGCAAGCCCGGCACCAGATCATGTCCGGCAAGCGACAGGATGCGCTGCAGGCGGCGGTTGGTCAGGAAACTGAGGTTCAGATGCGAAAGCCGCCGCGGAATCTCCGCGGCGGCCTGGGGAATGGGATCACGCTCGACGGCCAAGCGCCTGATGGTCCTCAGTTGCCATTCAGGCTGTCAGCCGTATTGGCAATATTCGAGGCCGTGCCGGTGGCGCCGGTCAGGGCGGCCAGCGTCTTGGTCCACTGAACGTAAGGCGCTTCGGTCACATAAAGCGTGTCGCCGTCGCGGATCAGGAAGTCGCGCGCTTCGAAGATGCCGCTCGGCTCGGTCAGGTTCAGCACATAGACCATGCGTTGCTCGCCGGTCAGATCGTTGCGGCCCAGCACGGCATTGGCGACCTTGGCCGATTCGTTGCGGAACACGAAAACGCCGGTCGGGTCGGCGGAATTGGTCTGCAGGCCGCCAACGGTCGCAATCGCCTCGACCGCTGACAGGTTCGACGATTTGAACGGAACGATGGACTGGCCCGTCGCCCCCAGCGAGGTGAACTTGCGCTTGTCCTCTTCGATCACGATCTTGTCGCCGGGGCGCAGCGCGATGTCCAGGTTGGGGTTCTGCCACAAATCGTTCAGCCAGATCTTGCCGGTCACGCCATTGCGCGTCACCCGCACCAGCGCGGTTGCCGGGTCAATCGACACGCCACCCGCGCGGGCCAGCATCCCGCCCAGCGTGCGGGTGTTCGGTTCGATCGGATAGACGCCCGACGCCGCCACCGAGCCGGCGATTGACACCGACGATCCTTCGCCCGCCAGCCGGATAACCGCGACCTGCGGGTCCGGCGTCTGGTCTTCCAGCTTGCGGGTAATGGCCTGGCGCAGCCCTTCCGGCGTCTGCCCAGCGGCCTTGATCCGGCCGGCATAGGGAATGAAGATATAGCCTTGGCCATCGACCAGCATTTCCGGCAGGGGCGAGGCGCGCTGCCCGGTTGCCCCCAGCAACGGGTCATCCTTGACGTTTTCGTAAACGGTCACAGCCAGCCGGTCGCCGGGAGAAATCGTATCGGGGCCGATCAGGCCCGCGCTCTGAAACGCCTTCGAGAAACCGAAGGTGGTCTGCTGCGAAGCAATGCGCGCGATCTGCGGGGTCACATCCACGATGAACGCGTCGCCACCCTTGATGACCGAACTGGCGTAAATCTCGCGCTTGTTCGGGCCAGACCGGGGCAGGCCACAACTGGCAACCATTGAAACGGCAGCAAGGAGCGCAAGGGCGCGTGCGCCCCGATCAAAATTCCGGGTCAAGGCTCGGGCTCCGTTCTGGGACTGCATCGAAGGCGTCGTGTTTTGCCGATGAACATACGGAATCGAAAAAGAAAACAGAAGCACCAGCTACCCTCTCACTCATCGCACAACACGCAACTGTTGCCGCAAGGCCGCGCGCCCCGTGATCAGGGCGTCGTAGGGGTCATAGGGCAACAACATCATATCCACAACCTGTGGTAAGAGCGAACGCCGGCCACGCGAGGAGTAGAATCCTCCGGGCAACTGGCTGGTTTCCAGCAGGAAGCGGCGGAAGTCACGATAGGCGCGGGAATCGGGGCGCGTCGGCCCCGAAAAGAACTGGTCGACGGGCTGGGTCGAAACGAATTCCGGCTTGGAATAGACCGCGCTGCCAAAGGCCCGAAGCGGCAGGCCGCGCCAAAGCGCCTGCTGGCCAGCCGTGGAATTCACCGTCACCGCGCTGCGGGCCAGATCCAGCAGCCCGGCCAGCTTGCCGCCGCGGACGAAATGGATTCGGTCAGTCAGGCCATGCTTGGCGGCAAGCTGCTGGATGGCCTCTTTCAGCGCCACGCGCCCGTCTTCCAGCGGATGCGCCTTGAAGACCAGGTGGTGATGCTGCGGCGCCCCTTGGGCAAAGCCCTCGATCACCAGCGCCAGAAATTCCTCCATTGAGGCGAAGGGGGAATGGTCGCGGAAGCTGGCGTCATGGGCCAGTTGCAGCAGCACAAGATGATAGGGAAAGCCGCCATTGCGGATGCGCCAGGTGGCCAGCCGCCGTTCCATGGCATGGACGGGCAGCAGCATCAGCCGGCGCAAGTATAGCTGGAATTCCTGCCAGACGGAAATGGCGCGATGGGGGCGGAAGTTGCGGAAGCGGCGGCCACCGGCCAGCACGAACCCGTGGTAGATCGCGCCCCAGAAGATGTGCTGGCGCATGTCGCCCCAGGTGGTGGGCACATCGGGCAGATCCGTATCGGCGCGGGCAAGGGCGGTGCGCATCGTGTCCAGCGACAGCGTCATCAGCCGGGAATTTCCGTTCGACCCGTCGCGTTCATAGGTCACCCAGTAGGGCCGAAGATAGCCTTCCTCGAACACATGCACGGTCAGGCCGGCGGCGCGGGCAATTTCAACCGCGCGCGCATGGACGGGGCGGGTATCGCCATAGATCACCAGGTCGGTGATGCGTTTTTCGGTGATCAGCGCCGAACAGGCCGCGGGCCAGTTCTCGGGGGTGTCGTCATAGGGAATGAAACTGTCTCGATCCGGCCAGAATGCCCGGTCGCCGCCATTGAAACCGACGCGCCAGACTTCGGCCCCCGTGGCCCGCAACATACGGCCAAGACGGTGGAAAAAGGGCCCGTGCGGGCCTTGCAGCAGCAGGAACCGTCTGTTTTGGCCGGTCAGTCGCATACTCGTTCCATCACAATACCGGGACCATAAGCAGCAAGATGGCCTGTGATGGAAGAGGGAATCCGCGCAACAGCGGCGGGCTTGCAACCGCAAGCGGCCTTGCGCGCGGGCTGGGCGGCGGCTAGGTGCAAAATGAAGGAAATCCACGGTCAGGAGCGGGCGATGTTCACCGGAATCGTGACGGATATGGGCGAGATTCTGACGCTGGACCGGCAGGGCGAGCTGACGGTGCGAATCGGCACCGCCTATGATGTGGCGGGAATCGACATCGGGGCCTCGATCGCTTGCGATGGCGTCTGCCTGACGGTGGTGGCCAAGGGAACCGACCCGCGCCCGTGGTTTCAGGTGCAGATCAGCGCGGAAACCGTATCCAAGACCAACATCGGCCCCAACGGCTGGGTGCCCGGCCGGCGGGTGAACCTTGAACGCGCGCTCAAGGTGGGTGACGAGCTGGGCGGCCACATCGTTTCAGGCCATGTCGATGGCGTGGCCGAGGTGATCGCCGCACGGAACGAAGGGGAATCGCTGCGGCTGACCTTCCGCGCCCCCGAAGCCCTGGCCCGTTTCATTGCCCCCAAGGGCAGCGTGGCGCTGAACGGCACCTCGCTGACGGTGAATGAGGTGGAGGGGCGCGACTTCGGCGTGAACCTGATCCCGCACACCCGCGCCGTCACCACCTGGGGCAGCGTGGCGGTGGGCGATGCGGTCAACCTCGAGGTGGATACGATGGCGCGCTATGTGGCGCGGCTGCGGGAATGGGACTGATCGGCCACAACGGCGGCCCGTCGCTGGACGGCGGGCGAAGCTGGCGCACGCATTGCTGGCGCGCCGCGCGTCATGCGCTGCTGCCCACGCTGCCAATCGAGGTGGTGCGGGGACGGGTGCGGCGGGCGGCCGATCTGGGGCTGGATTATCGCACCTATGCTTCGGTCCGGGCGCAGACCGGGCATGATGTGGTGGCCTTCCTTTTTTCGTCCAATGCCTTGCGGGCCACGATGGTGCAGCCCGCGGCCCCGGCCGATGTGGCGGTCAAACTGGCCGGGGTGCGGGCCGAACGGCTGGGCCTTGCCGTGGCGCCGCTGTCGGTGCCGGCCCTGGCGCTGGCCAATCCGGCGCTGGACGATTGCCACCCCGCCCCCTTTGCGCTGGCCCGCTGGTCCGAAGCGCGCGACCGCATCCGCGCGGCGCTGGGGCGCTTGCCGCGCGACGGGGTGATTCTGGTCGGTGCGCACGGGCTTGAAGCAGACTGGTGCGCCGCAGGCCGTCTTGCGGGCTATCTGCCGGCGGAACGCTACTTCGGCGCTTAGGGAGCCCCGCCGGCCCAATGCAAAACGGCGGCCCCGGGGGCCGCCGTTTTCGTAAATCCGGGGAGGGTGCCGATCAGGCAGCGCGCGAAAGCAGCACTTCGTCCACCTTCTTGGCGGCGCCGGCTTCATCGACGCCCGACACGGCGGCAACTTCGCGGGTCAGGCGCTCCAGCGCGGCTTCGTAAAGCTGACGCTCGGAATAGGACTGTTCGCGCTGGTCGTCGGTGCGGTGCAGGTCGCGGACCACCTCGGCAATCGCCATCAGGTCGCCCGAATTGATCTTCTGTTCATATTCCTGCGCCCGGCGCGACCACATGGCCCGCTTGACCTTGGCCTTGCCTTTCAGCGTTTCCAGCGCCTTCGACACCACATCGGGGGCCGACAGGGCGCGCATCCCGACATCCACCGCCTTGTTGGTGGGAACGCGCAGCGTCATCTTGTCCTTCTCGAAATGGATGACGAAGAGTTCGAGCTTGAAGCCCGCGATCTCTTGCTCCTCGATGGACATGATCTTGCCAACGCCATGGGCGGGATAAACGACAAACTCGTTCGGACGAAACTCGGGCTTCTTAGACTTGGTCATTCAGGTCTTTCCTCGGGTCGGGCTCCCGCCTGCAACATGAAAACCGCCCGAAGCCAGGGAAGCTTCGGCAAACCGGATGCCATACCGCAGAAATCACCGTCCCAAGCCATTCGCCTTGGGAAAGGTTGTCAGGTGTCCAAGATTGTTTGTGAACATTCTATAACACAGAATCACCGTGATTCCAACTGCCGCGCAGCTTGAAAGGGCTGTGCTTGCACATTGAAACGACTGGCATTTTCCTGCCGGTGGTGATTCCGGGCCTTGCCGTCAGCGAATCGTGATCAGCCAAAGGGGGGCGAACCGGCCCCGCGGTCAGCCGCCCTTGCCGGGTTTTTCCGAGAAATACTTGGCCCGCTTGCCGGTTTCGCCGTCGCGCGCCTCATAGCCGGGCAGGGGGTCTTTCTTGGTGGTGATCACCGGCCAGACTTCGGCATACTTGCGGTTGAAGGACACCCATTCCTCAAGGTTCGGCTCGGTGTCCGGGCGGATCGCGTCGGCGGGGCATTCGGGTTCGCAGACGCCGCAGTCGATGCACTCATCCGGGTGGATGACCAGCATGTTCTCGCCCTCGTAGAAGCAGTCCACCGGACAGACTTCAACACAGTCGGTGTATTTGCAGGCGATGCAGTTGTCGATGACGACATAGGTCATGGGATTGGGCCCCGAAAGCGGATCTTTGGCTGCTGACTAGATCAGCCTGCAGGATCAATCAAGCGGAATGGGCGTCGCAGGGGGCGCGCCGGCCTCCAGATCAAGGAACAGCGCCTGGGCTTCCGACGCAGGGCCGCGCCGCGCCCCCAGCGCAAGGATGCGGACCACGCGGATGCGGCCACCGGCGGCGAAGGTCAGGGTGTCCCCGGGGGTCACATCGCGGCCGGGGCGGGTGATGCGGCTGCCGTTCACGCGCACATGGCCGGCCGAAATGGCTTCAGCAGCCAAGGTCCGGCTCTTGAAGAACCGGGCCTGCCACAGCCATTTGTCAAGGCGCAGCCGGTCGGCCGCAAAGGAGGTGTCCTTCGCGCCGGGGCCGGCCAAACCTCAGACCTTGCCCTTGAGCGCAAGCAGCGCGGCGAAGGGGTTGTCGGGGTCGATGGGCTTGTCCTTGCGGGGCGGACGGGCCTCGAAGGTCTTGGCGCCCTTGTTGCCCTTGTCGCCATCGCGACGGTCGTCGCGCTTGCCCTTGGGCTTGCCGCCGTGGAAATCCTTGCGGCCGCCGTCGCCTTCCTTGCGCTCGCGCTTTTCACCCTGCGGGCGGTCGCCCTGGGGACGGTCCCCTTGCGGACGGTCGCGCTTTTCGCCCTGCGGCCGTTCGCGGCGGGGCTGGCCTTCCGGCCGGGCGCTGCGTTCGGGGCGCTGGAAGCGGGGCTTCGGCGCCCAGGCGAAGGTGTAGAAGGTTTCCATCTCGACCGGCGCGGCTTCGCCGCCCTCGGCTTCCGCTTCGGCCGGGGCTTCCGGCACCGGCGCCAGAAGCGACACCTCTTCGGGAATCGGCTGGCCTGCCGCGGCGGCGGCCTCGATCAGGGCATCAACCTCGGGCGCGGCCACTTCGGCCACCGCGGGTTTGGTCTTGGGACGTTCGCCCTTGTCGGCCTTGTAGCCAAGGCCGGTCATCAGGTCGGCGAACTGGTCCAGCGTCATGCCGGTGATCGACAGCATGTCGGGCGTTGCCTCGAACCCGGCCTTGGAATCCTTGGTTCGCAGGATGTCGGCCAGACGTTCCAGCATGTCGATGCGGATCGCCCGCGTGCCGGCGGGGTGATAGCCCGACAGCGTGTAATGCTGCTTCGGCACTTCGGTGATGTTCGGAATGGTCACCAAGCCGGGGGGCGGGCTTTCGGGGAATTCCGACAGCCCGTTCCACAGCGACCACAGCACCAGACGCAGCCGGGTGGCGGCGGGCTTCAGCAGCACCGGCAGGAACACCGTGTACTGGCCGAAGCGCACGCCATGCTTGCGCAGGGCGCCGCGAGTCTCTTGGTCCAGTTCCTTGACCTCGGCCGCCACGCTGTCCCGCGGCAGCACGCCAAGCGCTTCGGACATGCGGAAGGCAAAGCCGCGGGCAAGCCCGGCCAGTGCTTCGTCGCGGCCCATGGCCAGCAGCGGCTCGTACAGCGCGGCCACCTTGCGGTCGATGAAATGCTGCAGGCGGCGGCGGACCTTTTCGATCACGTCCGGCCCGGCCTCGTCGTCCACAAATGGTTCGACCGAGGGTTTCAGCGGATCAGCCCCCTTGACCAGCTTGCCCACCGCCGAGGCGCCCCACATCAGGCCCCCCTGTTCGGTGAAGTCCATCTCGGTATCGGGGGCGTTGTAGAACCTGTCGGCGCGCAGGCTGAACTCGGGGCGCAGCGCGGCAATCGCAGCCGTGCGCAGCGTCTTGGCCTCATCGGCCGACCCCGTGGCGTCCTGCTGGAACCGGAACCCTTCCAGCTTGCCGACGAATTGCCCCTCGACGGTCACTTCGCCCTTGTCGTTTACCTCGGCCACGAGGTCCTCCTTCTGTTTCAACCGCCGCAGCAGAACGCTGGTGCGCCGGTCGACAAAGCGTTGAGTCAGGGCTGCGTGCAGCGCATCTGACAGGCGGTCTTCTACAGCGCGCGTCTCGTCTCGCCAATGGGCTTCGTCGTCCACCCACCCCTTGCGCTGCGTGACATAGGTCCAGGTGCGGATATGGGCCAACCGGCGCGACAAGGTGTCGATGTCCCCGCCGGTCTGGTCAATGCGGCCAATAGCCTTTGCCAGCCAGTCGGAAGGGATGCGCCCGCCGCCCAGACCGCGACCGCAGAGAAAGTCGAAAAGCCGCGCCAGCAGGCCCGCGTGATCGCTGTCGCTGCTGCCCCGGAAATCGGGAATGCGGCAGACATCCCACAGCAGTTGCACCCGCTTCGGGCCTGTCACCTTGTCCAGCACCTCGGGCATGGCGGTCAGCGCCTTCAGCGCAAGCACATCGTCGGCATCGCGGGCGCGGCTGAGCCAGTCGTTCGAGGTGGGGGCCTCAAGGCTGCGGATCAGCCGCTCGGGGCTGCCGAAATCCAGATCGGCGTTGCGCCACATCAGTTTATTGACCGGGGCAAAGCGATGCGCCTCGATCGCCTCGACCAGATCCTCGTCAAAGGGCCGTGCCTCGCCGGTGACGCCGAAGGTGCCGTTTTCGGTGTGCCGCCCGGCGCGCCCGGCGATCTGGCCAATCTCCTGCGGCGTCAGCGGGCGCATCCGGCGGCCGTCGAATTTCGACGTGGACGAAAAGGCGACATGCTTGATGTCTAGGTTCAGACCCATACCGATGGCGTCGGTCGCGACCAGATAATCGACATCGCCATTCTGGTAGAGCGCCACCTGCGCATTGCGGGTGCGGGGCGACAGCGCGCCCATGACCACGGCACAGCCGCCCTTTTGCCGGCGGATCAGTTCCGCGATGGCGTAGACGTTTTCCACCGAAAACCCGACGATGGCACTGCGCGGCGGCATCCGCGAAATCTTCTTCGACCCCGCATAGGTCAGCGTCGAGAAACGGTCGCGCTTCACATAGGTGTGCTGCTGCACCAGCCCAGCGATGGCACCGCGCATCGAATCGCTGCCCAGGAACAGCGTTTCCACCAGCCCGCGCGCCCGCAGCAGGCGGTCGGTGAAGACATGGCCGCGGTCGGGGTCGGCGCAAAGCTGGATTTCATCGACGCAAACGAAATCGGCCCCGATGTCCAGCGGCATCGCTTCCGTGGTGGCGATCCAGTATTGGGTGCGGTCAGGGACGATGCGTTCCTCGCCCGTCACCAGCGCCACGACCGAAGGGCCCACGCGGGCAACCACCCGGTCATAGACCTCACGCGCAAGCAGGCGCAGCGGCAGGCCAATCACGCCGGTGCGGTGCATCAGCATCCGTTCGATGGCATGATGGGTCTTGCCGGTATTCGTCGGTCCAAGGACCGCCGTTACCCGACGGGTCGCGTCCATGCGTTACAGATCCTGCCCCTCGAGCTTGGCTTCAAGCCGGCCAATGGCCTCGTTTACGGCGTCGAGGTGGGGATGTATAGCCTGCGCCGCGCGGTAGGCTGCCAGCGCCCGGGTCTCGTCCCCGGTCTCTTCCAGGATGATTCCCAGCCCCGTCAGGGCGCCGAAATGTCGCGGGTTGGCGGTCAGCACATGGCCGATGTCGGCCAGCGCCGGCCCGATCTCGCCCGCAGAATAATAGGCGATGGCGCGGCCGTTCCAGGCTTCGGTAAACTCGGGGTCATGGTCGATGATGGCGGTGTAATGCTCGATCGCGGCCGGCGCGTCGCCCATTGCCATGGCATCGTTACCGCGCTGCAGCAGAAGATCCAGCGTCGGAGAGCCGGATTTCCCCCATTCGATCCAGATCTCCGATTCGATTCGGCCCGCCTCGGCGGCATCGGCGGTCAGCAGGCGCTGGAACAGGTCATCCAGTTTCGCCTGATCACCGGCCATCGCGGGCACCAGCGTCAGGAGAAGCGACAGAATTGCCGCAACGACACGATTGAGAAACCGAGGGGCGGCTTTCATAACAGGAAGCGTAGCCGATCCCCCGAAGAAATCCAGAGGCGCGGGGGTCACGAAAGGGAGACTTGGGACGATGAGCAAAGTGATTGATGCTGCGGTTGAAGCCCTGGCGAAAAAACTGCCGGGCGGATTCGACGGCGTGGCGAAGTTCGTCATCAAGGACGAAGGGGCGATCATGATGGATTCTGACGGCGTGCGCGCCGGCGATGAAGAGGCGGATGTGACCCTGACCGCCAGCACCGAAACCTTCCGCGGAATTCTGGATGGCGACGTGAACCCGACCATGGCCTTCATGTCCGGCAAGCTGAAGATCGACGGCTCGATGGGGCTGGCGATGAAGCTGGGCTCGGCCCTGTCTTGACCGAGGCAGCGCCCTTCTTCGCGGATCTGGCCGAAGGGCCGGAAGGGGGGCGCGCCGTTTGGCTGCGCACCGCAGACGGGGTGCGCATCCGCGCCGGCATCTGGGCCGGTGGCCACAGGGGCACCGTGGTTCTGCTGCCCGGGCGCACCGAGTATATCGAGAAATACGGTCAGGCCGCGGCTGACCTGCAGCGGCGCGGCTGGTCAACCGTTTCCATCGACTGGCGCGGGCAGGGGCTGGCCGACCATGCGCTGCCCGACCGCCGCTATGGCCATGTCGAGGATTTCGACGAATACCAGCGCGATCTGGATGCGGTGCTGGCGCTGGTCGCCGCCGAAGGCCTGCCGCAACCGCTGGTGATGCTGGGCCATTCGATGGGCGGCTGCATCGGCCTGCGGGCGCTCCATCGCTGCCTTGGCATCCGGGCGGCGGCCTTCTCGGCGCCGATGTGGGGCATTGCCCTGCCGGTGTGGGAACGGCCGGTGGCGCGTCTGCTGACGGCGGTGGCCGGCCCCCTGCACCTGACGCACAAGCTGGCGCCCGACCGCGGCCCCGAAACCTATGTCACCACAGCCCCCTTCGAAGGCAACCTGCTGACCGGCGACCGCGCAATGTGGAACTACATGCGCCATCATGTCGAGGCGCAGCCCGATTTCGCCCTGGGCGGGCCGACCCTGGGCTGGGCGCGCGCCGCCCTTGCGGAATGTGGGGCGCTGATGCGCCTGCCGCCGCCAGACGTGCCTGCACTGACGGTTGTCGGCAGCAAGGAACGCATCGTGACCGTCGGCCCGATCCGCCGGCACATGGCCCAATGGCCGGGCGCGACGCTGGATGTCTATGCCGGCGTCCGGCATGAGGTGCTGATGGAAGGGCCGGCGGTGCGCCAGCGCTTCTTCGACAGCGCCTGCGCGCTGTTCGAGGCGCAGCGCAGCGCGGCGCCCGTCTAACAGTCCTGCACCCGCTACGATCAGTCCTTGGTGCAGGATTGGCAGGTCAGGCCCTTGGACAGGTCGCGCACAAATTCCAGCACGCGGCCCTCGGGGCCGGTCAGCAGCATGCGGTCCGTGGTCACCTCTGCGCCGGTCACGGTCTGAAGCGCGTTGAAATAGGCGGTCTCGGCGTCAAGGTCGGGGCAGGCCATCCGCGTGGCCCCCATGGCCGCGAAGGCAATCTGCGGCAGCGTACCGCTGTAGCTGCCGAAATAGCGGTTGCAGGGCGCCTTGCCGGCGACCTTGCCGTCAGCGGCAAAGTCGATCGAGGCCGGGGCCTTGGCCGGTTGCCCGTCCAGCCCGATCAGGTGCCATTCGCCGCCGATCTCGGCGGTTTCGGCGGGGGTGCAGGCGGTTGTCATGGCGGCGGCAATCAGCAGGGCGGGCAAAACGGCGGGAAACAGGCGCTTCATGTCCGGGTTCCTTTCCTTGCGGGGCGCATCCCGCCCCGGTGACGCATCAGAAGGCGGCCGGCTTGGCTTCGCGGGCCATGTGGTCCAGCACGGCGTTCACGAACTTGGCTTCCTTCCCCTCGGGGAAGAAGGCCTTGGCCACGTCGACATATTCCGTGATCGTCACCTTGGGCGGCGTGTCCATCTGGGTGATCTCGGCCCCTGCGGCGCGGAACAGCGCCCGCAACACCGGGTCGATGCGGTCAATCGGCCATTTGGCGACCAGAGCGCGGTCGGTCAACTGGTCAATCATCGCCTGCCAGTTCACCGCTTCTTCCACCAGCTTGCGGAAATGGTCCACGTCGCCTTCGGCAAACTCGCCCTCGTCATAGGTGGCGCCGAAACGGTGGGTCTCGAACTCGCGGCACACGGCCTTGACGGCCTGGCCCGAGGCTTCCATCTGGAATAGCGCCTGCACGGCATAAAGCCGCGCGGCCGATTTCATCTGGCGTCTTTCGGTTGCAGTGGTCATGCGCGGAACCCGATCCCCTTCTTGGCGGTCGCCCAGGTGCGGGAAAGCGCGATCAGGTGCAAGGCTGCCGCAGCGGCACCACCGCCCTTGTCCTGCCCGGCCGGATCGGCGCGCACTTCGGCCTGCGCGCGGTTTTCCACCGTCAGGATTCCGTTGCCGATGCAGGCGCCCTGCAATCCCAGCAGGGTGATGCCGCGGCTCGAATCGTTGCAGACGGTGTCGTAATGCGTGGTCTCGCCGCGGATCACGCAGCCAAGCGCGACATAGCCGTCATAATCGGCCATGCGCGCGGCAATGCCAATCGCGGTGGGCACTTCCAGCGCGCCGGGAACCTCGATCAGGTCCACCGTTGCCCCGGCCTTTTCGGCGGTGGCGCGGGCACCCGCGATCAGGTTGTCGGCAATATCGCGGTAATAGGGCGCGACCACGATCAGCAGTTTCACCGGCTGGTCGAAGCGGGGCAGCGGCAGGGTGTAATGGGTTTCGGCCGTGGCCATCTGGATCACTCGGTTATCGGGTGGGTGCCGGCAATGGAAAGGCCATAGCCCTCCAGCCCGACAACGCGCGGTGCCTTGGAATTCGTCACCAGGGTGATGGTCTTCAGCCCAAGCGCCGACAGGATCTCGGCCCCCAGCCCGTATTGGCGCAGGGTTTGCGGCGAATGTTCGCCTTCGCCCACCATCTTCATCGTGGTGTCGCGCAGCAGGACCACAACGCCGCGGCCCTCGGCCGCGATCAGCCGCATCGCGGCGGGCAGCGCACCCGAGGTGGTGCCGATGCCCAGCACGTCTTCCAGCGGGTTCAGCGCATGGACACGCACCAGAACCGGCGCATCGGTGCTGAGGTCGCCCTTGCTGAGGACCACATGGTCGGCCCCCTGGGTTTCATCGGTAAAGACGCGCATCAGCCAGTCGCCGCCATGCACCGAGGTGACGGCGCGCACGGCGGTTTCCTTGACCAGATTGTCATGCCGGCGGCGATAGGCGATCAGGTCGGAAATCGTGCCGATCTTCAGCCCGTGCTTCTGGGCAAAGGCAATCAGGTCGGGCAGGCGGGCCATGCTGCCGTCATCGTTCATGATCTCGCAGATCACGCCTGACGGGTTCAGACCGGCCAGCCGGCTGACATCGACCGCGGCCTCGGTATGGCCGGCGCGGACCAGAACACCACCGTCACGGGCGCGCAGTGGGAAGATATGGCCCGGCGTGGCAATGTCCGACGCGCCCTTGGTCGGGTCGATGGCAACGCTGACGGTGCGGGCGCGGTCGGCGGCGCTGATGCCGGTGGACACGCCTTCGCGCGCCTCGATCGAGACGGTGAAGGCGGTTTCGTGGCGCGACGAATTCTTCGTGCTCATCAACTGCAGGCCAAGCGCGTCAATCCGGCGGCCCGGCAGCGCAAGGCAGATCAGCCCGCGGCCGTGGGTGGCCATGAAGTTGATGGCGGCCGGGGTGCACATCTGCGCCGGGATCACAAGGTCGCCCTCGTTCTCGCGGTCCTCGTGATCGACGAGGATGAACATGCGCCCGTTGCGGGCGTCCTCGATGATCTCTTCCACCGAAGAGATGGCATCGGAATAGTCGGTGCGAAGATCAGACATGGGCCTTGTCCTTGGGGAGTGGTGCCGGAAATAGCGCGGAGGGCCGCAGAAGGCCAGAGGGCTGTGGTGCAGGCTGGCTGTGCGGATCTGCGCTCAGGCAAAGACCGCAAGCGCCACGGTGAAGGACAGTTGCTGCGCTGCGCCAAGAATGTCGCCGGTCTGCCCGCCGATCCGGCTTTGCGCCGCACGGCCAAGGCCCGCGGTCAGCGCCGCCGCCAGCAGCGCGGCCAACAGTGCCGCAGGGCCGGCCAGCAGCAGCGCAACGGCCAGCGCCAGCGCCGCGCCCGACAGGGCGACACTGCCCGAAGGCCGGCCGACGGCCACGGAAACGCCGTTGCTGCGGGCGGGCGGCAGGGCCGACATCAGCACCGCCATCGGCGCGCGCGACAGCACGGCCGCCGCGATCAGCGCCGCCGCCGCCCCGCCGCCGGCAACCAGCCCCGACAGGGCCGACCATTGCGCCAGCAGGATCAGGATCAGCGCCACCGCCCCGAAACTGCCGATCCGGCTGTCCTTCATGATGTCCAGCCGCCGCTCGCGGGTTCGCCCGCCCAGCAGACCATCCGCGGTGTCGGCCAGCCCGTCCTCGTGCAGCGCGCCCGTCACCAGCGCCTGCACCACCAGCGCCGCCGCTGCCGAAGGGCCGGGCGGCAGGCCCAGCAGGTGGCAGGCCCACAGCGCCAGCGCCGCCAGCCCGCCGATCACCGCCCCGGCCAGCGGCCAGGCCCAGGCCGCCTCTGCGCCCTTGGCGCGGTGGTCGGGCAGGGGCAGCCGGGTCATCAGCCCCAGCGCCGACAGCAGCGCATCGGTCAGCGGGGACAGGGTGTCGCGGTTCATGGGGGCGGTCCTTTCCCGGCTGGTCCTTGCGGCGCGCTTGGGGTAGCCCCTTCGCCTCAGCAGTTCAACCAGGGAGAGATCCATGAACACCCCCGCCAGCCTTGCCGCCTTCCGCCGCGTTCTGGACAGCCTTCCCGCGCCGGATGCCGGGGCTCAGGCGGCCGCGCAGGCGCGCGATGCGGTGCTGACCAAGCCGCCGGGGGCGCTGGGGCGGCTCGAATCGCTGGTGCTCTGGCTGGCCGGCTGGCAGGGCCGCGCCATTCCGCAGGCCGACCGGGTGCAGGTGGCCATCTTTGCCGGCAATCACGGCATCGCCGCGCGCGGCGTCTCGGCCTTCCCGCCCGAGGTGACGGTGCAGATGGTGGCGAATTTCCGCGCCGGCGGCGCGGCGATCAACCAGTTGTGCAAGGCGTTCGGGGCCAGCATGGCCGTGCATGAACTGTCGCTGGACCGGCCGACCGCCGATTTCACCGAAGGCCCGGCCATGACCGAGGATGAGCTGGTCGAGGCGCTGGCCACCGGCTGGAACGCCGTCGATCCCGAGGCGGACATCTTCATCGCGGGCGAGATGGGCATTGCCAATACCTGCACGGCGGCCGCACTGGCGGCGGCGCTGTTCGGTGGCCTTGGCTGGGCCGGGCGCGGGACGGGCGTCGATGATGCCGGCCTGTCGCGTAAGGCCGCCACGGTCGAGGCGGGGCTGGAACGCCACGCGGGCCATCTGGACGATCCGTTCGAAGTGCTGCGTCGCCTGGGCGGGCGCGAGGTGGCGGCGATGACCGGCGCCTATCTGGCGGCGCGCGCGCATCGCGTGCCGGTGGTGCTGGACGGCTTCATTTCCTGCGCGGCGGCGGCGGTGCTGCACAAGGCGCGGCCCGGCGCGCTGGACCATTGCATCGCCGGCCACCAAAGCGCCGAAGGCGCGCACGCCCGCCTTCTGGCCGCGCTGGACAAGGCACCGCTTCTGTCGCTGGGCCTCCGTCTGGGCGAGGCGTCGGGCGCCGTGCTGGCGCTGGGCGTCATCAAGGGGGCGGTTGCCACCCATTCCGGCATGGCGACCTTTGCCGAAGCGGGCGTCACCGCCGGCTAAGGCCACGTCCACCCAACCCGGCCCCCGCTTCCGGGGGCCGGGGCGCAGGGCGCGTGTCAGTCCCAGCAGGACACCAGCACCGTCATGTCAATGGCGCGTTTCGACAGGTCTTCGGGCGGCAGCGCGCCGGTTGCGGTGGATTCGGTAACGCTCACCCCCGCCGCCTTCAGAACGCTGGCAATGCTTGCCGCGTCGGTGGCAAAGGACACGCCCGCCGGCAGCACCCGGCCCGTGTCTTTCGGCGCGGGCTGCAGCATCCCCAGCACCGCGCCGGTCGGATCGACCACCGGCCCGCCGGCATCGCCGTCCAGCGCCAGCAGCGCCAGCCGCTTCACACCCGCCGCGCCGTCCAGGCCCTTGGCCTCTTCCAGCGTGCCATAGGTCAGCACCGGGGCGGGCAGGCGGTCTTCGTAGGAATAGCCGGCCACCGCCACTTCGGTTCCCAGCCGGTCCGGGCCAAGCTGGAAGGCCGCAAAGCCGGGCGGTGACAGCGGGCGGGCCGGGGTCAGCACGGCAAGGCCGCTGGCGGCATCGGTCAGCTTCACCGTTACATCCTGATCGCGTTCGATAGTGACCTGACCGCAGCTTTCCACCGCCTCGATCGTGGTCAGCACGGTGCCATCGCCCCCTATGTAAAAGCCTGACCGGCTGAACTTCGGCTTGCGCACATCCAGCCCGGCCAGCAGCCCGCGCCGCGCCGCCTCGTCCAGCGGCACAAGGCCGGGGTCCAGCGCCGTATCGCCCACGCCGCGGAAGCTGGATTCCAGCACCGACAGGACGCGGGCGTCGCTTTCGGCGGTGGCGGGGGTGGAAATCACCATCCAGCCCTTGATGAAGCCGCGTTCGAACCGGGCATAGGCCGTACTGTCATGGGTGGCCGAAACGCCATGGATGCGGAATTCCTTTTCCGTCCGGCTGCGTTCGCCGGTCACCGGCATCGCGTCCAGCGTCTGCAACAGGTCGTAAAGCCCGTAGAACGACCCCAGGTCGCCCGGCTGCGAGATCAGCACGATCGACAGGCCCGAGCCGTTCTTTTCGCGGAAATGCACGAAGGGCGGCTCGTAGTGGTCAAACTCGACCAGCGCCAGCGGCAGCGTCACCTCGATGCCGGATTCGGTTTCGTTCACGGTGGCAAAGCCGAATTCATCCATCTCGCTTTGGTAATTGGCCACCAGCGTGGCGCGCTGGCGTGTGGTCAGCACCCCCGTCGGCTCCAGCCCAAGACTTTCCTGCCAGGCGGCCATCGACTTGCGGGTGCCCGACCCGAAGGCGCCGTCGATGCCCCCCTGATAGAAGCCGAACCATTCCAGCGCCGATTGCAGCAGCTTGCGGTCCGCTTCCGGCAGCGCCGCCTCCGAGGCGCGGGCCTCGGCCAGCGTTTCCTCGGGCACGTCAACCGCCACGGGGGCCGTGGGTTCCGGGTCCGGCGCGGCGGCGACAGGGTCGGCGGGGGCGGGCGCTTCACCTGCCGTGTCCGGCGTGGCGGCCGGTTCCGTTGACGGCGCGGTGCCTGCCGCCGGCCAGAACGGCTCGCGGAATTCGGCCCCGTCGGTGATGTAGCTGTCGGACGGGATCAGGTTTTCCCGCTTCAGCGCGTTCAGTTGCGCCGCGCCTTCGGCCACGCCATAGGGGCCCAGCACGATGCCGAACCAGCCCGACCGCAGCCGGTAGCCCTGGGTTTCGGGGAAGGCGCCGGCATAGGCTTCGGCGCGCTCAAGCGCCTTTTCCTCGGTCGGCTGCGCCTCGATCTGAAGCCACACCTTGTCCTGCGCACGGGCGGGCAGGGCGGCCATCATCACAAGGCCAACCGCCAGAACCGCCAGCGCGGCAAGAGGGCGAAGGGCGGCGGCACGCAGGGCAGGCATCATTCGGGCACAATCCTCTCCTGTCGGGCAGGGCGCCCGGCATGGTCACTGACGGGTCACATTAGCCATGGTCCCCGCAAGGGCAAGGCCCGCAAAGACGGCTTCGCCCCCGGTGCCGGGGAATTGACCCTCGGGGGCCGAGGGACTAGGAGGTCAGCGTCTGACGAAGGGTGCGCCATGGCCACGGGAACCGATACGCCGAAAAGCTTTCAGGAAATCATCCTGCGGCTGCAATCCTACTGGGCGTCCAAAGGCTGCGCCATCCTGCAACCCTATGACATGGAAGTGGGCGCCGGCACCTTCCACCCGGCCACCACGCTGCGCTCGCTGGGCTCAAGGCCCTGGGCGGCCGCCTATGTGCAGCCCTCGCGCCGGCCGACCGATGGCCGCTATGGCGAAAACCCCAACCGGCTGCAGCATTACTACCAGTATCAGGTCATCATCAAACCCTCGCCGCCGGATCTGCAGGAACTGTATCTCGGTTCGCTGGCCGCCATCGGCATCGACCTTGGCCTGCATGACATCCGCTTTGTCGAGGATGACTGGGAAAGCCCCACCCTTGGCGCCTGGGGCCTGGGTTGGGAAGTCTGGTGCGACGGGATGGAAGTCAGCCAGTTCACCTATTTCCAGCAGGTCGGCGGGCATGACTGCAAGCCGGTCAGTGGCGAGCTGACCTATGGGCTGGAACGGCTGGCGATGTATGTCATGGGCATCGACCATGTGATGGACATGCCCTTCAACGACCCGCAGACGCCCATCGCGCTGACCTATGGCGACATCTTCCGCCAGACCGAGGAAGAATACAGCCGCCACAACTTCGACGGCGCCACGACCGAGATGCTGTTCCGCCATTTCGAGGATGCCGAGGCCGAATGTCAGCGCCTGCTGGACTTTCCGCCCGACGATCCCAAGACCGGCAAGCGCATCATCATGGCGCATCCCGCCTATGATCAGTGCATCAAGGCCAGCCACCTGTTCAACCTTCTGGATGCGCGCGGCGTGATCTCGGTCACCGAACGGCAGGCCTATATCGGCCGCGTGCGCGCGCTGGCCAAGAAATGCGCCGATGCCTTCCGCCAGACCGAAGCCGGTGCCGATGCGGTGGAGGCCGTGGCGTGAATGGGGGCAAGGTTGCGGCAGGGGCCCTTGTGATGCTGGCGCTGGTGGCCGGGGTGGCGGTCTGGTGGCAGCAGGAACATGCCTATTATGAACCTGTGGCCTTTGTTCCGGGGCAGGAAATCCGGCTGATGCCCATCGCGGGCGACACGCCCGAGGTGATCGTGGCCGAAAACGTGTCCGGCATTGATGCCGACAGCAGCCCGCTGCGGTTCCGTGCCTGTTTCACCACGCCGCTCAGCCAGGCGATGCTGACCGAAACCTACCGCCTTTATGACAAGCCCACCCCGCTGGTCGGGCCGTCGTGGTTTTCCTGCTATGACGCGGGCGAAATCACCCGCGCGCTGGAAAGCGGCACGGCGCTGGCCTTCCTGTCGGAACACCTGCCGGAATACGGCATCGACCGCGTGGTCGCCGTGCTGCCCGATGGCCGGGCCTTTGCCTGGCACCAGATGAATGAATGTGGCAGCGCGCATTACGAAGAACGCGCCCTGCCGGACGGCTGCCCGCCGCCCCCCGCCAAAGGGAAGAACTGATGCCCGACCTGCTGATCGAACTGTTTTCCGAGGAAATCCCGGCGCGGATGCAGGGCATGGCCCGCGACACGCTGAAAAAGCTGGTCACCGACGGGCTGGTCGAGGCGGGGCTGACCTATGCCTCTGCCGGGGCCTTCTCGACCCCGCGCCGCCTGACGCTGATGGTCGAAGGCCTGACAGCCGAATCGCGCCCCGTGCGCGAAGAACGCAAGGGCCCCAACACCACCGCGCCCGCCGCCGCGCTTGAGGGGTTCCTCCGCTCCACCGGCCTGACGCTGGACCAGTTGGAACGCCGCGCCGACAAGAAGGGCGAGGTGTTCTTCGCCGTGATCGAAAAGCCCGGCCGCCGCGCACCCGACATCGTGGCAGAGGTGCTGGAAACCACGATCCGCAACTTCCCCTGGCCCAAGTCCATGCGCTGGGGCGCGGGCACCTTGCGCTGGGTGCGGCCGCTGCATTCCATCCTCTGCATCCTGTCTGACGAGACCGGGCATGAGGTCGTGCCGCTGACCGTGGACGGCATCACCGCCGGCGACAGCACCGAAGGCCACCGCTTCATGGGCATTGGCCGCTTCACCGTCACCGGCTTTGACGATTACGCCGCCAAGCTGCGCAAGGCGCATGTCCTGCTGGACAGTGCCGAGCGTGAGGCCGTCCTGTGGTCGGGCGCGCAGAACCTGGCCTTCGCCGCCGGGATGGAACTGGTCGAGGATCGCGGCCTGCTGACCGAAGTGGCGGGCCTTGTCGAATGGCCGGTGCCGCTGATGGGCCGCATTGCCGATGATTTCCTGCACCTGCCACCCGAAGTGCTGCAAACCAGCATGAAGGAACACCAGAAGTTCTTTTCGGTGAAGAACCCCCGCACCGGCCGGATCGAGGGTTTTGTCACCGTGGCGAATATCGAAACGCCCGACCACGGCGCCACCATCCTGAAGGGCAACCAGAAGGTGCTGGCCGCCCGCCTGTCCGATGCGCGTTTCTTCTGGGAAAACGACCTGCGCATCGCCCGCGCCGGCATGGCGGAATGGTCCGAAGGGCTGAAAGCCGTGACCTTCCACAACAAGCTGGGCTCGCAGGCCGACCGGATTGACCGCGTCGCCGCGCTGGCGCGCGAAATCGCGCCGCTGGTCGGGGCCGATGCCGACACCGCCGAAAAAGCCGCCCGCGTGGCCAAGCTGGACCTGCGCTCTGCCATGGTGGGCGAATTCCCCGAATTGCAAGGCACCATGGGCCGGTATTACGCGCTGGAAGCGGGCCTTGGCGACGCCGTGGCCAACGCCGCGCGCGATCACTGGCGGCCCAAGGGAGAGGGGGACACCGTCCCGACCGAACCCGTTTCGGTGGCCGTGGCGCTGGCCGACAAGATCGACACGCTGACCGGCTTCTGGGCCATCGACGAGAAGCCCACCGGCAGCAAAGACCCGTTCGCCCTCCGCCGCGCCGCGCTGGGGGTGATCCGGCTGGTGCTGGGGAATGGGGTAACACTTCCTCTGCATGCCTTGCTTATAAAACGCATAGGACGACTGACCGGGCAACTGAGAGCTTGGGACGCGCAACGCCAAGGGGCAGTCGTTGCCGAAGCGTTGATTAGTGTCGGAATGAAGGACCAGGCTGCTGACGCATACGACCAAGTGATTTCCGACAAGCGCCCGGACATGCAGAAGGCGGAAGATCACGCGATGGCGGTGAAGGGTGTGGAGAATGCTTCCGACCTCCTCGCCTTCTTCCACGACCGTCTCAAGGTCTATCTCCGCGATCAGGGCATCCGGCACGACATCATCGACGCCTGCCTTGCCATGCCCGGCAATGATGACCTGACGCTTCTGGTCAAGCGTGCCACCGCGCTGGCCGACACGTTGAAGACCGAGGACGGGGCGAACCTGATCCAGGGGTTCAAGCGGGCGAACAACATTCTGACCCAGGCCGAACAGAAGGACGGGGTGGAATATTCCTTCGGCGCCGATCCCAAGTTTGCCGAAGGCCCCGAGGAACAGGCGCTGTTCGCGGCGCTGGACGCCGCCGAGGCGAAGATCGGCCCGGCGATGGCGGCCGAGGATTTCCCCGCCGCCATGGCCGCCATGGCCGCCCTGCGCGGCCCCATCGACGCCTTCTTTACCGCCGTCCAGATCAACAGCGACAACCCGATCATCCGGCGCAATCGTCTGAACCTGCTGCACCGCATCCGCAGCGTCTGTTCCGGCGTGGCCGACCTGACCCGGCTGGACGGCTGATCCGGCCAAAGGCGCGGCCAAAGTCGCGGAATGCCTGACTTTCGGGCATTTCGCGGCAGACTGCCCATTCGTCTTGCTTGCGCGAAAGGGTAAACGGCGTATGCTGCATGTGCCCAAAGGATGCCGCAGTGCAGAAACACGACCCGATACCCGAGTTCATCGAAGTGACTCCCACCGCCCGGATCTCCGAGGCGGTTCACGGCTGGAAGGCGAAATGCCTTCAGCGGCTGGTGCGGCTTGACCTGCCGGTGCCGAAATCGGTGGCGCTGCCATCCTTCACCGTGCGCTCCATCGCCGCTGGCCATACGGCCGATGCCGCGGGAATTCTGGCCTGTTTCGGCCCCAGCCCGCTGGTTTCGGTGCGCGGATCGCCCGCCAATCTGGATTGGGGCGGCCCGGCCAGCGTGCTGAACATCGGCCTGAATGCCGACCGCCACGCCCGTCTGGCCGAGACGCATGGCGAAACCGCCGCCGATGCGCTTTATGTTCGATTTGTGCAAGCATACGCCATCCACGTTGCCCGCCTTGACCCCGATCTGTTCGAAGACATCAAGCCAGGACCGGGCGCGCTGGCCGAAGTGCTGCGGCTTTACGAGGTTGAGACCGACGAAGCCTTCCCGCAAGACCCCGCCCGCCAACTGTCGGAAGTCTTGCGCAGCATGTCCCGCGCCTGGGAAGGCACCTCGGCCCGGCTGTTGCGCGCCGCCAAGGGCGCGCCCGCCGATGCCGCGCTGGGGCTGGTCGTGCAGGACATGGCGCAGGGCTTCGGGCAGGGGCTCTCCGGCTCGGGCGTGATCCAGTTCGTCGACAGCGTCACCGGGCAGGCCCGGGTGACCGGCCGCTACCTGAACCAAAGCCAGGGCCGCGCTGCCCTGTCGGCGCGCGAGTCGCTCTATCTGACGAAAGACGCCCGCGGCCCGTCGCTGGAGGACGTGGCGCCGGACATCTTTGCCGACCTGCAACGCTTTGGCGCCATCTGTCGCGTGGGCCTGCGCGAAGAGATGCAGATCGAGTTTACCATCGAGGACGGTCATCTGTTCGTGCTGGATGCAGTCAAGGTCGCCCGCAGCGCCCGCGCCGGCCTGCGCATCGCCGTGGCGCTGGCCGAGGATGGCGTCATTCCCAAGGAAGAGGCGGTGCTGCGGGTGGAACCGCGCGCGCTGTCCGAACTGCTGCACCATCAGGTTGATCCGCGTGGCCCGCGCGACGTGATCGCCCGCGGCATCGCCGCCAGCCCCGGCGCAGCGACGGGCCGGCTGGTCTTTACCTCTGACGCCGCGCAGGCCAGTGCTGCACGCGGCGAACCCTGCATTCTGGTGCGCAAGGAAACTGCGCCCGAGGATATTCGCGGTATGCATTCGTCGGTCGCCGTGCTGACCGAACGCGGCGGCATGACCAGCCACGCGGCGGTGATCGCCCGCGGTCTGGGGGTGCCCTGCGTGGTGGGGGCCTCGGACATGCGGCTTGACCTGCGCGAACGCCGGCTGACCGCGCCCGATGGCCGGGTGTTCGGCGAGGGCGACGTGCTCACCATCGACGGTTCGAAGGGCGAGGCGATGGCCGGCGCGGCCGAGATGCTGCCGCCGGCACTGGACGACAGTTTCCGCCAGTTGCTGAACTGGGCCGACACCTTCCGCGACATCGGCGTGCGCGCCAATGCCGACACACCTGCCGACGCCGCCACCGCCCGCAAGTTCGAGGCTGAAGGCATCGGCCTGTGCCGGACCGAACACATGTTCTTTGACGAAGACCGTCTTGTCGCCATGCGCGAGATGATCTTTGCCGATACGCCGGGCGACCGGGCGGCGGCGCTGGCGCGGCTTTTGCCCATGCAACGGGCCGATTTCGTTCAGCTTTTCGAAATCATGGAAGGCAAGCCGGTCTGCATCCGCCTGTTCGACCCGCCCTTGCACGAATTCCTGCCCTCGGGCCGCGAAGGCCTGCGCGATCTGGCCGAGGCTCTGGACCGCCCGCTGAGCGAGGTCACCCGCCGCGCCGAGGCGCTGTCGGAGGTGAACCCGATGCTGGGGATGCGGGGCGTGCGGCTGGGCATTGTGCTGCCGGAAATCTATGACATGCAGGCCCAGGCAATTTTCGAGGCGACGCTGGAAAGCGCACGGCGCGGCGCGCCCGTCGTGCCCGAGGTGATGATCCCGCTGGTCAGCGCCCGCCGCGAGGTGGAACTGGTCAAGGCGCGCATCGACGCCGTGGCGGCCATGGTGCGCAGCCGCGCCAAGGCCGAATTCGACTACAAGCTGGGCGTCATGGTGGAAACGCCGCGCGCGGCCCTGCGCGCGGGCGAGATTGCCCAGCACGCCGCCTTTCTGTCCTTCGGCACCAACGACCTGACGCAGATGACCTATGGCCTGTCGCGCGACGATGCCGGGCGGTTCATGAACACCTATGTCCAGCAGGGCGTCTTCCCCGAAGACCCGTTCCACATTCTTGATGTGGACGGGGTGGGAGAGTTGTTGCTGATGGGCGCCGAGCGTGGCCGCGAGACCCGCCCAGACCTTACACTGTCGATCTGCGGCGAACACGGCGGCAACCCGGAATCGATCGCCTTCTGCCGCAAGGCGGGATTCGACTACGTTTCCTGCAGCCCGTATCGGGTGCCGATGGCGCGCCTTGCTGCGGCGCACCTTGCGCTTTCAGAGGCGAAGGTTTCTCGCGACGCATTTCGCAATGAGGAAGTTAAATCATAGCCTTGCGATAGAAAGCTGAAGTGATTTATCAGCTTTTTCGGCAGAATGTCGCCTATCCTGGCCTGAATTCCGTGCCATTTTTGCAACGGCACTGGACCGCCCCGCTGCATCTCCTCTACCTCCCGCGACATTAAGAAGGCGGGCCATGCGTGGCCCGTCTTGTTCGTAACAATGGATCTGGACATCTCATGACGAGCTTGCGGAAGTTGACGGGCCTCGCCCTTGTGGCGATCTGGGCCCTCGCTCAGGCGGCCGATGCCGATGTGTCGCGCAGCGACAAGAATACCCCCGCCAATGCCGTGATCGCCTCCGAAATGGGGCAGTTGCTTGGCGCCGAGAACCGCCGCCTTGGCGGCCTGTCGGGCGAAACCCTGGCGGCCATCGCGGCCGGACCCCAAGTTCAGGCCGTGCCCAAGGTCAAGCTGAAGGCGATGCAGCCCAAGCTTGAGCCAGCGGTGCAATATTCCGCCGCCTGGCTGATGACCCAGCCCGAACCCAAGGGCGATGAAAACTGGCAGTGCCTGACCGAGGCGATCTATTTCGAGGCGCGCGGTGAAACCATCAAGGGCCAGTTCGCGGTGGCTGAGGTGATCTTGAACCGCGCCGACAGCGGGCTTTATCCGCGCTCGATCTGCGGTGTGGTCAAACAGCGTGGCGGCGGGGCCTGCCAGTTCAGCTATATCTGCGATTCCCGTTCCAACCGCATGGGCGAGGCGGGGCCGCGTGCCATTGCCGGCCGCATTGCCCGGCTGATGCTGGATGGCGCGCCGCGGGCGCTGACCGATGGCGCCACCCATTTCCACACGCGCGGGGTTCGCCCCGGCTGGGCCCGCCGCTTCCCGCAGACCGCCGCCATTGGCGCGCATATGTTCTATCGCCAGCCCGGCACCCGGGGCTGATGTCGCGGCCCTTGCGCCGTGTGCCGTCTTGAGGCAAGGCGTGAAGGCCCGGCAGCCTTAGGCTGCGGGGCAACCACTGCGGCCTTGGGGGGCCCGATGACAACCGACACGCGCCTTGCCTTTGCCCATCCTGAAGAACGGGCCGAGGCGACTGCCCCGGCCGATCCGCGCGACCGGATTTCCCTGCGCGACCATGTGGTCGAGGCCGAGATCGGCGCCTTCCAGAAGGAACGCGGCACCAAGCAGCGCCTGCGTTTCAACGTCGTGGTCGAGGTGCGGCCCGCGCCGCAGCCGCTGGACGATGATGTTGATCGCATCCTGTCCTATGATCGCATCACCGAGGTGATTGCCGACGAACTGGCGGCGGAACGGCTTAACCTGCTGGAAACGCTGGCAGAACGTGTGGCAGAACGCATCCTGTCCGAACCGCAGGCCATGCGCGCCTTCGTGCGGATCGAGAAGCTGGATGTCGGCCCCTATGCCTTGGGCGTGGAAATCGTCCGTTCGCGCGCCGAGGTGCCCTTGCGCGCCGAAGAGGGGGCGGTGCATCCGCTGGTGGTCTATCTGGACAATGCCGCGATCGGCGCCCCCGATCTTTCCGCCCGGATCGACGCGCTGGCCGCGCGCGGCCTGCCGATGATCGTCTGCGTTGGCCTGCCCGATCTGCCGCGCCCCCGCACCGGCCACAAGCCGACCCAGCGGCGCATCGACCTCTTGGCCATCGAACAGAACGCCTGGGCGCTGGCCGCCCGCGATCCGCGCTGCGTGGTTGTCGCCAGCCGGACCGAAATCGACTGGGCGGTAAAACGCGGCCGCAGCGTGGTCTGGGCGCCGTCCAAGATCGTGCTGGATACGGTCGACGGGCCCAAGGCCACCGATCCCGTCGCCCTTGCGCTGTGGCTGGCCGAACAGATGGCGGCCACGGAACTTGTGGTTCACGGGGATGTTGCATTGCCGGCGGGAAGCCGCGTTCCGGTGCTGCGGGCCTGACCTCTCCCCTTGCCAGCCTTGGCGGGAACGGCTTAACCCCACCGCATGATCTATTGGCGCCCCCTGGTTCAAACCGATCTGTCCCGCCCCTCGGGCGCTGTTCCGCTGGCGGGCGGCCCCCTGTGGTTTGCGCAGGTCGAACGGTTGGAACGCGGCCGCGCGCCCGAAGTGGTGCCCGCCGCCGAAGCTGGCACAGCACTTGACGCGCTGGCCGCACCCCGCGCCGATTTTGCCGGTCTGGCAATGGACCGGCCCCGGATCATGGGCATCCTGAACGTGACGCCCGACAGCTTTTCCGACGGCGGCCGCTTTCTGGCGCCGCAGGCCGCGCTGGCGCAGGCCCGCGCCATGGCCGAGGGGGCCGAGATTCTGGACATCGGCGGCGAAAGCACCCGCCCCGGTGCGCAGACGGTGGCCGTGGCCGATGAAATCGCCCGCACCGCGCCGGTGATCGCGGCGCTGCGCGCGGCCGGGGTCACGGCGACAATCTCGATCGACACGCGCAAGGCTCCGGTGGCCAAGGCGGCGTTGCAGGCCGGCGCCGACATCGTGAACGATGTGGCCGCACTGACCTTCGATCCGGCGCTTGGCCCGCTGGCGGCCGAAACACAGGCGCCGGTGGTGCTGATGCACCATCTGGGCACGCCCGAAACCATGCAGGCCGACCCGCGCTATGACGATGTGCTGCTGGATGTCTATGACTGGCTTGCCGAAAGCGTGGCCCGTGCCGAACGGCTGGGCATCCCGCGCAGCCGGATCGCGGTTGATCCCGGCATCGGCTTTGGCAAGACGCTGGCGCATAATCTGGCGCTGATCCGGGGCCTGTCGCTGTTTCACGGCCTGGGCTGCCCGGTCTTGCTGGGCGCCAGCCGCAAGCGGTTCATCGGCACGCTGGGCGGGGCTGAGGTGGCCGAGGCGCGGATGCCCGGCTCGGTTGCCGTGGCGCTGGCGGGCGCGGCGCAGGGCGCACAGATTCTAAGGGTTCATGACGTGGCCGAGACGCGGCAGGCGCTGCGGCTGTGGCAGGCGATCAACGGGAGCAGGACATGACACGCAAGCTTTTCGGAACCGACGGGGTGCGGGGCCGGGCGAACACCCATCCGATGACCGCCGAAGTGGCGCTCCGGCTGGGCGCTGCGGCGGGCCGCTATTTCCGGCGCGACGGATCGGCGGCGCATCGGGTGCTGATCGGCAAGGATACCCGGCTGTCGGGCTACATGCTGGAAAATGCGCTTACGGCGGGGCTGACCTCGACCGGCATGAACGTGCTGCTGGTCGGCCCGGTGCCAACCCCGGCGGTGGGCTTCCTGACCCGCAGCATGCGCGCCGATCTGGGCGTGATGATTAGTGCCAGCCACAACCCGCATCAGGACAACGGCATCAAATTCTTTGGCCCCGACGGGTTCAAGCTCTCGGATGAGGCCGAGGCCGAGATCGAGGCGATCCTTGAAGGCGAGGTGCGGCTTGCCCAGGCCGAGAACATCGGCCGCGCCAGGCGGATCGAGGACGGGCGCGGGCGGTATCAGGAATTCGTCAAGACCAGCTTCCCCGCCGGGCTGCGGCTGGACGGGCTGAAGGTGGTGGTCGATTGCGCCAATGGCGCCGCCTACAAGGCCGCCCCCGAGGTGCTCTGGGAACTGGGGGCCGAGGTCATTGCCCTGGGTGTCAGCCCGAACGGCACCAATATCAACGACCGCTGCGGCAGCACCCACCCCGAAACCGCCGCCGAGGCGGTGGTGGCGCATGGCGCGCATGTGGGCATTTCGCTGGATGGCGATGCCGACCGGGTGATGATCCTGGATGAACAGGGCAGGGTGGCCGACGGCGATCAGATCATGGCCCTTTTCGCCGCCCGCTGGGCGGAAGAGGGGCGGTTGCAGGGCGGTACGCTGGTGGCGACGGTCATGTCGAACCTCGGGCTGGAACGCTTCCTGGATGCGCGCGGCCTGCGGCTGGAACGCACCGCCGTGGGCGACCGCTATGTCGTCGAGGCGATGCGCAAGGGCGGCTGGAACCTGGGCGGTGAACAGTCCGGCCATATCGTGATGACCGACTATGCCACCACCGGCGATGGCCTGCTGGCCGGCCTGCAGTTCCTGGCCGAGATGGTCCGCACCGGCCGGCCGGCCAGCGAGTTGGTGCGCCAGTTCGACACCGTGCCGCAGATGCTGAAGAACGTCCGTTTTGCCGCCGGGGCGAAACCGCTTGAGGTGGCCTCGGTCAAGGCGGTCATCGCGGCGGGCGAGGCGCGGATTGCCGGCAAGGGCCGCATCCTGATCCGCAAGTCGGGCACCGAACCGCTGATCCGCGTCATGGCGGAATGTGAAGACCCCCGGCTGCTGGAATCCGTGGTGGAGGAAATCGTCGGCGCGGTTGAAGCTGCGGTCTGACGCGGCGAAGATGAGGTGCCACAACGCCCGCATGACATCAAAAGATTAGACGCCCGGCCTGTAGGCCGGGCGTTTCCCTTTGCGCCCCCGTGTCAAAGAACCGCGTCCACCGCCCGGCGCAGACGGGCCACGGTTGCCGGCACATCGGCAATCTTGTCCAGCCCGAACAGCCCCAGCCGGAAGGTGCGGAAGGCCGCCCCTTCGCCCACCTGCAGCGGCACGCCCGCCGCGATCTGCATGCCTTGCGCGCGGAACTTCGCGCCTGACTGCACCTCGGGGTCGTCGGTATAGCTGACCACCACGCCCGGCGCCTGGAACCCCGGCGCCGCGACCGAGGCAACGCCCTTTTCCGCCAGCATCGCCCGCACCGCCTGGCCAAGCGCCCATTGCGCGGCCTTGGCCTCAGCAAAGCCCATGGCGCGGGTTTCCAGCATGGCATCGCGGAAGCCGATCAGCGCATCGGTGGGCATGGTGGCATGATAGGCATGGCCGCCCTTTTCATAGGCCTCCATGATCGCGCGCCATTTCTTCAGGTCCAGCGCAAAGCTGTTGCTGGTCGTCTCGGCCAGCCGCGCCTCGGCCCGGGGCCCCATCACCACGATTCCGGCGGAAGGCGAGGCGCTCCAGCCCTTTTGCGGGGCGCTGATCAGCACATCGACGCCGGTGTCCTGCATGTCCACCCAGATGCAGCCGCTGGCGATGCAGTCCAGCACCATCAGCGCCCCCACCTCATGCGCGGCGGCGGCAAGCTGGCGGATGTAGTCGTCGGGCAGGATGATGCCGGCGCTGGTTTCCACATGCGGCGCGAACACCGCATCGGGGCGGGTTTCGCGGATCTTGGCAACCACCTCGTCGATGGGCGGCGGCGCATAGGGGGCGCGGGCCTCGTTGCCGGTCTGGCGGGCCATGGCGACATGGGTTTCGGTGGCAAAGCCGCCGGCCTCGAAGATCTGGGTCCAGCGATAGCTGAACCAGCCGTTGCGCACGATCAGCGCGCGCCCCTGCCCGAACTGGCGGGCGACCGATTCCATCGCATAAGACCCGCCCCCCGGCACCAGCGCCACGGCGCTGCCGTTGTAAACCTCGCGCAGCATCCCCGAGATGTCGCGCATGGCCTGCTGGAAGCGGGCGGACATGTGGTTCAGCGAGCGGTCGGTGAAGACGACCGAGAATTCCTCAAGGCCGTCGGGGTCGATATGGGCGTGCAGTCCGGGCATGGCGGGTCTCCCTGTTCGGGGTGAAGCTAGGCCCTGCGGCCGCAGACGCAAGGGGGAGAGTGTCGCGAATGGATGTTGCCTGAGGCGACCCCGCTTTCGCAGGGCACAGGGGCCGTCCCACGCCCGACCGGAAGCCCCGGCCGGGTTAACAGCCGCGCAGCGGCCCCGGCCAGCGCCCGACCGCCCCCCGGGCGGGCATCCGCCTGATATGGGGCAGGAGTGGATGTCGTTTTAGCTCATTGCACACGTTGCCCGTGCGCGACTAATTGTTGCCGTTGTTCCTCTTAAAATTGGGACGGGGTAGCCTGTGCCTGTAGCGTAAGCCGGATCGGAGAGACCGGGGTCATTGCGTGATCGCGCCGGTTCGTATGTTCAGATACCATCGGTTTCGAGGCTGGATCCCACCGCAATAGGTGAAGTAGTAGTCCTGACCCTTTGCGGGCGAGGATGACCAAGCCCACTCACGGAAATCTGAGGGTTTACAGGTGCCATCATTGATCATCTTGAGAGAAGCCGTGCAGAACTGGTTAGAATATCTCCGGTAGTTGTCGGAGTTGTCTAGCCTCAGATCGCCGCAGTCTTGGGCGGTTTTGGGCGCTTCTGGCTTCTCGTTCGCTAGATAATCCGAATAAACCCAACGTGAGAACTGCCCATCAACGATCCCATTGGCTGGTGTGCAGGCAACATTCCCAGAATCCACCATACCGCTCTTGCCGTCGATGCACATGGCAGAGTGAGGTTCGTCGATCCGCGACCAGCCACTCTTTTCTTCGAAAACCGTGACCTTACTGCCATCCGTTATCCAGCCTGTCACCCCACATTGCGTCGAAGGGCAGGTGCGGATGGTTAATCGATCGGCGGTGCTCCACATTTCCTTTACAGAAGCGGGGGCGGGCTGGGGATTTGGCTCAGGCGAGGCGAGTGAAAGCTCTGCCGTCGCTGGCGGCGGTACTATTGAGGTGCTATTCTTAACGAAAGGGCTGCTGCTTCGTCGCAGCGCCTCTAAGTCTCGTTCGGTATTCCGCTCTATCTGCTTACTTGCGTCCTCATAGGCTTCATATGCCGCCGCCTCTAGGGCGCGGCCATGTTCCTCTATCTCGGTCTTCTTTGCTAGTGCTTCAGGGCCATAGTAACCATCTTCCATAAGCACCGTAGTGCCACGGGTGATGCTGTCGATCTTCCCATCGAAAGACACGTAGCAGTTGATGTCGTCGCCGAAGACGTGGCGCTCCTGGGTGAATATGCCCGACTCGACAAAGCTGTATCTAATTGTCGGAAAACCGAGGTACTCTACGGCAATAGTACAGTCCTCTTTTGGGCCGGCGATGCCGATTTTTGCACTGAGTAGTATCAAGTAAATTGCGGTGACTGTCGGTCGCACCATATGAATCCGCCTCTATGAAAAGACTAAACGCTCGATATTTCCCTTGGAAACCTCAAAATAGTGCAAACCATGTTTTTGAGTGTCAAGACACCATTCATTCTATTCTGTAAATGGCAACCTTCTGCATGGCCATGAAATTCGCTGGATTCAACAGCAGTTAACTTGCGCCTGACCGTCTGCCCCGCCCCTTCACCCCCGTTCGCTGACCCGATGCGTGCTGCGGTCCAGCCAGGCTGGGTTGATCTCCACTCCCCAGCCGGGGGCGTCGGGCACGGTGACGTGGCCACCGTCCACCCGGTAGGGGGTGCCCAGAAACAGCCCGTCCTGCCAGGGGTAGTAATCCAGCCCCTCGATCGACAGTTCCAGGTACTTGCCGGCATTCGGCAGCGCCTTCAGCAGGTGCATGGTGCACATCGTCACCAGCGACAGGTTGGCGGCATGGGGGGTGACCGGCAGGCCCGCGGCATGGCCCATGCGGGCAACCTGCAGCGTGCGGTGGATGCCGCCCATGTACATGACATCGGGTTGCAGGATGTCCACGGCCTTGTGTTCGATCATCAGTTGCCAGGCGGTGAACTCGCAATCCTGTTCGCCCCCGGCCACGTCGATGCGCAGCGCGCGGCGGACCTCGGCGGTCTGGTCCACCTCCCAATAGGGGCAGGGCTCCTCGAAATGGCCGATGCCGTGGTCTTCCAGCATCCGGCCCACTTCAATGGCGCGGGCGGGGGAATAGCAGGAATTGCCGTCAACCAGCTTGTCGATGCCGTCGCCAAGCGCCTTTGACACCACCGGAATGACCGCCTCGGTCCGCCCCGGCCATTCGTCGCGGTCGCGGCCACATTCGGCGCCGACCCGCCACTTGAAGGCGGTAAAGCCGTGGTCGTCGCGCAGCCGCAGGAAGCGGGCGGCCTCGTCCTCGGGGGTGATGTCGCGCTTCATGCTGCTGGCATAGGCGCGCAGGGGGCCGGGGGTGCCGCCCAGCAGTTCCACCACCGGCTTGCCCTCCAGCCGGCCCCGCAGATCCCACAGCGCGGTATCAAGGCCCGTCATGGCGCGGCGCAGATAGCTGCCGGGGAACTTGTGTTCCCGCTCCTGGATCAGGCGCAGCGTATCCTCGAAGTCCAGCGCATCGGTGCCCAGGGCATGGGGCGCGACCTGGCGGTGAAACACCTGCGCCGTGATGTCGGCCATGTAGGTTGAGGTCTGGCCCCAGCCAATATCGCCGGTCTCGGCGGTGGCCTTGACGAAGCAGACAAATTCATTCCCGAAGGTTTCAAGTTTCGCAATCTTCATTCGTCTGGTCCTGCTGCCGGTATGCCTGTCTGCGGGCCATGGTATCGGGCTGCGATCACGGTTTCACGACCGTTTCCGCCATGCCCAGCGGGCCGGGGCGTCGTTCTTCGGTCAGCAGCACATTGGCCTCGACATTGCCGACACCGGGCAGCGTCATGATGCGGCGGCGCAGGACACGCTCGAAATCGGCCAGGTCGCGGGCGACGACGCGCAGGCGGTAATCGAACAGGCCCAGTACATGCTGCACCACCTGCACCTCGGGAATGGCGGTGGCGGCGCGTTCGAAATCCTCCAGGCTGACGCGGCCCTTGGTGGCAAGCCTGACCCCCAGGAACACCGTCACGCCAAAGCCAAGCGCCTGCCGGTCCACCTCGATCCGGCGCCCGGTCAGGATGCCGGCCTCCTCCATCCGGCGGATGCGGCGCCAGGCGGCGGGCTGCGACAGGCCGATCCGGCGGCCCAGTTCGCCAGCCGACAGCGTGGCATCCTGCGCCAGCGCCCGCAGAAGCGCGCGGTCGGTATCGTCAAGGTCGATCACAGCGGCAACCCTTCGGTGTTCTTGATGGTCGAGACCAGCATCAGCGCCTCGACCTCGGCGATATGGGGCAGGGCCAGGATCTGCTGGCGATAGACCTCGGTCCAGTGGCCCATGTCGCGGGCGATGACGTTCAGCCGCACATCCACCCGGCCAAGGAAGGTTTCGATGGCAATCACCTCGGGCACCAGACGGGCCGCGGCGATGAATTCGTCAAAGGCGCGCGGATCGGTCTTGTCCAGCGTGAAGCGCAGCGAAACCTCGACCGCATAGCCAAGCGCCCTCCAGTCGATCACCGCGTGCTGGCCGCGAATGACGCCGGCCGCGGTCAGCCGTTCCAGCCGGCGCCAGCAGGTCGCGGTGGTGATGCCGGCGCGTTCGGCAAGGGCGGCGGTGGCCAGCCCCGGATCGGCCAGCAGGTGGCGCATCAATCGGCGGTCAGTATCGTCAAGCATAGGTATCTCATAAACCCTGGGTTGAGTGAATGATAGACTGCAATTCTCCCCAACATCAATGTGAATGCTGCGTCATCACGTCTGATCGTGAAAACTCTGGACGGGGGGTAGACCCGCTGTTACAGGCGAAAATGGGGACTTTCTCGCAAGAAAGAGTTGCAAATGGCCGTTGTAACCGTTCATCTTTTCTCGGCTTCGGCCTTGTCGGTGGTCCGCACCGACGGCCAGGGGTTCAGCAGCGGCGTCAACCCGGCCCAGAACCCCTACACCAACGGCAACGCCTATTCCTGGAACACGCCCTCCGATCTGGCGATCACGCTGCCCACGACAACGGTGTCGCTGACCTATCAGGACAGCAATGCCTCGCTGGATGGCGTCGACCCTTCGGCGACCCAGGTCAGCGATCAGCTTCTGGCCGCCCCGATCACCGTCGGCGGCACGAACTATGTGCCGAACGGCTCCGAATTCCGCTGGCAGGGCACGACCTTCGTTTCCAACCATTCCGAGGTCACGCTCTACGCGGCCGACGGTACGGAATACCGGATGGTTTCGGTCACGGTGACAGCCGGCTACAACACTCCGTCGGTTGTCGGCGTGTTCTTCGAAGGCCCGCAGCCCCCGGCGGGCGCCACGCTCTATTACCGGCAGGGCCAGTCGACCTTCCAGCAGGACGGCACCCAGACCGCCGTGCCCTGCTTCCTGGCCGGCACGCTGATCGACACCCCCGAAGGTTCGCGCGCGGTTGAGGATCTGCGGGTGGGCGATCTGGTGCTGACGCTGGACAGCGGGCCGCAGCCCGTGCGCTGGATCGGCCGCAGCCAGGTGGATGGCACCGGCGATCTTGCCCCGCTCTGCTTCCGCGCCGGCACCATCGGCAACACGCGCGATCTTCATGTGTCGCCCAATCACCGCATCCTCGTCCGCTCGTCCCAGGCCGAACTCCTGTTTGGCAGCTCCGAAGTGCTGGTCGCGGCCAAGTTCCTGATGGATGGCGTGAATGTCACGCGCGCCCCGCGGCCCGTGGCCGATTATCTGCATCTGATGCTTGACCATCATGAGCTGATCTTTTCCGAAGGCGCGCCGACCGAAACGCTGTTCGCCGGCCCGATGGCGCTGCAGGCGCTGCCCGAAGCCGCCCGCGCCGAACTGCTGGCTATCTTCCCCCGGATCGACGCCATCGGTCACCAGCTTGCCCGGGCTGACCTGACCCGGCAGGAAGCGCGGATGCTGGGTGCGGTGCCCGCTGTCGTGCATGAATTTGCGGATAATAACGCCAAGCACGCATGAAAATAGCGAAGACTGCGAAATTTCTTTGAAATTTGCAGGCATTTCCGCGCCCGCAGCTCTATGCTGCGCCCCAGACAGTCAACCAACAAGCAGGAGCGCCCGATGCGCGTCTATTATGATCGCGATTGCGACATCAACCTCATCAAGGACAAGAAGGTCGCCATCCTTGGCTACGGCAGCCAGGGCCATGCCCATGCGCTGAACCTGCGCGACAGCGGCGCCAAGAACCTGGTCATCGCCCTGCGCGAAGGCAGCCCGTCGGCCAAAAAGGCCGAGGCCGAAGGCCTCAAGGTCATGGGCATCGCCGAGGCCGCCAAATGGGCCGACCTGATCATGTTCACCATGCCCGACGAACTTCAGGCCGAGACCTACAAGAAATACGTCCATGACAACCTGCGCGAAGGCGCGGCGATCGCCTTCGCCCACGGCCTGAACGTGCACTTCGGCCTGATCGAGCCGAAGAAGGGCGTCGATGTCATCATGATGGCGCCGAAGGGCCCCGGCCACACCGTGCGCGGCGAATACGTCAAGGGCGGCGGCGTGCCCTGCTTGGTGGCCGTCCATCAGGATGCCAGCGGCAAGGCGATGGAACTGGCGCTGTCCTATTGCTCGGGCATCGGCGGCGGCCGGTCGGGCATCATCGAGACCAACTTCCGCCAGGAATGTGAAACCGACCTGTTCGGTGAGCAGGCCGTTCTCTGCGGCGGTCTCGTGGAACTCATCCGCATGGGCTTCGAAACCCTGGTGGAAGCCGGCTACGAACCCGAAATGGCCTATTTCGAGTGCCTCCATGAAGTGAAGCTGATCGTGGACCTGATCTACGAAGGCGGCATCGCGAACATGAACTACTCGATCTCGAACACCGCCGAATATGGCGAATACGTCAGCGGCCCGCGCATCCTGCCCTATGACGAAACCAAGGCCCGGATGAAGGCGGTTCTGCGCGACATCCAGACCGGCAAGTTCGTGCGCGACTTCATGCAGGAAAACGCCGTCGGCCAGCCCTTCTTCAAGGCGACCCGCCGCATCAATGACGAACACCAGATCGAAAAGGTCGGTGAAAAGCTGCGCGCCATGATGCCCTGGATTTCCAAGGGCAAGATGGTGGACCGCTCGCGCAACTAAGCGCGGCCAGATCGGCAAACAAAGGGCCGGAGGGGAAACCTTCCGGCCTTTCTCTTCCCCGCTTCCCCTTGGTTCAAATACCCCGCGGGGGTCCGGGGGTGTGAACCCCCCGGCCCGCGCCGTTCAGCGCAGCAGCCCCAGCAGAAGCGACACCAGCCGCCGCACCCGGCCGGTCACCGGCGGGAACAGCAGCGGCAGCACCGAAAAGCGGTTCACCACCACCGGCTTTTCATGGCTGAAGGCCAGGAACCCCGCTTCCCCATGCGCCGCGCCCTGACCGCTGGCCCCGATGCCGCCAAAGGGCATGGTCGGGTGGGCGAAATGCGCCATCGTCAGGTTCACCGCGACCGAGCCGGAGCGGGTTTCCGCGCGGATACGCTCGATCCGGGCGGCGTCGCTGTCGAAGACATACAGCGTCAGCGGCTTTTCCCCGGCATTGATCGCGGCCAGCACCGGGCCAAGGTCGTCATACTCGATCACCGGCAAGAGCGGGCCGAAGATCTCTTCGCGCATCGCGGCCATTTCGGCCGTCGCGTTCAGGATCAGCGTCGGCACCGTGCAGCCGGCGGGCGGCTGGCCAACCGGGCGCAGGGTGGCGCCCTTGGCGGCGGCATCGTCCAGCAGGGCCTGCATCCGTGGCCCGTGGCGGGGGGTGATCGGGCCGGTCATGTCGGGCGCCATGCGCGCCAGTTCACCCTCCAGCGCGGCCAGGAAGGGCTGGGCGATGCTGCGGTGCAGATACAGATGGTCGGGCGACACGCAGGCCTGCCCGCCGTTCGACAGCTTGCCCCAGGCCAGCATCCGCGCGGCGCGCGCAATATCCGCACCGGGGCCGACGATGACCGGGCTCTTGCCGCCCAGTTCCAGCGTCACGCTGGCCAGATGCGGCGCGGCAGCCGCCATGACCTTGCGCCCGACGGCGGTCGATCCGGTAAAGAAGATATGGTCGAAGGGCTGCGCCAGCAGCGCCTCGGCCACTTCGGGCCCGCCTTGCGCCACGGCGACATGATCTTCGGGGAAGGTCGCCGCGATGATCTCGGCCAGCAGGGCGGCGGTGCGGGGCGTCAGTTCCGAGGGTTTCACCACCACCCGGTTGCCCGCCGCAATGGCCGAAACCAGCGGCCCCAGCGTCAGCATGAAAGGATAGTTCGACGGGCCGAAGATCAGGCACAGCCCCTTGGGTTCGGGAATGACGCGGGTAAAGGTGCCGGCCATGGTCAGCCCCGCGCCCAGACGGCGGCCGCGCATCCAGCGGCCAAGCCGGCGGCGGGCGCTGCGCAGCTCCTGATAGACCGGCAGCAGTTCGGTCAGTTGCACCTCGACCGGGCCCTTGCCGAAATCGGCCAGCAGGGCGGATTTCACCGCCGCTTCGCGGGCGCGGATTTCGCGGCGCAGCCGCTCCAGCGCGGCCAGCCGGTCCGAGCGGGTCAGCCCGGCGGGTTGCAGCGCCAGGGCGGCGCGCAGGGCGGCAATGGTGGGGGCGTGATGTTCGCTGTCCATGGGCCACAGGCTGAACCGGGGCGCGGCCTCGCGCAAGCATGACCTAGGGTCCGCGACGACGGACCGCGCCCCGTCTCGGGGTGTCAGCCGCCGGTATGGGCCTTCAGCGCCGCAAGCGCGGGTTCGGGCCAAAGCGACAGGTCATCGGGATAGACCATCGGCGCCTTGGCATCCCCCACATGCCAGAAGGCGAACACCTTGCGCTTGGCCGCGTCAAGGTAAAGCCCGGCATAGTCTTCGTCGCAGGTGAACTTCAGGCAGGCCTCGCCCAGATAGTTGCCATCGACCAGCCCGCCCGACCCCAGCTCGCTGATCCGGTCGGCGAACTGCGGCCAGCTTGCCCCCAGGGCGGATTTCAGCTCCTGCTCGACCGGCTTGATCTTCAGCGCCTCGACCGGGTGCTTCTCGGCCAGGGTCGGCAGGGCGTCCCAGTCCAGCGTCGCGGTGCTGGCGAAACTTTCGGGCTTGCCGGCAACGAAGCCGTGTTCGGGCGTCCAGCTCCACACTTCGCCGGGCAGGGACGGCGTGGCTTCGCCGGTCCAGATCAGCGCCTCGGGCCGCACCTCAAGCGTCAGCCCGTTGCAGGTTTCCACCGGACCGTCCAGCCGGGCAGGGCCGCCCTGCGGCAGGACCAGCACGAAGGGCGCGGCGTTGCAGGCATTGCCGCCGGGGCCGGACACGCCCGAGATCACCGTCTCGCCGCCCACCTTTTCGGGGGAATCCAGAAAGATGTCGCCATCGGTATGCACGACCTTGTCATCCACGGTCAGCGTGTCGGTGCCTTCGCCATCATCGCTGACCGTGATGCTGTGGCCGTTCACGGTCAGGATCTGGTCGGCGTTCTGCGCCAGCGCCGGACCGGCAAGGACAAGGGCGAACAGCGGGGCAAGGCGATAGGGCATGAAGAACCTGCAAGGGTCATGGACGGGCAAGGCCGCACATTACCCCGCGGGCAGGCCGGGGAAAAGACGCGGTCTCGTGATGCCGGTTTCAGCGCACGCCCAGCCCGGCGCGCATCATGGTGCGGCGCAGCGGGGCCACCGAATACAGCGTGTCCAGCGCCGCCGCCCGCAGGTCGCGGAAGGTCTGTCCGCCCATCATCGAGGCGCGGTTCAGCGCGTCAATCCCGGCAACCCGCGCCTTCACCTCAAGATGCCGCCGCCGCTGGTAGGTCTCCAGCATCTTCGCCCCGCCCAGACCGGCGCGGTCGGCTTCGGCCAGTTCCAGCAGCACCCGCAGATCGGCCAGTGACATGTTCAGCCCCTGCGCCCCGATCGGCGGCACCACATGCGCCGCCTCGGCCATCAACGCCGTGCGCTCGCCGGTCATGCGGTCGGCGACCTGGCTGATGATCGGCCAGACCGACCGCCGGGTCGCCAGCTTCAGCGGCCCAAGGATCTGGCAAGACCGCACATTCATCTCGGCCTCGAAGTCGCGCTCGGGCAGGGCGGCCAGACGGGTCACTTCCGGCCCGGTCTCCATCCAGACAATGGCCGAGGCCGGCTGGCCATTGCGGTCCGGCAGCGGCACCAGCGTGAACGGCCCGCCCGAACGGTGGATCTCGGTCGAGATGTTGTGATGCGGAATCGGATGCGTCACCGCGAAGGCCAGCGCCTTCTGGCCATAGCGCAGGGTATGAACCCCGATGTCCAGCGCCTGCCGGATGGTGGAATTGCGGCCATCGGCGGCCACCACCAGCCGGGCGGTGACAATGGCGCCGTCCGACAGGGTGACGCGCGCCTCGGCCTCGCGGGTGAACAGCGCGGTGGTGGCGATGCCGGGCCGGAACGAGACGGTCGGCAGGTCCGCCAGCCGGGCCACCATCTCGCGGCGCAGCAGCCAGTTGGGAAAGTTCCAGCCGAAGGGTTCGTCGGAAATGTCGGCGGCGTCGAAATCCTTGACGATGCGCGGTTCCGCCACCGGCCCGCCCGCATCGACGATCCGCATCACCTGCAACGCGGCGGCATGGGGTTCCAGCCGGTCCCACAGGCTGGCGGCCTGCAACACCGCGCGGGACGGGTGCAGGAAGGCCGTGGTCCGCAGATCGGCGCCTTCGGCATCGCCATCGGTCACCGGCGGGGTCGGGTCAACACAGATGACCGAGAAACCGGCCGATCCGAAGGCGGCGGCGGCGGCAAGTCCGGCGGGGCCGCCGCCGGAAATCAGGATGTCGGTGGATTCGCGGGTCATGTGGGCCTCCGCATCCAAACTAGGGGCTGGGGGGCGCAGGCGCCAGTGCGCAGTTCGGCGGCAGGCGGCGCGCCCGGCGCCGTCAGGGCAGGGTGATCCAGATCAGCAGGACGAAGATCACCGGAACCAGCGTCACCGCCGTCAGCGTCAGCGCGACAAGGCCCCAGGTCTGCACCGCCAGCACCAGCGCAAGCAGCACGATCGGAACCGCCCAAAGCACGGTTTCCGCCGCCGCATCGGTCTCGCTGTGCTTCGAGGCCCCATGGGCAGGCCGGGCGGGGGCGGACAGGGCGGCGCGGGGCAGGTCAAGGTCGGCGGCAAGGGTCATCGGGAATCCTCTCTTTGATGAATCCCAGATATCCAATTTGGCCGCCACGAAAAGTGACGTTTTGCCGCAGTGCGGCAGAATCCTGCCGCAACGTCGCGTCGCCGCATGGCCCGTCCTGCATCTGCCTGCCGTTTCAGCGGGTCAGGCGGCGCAGGAAGGCGGTCAGGTCGGCGGTATGGTGCTGGATATGCGGCGCGGGTGCGGCCTCCGGGGCCACATGCACCGTGCGCAGGCCCATGTCATGCGGCACGGCCAGATTGCGCGGATCGTCCTCGAACATGGCGGCGCGGGTCGGCGCCAGCGCGTCGCGGGCAAACACCGTCTCGAACGCCTCGCGCCGGGGCTTGGGGTGATAGCCCGCATGTTCAACGCCATAGACAGCGTGGAACAGCCCGCCATCCAGCCCGCGCGCCGCCAGAACCTTGTGGGCATAGGGCGTATCGGCATTGGTAAAGACAATGCGCCGGCCGGGCAGGGCGGCAATGGCGGCGGCAAGGTCCGGGTCGGGCGTCAGCGGCGAAAAGTCGATGTCATGCACATCGGCCAGATACTCGCCCGGTTCGATGGCATGTTCATGCATCAGCCCCGCCAGCGTGGTGCCGTAAAGCGCCCAGTAATGCTGGCGCAGATGGTCGGCCCGGTCCCGGCTGACATTCAGGCGGGTCATCACCCAGTCGGTCATCCGCTGCTCGATCTGGTCGAACAGCCGCATCTGCGGCGGATACAGGGTGTTGTCGAGGTCGAACACCCAAGTGTCGACATGGGAAAAATCTGTTTGGGGCATGGCGGCGTTCTAGGCCGGTGCTGCGGCTTTGGGAAGGGTTGATTGGCCCCGGCCCGGGGTCTAGGGTGCGGGATGCAATGCAGCAGAGGGCCGGAAAGCCGTGCAGAAAGACGCCTATACGCTGATCCTTGAGGCGATCGAGGCCGGGACTTACAAGCCGGGCGACCGGCTGGTCGAAAGCGAACTGGCCGAACGGCTGGGCGTCAGCCGCACCCCCGTGCGCGAGGCGCTGCAACGGCTGGAAACGCAGGCGATGCTGACGCGCGACGGCCGCAGCCTGATCGTGGCCACGCTGGACCACAACCAGTTGGCCGAACTTTACGCCGTGCGGACCGAGCTTGAAGGGCTAGCCGCCCGGCTTGCGGCCCGCCACGCGACCGAGGAAGAGATCCGCGTGCTGCAAAGCATGGCGGCCGATGACCGCGCGCTGGTGGGCGGCGATCCGCGCGAACTCAGCCGCGCGAACAAGCGGTTCCACAAGCTCATTCATCTGGCCAGCCACAACAGGTTTCTGGTGCAGCAACTGGATCTTGTGCATCGGTCGATGGCGCTGATGGCGACCACCTCCTTCGCGGCCGAAGGACGCGATGAGGTGGCGCTGCACGAGCATGAGGAAATCGTTGCGGCCATTGCGGCGGGGGATGGCGAAGCGGCCTATCAGGCGCTGAAGACCCATATCAGCCGCGCCTTCGAAACCCGCCTCCGGGTCGAGGCGGGCGAGTTGCGGCTGCGCTGACCGCGGCTTACTCTGCCGGATCGGCCCCGCTGTCGTAAAGGCCGTGATGCGTCTTGTCCCAGTAGAAGGGGCGGCGCAGAGTTTCCCACAGCCCCTTGTAGGCGGCAAAGGCCGCCAGCGGGAAATAGGCCTGCAGCGTGAAGGCCCAAAGCGGGGAAACCCGGTGCCCGCTGCGGCGCAGCGCGATGATGCCAAGGCTGATGTTCACCGCCTCGGCCAGCAGGAACAGCGTGACCAGCGCGCCCAGCGTGGCGGGCGACAGCGCCGCCGCCAGCGGATGCGGCAACCCAAGCGCCATGATCCAGAACGACCACAGCAGCGGCGCCAGCAGCGATTGCAGGATACTGCCCAGGAACATCACCTGGAATCCGAAGAACCGGCGCGGCCCGATCTGCCGCCACAACAGACGCGGCGCCCGCATATGCACGGCCCATGTCACCATATAGCCCTTGATCCAGCGCGACCGCTGCCGGACCCAGGGCAGAACCCGACAATTCGCCTCTTCCCCTGTGACGGTCTCGATCACCTCGGTCCGATAGCCGTGCCGGGCCAGACGGATGCCCAGATCGGCGTCCTCGGTCACGTTATGGGCGTCCCAGCCGCCCAGGTCTTCCAGAACCTGCCGGCGGAAGAACAGCGTCGTTCCCCCCAGTGGCACCACAAGGCCCATGCGGGCGATGCCGGGCAGCATCAGCCGGAACCAGCCTGCATATTCGATGGTAAAGCAGCGCGACATCCAGTTGGTGCGCGGGTTGTAGTAATCCAGCATCCCCTGCAAGCAGGCCACTTCGGGGCCACGGCTGTGGAACCGCTCCACCACCTTGCGGATCTGGTCGGGGTCGGGGGCATCTTCGGCGTCATAGATGCCGATCAGGCTGCCCCGGCAATGATCCAGCGCGATGTTCAGCGCGCGCGGCTTGGTGCGAACCTGCCCGTCGGGCATCACGATGACGCGCATCCACGGCGGCAGGTCGGCCGCCGCCAGCGCGTCGCGGGTCAGGGTATCGTCCGCCTCGACCGCCAGCAGCACATCCAGCCTGTCGCGCGGATACTCCAGCCGCGACAGGCGGCGGACAAGGCGCGGGGCAATGTCCGCCTCGCGATACAGCGCCACGATGATCGAGACGGTAGGCAGGCGCAGCAGCGTGGCGGCGGCGGGTTCGGGCGGCGGGGCGCGCAACGCGGCCACGGCGGCGGCCAGTTTCAGCGCGGTGGACAGGATCAGCGCCCCCACCGCCACCGCAAGCAGCCCTTGCAGCAGCATCAGCGGCGCGGCCCACAGCACCGCCAGTATCAGGCCCAGACCGGCCGCCAGCCAGGGCATCGCCAGACCGCTGCCCCAGGTGCGGCAGCTTTCAGCGGCGTCAACGCGGGTTTCGGCAATCTGCGCCAGCCTCGCGCCGCGGCGGGCGTGCAGCGCCGCCTCGATCTGCGCAACCGGGGCCAGTGCCATCAGCACCGGGCCAAGCCGCCGCTCCAGCAGCGGGCGAAGCCGGGTGAATGTGTCGGGGCGCGAGGTGACGACCACGGTCGCCGCCCCCGCGCGCCGCCAGGGCAGCAGGCCGTGGCGCAGGCAAAGCTGCACCCCCAGCCGGTCGATCAGGGCCGGGTCGGGCAGCGGGGCGCAGGGATTGACCCGCGTCGTGCCGAAATGCCGGGCGGCGGCGTCCAACAGCCGGTCTTCCGCCACGCGGACATCGGCCCCGGTGGCAAGGTCTGCCGGCGCCAGCAGGCCCCGGCGTACCAGCCGCAGGGGCAGGGCCGCCGCCTTGTTTTCGGCGGACGGAGGGGCCTGTTGCAAGGGATCGGGAACATGCACCGCAACGCACCGTCTTGACCGGACGGCGCAGCATCGCGAGCCATCGTTAACGCTTGGTTAACAACAGATTAACAGCCGCCCCGCCGCCTGTCGTCGCGCTCAGGCGGCGCGGCGGGCCTGCATGGCGGCGGCAAAGCGTTCGAACAGGTAATAGCTGTCCTGCGGGCCGGGGCTGGCCTCGGGGTGATACTGCACGCTGAACACCGGGCGGTCGGTCATGGCGATGCCGCAGTTGGTGCCGTCGAACAGGCTGACATGGGTTTCCATCACGCCCTTGGGCAGGGTGTCGGCATCCACGGTGAAGCCATGGTTCATCGAGGTGATTTCCACCTTGCCCGTGGTCAGATCCTTCACCGGATGGTTCGCACCATGGTGACCGTGGTTCATCTTGCGGGTCTTGGCGCCAAGCGCCAGCGCCAGCATCTGGTGGCCCAGGCAGATGCCGAACAGCGGCAGGTCGGCCTTCAGCACGCCCTGGATCATCGGCACCGCATATTCGCCCGTCGCCGCCGGGTCGCCGGGGCCGTTCGACAGGAACACGCCGTCCGGCTTGTGCGCCAGCACCTCGTCGGCGGTGGCGGTGGCGGGCAGCACGGTCACATCGCAGCCCGCGCTGGCCAGGCAGCGCAGGATGTTGCGCTTGGCGCCGTAATCCACGGCAACCACCTTGAACCCCGGCCCGCTGCGCCGGGTATAGCCTTCGGGCCAGGCCCAGCGTTGTTCATCCCAGGTGTAGGACTGGGCGCAGGTCACATCCTTGGCCAGATCCAGGCCGACCAGCCCTTTCCAGGCCCGCGCCTTGGCCACCAGCTTCTCGATGTCGAACTTGCCCGCCTGATCATGCGCCAGCGCCACATGCGGGGCGCCCTGCTGCCGGATGGCGCGGGTCAGGCGGCGGGTGTCCACGCCACCAATGCCGATGCGGCCAACCTTCGTCAGCCAGGCGGTCAGCTCGCCCGTGGAACGCCAGTTCGACGGTTCGGTCGGGTCCCATTTCACCACCAGCCCGGCCGCGGCGGGGGCGGCGGTCTCGTCATCTTCGGGCGTCACGCCGGTATTGCCGATATGCGGGAAGGTGAAGGTCACCACCTGCCCCGCATAGGACGGGTCCGTCATGATTTCCTGATAGCCGGTCATCGCCGTGTTGAAGACCAGCTCGGCCACCGTCTCGCCCACGGCGCCGAAACCCTGCCCGTAGAAAAGCGTGCCGTCGGCAAGCGCAAGGCAGGCGGTGGCATTCTGCGGCGCAGGCATGGGCTGAGTCTCCGGAATGTGGCGAATTGGCGCGAACCTAAAGGGGGGGCGGGGCGGGGTCAACCCTTTGCCGGAAAAGGATTTCCTTTTCAGAACAACGGCTTGGTTCCGGGTCGCCGTGTTGCGCCGGACGCGCGCATCCGGTAATCTGTCGGCCAGTCAACAAAAGGGATGCAGCCAGATGTCTTTGCGGGACCGTCTTCAGACGGCGTTGAAGGACGCGATGAAGCAGCGAGAGGCCGACCGCCTGTCCACGCTGCGGCTGATCAATGCGGCGATCAAGGACCGCGACATCGCCAGCCGCGGCGAAGGCGGTGAGGGCATGGTGTCCGATCCCGAGATCGTGGCTCTGATGGGCAAGATGGTGAAGCAGCGCCAGGAATCGGCCCGCGCCTATGAAGAGGGCGGGCGGCTGGAACTGGCCGAGAAGGAACTGGCGGAAATCGTGGTGATCCAGGAATACCTGCCGCGCCAGATGTCGCCCGAGGAAGTGTCCGTCGCGATCGAGGCCGCCATGGCCGAGACCGGCGCCGCCAGCATCCGCGATGTCGGCAAGGTGATGGCGCTGCTCAAGGCGAAACACGCCGGCCAGATGGATTTCGGCGCCGTCGGGGCGCTGGTCAAGGCGCGGTTTGGCTAAGGCCCGTATCGCCGCCTTCGCCGTCAGGGCGGGGGCAGGGACATGACCTGGGTCCTTTTTCCCCTTGCTGCGCTGGCCGAGATCGGCGGCTGTTTCGCGCTCTGGGCCGTGGTGCGGCTGGGTGCGTCGCCGCTTTGGGCCGTGCCGGGGGCGCTGCTTCTGCTGGCCTTCGGTCTGGTCCTGACACAGGCGCCGGCCGATGCCGCCGGGCGCGCCTATGCCGCCTATGGCGGGGTCTATGTCGCGGCCTCGATCCTGTGGCTCTGGCTGGTCGAGGGGCGCTTGCCTGACCGCTGGGATCTGATCGGCGGCGCGGTTTGCCTGCTGGGGGCGGCCATCATCCTGTTCGGCCCGCGCGGCGCGGCGGGCTAACGCAGGGCCGCCAGCCGGGCCCGCAGCTCGCCCGCCAGCGCGGCGCGCTCGCCTTCGGTCAGGAAGGCGCCCAGTTCCACGTCGCGATTCGCGCCCCGCAGCGTCAGATACTGCGGCACCGGGCCGCCGGTCGGGTGCAGGTCAACCCGCACCCAATGCGGGTTCGCCTGCCAGTCCTGCCGGCGGCCATGCGGCCCGTGGCGCGACAGGCTGATCTGTTCGGGGGCCAGCGTCAGCACTTCAAGAATGTCACGGTCGCGACCGTTCTTGCGCAGCGCGGCCCAGATCGCCCAAAGCGCACCCCCCAGAAACGGCAGCAGCGCCCAAAGCACCTGGCTGCCGATCACCGCCGCCAGCGGCACGGCGATCAGTATCGCGGTCAGCCCGATGAACCAGACGAATCCGCGCTGCCCCAGTGACCGATGCGGCCACAGGTGCAGGCGCTGGGTTTCCTCGGCGGGCGGATGCCATTCATAGGGCATGGTCTGGCGGCACCGTTAGTTCAGGGCGGGCTTACCCAAAGCAAAAGGCCCCGGGGTTTCCCCCGGGGCCTTGCCCGCGTGCCTGAGGGCGCTCAGTGCGCGGGCGAACGGTCCCAGTCCTCACGCTTCGGCAGTTGCTCGAAGGTATGCTCCGGCGGCGGAGAGGGCAGGGTCCATTCCAGGCTGTCGGCGTATTCGTTCCAGTAGTTGTTCTGGGTCACGCGCTTGCCGGCGAACAGCGTGTAGAACACGATCCCCAGGAACAGCAGGAACGAAGCGAACGAGATCATCGCGCCGATCGACGACAGATAGTTCCAGTAGGCAAAGGCATCGGGATAGTCGATGTAGCGGCGCGGCATGCCCTGACGGCCCAGGAAGTGCTGCGGGAAGAACGTCAGGTTCGACCCGATGAACATCAGGAAGAAGTGCAGCTTGCCCGCCCATTCCGGGTACTGGCGGCCCGACATCTTGCCGATCCAGTAGTAGATGCCCGCGAAGATGCCATAGACCGCGCCAAGGCTCATCACATAGTGGAAGTGGGCCACGACGTAATAGGTGTCGTGATACACGCGGTCCACGGGGGCCTGGCTCAGCACGATGCCGGTCACGCCGCCCACGGTGAACAGGAACAGGAAGCCGAAGGCGAACAGCATCGGCGTCTTGAACTCGACCGAACCGCCCCACATCGTTGCGATCCACGAGAAGACCTTGATGCCGGTGGGCACCGCGATGACCATCGTCGCCAGCATGAAGTAGGACTGCTGGGTCAGCGACATGCCCACGGTGTACATGTGGTGCGCCCAGACCACGAAGCCCAGAACACCGATCCCGACCATGGCATAGACCATCGGCAGATAGCCGAAGATCGGCTTCTTCGCGAAGGTCGCGATGACATGGCTGATGATGCCGAAGGCGGGGATGACGATGATATACACTTCCGGGTGGCCGAAGAACCACAGGATGTGCTGGTACAGGATCGGGTCGCCGCCGAACTCGGGCTTGAAGAAGGCGGTGTCGAAGTTGCGGTCGGTGATCAGCATGGTGATCGCGCCGGCCAGCACGGGCAGCGACAGCAGGATCAGCCAGGCGGTGACGAAGATCGACCAGGGGAACAGCGGCACCTTGTGCATGGTCATGCCGGGGGCACGCATGTTCAGGAAGGTGGTGATGATGTTGATCGCACCCAGGATCGACGACGCGCCCGACAGGTGAACCGCGAACAGCGCCAGATCAAGCGAGAAGCCGTCTTCGCGATTCGACAGCGGCGGGTACAGAACCCAGCCAACCCCCGACCCGGCCTGACCATTGCCGCCCGGCGCCAGCACCGAAGCAATCGCCAGCGCGGTGCCCGCGACATACAGCCAGTAGGACAGGTTGTTCATCCGCGGGAAGGCCATGTCCGGCGCCCCGATCATCAGCGGCATGAAGTAGTTGCCGAAGCCGCCGAACAGGGCGGGGATCACCACGAAGAACATCATCAGGATGCCGTGCGCCGTGACGATCACGTTCCACAGGTGTCCGTTCGGGGTGCACTGGTCCACGGTGGTAGGAAGAAGGTGTGTACCTTCCATGCACATGTACTGCACGCCGGGGTGCATCAGTTCCATACGCATGTAGACGGTGAAGGCGACCGAAATCAGCCCCACCAGACCGGCGGTGAAAAGATAGAGGACACCAATGTCCTTGTGGTTCGTCGACATGAACCAGCGCACAAAGAAGCTGCGCTTGTGATGATCATGCCCATGCATGGCGGCGTCGGCCATCGGGTCCTCCGTTGCGTAATCCCGTACAGGCCGTTGGTTGGTTCCACGGCCCGGTTCCCTTGAACCTGTTCTAGCTGCGGTGCGGGCGACAGGCAATGAAATTGATATAGATCAAATTCTTGATTTTCGGCCGGTGGTTCCGGCAACGAAAAACGCGGCCGGTGTGACCGGCCGCGTCGGGAAAAGGCTCAGGAAACGGGGGCTTGTCAGCCGCCGACCGAAGCGAGATAGGCCGCCACATCGGCGCCGCCCGCCGTCAGTTTGAACGACATCTTGGACTTGGCGCTTTCGTCACCCGAAACCTGCTTCAGCCAGGCAGCCGGGTCCGCGACATAAGCCGCGATCGAGGCTTCGTCCCACGAGGCGCCGGTCGCGCCCGCCGCAAGGATGCCGTCGCCATAGCGGAAATCAGGGTCCGAGGCGACCCGGCGACCGACCACGCCATAAAGGTTGGGGCCGGTCTTGCCGCCCTTCTGGATCTCGGTCCCGTCGGGCGCGATGATCGAATGGCAGGCCTTGCACTTCTTGAATTCGGCCTCGCCGGCGGCCGGATCGCCCGCCAGGGCGGGGGCCGCGGCAAGAGCGGCGAAGGTGGCGGCCAGGAAGGTGAACTTGGTCATGTCGTCCTCATCGTATGCGGTGCGGAACGCTCGGCACCTTGGCTGCAACATGGGGCAGGGGGCGGTTGATATGCAATAGCAAGCCCATAGCTTTGGCCTGTTATCTGGCGTCACATCCCGCAGGCGGGGGCGGAATCGAACGCGGCGGGGAAGGTTTTCAGCAAGGCGGCGTCCAGATCGGCCAGCGTCACGGGCAGGCCCAGATCGACCAGGCTGGTAACGCCATGGTCGCGGATTCCGCAGGGCACGATGCCCGAGAAATGCGACAGATCGGGTTCGACATTGATCGAAATGCCGTGGAAGCTGACCCAACGGCGGATCTTGATGCCGATGGCCGCGATCTTGTCTTCCGCCGGGCTGCAGTCGGGGTTGGCCGGGCGGTCGGGCCGCACCACCCAGACGCCGACACGGCCGGGGCGAATCTCGCCTGTCACATTGAACTCGGCCAGGGCGGCAATCACCCAGCGTTCCAGCGCCCGCACAAAGCAGCGCACATCGCCGCCACGGGCGCGCACGTCCAGCATTGTATAGACAATGCGCTGGCCCGGCCCGTGATAGGTGTACTGGCCGCCGCGTCCGGTGCGGATCACGGGAAACCGGCCCGGATCAACCAGATCGGCGTCGCGCGCCGAGGTGCCGGCGGTGTAAAGCGGCGGGTGTTCCAGCAGCCAGATCGCCTCATCCGCCTCGCCACGCGCGATGGCTTCGGCCCGCGCCTCCATGGCGGCAAGGGTGGGTTCATAGGGCGCCAGACCCGGAAGATGCGTCCATTCGACCAAAATCAGCGGTCCTTTTGCTGTGGCATCCGGGATTCCGGCCTTTTCAGATGCCCGCGTCATGCTAGCATCACAGGCAATTTCCCAGACCGCATTTGTTGGAGTGATGCAATGAAGACCAGGGCTTTTGCAACCAGTGCCGCAACCAGTTTTCTTGTCGCCTCATTGTCCTTCGCGCCGGTCTCGCCGCTGGTGGCGCCGGCGCGCGCCGATACCGGCGATGTTGTGGCCGGGCTGATCGTGGGCGGCATCATCGGCGCCGCCATCAATGAAGGGTCGAAGAAGAAGGCCGCGCCCGGCAGCAAGACCAAGGTGAAGGCGAAATCCACCAAGTCGGCCATTTCGCCGGAACAGAAGGCCGCCAATATCGAGGTGCAGCAGGCGCTGAACTTCTTTGGCTGGCCGGTCGGCACCGCCGACGGGGCGCTTGGCAAGAAAAGCCGCTCGGCCATCTCTGAATATCAGGCGTTTCTGGGCCACCCCGGCACAGGGGAGCTGACGCAAGAGGAACGCACGATCCTGGTGACCGCGCATGTGCGGGCCAATGCCGGCGGCGCGGCCATCACCGAGATCGTGTCGGGCAGCGTCTATGGGGTGCGCGGGGTGATTCTGGCGCAGCGCGACGACATGAAGGCCGCTGGCCCGGTTGTTGCCGCGATGCCAGGGGCAGGGGCTGCGGTTGGCGCGGCGGCGGCCGGGGCAATCGTGCCCGATGCGCCGGCCGTGGCGGCACCCGCGCCCGCAGCGCCGATCCAGGCCGCCGCTGAGCCGATACCCGCCGCGCCGGTTGAAGTAGCCCCGACCGCGCCGGCGCTGCCGTCGTTCATGGACCCGAATGGCGGCAAGGGCGCGTTGTCGGCTGTCTGCAATGCGGTCAGCCTCAGCACCGGGCAGAACGGCGGCTATGTCACCGCCGCCACCATGACCGATGCCCACGGCGCGCTGGCGGAACAGTTCTGCCTGACGCGCGCGGCGGCCATCAGCAATGGCGATGCGCTGGCCTCCAAAGTGGCGGGCTTCACGCCCGACCAGATTTCCCAGCAATGCGCCGGTTTCGGCCCGGTGCTGAAGGATCAGGTCGCCGCCCTGTCGCTGCGCCCGGCTGATGAGGTTCTGGCCGGGGTCGAGGCGTTCATCCTGAATTCCGGCATGTCGCCGGCGCAACTGTCGGGCACGGCCAAGGTCTGCCTTGGTGTGGGCTACAAGACCGACCAGATGGATGTGGCCATCGGCTCGGCGCTGATGCTGACCGCGATGGGCGAGACCGGCTATGCCGAATTGCTGGGCCACCATCTGGCGCAGGGGTTTGGCGCCACGCAGCGCCCCGATCTGGCGATGGGCTGGTATGAGGTGGCACTGGGCGCGATGGAGGGCGGGACGGATGTCTTTGCCCCCGGCATGGCCGGGCGCGAGGATCTGATCCGCAAGGCCTCTTACACGCTGGCCGGGCGCGCCTCGGATCTGGTCCCGCAGCCCAAGGTGGAAGAGGCCGCGCTTCCGGCATTTTCGGTAACGCCAGAGGTGGCGGAACCGGCGGCAACCGATGTGGCGGCCGAGGTTCCGCCTGCGGTGCCGGTGGCGGCCGCAGTTGCGGTGGCCCCGGTGGCCGACCCGGCCCCGGCTGCGGTGCCCGCGCCCGTGGCGGCGCCGGTGGTCGCGGAAGCTGCCCCCGTGCCCGCCGATCCGGCCGCGCCGGTGAACCCGAATCCGCAGGTGATGAAGGTTGGATCGGATGTGGTGATGGGCCTTGCCCGCGCGCCGATGATGATCTTCGCGGTGGGCTTCTGACCGGCGCGTGCTTGCCCGGAAGGGGCATGAAAATGCCCCTTTCCTTCCCGGGCAACTGCCGCTAAATACGCGCCACCTGTGCCAGGGCGGAGTGCGGATGTGGCGGAATTGGTAGACGCGCAGCGTTGAGGTCGCTGTTCCTTAACCGGAGTGAAAGTTCGAGTCTTTTCATCCGCACCACGCCCCGGCCAGGTGAACCCCCGAAGACCTGACGACAGGCAACCGGCCCGGACGGGCAACACCCTCCCAAATTGATGACAACCTGCAGGCCGCGCCGATTCGGCGCGAACGCCATTTTGCCGGCGCAACTTGCTGCGTCGCGGCATGTCCTGATCCGTGCAGCGTAAAGTTGTGTTTGGAATGGTTGTTTTGGGTGGCCGCCCCCGTTGCCGGCCTTGTCCAGAATACGACTGTTCTGCTTGCGGATTCGGCGTCGTTGCTGACCATTTGATCAACGATCAGGGCAGGGCCAGCCTAAGCGTTACTTCGGCGTTGCATATGGCCGGGCCATTTGCTTACGTTCAAAGCAACAAGAGCGCAGGGTCGCCTGCCGATGCATCAGGGAGACATGGGTGGCGGTAGAAACCCGGAGCGACGCCTATGTCGCATTCGAACACGTCCAGAAAAGCTATGACGGCGTGACGCTGGTCGTCAAAGACCTGAACCTGAATATCGCCAAGGGCGAGTTTCTGACAATGCTGGGGCCGTCGGGCAGTGGGAAAACCACCTGTCTGATGATGCTGGCCGGGTTCGAGACCGCAACGCATGGCGAGATCCGGCTGGACGGGGCGCCGATCAACTCGGTTCCGCCGCACAAGCGCGGGATCGGCATGGTGTTCCAGAACTATGCGCTGTTCCCGCATATGACGGTGGGGGAAAACCTTGCCTTCCCGCTTGAGGTGCGCGGGCTGGGCAAATCCGAGCGCGAGGCCAAGATCAAGCGGGCGCTGGACATGGTGCAGATGGGCGCCTTTGCCAACCGCCGTCCGGCGCAGCTTTCGGGCGGCCAGCAGCAGCGGATCGCACTGGCGCGCGCGCTGGTCTTCGACCCGGCGCTGGTGCTGATGGACGAACCGCTGGGGGCGCTGGACAAGCAGTTGCGCGAACACATGCAGTTCGAGATCAAGCACCTGCACGAAAGCCTTGGCATCACCGTGGTCTATGTCACCCACGACCAGGGCGAGGCGCTGACCATGTCGGACCGGGTGGCGGTGTTCAACGATGGCCGCATCCAGCAGCTTGCCCCGCCGGCCGATCTGTACGAACGCCCGGAAAACAGCTTCGTCGCCCAGTTCATCGGCGAAAACAACAAGCTGCCGGGCACCATCGAGGAACTGTCGGGCGACAAGGCGCTGGTGCGGCTGGCCACGGGTGAGCTGATCGACGCAACCCCCGTCAACATCAAGGAAAAGGGCCAGAAGACGCTGGTCTCGATCCGGCCCGAGCGGGTGGAGTTCAAGCCCGAGATGATGCCTGCCGGTGCCCATACGCTGGACGCCGAGGTGGTCGAGGTCATCTATATGGGCGACATCCTTCGCGCTGTCCTCAAGGTCGCCGGGACCGAGGATTTCGTGATGAAGATGCGCAACACGCTGGGGCAGACCCGACTGGTTCCCGGCCAGAAGATCAAGGTGGGCTGGCATCCGCAGGATGCCCGCGCCCTCGACCCTTGATGCCTGCCGCCGGTCATGGCGGCCAATACTGAACGAAAAATCGTTCCAAAACAGGGAGCTGACGCATGAAGAAAATCCTGATCCTGTCGACGGCACTGACCGGCCTGGCCTCTGCGGCCCATGCCGACCTGACGGTCATGTCCTGGGGCGGCGCCTATGGCGAAGCCCAGACCGAAGCCTTCGTGAAGCCGTTCATGGCCACGACCGGCATCAAGACCATCATGGTCGACAGCGACAACCCGGCCACCCCGGTCAAGGCCATGGTCGAATCGGGCAACGTCACGGTCGATGTCGCCAACATCGAATATGCCGACGCCATCCGCCTGTGCGACGAAGGCGTGCTGGAGCCGATCGACATTGCCACGCTGCCCGCCGGTGCCGATGGCACCCCTGCCGCCGACGACTTCCTGCCCGGCGCCGTGACCGAATGTGCCGTCTCGACCGACATCTGGTCGAACGTCTTTGCCTATGACACCACCAAGTTCGCGGAAGGCCCGACCAAGGTTGCCGATTTCTTTGATCTTGAGAAGTTCCCCGGCAAGCGCGGTCTGAAGAAGGGCGCCAAGGCGGTTCTGGAACTGGCGCTGATGGGCGACGGCGTTCCGGCTTCGGAAGTCTATGCCGTGCTCTCGACGCCGGAAGGCGTGGATCGCGCTTTCGCCAAGCTCGACACCATCAAGAAGGATGTCGTCTGGTGGGAAGCCGGGTCGCAGGCGCCGCAGCTTCTGGCCGATGGCGAAGTGGCGATGACCACCGCCTATAACGGGCGCATCTTCGCCGCGGCGATGAACGAAGGCAAACCGTTCCAGATCGTCTGGGATGGCCAGATCTATGAAAACGAAATGTTCGTCGTGCCGAAGGGGGCGCCGAACAAGGAAGACGCGATGAAGTTCATCGCCTTCTCCACCTCGACCGAAGGCCTGCGCGCCTCGGCTCAGCAGATCTCCTACGGTCCGGCGCGCAAATCGTCGATGGCCACCGAGATCATCTTCAAGGACGGCAAGACGGTGATGGCGCCGCACCTGCCGACCGCGCCGGAAAACATGACCAACGCGCTGGAAACCTCGTCCGAGTTCTGGGTCGACCATGACGCCGAACTGAACGAGCGCTTCCAGGCCTGGCTGTCGCAATAATCAGCGGCCGGGCGCGGGGTTTCCTGCGCCCGGCTTTCCTGCCACCGGACGACCCCGAGGATCGCATGGCCGAAGACGCCACGACGCTGCTGAAAACTGCCGACGGGCGTCCGCTCAAGGCCGCGCTGGCAACCGCGCAGGCCAGGTCGCGCCGCCGCGCCTTCCTGCTGGTGCTGCCGTTGCTGGCCTTCGTGCTGCTGACCTTCCTGATACCGATCGGCTATATGCTGAAACGGTCATTCGAACATGACGGCTTTTCCGCCAATGCGCCCGCGCTGGTGCAGTGGTTCGCCGAAAACCCCGGATTCGACCCCGCCAATCCGCCGGAGGCGGCCTTTGCCGCGCTGGTGCAGGATCTGGCGAAGATGCAGGCGGACAAGACCACCGGCATGGTGGGAACCCGCATCAACTATACCGTGCCCGGCACCATCAGCTTGTTCAAATCTGGCGCGCGGGCGGCCAAGGATCTGGCGCCCCCTTACAAGGAGGCGCTGCTGGCCGAGGATGCGAAATGGGGACAGCCGGCACTGTGGCGCGGGATGTATGACGCCTCCAGCACCTATACCGGCGATTTCTATCAGGTCGCGGTGGACCGCAAGCTGACCGATGACGGCTGGGCGCGCGGCGGCGACAAGGAACGGATCTACGTCTATCTTTTCGTCAAGACCTTCCTGGTCTCGGCGCTGATCACGGTGATCTGCCTGCTGCTGGCCTTTCCGGTGTCGCATCTGCTGGCCACGCTGCCGATGGCCAAATCCTCACTGCTGATGATCCTGGTGCTGCTGCCGTTCTGGACATCACTTCTGGTGCGGACGACAGCCTGGATCGCGCTTCTGCAAGAGCAGGGGGTTGTCAACAACATGCTGGTGGCGCTTGGCCTGGTCAGCGACGGCAACCGCCTGAGCATGATGTACAACATGACCGGCACCATCGTCGCCATGACACATGTGCTGCTGCCGTTCATGATCCTGCCGCTTTATTCCGTGATGCGGGTGATCCCGCCCAGCTATGCCCGTGCCGCCCGGTCTCTGGGCGCCACAAGCTGGACCACCTTCCGCCGGGTCTATCTGCCGCAGACGCTGCCCGGAATCGCCGCCGGCTCGCTGCTCGTCTTCATTCTGGCTGTGGGCTACTACATCACCCCCGCGCTGGTGGGTGGCGCTGATGGGCAACTGATTTCCAATCTGGTCAGCTTCCACATGACGAAATCAAACTGGTCGCTGGCGGCCGCGCTGGCGGCGCTGCTGCTGGTGGCGATCCTGGTCCTTTACTGGGTCTATGACCGGCTGGTCGGCATCGACCGGCTGAAGTTCGGCTGAGGAAAGGAACACACGCCATGGCCCTGCCAACCTATGCCTCGCCGCTGGAGCGCGTCTGGTACTACACCTACCTGACGATCTGCGTGCTGGTGTTCCTGTTCCTGATACTGCCGGTGCTGATCGTCATTCCGCTGTCGTTCAACCTCGAACCCTATTTCAGCTTCACCGAAAAGATGCTGGCGCTGGACCCGGACGGCTATTCGCTGCGCTGGTATGACACGCTGCTGACGCTGGGCCACCCCACGGCCGATGCGCCGCGCGACAATGCCTGGTGGTGGTCGGCCTGGGAAAACGCGACCTGGGTCAAGGCCGCGAAGAACTCGCTCTGGGTCGGGTTGTGGGCCACCGTGCTGGCCACCACGCTTGGCACCATCGCGGCCCTTGGCCTGTCACGCCCGGAAATGCCCTATCGCCGCCTGATCATGGCGATCCTGATCAGCCCGATGATCGTGCCGATCATCATCATCGCGGTCGGGATGAGCTTTTTCTACGCCAAGGCCTGCGTCGCCCCCGACAGCGCGGTTGGCATGATCACCGGCACCTTCCTGTCAACCAAGGGCTGCCTGGCAAATTCCTATCTGGGGGTGATCGTTGCCCATGCGGTGCTGGGGATTCCCTTCGTCATCATCACCGTGACGGCCACGCTGTCGGGCTTCGACCAGTCGCTGATCCGGGCAGCCCATTCGCTGGGGGCCAACCCGCGGGTGACCTTCTTCAAGGTGGTGGCGCCGCTGATCCTGCCCGGCGTGATTTCGGGGGCGCTGTTCGCCTTCGGCACCTCGTTCGACGAAGTGGTGGCGGTGCTGTTCATCGCCGGCCCCGAACAGCAGACGATTCCGCGCCAGATGTTCAACGGCATCCGCGAGGCGATCAGCCCGGCGATCCTGGCGGTGGCGACCATCCTCGTCATCTTCTCGGTGGCGCTGCTGACGGTGGTGGAACTGCTGCGGCGCCGGTCCGACCGACTGCGCGGGGTGACAGGGCGCTGATCTGCCACCCTAGGGCAGGATGTGCAGCCAGACCCAGATCGTCATGATCGAAGTGGCCGTGCCGATCAGCACCGCCGAGGCGTTCACGCGCCGCGCCCGGCCGTAAAGATCGGCAAAGAGATAGGCGTTGATGCCGGGCGCCATGGCCGCCGTCATCACGGCTGACCGAAGCTGGTTCACCGTAAGGTCGAAAACCTGCGTCCCCAGCAGCCAGACGATGCCCGGATGCACCAGCACCGACAGGCCGCAGACCATGGCGATGGTCTTCATGTCGCCCTCGGGGCGATAACGCAGCAGAACGCCCCCCAGACCGAACAGCGCCGCCGGCACCGCCGCACGCACCAGCATGTCCAGCGCATCGGCCAGAACGCCGGGCATCGGCAACCCGGTGACATTGACCACCAGCCCCGACAGCACGCCGATCACCAGCGGCTGGCGCAGCACCCCCTTGGCGATGTTCAGCAACAGCACGCCGAAATGCGCCGGCGGATGCCCGCGTGACCGGGCCAGCTCCATCGCGATCACGCCGAAGGTGTAGAACAGCGGTGAATGAAGCGCGATGATGGTGAAGTTGCCGGCCAGCGCCCCGGCGCCATAGGCGCGCTCGGTGATGGGCACGCCCAGCAGAAGCGAGTTCGAGAACAGGCAGGCAAAGCCGATGGCCACCGCGTCCTGCGCGTCGCGGCCAAAGATCAGCCGCGCCCCGGCGAAGCCCAGGAAAAAGCAGGTGAAGGCGCCGATGTAGAACGACAGGAACAGCCCCGGCGCCGCCTCGGTTCCCAGGTCGATCTGGCTGACCGCGCGGAACAACATGCAGGGCACGGCAAAACTTTGCGCAAAGCGCATCAGCCCGTCAACGGCGGCCGGGGCAAATCCCAGCCAGCGCGCGGCGGCATATCCGAACCCGATGACCAGAAAGACCGGCAGGATGACGTCAAGAAGGGCACTCACCCCGGCAACTCGTAGGTGACGGTCATGCCGTCATGCGCGGGCCTGATATGCGGCGGCAGTTCGTCCAGCAGTACGGCGTAGTCCATGTCGAGATGCATGTTGGTCAGCACGGCGCGGGCAGGCCGGGCGCGGGCGATCCAGTCCAGCGTCATCTCCAGATGGGCATGGGTCGGGTGGGGCTTGCGGCGCAGCGCATCAACCACCCAGCACTCCAGCCCTTCCAGCAGCAGCCAGCTTTCGTCGGGGATCGCCACCGCATCGGGCAGATAGGCCAGCGGCCCGATGCGGAAGCCAAGCGCATCCATGGCCCCATGCTCGGCGCGGAACGGATGCAGCGTCAGCGCACCACCGGCCCCTTCGATGGTGATCGGCCCGTCAATCGTGTTCAGTTCAAGGATCGGCGGGTAGGGGCTGTTTGCCGGTTGCACGAAGGCATAGCCAAAACGCGACAACAGCGCATCCTGGGTGGGGCCATCGGCCCAGACCGGCAGGCGACGACGGATGTTGAAGACGATCTGGCGCAGGTCGTCGATGCCATGGGTGTGGTCGGCATGGGAATGGGTGAACACCACCGCATCAAGCTCGCCCACACCGGCATCCAGCAACTGCTCGCGCATGTCGGGCGAGGTGTCGATCAGCACCCGTGTCACGCCCTGGGCAGTGATCCGTTCGACCAACATCGAGCAGCGGCGCCGGCGGTTCTTCGGGTTCGCCGGGTCGCAGGTGCCCCAGTCGCCCCCCAGCCGCGGCACCCCGCCGGACGAGCCGCAGCCCAGGATGGTGAAGCGCAACTCGCCCATGTCAGGCCGCATCGGCCAGGCGCGGGGCCTTGGCGAAGAGACGGTCGAAATTCGTCGTGGTGGCGGCGGCAAACTCGGCCTCGGTCAGACCGAAGACTGCGGCGCCGACACGGGCCGTATGCACGGTATAGGCCGGTTCGTTGCGCCGCCCGCGATGTGGCGGCGGGGCCAGATAGGGGCTGTCGGTTTCCACAAGGATGCGGTCCAGCGGCGCGCGGGCAAAGATGTCGCGGATGTCCTGGCTTTTCGGAAAGGCGGCGATGCCCGACATCGACAGGTAGAACCCCATCTCCAGCGCCGCCTCGGCCAGCCTTGGCCCCGAGGAAAAACAGTGCATCACGCAAGTATAGGGCGCACGGGCCAGCCCTTCGGCCAGGATCGCCTCCATATCCTCATCTGCCGCACGGGCGTGAATCACCAGCGGCAGGCCGGTTTCCTGTGCGGCCCGGATGTGCAGGCGCAGGCTGGCCTGCTGCAGGGCTGCGCTGTCGGGGGTATAGTGGTAATCCAGCCCCGTTTCGCCGATCGCCACCATCTTCGGGTGACGGGCGGCCTCAACCAGTTCCTTCACCGTGATCGGCGCTTCCTTTTCCACGCTCATCGGATGGATGCCGAAGGCGTAAGACAGGCCGTCATATTGCGCCACGATCTCCTGCACGCGGGACAGGCCGGCGCGGCGGGTGCAGATGGTCACCATGCGCCGCACCCCGGCCGCGCGGGCACGGGCGATGATGTCGTCAAGTTCGCCCTCGAAATCGGGGAAGTCGAGGTGGCAGTGGCTGTCCACGATGTCTGGAGGTTGCATCGCCTTACCTTGCGGCGAGCAGCCCCGCCGTTTCGTCGATCTTCAGGAGGGTATCCATGAGAAGCGCGGCAGGGTCAAGGTTCACCGCCTTGCCCCGGCGGGCGCGCAAGGACAGGGTTTGCGCCAGTTCAGCCCAGGGGCGGGCCGCGGCGGACTGCGGGGCAAGACGTGCGAAGAGCGCAGCTTCGCCGGGCGCGGCTTCGGGCGGGGTTTCGCGGGTGGCGGCGGCGCGGGCCAGCCGGGCAAGGAACAGGTCGATCAGGAACAGGATCAGATCGAAGGTCTCGCCTGCGCCCCGGGCGGCGGCGGTTTCGGCCAGCGCCAGCGCGCGCGCGCGGTCCAGCCGGGGCAGGGTGCCCAGCAGCGCCACAAGCCCGGCATAGGTTTCCAGCCCGTCCAGATTGGTCAGCCGGAACGCCTCGCCCACCGAGCCGCCGCCCAGTTCCGCCAGCGCGGCCTGCGCTTGCGGGTCCACCGCGCCGCCCGCCTGTGCCAGCGCTTGCGACAGCGCGTCTGGCGCCAGCGGGGCCAGCCGCAATTCGCGGCAGCGCGAGCGGATGGTGGGCAGCAGGCGCGCCGGCTGGTGCGAGATCAGCAGGAAGATGGCCCCGGCGGGCGGTTCCTCCAGCAGCTTCAGCAGGGCATTGGCGGCGGCCGTGTTCATTTCGTCCACCGAGTCGATGATCGCGACACGCGCCCCGCCATCGGCGGCTGACAGGGCGAAGAAGGATTTCATCTTCCGCACCTCATCAACCGTGATGAACTGCGACAGGGCGGTTTCCTTGTCGTTCGGGCCGCGGCGCAAAAGCCAGGCCCGTGGTTCGGCCAGCGCGCGCAGGCGGCGGGCGACCGGGTGGTCGTCGGGAATATCCAGCGTTTCGGGCGGGGGCGGGGCGCCGAACAGGCCGCCATCACCGGCCTCGGGCGTGGCCAGCACGAAACGCGCGATCCGCCAGGCCAGCGTGGCCTTGCCCACGCCGCGTGGTCCGGTCAGCATCCAGGCATGGTGCAGACGCCCCGTTGCATGGGCGTTCAGGAATTCCGCCTCGGCCGTCGCCTGTCCGAACAGGCGGGCGGTCTCGCGCGGGTGGGGGGCGCCGGGGATGCGGTCGGGTTCGGGAAGGTCTTCGGCCATACGCTACAGATTGCACGGCATGCGCGGCAAGGGAAAGGGGGCCTGACCTTGCGGCGCGCCCGCGAAGGTCGGGCGCATGGTCCTTGCCTCGTCGTCGCCGTTCCGGCTCCTCCTCAAAGACGGGGGCGCTGCCCCCGTGCCCCCGGGATATTTGAGGACAGAAAATGGAGGAGGTCCGACGGATTTTCCGTCCGCAATATCCCCGCCGGAGGCACCCCGAGCCGGTTGCGCGCTTGCGCGCAGAGGCGAGATGCAGGGCTTGCGGCCGCGTTTCGCGGCCGCTCCGCTCAGGTCAAGGCGTCAAGCACGGCGGCCCGCACGGCCCGGGCGACCGTTTCGGCATCCGGGGCGGCGTCGATGATGCGGAAGCGGTCCGGGTGTGCGCGGGCCAGATCCAGAAATCCGGCCCGGGCGCGGGTCTGGAACTCCAGGCCCATGTCCTCAAACCGCATCTCGTGGCCCCTGCGGGCGGTGGCCCGCGACAGGCCCTGTTCAGGGTCAAGATCGAACAGCAGCGTCAGGTCCGGCTCGACACCGATCATCAGCGCGTGCAGGCGGTTCACCGTCTCGCGCAGGTCACCGCGAGTGACGCCCTGAAAGATGCGGGTGCTGTCGGCAAAGCGGTCGCAGATCACCACCTCGCCCCGGGACAGGGCCGGGCGGATGGTCTTTTCCAGATGATCGCGCCGCGCGGCGGTGAACAACAGGATCTCGGTCTCGGCCGACCAGCGGTCGGGGTCGCCCTCCAGCACCAGCCGGCGGATTTCCTCGGCCCCCGCGCTGCCGCCGGGTTCGCGCGTCAGGGTTACTACATGGCCAAGGGCGCGCAGCGCCTCGGCCAGCAATCGGCCTTGCGTGCTTTTGCCCGACCCGTCGATACCTTCCAGCGAGAGGAACAGACCCGGCATCGGTTACGAGGCTGGCGCCCCGCCCTCCACATAAGTCTTCCACAGGAAGCCGGCGGCGGTGGTCAGCCGGCGGACAAAGCCGGCGCGGCCGACATCGGTTTCGGCCACGAGTTGCACGCGATGGTCGGGCAGGTCGGGAACATGGACAATAAGCTCGGCCACCGGGCTTCCGGCGGCAATCGGGGCGCTGAGCGGGCCCTTGTAGACGACCTCGGCCTCGACCTTGTCCTGCACCAGAGCAGGCACCAGAAGGCGCAGGTCTTCTGCCGGAACCAGACCGACGGTCGTGGCCTCGCCCATGTGGACCTCGGCTTCCGCGACGCGGACACCGGCCTTGGCCACGGTCTTTTCGGCGAACTGGCGGAAGGCCCAGGACACGATCCGCTCGGCCTCTTGCGCGCGGGCGCTGTCCGAGGGCAGGCCTGTGATGGCGAAGATCACCCGGCGGTCGCCCTGCTTGGCACTGCCGACCAGGCCATAGCCTGCCTCGGACGTATGGCCGGTCTTCAGCCCATCGGCGCCGATGCCCAGTTTCAGCAGCGGGTTGCGATTGAAGCGGTTGTCGGGCGAGCGGCCCTTGTAGCTGTATTCGGTCTCGGCAAAGATCGGGTAATACTCGGGGAATTCCTCGATCAGCCGCTGGGCAAGGATGCCCAGATCACGCATCGACATGCGGTGATCCGGCGACGGCCAGCCGCTGGCATTGGCAAAGGTCGAGGCGGTCATGCCAAGCGCCTGCGCGCGTTGCGTCATCTGCTGCGAGAAGGCCTCTTCCGTGCCGGCCAGACCCTCGGCCACAACCACGCAGGCATCGTTGCCCGAGTTGATGATCATGCCGTGGATCAGTTCCTCGACCGTCGGGCGGTCATCATGCTGAAGCATCATGGTCGAACCGCCGGCCTTGGTCATCTGCACGGCCTTGTCCGAGACGCCGAAGGTGGTGTCCATCTGCACCCGCCCGTCGCGCAGGGCTTCGAACAGCATGTTGATCGTCATCAGCTTCGACATCGAGGCCGGGGGGACCGGCTGGCTGGCATTCTTGTCCATCAGCACGGTATGGGTGGTCACGTCATAGACCCAGGCGGCAGTGGCCTGCGTGTCGAAGGCGTGGGCCGGCGCATGGCCCAAGACCAGGGCGAGACCGGCGAAGCGAAGCATCCGCAGCATGTGCTTCCTTTCTATTTGAGCAGGTAGGCGTCGGCGAAGCCGGCGGCCTTGATCTTTGCCAGAAGCGCCGCGTCGCCGCGGGCCACCACCGACCAATAGGGTTTGCCCTTGGTGCTTTCGGACCGCACCTCGGCGGCAATCCCGGCCTTGGCCAGCTTGTCCGCCGCCCGTTGGGCATTGGTTTCAACCGAGAAGAACCCGATCTGGATCGGCCGCCCGCCTGAGTAAGCGGCCGGCGCGGGCGCGGCAGGCTTGGCCGCAGTGGGTTTGGTTGCGGCTGCGTCCAGCGCGGCGGTCGCCACGGCGGCGGTTTCCGCTGCCTTCTTCGAGGCCTTTGTCTTGCCCTTCGTGGCAGGTTCGGCCCCGCCATCCAGCGGTTTCGTCTCGACCCCGCCAGCGTCGATTGCTCCGGCCGCGGCGGGGGCTGCCGCTGCTGTCGGGGCCTCGGCCACTTCCTTGCGGCGCAGGGCGGTGACCGAAATCTTGGCCGGTTGTCCCGCCAGAAGCCCCAGCGCATCGGCGGCATCGGACGAAATCTGCAACTTCGGCCCCGGGTTCTCGACCTCACGCTTGAACAGGGCGCCCACCACGAACTTGCCGTTCGCCGGGTTGCGCATGATCACCCGCTCGGGGTCTTTCGTATCGGGCGAGGCGACCCAGACACCGCCCAGCGAGGGCCGACCGTCCCAAAGCGCGGTATCGGTGATCTGGAACACCTCGGGTGCCTCAACATCGCCTCCGGCGCCCTTCGTGGCCCGTGCGGTGGAAGCGGCGGCCGCCTCGGTGCCTGCGGGGGGCTTGGCGGCAAAGGGGCCGGTGCCCGGTTCGCAGGCCTGCAGCGCCAACACCGCTGCGGATAGAACCAGAACCCGTGACACTGCCGCTGCTGCCATCTTGCCCTCATCCGCGCGGTCGTTGAAATGCCGCACTGTTTCTGTGTGCCGTGATCCGGCTTTCCTGCATCTTGGCACAAGCATACCGGGCGCAAGCCGGCATGGAAAGAGCAGAGGCCGGATGCCGTTTCACGATCTGTGGAAATCGCCGCTGCGGCGGTCTTTCAGAATCGCCCGTCACACCGTAAGTCGGCGGCACGGAAGTGTGGCCGAGTGGTTTAAGGCTCTAGTCTTGAAAACTAGCGTGGGGGGAACTCCACCGTGGGTTCGAATCCCACCGCTTCCGCCAATTCTCATTGTAACGCATTGTTATTGTTGGGTTATTTTCGAGAAGATCAGATCATTCCGCCATTGCTTCCCCCAATCAACGCCGGAACGGCGCGGCTGTCTGCGGAACATAGCCCCCGACCGTAGCCGGGGGCGAAGGCGATGTCCTAGCCGCGGCCTTCCCAGCGGAGCGCCTCGACCGGCCCAAGTAGCGGCACCAACAGAGAAACAGCAGCCAGTAGATGATCCGTTTTGCAATGGAAAAGGCCGAACATTGTTTGGCTGTCCACGTCAGAGTACGTTGCCATAATCTGGGTCTGAATGATGCTGATTGCGGCCGCAATGTTGTCGTGCGGGGTGCCAAGGTGCAGTTCGGTGAACTTGAATTTGTCGTCGCTCATGCTGCGCCCTCCGGAAGCGATACACAGTCGAGATTGATGCTGATGTTGCGCGCCAAGGTCAGCGCCTCGCCAATCAGGCGAGATACGGCGTCTGGTGCGATCTGCACGTCGTCAAGAAGGGAGGCGGCATGAAGCACGTTTGCGAGCTTGCAGGCGGTGTCTTGCTGCGCCTGAATGTGGTTCAGAAGCGCGCTCATGCTGCCTTCTCCTGATCAGTGGCTTCGCTGACCGCGTTCCATGCTTCGTCCAGCTTCTTGCCCATTGCTTCAAGCTCACCCTCGATTGCGTTGCAAAGAGTGGCGATAGCGTTGCCGTCGGGGTGGCTGTGATCCACCGCTTTGCCGAGCATCACTAGAGTGTAGAGGGCGGTCATGTAACCCTGCGCCTTGCCGAGGGCATAGCCAGCGTCTTGGTGCGCTTCGCGGTACTTGCTCGGGATCATGCCGCACCCCCTTTCCGCCGGGGCGTATAGCGTCTCAGTAGAGGTTCGCGCCGTTTCCATGAGGTCACCGGATCGAAGATCCAGTTCAGGTTGAGGTGCAGGCGCACCGCGATACGGACGATGTAAAAGATCATGCCGCCCCCCCGATCTGTTGCATGGCCTTGTGGGTGATCTTGATCGCGAGCCGCTGGTGCAGCACCGCGTTGTGCAGAAAGTCGGGGGTGAAGTCCTGCGGTCTCTCGCCCAGGGCATCCAGCGCCAGCGAGAGGAAGTCGTGCAACTCGTTCCACGTCTCTGCCGGCAGGACAGGGCGGCGGATTTGATCAGGCAAGCGGGGAGTGTTATGGCAATGTATAGCCATTCACTGATCCTCCATAGATCAGGGTTTCGGTTAGGGCCGGGCGAGAGCTCTCACCTTCTTGCTCGGCCTGTCCGATGTGGTATCATAAACCACATGAGCACTCAACAAGAAAATGATACCAAAAACCGTGGTGGCCGACCGGCTACCGGACAGGGCACACCAGTGATGGTCCGCTTGCAACCCGACCTTCTGGCGTGGGTTGATCAGGAACGGGCGAAGCTCGATCCGGAGCCGACGCGGCCAGAGTTCATCCGAGGACTGATCGAAGAGGGGAGAATCAGGAACAGCGCTATGGACAGGTAGCGGCTTGATGGCTATTTTTTGGGCCAACTTACAACTGGAAACTGCTTATGGCTTTCGTTCTCGCCGACATTGCTTCTGGGAAGCCACTTCGGTTTGATATTTTATCTAATGATAGAGAGCACTTAGCGCGACTTTTTATTGGATCAGACAAGGAGCGTGGGGCTGTCTACAGTGTCTTGGCTTCTTTGATGTCTCAGCCACACCTTCAGCCTGGTGTTATGGAATTCACGTTTGGAATAGTTGAGTCATTACAAAGTGTTGGCGAGCCGCAGATGATCTTGGATGGAGCGCAGACAAAGAGCTTTCTGACCGGCGACGCGAGGAAGGCTGTGCTGGATTGTGTTTGCACAGCGGCCGTTGAACTTGCTGAGCAGGTACGTCCCTCAGCAATCGTGTTTGTTACAGCAGTCGCATACCTGCCTGACAAGGCGTTGACGAAGTATGGGCACATATGCAAGGCATTAAGGACCGCAGGATATCATGGCTCGAGGACAGACCCATACCATGGTAGTAACATGTGGATGCTTAAGCGTAGAAATTCTGCCCCTTAACGCTTAGGTAAAGGTTATGGCCTATGCAGGCCGTATCAGGAGAACGTACATGACGATGCCACCCCTGACTCGCGATCAGCAAATTGAGCTGATGGTGAATGCTGCTGAGCGCCATGCCGCGCACGCTGCGCGGTGGATGAGCGACCGTCAGGTGCAAACGGTTGTCGCTGCTGTGCCTGAAGATAGGCAGTACACCCAAGACGAAAGCACCAGAGCGCTGGCAAAGTGTGCTTAGTATTGCTGAGCATTACGCGACCCCTGAAGCCCCGCAGAAGTGCGGGGCTTCTATGTTTTCCAGGTATTAGGTAGTCGGGTCGCCCCGGCTGATCCTCACTGCGCGAAAACGCAGTGACACCCGCGCTTCACCCGCCTGGCCTGCACTATCTGCAAACCGTTTGCAGATGCGCCGCCAACCCTGCTACCCGTCCAGCCTGATAAACGCCCTGTCGAACAGGGCCGGGGTGAGGTGAGCGCGCCACCGCCCCCTGATGCGCCTCTTGGCAGTCTCCGCCAACCTGCTTTTGGCCACACATGATCGGCCGCAATGCTTCGCTGTCCGGCTTGCGGTCGTGAACTCTGAGCCGCACTGGACACAGGTTCTCCTGTTTGTCGCCTTGCGACCAGCGTAATACCCCTTTTGCGTACATTCGATGCAGCAATATTTCGCATGTCCTCGCGTGGCCGGTTTCAGTGGCTTCCCGCACCAGGCGCAGATGCGGCCTTCCCGTTGCCTTGTGTAGCGCCGTTCAAGTGACGCCCGCCGCACTATCGCCGCGCCTGCCTTCGCACATTTCTCGCCGCAGAACTTTAGACGCCCCCGCTCAAGGATCGGGCCACCGCACCACTCGCACTCGGCGGCTACGTCATCACTCGAACCGCTATCCGCACCACCGCCGTTTCCGCGCCATCCTTCAAGCGGCTCAGTCGGCTGTGATACACGTTTGCGCAAGTTGTTCTGCAGAACTTGTGATGCCCCTCGGGCAATGGCTTCCCGCAATGAGCGCAGCGGGTCCGTTCGATCAGCGTTCCGGCCTCTACTGTCCATTCTCTTTGCCCCTCGTTCCAGCTTGGGCGGGTCGCGCGAACCGCCTTGAATGCCTCGTCCATCAACTCACGGGCCATCTGGTCGGCGTCGTGCCAGTGCCAGCCCTGCAAGCACAGATCGGCCCGGATGCCATGCCGCAGCGGCCCCTCAAGCCCGAACAGAGATCCTGTTGCCCCGGCCTCGAAAGCAAGCCGAATGACGCCCGCAAGTTCCCTCACAAGCTGATCAAAGCGACCGCGACCAAGCCGGCCGCGCCGCGCGTCCCGCTCGCGCCGTTCCAGCCGTCGCCGCTCTGCCAGGTTCGCCAAAATATCGCGATGCACCTTCATGGGAACATCGCATCAATGAGTTGCGGTGTGATGGCATGCCGTGACACGCGCGGCAGCACCTTTTCACCCCGCGTTGTCGTGGTGTCTGCCAGCGTGGCCGACAACCAGACCTGATCCATTCGGCGGATCGTCTCAACGTGGTGCGGTTCAAGGGGCAGGCCACGCATGGCACCCGCCTTGATCAGCGCCCGGACCTCGCGGGCGCGCTCCACGTCTTCCACCAGAAGCCGGCCTTTCACGGCCAAGCCTTCGGTGGTTTCGGTGATCTCTTCCCAAACACCCACGGCCTTCGCCTGGTCGTGCGTGTCCAGCATGGGCAGGGGCGGCAGGGCCTTGAACGCGCCGCGTTCGATCACGTCGCCAACCCGATCCGGCCCAAAGAAGGGCCAGGCAATGCCGGTGATCGCGCCCGCATCGTCAACGGAAAGCTGAGCCTTGAACTCAATCCGGTCCATCACGCTGCCCCCTTGGCAAAGGCGCGACGCGAACCGGCGAAGTCGTCAACCTGTTCCTGAACCCAGCGGCCAGCCCGAAGCAGTCGAAGCGCCCCCTCGAAGCTGAAAGGCACGGCCTTGCCGTCTTCGGTCGCGTCCCATGCCAGCACACAGCGGGCAAGGTTGCGCAGCCGGGCAGTCTCGCGATTTTCGGCGGAAACCCGGCCCTCATCATCCGCCATGTCGGCAAGTTCGTCTGCCAGCTTCAGGCGCGCGCGCGCCTGCACCATTGAATCCGGACCGGCGATCAGAAGCCGGATACCCACCGGCTTGCCGTCATAGGGGCTAAGAAGATCGAGCCAGCGGCCCCGATCCTGATCCTCAGCGATGTTGGAAACCTCAGACAGGTTCACGGGGCACCTCGTTTGCAGGCGGCTCGGCAGAAGGCGCCGCGCCGCTCGTGATGTTCGGATTCTCGAAGCTGTCGCCGCCGTCGCGGGGCGGCATGCCAAGCCAGCCACGCCCTTCGTTGGGGTTGATGGTCTTGGATGCGATCAGGCTGTTTATGACGGTCGCACGGGTTGCGAGATCGGCGCGGGTCAGGTCGTCGCGGTCGAAGCGAATTAAATAGCTAGGCCGCTCGTCGTCGCTAAAAAGCGCCCGTCGCAGCGCGCCTTCCAGTGCCCGAAGCCATGGTTCAAGCGTGTAAGACAGGAACTCACGGCCCTTCTGTTCGCTGTTCGACCAGGTTGCGCGTTCCAGATCGCCAATCATCGGCGCCGGAATGTTGAAGGCGCGGGCGATTTCGAGGATCTGGAAACGCCGGTTTTCGAGGAATTGCGCGTCGGTGCTGTTGAACGTGAACGGTTGGAACTCGGCACCGTCTGCCAAGATCGCCGTTCTTCCGGTGGCGTTTTCGCCCTCATGGGTTGCCCGCCAAACCGCAGCGATCTTCTTCACGGCGTCTTCGCTAAGACCCTTCGGAAATTTCAGGGCACCAACTGGGCGGGCACCACGGGAGAACAGCCGGGCAGCGTGACGCTCAAGGTCCACCGCAACCCCGATGGCTTCGCGGGCAAGGGTGAGCGGGGCCACGCCCAGCGGCGGAAGAAGGTGGATCACGTCTGACGCCGGCACAGGGCGCGCGTTGATCCTGTAGCGCCGTTCCCCCGTGGTCTGGTCAACATCAAAGGACAACACGCCCGGCTGGTACCTGATGATTTCAGCCACCCGCTCGTTCACGCGGTTTACCCAGGCCAAGCCGCCCGCATCCGAAGTAAGGGCATCGAAAACGATCTGGCGGAAGAACTCGAAGGCGCTTGTCCAGCCGTTCACCTCGTCCCGCAACAGCGGCAGAAGGCGGTGGCCCTCATCGTCAGCTTCTGTGCCGCCCTCAATCCGCTTAAGCTGAATGTCGAGGGTTGCGACCGCTTCGCTGATGATCTGCACCGCGTTGGAAACGGCGGGAACCTTGAGCGCATCGGCGGCGGTGACATAGATACCGGAGCTTGTCGGCGCGGTGCCCGTAATCAACTCCACCCACGAACCAGCCGTGGTGAGCGATTTCTGTTCAGGCTGCGAAGCCTTGCGGGTGAAGGGCCATCTGATCATTGGCCCATTGTGTCGGCTTCCGGGTCACGCCGTCAGATAGCAAAACCTTGCAAAACATAGGTTTACCTTGCACGGAGCCATGCCAGAAGCGCCCGCCGTTGCGCAAAATACCGGCCACCCGGCTTCGTGATCGGCGCGTCTGTGTGCCGATGCCAGCGACGCGCGGTGTCCTCACTCACCCCGGCAGCCCTTGCAATGGCTGGTAGCCCCCAGAGCATTCGGTCAGGTTCAAGCACCTCGTCAAGGCGCCAAGGATCAAGCGGCGGCCTGGTCGGCATCGTCATGCGAAAACTCCAATTTGCTCGTGTCTTGCGCGACAGTCCCCGCGCCAGTCCCCGATAGAGGTCCGAAGTTCGGAACCACCCCCGGTGACATGTCGGTCGATGCGGTGCCGATCTATCTGCGTTCCGTGCGCAGATACCCAGGTTATCGCGCGCCTGTGGTGCCGAGGCATCCCAAGCGGCAAATTTGCCGCTTGATCCGAAACGCTATCTTTGTGCTGCCTTGGTGCAGGGGCACATGTCATGCGGGGGTCAGTCACCACGCCCACCCGTGACCAAGCGCACCACAGGCGAGGCCCTGCCAGATGGTATATCTTTATATGTCCCGGTGGTGAGGACAGGCGAGGCATCGAAAGCGCCTGAAACGTCCTTGTTTTGAGGACAGGGGCGGGCGATCCTGTCCCGTGTGTTGACTGACTGTCCCTGTTTTGAGGACAGGGCCGTCCGTGTGGTGAGGACAGGCTTCTGTTTCTTGGCGACGGGGAAGTCGCGACCATCTGACCATTTTAGGAAATCCCTGTCAGCGCGGAAATGCGTTAGACGCCACGTTGTGGCCTTGCCTTGCCCCTCAATGCCAAGGTGCCCGATGCGTTCAGGCAATATGAATCCCTTTGCCTGCAAGTCATCGAAGGCACGGTTGGCCCTATCCTTACCAACCCCATGATCTTCAGCAGCGTTCCGCACCGAATAGAACACCTCGCCATTCTTCTCGCCCGCTACCCCGGCAAGGCGGTGCAGGTGCCAGTAGATGCACCGGGCGAGTGGTGGCAGTGCCTTATAGGCTGGGCAGTCGAGAATGTAGTGTGGCATAGCCGTGAACCGCCCTGAGAGGACTTTTGCCGCCTTGCGCTTTCGGCTCATGATGCCTTCCCAACAATGGGAATCGGAATGGCGCTATCTCGGGAATTCCCAAGATGATCTGGGCGCGATTGCACCACCGTGGTGTGTTCATTGTCATTAGATGACAGTGAACGGCGGGCGGCATAGGTCCGCGCCTCACTTGTGATCTGATCACATGTGACCGGCGCCCTTATGCTGGCCTCACTGGTAACGTTACCAGTGAGACTTGCCCGCAACTTGCCGACCATTTCCATATAGACGGCATGGAGGCGGTTTCTCTGGCTGAGTGTATAGACCACGATCAGACTCCCCGCGCGTGATGCTGGCGATGGTGACGGCGGCACAGCCATTGCACATCGCCGGGTCGGTCATAGTCAGGGTGGTGCGCCTCTGCCTTTTCGCCCCCACATACCTCGCAAGGCTGTGGTGTGATGAAGCCGAGGCGCTTGCCGGCCTGCACATAGAGGTGCGCAAGGTAGCGCCGGGGATTGTTCTGACGCCATCGCTGCTGCCGTGTCAGGGGCCGGGTCATTGGCCGGCCCCCTTAATCACTACATCACTCCATCCGGTTGATGCTCCTGCGATCAGATCAGGATCAAGCCGGATGCCATCGGGGCAGTAGTGCTTCACCATCCTGCGCATCAGGTCCAGTTGCAGCGGCGATGGCTCCCAGCCGGGGCGCTGCGCTTGCTGCATGATCCGGTCTGCAAAGTCCTGATCCTGGCCTGTTTCGCCAGACCGGATCAGGACTGTCGGCCAAAGCCACAGGCATTCTTCTGCTGTCCGCTCAGGGGCGAAGAGGGGGCGGGGTGCCATGTGCCCACCTCACGCAGCGACTTGCCGCGAGGCCAGCCATGCCTCCACTTCGTCTTCGAACCAGCCCACCGCTTTGCCGGTAAGCTTAACCTTGCGGGGAAAATCCCCACTGTTCATCAGATCGTAAAGCTTCGTCTTCTTGAGGCCCGTCATCTCTTCGAGCCGGGTAAGGCGGGCGATTTTCCGTGACATTTTGCATCCTTTCATCACTGGCCGTTACGGTTCGTGATGGAGGGTAGCGGCATCCTTCTGTGACAGATCAGGGGTTTGTCACATGTTTCTTCTTGTGGCGCTGCCAAATTGCACGGTTGGCACCGAGACTTGTCCCGATACCATTCTTTGCTGCCGTCCTCGCCGCCGCGGTGGCTGTCAACCCGCTCTCAGTAATCAGGCGGTTCATTTCTGACAATACACGTGGTGTATGATCTGCGACGGACCCACGGCGAGCTGCCGCGCCGACCTCCGACGCTCTCTGATATTTCTGCCCACTAAGAGCACTAGGCTCCCACTGCCATTTCATCAGCGCCGTTCTCCACAAATCCCCTGCCTTGAAAGCAAATTTAGCCGCTAATGCTGCATCCCCCTCCTGAACCGCCTTGTCTACAATATCCAAGAGAATTGTGATTTCCTGAGCAAACTGCTCTGGGGAGTCGATCTCAGAGCTATCTTCGGACTTGCCACCTATAATTTCACTACACACCGCCCGCGCGACCAAGCTGCTAGCCGGCCAAATTCCCATTTCTTTGATAGCATCCCCCATTGCACGGAGCGTCTGCATTGCCGCGCGCTGGTCACCAGGGGTCTTTCCAGTCATATCATAGGTAATGCGCTTCCGTTCGGTGATACCATTTCCGATGATTTCCTCCTTTGGCATCACCCAATCCTCCCCACAACCTTGGCCGGCTTCTCGGCCAGAAACGCCGCCCAGGCGCCCATCATCTTCCGCCGTTTCTCGAACAGATCAGACCGGGCATAGGCCCGCTCCACAGCATCCCCTGACAGGTGTGCCAGCGCCGCTTCTGCAACCTCTCGCGGGAAGTTCGTTCTTTCCTGTGCCAATGTGCGGAAGCTCGTCCGAAAGCCGTGAATGTCCACCTCAAAGCCGTTCTCGCGGATCAGCTTCAACAGCGTGGCATCTGACAGCGGCTTGCCCTTGATTGCGCCGGGGAACACCAGAATTTCATCCAGCCCTTCGGCCCGCCTCAACACCGCCAGCGCACGATCAGAAAGGGGAATGCGGTGCGGCCGGTCCATCTTTATCCGTTCTGCGGGGATGTCCCATACCTTGGCCTTGAGGTCGATTTCCGACCATCGCGCTTCCCGTGCCTCATTTGACCTGACACAGGTCAACACAAGAAACTCAAGACAGAGCTTCGTTGAAAGCCCGGCCTGAGAAGCGGCCATCGTGCGCAGGCATGTGGCAACCTGATCGTAGGGCAGGGACTTGCGATGCTCTACCTTGTCAGTCTGCCGGGGAAGCCCCTTGTCCACCGCATCAACGGGATTGTCGCGCCGCCACCCCTTGGCGATGGTCCACTTCATGACAGTGCTGATCCTCTGCTTCACCCGCCGTGCGGTTTCGGCTTTGGTGAGCCAGATCGGTTGCAGCGCCGTCAGCACATCGCTTGTCGTCACATCAGACACCCGCTTCGTTCCCAAAGTGGGGAAGGCATAGGTCGTCAGCGTGTTGATGAACTGTTCGCCGTGCTTGGGGTTCTTCCATGTCGGCATGTGGATTCGGTGAACCTCACGGGCGGCTTCCTCGAAATTCAGGATTGTCTTCTCCTGCCTTCGAGCGGCAAGGGGATCGCCGCCCTCGCGCGCCAGCTTGCGATTGCCGAAGGCGGCAAGGCGAGCATCGGCCAGCGTCACGAAGTCGAAGCTGCCAAGCCCCAACTCGCGCCGCTTTCCGTTGATGACGATACGCTGCACCCAGAACTTGCCGCCGGTCTTGTCCACCCGAAGGTAAAGCCCGTGGCCGTCAAAGTACTTGCCCGGTTCCGTGACGGTCTGCACCATGCGGGCATTCAGCGTTTTTTCCGGCTTTCGCAAAACAGGGATCCCAACCTTTCATTCCGCCATGCCTTCCCCCACTCGGCGCGGGATTGACGTGAACAATAGCGGAACACTGCGGAACATTGCAAGGGCATAAATCCTAATAAAATAAGGGAAAAAGTACTGTTACGGAACGTCTAGGAAGTGGCGGAGGAAGTCACCGCTTCCGCCAGATCTGCCTGTGCCATCTTTCCCGCATCTGTGTTCGGATCAGTTCGGTTCGGGCGGTCAAGATAGGCCTGCGGGGCGCAGCCGAACTGCTGGCGGAAAGCCGCGACGAAGGCGCTGACGCTGCGGTAGCCAAGGCCATAGGCGATCCGGGTCGAGGTTTCGCCCCGTTCCAGCTGCGCAACGGCCTGAAGCAGCCGCGCCCGGGACCGCCAGTCGCGAAAGCCAAGGCCGGTTTCGGCGCGAAACAGCCGTTCCAATGTGCGGGGGCTGGTCGCCGCTTCCGCGGCAAGCGCGGGCAGGGGACGCGGGTCACCCGGGTTGCGCGCAAGGCTGGTCGTGACGCGCCGCAGCCGCGCGTCCTGCCCGACAGGCAGGTTCAGCGGCGCGGGTTCAGCCGCCGAGATTTCATCGCAGGCCACCGCCCCCAGCCGGTTCAGCCGGTCAGGGTGGGTTTCGTCCAGCATTCGCTGGATCAGCAGGCGCAGAAGCGGGGAGACCGGCACCACTTCGCAGGTCTGCCCGGGTCGGACGGTGATGCTGGGATCGACATAGATATTCGCGGTGCGCGCGGCGGTCTCGATGGTGACCTCATGCACTGCACCGCCCGGAATCCAGACCCCGAACCCCGGCGGCACCAGCCAGATCGCACCGCCTGTCTTGATCCGCAACAACCCCTGCACCGCCTGCAGAAGCTGCGCGCGCGGATGGGCGTGGCGGGTGATGACCGATCCGGCGGCAAGGGCGCGGGAATGAACCAGAACGGGGCGCGACGGATCAAGCACATAGGCCGGCCCGGCCGGCGACAGGCGCAGCGCATCGAGGCCGGCGTCTGGAAATGGGATTGGCGGATTGGCGATATATGTTGTCATCCTGTCGATCTTCCGCATCTGCCATCCGGCACCTAATGTCGGGGTGCGCTGGCCGCAAGATGCGGTGCGCCCTGCAACAGCGCTTCGTTTACCAGACATGAGTCCCCCGATGCTCGCCAACATCCTTCGCACAACCGTCCTATCCGCTGCCGCGCTGCTGGCGCTGTGGCTGGCCGTTGGGCCACTCCCGCAACCGATGGGCGCCAGCGCCGGTGTGGTTCTGCTGACACTTGTCCTTTGGGCCACCGGGGCATTGCCGCCCTTTGTGACCGGGTTGATCTTCTTTGCCGCGGTGCTGATCCCCGGTCTTGCGAGGCCGGACCTGATCTTTGCGGGTTTCGGTTCGGCGGCGGTCTGGCTGATCGTTTCGGGGTTCGTGATCGGGGCGGCGATCCGTCGAACGGGCTTGGTCGCGCGTCTTGCAGCGGCGCTGGCGCCGCTGGCTGCCGGCAGTTACGCACGCCTTGTAACGGTGATGACCATTACCGCCATGGCGCTTGGCTTCGTGATGCCGTCATCGGTCGGGCGCGCGGTGGTGCTGGTGCCGGTGGGCATGGCCTTGGCCGACCATCTGGGGCTGGTTGCCGGCACGAAGGGGCGGGCAGGGCTGGCCGTTGCACTGGCGCTGGCCTGCAACATGCCAAGTTTCGCGATCCTGCCGTCGAATATCCCGAACATGATCCTAGCCGGCGCGGCCGAGACGCAATATGGCGTCGGGTTTTCCTACATGTCCTATCTGGCGCTGCATTACCCCTTGCTGGGCGTTGCAAAATCGGCGGTGGCCGTGCTGCTGGTGATCTGGCTGTTCCCTGACCGTGCCCGTGAAACGGCCGTGGCGCCAACCAACCCGCCGGACGCGGTGCCCGGCACGGCGGCGGAAGCCCGGGTTGCAGTCATCCTGGGGCTGACGCTGCTTTTGTGGATGACCGACGCCTGGCACGGCGTGAACCCGGCCTGGATCGGCATCGCCTCTGCCGTTTTGTTGCTGCTGCCCGGCATCGGTGCGGTTCCGGCCAAGGAGTTCAACGCCGCCGTCGATTTCGGCATGATCGTCTTCGTCGCGGCCGCGCTTGGTCTGGGGGCGCTGGTCAATGCCTCGGGCATCGGGGCAGCTGTGGGCGGCGCGGTGCTGTCCGTGCTGCCGCTTGAGGCCGGGCAGAGCTTCGTCAACTTCCTGTCGCTTTCGCTGCTGTCGGCGGTGACCGGGTTGGTGACCACCATTCCGGGTGTGCCGGCCGTGCTGACGCCCATGGCGCAGGATATGGCGCAAACCACGGGCCTGTCGTTGCAGACCGTGCTGATGACGCAGGTGATCGGGTTCTCGACGGTGGTCTTCCCCTATCAGGTTGGCCCGCTGATCCTGGCGATGCAACTGTCCGGCGAAAGGCTGGGGCACCTGGTCCGCGTGACCCTGCCGCTTACGGCGGTGACGCTTGTTCTGCTTCTGCCGCTGGACTGGTTGTGGTGGCGCTTGCTGGGCTGGCTGTAACGTTTCGCAATGGCCGAAATGAAAGCGGCGCCCGAAAGAACCGGGCGCCGCTTGGTCAGTGGTCAGGATCGGGCGATCAGAAGCCCGACTTGATCAGTTCGAACTCTTCCACCAGCTTGTCGCGCAGGGCCGGGTCCATCGGGGTTTGCAGGAACAGCGTGGTGTCGATCTTGTCGACGAAAGACGCCTTCTGCTGCTCTTCCGGGATCGTTGCCATGGCATCGGGGTTGACGTTGGCGTAACCGATTGCCTCAACGATGGGGGCCGCGCTGGACGGCGCATACATCGAATTCACCCAGTCATAGACCTTGTCTTCCTTGCCGGGGCCGTCCTTCATGTTGACGAAGCCACAGAAGAACGAGGTCGAGCCTTCCTTGGGCGCGCGGTTGAAGCCGACCGGGAAGCCTTCCGACATCAGGATGGCGACGGGATCGTTCCACGACCAGGCGACCAGGATTTCGCCCGAGGCCATCATCTGCGCCAGTTCCGACGGATCGGACCAGTAAGAGCGGACGTTCGGATGGATCTTGCGCAGCCAGGCGGCGGCAGCAGCGACCTGTTCATCCGTCACGTTTTCCCACGAGGTGACGCCGGTCGCCAGAAATGCCAGTGCCCAGACATCGTCCGAGTTGTCCGAGATCGAGATGCGGCCAGCGTATTTCGGATCGGCGAACACTTCGAGCGACTGAACGTCGGCCTCGGGCACTTCCTTGGTGTTGTAGGCGATGGCGGTGTAGGCAAAGTCGAAGGGCAGGAACCAGACGCCGCCATCATCCTTGATGAAATGCGAGTCGAAGAGCTTGGGGTCAATCTTCGAGAAGGCTTCGACCTTGGATGTATCCCAGGGTTCGATCAGACCGGCATCGCGGTAGCGCGGCACGGCGCCGGGGCAGGGGTGCACCACATCGGCCTTGAAGCCCGACGAGACCTTCTGGAACGCTTCGTCATCGTCGGCGAAGAAGGCATAGGTCGGCTTGTCGCCGTGCTTTGCAACATAGGGCGCAAGCGCGCCGTCGATTTCCCAACCGGCCCAGTCAAGAATGGTCAGATCGGGGTCGGCGGCCTGGGCTGCGGTGGAAAGCGCAAGTGCCGTGGCAGCGGTGGCCAAAAGGCGGATGGATTGTTTCATGGTGCTCCTCTGTCGTTGGCGGCCGTCTTCCCCTTGCGGCCATTCCGGGTGGCTTTCGGACGCTATGACAGCCCCCATGGCATCACAAGCGTGAATATGAAGTCGACATCGGTTGGCTGTCACGCAAGGGGGAAAGCGCCGGAAATCACGTCAGGACGACAGGATAGCAGACGATTGCCTGCCGTGCGGGCAGAGGGCAGTCTGTGCCTTCATGGATTCGGCAGGGAGAGGCGGATGTTTCGGGCAGTGCTGGTGGAGAAGGGCGAAGACGGGGCCGCGGTCGCACGTCTGGCCGATCTGGACGAGACGGCGCTGCCGCCCGGCGAGGTGACGGTGGCGGTCGAATATTCGACCGTGAACTACAAGGACGGGCTGTGCCTGTCGGCCAGCGGTGGTGGCCTGGTGCGCACCTGGCCGCATGTGCCCGGCATTGATTTCGCCGGCGTGGTCGAGGCTTCGGACGATCCGCGCTGGCGCCCCGGCGACCGGGTGATCCTGACCGGCTGGCGCGTGGGCGAGGCGCAGTGGGGCGGATACGCCCAGAAGGCGCGCGTCCGCGCCGACTGGCTGGTGGCCGTGCCGCAGGGGCTGACCACGCGCACGGCGATGGCAGTGGGCACGGCGGGCTTCACGGCGATGCAGGCGCTGATGGCGCTGGAAGACCACGGCCTGACGCCCGATCAGGGCGAGGTGCTGGTGACCGGTGCTGCGGGTGGTGTCGGTTCGGTCGCGGTCGCGCTGATGGCGCGGCTGGGTTACCAAGTGGCGGCTGTGACCGGGCGGCCCGAGACCGCCGACTATCTGCGTCATCTGGGCGCGGCGCGGATCGTGCCGCGCGATGATCTGGCCGAGACGGTGAAGAAACCGCTCGAGGCCGAGACCTGGGCCGGCTGCATCGACGCCGTGGGCGGCACCATGCTGGCGCGGCTTCTGGGGCAGATGAAATCTGGCGCCAGCGTCGCGGCGGTGGGCAATGCGGGCGGGCTGACGGTGCCGGCCAACATCATTCCCTTCCTGCTGCGGGGGGTGAACCTGCTGGGCATCAATTCGGTGACAGTGCCGCAGGCGCGGCGAGTGGCGATCTGGGATCGCATCGCCCGTGATCTGGACCTTGGGCTGTTGGAAGGCATGATCCGGCCCGCGCGGCTGGACGAGGTGCCGGCGCTGGGTGCCGCAATCCTGAAAGGCGCGGTGCAGGGGCGTGTGGTGGTGGATGTGAACGCCTGACGGGCGCAGGCTTGCGGTGATCCGGCAGGTAGCGGGGGCCAGCCCCCGCACCCCCGGGATATTTTCGGACAGATGAGTGGCCGGCGGGGTTGCCCGGGGTTTGCGGGGGCATTACTGTTTTTGCCGACGCCGGGGATTTTCCGGCGTCTGGCCTGAGGGAGAGACATCCTTCGGGTCTGGCTGGAAGACCTGCCGCGGACCGGGGTTTCCCGCCTCTGCGGGCGGCCCGGCCCCGCGGCCCAGATGCAAAAGGAGCCGCCTCGTGGCGCTTGATCTTGATTTCGTTCGTTCGCAGTTCCCGGCGTTTTCCTCGCCCGTGCTGTCCAGCCATGCGTTCTTCGAAAATGCCGGGGGAAGCTATCCCTGTGCGCAGGTGGTGAACCGGCTGACCCGGTTCTACACCGACCGCAAGGTGCAGCCCTATGCGCCCTATCCCGGCGCGCAGGCCGGTGGCGCCGAGATGGACGAGGCGCGGACCAGGCTGGCGGCCATGATGGGCGTGAAGCGCGAGGAAGTGTCCTTCGGCCCGTCGACCAGCGCCAATACCTATGTGCTGGCGCAGGCGGTGCGGCAATGGCTGCGCGGCACGGATGGCGCCATCGTTGTCACCAATCAGGACCATGAGGCGAATTCCGGCGTGTGGCGGCGGCTGGCCGACGAGGGGATCGAGGTCCGCGAATGGGCACTTGACCCGGCCACCGGGTCGCTGGACCCGGCCGCGCTTTCGAAGCTGCTGGCCGATGGCAAGGTGCGGCTGGTGTGCTTCCCGCATTGCTCGAACGTCATCGCGGAAGTGAATGATGTGGCAGCGATTTCCGCGCTTGCGGCGGCGGCTGGCGCGCGCACGGTGGTGGATGGCGTCAGCTATGCGCCGCACGGCTTCCCCGACATTCCGGCGCTGGGCTGCGACGTCTATCTGTTTTCGGCCTACAAGACCTTCGGCCCGCATCAGGGCATCATGGTGCTGCGTGAAGCCTTTGGTTTCGAACTGCCGGGGCAGGCGCATTTCTTCAACCATGGCACGCTGTACAAGCGGCACACGCCCGCCGGGCCGGACCATGCGCAGGTGGCAGCCTGTGCCGGCATGGCCGATTACATCGACGCGCTGGCGGCGCATCATGGCGTGTCGGGCGATCCGGCGGCGCGGAATCGCGGCGTGCATGATCTGATGCGCGCGCAAGAGGCGGCGGTGATCCAGCCGCTGCTGGACTATCTCTCGGCGCGCAATGACCTGCGCCTGATCGGGCCGCGCGATGCGGCGCTGCGCGCGCCGACAGTGGCGGTGGAACTGGCCGGCGCGGCCGAGCCGGTGTCGGAAGAACTGGGCCGTCGGGGCATTGCCTGCTGGGCCGGCGACTTTTACGCCGTGCGCCCGTTGCAGGCCTTGGGCATTGACCTGGACAAGGGCGTGCTGCGGATGTCGGCGGTGCATTACACCAGCCCCGATGATGTGGCGCGGCTGATCACGGCGCTGGACGCGGTGCTGTAGCCAAACGCATCTGTTCGCGCGATATTTCTGCGTCCGCAGGGCCCGTGGCGGTGATCCGCCCGCGGCGCTGCGGCGTAGGATAAGGCGTGACAGTGCAGGCAGGGCATGACCGAAACACCGTTGATCCTTTGGTTCCGCCGCGACCTGCGGCTGGGCGACCAGCCAATGTTGGCGGCGGCGGTGGCTACCGGCCGACCGCTGTTGCCGGTTTTCGTGCTGGACCCCGAGACCGAAGCTCTGGGCGCGGCCCCGAAATGGCGGCTGGGTCTGGGCATTGACCATTTCGCGGACCGGCTGGCCGGGGTCGGGTCGCGGTTGACCCTGCGGCGCGGCCCGGCGCTGGCGGTCTTGCGGGCGCTGGTGGCGGAAACCGGCGCGGGCGGCGTGTGGTGGTCGCGGCTTTACGACCCCGTGTCGGTGGCGCGGGACAGCGCAGTGAAGGCCGCGCTCAAGGCCGAGGGGCTTGAGGCGCGATCCTTTGCCGGGCATCTGCTGCATGAACCGTGGGAGATTGAAACCGGGCAGGGCGGTTTCTACCGCGTGTTCACCCCGTTCTGGACGGCGCTGCGCGGCCGGCCGGTGCCGGCGCCGCAGCCTGCTCCGGTGGCGCTGCGCGGCCCTTCGGCCTGGCCTGCATCGGACCGGCTGGCGGATTGGCGGCTGGGCGCGGCGATGAACCGGGGGGCGGCGGTTGTTGGCGCGCATGTCCGGGTGGGCGAAGACCGCGCCCGCGCCCGGCTGGGCGATTTTCTGGACCGGATCGCCCCGGATTATGCCGAGACGCGCGATTTCCCGGCCATCGACGGCACATCGCGCCTGTCCGAACCCCTGACCTATGGCGAGATCGGCATCCGCGAGGTCTGGCACGCCGGGTTTCGGGCCATGGAGATGGGCGCGCGGGGCGCGGGGGCCTTCCTCCGCGAACTGGCCTGGCGCGAGTTCAGCTATCACCTGCTGCACCACACGCCCCAGATCACCTCGGCCAACTGGCGGCCCGAGTGGGACCGTTTCCCCTGGGCTGGCGACAGCCCCGAGGTTGACCGCTGGCGGCGCGGCCAGACTGGCGAGCCTTTCGTCGATGCCGCCATGCGCGAGATGTATGTGACCGGCACCATGCACAACCGCGCCCGGATGATCGTGGCCAGCTACCTGACCAAGCACCTGCTGACGCATTGGCGCCTGGGGCAGGACTGGTTCGCCGACTGCCTGACCGACTGGGATCCCGCCGCCAATGCGATGGGCTGGCAATGGGTGGCCGGTTCCGGCCCGGATGCCGCCCCCTATTTCCGCATCTTCAACCCCGCCACGCAGGCCCAGAAGTTTGACCCCGAGGGGCGCTATCGCCGCCGCTATCTTGACAAGGCATCGCCCGAGGCGCGGTCGTTCTTTGATGCGGTGCCGCGATCCTGGGGCTTGCGGCCCGATCAGCCCGCACCGCCGCCGCTGGTCGATCTGGCCCGGGGCCGGGCGCTTGCCCTTGCGGCCTATGCCGATGCAAGGGCCTGACCTGGTGCGACAATCCTGAAACCATGATATCAACAGCAAGATCCGCAGGGAGCGACATGGAGATCCTGACTTCGGCCGAGGGCCAGCCCGGACTGCCGCGCTATTTCAAACAGGTGTTCCGCCTTGCCAGCCGTCTGGGCGAGGGGCGGCTGGATTTTGCCCTGCCGGACGGGCGGCGCTTTCGCATCGAAGGGGCAAAGCCCGGCCCGGTGGCCGAGATCGACATCCAGTCGCCCGACCTGTTCGCCCGGCTGATCCGTGAGGGCGAGTTGGGCTTTTGCGATGCCTATCTGGATGGCGACTGGACGACGCCCGACCTTCAGGCCTTTCTGGACCTGATCCAGTCGCCGGCCAACAATGTGGTGAACGATGCCTTTCCCGGCATGGGTTTGGTGCGCGCCTTTGAAAAGCTGCGTTTCTGGCTGCAATCGAACAGCCGCCGGCAGGCGAAGCGCAACATCGCGGCGCATTACGATCTGGGCAATGATTTCTACCGGCTGTGGCTGGATGACAGCATGACCTATTCCAGCGCGCTGTTCCGTACCGGGCAGGAAAGCCTGGAGCGCGCGCAAGAGGCGAAATACGAAAGCATGGTCGATCTGATCGGGGCGAAGCCCGGCGATCACGTGCTGGAAATCGGCTGCGGCTGGGGCGGTTTTGCCGAATATGCCGCCGCCCGCCGCGGCCTGCGGGTGACCGGGCTGACCATCAGCCAGGCCCAGCATGACTATGCGGTGGACCGCATCCGCAAGGCGGGCCTTTCCGACCGGGTCGAGATCAAGTTGCAGGACTATCGCGACGAGCGCGGCGCCTATGACGGCATCGCCTCGATCGAGATGTTCGAGGCGGTGGGCGAGAAATACTGGCCGGTCTATTTCCGCACGCTTTATGACCGGCTGAAACCCGGGCGCAACGCCACGCTGCAGATCATCACCGTGCCCGATGCCCGCTGGCACAGCTACCGCCGGGGGGTGGACTTTATCCAGAAATACATCTTCCCCGGCGGCATGTTGCCCTGCCCCTCGGCCTTGCGGGCCGAAGCCGGACGCGCGGGCCTGACGGTGGCCGGGTCGATGGAGTTCGGCTCCAGCTATGACCAGACGCTGCGGCGCTGGCACGAGACCTTCGACGCCCGCTGGTCCGAGGTTCGGAAGCTGGGGTTTGACGAGCGGTTCAAGCGGATGTGGGACTTCTACCTCACCTCTTGCGCTGGCGCTTTCCGCGGTGGAAACTGCGATGTGACGCAGATCACGCTCAGGCGACCGGATACCCCCTGACCATGCCAACCGCTGCCAAGCTTGTCGCCGCCTTGTGGTTTGCCCTTGTGGGCTGGCTGGCAGCAAATGCACATGTGCCCACGCTTGGCCAAGGCGCTTCGGTCGGGCTGTTCCGGGAACTGACCGCGCTTCTGGGGCTGGTGATCGGCTGGCGGGTGATGGGGCGGCTGGTCGGGCAGGGCTATGCCCAAGGCGTGGGGTCGGGCTTGCGCACCTCGGTCACGCTGGCGTTCTTTGCGCTGTTGCTGTTCAGCATCTACCTGATGATCAAAAGCTCTTTCGTGGTGAACGGCTATGACGGCCCGATGGATGCCGTGTTGGGCGCGTTCGAGATCATGCTGGAACAGGGGCGCAAGATGCTGACCATCGGCGTTCTGGGGGTGCTGATCCTGGGCGGCATGATCGGTGGCCTGGTTGCCGAGGCCGCAGCGAGGCGCTGGCGGTGACATCCGAACCGGGCGAAGGGGACGACGCGCGCCTGTCGGACGCGCAGCTTCGGGCGCTGATTTTGGGCAGGGATGGTCAGGGGGCCGCGCGGTTGGCGTTCTGGCAGGCCGCGACAGGTGGGCTGGCCGCGCCGGATGCCGCGCTGGAACGGCAGCTTGCCACGGACATTCTGGCCACGATGGGGCAGGTTCCCCCCGAGCGGTTGCGCGCGCGGCGCGGGCCTATGCTGGCGCGGGCGGCCTCAGCCCTGCGGGCATCGGCGGCCTTGTCTCCGGCCGGCCTGCGCCATGCGGCGGCCCCCGGCGATGTGGCGATCAGCCACCTGTCCCATGATTTCAACGGTTTCTTCGCCGTCGAAAGCCTGACACTGGACCACCGGCGCTTTGACGGTGCCACCTTGGGCCCGGTCCGCCGCGAGGTGTTTGTCGCCTGCGATGCGGTCACCGTGCTGCCCTGGGATCCGGTCCGCGACCGGGTGTTGCTGGTTGAACAGATGCGCGTCGGGCCGCTGGCGCGCGGTGCGGCCAATCCCTGGCAGCTTGAGGCGGTGGCAGGCCGTGTCGATGCCGGCGAAACGCCCGAACAGGCCGCCCGCCGCGAGGCGCGGGAAGAGGCGGGGCTGACGCTGGGCCGACTGGTTCAGGTGGCAGCCTATTATCCATCGCCCGGTGCGGTGTCGGAATTCCTCTGGTCCTATGTTGCGCCGGTTGACCTGCCGGATGGCCGCGCCGGCATTCATGGTCTGGCCGAGGAAGCCGAGGACATTCGCGGCCATCTGCTGCCCTTTGACAAGGCGCTGGAACTGGTTGCCAGCGGCGAGATCGCCAATGCCCCGCTGATCCTGACGCTGTTCTGGCTGGCGGGGCAGCGCGACACGCTGCGCGCCGCCCTGATTTGATCACATCTTGATTGTGCCGCCCGCCGCGCCATAAAGGGCACGAAGCGCGAGGAGACTGCATGGACGACGCCGACCGCAAGATCCCGACCCATGAAATCACCTACGCCCGGCTGCGTGACATGATCCTTTATGGCCATCTTGCGCCCGGCCAGCCCGTGACCATTCAGGGCCTGATCGCCGGTCTGGGCGCCGGGATGACCCCGGTGCGCGAGGCGATTCGCCGGCTGACGGCGGAAGGGGCGCTCTTGCCGCAGGGCAACCGCCGCGTCGCTGTGCCGCCGATGACGGCGGACATGCTGGATCAGGTGGCCTTCGTCCGCCTCGCGGTCGAACCGGAACTTGCCCGCCGCGCCGCTGCCCATGTGACCCCGGCGCTGATCGCCCGGCTGGCCGCCATCGACGACCGGGTGACCGATGCCGTCGAGGCCGGACAGTTGCCCGATTACCTGGCCGCGAACCACGCCTTCCATTTCACGCTTTACCAAGCCGCCAATGCGCCTGTCCTGCTGGATCTTGCCCGCTCGCTTTGGTTGCGGGCCGGGCCCAGCCTGCGGGCGGTGATTGGCCGCTATGGCCGCTCGGCGCTGCCCGACCGCCACCACGAGGCGCTGGCCGCAATGCGCGCCGGGGATGCAGAGGCCCTGGCCGCCGCCATCGCCCGCGACATCCAGCAGGGCATCGACCATGTCCGTCAGGCCCTGACCGAAGGCGGTCTCTGATCGCGACCTAAGCGGAGCGCCCGCGCAAGCGCGGACGCACACCTTTTGTCTCGCCTCTGGTCCGCGCGGGGCGCGCGAACCAACCGGCTCGGGCGTGCCTCCGGCGGGGATATTTTCGGACAGATGAAATGCAGGGCCTGCTCCTGCCCATTCATCTGTCCCCATATATTCCAGTGTGCAGGGGAAGCGCCCCCGCTCTTTCTTAATTTGATCAAATTTCTTGAAGCCCCTCCGGTTTGACCTTAAGCTGGTCCAAAGCGGGGCATTCGGCCCCGGACGATTCCGTCAGGAGGCCCCGATGAACATGATCACCAACCATCTGCCCACGGCCGAGCTGCAGAAGCTGGACGCGGCGCACCACTTCCATCCCTTCACCGACAAGGCCGGGCTGGCCGCCAAGGGCGCGCGGGTGATCCTGCGGGGCGAGGGGGTCTGGCTGACCGACAGCGAAGGCCATCGCATCATCGACGGCATGGCCGGCCTGTGGTGCGTGAACATCGGCTATGGCCGCAAGGAACTGGCGCAGGTCGCCGCGCGTCAGATGGACGAGCTGCCCTATTACAACACCTTCTTCCAGACCACCCATGTGCCCGCCATCGCACTGGCCGCCAAGATCGCCGAACTGGCGCCGGGCGATCTTAATCACGTCTTCTTTGCGTCTTCCGGGTCGGAAGCGAATGATACCAACATCCGCCTTGTCCGCCGCTACTGGGACGTGAAGGGGATGCCCTGGCGCAAGACCATCATCGCGCGCTGGAACGGCTATCACGGCTCCACCATGGGCGGGGGCAGCCTTGGCGGGATGAAGCCGATCCACGCCCATGGCGGCAAGATCGACGGCATCGAGCACATCGACCAACCCTACTGGTGGGCCGAGGGCGGCGACATGAGCGAGGACGAGTTCGGCCTGGCCCGGGCACGTCAGCTTGAAGAGAAGATCCTGCAGGTCGGGCCGGACAATGTGGCGGCCTTCATCGGCGAGCCGGTGCAGGGCGCGGGCGGCGTGATCATTCCGCCCCGGACCTATTGGCCGGAAATCCAGCGCATCTGCCAGAAATACGGTATCCTGCTGATCGCGGACGAGGTGATCACCGGGTTCGGCCGCACTGGGCAATGGTTCGGCAGCCAGACCTTCGGCATCAAGCCGCATATCATGACCATCGCCAAGGGCCTGTCCTCGGGCTACCAGCCGATCGGCGGCAGCATCGTCTGTGATGAGGTGGCCGAGGTTGTGGGCGGCGCGGGCGAGTTCTTCCATGGCTACACCTACAGCGGCCATCCGGTGGCGGCGGCGGTGGCGCTGGAAAACCTGCGCATCATGCAGGACGAGAAGGTGGTCGAGCATGTCCGCGACGTGGCGCACCCCTACCTCAAGGAGCGCTGGGACGCGCTGGCCGAGCATCCGCTGGTGGGGGAGGCCAAGCTGGTGGGGCTGATGGGGTCGATCGCGCTGACGCCGGACAAGGCCAAGCGCGCCAAGTTCGCCGGGGAAGAGGGGACGGTGGGCTATCGCTGCCGCGAGCGCTGCTTTGCCAATGACCTGATCATGCGCGCCGTGGGCGACCGGATGATCATCGCGCCGCCGCTGGTCATCACCCCGTCCGAGATCGACATCCTGGTTGATCGTGCGAAGAAGAGCCTGGACGAATGCTATGCCGGTCTGAAGAAAGACGGGCTGCTGGTCGCCCGGGAAGGCTGACCGGACGCGCGCGCCCCGGCTTTGGGGCGCGCATCGTCTGACATCGGAATGCGCCACTGCCATTGCTCCGGTGCCCGAAAGGGCCCGGGGCCTTTGTGCAAAAGGCGGCATCCGCCCCCTTGTGCCGGATGGAGGCGTGGTTCTCAGGCCGCCAGAAGCGCTGCGGCCTGATAGCCGCGCAGGCACAGCCGTGCTGCGCGGGGGCTGTTGGCCGCGCGATAGGGGCCAGGGCGCGGCATGGCTTCGGCACCATCGACCTGGATCAGCTCGTCCTCGATGCCGGGCAGGTAGCTTTCGGTCGGCGCCCCTTCCGAGAACAGGATTTCGTGCCGGTCCAGCAGCAGATGGAAATAGGTCACTTCCGGTTGCGGGATCTGCACGGCCAGGCCCGACCTGACAAGGTGAATGGCCGACACAAGAACCTCAGCTTCGCCGAACAGCAGTTCAGCCCGTGGACCACGGATCAGAACGCGGTGCTGCGGCGACAGCCACAGGTCGCGGCGGTTGCCGAACCTGCCGGCGGGCACCTTCACCGGGGCATGATACCCGTCTGCGGCAACCGTCGTTTGCAACAGGCGCCGCAACGGTTGCAGGCCGTTGTCCAGCGTGACCAGCATCTGCCCCGCCTTCAGCGTTTCCACGGCAACTTCGCCCTGATCGGTCAGGATGCGGGTGCCTTCGGCAAAACAGGCAAGGTTAGCGTAGTTGATCGGCGCCGAGTTCGACGTGACCGATCTGTTGAAGGTATAGGGTTGGCCCGGCACAAGCGGTTCGGTGGAAACAAGCCCGTGAACGGGGCCGGAAAAATAACCGTCGCCGCCGAAATGCACCGTGATCACCCGCAGGGAACTGCTGGTGCTGTAAAGATCATAAGCCGAGTTGATGGTGGTTCCGGCCGGGCGGGTGATGCCGTTTATCGTGACCGCTTCAGCCAGTTTCTGACTTGGGTCCACTTCCTGAAACTGGTCGTTGCTGTCGTTGACCAGAACCCGTGTCGGTTTTGCCCCGGGCTTGAGCGTCAGCGTGTAGGGAAGGGTTCCGCTGAAATTTCCGCTTCCGTTCTCGGCCGGGATCGCGGTGGTGAAGTCAGACGGACTGTACACATAAATATAGTGACTGGGCATGATCGGCTTTCACTGGGCACGGTCAAAAGAAGTGCGAGGATTGGCAATGTCAACCTTCTGAAATGACGCTGCGACGTTTCGCGTGGGGGCTGAAGGTGGCGTGATGGCGCTGCCTGTCTGGCAACAGCCGCCCCCGCGCCATGAGGTTTCCCGGACCCTTGCCTTCCGCGCAGGCGCATCCCTTGGCCATGATGGGCGGCCTTTGTGGCGGCCGATCCCGCCCGGTTGAAGTGCGCAAGACAGGCGGGAAGAACCTGCACCCGGGCGATGTCTCCGGGCGGGCCCGGCGATGAAGACCCGCCGCGACAGTCAGGCCTTCTCTTGCCGGGGGCAAAAAGGGAAGGGCGTTGCTGGTCCGGGTGGGTCCGCGTGACTTGAGTTTGCCGCGAGGCTTGCCTACACGTTTAGGAAAGCAGGAAGGACACCGCCCGTATGCGTATTCACAGCGATCTGGCCGACACCATCGGCAACACGCCGCTTCTGAAACTGCGGCGCGCCAGCGAGATGACCGGCTGCACGATCCTGGGCAAGTGCGAGTTCATGAACCCCGGGCAGTCGGTCAAGGACCGCGCCGCGCTTTACATCATCCGCGATGCCATCGCGAAGGGGCAGCTCAAGCCCGGCGGCACGATTGTCGAGGGCACGGCGGGCAACACCGGGATCGGGCTGGCGCTGGTCGGGGCCAGCATGGGCTTCCGCACCGTGATCGTGATCCCCGAGACGCAGAGCCAGGAAAAGAAGGACATGCTGCGGCTTGCTGGGGCCGAGCTGGTGCAGGTGCCGGCTGCCCCCTACAAGAACCCCAACAACTATGTCCGCTATTCCGGCCGTCTGGCCGAGGCGCTGGCCCGGACCGAGCCGAACGGCGCCATCTGGGCCAACCAGTTTGACAACGTGGCCAACCGTCAGGCGCATATCGAGACCACCGGGCCGGAAATCTGGGAACAGACCGGCGGCAAGGTGGATGGCTTCGTGGCGGCGGTGGGCTCGGGCGGCACGCTGGCCGGCGTTGGTCTGGCCTTGCAGCCCAAGGGGGTGAAGATCGGTCTGGCAGACCCGGAAGGGGCGGCGCTGCACGCCTTCTATTCGACCGGCAAGCTGGAATCGCCCGGAAGCTCGATCACCGAAGGGATCGGGCAGGGGCGCATCACCGCGAACCTGGAAGGGTTCACCCCCGATTTCAGTTGGCGCATCCCCGATGCCGAGGCACTGCCGCTGATCTTCGATCTGCTCACGGACGAAGGTCTGTGCATGGGCGGCTCGACCGGGATCAATATCGCCGGCGCCATCCGCATGGCGCGCGAGATGGGGCCGGGCCATACCATCGTGACCATTCTTTGCGACTATGGCAGCCGCTACCAATCTAAGATCTACAATCCTGTTTTCCTGCGGGAAAAGGGTCTGCCGGTTCCCGAATGGCTGGCCCGCGGGGCGCGTCCGCTGCCGTCGGTCTATGAAGACGTGTGACCGCCTGCGCGGCCTGCGCGCGCTGATCCCGGCCGTTCTGGTGCTGGTTGTCGGGCTGGGTCTTGTGGCCGGGCCGGTCGCAGCGCCTGCATGGGCGGACGAAGCGGCCGCGCCCGCCGAACCGACCGTAGACTATGCCGAGTGGGAAAAGGCGGCGAGTGCCGCCGAAGACCAGCTTGAGAACCGCAACATCAGCGACGAGCGGCTGGATGAACTGCGCGACCAGTTGGCCAAGTGGCGGGCAACGCTGCTGAATGCGCAGAACGTGAACTCGACCCGGATCGCCACGGTCAAGGAACAGATCGCGGCGCTGGGGCCCGCCCCCGAGGAAGGCAAGACCGAGGCGCCCGAGATCGCCAGCCGCCGGTCGGATCTGGCGGATCTGCTGGGCAAGTTGCAGGCGCCGGGGATCACGGCGGAAGAGGCCTATCGCCGGGCCGACGGGCTGATCCGCGAGATCGACCGCACCCAGCGGGAACGTCAGGCCAATGAGCTGTTGCAGCTTTGGCCGGCGCCGGTGAACCCGGCCAACTGGCCCGAGGCGGCGGTCGGCATCTCGGACACGCTGATGCGGATTGTGGATGAGGCGCGCGAGGGCTGGCAGAACAAGGATGCCCGGGGGGTATTCCTCAGCAATCTGCCATTGATCCTTGGGCTTCTGGTGCTGTGGGCCGGGCTGACCTTCTATGCCCGGCGCTGGATCGAGAACTTTGTCGACCGGATGCAGGCCGGCGGGTCCGAGGCGCGGCGGCGTGTGCTGTCGGTTCTGGCCTCGCTGGGGCAGGTGGTGGTGCCGACGGCCGGCACCGTTGCGCTGACTGTTGCGCTGCTGAACAGCGGTTTGCTGGGCGAGGTCACGCGCCGGATCGCGGTGTCGCTGCCGTTCCTGGGCTTTACGGTCTTTGTCGCGGCCTGGCTGGGCGGGCGTGCCTTCCCGCGCCAGCAGGGCGAGGATGCGGCTTTGCCGCTGCCGCCCGAGAGCCGCATCGAAGGCCGCTTCATGGCGCAGATGATGGGCCTGGTGATCGCGGCAGAGTTCCTGCGCAGCATCACCATGGACCCGCAGTCCTATTCCGAAGCGGTGACGGCCGTGGCCTCGTTCCCGATCCTGGTTGCGGGCGGGCTGGTGCTGATCCGCATCGGCCGGGTGTTGCGCCTTGCGCGCGAGGCCGGCTCGCAAAGCTATGTGCTGCGGCTGCTGTCGATCCTGGCCAAGGTGGTGACGGTGATCGGCTTTGTCGGCCCGGCGCTGGCTGCCTTCGGCTATGTGGCGGCGGCGCGGGCGATGATCTTCCCGGCCATCGTCACGCTGGGGCTCATCACGCTGCTTCTGGTGTTGCAGCGCCTGCTGGCGGACATCTGGGCGATGGTCTCGCCCAGCGACGATGCCGCTTCGGATCGCGACGGTCTTGTGCCGGTGCTGATCGGCTTTGCCCTGACCCTGCTGGCGGTGCCGGTCTTCGTGCTGATCTGGGGCGCGCGTCTGGCAGACCTGACCGAAATCTGGACCCGGTTCCGCGAAGGGTTCCAGATGGGCGAGACGCGGATCTCGCCCACCGACTTCCTGCTGTTCGCGGTGATCTTCGCCATCGGCTACATGCTGACGCGGATGTTCCAGGGGGCGCTGAAGACCTCGATCCTGCCCCGCACACGCATGGATCGCGGCGGGCAGACGGCGCTGGTCTCGGGCACGGGCTACGTTGGCATCTTCCTGTCGGCGCTGGTGGCCATCAATGCCACTGGAATCGACCTGTCCGGTCTGGCCATCGTGGCCGGGGCACTGTCCGTGGGCATCGGTTTCGGCCTGCAGAACATCGTGTCGAACTTCGTCTCGGGGATCATCCTGCTGATCGAGCGCCCGGTGTCCGAAGGTGACTGGATCGAGGTTGGCGGGGTGCAGGGGATCGTCAAGTCGATCTCGGTGCGGTCAACCCGGGTGCAGACCTTCGACCGAACCATGGTGATCGTGCCGAACGCCGATCTGGTCAGCCAGCAGGTGAAGAACTGGACGCGCTTCGGCCTTGCGGGCCGGTTGATCGTGCCGGTGGGCGTGGCCTTCGGGTCTGACACCCGCAAGGTCGAGGCCGTCCTGCGCGAGATTGCCGAGGCGCAGCCGCTTGTGGTGCTGAACCCGCCGCCGGTGGTGGTGCTACAGGGCTTTGGCGCCGATGCGATGATGTTCGAGATCCGGGTGATCCTGCGCGACGTGAACTTCAGCCTGTCGGTGAAGAACGAGATCAATCACCAGATCGTCAAACGGTTCGAGGAAGAGGGGATCGAGATTCCCTTCGCCCAGTCGGATGTCACCCTGCGCAATGCCGACGAGATCGTCGCCGCGCTGGCGGCGCTGCGGATGCCTGCGCCCGAAACGCCGATCCCGCCCGTCGCGCCCGTTGTGGCCGAGGAACCGAAAGGAGGGCGCGCAGGCGCTGCCGACCCCGCATGACGACCGAACCGCTGTTCCGCGCCGACCCGTATCTGCAAGAAGCCACCGCCCACGTCCTGGCCCATACCGCCGAAGGCGGAATCGTGATGGACGCTTCGGTCTTTTACCCGACGGGCGGCGGCCAGCCCGGCGACAGTGGCTGGCTGGTCTGGGACGGCGGTCGCCTGCCCGTCGCCACCACGGTCAAGGGCGAGGGCGGGGCCATTGTGCTGGTGCCCGCCGCGCCTATGCAGATGTCCCCCGTGGGGGCCGAGGTCCGGCAGGTGCTGGACTGGTCCCGCCGCCACCGCCACATGCGGGTGCATACCGCGCTGCATCTCTTGTCGGTTGTGATCCCGCTGCCGGTGACCGGCGGCCAGATCGGCGCCGACCGGGGCCGGCTGGATTTCGACATGCCAGACCCGCCCGCGGACACGGCCGCGCTGGAGGCCGCCCTGAACGCGCTGATCGAGCGTGACCTGAAGGTGACCGAAACCTGGATCACCGATGCCGAACTGGAGGCAAATCCCGGCCTGGTGAAAACCATGTCCGTCCGGCCGCCAGCAGGGCAGGGCAGGGTGCGGCTGGTCCGCATCGGCGAAGGGGCTGGGCAAGTCGATCTGCAACCCTGCGGAGGCACCCATGTCGCCCGCACCGGCGAAATCGGCCATGTGACCATCGACAAGGTGGAAAAGAAGGGCCGGATGAACCGCCGCGTCTCGATCACCCTGGCGGAGTGATCTGCGGGTTCTGCGCGAAAGCCCCCGCCACACCCCTTGCCGCCCCGCGCCCGAACCGCTAAGACCGCCGCCACGGACAGTTGGCCGAGTGGTCGAAGGCGCACGCCTGGAAAGTGTGTAGGCGGGGAACCGTCTCGAGGGTTCGAATCCCTCACTGTCCGCCATACCTATATGATAACATATTTATTTTCTGGACAATTTGACCGAAAGGCCAAGTCGTCCACATATTATACACAGTTTGGTTTCTTAGGTTTCCTCTGCGATGAGACCGGAAATCAGTTTGTAAAGTTCGGCCGCAGCCAGTTCGGCGCTCTCGACCGTGAGTCCTCGCATGGCCATGACCTTGGCGGAGATGTGGTAGGTTGCCCCTTTGGTCTTGTGCCGATGAAAAATCTCCATCGCTCTATCCATTATCTCCCTCTCCCGTTGCTCAAAAATGCGATCAAGGGATTTGTCGAAGGAAATGAAATCGAACTCGACATCGGCTTTCGTGCGGCGGCGGCGGCACAGCACATACGGCTGTTGGCTCTTTTTGCAGGCATCAAAGTGCGCGTCGATCAGGTCACGGCGATCTGCTTTCACGGACAGGTAAGACACGATCCCTCGCTTGAAATTTGAGCCTAAGAAAAGCTTACCCCGAAGTGTATGTGCGGCGTATGGGTTCCTGTCCATAGCGTTCCACCGCCAATGCCGCAGGAGGCCCCTACAGGCCCTTTGTGGCGCGGGCCTATGGGGCATGACATTCGCGGCTGCTGGGCGGTGTCTGATGTATCTGCCGGGGCCTTCCAGTTGCCTGCGGGAGGGGGGCTTGAAGGCGCCACAGCGCGCGGCAAGTCTGGTCGGAATGGCAGGGCCGGGGTCTGTCTTGGCCTGCCGCCGCTGTTGAGGGACATGAATATCTGCAGGAAGCCGGAAGACGGTGGGTGATGCCGGAAGAGGGCGGAAAAGCCTTGTAAACAAGGCCGAAATGGCCTTGCGGGCGCGGGGAAGCCGCGCGAGGGCGATGTCTTGCAGACGGGCTTGAAAGGGCCTTCAACGGGGCGGTGAAGGGCCGAGGGCGGCGCCTGGGACAACCCCGCAGCGCGAGCGCTTAACCCTTTGTCAAATCGACGAATTCAAACCGATTCCGCGCCGTGGCACGGTGAGGAGGCATGCGCGTAACATGCAAATCGCGCCGCGAGTTTGTTTCAGGCTTGCATGTTCCGGCTAACACATTGTGACCAAATGAGTTTTGTCGTTAGCCTACGCCAGCGGCGGCACCGTGAACATGCAAGAGATTTTTGAGCTACTGGGCCGGCCGAACAGCGGAGAAGTCAAAGACGAACTCGGGCTGGTCCATAGATCCTGAGAGGCTCAGGCTTTTTTCATCGAAGCAGTCGCCGTCGGTTGGGTCTTTGAAGAAGCTCCCGGAGAAGACAACCTGTTGCCCTTCCTGCAACTCGGCCAGGGCCGCGAACAGCTCGCTCGAAGGATCAATAAGGGTGTTGGACCCGGCATCAGAAAAGGCGTTGTTCCAAGTGGAAAGCCAGATGTCGCCTTCCATCTCCACACTGAAAACGCCCCAGCCATCGCCGTTGGTCGTAAGCTCGTAGACCGTGCCGATCCAATCCTTTACCGCACGGGACGGCACTGCCTCGCAGATTGCCTTTCCACGCTTCGGGCGTGTCCCGCCTTTGGCAAGGTCGTTTGCCGCGCTCTCAAAAGCCTCTCTTGCCGTGACAATCGCATCGCGAAATGCGGCCTGCTGTGGGGGCAACTCCTGAGCAAGGACTGGAATCGCGAAAAAGGCCAAGCCAGCGGCTAAAATGATCCTGTTCATTCTATTCCCTGTTCGTATGGCCCCACCACATGACCTTGCCGATTACGTCAAGCTCCATGGCGCGATGGCCGGTTAAAAGTTCTGGGCTGCAGCTCGGGTTGTCCGAGACGAGCATGGTGATGTCCTCGGACGGTCGTTCGATCCGTTTAACCCGCGCCAGGCCGTCCACCAGGATAGCGTAGATCGGGGCTGGCCGTTTGTCATTCGGTGCCCGAGGCCGCACCGGAACCGCCGCTCTTGAACGGTCAATCAAGACGATGTCGCCCGACTGTATCGAAGGCGCCATGCTGTCGCCCTGGACCCGGGCCAGCACGGCCGAGCCAGCGGACACCCCGATGCGCTTTAACCAGGACCGCCGGAAGGCGAGGTGGTCGATGATTTCGACTGCGCCGTTCTGGCTGCCATCCCCTGCTGCGAGAGACGCTTCATGCAGAGGAATATGGGCATAGTCTTCATCGTCGGCGGTGATCGTCGTGACCGGGCCGTCGTCGCGCTTGGGGCCGATGTAGAGTTCCAACCCAAGAGCCGCGCAGATCTCCTGCGCACGACTTAGCGTCGGGCCGGATTTCTTTTCGCTCCTGATGACGTTGCGAATGGCGTCTGGGGGTAAACCTGATGCGGTCTCAACAGCAAAAGCGTTTGTTTCCAGCGCCTTGAGGCGCTGAGCGATGATCTCGCCAAACTGTTGTCCAAGCTTGTCCACGAATCGGGATTATTACCGAAAACATGCCGCTTGACCATCGGTAACGTTCCCGTCTATTTTATCGGTATCGTTACCGGAGGCTACATGAGCACCGAAGCAATCATCAGAATTGCGGAAACCTTCGCCAGACACCTTGGTCTGACGCTTTCGACGGTTTCGACCTATGCGGCGAACGATGGAAAGTGGCTGAGCGGTCTGAAGACCGGGTCGAGCTGCACGCTGCGCAAGGCGGCGGTCGTCACCTGCTGGTTTTCGGAGAACTGGCCTGCGGACCTTGAGTGGCCGCGGGACGTTCCGCGCCCTGCCATCCAGAAGAAGGAGAAGGCGGCATGAGCGGCCGGAGCCTTGGCCTGTTTGGCTTTATTGTAGATCGCGCGGCCTGGTGGCTATTGCATCGACATCCACAGCTTCGAGAAGGACTTTCATCCGCTGGAAGAGTGCTTGTGCTGCTCCCGCTGCCATGTGGAACCCCATGCGAACGGTCTGATCGCTTCCAAGCTGTGCCGTTCCGACAACCACGAGTTCTGATCGTTCGGAATTCCATATCACGTCAATCGGCGGAAACAGGGTCATCCCCGTCGGCGCCGGGTTCTGGTCAGACATCACAATCCCTCCATCCGGTTGTTGGCGCTTCCGATGGTAGGGGCCACCCCGCCAAGACCAAAGGGAAATCCGGCGGGCGGGGTGGTGCTTTTCGCCGCTGGCTGGCGTCGCTGACCGCCGCCGATGTGATCGGCGTGATCGTGCTGTTCGCGTCGCCGATCCTGATCCTGATGCTCAACGAAGGAGGTGTCCGGTGATGGACAATGCCCGCCCCGCCCTGACCTGGCATGATCATGCCCCGATGGCCGGCCCTGATGGCGCGGTCGCAGAGGGTGGCGAACTGCCCACCTCCATCGTTGCCGTTGAACGGGCGCTGGAGAACCTGAGCCGCCAGATCCGCGAGGCGCAGCCCTGGGATGTCCGGCCCGCCGCGCTGCGCCGGTTCCGCTGGTTGCTGAAGGCGGTTCGCATCCAGCGCAATGCCTGCTCGCTGGCTGCTGCGCTGCAAGACCGTGCGGACGACCTGCCTGACGATGCTGCCCGGCCGCTGTTGATCGAGGCCGACCGCCTTTGGGAGCTGACCGATCCGCTGACCAGCCTGATCAACGAACTGGTGACCGGCGCGGACGCCCATGCCGAGATGGCCGAGGCCGAACGCTTGCTGATCGAGGCGCAATGATGGGCAAGGATTGCAACCTTCCGAAGCCCTCGACCCAATTCCGGGTCGATCACGTTCCGGGCCGCGGGTTCTTCGTGCTGGACCCCGGTGGCGAGAAGTGCGCCGGGCCGTTCAAGGACGAGAACAAGGCCCTGATGAGCCGGGATGCAAAGCAGGCCGCTGCGGATGCAAAGGCCAAGCGCGGCCCGAGGGCCTGCATGGCCTGCGGGCACAGCTTCCCGAGCGAGGGCATCCACAACCGCCTGTGCAATGACTGCAAGTACCGGGGCAGTGCGCCCGATCCGCTGCATCCGTCGACGCGCCAGCGGCGGGCCGCCTGATGGGCCGGCAGCTTGGCCATATCAAGGCGGCCCGGCTGGACGCCCCGCGCCTGCAGAAGGTGCTGGCCCTGCTGGCGGACGGCAAACCGCACACGACGCGGGACATCGTCCGCAAGGCCCGCGTGATGGCGGTCAACGCCTGCATTGCCGAGCTGCGCCAGCACGGCGCCGAAATCACCTGTGTGCGCCAGGCCGCCCCGAACGGCGACGGCTGGCGCTGGTACTACACCCTGACGAAGGCCCCCTGACATGAACCTGCTGCCTGCGATCACCGACCTGCCTGTTGCCGATATCATCGTCGGCCCGCGTCTGCGCCCCTTCTCAGAAGCCGAGGTGGCGGCGCTGGTGGGGCTGATCGAGGAGTTCGGCCAGACGACGCCGATCCTTGTGCGCAAGACCCTGCACGGCTTTGAACTGGTCGATGGCCTGCACCGGCTGGAAGCCACCCGGCGGGCCGGTCTGCCGACCATTCCCGTCCGCGCCTATGCGACGATGTCAGATGCGGATGCGCGCCTGCTGGAGGCATCTCAGAACCTGACGGGCGGGCTGTCGCCGCTGGACGATGCGGTCTTCCTTGCGGCCTGGAAGCGCGAACATCTGAAGAAACACCCCGAAACGGCCCAGGGCAAGGCCGGTGCGCTGGCCCGGCATGGTCTGCAAGGGAACTCGAGTTCCTTTGCTGAAATCGTCGCCTCGAAGCGGGCAATCACCGTCAGGCAGGTCCGCAAGATCATCGCCGCCGGAGAGGCCCTGCGCCCCGCCGACCTGGCGCTTTTGCGGACGGCCACCGCGCCGGTCACGCTGAAGGATGTCGAGGCGCTGGGCAAGGTGGCGGATGACGGCGAACGCAGCCGCATCGCCAGCCTGCTGTCGTGCGGGAATGCAAAGTCGGTCGCGGCCGCGCGCCGCCAGATCGTGGCCGAAGACCCTAGCGCGGTCGAGGTCGAGACCGACCCGTCGGACAAGCAGTACCTTGCGCTGAAGACCGCCTGGTCGCGCGCCGGGGCGGCGGCGCGGCGTCGGTGGCTGGCCGAGGTGGGGGCCGATCTGGCCGACCTGATGCCCCGCCCGGAGGTCGCGGCCGAATGAAACGCCTGACCCCCGACAAGGAATGGTGGACGGCCAGCGAACTGGCGGCCAGCGGCCTGCCGGATGTGCCCGGCACACGGCAAGGTGTTGATGATGTTGCCGCCCGGTCTGACTGGCGCGCGCATCCTAAGCTGTGCCGTCGCCGGCAAGGCCGGGGTGGCGGCTGGGAATATCACTGGCGCCTGCTGCCGGTGCGCGCACAGGCCGCGCTTCTGAAGGCGGCGGCGCCGCTGGCCCCGGAAGAGCCCGGCCGGATGGACCGGGGCGAGGCCTGGGCATGGTTCGACGGGCTGCCGGAAAAGGTGAAGGCGGAGGCCCGCGCCCGGTTGACGGTGCTGCAGCGTGTCGAGGCGATGACGGCACCGATGGGCCGCTATCTGGCGGTCATCACCGTGGCCGAGGCCGAGACCGCCGAGGGGCGCCCGGTTTCGCCGCGGACGATCTGGGGCTGGTCTTCGATGATCGAGGGGGTCGATCCGGCTGACTACCTGCCCTACCTCGCCCCCCGTCACCGGGCCGCGCCTGCCAAGCGCCGCCGGGCCGAATGCAGCCGCGAGTTTCTTGACTGGTTGAAGGCCGATTATCTGCGCCTTGGCGAGCCCAGCTTTGCAAGCTGCTGGAACCGGGTGGTCAAGCTTTGCGAAAGCCGGGGGCTGGCCACGCTGACCCTGAAGACCGCGCAACGCTGGATGGACGAAAACGTGCCGCGTGTGACGCAGGTCTTCGCCCGTCAGGGCGAACGCGGCCTGTCCAAGTGCTTCCCGCCGCAGATCCGTGATCGGTCGATGCTGACCGCCATGGAAGCGGTCAACGCGGACTGCCACAAGATCGACGTCTTCGTGCAGTGGCCGGGCATCGAGAAGCCGGTTCGGCCCCAGATCGTGGCGTTTCAGGATCTGTTCTCGGGCAAGGTCCTGAGCTGGCGCGTTGACCTTGACCCCAACAAGGTTGCGGTGATGTCCGCCTTCGGCGAGTTGATCGAGACGTGGGGCATCCCGCGGCACTGCCTGTTCGACAACGGCCATGAGTTCGCGAACAAATGGCTGACCGGCGGCACCCCGACCCGGTTCCGGTTCAAGGTGCGCGAGGATGATCCGCTGGGCGTGTTGCCCATGATGGGTATCCAGGTGCACTGGGCCACCCCGGCCCACGGCCAGGCCAAGCCGATCGAACGCGGGTTCCGCGATTTCGCGGATCACATCGCTTTGCATCCGGCCTTTGCAGGGGCTTATGTCGGCAATCGCCCGGACGCGAAGCCCGAAGATTACGGCAGCCGCGCGGTGCCCCTGGACACCTTCCTGACGGTGCTGGCCGAGAGCATCCGTGACCATAACGCCCGGCTTGGCCGTTTGTCGCCCAACTGCAAGGGCCGGTCCTTCGACCAGACCTTTGCGGACAGCTATGAGCGCGCGCCGATCCGCAAGGCCACGGCCGAGCAGCACCGGCTGTGGCTGATGGGGCAGGAAGTCAGGAAGTTGCATGCCACCCACGGCCAACTGACGCTGCATGACAACAAGTACCATGCCGACTGGATGTCCGAATACGCGGGCCAGAAGGTGGTGGCGCGGTTCGACCCGGAAGACCTCCATGCGGGCCTGTATCTCTACAGTCTGCAGGGCGAGTTCCTGGGCGAGGCCCCGTGCCGCGAGAAGGTCGGGTTCTTCGACCTGGTCGGCGCCCGGCTTCATGCCAGGCAGAAGGCCCAGCGGCGGCGGATCGAGAAGCAGCTTCTGGCAGCCCATCGCCCGGTTTCGGTCACCGAACTGGCGGCGGAACTGGCGGCGATGCCCCCGACACTGCCCGACCAACTGGAAGCCAAGGTTGTCCAGATCGTGCCGATGCAGGCCCGCCGCCCGCTGATCGACCGGCAGGTGCCGCAGCCGGATACCTCGCGCGACGCTGAGTTGCGGGTTCTGCAGGTCGATTTCGCGGCGCCCCGGCCTGCGGTCGAACCGGAGGAGACCGATATCACCCGGTTCTGGCGGGTCATCGATATCGAGAGCCGGTCAGAGGCCGGCGAACCGATCTCGGCCGAGGATGCCGAGTTCTATCAGCGCATGCAGCGCCATCCGGTCTACCGCGCCCAGAGGGCAATGTTCGACCGGGATGGTGCGGTGGCGATCGGATGAAGATTGCCGCCGGGGGCGGGCAAGGCCCCACGGCGGCTTGGACGGTGAGGAGAGAGCATGTTGGACGGAATGGAAAAGAACAAGACCATCTCGAATGTGGCGCCCCTGCGAAACGTCATGCTGCTGGGCGCGGCCATTCAGCAGTTGCGCGAACGCGACCCCGATCTGCCTGGCATGGGTTGTTTCCACGGCTTCTCGGGTTACGGGAAGTCCAGCGCCGCAACCTATAACGCGCAGGTCTATGACGCCTGCTGGGTTGAGGTGAAGTCGGTCTGGTCCCGCAAGGTGCTGGTCACGAAGATCGTCCAGGCGCTGGGCATGACCCCGCAGGGCATGATCAGCGACATGGTCGAGCAGATCGGCGAGGAGCTGGCAAAGTCCGGCCGCCCTCTGCTGCTAGATGAAGCGCACCAACTTTGCCGCGATGACATGATGGGTGTGATCCACGACATCTATGTCAGCTCGCATGGCAGCGCGATGGTGCTGATCGGCGAGGAAATGCTGCCGCAGCGCCTGCGGCGGTGGGAGCGCATCCACAACCGGATCGGCGCCTGGGCCGGTGCGCAACCGGCCGACCTGCGCGAGACCAAGGTGCTGGCACAACTGAAGCAGCCGCATCTGACGCTGCCGGATGACGTGCTGCAGGTGGTGCTGGAGAAGTCGGCCGCGAACTTCCGTCGGATCGTGGCCAACCTGAACCAGATCAACCTTTACGCGCTGACCTCGGGCCGGGCGGAGATCACCCTGGCCGATGTGCCGAGGATCGAGTTCTTCCTGGGCGAGGCCCCGGCCCCGCGGAGGGTCGTGGCATGACGGCACCGACCAAGATCGGACGGCTGCCGGTCGATCAGGCTGGCGCGGGGCGTCAGGAAATCTGGCTGGCGATCAAGGCGGTGAATGGCCCCTTCAAGGTCAGCGACATCGCCGCCGCGACCGGCGTGAACCGCGCGCCTGTGATGCGCTATCTGAAGGCGCTGACGGCTGCCGGGTATCTGGAAAGCATTGCGACACTGCCCGGTCAGGCCAGCCATTGGATGTTGGTCCAGGACGTTGGCCACCATGCGCCCCGCATCCGGTCGGACGGCACAAGGGTCACGCAAGGAGAGATCACCGGCCAGATCTGGCGGGCGATGTACATGCTGAAGGATTTCAGCTTCCTTGACCTGATCCACAACGCCTCGGTCGAGGTGGCCGAGGCTACGGCGAAGGACTATTGCAAGCGGCTGTTGGCCGCCGGCTATCTGAAGGTTCTGGTCAAGGCTGATCCCCACGCCGCCCGGCCGGCCCGCTATCGGCTGATCCGGCACAGCGGACCCAAGGCACCGCAGGTGCAGAGGGTGCGGCAGGTCTACGATCCGAACACGGGCTCCGTCTACATGGCGGAGGGCCAGCCGTGAGCGATCCGATCACCATCGCACGCGATGCCTGGGGGGAGGCCCTGCCGGACTGGGTGCTGCGCCTGGCCGAAGAATGCGCCGCCAGCAGTCAGAACAAGGTCGCTGGTCAGATGAACCGATCGGCATCGCTCGTCTCGGCTGTGCTGCGGGCCAAGTACCTTGGCGACATGCAGGCGGTCGAAGAGATCGTTCGTGGCCTGTTCTTCGCGACAACGATCCGCTGCCCCGCTTTGGGCGAGATCAGCACGGCCACCTGTCGCGACTGGATGCGCGCGGCCGCGAGCTTTTCCAACGTCAACAGTGAACGGGTGCGGATGTACCGCGCCTGTCGCACCTGTCCCCGCATGAAAAAGGAGGCCTCGGCATGATGCCCGCCACAGCAACGGCCCCCGCCGCGCCCGGGTTCATGGCGCCTGCCGATGTTCTGGCATCGTTCTGTGCCATCGCCGCGGTGCCCATGCATGAACTGTGCGGGCCGGGCCAGACCCGGGGCGTCAGCCGCCTGCGGCATGAGTGCATGTGGCTGATGCGCGATCTGACCGCCGCCGCATCCACGCAGATCGGCGATCTGCTGGGCGGCCGCCACCAGGCCACGGTTGACGAGGCCGCGGCCAAGATCGCCGACAGGTTGGCCACCGATCCCGAGTATCGCGACCGTCTTCGCCAGTTGCGGGCCGAGATCATCGCCTGGGTCGGCGCGGCGCCCGGCCTGCCCAGCCCTCTCCGCATCACGGCGGCCGTCGGGGTGCTGCAGGACGCCAGCCTTGCCGATGCCGACGCCCGTGCTGCCGCGCTGACGCTGCTGGGAGGTTCCAGCCATGGCGCGTGACCCTGTCCCCTTTGCCAGCACCCGCCAGATGCTGGAGCTGGCCGCCCGCGCCCTGGGCCGCATCGACCGTGACGGCGTCCGCGCCTCGACCAGCCTGTCGACCGACGAGATCGAGGCGATGGCCGGGGCGCTGATCCATCTGGGGCTGATGCCCATCGCACCGGGCGCAACGGCGCCGGAAACCCTGATCAACAAGAAGGAGGCCTGAAATGGTTCCCAAGTCGACCTTTGAACCGCACCCGGTGCCGAATGGCATCATTGAAGCCAATGGCAACCAGTACATGGCCGACGGCAAGGGTGGTCTGCGGGCGCTGGAGAACATTCCGGCGATGAAGAAGCTGCAGGACGAGCAGGTCCGCAAGATCTTCGGCTTTGCCTTTGCTTTGGCAGCCCAGATCGGGCGCTTCAAAGGCCATGTCTACGAAGACCTTGGTTCGCTCGACGCCCTGATGATGCAGGAATACGGCCTGACCGTCGGAGGGCCGAAGGGCAACCGCACCTACGCCACCTTCGACGGGCTGATGAAGATCGAGGTCCGCATTCAGGACCGGATCGTCTACGGGCCGGAAATGCAGGTGGCAAAGGCCCTGTTCGACAAGGTGCTGACCGAACGCGCGGCGGGGTCTGACCCGCTGATCCGGTCGATCATCACCAGTGCCTTCGACACCGACAAGGAAGGCCAGATCAACCGGGCAAACGTGTTCGTCCTGTTGAACGTCAAGGACGATGATCCCGAGTTCAAGCGCGGGCAGGAAGCGATCCGCGACGCCATGCATGTCATCGGTTCGAAAAGCTACCTGCGCTTCCAGCACCGGGATGCCTTCGATGCGCCCTGGCAGACCCTGACCATCGATCTGGCGAGCGCGTGATCATGATCCTGCGCCCGTGGTTCATCCCGCTGTCGCATCGCCCCCGGCCGGCGCCCGCGCAGGTCGAGGTCGACCCGGCCGTGCTGGCCGCGGCCTATGAAGCCGAGGTTGCGGCCCGTCGCCGCCACTGGCTGATCGGCGTGCCCACCCCTGCGGACCTGGCCGCCACCCGCAAGGCTGTCGCCGGGCGCTACCGCGTGCCCGTGGAAGCGGTCGTCAACGCCCTTTCAAGGGAGGAATGAAATGGCTGTCGAAAGCATCAAGCAGAAGATCGCGGCCCTGTTGCGAATGACAAAGGCCGCGGGTTGCAGCGAAGCAGAGGCATTGGCCGCTGCCGAAAAGGCCGCTGCCTTGATGCGTGAGCATGGGCTTTCTGAGGCTGACATCACCATTGGACAGGCCTCGGTCAATGCCAGCACCAAGGGCCGCAGCGCCCGTGATCGGCTTTGGACGGTGGTGGCCTATTGCACCAATACTGCGGCGACTTACTCTCATGTGTCGGGCCGGCGCGGGGCGCAGTTGGTCTTTGTCGGTCGCGATCCCGGCCCCGAAATCGCGGCTTACCTGGTTGCCGTTCTCGGCCGGGCAGTCGACACCGGAATCGCAGATTTCAGGGCCGGTGCCTTCTATCGGCGCCGCAAGACGGATGCCACGCGCCGTGCGGCCGTCAGGGACTTTACGGCCGGCATGGTGGCGCGACTGTCGCGCCGGCTGATCGAAATCTTCGGCCCTTCGATCGACAAGACGGCAAATGCCGTCGCCCGGGCCGCACGGGATGAGCGTTTCGAGGGAGCAAAGCCGGTTCCCGCGCCAGCAGTTGGCAAGCCACGCTTCGAAAACGCGGTCTGGTCGGGCTGGGATGCCGCGAACCGGGTGAACCTTTCGCAGGGTGTAAACGGCACCTCGGGAACGCCGCACCGGATCGAGGCCACCACATGACTGCCCTCCTCAAAACCATCCACGTCGCCTGCCGCCAGTTGGGCCTGGACGACGACACACGCCGGGATCTGCAACAGGCTGCCACCGGCAAGGCAAGCCTGAAGGACATGACCCCGGCCGAGCAGATGCGGGTGCTGGAGGCGCTGAAGGCGCGGGGTTTCAAGGCGGGGTTCAAGCGCGCCTCGAAGGGCCGCCGCACACCGGCGGGGCGGGCTGATCTGCGCTTTGTCCATGTCCTGTGGAAGCGGCTTGGCGATGCGGGCGCGCTGAAGAAGCCGGGCCGCGATGGGCTGAACGCCTTTGTGCGGACCCGGTTTGAAGGCAAGTGGCAGGCGGTGCCGATCGACATCGATGCAATGACCGATGCCGGTCAGATCAACGATGTGATCCGCGCGCTGAAAAGCATGTGCGCCCGCGCCGGGGTGACCCTGCAATGACCCGCCGCCCCATCATCACCGACCACGCCTTGGTGCGCTATCTCGAAAGGGTGGTGGGCATTGATGTGGAAGCCCATCGCCGTGCGATCGAGGAACGCACCGCCCTGGCGGTCGAACATGGGGCCTGCGCGGTTGTGAGCGAGGGCTGGCGATACACTATCACTGATTGCCACGTCACGACCGTGATGCCGCGCCGCCGCGATCTAGCGCTGCCCCGCATGTTGCCAGCCGAGGATGAGGCATGAGCAACACCGCCGCCCGTCTGGCCCAACTCGAAGCGGCGCACCTGGACCTGCTGACGCGGGTGCAGGTGCTGGAGCGTGCGCTCCGCTTTGAGGTGGGCCAGCGCGAGGCAATGGAGGCCATGGTTCTCAAGCTGACCCGGCTGCCCGGCCGGATTGACCGGCTGGAAATGATCGCCGCGCGGGGCCGCATCAAGGAGGCGGTGAAGTGACCACCTTCCCAGGCATCGCGGGCGATATCGAGGCGCTGATCGGCACCGAACTGACGACCGAGCTGTTGCGGCACTGGGGCGGGTGCCAGTTGAGCATCCCGCGCCGCGCCGAGGGTTCAGCGCTGGCCCGGGTGATTGGCGTCGATGCCGCCGAAACCATCATCCGCGAAATCGGCCATGGCCGGGTCACGCTGCCGTGCGGGTCACTGCGCGGGGCGAAGCGGCGCCGGGCAGAGGCGGAACGGATGCTGCGGGCGGGCGCGTCTTTGCAGGAGGTCGCGCGGGCCTGCGACATGCACACGCGCACCGTGTCGAACTATCGCGCCGCCATCGAGAACGAGGCCAATTCCCGTCAGATGACACTGCGGTTTGACAGCGAATAGGCTGATCTGCCAGACTGCCCGCGTGGAGACCTGAGGGTCCACGTCCCCCACCGAAAACCTTCAAGGGCGAGACGGCGCCGCCGATCTGCGACGTTCCCGGAAAGCATTCCGGGGATCAGATCATGCAGACCAGCAGCGCGGGCATCGCCACCCTTGTTGCCGAAGAGGGTGAAGTCCTCCGGGCCTACCGCTGCCCCGCCGGCAAGTGGACCATCGGCGTGGGCCTGACCGGCAATTCCGGCGTGATCAAGCCGCATGCGGGCATGGTGATTACACGCGAGAAGTCGCGGCGGCTGTTGTCGCTGTCGTTGTCGCGCGCCTATGAGCCGACGGTTGAAATCACCATGGCGAAGCTGTCAGGCAGCACGTCAGGCAGCACGGTCGTGCGGCCCGCCCAGCATGAGTTTGATGCCGGCGTCCTGTTCCATTTCAACAGCGGAGCGATTGGCCGCGCGAGCTGGGTCAAGCTCTGGAAGGCCGGGGCCGCACCCGCTGCGATCCGCGCGGCCCTGGGCTTGTGGAATCGGGGCGGCGGCCGCGTGTTGCCCGGGCTGGTGAAGCGCCGGGACCGCGAGGCGGATATCCTGCTCCTGGGCAAGTATCCCGTCAAAGTGCGCGAAACCGTGGTGGACGGCTGGGCCACCTGGGGGCTGGCGCTGTCCCCGGAAGAGAAATCGGCGGCCCGCGCCGCCCTGGCGAAACTCGGCTATGCGGTCGGCGACCGGCCCGGCTGGGTGCTGCAGCCCGCCGCCGTGCGGTTCCAGCAGGACCATGGGTTGACGCCCGACGGCATCATCGGCCGCGCCACGCTCAGCACCCTGCAACGTCGCATCGATGCGGTTTCCAAGTCCACGCCTGCCGCCGCCGCCACACCGGCCGCCACCTATGTCACCACCACCGGCGCCGCCGATCAGGCATTGCCGGCCTGGGTGGATACCGCCGTGCTGGCCGTCCTGCTGATCTGGCTGGCTGTGCTGGCCTACCGCTACCGCGACGTGATCGCGGTCAAGGTCCAGCGGGTTTTCCCCAGCCTTGCCAACCTGCTTCGGAGCTTCTGATGTCTGGCACCCTTTCTGCCATCGCCCTTTCGGCCGGGTTGCCGCTGATCGAGCGCATCCTGTCACGCAAGCTGGGCGATGCCGGCGGCCAACTGGCCACCGAGGTCATCCGCCACATCGCTGATGCTCTCAAGGTCGCCCCGGATGAGGTCGAGGCCGTGGCCGAACAGTATCCGGGCCGGGTCATTGAGGCGATGCGCCAGGTCGAGCCGATGGCCCCCGAGCTGGTCGCCCTCTATGCCGCCGGGTTGCAGGGCCAGTTCGCGCTGCTCCAGGCGGAAGCGGCCGAACCGATCTGGATGCGCGCCTGGCGGCCCGGGGGCATGTACCTGATCCTGTTCCTGTGGGCGTGGAACATCGTGATCCTGCACGTCGCCAACGCCGTCTGGAAGATCGCCCTGCCGCCCGCGCCATTTGATGCCCTTGGCTGGCTGACCGGCGTCTACTGCTCGCTCTACATGGGCGGCCACACCCTGAAGGACGTCGTTTCCAAGTGGATCAGCAAATGAACATCGCCTTCGATTTCACGGTGACCATGGGGGTGATCGCTACCGTCGTGATCGCAATCGTCGGCTGGGTGCGCGCCGGCCGAAAGACCGTCGCCGACAAGATCGACGGGCTGGATGGCAGGCTCAGCCGTCACGAAAGCCGTCTGACGGCGGTCGAACAGACCGTCACCGGCCTGCCCGGCAAGGACCACATCCACGATCTGCGGCTGGAACTGACCGAGATGCGCGGTGAGCTGAAGGAGATGCGGGCCGTGATGGAGGGAAACACCAAGATCATGGCGCGGGTCGAGAACATCGTCGCCCGCCACGAAGACCACCTTCTGGAAGGCCGGAAATGAACGATTACGCACACCTCGCCCGCAAGCACCGCCGCCTTGCCATCCTGCGGTTCCTGAAGGACTGCGATGGCTATACCGCCAACGGCTCGATCATCCGCGATGTGCTGAACGGTGTCGGCATCGGCTCGACCTCTGATCAGGTGACGACCGAACTGGTCTGGCTGAAGGAACAGGGCATGATCGCGCTTGAGGATCTGGGCACCCTCTTGCTGGCCACCGCCACGACGCGGGGCGTCGAGATCGCCACTGGCCTTGCTTCGCACCCGGACATCCAGCGCCCCGCCCCGAGGGTCTGACATGCCGGTTCCCCGCAAGGTCGATCTTCTGCCGGCCGAACTGCGCCAGTGGCTGCAAGAGGCCCTGCGGGCGCGCGGCTTTGGCGACTATGAAGCGCTGGCCGAAGAACTGAACTGGCGCCTGGCCGAGGCCGGGTCGGAACTGCGCATCCGCAAATCTGCGCTGCATGACTACGGGTCCGAGTACCGCGAGTTCGTCAAGCTGCAGGACCAGGCATCGGACTGGGCCAAGGAATGGCTGGGCGAGATGGGCATGGATGACCAGGCGCAGCGCCAGAACGTGCTGTTCCAGATGCTGACCACGCTGGCGTTCAAGGTGATGCAGGCAGAGGTCGCCAAAAATGGCGCCGAGATCAGTCCGCAGAACCTGCACTTCCTTGCCCGCATGATGAAGGACGTCATGAGTTCTTCCGGCATCGTCCAGGCGATGCGCGAAAAGGAACGGAAAGAGCAGTCTGCCAAGCTGGATGCCGCAGTCGAGGCAGGCGATCTGGACGCGGAAGCCGCCGCAAAGGCGCGCCGGATCATGGGGTTCGCATGACGGCCCCCCGCACCCTTGACGTGGATATCGGCACCTTCACTCTGGTGGCGAACAGCTTCTGGCAGTCGGCCGGCTGGCCCCGCCGGATCTGCGCCGTTCTCTTCGGTCAGCACCAGGTCTATGAACACCTCGGCCTGCGCTTCCGCGTCAGCTTCTGGCGGCAGCGCCCGTATCTGGTGACGGTGCGCGAGGCCAAGGCATGAGCGCAGTCGTCACCACTGCCCCCGTCATCAACTTCCTGCCTTACCAGAAGGCGTGGATCGCCGATGACAGCCGGTTCAAGATCGGCATGTTTGCGCGTCAGACCGGCAAGACTTTCTCAACCGGCGGTGAATGCGCCGACGATTGCTTCAAGGGCTGGATCGAGGACCGCCGCACCCGCTGGGTGATCCTGTCGCGCGGCGAACGGCAGGCGGCCGAAATGATGACCGAAGTCATCAAGCCGTTCACCAAGGCGTTTTACGAGGTCTACAACACCCTGTTGAAAGGGGGCGAACCGACCTTTCACGAGGGCGAGTTTCGCGCGCCGCAAGAGAAGGGCCCGGACGCCGTTTACAAGGCGCTGGAGGTCGCATTCCCGAATGGCAGCCGCATCACGGCGCTGCCCGCCAACCCCGACACCGCCCGCGGCTTCAGCGCCAATGTGATCCTGGACGAGTTCGCCTTTCATGCGAAGTCGCGCGAGATCTGGGCCGTCCTGTTCCCGGTCATCTCGAAAGGCCGGCAGAAGCTGCGGGTGATCAGCACCCCGAACGGCAAGGGCAACAAGTTCTACGAGCTGATGACGGCCGAGGACACGGTCTGGTCGCGCCATGTCGTCGACATCTACGAGGCAGTGCGCCAGGGCCTTGACCGTGACATCGACATGCTGCGCAAGGGCATGGCCGATCCTGATGCCTGGGCGCAGGAATACGAACTGCAATGGCTGGACGAGGCCAGTGCCTGGCTGGACTACGACCTGATCGGATCATGCGAACACCCGGCCGCCGGTCTGCCCGGCCTTTACCAGGGCGGGCCGTGCTTCGTGGGCGTCGACATCGCCGCCCGCGGCGACCTTTTCGTGATCTGGGTCCAGGAACAGGTCGGGGATGTGCTGTGGACCCGCGAGGTCATCACCCGGCGCCGGGCCACCTTCTTCGAACAGGACCAACTGCTGGCGGACGTCTTCCGGCGCTACCATGTGGTGCGCTGCCGGATGGACCAGACGGGCATGGGGGAAAAGCCCGTCGAGGATGCGAAGCGCCGCCACGGCGAAAGCCGGGTCGAGGGGGTAATCTTCTCGGCCGCCGCCAAGCTGGACATGGCGACCGCGCTGAAAGAGGCAATGCAGGACCGCAAGACCCGCATCCCGGCCGGCGACGTGCCGCTGCGCGCGGATCTGCACGCGATCAAGAAACAGGTCGGGGTCACCGGCACCCCCCGCCTGATTGCCGACGGCGATACAGACGGACACGCTGACAGGTTCTGGTCCTTCGCCATGGCAACCTCGGCAGCGCAGACCAGCTACCAGCCCTATGCCTATCAGGCTGTTCCCCGCCATGGCGGCGGTGATTTCGACCGCGATATCCGCATCACCGGCGGGTTCGGCGGCAAGACAGGAGTTTGGTGATGGCAATCCTTGATGCCTATGGCCGGCCGATCCGGCTGCAACGGCTGACCGAACGACTGGCAGAGGCGGGCCTGACGGGTGTCCGCCAGATCTGGCACGGCTCGACCGCCTCGGGCCTGACGCCGCAGCGACTGGCGTCCATCCTGTCCGCCTGCGACCAGGGCGACCTGCGCGAGTTCCTGACGCTGGCCGAAGAGATGGAGGAGCGCGATCCGCACTACATGTCGGTGCTGGGCACCCGGAAGCGGGTGGTCAGCGGCGTGACGCCGATCGTCAAGCCGGGCGGCGACGATGCGCAATCGAAGAAGATCGCCGAGGCGGTGCGCACCGAACTGGCCGAGCATGAGGGCCTGCCAGACCTGATCGAGGATATGCTGGATGCGCTCGGCAAGTCCTATTCCGTGGTCGAGATCGACTGGGACAGGTCGGCGCGCCTCTGGACGCCGGGGGAGTTCATCTATTGTGATCCCCGCCACTTCACGTTCGACCGGGCCACCGGCCGCGAGATCCGGCTGCTCGACGAGACCGCCCCGGTCGACGGTCTGCCGCTCGAGCCGGCGAAGTTCATCACGCATCGGTCGCGGATCAAGTCCGGCCTGACCTTTCGCGGTGGTCTGGCGCGGGTCGTTGCCTTCAGTTGGATGTGCAAGGCCTATACGCTGAAGGACTGGATCGCCTTCATCGAAACCTACGGCCTGCCGCTGCGCCTCGGCCGGTACGGGCCGGAAGCCACGGCCGAGGATGTGCGCAAGCTGTTCCAGGCGGTGGCGAACATCGGCACCGATGCCGCGGCCGTCCTGCCAAAGTCGATGGAGATCGATTTCGAGAACGGCCCCACGGCGACCGGGACAGCAATCTTCGAGAGCTTCGCCCGCTGGGCGGATGAGCAGGTGTCGAAGGCGGTGCTGGGCCAGACCATGACGGCCGACAGCGGATCGTCCGAAGCCCAGGCCAAGGTGCACAATGAGGTGCGCCACGATATCGCCGCCAGCGATGCACGCGCCGTGACCGGGACGCTGAACCGGGATCTGGTGCGCCCCTTCGTGGATCTGAACTTCGGGGTGCAGGCGGTTTATCCGCGCCTGGTCTTTACCGTGGACGAACCGGAAGACGCCAAGGCCAAGGTCGAAGGGGCCGTCTCGCTGGCTGGTATCGGGGTGAAGTTCAAGGCAACGGAGTTGCGGCAGACGCTGGGCTACACCGATCCTGCGGAGGGTGACGAGGTTGTGGGCGGGCTGGCCAGCCAGCCGCCTGCGGCTGCGCCTGGCAAGCTGGCGCTGAACCGGGAAGCGCCCCGCGCGCCCGATATCGAAGAAATCGCGGCGGACATGCTGGAAGACTGGCAGGAACTGGCGGACGGTCTTCAGGACGCGGTGGGCACGGCCGTCGACGGGGCGACCAGCTACGAGGATCTTCTGGCGCGCCTCCCCGAGGCCCTGCGTCACATGCCGACCGGGCTGGCCGTTGAAACCCTGGTGAAGGGCATGTTCAAGGCGCGCGTGGTCGGGGACCAGGTGGATGGCTGACGACGATCCCGAATACCCTGACCGCCCGGGATACAGTTTCAACCCCGGCCCGCCGCCCGAGGCCAGCCGCTTCTTCCGCAACAAGGGCCTGCGCCCGGCGTTTTCTTGGGAGGATGTCGAGCCGGAAGAACATGCCGTCGCCTTCACCGTGGCGAAGATGACCGAACTTGACCTGCTGGAGGCGGCGCGTGACGAGGCGCAGAAGGCCCTTGATGCGGGGGTGCCGTTAGAGGCGTTCCAGAAAAGCTGGCGCACCAATCCGAAACTGGCCGACTGGTGGGGCCGCCGCGAGATGGAAGACCCGCTGACGGGCGAGATTGTCGATGCCCAGTTGGGCAGCCCCAGGCGGCTGAAGACGATCTATGACGCCAACCTGCGGTCTGCCCGCGCCGCCGGCCAGTGGGAGCGGATCGAGCGGACGAAGGCAGCGTTCCCCTTCCTTGAATACCGCCTTGGCCCCAGCGAAACCCACCGCCCGCACCACGCCGACAAGGCAGGGATGATCCTGCCGGTGGACAGTCCGTTCTGGGAGGAGTGGATGCCGCCGAATGGCTGGGGCTGCAAATGCTGGGTCCGTCAGGTGACCAAGGCCGAGGCCGGGCGGCGTGGCGTGTCAGACATGCCCGATGTCCAGGACAGGATCTGGCAGAACAAGCGCACCGGCGACCGCCAGTTGGTGCCGGTGGGCATCGACCCGGGCTGGCAGCGCAACCCCGGAAAGCTGCGCTTGCAGAACATGGAAGCGATGCTGAAGGACCGCCTGCTTGCCTTACCTGAGGCGGCAAGGCGGGCCGCCCTGCGTGATATTGCCACGAGCTGGCGGGTGGCACGCCTGGCGACGGACCCGTCATCGGTCGGAAATGCTCCGGTCGGCCTTCTGCCTGCGGAGTTTGCAGAAGCGGCGGGAACGAACCTGCACCTGGTCGAGTTCTCGAACATCACACGCGACCATGTCTTTGGTCAGGACAAGGCGCGCCGGGTTGGCGACCTCAAGTGGATGGCCTTTCTGGATCTGGCTGGCCGGGTCGCGCTGCAGAAGCGGCCCGGGTCGCATCCGAGGCTGATCTTCGACCTGGACGCGGCTGCCAATCCAGCCAGCCCCGATCCCTATGAGCGCTTGCCATTGCGGATCATCGTCGTGGTCAAGGCGTCCGGCCTGTTTGTCGATACGATGTATAGGGTAACGCTTAGGCGCTGGACTGCGCTGAAGCGTCAGGAGACGACAAAGGTTCTGAAGGAATGATACGAGCCTGGAGGGGCGGTACTCCCTCACGGTCCAGGCCGGTGCCCATGGCTCAGGCTCGCAAGCGAAATCTAGCTGATCTGCCGTCGGATTTCAACCGGCACCCGGCGGTCGGACCCGGAACCGGCCCGTAGCGCGGTTTTGAATACCCTTTGAAGGGGGTCGACAGGCTGTCGGGTCTCCTCGTAGGGTGAAGGCGAGACGGGGCCTCTACGGCCCGCTGTCGCCGCCCCCCGAAATCGACGATGTGCGGGGCCACCTCCACCGAAAGGTTTCAAGGGCGATCGCCGGCTGTGGCGCGGGCATGGTCGCCCCCATGAAAACCCGCGCCCTTCTTCAATCCCAGGCTTTTGCCCTCTGCTTCGAGGGCGCCCATGTGCCCGACTGGGTGCAGATCACCCCGGCAGGCCCGCGGCTGCCGGCGCGCGATGGCCGCGAATGGCAACTGCCGGACCCGGACGCGGTCGTGCAGGTCTATGCCGCTGCCGCGCGCGAAGGGGCCGAGGCCCCGGTGGATTTCGAACACGCGACCCACGTCAAGGGCGAGGCCGGTGAACGGGCCGATGCCGTCGGCTGGGTCAAGCAGCTTGAAAACCGGGACGGGGCGCTCTGGGCACGGATCGACTGGAACGAGACCGGGCGCGAAGCCATCGCCTCGCGCGCCTATCGCTATGTCAGCCCCGGCTTCTTCTTCGACCCCAAGACCCGGGCGGTGATGCGGCTGGTGTCGATCGGCCTGACCAATGTTCCGAATTTCAAGCTGCCCGCCCTCAATCGCCAAGACCCTTACCAGGAGACCGACATGAACCCCGAAGTGCTCAAGGCGCTCGGCCTTGCCGATGGCGCCACCGCGACCGATGCGGTCACGGCCATCGACAAGCTGAAGTCCGACCAGCAACTGGCGCTGAACCGCGCCCAGCATCCCGATCCGGCGGCATGGGTGCCGCGTGCCGATCACCAACTGGCGCTCAACCGCATCACCACCTTCGAGACCGAGGCCAAGGCCCGCGCCGACAAGGAGGCCGAGGCGGCCGTGGATGCGGCGATTGCCGAGGGCAAGATCGCCCCGGCCAGCCGCGACTACCATCTGGCCACCTGCCGCGCCGAGGGCGGTCTGGACCGCTTCAAGGGCTTCATCGCCACCCAGCCGGTCATCGCCGCGCCGTCCGGGCTGGACAAGAAAGCCGGTCAGGACAGCGGCACCTACACGGAAGAGCAACTGGCGGTCTGCCGCCAGTTGGGCATGGACCCGGCCGAGACCTTCGGCAAGGGCGCGAAGGAGTAACGCGCGATGGCAATCATCACCCCCACCCTGTTGGCCACCCTGCAGACGGCCCTCAACAAGGCGTTCAATGACGCCTACAAGACGATGCGCGCGGACTCGGTCTTCGAGAAGATCGCGACCACCGTGTCGTCGTCTTCGACCTCGAACACCTATGACTGGCTGGGCGATTTCCCCACGCTGCAGGAATGGGTCGGCGATCGCGTCATCAAGGACATGAAGGCGCAGGGCTACCAGATCACCAACAAGCTGTTCGAGGCCACGCTGGGTGTGCGCCGGACCGCGGTCGAGGATGACCAGTACGGCCATTATGCGGCGGTGGCCGCGTCGATGGGGCAGGAAGCTGCCCAGCATCCCGACAAGATCATGGCTGCGCTGATGGCGGCCGGCACGTCGACGGCGTGCTACGATGGCCAGTATTTCTTCGACACCGACCACCCGGTCTATCCGAATGTGGACGGGACCGGCGTCGCGGCGACGGTGTCGAACTACAATTCCGGCGGTGGCGCGCCCGGGCCGGCCTGGTATCTGCTCGACACCCGCAAGGCGATCAAGCCGTTCATCTTCCAGGAACGCACCAAGCCCGAGTTCGAGAACAAGACGAGCCCCGGCACCTCGGACCATGTGTTCATCAAGGACCAGTACCTGCACGGCATCCGCTACCGCTGCAACGGCGGTTACGGGTTCTGGCAGATGGCCTATTGCTCCAAGGCCGCGCTGACCGACGTCAACTTCAAGGCGGCGCGGGACGCGATGACGGCCTTCAAGGGCGATGGCGGCCGGCCCCTGGGCATCCGTCCGACCACGCTGGTCGTTCCGGCGGCCCTTCGTTCCGCCGCCGATGACCTGATCAACAAGGCGAACCTCGCCGGCGGGGAGAGCAACGTGCTCTACAAGGCCGTCGACGTGATCGTCTCCGACTGGCTGTAAGGAGGGTCACGATGAAGCGTCTGATCATCAAGGCCACCGCCGCAGCCGGTTTCTTCCGTTGCGGCGTCCACTGGCCCGAGGCCGGCAAGACCGTCTCGCGGGACGAGTTCACGCCAGAGCAATGGACCATCCTGAAGGACGAGCCCAACCTGCGGATCGGCCCGGCCCCGGAGGACACGGTCGACGTGGCCGGCGCCATCGAGGACAGCCTGCGCGTTTCGGTGCGCGATGCCATCGGCCAGCTTGAACCCGGCGATTTTGGCGAGGATGGCCTGCCGAAGGTGGAGGCGCTGCGCAAGGCGCTGCCCACCGGCACCAAGGGCCTGACGAAGGCGCTGGTCGCGGAAATCTGGGCCGAACTGAAGCCGGCGGTCTGACATCCCGAGCGAACGATCCACTCGCGGACCGGCCCTATCGGGGACACACCAGGCCCACGGGTCGGGAGGATCAAGTAGGCTAGCCGGGGGCGGACCCGGACGCGAACGTCGCAAGGGGGCGTGACCACCGGGAGAGACCGGCACCCTTTGCGGGGTAGCGCAGCGGTAGAGCATCGGCCTCATAACCTGAAGGCCGCAGGTTCAAATCCTGCCCCCGCAACCAAATATTATAACAAGATATCAAAGGCTTAGGCCGATGCAAGGCGCCCCACGGGGCGTTTTTTGCGTTTGCAACACAGAACAACACGTTTCTTCGTGATTCCAAAGGCTTGCAGCCGTTCCGATTTCCTCCGTGCAACACCCATGCGACACGCAGTGAGCGTGATGTTCACCGGATGTTCCGGTCTCCGACGACGTGATGTGGGTCACGGCCGCAAGATATCCCTGAACAGTCCGGTGATGCCCTCGGTCAAAGGGTCCAGATCAGTGGCCCGTTCCTTCGCCCAGCCGAGCCATTCCGCGGTTGTCCTGTCGCCAAGCAACTGATCCCCCTCGGACAACAACCGCGCCTCCAGTTCAGCGATGAACGTGTCCAGAAGCTGTTTCTCTCGCCAATTCGTGGCGGCCGATCGAAAACGTGCCCATCGACCATCATCGATTTCCTGCAAGCGCCGCTGCTCCCACCGACGCCTTTCCTCTTCCTGGTATCGTCGGCGTTCTTCTTCGCGCTGTCGTTCCCATTCGATCAGTCGGGGTACGCAGGCGATCACCGATGCTACGATTGCCGGAATTAGGGCTGCAAATGGCTTCTTCGGAGCCTCGATCCACTGTGGCTGCTCCCCCGGTAGCCAGGTGGTAATTTGCGCCCGAAGCCAACCGGACGACGTCAGTCCGGAGTTGTGGTGCTGCGGATAGGCCGTCCACTTTGCAGCGTCGCCTTCAGGCCGCTTCATCGGGCGGGACATCTTCTCCTTGACCGCACACTCGATGTCGCGCCCCTCTGAGGTGAACGTGAGCTTCCCGTGCAGGTCCGCAGTCTTGACCTTTGCCCCCGCCTTCTCGAACGCGTGGCAAAGCGTGCTGCTGGCACGAAAGCGATAGAGGTCGCGTTCTGTCAGATCATCAAGGAGCGACTTCGACCACGACCATGGATCGTGCCTCCGACGTTTGTTCTCCTGAATGCGTTCCTTTTGTTCCCGAGCATGCTCAACGATCCACGCGCGAATCTTTGGGTGCAGCTTGTCAAGCGGGTCCAAGCGATCATCAACAGGTGCCAACGGTTCGACCGTGGTCGGCGCCGCAGGCGGTGGCGCCGCATCTTTGAAGGAAGTAGGCGGCTTCAAACGAGGCAGGGGTTCGCGCTGCTGCGAGGGGCAAGCACGAGGTGCTGCTGTAGGTTCGGCGCCCATTCCAGGGTCTGCTGGTAACGGCGGCGCAGCTGGTGCCCGGCCTACGGCCTTCCTCGACCAGTAACCAAGAGGTGGATACGGAATCTGGCGTTTGTCGCAAAGCTTCGCCAGACGCGGGCCATCTAGCCCGAGATCGGGGCCGACCCGATTGAGAGGATGCTCCCAGACAAGCGCGTAGATTTCTTCGCGTGACAGGTCTGCAGCTTGCCGTGTTGCTCCGCCGTCCATGAAAGTGCCCGAAAGAATCGTATTTCGGGACAGATTACTTCGGCTTGAACAGGGCAGAAACCGGCAATGTCGCCCAGGTCGCCTCGCAACGGGTGTTGATGAGGCAGATAGCCGCGTCACGACCAAGGTGGAACAGAAAAAGGGATGCCACGTATCGCAACATCCCGCCCGATTAGACGGTCAAGCCAAAGCACGTGCCCATGGCCAGCTTGCTGATGGCAGCATGTGCGCCCACGCGGTGTTGATCCTGCGGCAAGTCCCAGGTGGGGAACAGCCCAGCGACCGCGGCCATATGGTTTTCCACCTCACCGATGACCATAGTGATGTTCCATGTCCCATTGTATTCAGTAGCCGACCTCCGGAGATCGGCGCACAGGGCCATGATCGCTGCGTAATTGCGCATCGCATCAAGCTGGCTCGCCCCATTCGTGTCAGCGACCAACAGGGTGAGACCATGCAGAACGGCGCGGATATCTCGCTCCATCATGCTGCCACGGTCCCCACGCCATCCACCCGAACAGCGACGCTGGTGATGCCGTTCCCGGCAGCCTCGGTCGCGATGCCCACGGGGAAACGCCCGGTGCCCGGCACGTTGATGTTCTTGGCCGTGTTGTCCCAAGCCACGCGTGCGCCGACCGTCAGCACGGCGGCGGTGGTTTTCGGCAGTTGATAGACGCCCGTCGTGGCCAGTTCGACCGGTTCGCCCACGGCGGCCGCATAGGCGGCGATGCCGAAGATATTGCCGACGATCACGCCCTCGCCAGATGCGATGCCGCCTGCGGGAGCGGGCACGGTGATGACGTCGCCGTTCTGAATGAAGTTCTGCATGGTCAGAGCCCTTTCGAGGATTGGATGCGGACCACGGCGATGCGCGCCGTGGTGCCGGTGATCTGGCGGTTGAGGTCCCCCAGGGCGGCCGCCATTTCCGCGTCGGTGGCGTAGGTCACCCGCTTGCCGTCGTATTCAACGGTGCGGATGCCCTGATAGCGGGCGGCCATCAGGACATCGCGCCAGGTGGTGAGTTGCGCGAGGTCTGCCATTACGCGCCGGCGTTCTGGAACCAGCCGCGGTGGTCGATGAAGCCCGCACCGAAGTCCAGGATCACCCGGATTTCCACGCCGTCCACATCCCAGCCCGACCGGCTTTCCACCTGGGGCCCCTCGTTGCCCGAAAGGTAGGCGAACTCGAGGCCGTCGATCTCGCCGGGGTCGGCGGTGACATACCAGCGCGTGGCACTGGACAGGCGGGGTTCCACCACCAGCGACATGGCACCCGAGAAGGGGTTCACATCGGCGGCGGTTGCGGGCGCGATGGTGGCGAGCCACTTCTCGGCCACGGTCTCCAGCGCGGGCGGGACGAGCAGGTTCTTCGGCGTCACCCGGATGATGCGCCCGTCGATGCCCTTCTGGGTGCGCAGCGCCAGCCGGGCGGCGGACAGCGTGGCATCGGAGATTACCGCGCCGGTGCCTGCCTTGTTGCCGTGATCGACATGAAACAGGGCCTTGGTGTCCGACAGGGTCGGGCCGTTGCCGCTGTTCGCCTCAAGCAGGGTGACGAGGATCCGCGCCTCGGTTTCGGCGGCCCCCTGGCCCATGCGGCGGGCAAGGTCCGAGAACGCTCCAAGGTCGTCGTTCACCAGCACCTGCCGGGTGATGCCGATCTTCTTGGCCCACGTCTCGATCTTATAGGCCTCGCGCGCCTCGGCCATCGTCCCGGCCTTGATCTCGCCGTGCTCGTTCAGCTTTTCCAGCAGGGGGGCCTCGCCCAGCATGATCTTGTTCACCGACCGGAAATCCCGAGCGGAGGTCTGGCGGCCAAGGCGGCGGATGCCGGATGGCGCAGCCTGATAAGCATCGCGCAGCACCCGGCCCACGGTGTTGCCGAGGATGATCGGGAAGTCCGAGGTCGTGTGCAGGGCACGGGTGACGAGGCTGGCGGGCGACAGGGCCATCGTGGACTCGCCGCGCAGGGTCAGCAGTTCCTTGGCCATGTCCACCGGTGTTGCATAGGCATAGCGGCGGGCGGGTTCGCTGAGGTCGTGGCGCGGGTTGATGCGCGCATAGAGGGCCTCGCCCATCTGGCGGGCACGCAAGGCCGGGTCGTCCTGGCTCTCGCCCATCTCGACGCGGACCTGTTCGGTGCGGATCGTGGGCGCGCTGCGGCTGGCCAGCGCCTCGAAGGCCGCACGACGGGCTGTATCCTCATCGGCGGCGGCGTCGATCTGGCCGTCGATCCAGGACTGGTCCAGCCCGGCGATGCGGGCAATGGAGCGGATTTCGGTGTTGATCGTGGCGCGGGTCTGGGTCTCGGGCGGGGCCGGGGTGATGGTGGTATCGGTCATGTTGGTCTCCATGCGGATATATGCACCCGGGTCAGCCGGGGTGGGGACAAGGGAAATCTCGTGGGGGGTCCAGCGCACGGCGGTCAGAACCCGCGCGCCGTTCGCGGTGGCCTCGGCCCATTCCTCGACCGAATAGCCAACCGAGACATGCCGAAGGATCCCCGACAGGACATCCTGCCAGAGCGGTTCCACCTCGGGCCGTGCCGAGAAGCGGATCAGCGCCGTGCCGCGCTGGCCATCGACGCTGGCCGATTGGACGCTGCCAAGCACATCGCGGACGGCGGATTGCCGGTGGGCATCCAGCACGCTGGCCCCTTGGAGGCGCGACAGGTCCACCGCCTCGGGCGCAAGGCTTAGGCGTTCGACATAGGGTCCAGCTATGTCGCGGCGACGCACGGGCGCACCAGTGGACCAGATCACCTCTACAGTGCGGGCATCTTGGTCAGCACTGGCCGGAGCCAGGTCGGCGCGGCGCGTCAGCAGGGTGATGGTGTCATTCATCGGGGATGTCCTCCTTCTGGACAGGCGGCGCACCGAAGCTCAGGCCCAGCGCATCAGTGCGCGCCTTGTCGGCGGCAATCTCGGCATCGACCTGTTCGGCGTCGTAGCCCCGTTCGGAAATTGCCTGGCGTCGGCTTTTGAGACCTGCGTTGATGGCGAGGATCTCTGCCTCGACGTCCTTCTTGGGATCGACGTAGTCGAACTTGGGCGGGAGCCATTCGCAGCCGAGATAGGCGGCTGTGTCACGGTCGAAGTCTCGCGCGGGCAGATCGCCGGTCAGCACCGTCAATCGCACGAAACGTTCCCAGACCGGGCGGCAGAACAGATGCACGACGACGTTGTGCTGCAACTGCTCGACCCGGCGGCGGAACTCGATCAGCCCAGCGCGGATCGAGGAATAGGTCACGCCTTCCAGATCGCCCGAGACCAGTTCGTAGGGCAGGCCCATCCCTGCAGCCACGGCGCGCAGGTGGTTCTTGACGAAGGGACCGTAGGCGTCGCTCTCGGTCGGGTTGGAAAACCGGATGTCGGTGCCGGGCGGCAGGGGGATCAGGCTGCCGGGCTCCATGCCCACGGTCAGCGCGCCGTTGGTGTTCGTCCCGCTCAGGCCGCCCGCCGTGCCATCCGGATCGGTGATGAAGCCGGTGAACAGCGCGGCCACCTTGGCCTTCACCAGCGCCGCATCCTCGAACTGGTCCAACTCGTGCAGCCGGAGCAGCACTGGCGCGAGCCAGGTGATCCCGCGCAACTGGCCAGCAGCCAGCGGCTTGAAAAGATGCAGGCAATCCGTAGCGGGCAGACGCAACGGTTCCAGCCGCAGGGAGGTCAGCGGATCACCAGGCCGGTCCCGCATCACCCAATAGGCGGTGCGCTGCCCAGCGCCGTTGAATTCGATGCCAGCCCGGATGCGTGCGCCGCCACCGATATCGCGGTGCAGATCCAGCGGCACCTGATCCCGGTCCAGCAGGTCGATGTGTAAGGGAACGGCGGCCGCACCCCGCACCACACGCAGCCGCGCAAAACTCTCCCCGCCCTCGACCATCGCCCGCACTGCCATGGCCTGCAGCCCATAGAAATCCGCCAGCCCGCCCGGATCGGCATGATCGGTCCAGCGCAGCCACAGCACCTGCAGCCGCTCGCGCACCGCCCGGTCGGGATGGGTCGATTGTGGCTTGATCCCGGCGCCGACGACATTGCCCACCAGGCTGTCCACCGCCGCCGCTACCCAAGGGTTGTTCCGCGCATACCACCCGGCCCGCCGCGCCGCCGTGGTCGCGCCCGCGAGGATCGCCGTGTTCAGCCCGTCGACGGTGCGCTGGCCTTCCCAACGGCGGCCGCCACCCGCAGCGTCAAAGCCGCGTGTGCGCGTGAAGCCAAAAAGGCGATGAAGGAGCGTCCGCATGGCGCGGATTTTCCCATTTTCAGCGTCACTGAGGTATCAGAGCGATTGGGATTGCTCGGGAAAGTTCTTCATTGTTGACTATGGCAAATGGTGTTGGGAGTTGGCCGCGAGTGCCATGTCCCGAACCCCTACGGCTCGCTGACTTACCCTGCAACTTTAGCTTCGATTTTGTCGCGTGATGACAAAAGCTTCTCGATGCGAGCTCTACAACTGTTGTTCGAAGGCCGCCCAAGCCTAGGCGACACTTCGAGGACCGAAAACTCGCCGCCACCCCGCCAATTTGCGATATCCGAAATGCCGCCCCTATCCTCTCCCGATGTAACTGCTTGAAGGCGCGGCAGTGTAAAATCACACACGGTTTGGATGTTTCGTTCAACAGTGATCCACTTTCGCCTCATCTTGTGAGCGACTGCGGCTGTCGTGCCACTGCCAGCAAATAGATCCACAACGAGTTCGCCGGGCTGGGTGGATATATGGATGATGCGCTCCAAAAGCTCTTCAGGCTTTGGGGTGTCAAATACATCTCCATTCGGAAAAATGGAAAGAAGATGTCGTTTTGCCTCATCATTTGTCCCGGTTTCTGAATTGCTCCAAATTGTGAATGGCACCAATCCCCGCAGCTGATGGCTGAACAACTTCAATCGGGGAGAACCGCCACCATTCTTCGGAAACCAAATCCTATCCTCGGCAAGAAGGTTTTTATAAGTTGATTCCGTTGCGTACCATGAACGTCCGCGAGGGGGGGTAAGTACCTTTCCAGAGGGTGTGGTGATCGGATATTGCTGGGCGGCGCGAAACCCTGGAGCCGTGAATGGAGCGTCCGCCCACGGACCTCGCGGGTCGTTATCTCGATTATCAAGTTGCGCTGTATTTTTCGCCAGCAAGTTCCTTGTGGTCTTCCATTTCCTCGGGCCGCTGGGTGCGTATACCAGTATCGTGTCATGGTTATTTGAAAACGCCGATCTGGATTCCCGGGTCATTCGTTTTTGCCATATTATCGATGTTACGAATGCACCATCGCCAAACACTTCGTCCATTACGAGACGGGCTCGGTGAACCTCTGCATCATCGAGGTGCACCCAAACGCTCGCGTCGTCAGACAGGTGAGGTTTCAGGGCCACCAAGCGATCACGAAGCATGCCCAGCCACATGGAGCGTTCCATGGTATCACCATAGCATTTGACGTCTGCACTGGCATTGAAGGGGGGGTCGATGTACACGAGGCGAATTTTGTCTGCGAGGATAGTTGTGGACGCATCTAGCGCGCAGAGTGCATCGAGCCCATCACCGATGACGAGGACATTGCCGTTCGGCTTGGGTGCTTCTGGACCCACAATCTCGACCTTCGGGAGTTCTCGGAGCAGCGGACAGGAAGAGTCTACCCACTCGTACGAATCCGTTCCGGACGCCAGAAGCGTCCGATCTTTGTTCTCCCACGATAATGAAATACCTGACATCTGTCCTCAGCTCTTAGCGGCATCTGGTTACGAAACGGTTGCGCCCCGCCTTGTGTGGCCCAAGCATCTTGCCTACTACTCGTAGATCGTTGAAGCCCAAAATGCCAGTAGTTTCGAAGGAAGTACGTACCGTGAACCCAGCCCCTGCAAGTGTCCGAAAACCGTTCATACGGTGGGTCGGAGGAAAGTCACGCTTGCTGCCACGCATCTTGCCGCACGTTCCAGCGCGCGTGGTGAACTACTTTGAGCCATTTCTTGGTGGTGGCGCCGTGTTCATCGCCTGCCAGTCAAGGATAGCGGGTACGCCATATCTGGCGGACTTGAATCCTCACCTTGTTGCTGCATGGACAGCTCTTCGTGACAGGCCGGAAGAGCTGAAGCCGCTACTGGATTGGTACCATGAACACGACTCCAAGAGCTTCTACTATGAAGTACGCGCCGAGCAGCCGCAATCAGATTTGGAGAAGGCCGCCCGCTTTCTGTATCTCAACGGTGTGTCATGGAACCACCTCTGGCGCGAGAACTCAAAAACAAGTGCCATGAATGTGCCTTGGGGGGATCGTAAATTTAAGGGGTTCTCTGCTGAGGAGCTTGAGAGCATCCGCTTCCTGTTGATAGGCGCAGAGATAAGATGTTGCGATTTCCGAGATTTGGTTTCGTCTGCCAAGGAAGGTGATTTTGTGTATTTAGATCCACCTTATCTGCCAATATTTTCCAAACCGACAGTCGAAAAAGAGCCAACGGCAAAGTTCAATAAATATACAGCGAAAACCTTTGAGATGGTCGATCTGGTGGATCTGGCTCGGGTTTGTAATGAGTTGAGTGATCGAGGGGTCTCCTGGATAATGTCAAATCGAGACACCGAAGTTGTTCGCGATTTGTTTTCAAAGCATGATATTATTAGTTTCACCGCGCACCGTGCCCTGGCCGCTCAAAGCCGTCGTGAAGTGGAAGCGCATAAGTCACCAGAAGCAATTGTAATTGGGTCGCAAGCATGAGTTTTCAGGCAGTACAGTGGATACTTGTTGTGAATTACAATGCAACTGCTCACCGAGCAGTCTACGGGAGGCTTAGCGGAGAGTCCAAATATTCGAAAGACTACATCCAACTGCCTCGGCGGTCCGAATTCATCCACGACTTGGGCGTTGCATTTCCCACATTAGGCGCTGGTGCGCCGTCTACCCCCATCACGTATAGATGGCCCTCGGGTCATACAGATGGAAAAATCTTTTCAGAGTCAGCCGATCGGCCGCATTTGGCTTGGGGGACGAACAAGCCTCCAGCGGCGTGGCGTATGGCGCCCAACCCTGATAAAACAACCATTGAAACTATTCCCGGAGACCCCAACTTCGTTACGGCGTTGCAAGCGGATGGAGAGTTTTTACAACTCTCGCTGCAGAGCTTTGGTCAGCCGTACTTGATCGCTGTGAAGTTGTTTGGCGATGGTAATACGCTGCACCTTCGAGTTCATGTTAATAACCCAACTCCAAATTTTCAGTGGGCGGACCTTAAAAGTGCGCCCGGTCTGGTTCAAAATCTGGCAATGTCCACAACACAGAACTCGGCCGTGAGATGGCATTTGTTCGACAGCCCGCAGGATCCCGCTGTGGTATTCTTCGACCCCGATGCCAAATTTAGCCCATGGAGCAAAGTGGGTTCTTCATTGCCGGGCAACAGTAGGGGGACAATAGCCCCGTCATCAAGCAGCAGTCAGGGTGCGACAACGCCATCGTCCGGCAGCGGCCAAGGCGGTACCAAACCTTCGTCGGGCAGTGGTCAGGGAGCAAACACGCAGCAGCCAAACGGCACCCAAGGCTCTGGTGGTCCGTCACCGAGCGGAGGCCAAGGTAAAAGAGTGCCGCTGTCTATTGATCGGGACTCGCTGGCGGAGGAGCTCAATAGCTCGGAAGAAGAAGTCAAAGAATTCGAGGTTTTGATTGATGCAGGGAATTTCGAGGCACCCGACAAAGAAGGAGTGTCCAAGACTCGAGGCAGTGCGCAACAGGCTTTTGCAAAGAGAGTAAAGGACAATTACGGTTGGCGATGCGCGCTTACGGGTATAAGTTCAAGAGAATTTCTCATCGCGTCTCACATCGTCCCATGGAGTGTCGACAAGACGATAAGACTCGATCCTGCCAATGGAATCTGCCTTTCTGTTTTGGTGGATCGAGCTTTTGAATATGGATACATATATATCAACGATGACTATACAGTTCATATTTTGCCGAGCGCCATCGCAGGCGATGTCGCTCTTGAAGAGTATTTGAGGCCATTTGATGGTGCGACTCTCAGAATGCCAAGCAAGCAAAGGCCGAATCTAGACTACCTCAGGCGGCGTCGAGAGCTTTAGTTCGCCATCCATGACGACCGGATTGGCTTAGCTGCGGGCATCGCCCGTGGGGCCCGCAGCACCTCCGCCTCTTCGTTCAAACGCATCCCCATGCTGATCAGGCCGTGCAGGGCGGCGTGGGCGTAGACGAAGGTGTCCAGCGCCTCGTTGCGTTCGCCGTCACGCTTGGGTTGCCAGGAGCGGATGGGGCGGCCCTTTTCGAAGCGGGTGACAACGCGTTCGGCGGTCAACTGGCGGAAGTAGTCGGCGTCGAGGCGGCGGGGAAAGTGGATGGCGCCGGGGCCGGGCTCGGTCAGTTTCAGGCGAGCGTAGACCGCGTCCTTCACGGCATCCACGCCGACGATGAAGAGCGGGATCTTTGCCTTGTTGCTGCGGGTGGGACGCCGGGGCCAGACCGGGATGCCGGGGCCACCACGGCCCTTGATGGCCCAGATGCGGCGGGCAAGGCGGGTGCGGCAGAACTCGTAGGCCATCTTGGTGTGGTGGCCGCCGGTGTCCACAGCAACGGCGCGCACGGGCAGGTCGCCATAGGTGCCGTTCAGCACGCCATCCAGATCGGACCAGAGGCGCGGGCCGGAAGGGTCGCCCCACAGGACGCGGTAGTCGATGACCCATGCTTCCTCGTCGCGGCCCCAACCGACAACCTGCACCTCGATCCGGTCGCCCTGCACGTCGACGCCTGCTGTCAGCACGGCCACGCCAGGGGCGAGGTCGCCGCCCCAGTCCTCGCGCCGCGCCATCAGCGGGTCGGCGGGGACGGTGTCACCTGCCTGGTCCTCCCAGGACTCGCCCAGTTTGGTGTTGACCCAGACCTGAAGGCGGGCGGGATCCTTGGCGACGCGGGCATGCTCCTGCGCGATCTCGGCCCAAGTTTCCCATGGCGAATAGAGCGACGACAGGTGGAACCCTGCCGTGCGGCCATCGCCCAGCGCGGTCGGCCGCCACTCACCGGCAGCCATCAGGCGCGGCTTTTCATGCTCGTGATGGACGCCGCCGCAGGCCTCACAGACCAGATAGGCTGCGTCACGCTGCCCCTCGGGCCAGCGGATGCGTGCCCATGTGATCGGGGCCATGTCGCTACAATGCTGGCAGGGCACATGGAAAAACCGCTGGTCGCTGTCGAGATAGGCGGCCTCGATGCGGGAGTGGCCTTTCAGCGTAGGCGTGGACACCATGTAGATCTTGCGCCGCCCCCGGAAGGTGGTGGTGCGCTGGATCGCCAGATCAACGGGATCGCCTTCGCCATCCGCGTCGCCGGGATAGCCGTCCACCTCGTCCAGAAACAGGTAGCGCACGGGCGTGGACCGCAGGCCGACCGCACTGTTCGCTCCGGTCATCACCAGCTGGCCTCCGGGGAAGGATTTGCGGAACAGGCTGTTCCCGGCGTCCCGCGACCTCGGGGCCGACACCAGATCGCGCAGAGCAGGGGTGGCCTCGATCAGCGGATCAATCCGGACGGTGGTGTTGCGCCGCACCATGTCGAGCGAGGGCATGACCAGCATGGCGATGCCGGGTGCGTTCTGGATGATGTAGCCGAGCCAGTTCAGCCCTGCCTCGGAGCCACCCGTCTGCGCGCCCTTCATCAGCACGACCCGTTCATAGGGGCTGGAGGTGGACAGGGCGTCCATCACCGCCCGCAAGTAGGGCGTGCGTTCCGTGCGCCAGCGGCCCGGTTCCGCCGATGTGGGCGGCAAGATGCGATGGCGGTCGGCCCACTCGGACACCGGGATCGGCGGTTCCGGCCGGATGCCGCGCCGCCAGGCGAGGTCAATTTCAGGCACCATCGCCAAAACTCCCCAACGGCATGTCGGCCAGGTGTTCGAGATGTTCGCGCATCATCCGGTCCAGTGCGGCGAAGGTGGCGCGCGGATCGGCCCCGACCTCGGCGGCCAAGAGCGGTGCTGTGCGCTGCACCCAAGCCATGTGCGCGTCGCGTTCGGCACGGGCGCGGGCAAATACCGTGCGGGTTGCGGCGAGAGTTTCGACCAACTGACCCTGTTCGCGTTCGAACGCCAGCTTGGCTCGCTGCACCTTGACGATTTCATGCAGGCGTTTGGCCTCGGCCAGCGTGGTCGAGACGCGGGCGGGCGATGCAGGAGCGGCGAAGGCACCACCCTTGTTGCGACGCGACGGATCAAGATTGTCCTCGATCCATGCCAGCCCCTCGGCCACATCGATCTGACCATCGGGTCGCACCGGCAGACCCTCGGCCACCAACTGCGAGATGCGGCCCTTGGTCAGGCCGACCCGTGTGGCGAAGGCGGTCTTGGTTTCAGAGGCGTTGAGTTTAGTCATTTCCGCCCCCTGACGCTGGCGGGGTCATGCGCTGCGCTCCCCCGCATACAAATCGGCCCAAAAGGAACCGCCCGGCTGCTAACAACGGTTCGGATGTTGTCACGAGCCATCCCAAGCGTTGCCGCCCGTTGCCGAACCGTCTGGTTAGGGTGGGTGGGTTGGGTGAGGTGATCCCGGCCACTTCCTGTATGTGTCGCGTCACATGCGATGGGCGTGGTGTCATGTCGGCACGGTGGCTCTGCCACGTCGCTGACAGTTTTCGGGACAAACATTGTTAACGGCTGGAAGCACCTAACCAAACCCACCCAACCTAACCGGGCAATCCGGGACTGGTCGTCACGCATTGGCAGCCCTCCGGAACGGATCAGAACCGTTGTTGATCGGGGCGGCGTCAGCGTTCGCGATGTCCAGTTGCCAGCGCGCCCGGTTGCCGGTGGTGCCTGCCGCGATGATGCGGTGGCCTGCGACGACGCGGTTCTGATGCTGCGACAGCCATTTGCCGAGGCGCGTGCCGTTGATCGCGCCGCCTTCGCCCGCGACGCGGAGCAGGGCTTCGCGGAACTCGGGGTTCACGAACTCGGCCTTGCCGAACAGCTGGGTCTGCTGCGCGGCGGCGCGTTCGATGATCTCGCGCACCGTGACGCGGTCGGTGCCGATCACCGATCGCCATTCCTCCAGCGCCGCCGTCAGCGCCTCCAGCTTCGGGTCCGCGCCGCGCATGCCCTCCATGGTCTCGCAGGGGTCAGCCTCGCCCAGCCAAATCAGTGCATCGCGTACCCAGCCAGACCAGGCGGTGAAGGAGCCCAGCGGCACCGTCTGCGACGGGCGACCAGCGACGTGGAAGGCGCGCAAGATCGTCAGACCCGCCGTGACATAGTCGCCGCGATGCGCCGCTACCATGGTGAGGGGATCACGGTCGAAGGCGCGCAGTTCGGGCCGTTCCACCCCGGCATCCAGCGTGGCACGGATGGCGCGGCGTGTCATGTCGCCTGCAAGGGTCAGGTTGTTCCCGGTGGCGAACATCGTCGCGTTGCTCGGCACCTCTGCATTCAGGGACGTGCCGAGGATGCGGACCTTGAGGCTGGTCTGGGTCGTCGCCTGGCAGAGCAGTTCGCCGCCGAGGGGTTCTTCGCAGTTGTCGATGGCGATCATCACGTCGCCTGCAATCAGCGCAGCACCCAGCCGCTTTTCCATCTCCTCTTCGGATTTGCCCTGCGCGATCACTGGCGCGGGGCGAGCGGTGGCGATGATGCTGGCCAGATCGACCAGCATGGATTTGCCCGTCCCCGCGGTGGGTGCATTGAATCCGTGCAGCGGCGCGGTTGGCAGCGAGCGGCGGATCAGCGTGGTGAGGATGGCTGACAGCGCCACGGATCGGTCGGCGGGCGTGACGAAGGGGAAGCTGCCGATCAGGTCGCGCAGGAAGCCCAGCGCGCGCAAGGCTGTGGCGCGGTCGGGATCGCGCGGCAGCAGGGGGAAGCGTTCGCCCTGCGGGTCGAACAGAAGGCCAGTCTGCCCGTCATAGCCTGGTTGGTCGAGGATCGAGCCATCGTCGCGCAGGGTGGGCGCATTGATGATTCCGGTCAGCACCGGCAGCCGCCACTGGCCCTCGCGCGCCAGATAGGTTTCAGCCAGCCGCTGCGAGCAGTCGGTGTTGATCCATTCCCCGGCGCGCATGTCGAAGCGTTCCCAATGGGCGGCCTTGGTGAAGGCCTCGGCCATGTGGTGCGCCTTGACGTGGACGAGGCGCGGCGCGTCGATCTGTTTGCCACCCGAGATCGCCACCGGGACCATGGCCGGGCGCACGACAATGCTGCCGCGCTGATAGAAGCCAAGTCCGGACCCAAGCAGTGCCTCCTCGGCCTCGTCGATGGTCTCGGGCATCTGGCCTGCGCGGATGCGGATGAGCGGGCGGTTGCCTTGGGTCGCGGTTTCGTCACCGACGTCGCGGCTAGTGTGGGCGGTGCGCACCCGACGCGGCTGCGCCGCGCGCCAGCCATTCTGTTTGGCCAGCCAGAACAGTGTGCCGACGGTGACGTTGCGCACGGCGGCAAAGCTGTCCCATTTCAGGGCGGTATGCGCCGGGTCATTCTTCGCGGCCTCGGCTGACCAGGCCTGCCAAAGGTCTCGGCCCTCGGGGCCAAGCGCGGCATAAAGGGCAAGACCCACCTTGATCCATTCATCATAGGGCAGGTCGTTGTTCGGGATATGGGCAACGGCATCGGCTATCAGATCGTGCGAGGGGGCTTCCTTCGGCTTCAACCCAGCGAGCTTGCGCCCCTCGCGATCCATGTCGCGCCGTTCACTGGTGGTCTGACCGCCCGCCTTGCGCAGGTAATCCTCTGCGGCGGCGATAAAGGCGGCACAGGCGTCGCGGCTGGCGATGGGCAGGTCGTGCAACGGTACATCCAGCGGCGAGCGTTCTGGCCAGTGATAGGGGGCCTTGGTGTCGGGATGGATGCCGAAGCCTACGAACTGCTGCCCCGTCGCCAGCACCTCGACGCGCGCCACTGTGCCATCCAGCATCTGGAACTCGCTGGTCTGCACCTTGTCGAAGGGCACATCGGTTCGGAAGGCCAGCAGGATCTTCGGCGCACGCCCGATGCGGGACAAGGGCGAAGGCCCCAGCATGTCGGTGGCCATGCAGGTCAGTCGGCTTGCCTGGTCGCGGTCCAGTACATCGATGTCGATGCCGATCAGGGTGCCGCAGAGCAGGCCGGTATTGGTGCAATTGCGTTGGGCGTTGGTCCAGCGGGTGATTTCGGCCTCGTCGGCCGTCGCGCAAACGGCCTCCCAGGATTTCATGGCTGGACGCTTCCCGGCAGATTTCGTGGCCACATGCGGACCAAGGACGGGAACGGGGCGATAGTCGTTGCGATGGAGGGTCAGGCGCAGGTCGGTGAGATCATCCGCAGCAGCGGCTGTCATGCACGACCCTCCTGTTCTGCGATCCAGTTCAGGATGGTGCTTTTGCGGGCGCAGATCACCGATCCCATCTTGAAGTGCGGCATGCCCTTCGGTGCCTCACCGGTCAGGTAGTAGACCTTGCGGCGATGCTTCACGTCGCCGAACAGGAACCTGGCGATTTCGTCCGCGCCGCGCAGCAGGTCATCGCCCAGCGTCGCTTCGGTCGCGGTCTGCTTCAGGGTGTCAAGGGATCGAGGGTGGTGGGTCATTGGAGATTCCTTTCTAGGGCAGGGCGTCTTGGAGGAAGTGGGCGTCAAGGCCGTGGAGGCGGCGCCATGTAGCGCGGACCTGCATGCTGATGTTGACGCTGGCGGTGCTCAGTGCGTTGGCGCGGGTCGCCATGGCCAGCTTGTAGATGCGTTCGCCGGTCGTGATCTGCGCCGGGGAGGTGATGGCCGCGAGCTTGGTACGACCCTCCGGACTGCCAAGCAGCCACGGCAGCATCTGGAATGTGTCCTTCGATGTTGCATACCCGAGAATCAGGTTGGTCTCCCGGGGCGGTGCATCGTGGAAAAGCAGGGCGACCAGAGATGGCACCCGCAGGAACAGATACTTCCGGTCGATCAGGTCGAGATGCCAGTCGTCTGGCGATGATCGGATCAGCGCGCCCTCCTCGGATGAAATGGTCCCGGCAATCGAGCCTGTCAGCGCGGCCCATGTGCCCGGTTTTGTCTTGGCCATCACCTCGGCCACGATCCGGATGTTCCAGGCGAAGTGCTCGCTGATCGCGGCACCAATCGCAGCAATCAGCACGTCCTCCTCGCGCCACAACCGCCTGAAGCCGCCGTGTTCCTTGGGGGTTTTCTGCGCCTGAATGGCTCCGGCTGCTTGCAGGACACGCAGGCTGGGCAAGGGCATCCCCGATGCCGCCACTGCGTCTGCGTCGCCATAGAAGAGCGGTTCGGGTGCTTCCGCACCGTTCCGTTCGCTGGCTGTCATTGATGAGGGCTCCGTTCATGAACAAGGGCTTTACACACGCAACAATCCATTGCAAGTGCATGTGCGACGGTTCATATCACCAATTAACGGGCTTTGACAACTGGTCCCGTTTCTTACGATCACGGAGGGAAATCATGGCCACGATCCGCAAACGCACGCTGCCCTCGGGCTTGGTCCGATGGCAGGTGGACTTCACCGACCAGGCGGGCAAGCGGCGGTCCAAGCTGTTCCCGCGCCGCAAGGACGCCGACGTCTATCTGGTCAAGGTCCGCTCGTTGGTGGCCAATCATACCTATCTGGCCGACAGCGACAGCACCACGGTGGCCGATGCCGCGAAGGCTTGGCTCGACCACTGCGAGGTGCGCTGCAAGACGGGGCGGCGGATGGAGCGGTCCACGCTGCGCGGCTACAGCGACTATGTGCGGCTGCACATCACCGCCCCCGAGATCGGCATCGGAGACAAACTGATTGCCCAGTTGACCCGCCGCCATGTCAACGAACTGCGGGACCGGTTGCTGCTGAATGGCCGGTCTGAACACCTGACCCGCCGCGCGATTTCGGTGCTGAAGCTGATCCTCGACCATGCCATCGACAACGGCCAGTTGTTCACCAATGCCGCGCAGGGCGTGCGGGTGATCAAGTCCAGCCGGATAGAGCACAAGGCCCCAGTGCCTTCGAAGGAAGCCATCCGCGCGCTGATCGAAGCGGCTGATGAGGATTTCAAACCGCATCTGATCGTGTCGGCGCTGGGCGGGTTGCGCGCGTCAGAACTGCGGGGCCTGCGCTGGCAGGACGTCGATTTCGACAAAGGCTTCCTCCACATCCGCCAGCGCGCAGACGCCTACAACCAGATGGGCGAGCCGAAATCGCGGGCCGGGTTTCGCGACATCCCTGCCGGGCCGATGGTGCTGAACGCCCTGCGCCGCTGGAAACTGCGCTGTCCGAAAAGCGAACTGGGGCTGGTGTTCCCCGCGCCGCAGGGCGGGATCCTGCAACACACCCGCACGCAGGACCGGTTCCGCAAGCTGCTGGAAAAGGTTGAGGTCACCATGCGCTGGCACGACCTGCGCCACTTCGCCGTGTCGCTGTGGATCGAACAGGGTTTCTCGATCAAGGAGATCATGACCTTCGCGGGCCACTCCTCGATCCAGATGACCATGGAGCGGTATGGCCATCTGTTTCCGTCACCCGACCACCAGAAGGCCATGGCCATGGTCGAGGCGAAGCTCCTCGGCTAAGCTGATCGGACCATGACTGATGCAGCCACACCTTCATTGATATCCGAGCGGTCATTCGAACCGCTGACCGCTGCCGACCTGCATCGGCTGTCAGAACTGGCACGGGCTGATCTGCAGCAGCTATTCGCGAGGCGACCGGAGACGGGCGAACTCTACAAGGACCGGCTGATGATGATCTGCCTCTGCCAAGGCGGTGCCGAGCATTTCGTTCGGCAAAGGCGTGGCGTTAAAGATCTCGACGTCTGGACCTTCTTCTCCGAACATCCTACGCGGCCATTTCCGTACCGCCGTCGCGGTGTCAAAGATTTCGGTCTCTCGCACCTTGGACGCCATCCCGACGATATCGGTTTTCAGGGTCGTCGCGTTGACATCATAGGCCGGTCAATCAGGCGCGGCCCTGACCAATCCTCTCAAGACTCCGTTTTGGAATGGCTCCGAGGGGCACGGACCGACAGCGCCAGGCTCATCTCCCAACGCCCTGTAATTTGCATTTTTCCAGAGAGTGAACGTGGCAAAGTCATATGGGATCCTTCCTGAGAGGATTCCCGTTTTCTTGCAAAGGTTTACGGCAGTTCCGTGCGACACGACGCCGACGTTGCGGGCACAAAAATCGGCTAAGAATTTGAAATCACAAGGTTATTCAGCGCGTCGGAATGGGCCTCATAAGCCGAAGGTCGCCGGTTCAAGTCCGGCCCCCGCAACCATCATCCTCTTGATCCGTGGACACATGCCATGCCTTTGACCATCAGCTCGCTGACAGCAGCCGATTACCGGGCGATGGCCGACGCGGCACGGCGCGCGACCAATCTGGGTCGGGTTTCGGGCGAGGCCGTTGTGGATCTCGGACGCACTAACCTGCGCGTCAGATTTTCGGGCGGCACTTACATCGCCCGCGCCGGCGGCATCACCGCCAGTTGCACGGCCGGCCCGGTGCTGGCCATGAGGGCATGGGCGACCAAGGCCGAAGAGGAGGCACAGCGCCTGGAGGCAGCGTCGTGACCTACGCCACCCGGACCGACATCACCGATCTCTATGGCGTCAACGCCCTGGTCGTGGCTGATCACGATCGGGTCGGGGTGCCGGATGATGCGGCCATCACCCGCGCGCTGGTCATGGCCTCGGGCGAGATCGATACCTATCTCGCGCGCCGCTACACGCTGCCGCTGACGGTCACGCCTGCACATCTGGTCCAGCTTTGCGTCGACATCGCGCTGTACCGCATGGCGCTGTCGCAGGACGTGGCCAGCGAAGAACACCGGAAGCGTTACGAGGATGCGATCAGCGTCCTGACCAAGATGGCCGACGGTCGCGTCTCGCTGGTCCTGCCGCCGGTCGAGGGCAGTGAGGACGAGACACCCGCCGTGACCGGCGCGCAGCCCATCGTGGCAGGCGGTCCGCCCAGGCTGTTCAGCCGCGACAAGATGCGGGAGTTCTGAACGATGGTCGGGGTTGTCCTGGAAGCGGACGTTGCCGTTGCCGCGGAGGCGCTGGGCCGGCTGACATCTGATGAACTGGCGCAGATCATGTACGAGGTCGGCGCGCTGATCGAAGACCAGACCAAGCTGCGGATCGACGAAGAGAAGACCGGGCCGGACGGCCGCACCTGGGCGGCCTGGTCAGACGCCTATGCGCAAACCCGCGGCCCGGCGCACAGCCTGCTGGTTGGCGAGGGCAATCTTCTGGGCAGCATCCAGAACATCAGTTCCGGTCTCAACGCCATTGTCGGCGCCCATCGGGTCTATGCGGCCCCGCATCAGTTCGGGTCAGCCGATGGCCGCACGCCGGCGCGCCCCTATCTCGGCCTCTCGATCGACAACCGCAGCGCCATCGAAGACCTGGTCACCGGACGGCTGGAGGATCTGTTGCAATGAGCGCGACCGAAACCCCGGACGATCTGCTGGCCGGCCTGCCCGACATCGTGGCGGCCGAGATCCGCAAGGCGCTGCCCGGGCTGCGCGATTGCCGCGGCATGACCGGCCGGCTGGATATCGAGGAAGTGAAGCGGCAGGGCATTGCCGCCCCTGCTGTCCTGGTCAGCCGCATCCGGGCGCGGCAGGACCGCACGGGTGCCGGGCCGCACCACAGCTACCGCCTGCAGATGGCGGCCTTCATCCTGTGCAAGGATGAACTGGGTCTGATGCGGGACCGGGCCGCGGCGAACATCGCCCAGGTGCTGCTGCGTCTGATCCCCGACAACGTCTGGTGCCGGCCCGATGATCTGGCGCCGGCCGAGGCCGTGGCGGAGGAGCCGCTGGTTACGGCCGCGTCCGGCAAGGCTGCGCTGGCACTGACAGCCGTCACCTGGGAACAGGTGATTTCGGTCGAGCCGTTTGAGGCGGCATCGCCGATCCGGCTCAGCCTCTATGTCGCGAACCGGTCTGACGGCGGCGGCGAATATGAACAGATCGGAGGTGAAGCATGACGGTTGCCGGTGCTGAAGCCGACCGCCGGGTTGGTAATCTGGTCTCGCTGGGCAAGATCCTGTCGATCGATAACGCCACCGGCCGCGCGGTGGTGCAGGTCGGCGATCTGCAGACCGCTTCGATCCCCGTGATGCAGATGCGCTCGGGTGCGATCCGCATGCACTGGATGCCGAGCGTCGGCGAACAGGTGACGGTACTGGCACCATCGGGCGACATGGCCCGCGCCTTCGTGATGGGGTCGCTGCCGATCGACGGCAACATGGTGGCGCCAGATGCCGGCAGCCCGACCATGGATCTGGGCGGCGGCACCCTGCGCGTGATCGGCAACCTTTATGTCGATGGCGACATCGAGGTCACTGGCGATGTGGTCGCCAGCGGCGTGTCTCTTGTCCACCACACCCATGGCGGCGTTGCGCCTGGCGCAGCCGATACCGCGGAGCCGAACCAATGACGAAGGCCCCCTATAAGGTGCGGCGGGCCGGATGGGTGGCCGGCGCCCGCGTTGCCAAGGGTGATACCGTCTGGCTGACGCCGGCCGAGGCCAAATACGAGCCGGCCGCGATGATTGCGCCAGTGCCCGCCAAGACCCGGCCCGGCCGCAAGGCTCCGGTGAAGGCAGCCGAGGTGGCATCATGACCGGCCTGTCTCGCACCACGGCCCGACTGATCGGTTTTGATGCCCATCTTGCGCAGTCGATCAATGACATCCTCTCCACGCCAAAGGGAAGCCGGGTGCTGCGGCGCGACTATGGCTCGCGCCTGCCGGACCTGATCGACGCCCCGATGAACGGCGAGACCGCGATCGACGTTTTCGCCGAGACGGCCGAGGCGCTGGAGAAATGGGAACCGCGGCTGCGGTTGCGCCGGGTCGAGATCACCGCGGCCGCAGCGGGGCGCATGTCGCTGCTGCTGACAGCCGATGTGACTGACACGGAAGCTGCGATCGAGGTGACGCTGTGACCGGCTACGCTGCCATTGACCTGTCGCAACTGCCGGTGCCCGACGCCATCGAGGCGCTGGATACCGAAGCGACGATCGCCCAGATCAAGGCTGCGGTGCAGACCGCAGCGCCCGAGCTGGCGGCGGTGCTGGCGCTGGAAAGCGAACCGGCGGTCAAGCTGATCGAGGCCTTTGCGTATTTCGGGCTGCTGCACCGGGCACGGGTGAATGACGGGGTCCGGGCCGTGCTGCTGGCGACAGCCTCGGGGGCCGATCTGGAACACCTGGCGGCGCTGTTCGGCGTCCGTCGCCTGGTCATCATCGCCGCCGACCCTGACGCCGTTCCTCCGATCGCAGAAGTGCTGGAAAGCGACAGTGATCTGCGGGCGCGTGCCCAACTGGCGCTGGAAGGCTTCTCGACGGCCGGCCCCCGTGGCGCCTATCTGTTCCATGCGCTCTCGGCCTCGGGGGATGTGCTGGACGTGTCGGTCGCCAGCCCGGCCCCGGGCGATGTCCTGGTGACCGTGCTGTCGCGCAGCGGCGACGGGACGGCCTCTTCCGAACTGATCTCAACCGTTGCTGCGGCGCTGACTGACGAGGACGTCCGCCCGCTTTGCGACACGGTGATCGTGCAGGGCGCGACACTGGTCGAGTACGAGATCGCGGCGACGATCACCGTTCTGGATGGCCCGGATGCCTCGACCGTCATCGCAGCCGCACAATCGGCTGTCGCGGCCTATGCGGCCGGGCGGCACCGGCTGGGCCGGGCCGTGCGGCTGAGCGGGATCTATGCGGCGCTTCATCAGCCGGGCGTCGAGCTTGTCACGCTGATCCAGCCCGCCGGCGACATCCTGTGCGACCCGGACACCGCCCCTGTCTGCACGGCGATCAGCGTCACGGTGGCACCATGACCTCGATCCTGCCGCCCAATTCAACCGCGACGGAACGGGCCTTTGAAACGGCCTTGAAGGCGGTGTGCGATCTGCCGGTTCCGATTGCCGACCTGTGGTCGCCCGAGCGGTGCCCCGCGCAATATCTGCCCTGGCTGGCCTGGGCGCTGTCGGTCGACACCTGGGACACGGCCTGGTCGGAAGAACGCAAGCGCGCTGTCATCGCGGAATCGGTCTGGGTCCACCGTCACAAGGGCACGGTAGGCGCCATCCGCCGCGCACTGATCGCCGCCGGCTATGGCGATGCCCAGCTCTTCGAGAAGTTCGGGGTAAGGCGATATGATGAAACGCTCTTGCATGACGGGGAAGTGACCCATGAGGTTGCCGACCACTGGGCGGAATACCGGGTCGTGCTTCAGCGGCCGATCACCATAACGCAGGCCCAGAAGGTTCGCGGCATCCTTGCCGGAGTCGCACCGCTGCGCTGCCACCTCAAGGCCCTCGATTTCAGCGAAGTGCCGTTCCTCTACGACGGCGCCATCCTCAACGATGGCACCTATTCCCATGGAGTTGCCTGATGGCCAATCTGGACGATACCACCGTAGACTGGCCGGAAGGCGTCTACCTGATCGAGCGCCTCGATCCCGTCGTGGGCGGTGTGCCGAATGAAGCGACGATGGCGGGCGTGTCGAACATTCCGCACCTGCATCTGGCCCGCCGCACGAGATGGCTCAAGACCAAGGTCGATCAACTGATCAGCGCTGTCGCCGCAATCGGCGCCGCGACGACCGAGGCGCCAGGCATCGTGAGGCTGGTCAACGCGCTGAACTCCACAGCCGCCGATCGGGCGCTGACAGCCGCACAGGGCAAGGTGCTGCAGGACAGCAAGGCCCCGCTGCAATCCCCCGTATTCACGGGGGCGCCGACTGCACCTCGCCCGGACGACACTGATTACAGCGACCGCATTGTGACGACGGGATGGGCAAAGTCCATTCTCACAGCCCGGACCGAATTCTGGGCATCTTTCGGCTTCAGTGGCTATCAGCGGTTGCCGTCGGGCCTGATCATGCAGTGGGGGCGGGTCACAGTGCCAGCCTCCATGGGGGTGACATGGACATTCCCGATCGCGTTCCCGAACGCCTGTCTCGGTGTCTGGGTCAGCTCGCTCACGCCAAATGCCGAGGACTGCTATGTCACGGGGATGACCACCACTTACGCCGATGTCGACAATCACCCCGGCCAACAATCAAACGTCGGGCAGATGCTGGCCATCGGCTGGTAAAGGAGCGAAGCGATGTTCTACTCACCCACCACCCGCGGCTTCTACGCGGCCGAGATCCACGGCGGCACCATGCCCGAGGACGCGGTTGAGATCAGCGAGGCGGAGTATTCGGCGCTGCTGTCTGGGCAGGCGGCTGGCAAGCAGATCACCCCCGGGGCTGGCGGCCACCCGAAGCTGACCGATCCGCCGGTGCCGACGGCCGCCGAGCAACTGGCGGCATGGCGCAAGACTGCCGTCGTCAGCCGGATGCAGGCCCGCTCCATCCTGCACCTGAAGGGGCATCTGCCAACCGTCACCGCGGCGATTGCGGCGGCTGATCCCCTGGTGCAAATCGCCTGGGCCGACGCGCAACAGTTCGAACGGTCGAGCGCGGCTATTGCGGCCATGGCCGCAGCGCTGGGCATGACCGATGAGCAGGTGGACGAGCTGTTCCGCCTGGCTGCCACGATCAAGGCCTGACGGCACCTTTGACAGCTTTGGCGCGGGCTGGCATTGTTGGCCCGACGCCGTTCGGTGCCACCACCCGAGCCACCGAAAACCTTCAAGGGCGAACCCCTCCCGCGCATCTGAGACAGTCCGCCAAGCCCTGCTTGGAGACCCTCAATGCCCGAACAGTTCCTTCACGGGATCGAAACCGTCGAGATCGATGACGGCCTGCGCCCGATCCAGACCGTCAAGTCCTCGATCATCGGCCTGGTCGGAACCGCCCCCGCCGCGGACATCAACACCTTTCCTCTGGATACTCCGGTTCTGGTGACCGGCCCGCGCCTTGCGGCCAAGCTGGGGGTCGAGGGCACGCTGCTGGACGCCTACAATGCCGCCTATGCCCAAGGGGTGAGCGTGGCCATCGTCGTGCGCGTCGCGGCTGGCGCGACGTCGGCCGAGACGATCACGGCCGTGGCCGGTACGCCGGCGGGCGGCGACGGCGTCTGGGCGCTGCTGAATGCCACCAACCTGCTGGGTCAGACCCCGCGCATCCTGGCCGCGCCGGGCTGGACATCGACCCCGGCCGCCGATCCGGCATCGCCGGTGACCCAGGCGCTGGGGTCGGTTGCCACGCGCCTGCGGGCTGTGGCGATTGCCGATGGCCCCAACACCACCGAGGCAGACGCCCTGACCGACCGCGCCAAGTATGGCTCGGACCGGCTTTACATCGTCGATCCGGCCGTGCGCGCCTGGGACAGCACGACCTCGACCTATGTCACCCGCCCGGCCTCGGCCTATGTCGCGGGCGCCCTGTCGGCCATCGACGCAAGCCGCGGCTTCTGGTGGTCCCCCTCGAACCAGGTGCTGCAGGGCGTGGCGGGCACGGCGCGGCCCATCAGTTGGGGCATTTCGGACACCGATACCGAGGCAAACCGGCTGAACGAAAAAGAGGTGGCAACCATCGTCCGCAAGAACGGGTTCCGCCTCTGGGGCAACCGCAGCACCTCGACCGATCCGCTCTGGACCTTCCTGCCGGTGCGCCGCACCGCGGACATGATCTACGAAAGCATCGAAGAGGCGCTGCTCTGGGCGATGGACCGGCCGTTCTCGGCCCAGTTGCTGCGCGACATCCGCGACAGCGTGCAGGCCTATCTCGACACGCTCAAGACGCGCGGCGCGCTGCTGGGCGGCCGGGTCTGGATCGACCCGGAAGCCAACACCGAAACCACGCTGAAGGCGGGAAAGCTCTTCATCGACTTCGACATCGAGCCGCCGGCCCCGCTGGAGCATCTGACGATGCAGGCCCGGCGCAACGGCGACTACTACGAAGAGCTGGTGACCGCCGTCACCACCGGCCAGTAAGGAGGCATCCATGGCGCTGCCGCGCATCATCAAGAACTTCAACGCCTTCGTCGACGGCATCAGCTACTTCGGCCTCGCGTCCGAGGCAAAGCTGCCGGCGGTCAAGGTGCAGACCGAAGGCCACCGGGGCGCGGGCATGGACGGCCCGGTCGGCGTCGATGTCGGCATGGAGGCCCTGTCGGCCGAAATCACCTTCACCGAATGGTCCTCGGCCGTGCTGAAGAAGCTGGGCCGGACCGAACGCTTCGTGCTGCGGCCCGCCGCCGGCAGTTCCACCGATTTCAGCGCGACCACGATCATCGCCACGATGTCGGGCCTGATCACGGTGTCCGAACCCTCCGACCTCAAGCCCGGGACGGCCGCCACGCTGAAGATCGGCATGGATGTGCGGACCTACAAGCTCGAGATGGACAACGAGGTCATCTACGAGATCGACCTGGTCAATGCGATCCGCCGCATCGGCGGCGTCGACCAGCTTGCCGAAATCCGCCGCGCCATGGGCTTTTGAGGGATCACGACATGACCAGGCTTATCCAACCCATCCATCGCGGCGAGACGGTGATTGCCGAGGTGGCCGTTCGCAAACCCGACACCGGCGCCATGCGCGGCCTGAAGCTGACCGACGTGCTGCAGATGGACGTCAATTCCATGGTGCGGCTGCTGCCGCGCGTGACCGAACCCGCACTGATGCCGTCCGAGGTCGAGGCGCTGGAACTGCCCGATCTGCTGGCGCTCTCCAGCGAGGTGGTCGGTTTTTTCATGACGGCGGAGCAGATCCGGCAGGAACGCGCGACCCTGCAGTAGAGCTGCCCGACGATATCGAAGAGGCGATGGCCGACATTGCCGTCGTCTTTCACTGGCCACCGCAGGCCATGGACCCGATGACCCTGGACGAACTGGCCCGCTGGTGGGGCAAGGCGCGTGCCCGCGCCGGACGCGAGGATGCCGATGGCTGACCTGAACATCCAGCTAATCCTGCGCCTGGTCGACAAGGCCACCGCGCCCGCGCGCCTGGCGATGCGCGCGATCGAGCGGATCGGCGGCGAGGGCATGATGCGCAACGCCGCCCGGGGCAACCGCGGCGCGCATCTGATGGCAGCGGGCCTGGGCACCGTGACCGGGGCCGCCCTGAGGGGCGCGGCCGTGCTGGCCGCCTATCAGGGCACGGCGGCGGCGCTGACCGGGCTCTTCATCGGCCCGGCGGCGGAAATGGAGAAGTTCAAGATCCAGTTGACCAACCTGGAAGGCTCGGCCGAGGGCGCCGACAAAGCCATGGCGTGGATCATGGATTTTGCCGCAAAGACCCCGTTGCAACTCAACGAAACCATCGCGGCCTATGCCCGGCTTAAGGCCTTCGGCCTTGACCCGACCAATGGCTCAATGCTGGCGCTGGTCGACACCATGGCCGCGACGGGCGGCGGGGTCGAGCAGATGGACGGGCTTGTGTTGGCGCTGGGGCAGGCCTGGACCAAGGGCAAGCTGCAGGGCGAGGAAGCCATGCAGATGCTGGAACGCGGTGTGCCTGTCTGGGATCTGCTGGCGGCCAAGATGGGCAAGAGCTCGGCCGAGGTGATGAAGCTGGCCGAAAAGGGCAAGCTCGGCCGCAAGGAAATCCAGTTGTTGATGGACGCCCTGGGCGAAAGGAACGCCGGTGCGGCCGAGCGGATTTCGAAGTCCTGGGACGGTATCGTCTCGAACCTCAGCGACCAGTGGTACCGCTTCCGCGTCATGGTGATGGACAGCGGCGTCTTCGACTTCCTGAAGGAACAGCTTCGCGGTCTCCTCGACACGATCAATCAGATGGCCGCCGACGGTCGATTGCAGGCACTGGCGGATCAGGTTGCCCGCGCGCTGCTCCAAAGTCTTAAGGCCATGCAAGCCTTTGCACACCAAGCGGTCTCAGCCTGGAATGCGGTGACGCCGATCATCGCGCGAGTCGCCGATCTGCTGGGCGGCTGGGACAATCTGGCCTGGGTCGCGGTCTCGCTCGTCATGGGCAAGATCATCTGGGGCCTTGTCGGCGGGTTCGCCCAGTTGAGCTGGGGCATCCTGCTGGTTGTCCGCGGCCTGTTGGGTATGGTTGCCCAGGGCATTGTGGCGACCGGCATCTTCGGTCGCCTGGCGCTCTTGCTGCGCGGCGGGCTGGCCCGCGCCGTCGGTCTGCTGCGCACCGGCGCGCTGGCGGTGGGCGCTGCCATCCAGTGGCTGGCACGGGCCATTCTGTTGGCAGGCCGTGCCCTGCTGGCCAACCCGCTGATGCTGGCCCTGACGGCCATCGCCGGCATGGCCTATGTGATCTATCAGAACTGGGACGGGATCGTGTCCTACTTCCGGGGCAAGATCGACCGGGTGCGCGCCGCCTTTGACGAAGGGCTGCTGAACGGGGTGTTGAAGACCCTGTCCGAGTTCAACCCCTTCGTCCTGATGGCCGACGCGGCCGAGGGGCTGTTCACCTATATCACCGGCTGGTCCTTTGCCGATGTCACAGCAAGGATCACTGCCGCCTTCGACATCGACCTGCTTCAGGCCGGGATCGACATGATCCAGTCGCTCTGGGATGGCGCCAAGGCAAAGGTTGCCGAGTTCATCGAATGGGTTCGCAGCATCCCGGCGATGATCAAGGAGGCGTTCGGAAGCGTCGACCTGTCGGATGCCATCAATCTGGGGGTGACGCCCAATGTCGGCGTGCCCGGCACAGGCGGCGGCGTGCCGGCCCGACCCGGTGAGCCCGAGGCCTATGGCAAGGTTCTGGAAGGCATGGCCACTCCGCCCGGGCGTGCACTGGGCGGCCCTGTGCGCGCGGGCATGATCTATGAGTGGCAGGAACAGGGCCGCGAACTGTTCTCGCCCCGCACCGATGGCAATGTCATCTCGAACCGCCAGTTGCGCAGCCTGTCGGCCGGCGCGGGCAGCGGACGGCGGTCGGGCGGGTTGCACATCGGCGGCATCACCATCAACGCGGCACCGGGCCAGTCGGCCGGTTCGATTGCCCGCGCGCTCCGGCGCGAGCTTGAGGAGCTGACCCGCCAGAAGGGTTTTGCCCTGCACGATGGGGGCGACTTTGATTAACCTTGGCCTCAGCACGATCATGATGGCGCTGGGCGCCTTCCGCTTCGGCGTGAACCGCGCGAACTATCAGACCTTCACCCGCTCGGCCTCCTGGCGTTGGGAAAAGCAGGATCGCCTCGGCCGCGCCCCGGCGCTGCAATATCTTGGACCCGATGCCGGCGAGATCACCCTTGAAGGGGTCATTTATCCCCATTTCAAGGGCGGCTTGCGCCAGATCGAACTGATGCGCCTGGTCGCCTCGGCCGGGCAACCGCTGATCCTGGTCGACGGGCTGGGCTGGGTCTGGGAACGCTGGGTCATCACCGGCGTGGAAGAGACCAAGACGCTGTTCATGGCGGACGGTGCGCCGCGCAAGATCGAGTTCAGCCTGTCGCTCATGGCCTATGGGAGCGACCGCGCATGACGACGGTCTACCGCACCATTGCCGGCGACATGCTGGATGCGATCTGCAAGGCAAGGCTCGGATCCGAAACCCATGCCCCGGCCGTGCTGGCCGTCAACCCGCACCTGGCCGATCTGGGCGCCGTCTATCCCGCCGGCGTGCTGATCACGCTGCCGGTCGTGTCAGAGCCGGTGGCAACCGGCCAGATCCGGCTGTGGGGCCGCACATGAAGCCCGCGTTCCGCCTCATGGTCGCGGGCGAGGATGCCACCGGCGCCGTGGCCGACCGCCTGCTGAGCTTGATCGTCACGGATGAGGACGGCACCAAGGCCGACCGGCTGGAGCTGGAGCTGGACAACCGCGACGGCCAGCTGGCGATGCCGGACAAGGAGGCGAAGATCGAGGTCTCGCTGGGCTATGCCGGCGAACCGCTGGCCTTCCTGGGCGTGTTCGCGGTGGACGGGATTTCCGGCGGCGGGCCGGTCCTGTCGATGCGGATCACGGCCACCGCCGCCGACCTGAAGGGTGACATCCGCGCGCCCCGCACCCGCGCCTGGGAACGGAAGTCGCTCAAGGACATCGTCTCGACCATCGCCGGTGAGGCCGGGCTGAAACCTGTGGTCGGGGAAAGCGTGGCCGGCAAGGTCTGGGCCTATCTCGCACAGTCGGCGGAATCGAACCTGCATTTCCTGACCCGGATCGCCGCCACGCTGGATGCGACCTGCAAGCCGACCGGCGGGGCGCTGATCGTCCAGCGCCGGGGCGAGGGCAAGACGGCCGCCGGCGACACGCTGACACCGCCTGTCCTGCCGCGCTGGCGCTTCTCGTCCTGGGATTGGTCCTATGACGGGCGCGCCGTCTACAAGGCGGCCGAGGCCGAGTGGACCGAAACCGGCACCGGCACCACCCACAAGGTCAAGGTTGGCAGCGGCACCCCGCTGAAGAAGTTGCGCCACGCCTTTGCAACCAAGGCCGAGGCCGAACGTGCGGCCGAGGCGGCGGTTTCGGGGGCAGCGCGGGCGGCCATGACGATCAACGCCACGCTGTCGGGTTTCGAACCGGGCCTGCTGGCCGGGGCGACCGCCACGGTGGCAGGCCTGATCCCGTCAGAGCTGGATGGCGACTGGCATCTGGAAACCGTGTCGCACGAACTGACGGGCGGCGGCCTGATCACATCTTTCAGCGGCAAGAAGGGAGAGGCGGCATGAGCGTCACCTATGACTTCGCGGTCCGCGCGGGCAACAGCGGGACGACGAAGAACGAAGTGGGGCTGGTTCTGACGCACAAGGCGCGTTCGGCCGACGGCGCGGTCCAGCCGGTCGACCTGACCGGCGCCGATGTGGTGTTCACGGCCCGGCTGGTGCTGCGCAAGCCATCCGTCCTGCGCAAATCGTCGGGTGCCGGCGAGATCAGCCTGACCCCGGCCGAGGGTCGAATCCTGATCCCGTTCAGCGCGGCCGACACGCGCGCGCTGTGGGGCGAGGCGACCGGACCCGAGGTGATCCTGTCCTACGAAGTCGAGGTGCGCCGCACTGATCCGCCGTCGCAGCGGACCATCATGCAGGGCCGCCTGAAGGTGCTGCCCGGGGGGAACGATGACTGATATCGTCGAGGTGATGACGGAAAGCGGAACGGTGGTCGAGGTCATCACCGGCCTGGTCGGCCCACGGGGGCGCAGCGCTTACGGGGTTGCGCAGGACGCGGGCTTTGCCGGGACCGAAGCCGAATGGCTGTCGTCCCTGATAGGCCCGGTCGGGCGGAGTGCCTACAGGGTTGCGCAGGACGCGGGCTTTGCCGGAACCGAGGCCGAATGGCTGTCGTCCCTGATCGGTCCGACCGGGCGCAGCGCTTATCAAGTCGCGCTGGATACAGGCTTTGCCGGGACCGAGGCCGAATGGCTGTCATCCCTGATCGGCCCGGCCGGGCGCAGTGCTTACGAGATCGCCTTGGATGCGGGCTTTCCCGGGACCGAGGCCGAATGGCAGGAGTCCTTGGTTGGCCCCCCCGGGCGGAGTGCCTACAGGGTTGCGCTGGATGCGGGTTTTGTCGGGACCGAAGCCGAATGGCTGGAATCTTTGAACGCCCGCCCCGCATTCGTCGATTATGTGGGTTTTGAAGCCCCGACGGCCGACAGCGGCGCCACCACCTCCTTGCTGTTTGACGACGACGGCCGCGCGCTGGTGGTGTGGCGCGACGCAGCGGTCGCGGCCGACGCCGGCGTGGACATGTACATGTCCCGCGACTGGTGGGACCGGGCGGCCCCGGAAATCGGCCCTATCGTCGACAGCGTTCTCGAGACCCCGATCCAGACGGTTCATGGGGCCGGCCTCTACGAGGTGGTCACCGATGCCGCGGGGCAGGCGCTGATCGTGTGGCGCACCGAAGCCAGCGAATCTGACAGCGGCCTCGATGCGCACATGTCCCGCGCGTTCTGGGACCGTGGCGCAGCCAAGATGCGCAGCAGCGTGTCGACCACGGCGCTGCACGCGATCACCGGCAATGGCCAGTCTCTGCTGGTGGGCGGAGATTTCGCCGGCAGCGGTCTGACGGCGCCCGCGCTGCTGGCCCGGGCGATGCCCGGGACCACATTGATGCTTGCGGGCATGGTCAGGGGGGACGGCGTGCCGGTGGATACGGTCGCCGGCCCCGGATCGCCGGGCTACAACGAGGCCGTGCCCGCAACCGGCCTGACGACGGCGGCCGTCGGCACCACTGTCACGGCCGCCTGGCCGCTGGCAGCGGCGATCTCCCTCTATCGGATGGAGGCCGGGCTGCCGCTGGTGCCCGTCGTGACGCAGGCACACGGCATCGCCGGCATCCCGATTGAAGATATCGACGACGATACGACCACCGGCACAGGGTCGCTGACGGTTTGGAACAACCTTCGGTACTTCTACCAGCAGATGGTCGCGGTGGCCGCAGCTCAGGGCAAATCGCTCTATGTCCCCTGGCATCAATGGGTGCACGGCACCTCGGCCAAGTCGTACCCAGCCGGCGCCTATCTGACGCAACTCTGGCAATACACCGCAGACATGCGGGCGCTGCTGGCCAGCATCGGCGCGCTCGGCCCGGCGACGCTTCTGGTCAGTCAGTCGGGTGGCGATGCGAACACCAGTCAGCCCGGCGAAGACTGGCATGTCTGCGACGAGCAGTTGCAGTTCTGTGAAATGGGCGGGGGCGTGCTGACGACGCCGGAATACGCCTATCAGATCGCGGACAACAACGTGCACCCGGATGCGGTCTGGACAGTGCAGTCAGCCGAGGTTCAGGCGAGAGCGGCGGTCGAAACCGAGGCCGGCCGGCCCTGGACGATCCGCCGGCCAAAACCCAGCCTGATCGGATCGACCCTCATCCTCGACTATGACAGCCTGCGCCCTGGCGAATATCTGGCCGCGCATGACCCCGCCCGCTACGGCGGCCAGGGCATTGATGGGTGGCTGGGCTATGAGGTCGAGGGGGCGACGATCACCGATCTGGCGATCCGGGGGCGGACGGTGGCCCTCACCTGCAGTGCCCCGCCGACAGCCGTGCGCTATGCGCTGCAACGTCAGGACTGCACCGGATTTGCCGGCAACAAGTGGTCTGCCCATCGCGGGCTGCTGCGGACGTCGGACGTGTGGCCGTCGAAATTGCTGCCCGGAACCATGCTGTATCGCTGGGCCACCAACTTCAGGATTGCCTTTTAAGGGGGGTTAAATGCGCTTGAAATTCGGCTTCGTGGCACCGCCGTCTCGCACCTTCGGGGCCGTTGTTCCCATCGATACGCTGGTCGACCAGATCCCCGACGCGCTGGACATCTGGGCGCCGACCGAGGCCTCGATCACGCTGGCCGCGGGCAAGATCGCTGCCTGGACAGGCCGGAAGGCCGGGCGGGTGCTGGCGCAGGCCACTGCGGCGCGTCAGCCGGTGCTGGATGCAGGCCGCGTGCGGATGGGCAATGGGGCCGGGACGCCGGGCGCCTGCCTCGAACTGCAGGGAACGCAGATCGGCGCCACCGCCGCGCTCACCATCGCGCTCAACGTGACGATCGACGCCGCAGGGGTGACGGTCGACAACCACTTCACCCTGGGCGCCGCCGTTCCGATCTGCCGGCTGGCCTACAGGTATACAAACGGCGCGAAATACTGGCGCCACCAGAACCTGACGCAAAACATCGACACGCCTCTGCCCGCCGATTTCTCGGGCCGTTGCGGCGTGGTGCTGGTTGTCAACGGCACCTCGGCCACGCTGCACCTCAGCACCGGCAGCTCGACCACCGTCGTGCTCACCGGCGCGTTCACGTTGGCAACGCTTGCACTCGGGGCCGCCCAGGCCGCCCAGCCCGGCGACCTGCCGGGGTCGGTTGGAAATTTCGGGATCTGGAACCGCGCTGTTTCATCAGCCGAGCTGGCGACGCTGCTGGCCTGGGTGGCCTGAGGCCTCAAAGGGAGGCCAGAGGGGGTTGCCGCCCCCTCTGACACGGGGAAGCCGTCAGAAAGCCCCCGCCGACCAAACCATAGCTCATGGCCGCTCCACCCTCGCGAGGGCGCGGCACAGTCGAGCGATTCTGCCCATGATGTCGAGTCCTGAAACCGCAGCCGTCCGTTGCTGCGCCTGTCACCGCCTGCTATTCGTGGCAGAGCCTGATGCGGTGGCCGCAGCCATCCGTATCAAATGCCCCCGCTGCAAGGCGGTGAACATCCTGAGGCCGCACAGAGCCCCCGCGATCGAGCGCGACCAGCGCCCAACAGATCACCGGGGCAAGGCCCCAGGAGAATGACCATGACCCACCATTCCGAAGTTGCCCCTGTGCAACCGATTGCCCCCTGGATCGGCGGCAAGCGCAACCTTGCCAAACGCATCTGCGCGCTGATCGACGCGGACCGCGATCACACCACCTATGCCGAACCCTTCGTCGGGATGGGCGGCATCTTCCTGCGCCGCTCCTCGCGCCCCCGGGCCGAGGTGATCAACGACGCCGGCCGCGACGTGGCCACGCTGTTCCGCATCCTGCAGCGCCACTATCCGCAGTTCCTCGATGTGCTGCGATTCCAGTTGACGACGCGGGTCGAATTCAACCGCCTGGTCGACACCAACCCCGAAACCCTGACCGATCTGGAACGCGCAGCGCGGTTCCTCTACCTCCAGCGCACCGCGTTCGGCGGCAAGGTCAGTGGTCGCAACTTCGGGGTGCAGACCGGCCGCCCGGCGCGGTTCAACCTGACCACGCTGGAGCCGATGCTCGAAGACCTCCACAGCCGCCTGTCTGGCGTGGTGATCGAGTGTATGGATTTCGAGGTGTTCATCCGCCGTTACGACAGCCCCGGCACGCTCTTCTACCTCGACCCGCCCTATTGGGGCAGCGAGGGCGACTACGGCAAGCACCTGTTCAGCAGGGGCGATTTCGAGCGTCTGGAGGGGGCTTTAAGGGGCCTTAAAGGCCGCTTCATCCTGTCGATCAACGACGTGCCAGAGATCCGCAACCTGTTCGGTTGGGCGCGCATCGAGGAGGCGACGACGACCTATTCTATCGGAACAAAGGGCGGTCAGCCGGGTCGCCCCGAACTGCTCATATCTGATGCGGGGTGATCAGTCCGGCAGCGACATCCACATCACCCTGCAAGTGCACTGCTGCAAATCTTTCTGTCTCACCCTGCAAAAATTCGTGTCGCGCTACAGCCGCGGCGGTTAGGATGGGTTGACCACAATGCCCTTTTCCAGCCGCACCTCGCGAGAGGTCACTTGCGCGCGGAACGCGGCATCGTGGCTGACCAGCACAATGGCCTGGGGCAGGGCCAGCAGGATTTCCAGAAGCCGTGCCTCGTTTTCCGGATCCAGCGCATTGGTCGGCTCGTCCAGCAGCAGCACCTCGGGGTCCATCACCAGCACCGAGGCCAGTGTGATCAGCCGCTTTTCCCCGCCTGACAGGTGATGTGTCACCCTGTCCCGCAGGTGTCGCAGCGCCAGCCGGTCAAGGACTTCGTCCACCAGACGCAAGGCCTCGGCCCGGGATCGCCCCAGGTTCAGCGGGCCAAAGGCGATGTCCTCGGCCACCGTCGGGCAGAACAACTGATCATCGGGGTCCTGGAACACCAGCCCGATCCGCCGCCGCACGTCATGAAACGCGGCCTCGTGCCTGCGCTCCTGTCCGAAGGCCCGCACCCGGCCCCGCAGGGGCAGAACCAGCCCCAGCGCGATGCGCAGCAGCGTGGATTTCCCCGACCCGTTCGGCCCGACCAGGGCAACCCGCTCTCCTGCCGCCACGGACAGGCTGGCGCCGCGCAGCACGGGTGTCTGGCCCGGATAGGCGAAGTGGATCTCCTCCAGTTCAAGCAAGGTCGGCAAGGCACATCTCCAGCAGAACCAGCCCCAGAAGCCCGGCAAGAAACAGCACCGCCGCCAACCCGTCGATCCGGCCGAACCGCAGGTCCGACAGCAGCGGCAACCGCCCGGTGAAGCCGCGGCACTTCATCGCCTGCAGAATACGCTCAGACCGTTCCAGCGCGCGCACCAGCATCATTCCGACCAGTTGGCCAAGGCTGCGCCAGCAATGCCGGTTGCTGCCGGGGCGGAAAGCGCGCGCCTGCATGGCCTGCCGCGACCGGCTGTATTCGTCGCGCAACACTTCGATGTAGCGCACCGTGAACAGCAGCAGATGCACCAGCCGTTCCGGCACCCGCAGCCGCGCCAGCGCATGTCCCAGCACCACCGGCTCCATCGTGCCAACCAGCACCATCAGCGCCAGGATCACCGCATTGGCGGTCAGCGCAATTTCGACCGCCAGCCGCAGCCCTTCCGCACTGGCGACAAAGCCGCCGGGCACGACCAGAAGCGCCGTGCCCGGCGTCGAGAACGGCAGCAGCACGAGCATGAAGACAATGAACCCGTCCATCAGCATCATGCGTTTCAGGGTGGTTGCCACAGGCAGGCCGGATACCGCCAGCAGGGCCAGTGCCGCCGCCAGCGCCGCCACCAGTGCTGTCAGGCTGGATAGCCCCGTCACCACCACCGCGAAGGCCAGCGCCGCCAGAATACGTCCGCGCGGGTCCAGCCGCCGGACAAGCGGCGAAGGGCGGGGCGATAGCCCCACCGCGCCCGTTTCGCCAAGGCCAAGCAGATGTGCCACGATCAGCGCGCCAGGGGGCGGCGGCGCGCCGCGACATAGAAGCCGATCCCGAACAGCCCGGCGATGTAACCGATGCCGCCCAGGATGGATTGCAGATCGTTCTTCTCCTTGTAGGCGACGATCTCCTGTCGCAGGGGGCGCATCTCGTCGCGCACGATCCGGGCCATGGCGGCTTCATCCAGCGCGGGTCCGCTGGCGGTGGCCCCACCGGGGGAAGCGGCGGCCGGGGCAGGGACGGCGTCCGGGGCGGCGGTGGCTGCCGCTGGGGTGGCTTTGCCCAGGATGCCGCCCACATCGGCTGCGCTCATGGTCACCTCGGCCACATGGCCTGCCCCCAGATCGGCGCGGAACACATGGTCCACGGGTTCGGTCGGGGTGAACAGGAAAACACCGCCCTCGTCCGTCGTGGTTTCGCCCAAGGGGCGGCCGGCCGGGTCGGTTACGGTGACCTTGCTGTTCGCGGCCATGTCGCCGTTGGAAAACCCGATTTCGCCCTCGATCGCACGGCCTGCAGGATAGACCGAGGCAATCACCTTGTGCGCCAGGGCGGGCCACGGCGCCAGCATCAGGCAAAGGGCCACCGTTGCAAGATATCCGGCCTGTTTCATCGTGCCACCTCAAGAGCATGGAAGAGTTCGGGTTTCACCTTGCGGGCCAGCGATACCGCGGCAGCCGTCAGCACGCCTTCGATGGCCATCACCGGGATATGGGCAAAGAACACCAGCTTGGCAGCGGGCAGGAACTGTTCGCCGCTCAGCATCAGCGAAAGCGCGACGAACAGCGTTGTCAGCGCAATCGCCAGTGCGCCGCCGATACCGGCCCAGACCGTGGCGGTCAGGGCGGTTCCGCGGCGGATGAACGGGCCGCAGATCATTCCGACCAGCACCGCCGGCAGGGCGATGTTCACGGTGTTGACCCCCAGCACCGTGACCCCGCCAAAGCCGAAGAACACCGCCTGCAACAGCAGGCCCACGAACAGCGCCGGAAACGCGGCCCAGCCCAGGATTACCCCGGCCAGACCGTTCAGGATGAGGTGCACCGATGAAGGGCCGATCGGAACATGCACCAGCGAGGCCACGAAGAACGCCGCCGACAACACGCCGGCGGTGGGTATCTTTTCAACCGTCAGCGCCCGCAGGCCAAGTGCAATGCCCCCGGCCGCGATCACGGCGCCCCCGATCACCACGGGGTTGGACAGCGCGCCATCAACGATGTGCATGGCTTACTCCAGATCCCAGGCGCGCACCCAGATCACGGCGTCCTGACTCAGTTCCTTGCCTTCATGTTCCTTGGCCGGGCCGGACCCCAGCGCCGCAAAGCCCCACCAGCCGGCCTTGGGAACGCCAAAGGTGAAGGTTCCGTCGGCATCGGACACCACCACGACCGACCCGCCCGGCATTGGCCCGGCAACGGCCGATTTCGCCGTATTGGTGGCAAGGTCCGGCTCTGCGGCCATGAACTCGACCTCGATCTCGACACCGGGCACCGGCTTGCCTTCGGCCAGCACCTGCCCGCTGAAGGTTGAGCCTGCAATGATGTTGTAGGGCTTATTCAGCGGCAGGATCTCGGTCGCCAGACCCTGCGGCTCCATCCAGTCGGTCGGCAGTTCGGCATGGTTCAGATAGACCTTGGTCAGTTGCTGGATGAAGACATCCTCGCTGGGTTCCAGATAGGGGGCGGGTTCAACCACCAGCACATAATCGCCGGCCCTGGTCACCGGCACGCTGGCCTCATAGGCCGCCGCCGCATTTTCGCCGCCGGTAAAGGTGATCGGCTTCAGCCGATCCATCAGGTCGGTCTTCTTGCCCTTGTTCACGCTGTAGAAGGCCAGCGGTTGGCCCATGTCCATCACATGGCCGTTCTCGAAAGGGTGCCAGAAGATCAGCCGCAACGGCACATCGCCGGGGCCTTCGATGATGGGGTTTTCAACATGGATCAGTTGGAAATGCGCTGCGGCGGGCAAGGGCAGCAGGCAGGCCGCGGCGATCAGCGCGGCAGAGCGAAGGGTCATGGTCGTTCCTCTCTTGTGCCGTCAGAAGACGGAATCCAGAAAGGACGTTCGGGATGAAAGGCACGCAGGGCGTCGTTCCGGCTCTGCGAGCCAGACGCACACCCCGGCGTCCGGTTAACTGCAGGCGAAGATCGCTCTTCGCCATGCCTCGCCGGCAGGTCTCCTGGCTCGCGGGTCTTGGCTCGGCCGGCCTTCCCGGGCGATTGGCCCAGTGGCGTGTTCGGCGTCGCTCTCCGCTTACAGTTGCGGGGGCAGCCACGGAATTGGCCCCTGCGGGCCGCACCGTATTCCCTCTCTCCCCCTCGCCGCGCGATGATGCCCGGCAAGGGACCGATGATGCCCTTTACCGGCCATAACCGCCGCGGCATGTCAACCGCCTTTCCGCCGCAGGTTGCGAATAGGGGTGCCCTTGAGGATCGGACGCATCCGTGAAACCGTTTGCCCGCGAAAAGGCGGGGGGCGTGGTGGCGGACGGCGGCAACAGGGTTCTGGTCATCGGCGGCGGGTTCTCCGGGCTTTGCGCCGCCATCGAGGCGCGTGAGGCCGGGGCCGCCGTGATGCTGGTGGATGCCGCGCCGCGCGAGCTGTTGGGCGGCAACGCCCGCCATTGCCGCAACCTGCGTCTGGTCAACCCTGCCGAAACGCCCTTCCAGCGCGACAGTTACCCCGCCGCGGCCTTTCTGGCGGATCTTCGGCGCAAGGCTGCGCCTGATCCAGACCTTGCAGAGCGTCTGGCGGAAGGCGCGGGCGATCTGGGGCCCTGGCTTCTGGCGCAGGGGGTGGCTTTCGAACCCTGGGCCGACGGCAATCTGCCGTATTCCCGCCGAACCGTCTTTCTGCGCGGGGGCGGGCAGGCCTTGGTCAATGCCCTGATCCGCCGTGCTGTCGCCCTGGGGGTAGAGATTCGCACCGGCTGGCGGGTCCGTGCCCTAGATCCGGTCGCGCTGTCGTCGCAAACGGCCGCCCCGCTGCACATTCATGCCGACACGCCCGAGGGGCCGGTGCAGATTGCCGCCGCTGCCGTGGTGCTGACCTGCGGTGGTACGGGCGCAAACAGGGGCGAGCTGGCCCGCCACCTTGGCCCGCGCGCGGCGGTGATCGCCAATCGGGGCACCCCGTTCCAGCAGGGGGAACCGCTGCTTTGGCTGTTGTCGCATGGGGCTGCCGCCGCCGGTTTGCCGGGCGATGGCCACCTTGTCCCGGTTGATGCCCGCGCGCCACAAGACGATGCCGGAATCGTCAGCCGGCTGGACGGTATGCAGTTTGGCCTTGTCGTCGGCCCTGACGGCCGCCGCCTTGGCGATGAAGGCGCCACGATCAGCCCCGAGCGGTTCTCGCATTGGGCGCGTCTTCTGCAAGACCGGCCGGATCCGCGCGGCTGGATCATTCTGGGACCCGAGGGCACCGCCCGTCTGCCGCCGCTGATGTATCCGCCGCGGCGCGCGGCCACGCCCGTGGCGCTGGCCCTTGCCTGTGGCATCGACCCCGATGGCCTGACCGTCACGCTGCAAGAGATCAGGGATTGGCAGACCGGCGGTCCGCCGCCCGATCCACCGCGCACCCTGCGCGACACGGCCCCTCTGGGCCGGCTTGACGGCCCCCTTGCGGCCATCCCCATGCGGCTGGGGCTGGCCTTTACGCGCCACGGAGCCGCCGTCGACGCCAGTGCGCGAATCCGCCTGGCCGCAGGGGGCACCGCGCCGCGGCTTTTCGCGGCGGGCACCGCCATGTGCGGCCAGATCCTGGGCCCGGGCTACCTTTCGGGCATCGGGCTGACCATTGCCGGCGTCTTCGGCCGCATCGCCGGGCGCGAGGCGGCGGCGCTGGCCGGGCCTGCGGTTCTGACCGCGCAGAGGCCGGCCCTTGCAGACCGGATCGCCCCGTCTGCGCCGCCGCCGGAAGATCCGCTTGCCAATGCCCGGCGCACGATGAACCTGTGCAACACCTGCGGGTTCTGCAGCGGGCTTTGCGATGTCTTCCCGGCGGCCCAGTTGCGGCAGGGCTTGCGTGACGGCGATCTGCGCCATCTTGCCCATCTGTGCCACGATTGCCGGTCCTGTCACGCCGATTGCCAATATACCCTGCCGCATGAACTGGCGATCAACGTCCCCGCCGCGCTGGCCGAGGTGCGGGCGCAAGACTATGCCGGACCTTTGCCCCGGCAGGCTGCCGGCCCCCGTTCCGCGGTCTGGCTGTTCCTGTTCTGCCTGTTCGCGCCCGTGCTTGGCACCTTGCTTCTGGTGCCGCCGCAGGTGCTGTTCGCGCCTCAAGCCGGGGCGGGGGCCTTTTACCGGGTGATCCCCCATCCGGTAATGGCGGCGGGCGCGGCGCTGGCCTTTGCCGGGGCGGGCATGGTGCTGGCGGTAAGGGTCTGGCGCCACTGGCGCCGCTCGGGCGGCCCGGCCACGCGGCACAGCCCGGCCACGCTTTTCCGGGCGCTGACCGATGCCGCCACCCTGCGCAACCTTGGCCACGGCGCCCCCGGCTGCGAAGACCGGCAGGGCCGCGTCAGCCCGATCCGACGCCGTGCGCATCACCTGGCTGCCTATGGGTTTGGCCTGACCTTTCTGGCCACGCTGGCCGGGGCCTGGTTGCACAGCCGCGGCCAGGTGGCACCTTACCCGGTGGGCAGCCTGCCGGTTCTGCTGGGCGCGATCGGCGGTCTGGCGATGCTGGCCGGCCTCGCGCTGCTGGAGCGACGCAGCCGGTCGGCCGATCAGGCCCCGGCCAGTGCCCGTATGCTGGCCGAGGACCGCTTCGCCCGGGCCCAGCTTGCCGTCGTCGCCGGTTCCGGGCTGCTGCTTCTTGCCCTGCGCGAGACCCCCGTCATGGGCCTGATGCTGGCATTGCATCTGGGCAGCGTGCTGGGGTTTGCGCTGCTTCTGCCCTTTGGCAAGCTGTCGCACGGCGGCTGGCGCTTCGCAGCCCTGTTGCGCCATGCCGGCGAACGCGCGGCCCGCCGCCCCAGACCCGGTCAGGCTGACAAGTCCGACGCGCCGGGGGAATGAGCGATCAGATTGGAGTGTGTCAGGGGCGGCCGGATGTCCGGGGGGCTTGCCGCCTGATTGCGGCGGGCAAAGGCGGGCGACGGGACGGATGCAGTTTGCAAGTTGCCCCGCCGCGCGTTTGCAGGACAGCCGTCAGTCGTCCTGGCCCTCAGCCTCATGCCCGGGCGGGCGGGGGCGGCGGGTGGGCGGGTCGGTCTGCGGAAGGCCCGACCAGACCACAGGATATTCCAGCCAGCGCTGGATGAAGTTCCACGACTTGCGGTAATCGTCATGCGGCAGGGTGCAGGCAGAGCAGTCCTTGCGTGTCAGACCGTTCCGGTCCGTGTAGGTCGCGTAGGAACCCGGACATTCATAGGCGATCAGCGGACAGTAGCAGAACAGGCAGTTGAAATCGCCCTTCACGCCCTTGTGGCAGGGCAGGAACGGGCAGGCCGTGTTGGTGTAGCCCTTGAAGGCCTCATTCGTGGTCGTGTCCTTCGGCTGCATCGCTGGCCCCTTCGCCTGACGTTTCCGTGCCGGTCCCGGCGCCGGATTCGGCGCAAGGTCCTGATGCCACGCGAAAAACAGGAGACAGATCACAAGCGCGCACAGGCCGTGGCCCTGCACAGATCCTGTCCCCGGGCCCGCCGCCCGGCATCGGTTCGCGGTTCCGGCAGGTCTCCTGGCTTGCGGGTCATCGTCGGTCTGCCAGCCTTCCCGGCGCGCAGGGCGCCCGTGGCATCTTGGCAGGGACTCGCCGCTCACAGTTGCGGGGGCAGCGCCGGGGTTTCACCGGCTTCCCTCTTCGCCCCTTGCGGGGCACCGGAACGGGGGTATCAAAGGCCACTGTCCGCAAGCTGTCAAGGCAGCCCGGTCAGAAGCTTTGCTGCACCCGCAGATGGGTGTGGCTGTGCGGCTCCTCGCCCTCATGCGCATGGGTCTCGACATGTTCCTCAACCGGGATCAGCCCGGCCGCGCCATGCCGCACCCCGCGTTCCAGAAACAGTTGCGCCGCATAATCCGACACGCGGGCGAAGTCGCCGCGCAGCACGGAAATATCCACGGTTTCCCCGTGGTTGATCGGAATACTGGTGTGGAGCAGTATCTCGGAATGGCGTGCCAGCCGGCCTTCGCGGATGCGCTTTGCCAGCTCTGGCATCGTCTGGTCCACCGCGCAGGACACCACCGCGAAACAGCCCTGATCGGGCCGCGCCGCCGGTTCAACCGCCAGCCCGCGCCGGATCAGGTCGCGGATCGCCTCGGACCGGTTCTGCACCGGCGACCGTGCGACATAGGCCTCCAGCTCGGCGGCCAGTTCGTCATCCAGCGTGATGGTGGTGCGGATCATCAGGCCCCCTTTGAGACGGCAATGCACTGGCGCGCAAGGAAGGCGCGTTTAGCCCCAGACCTCGACAAACTCGCGCCATTCGCCTTTCGACATGCCCGAATCCTCCTGTCCCACCGTCTCGCCGGCCAGACGGCGCTTCAGAAGGGCCGTCGCCTTGGCCGAAAGCGTGATGCCGCCCATGCGGTAATCTTCAAAGGCAGCATAGGCGAGCGGCACCCAGTCCTTGACGCACTCGGCAATCGCCTTGGCATAGACCTGGATTTCGTATTGCGCATGGGCATCGGCCCGCAGCCGCAGGAAGTGGAACAGGTTGTGCAGGTCGGTCTTCCAGTACCACTGCGTATAGGTGTTCATCGGCAGGTTCATCCGCGCCAGTTCGCGGGCAAGGCCCTGCTGGCCGTCCTGCGAGAGCATTTCCTCGTAGTGGTCAAAGCAGGTGGCGGCGTCGCGCTTCAGCGTTTCCAGCACCCGCGCGGCTTCGGCGCCCGACAGAACCTCGCCCCGGCCCTGGTTGTTCACGGTCGATTGCGCGGCCAGGTGTTCGGGCGCCGGAATGTAGAACTCGCGGTCAAGGATCGAATAGCGGGCCGAGTATTCGTTGACGTTGGCGGTGCGGTGCCTGATCCACTGGCGGGCCACGAAGACCGGCAGTTTGACATGCAGCTTGATCTCGCACATCTCGAAGGGCGTCGAATGCCAGTGCCGCATCAGATAGCGGATCAGCCCTTCGTCGTTCGACACATGCTTTGTCCCGGCGCCATAGCTGACGCGCGCCGCCTGCACGATGGCGGCATCGTCGCCCATATAGTCGATCACCCGGATGAAGCCGTGATCCAGCACCTCATGCGCGCGGTAGAGATGCGCCTCCATCCCCGGAGAGACGGCACGCAGCGTGGGTTGCGGATGGGCCCTGGCGGCTTCGATCTCGGCGCGTTGGTCGGGGGTCAGCGGCATGGGCGGGGCCTTTCGGGGAAAATCGGAAACGAGTCGCTAGCCACTATATATGGTGTGCCATCCTACGGAAACCGCAGTAGGGCGGTGCGGCCAAGGTGCCGCGGAGGCGTGGCGCGACAGGGTGGCGCTTGGGGGATCGCGTGCTATCCTGTCCGATGACCGCGGCCAGACCGGCCCGCGCAAGGAGAGCAGATGCAGATCAGATACCTACACACCATGGTCCGGGTGCTGGACCTTGAGGCGTCCATCGCCTTCTACCGGCTGCTCGGGCTTGAGGAAACGCGCCGTTACGACAACGAAAGCGGCCGCTTCACGCTGGTCTTCATGGCCCCGCCCGGCCAGCCCGAGTGCCCGGTGGAACTGACCTGGAACTGGGACGGCGACAAGGCTCTGCCAAGCGACAGCCGGCATTTCGGCCACCTGGCCTATGAGGTGGAGGACATCCATGCGATGTGCGCGCATCTGATGGCGAACGGCGTGACGATCAACCGCCCGCCGCGCGATGGCCGCATGGCCTTTGTCCGCAGCCCGGACAATATCTCGATCGAGCTTTTGCAAAGCGGCCGTGCCCTGACGCCGGTTGAACCCTGGATCTCGATGCCGAACACCGGCCACTGGTAAGACAAGCGGCCGCGCAGGCGTGGCCCAGCCGGTTCGCGCGCCTGCCTCCGGCGGGGAAACTTGAGGACGGATGAAGTCAGGGGCGCAAGGCCTGCTGATTTCATCTGTCCCTAAATATCCCGGGGGTGCGGGGGCAGCGCCCCGCTTTTGTCTCAAATCGACCACAGGCTGAGCGTGTCAGGGCCAAGACGCCGGGTTTCGCGCAGGCGCAGGTGGGGGGCGTCGGCCAGATGGGAAAGGCCCAGCCGGGCCAGCGCCGGGGTGCCGTCGGCTCCGATCAGGCAGCCGGCCTGATAAAGGGCCAGGTCATCCACCAGACCGGCACCGATCAGTGCCGCCGCCAGTGTGCCGCCGCCTTCGCACAGGATGCGGGTCAGCCCTTCGCCGGCCAGCCGGGACAGTGCGGCGGTGGGGTCGATATGGCCTTCGGGTCCGGTCGTCACCTCAAGCAGCCGCGCCCCTGTCGCGGCCCAGGCCTGCCGCGCGGCGGCGGGGGCATCGGGGCCATGCAGCAGCCAGACCGGCAGGTCGCGGGCGGTTCGGCCCAGGCGGCTGTCTGGGGTGTGGCGCAAGCGGCTGTCCAGCACGATCCGCAGCGGCTGGCGCGCCGTGCCGAAGGCGCGGATCGTCAGGTCGGGGTCGTCGGCGCAGGCGGTGCCCGACCCGACCAGAACCGCGTCATGGGTCAGCCGCAGCAGGTGGCCATGTGCGCGGGCCTCGGGGCCGGTGATCCAGCGGCTTTCCCCGCTGGCGGTGGCGATGCGGCCATCCAGCGTGGTGGCCAGTTTGAGGGTCACGAAGGGCAGGCCACGGGTGACGCGCTTCAGAAACCCCGCCGTCACCCGCGCGGCTCCGGCGGTGCCGACACCCTCGGTGACCTCGACCCCGGCCGCGCGCAGCATCGCGTGGCCGCGGCCCGAGACGCGCGGGTCAGGGTCGGTCAGGGCGGTCACCACGCGGGCGACGCCTGCCGCGATCAGGGCTTCCGCGCAGGGGGGGGTGTGGCCATGGTGGGCGCAGGGTTCCAGCGTGACATAGGCGGTGGCCCCGGCGGCGCCCCGTCCGGCCTGTGCCAGCGCGCGGACCTCGGCATGGGGCCGGCCACCGGGTTGCGTCCAGCCGCGCCCGATGATCGCACCGTCCTTCACGATCACGCAACCGACCGAGGGGTTCGGCCAGGTCGCGCCCATGCCCCGCGCCGCAAGGCGCAGGGCATGGGCCATGTGGTCGGCGTCGCTCACTCTTCCGGCTTGTCGCTGGGGCGCAGCTCGCTGACGAAGCGGTCAAAATCGCCCGCAGCCTGGAAGTTCTTGTAAACGCTGGCAAAGCGCACATAGGCCACGGTGTCGATCCGGGCCAGGCTTTCCATCACGATCTCGCCGATCTGCTTGGACGGGATGTCGGTCTCGCCCAGCGACTCCAGCCGCCGCACGATGCCGGAAATCATCTGGTCAATGCGTTCGGGGTCGATCGGGCGTTTCTGCATCGCGATGCGGATCGAGCGTTCCAGCTTGTCGCGGTCGAAATCCTCGCGCTTGCCAGAGGATTTGATCACCACCAGATCGCGAAGCTGCACGCGTTCATAGGTGGTGAAGCGTCCGCCACAGGCGGGGCAGAAACGGCGTCGGCGGATGGACACATGGTCTTCCGCCGGGCGGCTGTCTTTCACCTGGGTGTCGATATTGCCGCAGAATGGGCAGCGCATCCGCTCCCTCCTTGCTTGTTTTTATAGGCCTGCCTCAAGGTCCGGGTGTTCCCCCCGGTATCCGACGCAGACTATAGGGGCAGGCGCGGCATATGGGCCAGCCAGAAACGCCCGGCCCCGTATCTGGGGGGCCAGGTGTGGCACGGGGGACTCAGCCGGTGCGGCCAGGGGCGGTGAACCGGCCCTTCCGGCTGCGCCCCGCTTGCCGGCGCTGGCCGGTGATCATTGGGGTCACCAGATCCTCGCGCTTCCAGAAGCGGTAGAACAGAATGGCGGCGACATGCAGCACCACCAGCGCCAGCAGCACGACGGCCAGCGTATGGTGCATCCCCAGCGCCCAGCGGTTCCAGTCGGCAGAGACCATGCCGGCCAGCGGCCCGGTGTTGATGTAATCCTCGGGGTCAAGGATCAGCCCGGTGGCCACCTGCGCCGCCAGCATCGCCAGCATCGCCACGATGGACCAGCCGCCCAGCGGGTTATGCCCCCTGGGATGCACCGATGTGCGCGCGGGCAGGGTGCGGACATAGGCGATCACCGTGCCGGGGCCGCGCAGGAATGAGGTGAAGCGGGCATTGCGCGGGCCGACAAAACCCCAGAGCAGCCGGAACACGATCAGCGCGGCCACCGCATAGCCGGCCCAGAAATGCAGCGTCATCTGCAAGGGGCCGAACTGGCCCAGCAGCCACCCGCCGATGACAGCCACCGCCAGCGCCCAGTGAAAGGCGCGCAGGGCCGGGTCCCAGATCTGTTCGTTCTGCTTGGTCATTCTTCGTCTCGCATCAAGGGGAAGGGGGCCGGGCGCAAGGCCCGGCCGTCAGGGTCATTCCGGCACGCGATAGGCGTCGTGGCAGGATTTGCAGGTGCCGCCCAGCTTGCCGAAGGCCGCACCGAAGGCGGCGGCATCGCCGGCATTGGCGGCGGCAATCACCTCGGCCCCGGCTTCATGCATTGCCTTGCCCTTGGCGCCGACATCTTCCCCGTTTTCCCAGATCTTCGCCATGGCGCGGGTCTTGCCGGGGAATTCGGCGTCCGAGGTGCCGGGGGCGAACAACGGCGCCACATCGGTGGCCAGGATCGCCTCCAGTTTGGCGGCTTCGGCCTTGGCGGCCTCGGCATCAAAGCTCTTGGCAAGGCCAGCCATCGGCTTCATCACGCCCCCCAGAGATTTGTAATAATCCTGACGGGCGGTGATGGTCGCCATCGGGTCGGCGGCATAGGCGATGCCAGCCAAAAGCCCCGCAATGGCGGTTCCGTAAATGATCTTACGCATGGGTCTCTCCTGTCATGCAAGATGGGTCTGATCCCCCCTATACGAAGGCAGTCGGGGATTCCGTCGTAAAAATATTGTCATTTGAGAATATGTTAGATACATATTTTCAAAGACATACATTATGGACTCGGGTTTTCGCCCCTGCCGGTGCCGGTCATCGGGCTTGCCAAGATGCGGGGCAATCTGCCGCCTTTCCCTTCTTTTACTGCCCGAAAAACGGTCGATCTGCCCGCGCGCAAGGCAGGGGCGGCCTGCGTGCCCTTTCGAGAAGGGCAGCGCCGCAGGCAGGGCGGGCGCCGTCTGGCCTGCGACGCTATGTATCGCAAGACATATCGAATCCTTGAGGCCGAAATGCAGCTCAGCGCCAGAAACGTCTTGCCGGGAACCATCGTCTGGATCACCACCGGATCGGTGACCAGCCATGTCCGTCTGGATATCGGGGGCACGCTGGTGACAGCCTCGATCACCAACGAAGCCGTGGATGAACTGGGGCTCAAGGTGGGTGAGCGGGCCTATGCGGTGATCAAGGCCTCGGACGTGATGATCGGCAAGGATTGACGGCCCGGCGTCAGCCCGGCGCAGAGGTCTCCAGCAAGGCGGGCAGCCCGGTTTCGGGCCGTTCGCGCAGCGGGCCAAGGGCGGCGTGCAGCCGGGCCAGCCGGGGCGCCATGACCTGTGGTTCCTCCGGGTCGATCCGGTGCGACAGGCGCAGCAGGTCAGGGCGGCCAAGATGGCGGGCCAGGATGCCCGCCAGATCGCCCAGCGACCGCGGCTCGGCCGACCCGATGTCCACCGCACCGAAGGCCGGGCTGTCCAGCAGCCCCGCCAGACAGCGCGCCACATGCGCGGTTGAGGCATAATCGCGGATCAGCTCTGCCTTGCGCACCTCGGCCGGCAGGCCCTGCCGCAGCGCCGTTGCCAGCGCGGGGATCAGGCGGCGGCTGTCTTCGCCGGGGCCATACAGGTGGAACAGCCGTGCCCAGACCAGCCGGGGGCCACAAAGGGCGGAAAGGTCATGGAACAGTGCGGCCTTGGCCTGCCCGTATGGGGTGGCGGGGGCCATCGGGCGGTTTTCGTCCCAGGGGCCCGTCGCGGTGGCGTCGTATTCGGCGCAGGTGCCAAGCGCCACCACCCGCTGCCCGCCCCGGGTCAGGAAGCCTTGCACCAGATCAACTGACGCCGCCCGCCAGACGGCATTGGCGGGCGAGGTCCAGAAGGCCCCGTGCTCCACCTCCCAGGCGCAATGGATCAGGCGCGGGGCAGGGCCCGCATCCAGCACCACCTTGCGCCCGGCCTCGGTCAGCAGATCGGCCGGATGCCAGGTCACGCCGGGCAGGTTCAGGCCGGGCGCGCGGCGGAACACCGCCTGCACCGGCACCCCGCGCGCCACCAGTTCGGCCAGAACCGCCCGCCCGACAAAGCCGGTGGCGCCGGTCAGCAGAACCGGATCAGACATTGGGGAAATCCGGCCAGTCGCGATCACGGTCCGAGATCAGCGCAGGGGGCGCCGGCCAGTCGATGCCGAAGGCCGGGTCGTTCCAGCGCGCACCGCGCGCAGCTTCGGGGGTGAAGGGCGCGTCGATCAGATATTCCACCACCGCATCTGCCGTCAGCGACAGGAAGCCATGCGCTACCCCCTGCGGCAGGAACAGCGCCCGGCCGTTCTCGGCCGACAGGTCTTCGGCATACCAGTGGCGGAAGGTCGGGCTGTTGGGGCGCAGGTCCAGCGCCACATCCCAGACCGCGCCGGCCACGCAGCGCACCAGTTTCTGCTCAGCCGCGGGGGCGGCCTGCCAGTGCATCCCGCGCAGGGTGTGGCGATGCGGGTTTGTGGACAGGCTGGCCTGACGCAGCACGAAATCCAGACCCGCCGCCGCGAAACTGTCGGCGCACCAACTGCGGCGGAAACTGCCCCGCATATCGCTGTGAGCCGGGCTTTCCACCCGGAACACCTGCGGCAGGGGCGTGGGGTGAAGCTGCATCACCAGCGCCGCATCTCGGGCACGGCGGTCCAGAGGCCGCCGCTGAAGCCTGCGGCGCGCAACTGGGCCACCACTTCCGGCGCAATGTTCCACGGCAGGATCAGAATCTCGTCCGGCGCCAGCGCCAGCAGCGCCTCGGGCGAGACCACCGGCACATGGCTGCCGGGCAACAGCCGTCCCTGCTTGGCCGGCGACAGGTCGGCCACTGCCAGAAGATCAGCCGCCGTCACGCCGGCGGCGTTCAGGAAGGTGTTGCCCTTGGCCGCCGCGCCATAGGCCGCGACCCGCCGCCCGCGCCGTTTCTGCACCGCCAGCCAGTCGCGGAAGCCGGACAGAACCCCCGACACACGCGCGCCGAAGCCCTGATAGAAGGCATCGCTTGCCAGCCCGCGCGCCGCTTCAAGCTGGCGCAGCGCCCGCAGCGCGGCCGAAGCCGGGCGCGGCGTGGGCGAGGCCAGAATTCGCAAGCTGCCGCCATGGGTGGGCAGGGTTTCCACATCGAACACCGTCAGCCCGTGGCGGGTGAACAGGTGTTCCACCGCCAGAAGCGACCAATAGGCGTAATGTTCGTGATAGATCGTGTCGAATTGCACGCCATCGACCTGCGCCAGCAGATGCGGCGCCTCGACCGACAGCACGCCTTCGGGCGCCAGCAGTGCGGCCAGCCCTTGGGTGAAGCCGTTGATGTCGGGCACATGGGCCAGCACGTTGTTGGCCACCACCAGATCGGCCCGCCGCCCCAGCCGCTGCACGATGGCCGCCGCGCTGTCGGGGGTCAGGAACACCGCCTCGGTCGGCACGCCCGCCGCCCGCGCCACGGCAGCCACGTTTTCTGCCGGCTCGATCCCCAGACAGGGCACGCCGGAGGCCACGAAGTTCTTCAGAAGGTAGCCATCATTCGACGCCACCTCGATCACCAATGACTGCGGCCCAAGGTTCAGCCGGTTGGTCATGGTGGCGCAGAAGTTCAGGCAATGCTTCAGCCATGACGAAGATGCCGATGAAAAATAAGCATAATCCCGGAATATGCCATGCGCATCGACCACATGGTCCAGTTGCACCATCCGGCAGTCGGAGCAGACCATCGCGCGCAAGGGAAAGCGCGGTTCGGCGGTGGGGTCGGCCTCGGGCGGCAGGTAGGAATTGGCCACCGCCATCACGCCCAGATCGCAGAAGACCGGGCCGAAGGGTGCGCCGCAGGCCCGGCAGTGGGTGATCGTTCCGCTCATTCCATCACTCATTCAAAAAGGCGCGCAGCGCGTTGTCGCTGGCCGCCGCCATGGTCTGGCCTGCGGCCCAGGCGTGATACCAATCCGCGGTCGCGGCCACCGCCGCAGCGGTGCCAAAGCGCGGTGCCCAGCCCAGGCTGCGCCGGGCCAGTCCGCTGTCCAGCGCAAGGCGGGGTTTTTCCGGCATCGGCAGCCCTTCGGCGCGCTGCCAGTTTACCGGCTGCCCGGTTGCGGCCTGCCAATGCGCCAGCAGATCGGCCACCGAAAGCTCGGCCTCGGCGGGGCCGAAGTTCACCGCCGGCGCGGCGGTGCCGGCGGCCAGCGCTTCGGCCAGCAGAAGGTAGCCTGAAACCACGTCCAGCACATGCTGGAACGGCCGCGTGGCGGCGGGGTTGCGCAGGCGCAGGGGCACCCCTGCCACATGCGCGCGCACCAGATCGGGGATCAGCCGGTCCCGCCCGAAATCGCCGCCGCCGATCACGTTGCCCGCCCGCGCCGTGGCCAGGGGCGGCAGGTCGGCAAAGGCGGCGCGGTGGCTGGCCGCCAGAATTTCGCAGGCGGCTTTCGACGCGGAATAGGGATCGTCGCCGCCCAGCGGATCAGATTCGACAAAGGCGCGGTCGCCCGCATTGCGGTAAACCTTGTCCGAGGTGACCAGCACCGCCGCCCGCGCCCCGCTGCCGCGCAACGCCTGCAACAGGGTCAGCGTGCCGGTGACATTGCTGCCCCAAGTTCCCGCCGGGTCGCGATACCCTTCCGAGACGATGGCCTGCGCTGCCAGATGCAGCACGACTTCGGCCCCGTCCACCGCCTGCGCCACTGCCGCCGCATCGCGCAGGTCGCCCCGCAGGTCACGGTCCAGCGCGTCGGAAACCGACAGCGCGGCAAAGGCCGAAGGGCCGGGCTCGGGGTCCAGCGCGAAGCCGGTCACCCGCGCGCCAAGCAGGGCCAGCATCCGCGTGGCCCAGGCCCCCTTGAACCCGGTATGCCCGGTCAGCAGCACCCGCCGCCCGGACCAGAACGCGGGGTCGGGTCGCCTTACCACAGCTTCCAAGGCGCGGTGCCCCCGTCCCACAGCGCCTGAAGATGATCGCGGTCGCGCAAGGTATCCATCGGCTGCCAGAAACCGCTGTGGCGATAGGCCATCAACTCGCCATCCCGCGCCAGACCGCGCAGCGGTTCCTGTTCCCACAGGGTCGCATCGCCGGCGATCCGGCCAAGGACCGAGGGCGACAGCACGAAGAAGCCGCCGTTGATCGTGCCGCCGTCGCCTTCGGGCTTTTCGGTGAAGGCGGTCACCTGATCGCCTTCCTGATGCAGCGCGCCGAAACGGCCGGGCGGGGTGACCGCCGTCACCGTCGCCGCGCGGCCATGGCGGCGGTGAAAGGCAATGCTGGCCGCAATGTCCACATCGCCCAGACCATCGCCATAGGTCAGGCAGAACGCTTCTTCCCCGGCCAACATATGCCCCACCCGCGCCAGCCGCCCTCCGGTCTGCGTGTCCTCGCCGGTGTCGATCAGCGTCACCCGCCAGGGCTCGGCCACCGGGCGCAGCACCTCGACCGTGCCCTGGGCCAGATCGACCGTCAGGTCCGACGACAACTGGCTGTAGTTCAGGAAGTATTCCTTGATCTGCCAGCCCCGATAGCCAAGGCAGATGATGAATTCGTTGATCCCATGCGCCTGATACAGCTTCATGATGTGCCACAGGATCGGACGGCCGCCGATTTCCACCATCGGCTTGGGCCGCAGCCCGGTTTCCTCGGACAGCCGCGTGCCGCGACCACCGGCCAGGATGACTGCCTTCATTCCGAGGCCACCTTTCTTGCCAGCGCGTAGAAATCGGCGGTGAACCGTTCGGGCTGGCCCAGCGGATGCGCCGCGATTTGCGCCCGCAGCCCGTGCCGCAAGGCCAGCCGCCGCGCCGGATCGGCGGCCAGCTCGGCCGCCTTGGCAACGTAATCGTCCACCGAGAACACCGCGAGGTCGCCGAGGCCCGCGTTGGACAGGTTGGAATAGCTCAGCCGTTCGGGGAAGCCTGGGCCGACCAGGCTGACCGTGGGCACCCCCATCCAGAGCGATTCACAGGTGGTGGTGCCGCCCACATGCGGCAGGCTGTCCAGCGCGATGTCGATCTCGTTGTAATGGCGCATGTGGTCGCCGCGGACGCCGATGAATTCCAGCCGGGCGGGATCGACATCGCGGCGGGCAAAGGCGGCCCGCGCGTTGGTCACAAAGCTCTCGACGCCGCCCTCGGGTCGCAGGAAGACGAAGCGCGACCCCGGCACCGCCCGCAGCACCGCAGCCCAGGCATCCACGCAGGCGGGCGTGTACTTGTAGGGGTTGTTCGCGGTGCCAAAGGTCAGATGCCCCTTGCGCGCCTGCGGCGTGCCTTCGGCGATCTCGTGGCGGGCGAACATGCGCGACAGCGCCACCCAGGTTGCCGGCATCTCGAAGGCGTGCTCGATCAGAAGGCGCGGATCGTCGGGGCGCAGGTAGGGGTCGGTCAGGATCAGGTCGATCTGTTCCAGCCCGGCGGAATGGGGATAGCCCAGCCAACTGGCCCCAAGACGCGCCGGCCGGTAGGCCATCACCTCAAGTTTGTTCATCGCGGTTGAGCCGCCCAGTTCGAACAGGATGTCCAGACCGTCGGCGGCAATCCCTTCGGCAACCTGATCGTCGGGTCGCTTCGGCCAGTTGCGGAAGGCCGTCACCTGGCCTGCGATATGCTGCTGCATCGAGTCTGCGGCCTTCTCGTAGAAGGAATAGCAGAACACCTCGACCTGATCGCGGTCATAACCTTCCAGCAGCGGCAGGGCGAACATCGTCACCGGATGCTGCCGCAGGTCAGACGACATGAAACCGATCCGCAGCTTGCGGCCGGTCTGCAGCGCGGGCAGGGGGGGAAGGTTGACCGGCACGATGCCCGCGCTGGCGCGCTTGCCCCAGGCGCGGTGCCAGTCCACCAGCCGGAGCCTGTCTTCCAGCGTGGAGACCTGTCCAAGTTCGTAATGTACCGCGGAAAGCGCGGCGTTTCTTTGCCACATCGGCAACAGAACATCAGGACGGCCGGTCTGCGCCATGCGGTCTTCATCCAGAACCCGGGTCATGACGGTGCGCAGGGCGCGCGCCGCCTCAAGAATCCGGTTCGGGAACTTTTCCATATAGCGCTTGGCCAGCACATAAGACCGTTCGATATGCGCCGCCTCGCTGTCAAAGCGGCAGCGCTGCAGCACTTCGATCAGCCGTTCCAGCAACTCGGGCCGGTCAGGGTTCAGTTCAACCGCCCGCTCGAGAATTGCGCTGGCTGTCCGAAGGTCACCATCGCCGAGCAGTGAAGCTGCCAGCAGGCTGGCGTTGGGGTGGCCGGGGTGCAGTTCAAGCATGGCCTTCAGGATTTCGATACCCTGCACCGCTTCGCCCATCCTGGCGGAAAGGCGGGCCTCCATCACGGCGTATTCCGGGTCGTCGGGGGCGGCAAGGCGCAGCCTGCGGATCAGGTCGCGCGCTTCCGAAACCTGACCGTTCCGCTGCAGCGTAAGGGCCAGCAGCGAAGAAACCTGTGTGTCCCCCGGGGCAAGGGCCATTCCGCGCCGCAGGCTGGCGATGGCAGCCTCGATCTGCCCAAGCGCGACCTGCTGACGTGCCAGCAGGCGCCACAATTCGGCGGACTGCGGGGCAATGCGCAACTCGGCCTCATAGCAAGCCGCCGATTGCGCATGATCGCCCAGCAGTTCATGCACATTGCCAAGGTTGTGAAGCACCGCCTGATCCTGCGGCCGCAGCTTGCGTCCGGTTTCCAGCACCTCGGCCGCCTTGGCCAGCCGACCGGCGCGCTTCAGCAGGACGCCCATCAGGTTGATCGTTCCAACATCCTTGGACGCCTTGGCATACCAGGGCTTGAACGCCTCGACCGCATCGTCATGCCGACCCAGTTCCGACAACGCCAGCGCATGCCCACGCGCACCCAGTTTCAGCGATGCGCCCAGGCGCCGTGCGTCGGCATAGGCAGCCACGGCTGCCTGGAAGTCACGGGCACGAAAGGCGGTGTCGGCCGTGGCAAGGGCCTTTTCGGCTGGTGTCAGACGAACCTTTGACATGGGCCTCCTGCGACATAAACACTGGCAAACGAATTGGAAACCAACGGGTTCCGTCGACGTTTTACGATGCGATGCGGCTTTCTGCCACCCCGCTGTGGTGAAAAGCCGGCCAACAGGGCGCAGAACCCCAAATCTGCGGGCATCCGTCTCGAATTTTCTGGCCCAAGGGGGCATTTCCCGCTCTGGTGACGCGGGGGCGCCGTTGGCCCCCAAGCCGTTTGCAGAACGAACCAAGAGGGCTCAGGTGATTGCCGACGAAACTCCGGTTCTGGCCAATTCCCTGTGGACGGCGACGGCCCCGCCGCAACCGCCCTTTCCGCGCCTGTCCGGCCCGGTCGAGACCGAAGTGGCCATCGTTGGGGGCGGGGTGACGGGCTTGTCCGCCGCGCTGCATCTGGCCGAACGCGGCATCGCCGCCGTGGTGCTTGAGGCGCAACAGCCCGGCTGGGGCGCGTCCGGGCGCAACGGCGGCCAGTTGAACCCCGGCCTGAAGCACGACCCCGACGCTGTTGAGCGCCGCTTCGGCCCGGACATGGCGGCCCGGATGCTGGCGCTTTCAGGCAATGCGCCGGCGCTGACGGTGGATCTGGCCCGCCGGCATGGCATTGCCTGCGATGCTGTCACCTCGGGCTGGATTCAGCCTGCGCATGACGCGGCCTCGCTGGCGACACTGGGCGCGCGCGCCCGGCAATGGCAGGCGCGCGGCGTGCCCCTGCGGATGCTGTCGCAGCAAGAGATTTCAACCCTGATCGGCACCCCGGTCTACATCGGCGGACTTCTCGACCCGCGCGGCGCGAATGTGCATCCGCTGGCCTTGACGCAGGGCCTTGCCGCGGCGGCGGCGCGGCAAGGTGCGGCGATCCATGGCGGTTCGGCCGTGCTGTCGATCCGGCGCGACGGGGCCGGCCATCTGCTGCGGACGGCTGATGGTCAGGTGCGCGCCCGCCGTGTGCTGATCTGCACCAATGCCCAGACTGACGGGCTGATCGTGCCGCTGGCGCGGACGCTGGTGCCGGTGCGGTCTGTGCAGGTGGCCACCGCACCGCTGCCCGATGCGCTGCGCGCCGCCATCCTGCCCGGCCGACAGGCGGTTTCGGACAGTCGGCGGGTGATGGTCTATTACCGCATGGATGCGGCAGGCCGGCTGATCCTGGGCGGCCGCGGCGATTACAGCGACCGGGTGACGGCCCGGCTGATGCAGAACCTGCGCCGGATCGGGCGCGGCATGTTCCCGCAACTGGCCGACACGCCCTTCGACCATGCCTGGGGCGGCCTTGTGGCGATGACGGCCGACCATTACCCGCATCTGTCGCCCCATGGCGATGGCATCCTGTCTGCCACCGGCTACAACGGGCGCGGTCTGGCCCTCGGGGTGGCCATGGGGCGGGTTCTGGCCGACTGGGCCAGCGGCACCCCTTTGGCGGCGCTGGAGTTCCCGGTGACGCCGCCGCGTCCGATTCCGCTCCACGCCCTGCGCAAGCCCGCGGTGCGGGCCGCCGTCGCCCTGTTCCGGCTGCGCGACAGGCTGGGCATCTGAGACCAGCCCCTTGATCCGATGGACCAGGACACGGCACTCTGCCGGTCTGTTTTGCTGAAAGGACGCCGCCAGATGCCCGATTCCGACCCGGTCCGCATCTTCCGCAAGCTGGCGCAGGCCAACCGGCTGGCCAATGCCCGGCTTCATGCGGCGCTGGCCACCCTGCCGCCCGGCGCCTATGACGCGGCGCGCCCGTCGTTCTTCGGCTCGATCCGGGCCACGGTGAACCACATCCTGCTGGTGGACCGCTTCTACATCAACGCCCTGCTTGGCGGCCGCCTGCACCGCCCGATGCTGGACGAGGCCCGCGCCTGCCCGGATCTGGCCACGCTGGCCGGCTGGCAGGCGGCCGAGGATGCGCGGCTGCTGGCCCATGTGGAAAGCCTGACCCCGGCCCGCTTGACCGACATCGTGGTGATCGACCGCGACAGCCGCGACCAGCACGACCGCCGCGACGATGTGCTGAGCCACCTGTTCCAGCACCAGACCCACCATCGCGGGCAGGTGCATGACATGCTGTCGGCAACGGCGGTCGCGCCACCGCAACTGGATGAATTCATCGTGGGCGATGATGCCGCGGCGCGGGCAGGCGACATGGCCCGGCTTGGCTGGACCGAGACCGATCTGATGGGCTGACGCCTACCAACTGTTCAGCGGGCGCATCCAATGCGTCTTTTTCGCGATATGGCCGTTCATCCGCCGCACCAGCCGGTCAAGTTCGGCAATGCCTTCAAACAGATACGGCCCCTTGTTCAGCATCACGCATTCCGCGCGCGCCGCCATTGCGGCATCGGTCATATCGCCGCGCGAGGGCACGCCGGTCTTGAGATAGCTTTCCATCACCTGCGTCGCCCAGATCACCGGCACCTGTGCCGCCTCGCCGATCCAGAGAATTTCCTCCTGCATCTCGGCCAGACGGGCAAAGCCGATCTCGACCGCCAGGTCGCCGCGCGCGATCATGATCGCGGTCGGCTGCCGGCCGGCCGCGCGGACCACCATGTCGGGCAGGTTGCGCACCGCGCGCGCGGTTTCCACCTTCAGCACCAGCCCCAGCCGGCGCCAGTCGTCGGGGCGCAGGGCGGCCAGCGCCTCTTGCAGCGCGGCCACATCGGCGGCCTCCTGCACGAAGGAAAACTCGATCCCGTCCGCCCGTGCCGCGGCAAAGCGCAGGATGTCGCGGTCATCATCGGTCAGCGCGGGCACGCGGATTTCGGTATCGGGAAAGTTGATGCCCTTCTCGGGCTTCAGCTTGTAGCCCTTCTCAGTGGGGCCGCAGTCGATCCGCAGCAGCAGCCCCCAATCCTCGGCCCGCAGCACGGTGCAGCCCAGCTTGCCGTCATCAATGAAAACCCGCTGCCCCGGCGCCGCTGCGGCAAGGGCCTGTGACAGCGTACATTCCATCGCGGCCAGCCCGCGCGGCACCCGGTCCAGCTTGCCCGGACGGGCCAGCGCCAGCGTCTCGCCGGGCAGCACCCGTCCCGGCGCCTTGCCGCCCCGGATCGCGCCCGACCGGATCTTCGGCCCCGGCAGGTCGATCATCACCTTCATCCGCCGCCCGGTTGCCTGTGCTGCCGCATCGACATGGTCGATCATCCGGCCCCAGGCCGCTTCGTTGTCATGCGCGGCGTTGATCCGCACCGCCTCGACCCCAAGCCCGGCCAGACGGGACAGGAACCCCGCATCATCCGCCGCTTCCGAGGGCAGGGTGACCATCAGGCGCACCGGGCTTTCCGGGGACAAGGGCCCCAGCAGGGCTTCGGCCCGCGCGGCGATCCGCGCCTCGCCGGCGAAGAAGGCGTCTTCGGGCTGGGGGGCGGCAGACGGCGTGCCGGAGGCGGCTTGCAGCAGGCCAAGAACGGCCCGCAGCGTGGGCATCACCCGGCTTTCGGCCCGGCCCAGCGACGACAACCCCGCCGCCATGCAGCGCCGTTGCAGATCGCGCAGATCATGGTGGCGCAGCGCCAGATAGGCGGCCAGATTGGCCGCGCTTGGCGCGAAGTCGGGCGCCTCGATCCAGCCGTCCCAACGGCCCGCGACAGAGGCGGCGCCAGCCTCGATGGTCTGCAACAACCGATCCATCTCATCGGCAAGGGCGGCGTAGGTCGATCCGGTCATTTCTTACCTCTGTTCAGCGCCTTAACAGCGGAAGATGACAGTGACGTGACCGGGCTACCCTGACGGAAGGGCCAAAGTTCCGTCCCGTCGATGCGGCGCAAAGGGGGTGATTTCTGCCGGCGAAACCCGGTATCTTCCCGGATCGGTAAAAGTGTTCTCCGGGGATGCGATTCGGATGCAGCGGCTGACCCTTCTTCTTGTCTGTATTCTGGCCGGTGCGGCGCAGGCCGAACCCCCGCTTCCGGTCGAGGCGGCCGTTGCAAGGACCGCGCCCCTTCAGGTGACCTTCGCGCTGTCCGGTTCGGTCGAGGCGGCCGAAAGCCTTCAGATCGGGTTCCGCTCGGGCGGACGCATCATCGCGCTGTCGGTTTCGGTCGGGGACCGTGTGGCGGCGGGCGCGGTGCTGGCCGAGGTGGACCACGCCCAGGCGGACGATGCCGAACGCGCCGCCCGCGCGCAGCTTGCCGCGTCCGAGGCTGGCCTGCGCCAGGCCACACAGGCGCGCGACCGTGTTGTTCAACTGCTGGACCGAGGCGCCGCCACACGCGCCGATGTCGACGCCGCGGAAGAGGCGGTGCTGACCGCGGAATCGACGCGCAATCAGGCGCAGGCGCAGGTGAAGAAGGCCGAACAGGCGGTGCGCGACACCTACCTGATCGCCCCGACGGCCGGCATCGTGACCGAGCGCGATGCCGAGGTCGGGCAGGTGGTCGGGGCGGTGCAGGCGGTTCTGGTGCTGGCGACCGACGACCGGCGCGAGGCGGTTTTCGACGTGCCCGATGTGCCCGAGCTTGACGGTTTGCAGGGCGCCACGGTGCCGATCCGCCGCATCGGCACGCCGCCCGCCACCTGGCAAGCGCGCGTGACCGACATCGCGCCGCTGGCGAATGAGGCAACCGGAACCGTGCAGGTCAAGGCCGAGATCGCCCCCGCCGACGCGTTGCCCGGTCTGGGTGAGGCGGTCTCGGGTGAAATCACCGTGCCGCTGGGATCGACCATCAGCCTGCCTGCTTCGGCGCTGGCCGAAACGCAGGGAATGCCGGCCGTCTGGGTAGTTGACCCGCAGACTCAGACGGTCGCGCTCGCGCCGGTGCAGGTGCAAAGCTACACCACGGGCACGATCGAGGTCTCCTCTGGCCTTGCCGAAGGCACGCTGGTGGTCACCGAGGGCTCTCACCTGCTGTATCCGGGGCGGTCGGTTGTGGTGGTGGAGGGCGGGAAATGACGCCAATGCGTGTGTGCCTGCTGCTTGCCCTGCTTGCCGCCCCGGCGTTTGCCGAAACGCCGGTCGAGGCGCCGCCGCGCCCGGTGGTTTCCGAAATTGTCACCACCGAAACCGCGCCCCTGCGCCGCTTTCCGGGCGTGATCGGGGCCGAAACCGAAACCGCGCTGGCCTTCCAGACCGCCGGGCGGCTGGCGAACCGGCCGGTCGAACGTGGCGACCGGGTGGCGGCGGGGGATCTGCTGGCCACGCTGGACGAGGTGACGCTGGCCGAAGATCTGGCGCTGGCCGAAGCCGCGCTGGATTCCGCCGTGGCCGAGGCCGAGCTTGCCCGGCAAAGCCTTGAGCGGGTCAGGGAACTGTCGCGCCGTGGCGTGGCCGCGCAGGCCCAGCTTGAGGCGGCGCAGGCGCAGGCCGATGCCACCGCCGCGCAGGTCGAGGCGGCCCGCGCCAACCGCGACCGCGCCCGCAACGCCGAAGGGTTCGGCCGGCTGACCGCGCCGGATGCCGGGATCGTCACCCGCGTGCTGGCCGATCCGGGCAGTCAGGTCGCCGCGGGCACCCCTGTCCTGTCGCTGGCCACCGGCACCGGCCGCGAGGCGCTGATCGACGTGCCGGACGAGGTGCTGGCGCTGCTGGACCCGGGCGCGCGGTTCATCGTTTCGACCCGCCAGCCCGGTGCGCAGCCGGTGGGGGGCACGCTGCGGCTGATCGAGCCGGTCGCCAGCCCCGGCGCGCGTACGCACCGCCTGCGCATCCGGCTGGATGAAGGCGCGCAGGCGCTGCGGATCGGGGCGCTGGTCTTCGCGCAGGTCGATGCCGGGCAAGACCCGATCCTGACCCTGCCGCCCGAGGCGCTGATGGGCGACGGTGTGCTGGTCGATGTCTGGGTCGTGGGGCCTGACCGCAAGGCGGAACGCCGCAAGGTCAGCCTTGGCGCCACCGTGGCCGGGCGTCTGGTCGTGGAGACCGGCCTTGCCGCCGGCGAAGAGGTGGTGGTGCGCGGGGTCAATTCCATCCGCGACGGGCAGCAACTCGGGGCAAGGATCGCCGGCGAATGAGCAAGTTCAATCTGTCCGACTGGGCGCTCAAGCATCGCTCGCTGGTCTGGTTCCTGATCATCGTCTCGGTGATCGCGGGCGCGCTGTCCTACATGAAGCTCGGGCGCGAGGAAGACCCGTCCTTCACCATCAAGGTCATGGTCGTTTCGGCAGCCCTTCCGGGCGCCACCGCGGAAGAAACCCGTGTGCAGGTGACCGACCGGATCGAGAAGAAACTGCAGGAACTGCCCAATCTCAAGTTCACCCGGTCTGAAACCTATCCGGGCCGGGCGGTGGTCTATGTGGAGCTGCTGCCCGAAACGCGCGGCGCGGCGGTCACCCAGACCTGGGTCAAGATCCGCAACATGATGGCGGACATTCGCCCCGAATTCCCTGCCGAATTCGCGGGTTTCAGCTTCAACGACGGCTTTGGCGATGTTTACGGCAGCATCTATGCCTTCACCGCCGACGGTTTCACCCCGCGCGAGATGAAGACCCGGGTCGAGGCCGTGCGCAGCGCCATCCTGACCCTGCCAAACGCCGGCAAGGTTGAAATCGTCGGCCTGCCTGCGCCGGTGATCCATGTCGAATTTTCCGTGCGCAAGCTGGCGGCGCTGGGGCTGGACCGTGCGGCGGTGCTGAACACGCTGGCGGCGCAGAATGCCATCGTGCCGGCCGGCGCCATCCGCACCACCGATGAAACCGTCGCCGTGCGTCTGAGCGGGCGCTTCGCCAGTGCCGCCGATCTGGCCAGCGCGCCGTTGCGGGTTGACCAGACATTTTTCACGCTTTCGGACGTGGCTACTGTCACCGACGGCTATACCGATCCGCCCGACACGCTGTTCCGCTACAACGGGCAGGAGTCGGTGGCGCTGATCGTCGGAATGCGGCAGGGCGCGAACATCCTGGAATTCGGTCACGCGCTGGACGCGCTGATGGAGCGGGTCGAGGCCGAGCAGCCGATCGGGATCGAGATTCACAAGGTTGCCGACCAGCCCAAGGTGGTTGAGGAATCGGTCAATCACTTCATCAAGGCCCTGGTCGAGGCGGTGGTGATCGTGCTGGTGGTCAGCTTCGTGTCGCTGGGGCTGCGCGCCGGGCTGGTGGTGACCATGACCATTCCGCTGGTTCTGGCGCTGACCTTCGTCATTCTCGATCTCATGGGCGTCACCTTGCAGCGTATTTCGCTGGGGGCGCTGATCATCGCGCTGGGGCTTCTGGTCGATGATGCGATGATCGCCATCGAGACGATGATTTCCCGGCTGGAAATGGGAGAAAGCCGCGCCAAGGCGGCATCCTATGCCTGGACCTCGATCGCCTTTCCCATGCTGTCGGGCACGCTGGTCACGGTGGCGGGGTTCATTCCCATCGGGCTGAACAGCTCGCAGGCGGGCGAATATACCATCTCGCTGTTCTATGTGATCGCGATCTCGCTGGTGCTGTCCTGGATCGTGGCGGTGCTGTTCGCGCCGCTTCTGGGGGCAACCTTCCTGCCGGCCGCGCTGCCGCATCATGACCCCGAACCGGGCCGGCTGCGCCGTGGCTTCCACCGCCTGTTGCGGGCGGCGATGCGGGCGAAATGGCTGACCATCGGGGCGACGGTGGCGATCTTTGCCCTGTCGCTGGTGGGACTGCGCCATGTCGAACAACAGTTCTTCCCCGCCTCGGACCGGCCCGAAATGCTGGTGGACGTGAACCTGCGCCAGAACAGCACCCTTGCGGCCACCGATGCCCGGATGCGCGATCTGGAAAGCTGGCTTTCGGCGCGCGACGAGGTGGCGTTCTACAGCACCTATGTCGGCCGCAGCGCGCCGCGGTTCCTGTTGTCGCTGGATGCGCCCACGCCGACGCCCGCCATGGGCCAGATCGTGGTGATGACCAAGGGAATCGAGGAACGCAATGCCCTGCGTGCCGCCCTGAACGCCCATGCCGCCACGCTGCCGGGGATCGACATCTATACCAAGCTGATCGAGCTTGGCCCCCCGGTCGGCAAGCCGGTGCAATACCGCATCAGCGGCCCCGACCGCAGCCTGTTGCTGGACCGCGCCCGTGACGTGGCGGCGGCGCTGGCGCAGGACGGCCGGCTGACCGGCATCACGCTGGACGAAGGCGGCCCGGTCCGCGTGGCCCGTGTGGTGCTGGATCAGGAACGCCTGCGCCAGATCGGCCTGACCCAAAAGGACGTGGCCCAGTCGCTGGCCACGCTTTACGAAGGGGCCACCATCACCGAACTGCGCGATGGCGACCTGCTGGTCGATGTCATCGCGCGCGGCCAGATCGAGGACCGCAGTTCGCTGGAATCGCTGGCTTCGATGCAGATCACGGGGGCTGGCGGAATTTCGGTTCCGCTGACCGCCTTCGCGCGGCTGGACTGGGAGGCGGAATCCCCGGTGATCCATCAGCGCGACCGCGTGCCGGTGATCACGGTCAAGGCCGCCGTCGCCACCGCCGACCAGCCGACCACCATCGTCAAGGACATGGCCCCGCGCATCGCGGAACTGGCTGCGGCCCTGCCGGCGGGCTATGGCATCACCACGGCGGGCGTGGCCGAAAGCAGTTCGGAAAGCCAGGCGCCCATCGTGGCCGTGGTGCCCTTGATGGTGCTGATCATGCTGACGCTGGTCATGTTCCAGATGCAAAGTTTCCGGCTGATGTTCATCGTGCTGGCCGTCGCGCCGCTGGGGCTGATCGGCGTTGTCGCCGCGCTGTTGCCTTCCGGCGCGCCGCTGGGGTTTGTCGCCATTCTGGGGGTTCTGGCGCTGATCGGCATCCTGATCCGCAACTCGGTGATCCTGATCCATGAGGTCGAGCAACTGGTCGCCGCCGGCCGCAGCCGCTGGGAGGCGGTGTTCGAGGCCTCGGACAGCCGGGCGCGGCCGATCCTGCTGACCGCCGCTGCGGCCAGTCTGGCGCTGATCCCGATCTCGCGGCAGGTGTTCTGGGGGCCGATGGCCTATGCCATGATGGGGGGCATCATCGCGGGGACGCTGATCACGCTGATCTTCGCGCCCGCCCTTTACTGCGCGGTGTTCCGCGTCAGCCCGCCGCCGGACAGCAGCCCGGACACCGCGGCCACGCCCGAAGCTGATCCTGCCTGACGCGCCCCTTGCCGGCGCGGTCAGGATCGGCAACATATTGCCTATCTGAGCCTGAGCTTAGGCTGCCCTTGATCCCGGGGCCGCCAGGTCCGGTTGCCGACGGAGGGTATTGCCGTGAAGTACCGTATTTCCAGTGACGATGTGGTTTTCGAAGACTTCGACGGCGAAGTGGTTGTGCTGGATCTGGGCACAGGCCGCTATTTCGGCCTGAACGCCAGCGCCTCGGCGCTTTGGGCCGCGCTGTCCACCGGCGTGGAAACGGCATCGCTTGCAGATGCGGGGGCGCCGGCTGACTGGATTGCCGGATTTGCCGCCGAATGTGTGCAGGCGGGGTTGCTGGTCGAAGCGCCTGACGCCCCCGAAGCTGCGTTGCCCGCAGGGTTCCGCCTGCCCACCGACGCCGCGCCCCGGCTTGAGGCGCACAGCGAACTGTCCGACCTGATCGCCGCCGACCCGATCCATGATGTCGATCTTCAGGCCGGATGGCCGCATCTGCCGCCGGATCAGGTGGACAGATGACGCTTGCCGGGGCCGCTGTCGCGCTGGACCCCACCGCCTTGCCGCAAGGGCTTGCCGCGATGTTCGCGCAGTTCGGCAACCTTTGGCAGAACGCCGCCCCGATCACCCGATTCACGGTCGAGGAGACGGCCTTCGACTGTCGCGGCACCGCGCCCGCCTATGCCGATCTGGTGCGCACCGGCATCTGCCAGCCCGCCGCCACAGCCACCCGTCCCGCGCAACTCCTGCTGCTGGACGCGCCCGGTCCCCTCTGGGCCGCCCCTTATTTTCAGGAGCGCGAGGTTGAGGCCGCCTTGCGCGGCACGCCCTATCTGCTGGCGCATGATCCCGACCGTGGCTTCTGGCAGGCCTTTGATCGCGCCACCGGGCGGGGGCTGCAATTCATGCGCGGCCCGACCGGCTATCCGCCATGGGAACCCGGCTCGCCGCTGCGAAATTTCCTGCACTGGCAGGTGCTTGGGCCGCGCCGGGGGCTGATCCATGCCGGGACGCTGGCCTTTGGCGGGATAGGGGTGCTGCTGGCCGGTCCCGGCGGCAGCGGCAAGTCGGGCACGGTTCTGGCCGGCTTGCTGCACGGGCTGTCCAGCGTGGGGGATGACTACGTTCTGGCCGATCTGGAGGGTGGCTTGGCCTTGCGCCCGGTCTTCCGCACCCTGAAGCAAGACCCCACCGGCGCTGTCCGGTTGGGGCTGTCGCTGGCCCCGCGCGCAGCCAACTGGCAGGGCAAGCTGCAACTGACGGTGGATGAGATCGCGCCCGCCGCGCTGGTGCCGCAGATCACCCCGCTGGCGCTGCTGTGCCCGCGTGTGGCCCATGCCCCGCGCACCACCTTCCGCCCGCTTGATGCGAAATCCGCCTTTCAGGCGCTGGCCCCGTCCGGTGTCAGCCAGATTCCCGGCGACCGGGCCGCCGCCTTTGCGCTGGCCGCCGCCGTGGTTCGGGCGCTGCCCTGCCATGCGGTCGATCTGGGCACCGACCCGGCCGAGATTGCCGGGGCCATTTGTGATTTCATCCGGCGGGGCGGGGTATGACGGTTGCGGTGATCGTGCCCACCTTCAACCGGGCCGGCCTTTTGTTGCAGGCTTTGCGGTCCGTTCTGTCGCAACCTGTGCCGGGAGGAGTTTCGGTTATCGTGGTTGATGACGGTTCGACAGATGAGACCGCTGCCGTGCTGGCGGCTGGGGCGGACCCGCGCGTTCGGGTGATTTTCCAAAGGAATTCAGGGGTTTCGGCGGCACGGAATGCGGGGTTGGGGGCTTTGCCGGAGAAGGCGGGGTTCGTGACCTTTCTGGATTCCGACGATGTGTTCCCGGCGGGTCGTCTGGCCGATGACCTTGCCCGCCTGACCGCCGCGCCGCAGGCGGGGTATACCTATGGGCGCATGTGCTATGTTGATGAAATATCGTCAGAAACCCTGCGCCCCGCTGCCGGGGCGCGCACGGTCACGCTGCATGGCATCCAGCTTGGCTGCGGTCTTTACCGCCGCGCGCTGATTGACCGGATCGGCCCTTTCGCGACCGACATGACCCATGGCGAGGATACGGATTACCTGTTTCGCCTGTACGAAACGGGTGCAGCTTTCGTGCAGCATGACGACATATCTTTGTATTACCGACGTCATACCGACAATGTCACCAACCAGACCGACCTGAACCGGCGCGGCTTTGCCCGGGCGCTGATGCGCAGTATGCAGCGCCGCCGCGCGGACCCCTCGCTTGGCTGGTCGATGCCCGATTTCGCCCTGCAACCCCGACCGGCGGAAGGGGGCAGCGCATGACCGGCTACAGCGTGGTGATCCCCGCCTGGAACGCCGCCATAACGCTGGCCGAAACGATCGGGTCGGTTCTGGCGCAAGGCTGGGCGCCGGCCGAGGTGATTGTGGTTGATGACGGATCGACCGATGCCACCGCCGATGTGGCCGCCGGCTTCGGCGCGGCGGTCCGGATGATCCGGCAGGACAATCGCGGGGTGGGTGTCGCCACCAACACCGGCCTTGCGGCCTGTGGCCAGCCGGTGGTGGCGCTGGTCGATTCCGATGATCTGTGGTTGCCCGACAAGGCTGCGCGGCAACGCGACCACCTGGCCCGACTGCCGGAGCTGGCCATTTCTTGCACGGCGCTGCGGCTGTTCCGCGCCGATGCGGCGGGCGGGCGGGAGCTGGGGCCGGTCAGGCCGGGGCTGCTGCGGTCCAGCATGATGTTTCCGCTTGCGGTCTTTGCCCGCGTTGGCCCGCTGTTCGATCCGCCCGGCGGGCGGGGCGACATGGTGGACTGGCTGGCCCGCGCGCGCGAGCAGGGCGTTGCCATCGAGGAACTGCCCGAACCGCTGACCCTGCGCCGGGTGCGGCCGGGCAGCCTGTCATCGGGCCGCGATCCCGCGCTGGACCGTGGCTATCTGCTGGCCGCGCGCCGCGCCATGCTGCGCGCCCGGCAGGACGGGGGCACCGCATGACCGCCCGCCGCTTTCCCAACCCCGGCTGGGCCTGGCCTTCGGGCGGGCGCGACCTGCTGCTGAAGGCGGCCCTGCTGCCGCAGCCCGAGGCGGCGCTGGACCACTTTGCCCGCTGGCTGGCCGCGCAGGATCTGGATGCCGCCGTTTTCGCCGACCATCGCCTTCTGGCCGCCATCGCCGAACGCCATGGCGCGGCGCTGGAGCGGTTTGCGGAATATCCCCGCCTGAAGGGCATCCAGCGCAAGCTGTGGACGGAATCGCGGATGCGCGTTCATGCCAACCTGCCGATCCTGCGCGCGCTGGCGCAGGGCGGGGTGCCGGTGATGCTGTTCAAGGGGGCGGCGCGGGTGGCGGTGAACCCGGCCGCGCAGCGCCAGCGCGCGCATCAGGATGTGGATGTGCTGGTCCGCCCCGAACATATGGCGGCGGCGGCGCAGATCCTGATCGCAGAAGGCTGGCAGACGGCGCGTGGCGAAACCGCGCTTTGCGCCGTGGCCCGGGCGCCGACCGCCCGCGCCATCAACTTTCACGATGCGCGGGATGGCGACATCGACCTGCATCGCAGCATCTATCACGGGCCGAACTTCCACCCCGCCCGCGATGCCGCCTTGTGGGATCAGGCGCAGCCGGCCGATTTCTTTGGCCAGCCGGTGCTGGTTCCGCGCCCCGAGGAACGGCTGGCGATCACGCTGGCGCATGGCGCGTGGTCGGCCCATGCGCATAGCGACTGGCTGGTCGATGCGGCCGAGCTGATTGCCGATCCCGCGCTGGACTGGACGCTGGTCGAGGCGATTGTGCAGGACCGCGCCATGGCGTTTCAGGCCCGGATCGGGCTGGGCTATCTGGGGCAGGAGATCGGCCTGCCGCTGCCCGCCGGGCTGTTGGAGCGGCTGGCCGCGCTGCCGCATCCGGGGTGGCTGGCGGCCCGGGGGGCGCTTTTGATGGCCCGGCCCGAGGATGATCTGACCCCGCTGCAACGCGGGGCGCGGCAGGTCTGGATGCGCCTTGCGCAACGCCGCCAGCGCGCGCCGCGCGGCGATGCTCCGCCGCTGGTGCTGGCGCTGGCCCGGCCGGGGCGGGGCGCACAGGCCGGGGCGGGGCGGGGCGCACAGGCCGGGCAGGGGGCCGGGCTGACCGCGCCGATCCCGTTCCCCGGACCGGGCCGCCACCGGCTGACGCTGGAACTGGCCTTCACCGCGCCCGCCACCCTGCGCCGGGTTGAGCTGGAGCTGAACAGCCCAACCCGCCACATCGCCCGCTTCCGCATCTATTCCCGCGCGCGGGCCGAGACGGAGATGCGGGTCCGTCTCAGGGTGCAGGTCAGGCTGACGGAGGCGGACCACGATCTGATCCTGCAATCCTGTCCGGGCGGGCTGGTCTATGGCGGCGACAGCGCGGCGCGGCAGGCGAAATACCGCGCCCTGCCGTTCCGGCTGTTGCGGGCGGCCTTCGGCTAGGCCGAAGTTACCGCGCCGCAGACCGCCCGGTCAGCCGTTGCCACAGCCGCACCGGGCGCGAGGGGCGGGCGGGGGTCTTGCAGTCATCCACCGGGATCACCTCGCGCAGCGTCAGATCCAGCACCGCCGGGTCGATCATCTGTTCGGCGGGCTCGTCCAGATCCGCCGGCCAGTCGCGCCGGGTCAGCAGCGCATGGGGTTCCTTCCGCCCGGCCGTGCCGATGCAGTAGCGGCAGGAGGCCAGCGGTTCGGCGCCGTTCAGAAAGGCCAGAAGCCGCGCCGCGAAGGCTGGCCCGGGTTCGATGGGCAGGCCGTCAAACCCTGCGGCCCCGGCCAGCGTCAGCGCATACATCGACTGCGGGCAGCGGTAGATGGCCCCGCGATAGACGCCATGGCAGCCCCAGACATTGGCGATCTTGCAGCCCCGGAACACCGCCTGCACCAGCGCCGGATCGGTGGTTTCGCGGCGGGTGAAGGTGCGCCGGAACATCGGGTAATCGTTCAGGGTGAAGCGCACGCCATGCGCCGCCGCCCTGTGGCGGGCCCGGTCCAGAAGGGCGCTGTCCAGCCCGGCGCCGGGATAGCGGGAAATCTCGATCTCGTCGATCAGGCCCCAGACGCTGGCCGGCATCCGGTCCAGCAGCAGGCCATTGGTGACCAGCATGTGATGCGGCGCGATGCCCGAGGCCCGGCCGGCCCGGATCACCGCCGGCAGGTCGGGGTGCAGAAGCGGCTCCCCTCCGATGTATTTCAGGAAGGCCGGCCGGTAGCTTTGCGCCAGCGCGGCCAGGGTGCGCCCGGTTTCGTCCGGGTCGGCGCACCATTTCGGCAGGACGGGTGAACCGTGGTTGCATTGCCGGCAGGCGATGTTGCAGTGATCGGTGACGATCACCTCCATCCCGGTCGGCGGCACCACCATGCCATCGCGCAGCTCGCTGCGGGTGCGGCGTTCGGGGCGCGGGGTGGGCGGCACGCCGGGTTTCACGGAACGGGGCAGGATCGTGGCACACATCGGCCCAGCCTGACACAGGCCACCCGATTCGGCACCCGGTCTGTCAGCCCGCCTGTGCGGCCTGCGGCACGAACCAGGGCCCCGAGGCCGGGGCGGTGTTCATGGCGATGCGGCAGCCATAGGCGCGTTCCAGCAGGCCGGGGTCCAGCACCGCGTCCGGCGGGCCGCAGGCGGCGATCCGGCCGCCGATCACAAAGGCGATGCGGTCGGCGAACATTGCGGTCAGGTTCAGGTCGTGCATGACCGCGACCACGCCGCCGCCGGCATCGGCATAGCGGCGCATCAGCCGCATCACGAACAACTGGTGGCCAAGGTCAAGGCTGGCCACGGGTTCATCAAGAAACAGCCAGCGCGCGCCCTGCGGGCCGACCGGCTGCCAGACCTGCGCCAGCGCGCGGGCCAGATGCGCCCGCTGCCGTTCGCCGCCCGAGAGCGTCTGGATGCTGGCATCGGCCAGATGGTCCAGTCCCACCTCGGCCAGCGCCCGCCGGACAAGCCCCGGTTCCGGCGCGAAATCGCCGGCGTCCTGGCCCATGGCCACGATTTCGGCCACGGTAAACGGAAAGGCCGCCTGCGTGTCCTGCGGCAGCACCGCCCGCAGCCGGGCCAGCGCCTGCGGCTTGCCCTGCCGCAGATCCTGCCCGTTCAGCGTGACCCGGCCCTGCGCGGGAACCTCGCCCAGGGCGGCGCGCAGAAGCGTGCTTTTGCCCGCGCCGTTCGGGCCGCAGATCGCCACCACCTCGCCGGGGCGCACCTGAAGCGAGATGCCATGCAGGATGTCGCGGCCGCCCAGCGTGACCTTCAGATCGTCGATCTGCAGCATGTTACCCCCGGGCCGCCGACGGCTGGCTGAGAAGAATCCACAGGAAGACCGGCGCGCCCAGAAGGGCGGTTATGATCCCGATGGGCAGTTCCGCGGGCGCGACGATGCTGCGCGACAGAAGGTCGGCCAGCACCAGCAGGGCCGCGCCCAGCAGCGCCGCGCGGGGCAGGAGGCGCCGGTGGTCCGGCCCGTCCGCCTGCCGCAGCAGATGGGGCACCACGATGCCGACAAAGCCGATGCCGCCCGACACCGCCACCGCCGCCCCGGTGGCCGCCGCCGCCGAAAGGATCGCGCGCCGCTTCATCCGTTGCACGTCGATGCCCATATGGGCGGCCTGCGCTTCCCCCAGGGCCAGCGTGTTCAGCGCGCGGGCCAGGAAGGGCATCATCAGCAGAACCAGCGCGATCAGCGGCAGCGCCGCCGCCAGTTTGCCCCAGGTTGCGCCCGCCAGCGAGCCCATTCCCCAGAAGGTCAGGTCGCGCAACTGCCGGTCATCGGCCAGATAGACCAGCACGCCCGTTGCCGCGCCCGCCAGCGCGGCCAGCGCGATTCCGGCCAGAAGCAGCGTCGTCACGCGGGTCTGTCCGCCTGCGGTGGCGATGCGGTAGAGCAGAAGCGTTGTCACCCAGCCGCCAAAGGCGGCGGCCAGCGGCACCAGATGGCTGCCTGTCACCGCCAGAACGCCCGCGGGCAGCAGCCCGCCCAGCACGATGGCCAGCACCGCGCCCAGGCCCGCGCCTGCGCCCACGCCCACGATGCCGGGGTCTGCCAGCGGGTTGCGGAACAGCCCCTGCAATAGCGCCCCCGACACGGCCAGCGCCGCGCCCACGGCAATGCCCATGGCCAGCCGGGGCAGGCGGATCTGATACAGAACCACCTCGTCGCGGGCCGAAAGACCATCGCCGGTCAGGGCGGCCAGCAACTGCCCCGGCCCCAGACCCGCCGCGCCGCTGCTGAGCGACCAGAGCGAGGCGAGGACCAGCAGCGCCACCAGCCCTGGCGTCAGGAACCGGCGCAGCGCGGGTGTCCGCAGGCCGGTCAGATCGGGCGACAGGGCGACCATGGTCCTACCCCTTGGCCGGATAAAGCGCGTCGTGCAGCGTCATCGCCGCTTCGGGCAGACGCGGGCCAAAGCCCAGGAGCAGCAGCCCGTCCATCCGCACCACCGCGCCGGCCCTGGCGGCGGGGGTCTGCGACAGGGCGGGCTGCGCCATCACATCGTCATTGCTGCCCGGATCATCGCCATGCCGGTTCATCATCAGGATGACATCCGGCGCGGCGGTCAGGATCGCCTCATCCGTCATCGGCTTGTAGCCCTGGAAGCCGCTGGCGGCATTCACGCCGCCGGCCAGTTCGATGATGCCCTCGGCGGTGCTGCCTTCGCCGCCGGCCATCACCCGGCCGCCTTGCAGCGACAGCACGAAGAGCACGCGCTTCGGCTGGGTCACGCCCGCCACCGCGGCGGCTACCCTGTCCATGTCGGCGCTGACCTGCGCGGCCAGTTTCGCGCCCGCCTCGGGCATTTCAAGCGCGGCGGCGACGGCGGTGATCTTGCCGATCACCCCTTCGGGCGTGGTCGCGGCGGGGATCTTCACATAGCCGATGCCGGCGGCCTGCAACACGTCCACCGCCTCGGGCGGGCCGGCGCCGTCTTCCGCCAGGATCAGGTCGGGCGACAGGGCCAGCACCCCTTCGGCCGACAGTGCGCGGACATATCCCACATCGGGCAGGGCTTCCACGCTGGCCGGATAGGTTGAGGTGGTGTCGCGGGCGACCAGCCGGTCGCCGGCGCCAAGTGCCACCACGATTTCCGTCACCGATCCGCCCAGCGAGATGACCCGCGGGGCGTCTTCGGCGGCGATAGGGTCTGCGGCAAGCGCCAGCGCCAGACCCAGCACGGAGCGGCGGATCATGCCGTCACCTCTTCCAGCCGGGGCAGGGCGGCCGTCAGCGCGATCCACGGCTCGGGCGGGGTGTTCTTGCGGTAGCCGAAGATCTGCAGGATCAGCTCGCCATCCGGGGCGAAGCCTTCGACGCTGTAGACATCGCCGGTGCGGGTGGGTTTCCACACCAGATAGACCTCGGCCAGACGGTCGGCCCGCAGATGCAGGTTGAAGCGGGGGTCCATCACGTTGATCCAGGGGCCCATCGGCACGATGCGTTCGATCAGGCCGCCGTGAATCTGGATGCAGCCGGGGTTGCCGACGAAGATCATCACCGGAACCTTCTGCTCGGCCGCGCCTTGCAGAACCAGCGTCACCGCCTCGGGCGCAAGCCGCCGGACATAGGGCGCACCCGCCACGCGATAGGCGCCCAACCGGTTCATCTTGTGCTCTTTCACCAGCCCGAGGAACTGATGGGTGTCGGTCATCGCGTCCCAGGCATCGCGCAGCGCCGGGGCGCCGGCGGCCAGTTCGCGCGCCGGTTCCACCACGGCACGGGGCGCCAGGGCAAGGGACGGTTCCTGCACCGGCAGGCGCATGTTGGCGATCAGATCGGCGAAGAGTTCGCCCTTCGATTCGGGCTTGAGCCAGATCTTGTGCACGGCATCGCCCGCCGCATCGAACACCTGAAGGCTGCGCTTCGGCCCGTCCTCGCCGGGTTCTTCCACCGCGAAGGCATGGACCCAGTGTTTGGCAAAGATCCGCAGGTCGATCTCGGGGTCCAGCACCATCGCGGCAAAGGCGCCGGTGCGATAGTCCGAGTAATGGCCGCGGCGTTCATGCACGCAATGTTCGTTGCGGGTCAGCGCCATGACATCGCCCAGGCGGCCGGCCCAGGGAATCAGCCGGTCGGGATCGGCTTCGATGGCGGTTGCGCCATGGCCCAGATGGGCTGCCACAAGGTCGGCTTCAGAAATGCCAAGCTGGGTGGCAAAGTCGCGGGCGCGGGTTTTCGGGGTTTCGGCGCGCAGGGCGCGAATCTGATCGGGGCCGGGCTTGGCCATGGGCATCCTTCCGTTTGACTGGGGCGGACGCGCATCTCTGGCACAGGCTGGGGCGCGGGGGCGCCAGGGCTGCCCGAGGGAGTGGCAGATACCTGACAAATACAGTCATGTTTCCTAAAAGAACCGCGCCGCATGTTCAAGCCGGATTCTGCCGCCTCGGGCCGGAAGAGGGCGGCGGAGGCGTGGGCGCCCTGCGGCCAAACGCCCGGGTTAATGTCTGAGTAAAAGATTCACCCTTTACACCCGACTAAAACTGTCGGATTAATTTCCCCAAGCCAGCCCGGTGGGGTGAGCCAGCCTGTCCAACGATCCGGAGGAAGACGGATGACATGCCGGAACGAATCCACCCCGACGAGCAAGAAGGCGACAAGACCATGAATGCCATGAACGAATCTTTCCTGCGGGCCGTGGAAACCCCGCCCCGGCACGATGCGATCGAGCTGACCGGCGGCGGCGCGACGGCGCAGATCCTGCTGAATGACCAATGCTACACCCTCAGGATTACCCGTCAGGGCAAGCTGATCCTGACAAAATGACCGGAGTTGCCATGCGCCTGCGCCTTGCCGTCCTGATGTCTTCCGTTGCCCTTGCCGGCCCGGCGCTGGCCGCCGATCCGGCCGCGGTGGTGGAGACCTATGCCAAGATTGCCGAAGCCGGCTATGGCGACAGCCTGTCCACGGCCAAGGCGTTGCAGGCGGCGGTCGAGGCGCTGATCGCAACCCCGTCGGACGAAACGCTGCAGGCCGCGCGCGCCGCCTGGATGGCAGCCCGCGTGCCCTATCAGCAGACCGAGGTGTTCCGCTTCGGCAACCCGATCGTGGACGAGTGGGAAGGCAAGGTGAACGCCTGGCCGCTGGACGAGGGGCTGATCGACTATGTGGCCGCCGATACCGCGGTGAACGAGGAAAACCCGCTGGCCGGGCTGAACGTGATCGCCACGCCGAAGATCACCATCGCGGGGCAGGAGGTCGATGCGGCCGAGATCACGCCCGACTTCCTGTCGGGCACCCTGCATGAGGCGGACGGGGTCGAGGCGAATGTGGCCACCGGCTACCATGCCATCGAGTTCCTGCTGTGGGGGCAGGATCTGAACGGCACCGGGCCGGGCGCCGGCAACCGCCCCTATACCGATTATGTGCAGGGCGAGGGCTGCACCGGCGGCAATTGTGACCGCCGCGCCGCCTATCTGCGGGCCGCGACCGACCTTCTGGTCGCCGATCTGGAGTATATGGCCGGGCAATGGGCCGAGGGCGGCGAGGCCCGCGCGGCCGTGACCGCCGATCCGCAGGTGGGCCTTCTGGCCATGCTGACCGGCATGGGCAGCCTGTCCTATGGCGAACAGGCGGGCGAGCGCATGAAGCTGGGCCTGATGCTGCACGACCCCGAGGAAGAACACGACTGCTTCTCGGACAACACGCACAACAGCCATTTCTATGACGGGGTGGGCATCCGCAACGTCTATACCGGCAGCTATACCCGTGTGGACGGTTCGGTCGTCTCCGGTCCCGCGCTGGGCGAGATGGTGGCGGAAAAGGATGCGGCGGTCGATACGCAGCTTCGGGGTGAGCTGGATGCGTCGGTTGCGGCCCTTCAGGCGATCAAGACCGCGGCCGAAGGCGGATTTGCCTATGACCAGATGCTTGCACCCGGCAGCACCGAAGGTGAGGCGCTGATCCTGGGCGCCGTCGATGCGCTGGTGACGCAGACCAAGTCGATCGAACGCGCGGTTTCGGTGCTGGGCCTGTCGAAGATCAGCGTCGAAGGGTCCGACAGCCTCGACAACCCCAACGCCGTCTTTCAGTGAGGCTGCCATGATCGTCTGCCATTGTCAGAATATCAGCGACCGCGACATCCGCGCGGCAGTTGACTGGATGCGCGCAGCCGATCCGCAGACCATCATCACCCCCGGCAAGATCTACCATGCCCTTGGGCGGCGGGCGGATTGCGGGGGGTGTATGCCCTTGTTCCTTGACACCATGCGTGCCTGTGACAGTTTCGGGGTAGCCACGGCCGATGCGGCCCAGCCAGCCATACCTGTCCTGCGCAGCGTGAAAGGAAAGCCACATGAAGGGCGACGCCAAGGTCATCGAGTATCTCAACGCGGCACTGCGGTCTGAACTGACCGCCGTCAGCCAGTACTGGCTGCACTATCGCCTTCAGGACGACTGGGGGTACGGGCATCTGGCCGCCAAGTCGCGTGAGGAATCCATCGAGGAGATGCAGCACGCCGACCGGCTGATCGCCCGCATCATCTTTCTGGAAGGCCACCCCAACCTGCAAAAGCTGGACAGCCTGCGCATTGGCCAGAACATCAAGGAAACGCTGGAATGTGACCTTGCCGCCGAGCATGAGGCGCGAACCCTCTATATCGAGGCCCGCCGCCATTGCGACAGTGTGGGCGACTATGTGACCCGCAGCCTGTTCGATTCGCTGATTGCCGATGAGGAAGGCCATATCGACTTTCTCGAAACGCAGCTTGGTCTTTACGAGCGGCTGGGCGAAGTGGCCTATGGCCAGTTGAACGCCAAGCCGGCAAACGCGGCCGAGTAGCGCCCCGACAGCGCGCCCTGGCCGCACAAGATCTGGGCGACTCAGCTCAAGCCCGCGAATGGTGCGATCCGCCATTTGCGGGTTTTTCATATTGCATTTGAAATTGGCGCTGCGGTGGCGCCTGCGGGCCGTTTGCCGGGAAAAGCTGCGATCCGGCCCGGATCTGCCGGTTCGGCGCCTTGCGTCAAACTGTCCCAATCCACATTCCCGATAAAAATACTAAGCATCGAGGCAAGGCTTTGCCCGGAACAGGTGGCAGCGGAGACAGACCGATGATGAACGCCCGACAGATACCGCTGACCCTTGCCACGCCTGACGCCGAAATGGTGGTGACCGGGCTGGCCGGATGCCCCGACATGCGGCGGCGGCTGGCTGATCAGGGTATCCTGATCGGGGCGCGGTTGCGGCTGGTGCGGGGCGCCGGGGCGGGGCCGCTGGTCCTGGGCATTGGCGCGGCGCGGCTGGCGCTGTGTCAGGACATGGCGCGCAAGATCCTTGTTACCGCCGTGCAGGACGGCCGGCCATGACCGCCGCCCTTGCAACGCTGGCCCCCGGGGCCACGGCGCGTGTCACCGGCTATGCCCCCGGCGGGGCGGCCTATCGGCAGAAGCTGCTGTCGATGGGCCTGACCCCCGGCGTGACCCTGCGGGTGCTGCGCGTGGCCCCCTTGGGTGACCCGGTGGTGATCGAACTGCGGGGCTACCAGCTTTCGCTGCGCAAGGCCGAGGCGGCCGCCCTGATCGTTGAAGGAACCCCGGCATGACAGCCTTCACCGTGGCCCTGGTGGGCAACCCCAATTGCGGCAAGACCACCCTGTTCAACGCGCTGACCGGCGCGCGGCAGACGGTTGGCAACTGGCCCGGCGTGACGGTTGAACGCAAGCTGGGCGCGCTGTCGCACAAGGGGCAGGCCATCGAACTGGTCGATCTGCCCGGCACCTATTCGCTGGGGTCGGGCCATGCCGTTTCCATCGACGAACGCATCGCCCGCGATTACGCCCTGTCGGGCGAGGCGCGGCTGATCGTCAATATCGTCGATGCCTCGAACATCGAGCGCAACCTGTATCTGACGCTGCAACTGATCGAGATGGGCGTGCCCGTCATCGTGGCGCTGAACATGATGGACGTTGCCAAGGCGCAGGGCATCGACATCGACATTCCCGCGCTTTCGGCGGCGCTGGGCTGCCCGGTGATTCCGATCGTTGCCGCCCGGGGCACGGGGCTGCCCGCGCTGAAGGATGCGCTGCTGACGCCCCCCGCGCCGGCGACCGCCGCCGTTGCCTATGGCCCCGAGATCGAGGCGGCGCTGGCCGCGCTGGTGCCGCAGATTGCCGCCGCCGGGGAAACCGCCAGCCCGCGCTGGATTGCGCTGGAACTGCTGGAAGGCAGCCCGGTGCTGCTGGACCGGCTGCCCGCGCTGGCCGCCCCCGTCCGCGCCGCGCGCGAGGCGGCCGAGGCCGCGCTGGGCTATGAGGCGGACACCGCCATCGCCAGCGCCCGTTATGACCGGGTGGCTGAGATCACGGGCGGGTCGGTGCGGCGGCGGGGGGAGCTGGGCCAGACCATCTCGGACCGGATTGACCGGGTGGTGCTGAACCGGCTGCTGGGCATCCCGCTGTTCCTGCTGGTGATGTATGGGATGTTCCTGATCACCATCAACTTCGGCGGCGCCTTCATCGACTTCTTCGACATCGCCGGCGGCGCGATCTTTGTGGACGGATTCGGCGCGCTTCTGGCCCGCCTTGGCAGCCCTGACTGGCTGGTGACCATCCTGGCCAACGGCTTTGGCGGCGGGGTGCAGACGGTGGGCACCTTCATTCCGGTGATCGCCTGCCTGTTCCTTGTCCTGTCGGTGCTGGAGGATTCGGGCTACATGGCGCGCGCCGCCTTCGTGATGGACCGTTTCATGCGCATGGTCGGCCTGCCGGGCAAAAGTTTCGTGCCGCTGATCGTGGGGTTCGGCTGCAACGTGCCCGCCATCATGGCCACCCGCACGCTGGAATCGCAGCGCGACCGCACCATGACCATTGCCATGGCGCCCTTCATGTCTTGCGGGGCGCGGTTGCCGGTCTATGCGCTGTTCGCGGCGGCGTTCTTTCCGACGGGCGGGCAGAACCTTGTGTTCGGCCTGTATCTGATCGGCATCCTTGCCGCCGTGCTGACCGGGCTGATGCTGAAGAACACCCTGCTGCCCGGCGCCACCACGCCCTTCGTGATGGAACTGCCGCCCTGGCACCTGCCGCGCCTGCGCAGCGTGGCCTTGCGCACCTGGGACAGGCTCAAGGCCTTTGTCCTGCGCGCGGGCCGGGTGCTGGTGCCGGTGGTGGCGGTGATCGCCGTGCTGAATTCCTGGGGCCGCGACGGCAGCTTCGGCAATGAGGATACCGACAATTCCATGCTGGCGGCCGTGGGTCAGGCCATCGTGCCGGTGTTCGAACCCATGGGAATCCGGCCCGAGAACTGGCCGGCGACCGTGGGGGTTTTCACCGGCATTCTGGCCAAGGAAGCCGTGGTCGGCACGCTGAACGCGCTGTACAGCCAGGCCGCGCAGGGCGGCGCCGCGGCGGAAGACGACGCGCCCTTCGACCTGATGGCGGGGCTGGGCGAAGCGGTGGCGTCGGTCGGCACCAATCTTTCGGACCTTGGCAGTGCGCTGACCGATCCGCTGGGTCTGTCGGTTGGCAATGTGGCGGACAGCGCCGCCGCCGCCGATGAGCTTGAGGTTGATCAGGGCACTTTCGGGGCCATGCGCGCGCTGTTCGACGGGCAGGCCGGCGCCTTTGCCTATCTGCTGATGGTGCTGCTGTATGTTCCCTGCACCGCCGCCATCTCGGCCGTCTGGCGCGAGGCGGGGGCCGCCTGGACCGGCTTTGTCTTCGGCTGGACGCTGTTTCTGGGCTGGGGATCGGCGGTGGTGTTCTATCAGGCCGCGACGCTGGCCCGGCATCCCGGCAGTTCCGCCGCCTGGATCGCCGGGATTCTGGCGGCGCTGGCGGTGTTCATCCTGACCCTGCGCCGGATCGGCCGCCGCGGCCCGCCGTCGCGCGCCGTTTCGGTGCCGGTCTGACGGGGCGGTGACAGGATGCTGCTTGCCATCCGATCGCTGATCCAGACCCGTGGCCAGGCCAGCCTGTCCGATCTGGCTTTGCATTTCCGCGTCAGCCCCGAGGCGATGCAGGGCATGGTGGAGCACTGGGTCGCCAAGGGGCAGGTGCGGCGCCAGTCCTGCGGCAGTTGTTCCGGCGGATGCGGCGGCTGCCCTTCGGCCCGGGCCGCCGATATTTACCTCTGGACAGGCCCCGATCCGCGGTCCGGTTCCTGATAGGGGCGGGCTGTGCGAGGGCGTGCGCCAAAGTGACGTAACGTCGCTTCTTTTGCTACAAATTGTGGCGGGCTGTTCCGCATCCACGCCATAATGTGGCCATGAGGAAATGGAATCATTCCAACTGTAGCAAGTGACTGAGTGCAAGGTGTGGTTCCGTAACGAGTTTTTCTCGCGGGTGCTGTGCGGCCAGAACCGTGTTCGCCCGCGATGTTTTTGATCTGGCGCCCGTGCGGGGTGAGTGGGAGTTGTCCCGCACCACCGCAGGGCGTTTTCTGATACATGAACCGGCGCGCGCCACCCCAACGCTCCCCAGCACGCCGCGCGTCCGGCCCGACTTTCAGCCCGTGCCCAGGATGTGGCGCGGGCTGTTTGTTTTCCGTTGTCGTGATCCTGTCATGCCGGCCGCCTATGGGCCGCTTGTGTCCGCGCGCGGGCGGCAGGACGCGACGGCCGTTTCACGCTTTACCTTGGTCGGCAGGGCAGGTCAGGCTTGGGGCACAGGGATCTTCGGGCGGAAGGGCGGGCGGGATGCAGGGCAAGGCGGAACTGATCGAAGGCGCCCGCGTCATTTTCGAGGATCGGGTGGAAACGGCTTCGGTCCGCATCGAGGCGGGGGGGATCACCGGCATCGACGTGGCGCGGGATGGCGCAACCGTGGTGCCGGGGCGGGGCAGGGTGCTGGCGCCCGCCTTCGTGGACATTCACGGCGATGCCTTTGAACGGCAGTTGCAGCCGCGCCCGGGTGTCAGTGTCGGCACCGAGGCGGCGCTTCTGGAAACTGACCGGCAACTGGCCGCGAACGGGATCGCCACCGCCTATCATGCCCTGACCCTGTCCTGGGAACCGGGCCTGCGCAGCGTGGAGACGGGCTGGCAGGTGGTGCGCGCGCTGGAACACCTGCGCCCGCGCCTGACGGTGGACAACCGCATCCAGCTTCGCTGGGAAACCTTCTGCCCCGAGGCCGTGCCGCTGATTGCGCATGTGCTGGCGGGGCAGGATCGCCCGGCGCTGGCCTTCAATGACCACACCAGCGCGGCGCTGCTGCACCCTTCGGTGGCGCTGCATGACCGGCCTTTCGATCAGGTGGCGGAGTATCCGCTGACCGACCTTGCCGCGCCGGCCTTCCTGCACAAGATGGAGGCGCGGGCCAAGCGGTCGCATATGACGACGCCGGACTATGTGGCCCTGATCGCCGAGGTCTGGTCGCGCCGCCCGCAGGTTCCTGCGCTGATTGACCACATCGCCGCGCTGGCGCGGGCGCATGACACCCCCATGCTGAGCCATGACGACAGCCAGCCCGAGACCCGCGCCTATTATCGCGGCCTTGGCGCGACGGTGGCCGAGTTTCCCATGCACGAACGCGCCTTCCTGGCCGCGCGCGAGGGGGGCGATCTGATCGTTCTGGGCGCCCCCAATGCCATGCGCGGCGGCAGCCATCTGGGCAGCCCCGGCGCGGCCGCGATGATTGCCCGCGGGCTGTGCGACATCCTGGCCTCGGACTATTTCTATCCGGCCATGCTGGGCGCCGTGGTGCGGCTTCTGGCCGATGGCGTGGCCGATCTGCCGGCGCTGTGGAAACTGGTCGCCGCCAACCCCGCCGCCGCTATGGGCCTGACCGACCGGGGCCGCATCGCCCCCGGCCTGCGCGCCGATCTTGTGCTGCTGGACTGGCCCGAAGACGGCCCGCCCGCGCCGCTGCGCACCTGGGTTTCGGATCGCGGCGGCTATTCCGCCCTTTAGGCGTTACCGAAGTTTCACCGAACCGCAGGGCAACCGTCACACCGCGCCGCTACCTCGTCCGCAACGCAACAGACGGGGGCGGGCGGGATGTTGGAAGTGAAGGCGGTCACGCGGATGTTCGGCGCCAAGGCCGCGGTGGACAGCGTGAGCTTTACCATCGACCATCCCGGCTTTGTCGGCATCATCGGCCGGTCGGGCGCCGGCAAGTCCACCTTCCTGCGCATGATGAACCGCCTGATCGACGCGACTTCGGGCGAGATCCGGGTGGATGGCCGCAACGTGCTTGCCCTGCGCGGGGCCGAGGCGCGCGCCTGGCAATCGCAATGCGCGATGATCTTCCAGCAGTTCAACCTTGTGCCCCGGATGGATGTGGCCTCGAACGTGCTGCACGGCATCCTGAACCGCCGCTCGACGCTACAGACCATGTTCAACCTGTGGCCCCGCGCCGACATCCTGCGCGCGCTGGACATTCTTGACCGGCTTGGCATCGCCGAACAGGCCCCCAAACGGGCCGAGGCGCTGTCGGGCGGGCAGCAGCAGCGCGTCGCCATTGCCCGCGCCCTGATGCAAGACCCGCGCATCATCCTGGCCGACGAACCCATCGCCAGCCTTGATCCGATGAACGCGCAGGTGGTGATGGACACGCTGAAGCGGATCAACACCGAAGACGGCCGGATGGTGATTGCCAACCTGCACACGCTGGATACCGCGCGCCGCTATTGCGACCGGGTGATCGGTATGCGCGACGGCCGCATCGTGTTCGACGGCACGCCCGACCAGCTTTCCACCGGCGTCGCGCGCGACATCTACGGCGCCGACGAAACCTTCAACGAGGCGGCCACCTCGACCGCCATTCCCGCAGACACCACGGCCGACCGCACCTATGCGGACATCATGCTGTCGTGACCCCCGGCCTTCTGCAAGGCCGGACCCAACCCACGGAGAGACCATGAAAAAGCTGCTTCTCACCCTTGCTGCCACCACCACGCTTGCCGGCGCCGTGCAGGCCCAGGAGATTACCGGGTTCAACCTTGGCATCCTTGGCGGCGAAAATGCCCAGGACCGGCTGACCTCGAACGAATGCTACCGCAAGAAGATCGAAGAGGCGCTTGGCGTTCCGGTCAAGGTCTTTACCCCGGCCGATTATGACGGCGTGATCCAGGGCCTGCTGGGCGGCACGCTTGACATGGCCTGGCTGGGCGCCAGCGGCTATGCCAAGATCTATCTGACCGACCCCGAGGCGGTTGAGGTCAAGCTGACCAAGCAGAATGCCGACGGTTCGACCGGCTATTACTCCATCGGCTTTGCCCGCGCCGACAGCGGCATCACGTCGATTGACGATGCCAAGGGCAAGGTCTTTGCCTTTGCCGAGCCGAACTCGACCAGCGGCTATCTGGTGCCCGCCGCCGAGCTGACCGAAAAATACGGCGACCTGAAGACCTACTTCAAGGACGTGAAGTTCTCGGGCGGCCATGAGCAGACCATCGTCGGCGTCGCCAACGGCGATTTCGATGCCGGGGTAAGCTGGGCCGACGGTCTGGGCAACTGGGAAGACGGCTACAACTCGGGCGCCTTCCGCAAGGCCGCCGATGCGGGCCTTGTCGACATGAACAACCTGGTCGAGATCTGGCGTTCGACCCTGATCCCCGAAGGCCCGATGGTGGTGCGCAAGGCGCTGCCGCAGGACGTGAAGGACAAGGTGACCCAACTGACCGCCGACCTGTGGGAAAGCGACAAGGACTGCGCCTATGCCGTTGCGGCGGGCGAGGCCAAGGATTTCATCCCGGTCACGCATGACGCCTATCTGGGCGTGCTGGCCGCCCGCAAGCTGCAGGAAGCGCAGTAATCCGCCGTCTTTCCGCCGGGCCCCGCAAGGGGCCCGGCTGTTCATTTGTGGAACCTCGCATGGTCGATATTGCCTTCGGGCCTGAGCCCGGCCGCCGGCCCGATCTTTCGGACCCCCGCGCCGCCTATCTGGACCTGCTGCGCCGCAAGCGCATGTATGGCGGCGTGCTGCTGGTGCTGTTCGTGGGCCTCATGGCCTCGGGCTGGATTCTGGCCAATGACCGCAATGCCGGCGGGTTCTGGAACGGCCTGCCCATGCTGGGCGCCTTTCCGTCCGAGGTGTTGTCGGAGGCCTGGGCCAACCGTGCCAACCTGCCGGGGCGGCTGGTCGAATTCTTCCCCTCGCTGATCGAGACGATCAACATCGCCGCCGTTTCAACCCTGCTGGGGGCGCTGGGGGCGGTGATGCTGTCGCTGCTGGCCACGCGCGGGCTGGCCCGCTGGCCGCGCGCCATTCCGCTGTTCCGCCGGCTGATGGATACCTTTCGCGCCGTTCCCGAAATCGTCATCGCGCTGGTGCTGATCTTCATTCTGGGCGGTGGCCCGGTTCCGGCGGTGATCGCCATTGCCGTTCACACGACCGGCGCGCTGGGCAAGCTGTTTTCCGAAGTGGCCGAGAATGCCGATCTGAAGCCGGTCGAAGGGCTGACCTCGGTCGGGGCAAGCTGGGGGCAGAGAATGCTGCTTGGGGTGATCCCGCAGGTGGCGCCGAACTGGATTTCCTATGCGCTGCTGCGGTTTGAAATCAACGTCCGTGCCAGTGCCATTCTGGGCTTCGTCGGCTCGGGCGGGATCGGGCATGACCTGAAGCTGGCGATGCAATGGGGGCAGGGGCGCTATGATCAGGTGGTGGCGATCTTCCTGCTGCTGTTCGTGACCATTGTCCTGATCGACCGTCTGTCCGACCGCGCCCGCGCGCGTCTGGTCAAGGGAGCGTGACGCCATGACCGCCGTATCCCATGCGCCTTCGCTGGCCGAAACCGTGACCCGCAGCTTCGACCGCCGCCGCCGTCTGGCGCTGGCGGTGCCGGCGCTGATCCTGGCCTATCTGCTCTATGCCGCGGTGTCCTTCGATCTGGCGGGGCTGGCCGCCCGCGCCCGGATGGACAATGCCGCCATCCTGCTGGCCGACTTCTGGTCGCACAAGACCCATGTCACCCGCGACAACCGTTCCGGCGCGCTGACGGTGGCGATCGAGGGCGAGGCGAAGGGAACCTATGCGCCTGACCATTTTCCCGACTGGGTGTCGGTGGCGGATGGCATCACCACCATCGACCTTGGGCAAGGGCATGTCGTGACCTATGACGCCACCGGCGCGCGCTATGACATTCCGGGTTATGGCGTGGTGGATGTGCATCCGGTCGGGGGAAAGCCGGTCGTGACCCTGCCGCCCGGCCCGGTGCCGGACTGGATTTCGGTGGCCGAGAACAAGGTGTCCGTCACCACCGACGCGGGGCGGTTCAGCTATTCGCGGTCCAAGGTGGAAACCTTCCGGTACGAACCGGGGTGGGAGCAGTTCTTTTTTACGCTGGACAGCCCGTTTTATGGCAGGGGGCCGCTGGAACTGGCCCGGCTGGCGCTGGTCGGTGACCGGGTTGACCCGGCCCGGTCCAACATCGCCGGCATGGTGTCGGATTTCTGGCACAACAAGATGTGGCACCATGGCGATGTGGTCTGGGCGCTGTTCGAAACCGTGCTGATGGCCTTCCTTGGCACCATGGGCGCGGCGCTGATCGCGCTGCCGCTGGGGTTTCTGGCCGCATCGAACATGATGCCGGTGCGGCTGGTGCGCTTTGCCTTCCGCCGGGTCTTCGACTTCATACGCGGCGTGGACGGGCTGATCTGGACCATCGTCCTGTCGCGCGCCTTTGGCCCCGGCCCGATGACCGGGGCGCTGGCGATCCTGATCACCGACACCGGCAGTTTCGGCAAGCTGTTTTCCGAGGCGCTGGAGAACATCGACGAAAAGCAGGTCGAGGGCATCCGCTCGACCGGGGCGGGGCGGCTGCAACGGGCGCGGTTCGGAGTGATCCCGCAGGTGACGCCGGTGCTGCTGTCGCAAGTCCTGTACTACCTGGAATCGAACACCCGCAGCGCCACCGTGATTGGCGCCATTGTCGGCGGCGGCATCGGGCTGCTGCTGACGCAGGCGATCATCACCCAGAAGGACTGGGAAGAGGTGGCCTATTACATGGTGCTGATCGTGCTGATGGTCATGGCGATGGACAGCCTGTCCGGCTGGCTGCGCCGCCGGTTGATCAAGGGCGATGCGGGCGGCAAAAGCTGAGAAGGGCTGAACATGGAACCGCAACTGCTTGAAAAGGCCGGAACTGAGCAGGCGTCGCATCGTGGCGCACGTCTTTCGGCCTCTGGTCCGCTGATCCACCCCGATTGCCTGATCCAGGCATCAACCTTCGAAGGCTGGACCGAGGTGGGTGCCGCCTCTCGCATCCTGAACTCGGCCTTCCGGGCCTATGCCTATTGCGACCGGATGGCCGACATCGCCAATACCACCGTGGGCCGCTTCGCCAATATCGCCGCGATGACGCGGATCGGGCCGACCGATCACCCTTTCACCCATGCCGCGCAGCACCATTTCCTGTATCGGTCCAGCTATTACTGGCCCGATGTGACGGATGACGCTGCCTTTTTCGCCGCCCGGGCCGCGCGGCGGACCGAGCTGGGCGCCGATTGCTGGATCGGCCATGGTGCGATCATCAAGCCCGAGGTGAGCATCGGCATCGGCGCCATTGTCGCCGCCGGGGCCGTGGTCACGCGCGATGTGGGTCCGTTCCAGATTGTCGCCGGTTGCCCGGCCACGCCGCTGCGATCCCGCTTTCCGCAGGCGGTGATCGACCGCCTGCTGGCGCTGGCCTGGTGGGACTGGGACCACAGCCGCCTGCGGGACGCGCTGGCCGATTTCCGGGCGCTGCGGGCGGAAGAGTTCCTGGACCGTTACGACGCCTGATCCGGGTTCACGGTCAGCGTGACCCGGTCGCCCGCGAACCAGGTGGTGCCGAATTCGACCGGCCGGCCAGTGGAATCCACGTTCACCGCCACCGAGCGCAGCACCGGCGCGCTGGTCTGCACCTGCAGGGCCAGCGCCAGAACCGGATCGGCCAGTTTGGCGGTCAGCCGGGTTTCGGCGCGGGTGTAGTCGGTCACGCCGCAGGCCGCCAGCGCGGCGGTGATCGAGGCCTCAGTCGCCATGACCGCCGGAAACCCCGGCAACAGGGCGGCGGGCAGGACCGAACGGAACGCCGCCAGCGGCTGCCCGTCCGCCAGCGACACGCCTTCCACCACATGAACCGGCTCTCCGGCGGGCAGGTGCAGGGCCTCGGCCTCGCGCGGGCTGGCGGGGCGGGTTTCCAGCCGGGTGATCCGCCGCGACGGCGTTCGCCCCGAGGCCGCCACGTTCTGGTGGAAGCGCACCCGCCGCCCCAGCGCATAATCGGTGGGCCGCGCCGCGACGAACACCCCCGCGCCCCGCCGGGCATGGACCAGCCCCGCCTCGGCCAGCGCGGCCAGCGCGTGGCGCACGGTATGGCGGTTCACGCCGAACCGCGCGGCCAGTTCGGCCTCGGTCGGCAGTTTGTCACCGGGGCGATACAGGGCATCGGCAATCTCGGCCTTCAGCCGGTCTGCGATGGCGGTCCACAGCGCGGGGCGGGGCATCCGGCCCTCCTGTCATGAAAGTTTCACAGCTTTTCTCTTGAGCCGACTCGGGCGGCGGCGTAGATACTTGTCTAGTTGTATAGATAAACAGACAACTTCGCAAGATGTCGAGGACCGGATGACCGAGACCCCAATCACCGCCCGGCAGGACTGGATGTCCGTGCTGGCCAAGGCGCCGCCGGCGCGGCTGGCCGCGCTGATGCCCGACTTGCCGCCACATGACCTGCTGCGCAGCCCGGAAACTGGCGCCGTGATGGTGCGGGGCCGGGCAGGGGCCACGGGGGCCGCCTTCAACCTGGGCGAAATGACCGTCACCCGCTGTTCGGTGCGGCTGGCGGGCGGCGCAGTGGGCCATGCCTGGGTGCAGGGCCGCGACCGCGCCCATGCCACCCGCGCCGCCGTGGCCGATGCGCTGATGCAGACCGAGGCTGCGCCGCGCGTCCGGGCCGATGTGCTTGAGGTGCTGCGGGCCGAGGCCGAGGGGCGCCGCGCCGCCCGCGCCGCCCGCGCGGCGGCCACCAAGGTTGATTTCTTCACCATGGTCCGGGGAGAGGACGCATGACCGCCGATGTTCTGACCAGCCTGTCGGGCGGCTTTGCCGAGGCGCCTGTGCAATCGGCCCGCGCCTTTCGCGCGCTGATGGAGGCGATGGCGCGGCCCGGCACGATTCACCGGGTTGACGGCGCGCAGCCGCCCGCGCCGCTGTCCCCGGCGGCGGGCGTGGCGCTGCTGGTGCTGGCCGATGGCACCACGCCGCTGCATCTGGCGGGCGATGCCGATTGCCCGGCGGTGCGCGACTGGGTGGCCTTCCACATTGGCGCGCCGCTGGTCGGGGCGGATGCGGCGGCCTTTGCTCTGGGCCGCTGGTCTGCCTTGCAGCCGGTCAGCCGGTTTCGCATCGGGCAGCCGGATTACCCCGACCGATCGGCGACGCTGATCGTCGAGATGGACCGGCTGGAAAACCGGGGCGCCATGCTGGCCGGCCGGGGATCGAGACGACGGCCAAGCTCAGCCTGCCCGAGACCGAAGCCTTCCGCGCCAACCGGGCGCTGTTTCCGCTGGGCTTCGACACGATCTTCACCTGCGGCGACCATCTTGCCGCGCTGCCCCGGTCCACCCGCGTGGAGGCTGTCTGATGTATGTTGCCGTGAAAGGGGGCGAACGCGCCATCGACAATGCCCATGGCTGGCTGGCCGAGGAGCGCCGGGGCGATCCGGCGGTGCCGGAGCTGACCGTGGCGCAGATCCGCGAACAGATGCGGCTGGCGGTCAACCGGGTCATGGCGGAAGGGTCGCTTTACGACCCCGACCTTGCCGCGCTGGCCATCAAGCAGGCGCGGGGCGATCTGATCGAGGCGGTGTTCCTGATCCGCGCCTATCGCACCACGTTGCCACGGCTGGGGGCGTCGAACCCGGTGGAGACCGCCGCCATGGCGGTGGACCGCCGCATCAGCGCCACCTTCAAGGATCTGCCCGGCGGGCAGGTTCTGGGGCCGACCTTCGATTATACCCATCGCCTGCTGGATTTCCGCTTGGCAGCCGGGGACGAGGTGCCCGCCGCCGCCACGGTGCCCGCGCAGACGGGCCCCGTGCCGCATGTGACCGGCTTCCTGAACCGCGACGGGCTGATCGAGGCTGCGCCGCCCTGCGATGCCGTGCCGCCCGACCTGACGCGCGAACCGCTGGAGCTGCCCGCCGACCGGGCGTTGCGGTTGCAGGCCATCACTCGTGGCGACGAAGGGTTCATCCTGTCGCTGGCCTATTCCACGCAGCGCGGCTATGGCCGCACCCATGCCTTCGTGGGCGAATTGCGCATCGGCGCTGTCGCGGTCGAGGTGGAGATCCCCGAACTGGGCTTCGCGGTCGAGATCGGCGAGGTCGAGCTGACCGAATGCGAGACGGTCAACCAGTTCAAGGGCAGCAAGACCGAACCGCCGCAGTTCACCCGTGGATATGGGCTGGTCTTCGGCCAGAGCGAACGCAAGGCGATTGCCATGTCGCTGGTTGATCGTGCGCTGCGCTGGAAGGAACTGGGCGAGGATTACGTTGGCGCCCCGGCGCAGGATGAGGAATTCGTCCTGTCGCATTGCGACAACATCCAGGCGACCGGGTTTCTGGAACACATCAAGCTGCCGCATTACGTTGATTTTCAGGCCGAGCTGGAACTGATCCGCCGCCTGCGGGCCGAGGCCACGGCGGCAAGCCGGCAGGAGGCGGCGGAATGAGCGGCCTTTCACCAGCGTTGGCTGCGGTCGATCCGATCGCGCAGGGCGATCATCGCGCGAAACAGGGCGCGCAGCTTCAGCCACAGCAGCCAGACCATCGGCCCCAGGACCACGATCACGATGGCGGCCAGCAGGGCGGCGGCGGGCAGGTCGATCTGGCTCAGCGTGGCACCACAGGGCAGGGGGCGGGCGTGTCTGACTACAACTTCGCATATCTTGACGAACAGACCAAGCGGATGATCCGTCGCGCGCTGCTGAAGGCGCTGGCGGTGCCAGGCTATCAGGTGCCCTTCGCCAGCCGGGAAATGCCCATGCCCTATGGCTGGGGCACCGGGGGCGTGCAGGTTACGGCGGCCTGTCTGGTGCCGGAAGACCGGCTCAAGGTCATTGACCAGGGCGCGGATGACACCACCAACGCGGTCAGCATCCGCAAGTTCTTTCAGCGCACGGCGGGCGTTGCCGTGACCGAACACACGGAAGAGGCGACGCTGATCCAGACCCGCCACCGCATCCCCGAACAGCCGCTGCAGGCGGGGCAGATCCTGGTCTATCAGGTGCCGATCCCCGAACCCCTGCGCTTTCTGGAACCGCGCGAGACCGAGACGCGCAAGATGCACGAGCTTGAGGAATACGGGCTGATGCATGTGAAACTGTATGAGGACATCGCGCGCCACGGCCAGATTGCCACCGCCTATGCCTATCCGGTGCGGGTGGAAGGGCGCTATGTGATGGACCCGTCACCCATCCCGAAGTTCGACAATCCGAAACTGTCGGGCAACCCGGCGATCCAGTTGTTCGGCGCGGGGCGGGAACAGCGGATCTATGCGCTGCCGCCGCATAGCCGGGTGGTCAGCCTTGATTTCGACGATCACCCGTTCGAGCCCAGCAAGGCCGCGCAGGACTGCGACCTGTGCGGGGCGGCGCACAGCTATCTGGACGAGGTGATTACCGATGATGCGGGCGGGCGGATGTTCGTCTGTTCCGACACCGATTTCTGCGCCGGGCGGCAGGCGGCGGGCCATCTGGGCCGGCTGGGCACGGCGCAAATTTCTTCGAAGAAATTTGCAAAATCCTTCGAAGGATTTTGCGCAGAGCCCGAGGTTCCGGCATGACGCTGCATTCCGCCTTTCCCGCCGCGCCGCTGCTTTCGGTGTCGGGCCTGACCAAGCGCTATGGTGCGCGCATCGGCTGTGCCGATGTGGGCTTTGACCTTTACCCTGGCGAGGTGCTGGGGATCGTGGGCGAAAGCGGATCGGGCAAATCCACCCTGCTGGCCTGTCTGGCCGGGCATCAGGTGCCGGACGAAGGCCGCATCCTGTATGATGGCCGTGACCTGCGCGCGCTGCCTGAAACCGAACGGCGGCGGCTGTCACGCACCGACTGGGCCTTTGTCCATCAGAATCCGCGTGACGGTCTGCGGATGGGCGTCAGCGCGGGCGGCAATGTGGGCGAACGGCTGATGGCCGTGGGGGCGCGGCATTACGGTCAGATCCGCGGCAAGGCGGCCGACTGGCTGGGACGGGTGGAGATTGCCGCCGACCGGATCGACGACCGGCCAAGCGCCTTTTCCGGCGGGATGCAGCAGCGGTTGCAGATCGCGCGCAATCTGGTGACCGGACCGCGGCTGGTGTTCATGGACGAACCGACCGGGGGTCTTGATGTCAGCGTGCAGGCGCGGCTTCTGGACCTGCTGCGCGGGCTGGTGCGCGACCTTGGCCTGTCGGTCATCATCGTGACGCATGATCTGGCGGTGGTGCGCCTGCTGGCCGACCGGCTGATGGTGATGAAATCGGGCCGGGTGGTCGAGCAGGGCCTGACCGACCAGGTGCTGGACGACCCGCAGCACGCCTATACGCAACTGCTGGTCTCTTCGGTCCTGCAGGTCTGAGCCGATGCTGTTCGCCTATGCCAGCGCCGGCGCGAAGCTGACCCAGATGCCACATTCCGGGCCGCTGGACCCGGCGGTCTGGGTCGATCTTTACAAGCCGATGCCGGCGCAGGTGGAACGGGTGCGGGCGATGGGCCTTGAGGTGCCCACCCCGGCCGAGATGGAAGAGATCGAGCTGTCGAACCGGCTGTATCGGGAAGGCGGGGCCGATTACATGACCGTGGTGCTGCCCGGTCTTGATGAAACCGGGGCGCGGGTTTCGGCCCCGGTCACCTTCATCCTGACCGCCACCCGGCTGATCACCGTCCGCCACCACCGGCCGCGCCCGTTCGAGACCTATCCCACCCGGGCCGACAAGGTGGGCCCCGGCTGCACCGATCCGCGGCGGCTGTTCCTGTCGCTGATGGAGGAAATCATCGGGCGTCTGGCCGACATTCTTGAAGCGGGCGGGGGCGAGCTTGACCAGATCACCGCCCGCGTCTTCGATCTGGGCGGCAGCGACCGCAATCTTGCGGGCGCCTTGCGCGAAATCTCGCAGATGTCGGACCAGATCGCCAAGGTGCGGCTGTCGCTGCTGACGCTGGAACGCGCGATCAGCTATTTCGGCCAGTCGCTGGCCGACGGGGGCGGCGACGGGCTGCGCCCCGTGGTCAAGGGCCTGATGCGCGACATTCAGGCGCTTGAGGTGCATGGCGATTTCCTGACCAACCGCATCGCCATGGCCTCGGACCTGTCGCTGGGCATGATCTCGGTGGCGCAGAACACCACGGTCAAGATCGTGTCTGTCGTGGCGGTGATCTTCCTGCCGCCGACGCTGATCGCCTCGGCCTATGGCATGAACTTTACCGGGATTCCCGAACTGACCTGGGCCTGGGGCTATCAGATGGCGTTGGGGCTGATGCTGGCCTCGGCGGTGGGAACCTTCCTTTTCTTCAAATGGAAACGCTGGCTATGATCCGCATCGAGAACCTGTCGAAATCCTTTACCCTGCACAATCAGGGCGGCGCGGTGCTGCCGGTGATGGCCGGGGCCGGGCTGACGGTGGCGCCCGGCGAATGTGTGGGGCTGACCGGACAGTCGGGGGCGGGCAAGTCCACGCTGATGCGGATGGTCTGGGGCAACTATCTGGCCGCGGGTGGCCATATCTGGGTGGGCGATCTGGACATTGCCCGGGCCGAGCCGCGGCAGATCATCCGGCTGCGGCGGGAAACGCTGGGCTATGTCAGCCAGTTCCTGCGCGTGGTGCCGCGTGTGCCGACGATCGAGGTGGTGGCCGAGCCGCTGTTGCAGCTGGGCACCGACCCGGCGGCGGCGCGGGCGCGGGCGGCCGATCTGCTGGCCCGGCTGAACATTCCCGAACGGCTGTGGGCGCTGTCGCCCACCACGTTTTCCGGCGGCGAGCAGCAGCGGGTGAACATCGCGCGCGGCTTTGCCCACCCCTGTCCGGCGCTGCTGCTGGACGAGCCGACCGCCAGCCTTGATGCGGTGAACCGCGAAGTGGTGCTGACCCTGATCGAAGAGGCCAAGGCCCGGGGCGCGGCCATTCTTGGCATCTTCCATGACGAGGCCGCCCGCGCCCGTGTCTGCGACCGGCTGGTCGATGTGACAGGCTTCACCCCGCAGGCCGCGGCATGATCTTTGCCATTGTCGGCCCTTCGGGCGCGGGAAAGGATACGCTAATCGCCGGGGCCCTGGCCGCGCGGCCCGATCTGCGCCGGGTGCGCCGCGTCATCACCCGGCCCGCCGCGGCCGGGGGCGAGGATTTCGAGGGTGTGTCCGAGGCCGAATTCGCCCGCCGCCGGGACGCGGGCGAGTTCGCGCTGCACTGGCCGGCGCACGGGCTGCATTACGGCATTCCCCGCGCGCAGATCGACGGGCCGGGCGACGCGATCTTCAACGGATCGCGGGCCGCGCTGCGGGCGGCGCGGACGGTTCTGCCCGATCTGCGGGTGATCGTGATCACCGCGCCCGATGCGGTGCTGGCCGAACGGCTGGCCGCACGGGGGCGCGAAAGCGCCGCGGATATTCAGGCGCGGCTGGCGCGTGCGGGCTTTGCCCTGCCCGAAGGGATTGCGGCGGTGACGGTGGTCAATGACGGGGCGCCGGAACGGGGCATTGCCCGGCTTCTGGCCGCGCTTCAGCCGGACAGGGCGTAGCGATGCAGCAGATGGAACCGCCCTTCGGCATCTTCCCCGAACAGGCACAGGTCTTCGATAATGAAGGGCCGGGGCAGGGCGGGGGCGAAATGGTCGTCCAGAACCCGCGCCACCGGCCCGGCCTGATCGGCGGGCAGCCGGTCGGTCAGGGTCAGGTGGAAGCGGAATTCCTCCATCACGAAGGGGTAGCCCCAGCGGGCCAGCAGGTCGCGCTGCCGCGTGCTGAGGGTTTCGGGCCGGCGACGCGCGATTTCGGCCCCGGTCAGGGGGGCGCGGAGGGCATCGGTGCCCTCGACCACGGCGGCGGCCAGGTCCAGCAACGCGGCTTCGCAGCCGGTGGGCGTCAGCGCCAGAAAGCCGTGCAGGTTTTCCAGGTGCAGCCCGTCGCAGGTGACAGGGGCCAGCCTTGCGGCCAGCGCCTGAACCGCTGCGGCAACATCATTGGCCGCAAGCTCCGATGCCGGGCGGAACGGCGCGCGCAGCGTGCCATGGAAGCCGTATTTCCGCGGGTCTGCCGTCAGATCGGCCACCGGGCGCGGCAGGCCGGGCAGGGCAGGCTGCGGCAGGGCCAGCCCCGAGGCCCCGTCCCAGCCCAGCCATGCGGCGGCCCGTTCGGCCAGCGGGCCGGGGCGGGGGGCATAGTAAACGGCGAAACGCTTCATCTGATCCATAAGGGCGGCCTATCCGGGCCATGTCACATGGATGTGACGGCCCGCTGTCATTCCACCGCCAGCCCATGCCGGGCGCAAGACAGGACTTCTGCAAAATGACCGAAACGATCCTTGCCAATGCCGTGCTGGTGCTGCCGGACGACTGTTTTCGCGGCCAGATCCGGCTGGAGGGAGGCCGCATCGCCGACATCGCCGAAGGCAGCGGCGTGCCGGCGGGCGCCATCGACTGCGGCGGCGATCTGGTCATGCCCGGCCTGATCGAGCTGCACACCGACAATCTGGAACGCCATATCGAGCCGCGCCCCAAGGTCAACTGGCCCCATGCCGCCGCCATCATCGCCCATGATGCCGAACTGGCCAGCGTCGGCATCACCACGGTGTTCGATGCGCTGCGGGTGGGGTCGGTCGTGTCGAACGCCAAGGCGAATTACGGGGAATACGCCCGCGCGCTGGCCGATGAGATTCTGGGCCTGCGGGCCGAAGGTGCCTTGCGGATCAGCCATTTCCTGCATCTGCGGGCCGAGGTCTGTTCCGAAACCCTGATCGACGAACTGGCGAAGTTCGGCCCCGAGGACCGGATCGGCATTGTCAGCCTGATGGACCACACCCCCGGCGAGCGGCAGTTCCGCGACATCGGGCAGCTTGAGAAATACGTCTGCGGCAAGCACGGCATTTCGGCCGCCGAGTTCGAGGACCATGTGGCCCGGCAGAAGGCGCTGACCGCCCGGCTGGGGCAGGCGCATGAACAGGCGGCGGTGCAGGCGGCGCGGCGCTATGGCGCGGTGCTGGCCAGCCATGACGATACCGAGACCGCGCATGTGCTGCGGTCTGCCGAACATGGCGCGCATTTCGCCGAGTTCCCGACCACGGTCGAGGCGGCGCGGGCCTGCCATGACCATGGCATCAAGGTGATGATGGGGGCGCCGAACCTGATCCGGGGCGGCAGCCATTCCGGCAATGTCGCCGCGCAGGTGCTGGCCGAGGCCGGGCTTCTTGACATCGTGTCGTCGGACTATGTGCCGTCGTCGCTGCTGTCGGCGGGGCTGATGCTGGGCGATCTGTGGGGGGACATGGCGCGCGGCATCGCCACCGTCACCGCCGCCCCGGCTGACGCCACCGGACTGGCCGACCGTGGCCACCTGCGGCCCGGCGCGCGGGCCGATGTGATCCGGGTGGCCCGGATCGGGTCAGCGGGCGCGGTGCGCGGGGTCTGGGTGCAGGGACGCCGCGCCGCCTGACGGCGCGCGTCAGCCCCGCCAGGGGGGCGCGGCGGCCGAGAGCCGCGCCCAAAGCGCATCGGCCAGCGCCAGCGCCTCGGCCTGTTCGGGGGGCAGGCTGCGCGGCGGCTTGCGCCGTTCCATCGCCAGCGCGACCTCGTAATCGTTCACCGTGCCAAGGGCGTTCTGGATGCGGCGGAAATCGCTGGCGAAGGGGTCTTCGGCCAATCCTGGGAACAGGTCATCGAAGAATTCGCACAGATAGCGCAGGGTCTTCATGTCCTTGCGGAAATCGTGGCGGTCTGCGGGCGGGATGGCCGCCGCCGAGGTGCCATAGCCAAGGCAGCGGTTCCAGGCCTGATCCAGCACCCCGGCGGCAAAGCTGGGCAAGGGGCCGGCCCGCAGGGCAAGCGCGGCTTCGGTGGTGCGGTAGATCTCGCCCCCCGGCTGCACCAGCCGCAAGGCGCGCGGGGCCACCGCCACCGCCTTGTGGCGCCGCAGCCGCTTGCGCGTCTGGTCGCGCAGTTTCTGGTTGCGCTGGCTGCGGACCTCGTGCCCCGGGTCTTCGCGGCGGTCCAGCGTGTAGACATCGCTGTCGCGCACCTGACCCAGATCGCGGAACATCCGCTTGGCGTCATCGCGCAACGCGCCGCGCAGTTTGCGCCGCAGGATCGGGGCAAAGGCATCAAGGCAGGTGGTCAGCCGCCGCAGCGCCACCCGCGTCTTGTGCGGGCCATCGGGGGCATCGCTGTTCAGGAACAGTGCCAGCGAGGCGTCGGTGGAAAACAGGCAATCCTCGACGATGCCGCGAAAGGCGGTTTCGCAGCAGGGTTCCGGGGGCGGAGACAGGGGAGATTCGGGCTGCACGATGACCGCAAGGCTGGGGCTTTCCGGCCCCAGCCTTTGTCATGGTTTGGTAACGGCGGTATGACGCCGCGCGCGCGCCCCGTGCCCGCGATCAGGCGTCGGCTTCGCAGACCTGCCGCTGGGTGCCCAGGCCTTCGATCCCCAGTTCCACCACATCGCCCGGTTTCAGGTAGCGCGGCGGCTTCATCCCCATGCCCACGCCCGGCGGCGTGCCGGTCGAGATCACGTCGCCCGGATGCAGCGTAAAGAACTGCGACAGGTAGCTGACCAGGAAGGGCACCTGATAGACCATGGTCGCGGTCGAGCCGTTCTGCATCGTCTGGCCATTGACCGTCAGCCACATCTGCAAGCTGTTCGGATCGGCCACCTCGTCGCGCGTTACCAGCCAGGGGCCGATGGGGCCGAAATTGTCGGACGATTTGCCCTTGGACCATTGCCCCGCGCGTTCGGTCTGGAACGATCGTTCGGAAACGTCGTTGCAGATCATGTAGCCCGCGATGTGGTTCATCGCATCCGCTTCCGCGATGTATTTCCCCGGCTTGCCGATCACGAAGGCCAGCTCCACCTCCCAGTCGGTCTTGACGCTGCCGCGCGGGATCAGGATCGGGTCGTTCGGGCCGCAGACCGCGCTGGTGTATTTGGCAAAGATCACCGGCTCGGGCGGCACGGCCATGCCGGATTCGGCGGCGTGGTCGGAATAGTTCAGGCCGATGCAGATGAACTTGCCGATGCCGCCCACGGCGGCGCCGATGCGGGGGGTGCCGTCCACCAGCGGCAGGGTCTGGATGTCGATGGATTTCAGGCGGTCAAGATCGGCCAGAACGGCACCGGCGATGTCGGGCACATGGGCCGACAGGTCGCGCAGGCGGCCGGCGCTGTCCAGCACGCCCGGCTTTTCGGCGCCGCGCGCCCCGTATCGCAGCAGTTTCATCGCACATCCTCCGCTTTATGCCGTTTGCACAGGGATGCCATGTTCCACCGCCGCGCGAAACCCCGCGGTGGCCGGAAGGGCATATCAGCCCGCCATGCCCACGGGGACGACATGGTTGTCCCATTGCGGCCCGCCGGTGGTCAGCGGTTCCATCCCCGCCGCCGTGACCCACAGCAGCGCGCCGCCGCCATCGCTGGCCAGAAAGCCGCTGTCCAGCGCCGCCAGCCCGCAGACATCGGCGCGGCGATGCGTGGCCAGATAGGCGCCGGCGGTGTCGAACAGCATCACGGCGCCGCCCTTGGGCGAGGTGATGCCGATCCCGGCCGGCCCCGCCGCGATGGACCCGGCGTAGCCTTTCATCGCGAACATCTCGGCCTCGGCCGGGGGGCACAGCACGGGTGCGCGGCCCGGTGTCCACAGTCCCAGCAGGGGAACCGGCTCGGCCGCGTCGCCTTCCCATTGCATGGCGAAGGCCACGCCATCGCCCGTCAGCGCCAGATGCCGGATCGAGTTCTGGTGCAGTTCGGCGTCCAGCTCGGCCTGATCCAGCACGTCGCCGTCGGACGAGAGCAGCGTCAGGTTCGGGCGCATCGTGTCGATGTTCAGCTTGCTGCGGTCGCCGGGATCGGTGGCAATGCCGCCGTTCGCCACCACCAGCGCGCCCGTGGGCAGGCGCTTCATGTCATGCGGGCCGATGCCGCCGCTGTCCCATTCGCCAAGGCGGGCGTAGGTCCGGCCGTTCCACAGCCCGATCCGCCCTGCCGACCCTTCGGCCACCACTTCCGAGGTCATCAGCAGCGATCCGTCCGCCGAAAACGCGCCATGTCCGTTGAACTGGCGGCCTTCGGGCGGGGTCAGCCGGTGCCGCACCGCGCCGGTCACGCAATCCAGCACCAGGGCAAAGGTGCCGGGGCGGCGGGCGAAGGCCACGGCTTCGGGCCGCAGCGGGTGGGCGGCGGCGGCATGGCCGCGCGCGGGCAGGGGCTGGCGGAAGAGGATTTCGCCCGCTTCCGACAGGCCGCAGATTTCATAGGCCTCGCCGGTCTTGCCGGCGGCAAGGAAGGCCGGGTTCCCCACCGCGGCCCAGCCCGGTTTGGGCATCGCGGCGGCGGCAAGGCCGGCCAGAAAGGCGCGTCGGCTGGCCATCGCGTCAATCCCCGTCCGCGGCGTTGAAGCCAAGGTCCACCCCCAGCACCGCCGCCAGTTCCACCCCTGCCGTGTCGCGGATGGCGGTCACGGCCTGTTGCAGGATTTCCACCTTGAGCCGCCCGCCCGGCGTGGCGACCCCGGCGAAAACCGGATCGTCCAGCGTTTCGGCCAGCGTCAGCGCATGGTCAAACGCGGCCTGCGTCTTTGGCGTGTCGGGGGCCAGCGCCACGGTCAGCGCCCGCAGCGCCTGCAAGTCCAGCACCACGTTGCGCAACGACCGGCCCGAGGCGCGCGCCTCGGCCAGATCGGGGCGGGGCTTGTCGAAGGTGCCCAGCGGGCGGCCAAGCCTTTGGTCGCGCAGGGCTTCCAGCCCGGTATAGATCTGCGTGAACAGCGCCTGCCGCGCCTCCGTCGGGCTGAGGAAGGTGCTGTTGCCCGGTTCGCCCGCCGTTTGCAGCAGCGCGGCATAGCCGCTGTCGCCCTGCCAGTCGGCAGAGACGGCGGCGGCGACCCGGGCCAGATCGGCGGTGGTGGCGCGCAACAGCGGGCAGGGATCGGCGGGCAGCGGCTTTTCGGGCCAGAGCAGCCGTTCCAGCCCCATCAGCCCGCGCGCGGCCACCGATTGCTGGGCAAAGGCGTCGGGCGTCAGCGCGGCGGGATCGGCCTGCAACAGCGCCTTCTGCGCCTTGGCACCCAGACCCTTGGGGTCGGGCCAGAACTGGATTGCCAGCGCCCGCCCGCCATCCTCGACCGGACCCAGCCGCAGCGGCGCCACCGCCATCCAGGCATCGAAGGCGGCGTGGTAGGCCGGGGCCAGAACCGCCGGGTCGCAGCTTTGCTGCGTGGCGGTGTCCAGCGCCGCCGTTGCCGTGGCAAAGGCGGCATAGGCGGGAACGATGAGCTCGGTCACGGCCTCGGCGGTATCGGCCTGCGCGGCGGGGGCGGTCAGAGGCAGAAGGGCCGCAAGGGAGATCAGGGCAAGGCGCATCATGGCTAGAGACTTTCCAGAAACGAGATCAGATCGGCGCGGTCTTCGGCACTTAGCCCGGCAAAGCCGTCGCGGGCGGGTTGCGCTTCGCCGCCATGCCAGAGAATGGCCTCGGTCAGGCTGCGGGCGCGGCCATCATGCAGGAACTGGGTATGGCCGCTGACCCGAGCGGTCAAGCCGATGCCCCACAAGGGCGGGGTGCGCCATTCGCGGCCCGTGGCGCGGCCTTCGGGCCGGTCGTCGGCCAGCCCCGGCCCCATGTCATGCAGCAGCAGGTCACTATAGGGCCAGATCAGTTGGAAACTTTGCTCGAGCCAGTCATCGCGCCGC
>NZ_PZKE01000001.1 GCF_003034965.1 Fuscovulum blasticum DSM 2131 | reverse complement strand
CAGTCGCCCCATCGCCAGACCGGGCGGCCCGGCTCTCGGCAGCCTCTGGCGCAGCAGGGGCCGTGGCATCCGCGGGCCGGGCCGGCACCGGGCGGACCGGCCGCGACAGGATCTGCGCGAAGGGCAGGTCCGCCGGAAACCCTGCCGGGCGGTCGCGCAAGGCGGCCGGTTCCGCGATGGCACCCCGCAGCGGTGCCGGTTCGGCCCGGGCAGCCGGCACGTCGGCGGATGCTGCGGCAGGTGCTGCAAAAGGTATGACGGAAAGCTGCACGTTCGCTGCATTATCGCTGTCGGTCCCCGCATCGCCATTTGCAGCGGGCCGGGACAGCAGCACCGGCCCATCAGCGGGCGCTTCCTGCACCATCCGCGTGGCAGAAATCGGAGGAACATCCGCTTCCAGCCCCGCAAGGCCTGGCGCGGGATCAGGGGGATCAAACACGGCCAACACCGGCATATCAGGCTGTATTTCAGCCATGTTAGAGACTGATTTGCTCTGAATCGCTCCCCCCTCTGCGCCCCGTCCGTTCGGCTCTGCCACCGGCAGCGGAAGGATCGCCACAGCCTGCGGCAGCATCCCGGCAACCAGACCCGGCAAGGCCAACAGCCCCGCGTCAACATCCACCGCACCGTCCAAACCCGGCTCAGGCAAGTCGATCAACCCCTCAAACCCCACCCCCTCCTCACCCCCACCCAGACCAAACCCACCCCTCGCCGTGGGCTCGGTTGGAAAGGGCAGCACAAAGGAAAGCGTAATGTCTGACATGGCCTGCGACTTCTGCCGGGTGTCCTGATTTTCGCGGGTGCAGGTTACCGGATGTTTACCGGCTGGCCCGCAGACTGCCGAAAATCCGAACGATCCGAAGGAGAATGCGATGCTTGCCCCGACCGGCCCTGTTCCCACGACACCCCCGCCCAACCCACTGATGCGCAAGGCGCAAGAGCTTGAGGCGGCCTTCCTGTCAGAGATGCTGCAACATGCCGGGCTGGACGGGGCGTCAGACAGTTTCGGCGGCGGCGCGGGCGAGGAACAGTTCTCGTCCTTCCTGCGGATGGAACAGGCCCGGCAGATGGTGGCCCATGGCGGAATTGGCCTGGCCGAGCAGCTTTTCCGCGCCATGGGCGGGGGGAAAGAATGACCGGCACACCGCTTGAAACCCTGCTGGAAGACACCCGAAAGGCGCTGTTCGCCGGCGATCTGGCGCGGCTTGCGGCGCTGGCGGGTGAAACCGAACAGGCCCTATTTGCCGGGATTGCCGCGGATGCGGCCACGGCCCCCCGCCTGCGCCAACTGGCCGAGGCAAACCGGCCGCTGCTGGCCGCGGCAATTCGCGGCGTGAAATCGGCGCAGCGCCGCGCGTCCGAGGTGGCCGGGCATGGCCGGTTCAGCACCTATGATTCCCGGGGCCAACGCGGGGTGATCGGCCCCGCCCCCACGGCTCCGGCCTGCCGCTGGTAGGAAAACTGTCTCAAACACGGCGAAAATCAGCCGGAAACAGCCAGACCAGATTCAGAGGTTGGTAACCACCGCAGCCACAACCTTGCCCTGCATCCCATGAGGGGGTGGCGCAGCGGGGATCAGCCCGCGCATCGGCCAGAACGTCGGAACAGCCGCGAAACGCGGCAGGTCTGCCCCGCGCAAAGCGCGAAGGGCCAAGAGAGGAACGTGTAAATGTCGTCAATTCTGACGAACACCAGCGCCATGGTCGCCCTGCAAACGATGAAGGGCATCAATACGAACATGAACAAGGTTCAGGCCGAAATCTCCACCGGCAAGACGGTGAATTCGGCCAAGGACAATGCAGCGGTCTGGGCCATCTCGAAGGTGATGGAATCCGACGTGAAGGGCTTCAAGGGCATCTCGGACAGTCTTTCGCTGGGGTCTTCGACCATTTCGGTCGCCCGCACCGCTTCGGAAAAGATCACCGACCTCTTGACCGAGATGAAGGGCAAGATCGTCGCCGCGCAACAGGACAACGTTGACCGGACCAAGATCCAGACCGACATCGCGAACCTGACCAAGCAGATCCAGTCGGTGGTGGGCGCGGCCCAGTTCAACGGGCTGAACCTGGTGGACGGGTCGCAGACCACCACGGTTGACATCCTGTCGTCGCTGGACCGCACGGCCACGGGGGTTACGGCAAGCAAGATCAGTGTCACGGCGCAGAACCTGTCAACCACGGCCGGCGCCGCGCTGACCAATGGCACGCTTTCGGCGGCCAGCGTGGTGACGGGAACCCCGGTCACGCTGAACGGCTTTACCTTCCAGGGCACCGGCGGGGCGCTGGCCAAGGACGCGCCGACCGCAAACCCGGCGACAACCACCGCGCTGATCGCGGGCGACACGATCACGCTGAACATCGGCTCGAAGACCGGGCGCTATGTGGTGCAAGAGGGGGACACGGCGGATTCGCTGGTGACCGGGTTGAAGAATTCGCTGACGGCGAATGGCCTGTCAGACACCGATTTCACCCTGACGCTGGCAAGCGGGGCGTTGACCGTGGCCAACAATACCAACAACGCGGCGGCGATTTCGGTTTCCGCCACGCGCGGCACCGGCGGGCTGGCCGGCCTGAGCACGCTGGATGTCTCGACCAAGACCAATGCCGCCACGGCCTTGGGCAATATCGAAGGGATGATCCAGACCGCAACCAAGGCGGCAGCCGAATTCGGTTCGGCCCAGACCCGGATCGACATTCAGGCCGAGTTCATCAGCCAGTTGTCCGATGCGCTGACCTCGGGGATCGGGTCACTGGTCGATGCCGATATGGAGGAGGCCAGTGCCCGGTTGCAGGCGCTGCAGGTGCAACAGCAACTGGGCATCCAGGCGCTGTCGATCGCGAACCAGCAGCCGCAGAACCTGCTGTCGCTGTTCCGCTAAGGCGAAACCAGGCCGGGGCCCGCGACAGGGCCCCGGTCCACGCCCCTGCATCGCCCTAGCCCCCGGAACATCCCGACATGAACCACATGACACAAACTGCCTATGCCCAACCCGCGGCCCCCGTCCGCACCGCGCGCGCCGTCGAATACGATGTGATCGCCCGCATCACCCAGCGGCTTGCCGCCGCCATCCGGGGCCGGAAGGACAATCATCCCGCCTTCGTGGCCGCCCTGTCCGAGAATGAACAGTTGTGGTCCACACTGGGCGCCGACGTGGCCCTGCCCGACAACAGCCTGCCGCAAACGCTGCGGGCGCGGCTGTTCTATCTGTATCGCTTCACGTTTGAACACAGCCGCAAGGTGCTGGCCGGTGCCGCCAGCCCCGAGGTTCTGGTCGAGATCAACACCGCCGTCCTGCGGGGCCTGCGCGGCGACGGGGGGGCGGGCGCATGAGCGGGCTTGTTCTCAAGCTGGGCCCGCATGAGCGGGTGCTGATCAACGGTGCCGTGATCGAAAATGGCGACAAGCGGTCGAAGCTGGCGATCATGACACCGAACGCCAATATCCTGCGGCTGCGCGATGCGATCCACCCGGAAGAGGCGAACACCCCGGTGCGCCGCGTCTGCTATATCGCGCAACTGGTGCTGTCGGGCGATGCCGTGCCCGACGATGCACGCCACCAACTGCTGCTCGGCATCGAACAGCTCAGCCAGGCGCTGACCGACCCGGACAGCCGCCGCCTGCTGGCCGAAGCAAGCCGCGCCGTCCTGGAGGAACAGCATTATCAGGTGCTCAAATCCCTGCGCGGCCTGCTTCCACGGGAAGAGCGGCTGCTGTCGGCGGGCCGGGCATGAGCTTCCAGCCGGTCATTCCGCTTGCGGGCTATGCCGGCTGGACGTTTCTCAAACGGACGATGGAAAAGCAGCAGGCGGCCTTGCAGGCGACGCCTGCCAACCAGCGGGATGAGGCCTATTTCCGGGCCAACATCGGCAAGGTGAACAGTGCCAAGGAACTGGTCGCCGACCGCCGGCTGTTGAAGGTGGCGCTGACGGCCTTTGGCCTTGAGGCGGACATCGACGCCAAGGCCTTTGTCCAGAAGGTGCTGGAAGGGGGAACGCTGAAGACCGATGCCCTGGCCAACAAGCTGTCGGACAAGCGGTATCAGGCCTTTTCGGCCGCCTTCGGCTTTGGCGATTATGCGACGCCGCGCAACAAGATGTCAGACTTCGCGGACAAGCTGCTGACGGCATACAACACCAAAAGGTTCCAAACCGCCGTCGGCACGCAGAATGAGGCGATGCGGCTGGCGCTGAATGCAGAAAGCGAACTGGGCAGTCTGGCGGCGAAGACCGGCAGCGAGGATGCGAAATGGTACACGATTCTGGGCAACAAGCCGCTGCGCAGTGTCATGCAAACCGCCCTGGGTCTGCCGTCAAGCGTTGCCGGCATCGACATCGACAAGCAGCTTGAGGTGTTCAAGGCCAAGGCGCGCAACACGTTTGGCGAGGCGACGGTCAGCCAGTTTGCCGAACCGGAAACGATGGCCAGGCTGGTGCGAACCTATCTGACGCGGAGCGAGGTTTCGACACAGGGCACCGCGCTGTCGGCCGCGAAAACCACGTTGCAGCTTCTTGGTAGATAGGTTCGGGTCTTGTCCTGCCGGACCACCACGCCGGCGCCAGACGACCAGATCCGGGCCGCAGGGCAGAACGGTTTTTTGCAGGCCAGGATCACGGCCCTTTCAGACAGCCCCAATGCCGGATGCGGGCCAAAGGTGACTGGCCGGTGTGCCCTGCCTTTCGGGGCAGTTTGAACAGCCGGTCAAGGCCCAAGGCAAGCGCGCAGGCGGGCAAAGCTGGACTCGGGCCCGCCGGCGGGGGCGTCTTCGGCAAGAAAGCCGTCCAGCGCCGGAAAAAGGCGCAGCGCCCTGTCAACCGCCGGATCGCTGCCCGGAACATACAGCCCGGCCTGCACCATCATTTCGGCGCGGTCATAGGCCGACAGCACACGCCGCGCATCGGCGATCAGGGCGTTTTCAGCGGCGCTAGCCGCCTCGGGCAGGCTGCGCGAGACGGATCGGAGCAGGTCGATCGCCGGATACCGGCCACGCTCGGCAATCTTGCGGTCCAGCACGACATGCCCGTCCAGCGTGCCACGAAGGATGTCGGCCACGGGTTCCTCCATGTCAGACCCGGCGACAAGCACCGAAAACACCGCCGTGATGTCGCCCGCGGTGCCCGCGCCCGGGCCTGCCCGCTCGGCCAGAGACATGATCGCGTGGCTGACCGAGGGCGGGTAGCCGCGAAGCGAGGCGACTTCGCCCGAGGCCAGCGCCATTTCGCGATGCGCCTCGGCAAAGCGGGTGACGGAATCAAGCAGCAGAAGGACATGCAGGCCCTGATCGCGGAAATGCTCGGCCACCGTCATGGCCGACAGCGCGCAGCGGCGGCGCATCAGCGACGACTGGTCCGAGGTGGCGGTGACCACGACCGAACGCGCCATGCCCGCCGGCCCCAGCACCCGCTGGGTGAAATCGCGCAGCTCGCGCCCGCGTTCGCCCACCAGCCCGATCACGGCCACATCGGCCGCAACACCACGGGCAAAGCGGGCCAGAAGCGAGGATTTGCCGACACCTGACCCGGCGAAAAGCCCGATCCGCTGGCCACGCACCAACGGCAGAAGCGTGTCAAACACCGCAACGCCGGTGGACAGCCGCCCCCCCAGCGGGCGCCGGAGGGCAGGGGCAGGCGGGGCCGCGTTCATGGAAAGCTGCCGCGTGCCGGGCAGAAGCGGACGACCGTCCAGCGGACGCCCCAGCGGATCAACGATCCGGCCCAGCCAGCCCATATCGGGGGCAAGCGTGAGCGGACCGACAAGTTCCACCCGGCTGCCAATGACCAGACCTTCGGGATCTTCCTCTGGCAGAACGGTGGCGCCCCGGGCCGAGATTCGAACGACCTCTCCCCCCAGCGGACCGGCGCCGGTTTCGGCAACCACACGGTCCCCCAGCGCGGCCACGGCCAGACCGTAGACCAGGAAGGTGCCCCGCGCTGATTCGGCCACCCGGCCCACGGCACGGGCAGGCTGGATGGTGGCGATCTGGGCCTGCAAAGACTGAAAAATTCCGGGCACGGCGATCTCACTTTGTTCCCTGAATACGGTTTCTAAAGGAATCGCCCTTAAGCCTTGGTGAAGCAGGTCGAGGGAGAAGCCCCGATGTTCGAGAAACTGGAACTGACACGCATGGCGCAGGGAATGGCGGCCCATGCCGGTGCCCGGATGGGGGTGATCGCGAAAAATGTCGCGAACGCCGATACCCCCGGCTACAAGGCGCAGGATATTCCCGATTTCGCCTCGGTCTATGCCGACCCCGGCCTTGCGCTGAAAACCACGCGCGCCGGCCATATCGCCGACCCGGCCCGCCCGATGGCCCCTGCGCCCGTGGCCAAGGGGGGGGCAGAATCGCCCAACGGCAACAGCGTGTCGCTGGAACAGGAAATGGTGAAATCGGCCGAGGCCCGGCAGGAACATGACATGGCGCTGGCGATCTACCGCGCCACCTCGGACGTGATCCGCGCCTCGCTGGGCCGGGCAAGGTAACGGGGGCACGCGATGAATGATCTGACCACATCGCTTGGCTTCGCGGCCTCGGGGATGCAGGCCCAGGCAACCCGGCTGCGCCATGTTTCCGAGAATATCGCCAATGCCGATACCCCCGGCTACCACCGCAAGACCATCAGCTTTCACGAGGAGATGGACAGCGGGCAGGTCACGGCAGGCCCGGTGCGGCTGGACCGCTCGGAGCTGACCCGCATCTATGACCCCGGCAATCCGCTGGCCGACGAGACGGGGTATTACGACGGCTCGAACGTCGACCTTGTGCTGGAAATCGCCGACGCACGGGAAGCCCAACGCAGCTATGAAGCCAATCTTCGCATGTTCGACCAGGCGCGCCAGATGACGCAAAGCCTGTTCGACCTTCTGCGCCGCTGAGGGGGACCGCCGGAATGGATGTGAAACCCTCGTTCGCCGCCCAGACCTATGCGCAGGCCAGAACGGCCGCAGCGCCAAAGCCTTCGGAAGACGGGGGCATCAGTTTCGGCAAGCTGGCGGGAAACTTCGCCGAAACGCTTGTCCGGCACGAGCAGACGGCCCGCGCCGCCATGACCGGCGGCGCGGACCCCCATGCCCTGGTCGAGGCGCTGGCCTCATCGCAACTGGCCGTGGAAACCGTGGCCACCGTGCGCGACCGCGTGGTCGAGGCCTATCAGGAGATTCTGAGGATGCCGATATGACCGACGCCGCGCTTTATGACGTGATGCGCCAGGGCCTTTGGGTTGCGGTGACGATTTCCGCGCCGCTCCTGACGGTGGCGCTGGTGGCCGGGGTGGTGATCGGCCTTTTTCAGGCCCTGACCTCGGTGCAGGAAATGACGCTGACCTTCGTGCCCAAGGTGGCCGCGATGATGGCCGTTTTCTGGGTCTCGATGAGTTTCATGACCGGCTCGCTGGTGACTTTCTTCACCAAGCTGGTGATCCCGATGATCGCAGGGGGCTGACCATGGATACCGCGGGATATGTGACGCTGGGCCGGCAATCGGGGCTGATGCGGGAAATGCAGGTGGTGGCGAACAACATCGCCAACCTTTCGACCACCGGCTTCCGGCGCGAAGGCGTGGTGTTCGCCGAGCACGTCGCCCGGCTGGACCACGAACCTTCGGTTTCGATGGCTCATGGCAATGGCCGCATCGTCGATCTGTCACAGGCCGGGCTGACGCCGACCGGGGCCCCTTTCGACCTGGGCATTCAGGGCGAAGGGTTCTTTCTGGTGGAAACGCCGCAGGGCAACCGGCTGACCCGGGCCGGCAGCTTCACCCCCTCGGCCGAGGGGGAGCTGGTCACACCCGAAGGCTTTCGCCTGCTTGACGCCGGGGGCACCCCGGTCTTCGTACCGCCGGATGCCGGCCAGGTGGGCGTGGCGTCAGATGGCACGCTTTCGGCGGGTGGCGCCCCGATCGCCCGGATCGGCCTCTGGCGCCCGGTCGATCCGCTGGCGCTGCGCCATCAGTCGGGCACGCTCTTCGACGGCGGCCAGCTTGAACCGGCTGAGACCGGCGTGATCAGGCAGGGGTTCCTTGAGGACAGCAATGTTCAACCCGTGGCGGAAATCGCCCGGATGATCGAGGTGCAGCGCGCCTATGAGATGGGCCAAAAATTCATGGACGCCGAAGACACCCGTATGCGCGGCGTGATCCAGACGCTGGGACGCTGACGATGAAAGCGCTTCATATCGCGGCAACCGGCATGGCGGCCCAGCAGATGAAGGTTGACGTGGTGTCCAACAACCTCGCCAACATGTCGACCACCGGCTACAACGCCCGCCGCGCCGACTTCGCCGATCTGCATTACCAGCAGCTTGCCCGCCCCGGCACCATCACCGCGCAGGACGGCGCGATGCTGCCGACCGGGGTTCAGATCGGCCTGGGTGTGCGGCCCGCGGCCGTGTCTCTGGTGCTGGAACAGGGGCCGCTCTCGCAGACCAAGGGCGATCTGGATCTTGCCATCGAAGGCGCCGGCTATCTTGAGGTGACGCTACCTTCGGGAAACTCGGGCTATACCCGCGACGGCGCTCTGAAACGGTCGCCCGATGGTCTGATCGTCACCGCGGATGGCTACCCGGTGGTGCCGGGCATCACCATACCTTCCGACGCGCATTCGATTACCATCAATGCCGCGGGCGAGGTCTATGCCTATTTCACCGATCAGGTGGAACCCACACAGCTTGGCCAGCTTACGCTGACCGGCTTCACCAATGAAAAGGGGCTTGAGGCGATCGGGTCCAACCTTTTCCTGGAAACCCCGGCCTCTGGCCCGCCGCAGGTGGGCAACCCCGGCACCGACGGGCTGGGCACGCTGCGGCAGGGCTATCTTGAGGAAAGCTCGGTCGATGCGGTGCGCGAAGTGACCGAGCTGATCAAGGCGCAGCGTGGATACGAGCTGAACGCCAAGGTCATCACCGCCGTCGACCAGATGCTGGCCGCCACAACGCAGGTGCGATGATGCTGCTGCGGTTGGCTGTCCTTCTGGCCTTGCCCGGCGTTGCCGGCGCCGAAAGCGTTGTCGCGGCGCGCACACTGCCAGCCGGCACCGTGCTGACGCAGGGCGACCTCATGCTGGTCGATGCCGAGATTCCCGGCGCGCTGACCGCGCCCGAGGTGGCGCTGGGCCAGCAGACCCGCATCGCGCTTTATGCCGGGCGGGCCGTTCATGCCCGCGACATCGGCGCCCCTGCCCTGGTTCAGCGGAACGGCATCGTCACCCTGGTCTATCGCGCCGGCGGCCTGACCATCCGCGCCGACGGCCGCGCCCTGGAGGCGGGTGCCGAAGGCGACAGCATCCGCGCCCTGAACCTTGCGTCGAAAACCACCGTTTCGGGCCGTGTCGCCCCGGACGGCACCCTGATCGTTGGAGGCCCCCCGTGACCCGCAAACTGCCCGCCCTGCTTGCCCTGCTTCCCGCCGCCTGCGGCGATCTCAGCCAGGTCGGCCGCGCACCCGATTTTTCACCGCTTGAGGGCAGCTATCAGCATCATGCGATGTATTCGACGCCGATGCCCGAAATGGCCGATCCCTCGGGGCCAACGGATGCGTCCTCGTTGTGGACGGGGGGAACGGCCTCGCTTCTGGGGGACCGCCGCGCCGCCAAGCGCGGCGATATCCTGACCGTGGTGATCGAGATCGACGACAGTGCCGAGATTTCGAATTCGACCGACCGCTCCCGCAAGGGCAGCCAGAGCATGGGCATCCCGTCGCTTTTCGGCATCCCGCAAAGGATTGACGATGCCCTGCCCGAAGGGGCCAGCATGGCCGAAGCGGTGAAGACGCAGTCTTCATCCACCTTTGCCGGCGATGGCAGCGTTTCGCGCAAGGAAAAGCTGACGCTGCGGGTGGCGGCGACCGTGGTCGAGGAACTGCCGAATGGCGTGCTGCGGATCGAGGGACAGCAGGAGGTGAGGGTCAACTTCGAGCTGCGCGAACTGATCGTGACCGGCTATGTCCGGCCCGCCGACATTTCGCGCCAGAATGAGGTGACCTATGACAAGATCGCCGGCGCCCGCATCTCTTATGGCGGGCGCGGCCAGATTTCCGAGGTGCAGCAGCCGCGCTATGGCCAGCAGGCCGCGGAAATCCTGCTGCCGTTCTGACCATGATCCGCAAACTTCTTCCCGTTCTTCTTGCCCTTCTGGGCCTTGGCACCGGCCTTGGCGCCGGCCTGGTCCTGCGCCCTGAGGCCGACCACACGGCCGAACCCACCCCCGAGCAAGATGCAAAGGCAGAGACGGCACCCGATTATGTGAAGCTGAACAACCAGTTCGTGGTGCCCATCCTTGAAGGCGGGCGGGTGACGGCCATGGTCGTGCTCTCGCTCAGCCTTGAGGTGCAGGCCGGCCAGACCGAAGCCGTCTACAACCGCGAACCGAAGATCCGTGACGCCTTCCTTCAGGTGCTGTTCGACCATGCCAACAGCGGCGGATTCCGGGGGTCGTTCACCGATGGGTCGAACCTGGTGCTGCTGCGGCAGGCGCTGACGGAAAAGGCTGCGGGAATTCTGGGCCCGACCGTCACCGATGTGCTGATCACCGAAATCGCCCGTCAGGACAGTTAATCGCGGCGCTTTTGCCGTTCGGCCGCCTGCAGGCGGTGCAGTACCTGTGCGCGGCCAAAGGCGCGGCGGGTTTCATCAAGATGCAGCAGCCATTCGGCCTGCCGGGCTGCGATCTGCAGGTTCAGGTCGGCCCGGCGTCGGCTGGCCCAGGTTTCATAATCAAAAGACACAAGCGCCGTCGCCGCCGGCGAAAGCCCCTCGGCCGGGCGCGGCGCCTCAAGGGCTGCAAGCTGCGCCTTCAACGCCTCACGCGCGGCGGCAATGCGCGACAGTTCGGCAGACCGGGCCTGCAGCACTATGTCCGCCATTTCGGACAGACGGCGCAGCCGTGGGTCGTCGCTCATCGCGCGCCCCGGTTGCGGGCGCGTTTGCGCAAGGATTCGGCAAACCGGATGGCGGCGGCCACGGCAGCGTAATGTTCGGGGCGGATCTCCTGCCCGATCTCAAGGCTGGCGTGCAAGGCGCGGGCGGTGGGCGGGTCTCGTCGGATCGGAACGCCGGCCTCTTGCGCGCGTTCGCGGATACGGGCGGCGATCTCGTCCATCCCCTTGGCCACGCAGACCGGCGCGCGGCCTTTGCCGCGTTCCCATTTCAGCGCCACGGCGTAATGCGTGGGGTTCACAATCACTACATCCGCCTTTGGCACATCAGTCAGCATCCGCCGCGTCGCCACCTCTTGCGCGCGACGGCGACGGTTAGCCTTGAGATGTGGGTCACCCTCGCTGTCCTTCATCTCATCGGTCAGTTCCTTGCGGCTCATCCGGTTGCGGCGGGTGAACTCAAACCGCTGCCACAGCCAATCTGTCAGGCCGAAGACAAGGCTGATCGCAAGGATCAGCATCAGGAAGCGCAGCGCCTGATCCGCGACCAGTGCGGCCACCTGCCCGGCCTGCAGCGCCGAGGCAAGCGTCAGCCAGGGCAGGCCAGACCGCAGATAAAGCCCCAGGATCAGTGCCACGACGATCAGCTTGGCAGCCTTGCGGGCGAAATCGACCAGCGCGGCGCGGCCGAATTTCTGCCGAAGGTTGGCGGGGATCGACAGCCGCTCGGGCTTGAGCGCCAGTTTCGACGGCGCAAAGACCAGCGACCGCGTCGCCAAAAGATAGATCAGGACCAGAACCGCCGGAACCATCAGCATCAGCACCGCAGGGCCGGCCATGGCCCCCGCCTGCCCGGCCACCTGCGCCACCAGCCCGCCCCCCCCGGCGTCCGGCCCCCCGAGCATTGCCATGCCCGCGGTGCCCATGCGCTGAATGGCCCAGGGGCCCAGCAGCAGACCCGCCAGCAGGAAGCCGCCATAGCTGACCGCAGCCTGCAAATCCTCGGACCGGGGGACATCGCCCTGTTCGCGGGCCTGTTCCAGCCGGCGCTGCGAGGGATCGAATTCCTTTTCGGCTTCATCCGTTTCAGCGCCTGCCATGCCCTACCCCGCGAAAGGGGTGGCAAGGGCCTGCGCCATGGCCCCGCGCCAGACCGCCAGAAGCGCCGGCGTGGCCAGCGCCAGCAGCGCCAGCCCGCCCAGCGTCAGCGCCGGCGCGCCGATCATCGTCACCATCAGTTGCGGCATGGCCCGGTTCATGACCCCCAGCGTCAGATTGTAAAGCAGCGAAGCCAGCACGAATGGCGCGGCAAGCGAGAAGCCAAGCGCCAGAACCTGTGCTCCCCGCGCCACGCCCCAGCCGGCCAGGGCGCCCGGGTCGGGCGGATGGCCGGGCGGCATCAGATCATAGGACAGGACCAGCAGCTCAACCGCGCGGGGCAGGCCGCCCATGCCCAGAAACAGCGCAATTCCGGCAAGCGTGAACAGGTTTGCCACGATGGGCTGCGGCTCTGGCCCGGTTCCGGCGAACATCTGCGCCAGCGTGATCGACTGCGCCGCAATGGTGCCGGCCGTTTGCAGCGCCAGAATCATCAGTCGCAACCCAACGCCCAAAATCAGGCCCGCCACCGCCTCAACCGCCAGGGCGCCGAAGCCGGTGCCGCCGGGCGGCGGAACGGCAGGCGCAACGATGACGGTCAGCGCCACCGCCACCGCCAGCTTGATGCGCTGCGGCACCGCCTGTTCGCCGATGCCGGGCAACAGCGCCACGGCGGCGCCCACCCGGACGAAGACCAGCATCACCTGCAGGACCAGCCCTTCGGCCACACCCAGAAGCTGCGCCAGCGGGGCCGCGAAATCCATCATGCCGCCACCTGCCCCAGCAGTGCGGGCCGCACGTCGATGCCCAGTTCCTCATAAGACAGAACCGGCACCTGCAACCCCTTGGCCTGAACCACCGTGCGCAGGAACCGCCGCCGTGCGGCCGAGGCGATCAGCGCCGGAAAGGCCCCGCCTTCGGCCGCTTGGGCCATCCGGTCAGCAATACCGTTTGCAAGCCGGGCGAACAGGTCGGGCGGCAGGGCAATGTCGCGCGGATTGCGGTCACCGTCCATCTGATGGGTCTGGAAGGTGCGTTCCCATTCCGGCGCCAACTGGATCAGCGGAACCGAGCCATCGGGGCGGCGATAATCGGCCACGATCTGGAACCCCAGCCGCTGACGGACATGTTCGGTCACCGCCTCGGGCGAGCCGAGACCCCGCGCCTCGGCCACCGATTCCAGGATGAGCGGCAGGTTGCGGATGGACACCCGTTCCTCCAGCAGCAGGCGCAGCACCGCATGAAGCAGGTCAAGCGGAACCTTGTCGGGAACCAGATCGTCCAGCAGGCGGCGGTTCGCCTCGGCGCGACTGCGGTCGGACAGTTGGGTAAATTCGTCCAGCAGCCGACGCAGCCCGCGCAGGGACAGAAGCCGTGCCAGGTTGCCCTTCAGCACCTCAAGCAGATGGGTGGCCAGCACTTCGGCCGGGGAAACCACGGTCAGGCCGGCCAGAGCGGCATCTTCCTGCAGATCGGGGCGAATCCAGCGCGCCGGGGCGCCATAGACGGGTTCGCGGACATCTTCGCCTTCGGGCGCGGGCACGCCTTCGGACAGCAGCACCAGCACCCGATCGGGCAAAAGCCGGTTCGCTACCCGTTCCACCCCCTGAATGCGGATGCGATATTGGCCGGGGGCCATGGCCGCCTCATCCGTGAGGCGGATTTCGGGCAGGATCAGGCCATAGCTGGCGGCGATATGGTTGCGCATGTTGGCAATGCGCCCATCCAGCCCGGTGGCCGGGTCCAGCGCCATGCCCACAAGGTTGGGCGCGAATTCGATATGGATCTCATCGAAATCCAGCACGTCGCCGATCGGGCGGCGGGCGGACGGTTCGGTCCTGGTCTCGGCCTCCGGCGCCTCGGGCTTGCGGTTGGCGCCATACCAGGCGGCCGCCGCCAGCGCCGCAGCGGCGGCGATGAAGGGCAGAAAGGGCATGCCCGGCACCACGGCGAACAGTGCCATCAGGGCAGAAACCGTGCCCAGGGCCGCCGGATAGCGGCCCAACTGAGCAAAGAACGACACATCCGCCGCCCCCTTGGCCCCGCCGCGCGACAGCAGCAGCGCCGCCGCGACCGAGATCACCACGGCCGGAATCTGGCTGACCAGCCCGTCGCCCACGGTCAGGATCGAATAGGTCTCGAACGCGCGGGAAAACGCCATGCCATGCAGGCCGACACCAACCGCCAGCCCGACGATCAGGTTCAGCCCGGTGATCAGCAGCCCCGCCACCGCGTCGCCCTTGACGAACTTGGATGCGCCATCGAGCGAGCCGAAGAAGTTGGTTTCGGCCAGTTCGATCTCTCGCCGGCGCTTGGCCTCTTCATGGGTGATGGCGCCGGCCGACATGTCGGCGTCAATGGCCAGTTGGCGGCCAGGCATCCCGTCCAGCGCAAAGCGGGCGCCCACCTCGGCCATGCGGCCGGCCCCCTTGGTGATGACGATGAAGTTGACGATCAGCAGGACGACAAAGATCACCAGCCCCAGCACGATATTGCCGCCCATGATGAATTCGGCGAACCCCTCGATCACATGGCCGGCGGCGGCGGTGCCGGTGTGGCCCTGCCCGATGATCAGCTTGGTAGACGAGACGTTCAGCGACAGCCGCAGCAGCAGCGAAGCCAGCAGGATGGTGGGGAAGGCCGAAAAATCGAGTGGACGTTCGATGAACAGCGCCACCGTCAGCATCAGGATCGCCAGCGCGAAGGAAAGGGCAAGACCCACGTCCAGCACGCCGGCCGGCACCGGCAGGACCATCATCGCGATGACCGCCATCAGCGCCAGCGCCAGCAGAATCGTCGGACGGAACAGCGCACGGATCGTCAGGCCGGGCACGATTACGGCCCCCCGATCAGGGGTGAGGCGGTATCTGACAGGGGCACCAGCGACCCTGCGCCGCGGGTCGCCCCGGCCAGCAGCAGCGGGAAGCGGTTTTCGCGCGGGATCGCGCTTTCGGACGGCGGCGATCCGTCACCAAGCGCCGCGTAGATCGGCTTGAACCGGGCAAGGTAGCGTTCGGCATAGGCCGGGGTCGAGGAATGATAGGCGGCAACGGCGGCGCCCCAATCACCGCTGTCCTGATACAGGCGCAACACCAGACGGGCGGCATAAACTGCGTTCGTTTCCGGGTCGAGCATCCCTGTCAGGCTGGCGAAAGCCTGACCATGCCAGCGGTGGTTCAATTGGAAACAGCCGACATCGACATTGGTCGTGCCCGCGGCAAGCACGGTTTCCAGATGGGTCAGCGCCGCCTGACGACTGTCGAACCACAGCCCCTCCCCCCCCTTGTTCAGCGTCCAGGGCCAGGGGGTCAGAATACCGTCCGGGCCGGCCCTTCCGGTTTCGGTCAGGGTAAGCGCCAGCAGAATCCGCAGCGGAACGCCGGTTTCTGCGGCCGCCCTGCGTGCGGCAGACAGGCAGAGCGCCGATGGATCGGTCGCGGCGCTGGCGGCCACGGGCACGCACAGCAGGATGGCCACGGCGGCGAAGGGGCGAAGGTCTGGCCAGATCATTCTGATCCCGATGCAACGGGGGCGGCGGACCCGCCCCGTGGCAAAGCCTAGCGGCGGTCAGGTTGACAAAGCGTTACGGGGCAACGGTTGTTTCCAGCAGCGCCTTGAGCGTGGCACGGGCGCGGGCGGTTTCGTCAGCCAGCGCGGCGCCACGGGCAATCGGGCCCGGCGCGGTGGCCCCTGCCGACGCGGGGCCAACCAGCGCCGCCGCAGCTTTCCACGCCTCTGGTCCCGCCTGCGCGACCTGCGGCCAGTCCTCTGCCCGGATGAGGGCCCGGTCACGGCCCGCGGTATCACCGGCCCGGTCCAAAGCGGCAGCGGCCGCCTCAGCGTCGCCCAGTTGCAGAACGGCCGCGGCGCGCAGGCTTTCCGCCTCGGCGTCAGACAAGCCGGACAGCGCTTCAAGGGCACCGCGGGCATCACGCAGTTGCAGCCTTGCCCGGGCCGCCAACAACCGGACCGGATCAGCCGCCGGCCCAAGCGGGCCCAGCCATGCGAGAGCCTCGGCCGGAAAGCCAAGCTCTGTCAGCCGCGCGGCCACGGCTTGCGCCACGGTGTCCGCCACCTTTGGCGGCTGGCCTGCCGCGGCGACCGCCTGCGCAAGGAAGACGCCATCCCCGGCCCCATCGGCGGCCAACTGCCAGAGATCGGCGCCGGTCTGCGGTGCCTTGGGCAACAAGGCGAAGGACGTTTCAAAATCGCCGGTCATTGCAGATGCCAGAATCAGCGCGCGGGTCAACGCCCCTTCCCGCGCGGTTCCACGCGCCTCTTGCCGGAAGGCGGCCAGCGCGGCGGGCAGATCCGGCGGAAGGGAATGGTCGCCCTGAAAGGCGGCTTCGACACGGGTGACAGCCGCCATGTCCTGCCCCGGACCGCTTTCCTTCAGCACCGAATCGGCCAGTGCGCCCGCCCTGGCCTGGTCACCGGTGGCCAGTTGGTAGCCGGCATCCATCAGCGCAACCTCGGGGGCTGCGGGGCCGGGCGCGCGCAGGGCGGCATCCTTGATCCGCCTTGCGGTTTCCTCATCGTTGACGGTCAGGAACAGGGCCACCAGCGGCGGGCCAAGATGATGGCGCAGATGCGCCGGCAGGGCGGAAAAGCTGCGCGCCACCGCAGCCGTGTTCAGCGCGCGGATCTCTGACACGGGGGGCGGGCGACCCACGGCCAGCGCCAGCGCGGCCCAAAGCGCGGCGGCGGTATCGCAGCTTTCCAGCCCCTTGAACGGGTTGGGCATGGCCGGTTCAAGATCCACCAGAAAGGTCAGCGCGCGCAGGCGGGCGCGATCCGGGTCATCCGGCCCATCCAGCAGGTTCAGGATCTGCCGCCCCTCGGCCCCGAACCCCAGCGCGACATGGGCGCGGGTGGCGCGCAGCACCGCCTCGGAAACCGGCGTGTCAAATTCGCCCAGCAGGCCGGATCGCGCAGCGCCAAGCTGTTCGGCCGGCGGCCCGGTCAGGCCCCAATCGGCGACCGACAGCGCCGTGTCATCAGGACAGACCAGCCCAAGCGCCGACAGCGGCAGATCCGGGTCGCGAATCGTGGCGGCCCGGAGACCCGGCAGTTCCCCCAGCGCGATGCGAATCCCCTCTGGCCCGGCCCCCCGCGGCCCTGTCCCCTCTGGCAGCCGGGCGGGCCTGGCGATTTCCACCACGCCCTGGGCAACGCCACGGCTGATCTGTTCCAGCAGGGCCCGACGCAGCGGGTCCAGCGCCGCAGCCGTTGCCGCCTTGACCAAAGGCCCTTGCGCAGGGCGCGCGGGCGACGGCGGCGTGTGTGCCGCCCCCCCGGGCCAGATCGCCAGCCAGTCATACCCCGCAGGCCCGGCAGGGGCATCCGGCGGGGCCAGGGCGGGGGCGGGCGGGTCGATGGGGTTTTCAAAGGCGGTGCCCGCAGGCGGGGCGCCGGTCTTGATGTCCACGACAATCACCCCGGGCCGGAATTCGAAGGCAATGGCGTGGCAGGCGCAGGACAGTGCCAGCCGCAGCCTTCCGCTGGCCGGGTCGCGCCACAGGCCAGACACACGGTTACGTGGAATTTTCTCGAAAGCCTGGCTCAGATCAAACCCGGTGACATCGGGGCCAAGGGCCAGCTCATACCCGTCTTCGGTGCGGCCAAAGCGCCAGTCTCCGGCGGCAGCGGCCTCAATCACGATGCGGGTGAAATCCGGGTGCTCGCCACCCTTGACCCGCGCGACCTCGGCCATGGCGGGGCTGGCTGACAGCAGCAGGGCGATCAGGACGGCGCGGATCATGCGGCCTCCTGTTTCAGGGCCCGCAACGCCTCTTCCAGATCGCCGAAGCCGGGCCGCACCTGATGCGGCGTGTTCTGCCGCCCGACCTCGATGCAGATGTTCGCCGGGTGGCGATGCAGGTTCGCCACCAGAACCTCGCGGATCAGGTGGTAGAAATGGGCGTCTTCCTCAACCACCTGTTTCACCCGGGCCGAGAACGGGCCCATCAGCCCATAAGCCAGGAACACGCCCAGAAACGTACCGACCAGCGCCGAACCGATCATCGCGCCCAGCACTTCGGGCGGCTGGTCGATCGAGCCCATGGTCTTGATCACCCCCAGAACGGCGGCCACGATGCCCAGTGCGGGCAACCCGTCGGCCATGGATTGCAGCGCGTGGCTGGAGTGCAGGGCGTGGTGCAACTGCGCCTCCATCCGCTTGTCCAGCACTTCCTCAACCTGATGGGGATCGTCATAATTCATCGAAGCGGCGCGCAGCGTGTCGCAGATCAGTTCCACCGCATCATGGTCTTGCAGGATTTTCGGATACCTGCCGAAGATCGCCGAATTGTCCGGGTTTTCGACATGTTCCTCCAGACCGACCGGGTTCGATTTCGACAGCCGCACCAGTTCGAACAGCAGACAAAGCAGATCGCGGTAATCGGCGGGTTTCCAGCGCGGGCCCTTGAAGACCTTGCCAATGTCTCGGACCGTCTGCTTGACCGAGGCAAAATCGTTGGAAATCAGGAAAGCCCCGACCGCCGCGCCGCCGATCATGATCATCTCGAACGGCAGCGCGTGCAGGATGGGTTCAAGGTGGCCGCCGTGTACGACAAAGCCGCCGAAGACCATCACGATGATGACCACGATTCCGATGATGCCGAACATCTGCGCTGGTTCCGTTCCCTGTTCAGGCGGCAGTCTCGCCCCGGCGGGTTAACAAGAGGCGAAGTCAGTCTTTCGGGGCCATGGCATTGCGGCCGGCCAGAATGGCGCTGACGGCATAGGCTTTTTCCGGCGTCATTCCGGCCAGGACCGCCGCCGCCGCATCCGGCCGCATCCGGCCCAGGAAGCCCGCGGCAAAGCCCGCCTCCATCGCGTCGAACAGGGCGGCGGCGTCTTTCGGCTTCATCGCTTCATAAACCGTGGTCAGCCGCGCCAGATCGCCCTCGGCGGCGCCATCGGCCAGGGCAAGGGTCTTGCGCAATTCGGTCTCGGCCGCTTCGAGTTCGGCCAGACGGGTGGCGATTGCCTGATCCGCCAGCGCGAGTGCCGCCGAATGGTCAGCCAGCGCCGCCTCTTGCACGGAAAGCCGGTCTTCCCGCAGCTTCAGCGCCCTTGCCAGCTCTTCGGGCAGGGGCGGGCAATCGGGCGCGCGCGCGCCCTTGTCCTGCGGCAAGGCCCCTTCGGCGGCACGGGCAAGCCCGGCCCCCAGCCCATCGCCCAGGCGCAGCGCACCGGACGAGGCGAAAAGCAGCGCGATCACGATGAGGGCCCCGCGTCCTGCCCGCCGCCTCATTCCGCGGCCTCCATCGGGGCGCGGGATGCGCGGCGGCGGACAAAGCGCAAGCGGCGGCTGTCATCGTCACACTCAGGCTCTGATTCAGGCGTTTCGGGTGCCGGCCCCGCTTCGGGCAGATCGTGCAGCGAGGCAACCAGCAGTTCCAGCCGCCGCGCCACGCCTTCCGCCCGCGTGGTCAGTTCCTCAAGCCGATGCTCTGCCCCGCCGGCCACGCCCTGCGCCTTGTCCAGCGCCCTGGTCATGTCATCGACCTGCGCCGACAGCACGGCAATGGCGCCGCCCATGCCGTCTTCCAGCGTGGTAAAGCGGCGCAGCCGGCTGGCCAGCACATAGCAATAGATCGCCGCGCCAAGACTGGCGGCAAACAGCAGCGCATCTGAAATCAGCTCCATCTTCGCCCCCTCAGTCCAGCACGAATTCGGTAATCAGCAGATCGCGCACCCGCCCTTCGCCGGTAACGATCTGCACCCGGCGCAGCATCTGCGCCCGCAGCCGCGCCATGGCGGAAGGGTCTTCGATCTCGGCCACCGAGATGGCGCGCAGGTAGCTGTTCAGCACGTCCAGGATACGTGGCATCAGCAGTGTCACCTCGGCGGCATAGGGTTTGGCCACCTCAAGCTGGGCGGTAAATTTCAGATGCCGGCTGCCCGCTTCGGCACCCAGCGTCACCACCACGGGCGTGATCGCGACAAAGGCGATGTCGGGCAACGGCCCGGCGGCCGGTTCCGCCGCATCGTGCGATTCGGCGGTGGGGCCGAACAGCAAGCCGGACCAGGTGGCGTAAAAGCCACCCGCCCCGGCCAGCAGCGCCAGCAGAACCCCGATCAGCAGCGGCAGCTTCGATGTCTTCGGTTTCGGCCCCGCATCAAGTGCGGACTCGGCGGTATTGACCACGGTATCCTCCGTTCCGGTCCGGGAACGAAACTAGATCGAATGTCACTAACCGATTGTTAAGGCACACCCTCTCATTCTGGCCGCACGGGAAGGATTCCCGGCGGAGAAATGATGCTGCAGAATGTCACCTCGGTCTGGACCGGCCTTTCCCCCCGCCGGCGCCTTGTTGTTGCCGGGGCCACGCTGGCCATGTTCCTGGCCGTTCTGGCGCTGGCGCGCATGGCGGGTGGGCCGCAGATGGTGCTGCTTTACGCCGGCCTTGATGGCCGCGCCGCGGGCGAGGTGATTGCCGCGCTGGACCAGCGCGCCGTTGCCTACGAGGTGCGGGGTGATTCCATCCTTGTGGACATCAACGCCCGCGATGCCCTGCGTATGTCGCTGGCGGGTGAGGGGCTGCCGTCGGCCGGCAGTCAGGGCTATGAACTGCTGGACCAGTTGACCGGCTTCGGCACCACATCGCAGATGTTCGACGCCGCCTATTGGCGCGCGAAAGAGGGCGAGCTTGCCCGCACCATTCTGGCGGTGCCGGAAATCCGGGCCGCGCGGGTGCATATCTCGCAAGGCCCGTCCGACACGTTTCGCCGCGACCAGACCCCTACGGCCAGCGTCACGGTCACCACGGCGTCTGGCAACCTTTCCGAATCGCAGGCACGGGCACTGAAACATCTGGTCGCCTCGGCGGTGGCGGGGCTGAGGCCCGAGGATGTGCAGGTGATTGATACCGTCGGCGGCCTGATCGCGGCCAATGATGCGCCCGACGCGGCCACCGGAACGGCGGCTTCGGGCCGCGCAGCCGAAATCCGCCACAACGTCGAACGCCTGCTTGAGGCGCGTGTTGGCCCCGGCAAGGCCGTGGTCGAGGTGGCGGTTGATCTGGTGACCGAGCGCGAAACCCTGACCGAACGCAAGATTGACCCGCAGGGCCGGGTTGCGATCTCCTCCGAGACCGAGGAGCACAGCCAGCAGGCAACCGAGCCGGGCGGCGCGGTCACCGTGGCGTCGAACCTGCCCGAAGGGGACGCCGGCCCTGGCGCCAATGGCAAATCAAGCACCAGCGAAACCCGTGAGCGGGTGAATTACGAAGTGTCCGAAACCCAGCGTGAACTGACGCGCGGCCCGGGGGGCATCCGCCGCCTGACGGTGGCCGTTCTGGTCGATGGCCAGATGGTGACCGCAGCCGATGGCACGCAAAGCCGGCAACCCCGGTCCGACGAGGAACTGGCCGCGCTGCGCGAACTGGTCGCCTCGGCCGTTGGTCTGGATGAGACGCGCGGCGATGTGCTGACGCTGAAGTCGCTGGATTTCACCCAACCGACCGTTCAGGGCACCGAAGCCACCACCCGTCTGATCCCGCCGCTGGGGCCGATCGACGTGATGGCGGCGATCCAGATCGCGGCGCTGGCGCTGGTGGCGCTGATCCTTGGGCTGTTCGTGCTGCGGCCACTGCTGGCCTCGGGCCGTGCTGCGGCGCAGCTTCCGGCCCCCGAGGGACGGCTGGCGCTGCCCGGTGCGGCCACAGCCCCCGAAGCCCTGACAGGCGAGATCCAGGACGGATTTTCCTTGCCCGATCTGCCGATGGTCGATTTTGCCGCCAACGCGCCCGGGGACGAAGCGGCAGAAGATCCGGCCACCCGCCTGCGCCGGCTGATCGCCGAGCGCCAGACCGAAACCATCGAAATCCTGCGCGGCTGGCTGGAACCGGAAGAGGAGCGGGCCTGATGCCGATGCCCCGGCTTGAGGTGTTCGAAACCGCGGCCACACCCGGCCGCAGCCAGACACTGGTCACCACCGAAGTCGCCGCCATCGAAGAGGCGAAGTTGGCGTCGTATGAATCCGGCTACAAGGCCGGCTGGGACGATGCCGTCGCCGCGCAGGCGGAAGACCAGACCCGCATCCGCGCCGATCTGGCCCGCACCCTGCAACAGCTTTCCTTCACCTATCAGGAGGCGCGGGCGCATGTCCTCATGGCGCTGGAGCCGCTGCTGACCGAAATGGTCAATCGCCTGCTGCCCGAAACCGCGCGGGAAACGCTGGCGCCGCTGGTTCTGGAACGGCTGATGCCCATGGCCGAGGAGCTGGCGGACCAGCCGGTCACGCTGGTGCTGAACCCGGCCGTGCGCCGGGCCATTTCCGACCTGATCGAACAGGCCACCGGCCTGCCGCTGACCCTGGAAGAGGAACCGACGCTGCCCGAAGGCCAAGTCTATCTGCGGCTAGGCAGCACCGAAGCCAAGGTCGACCTGACGCGCGTCACCGCCGAAATCGCTGCCGCCGTGCGCGGCTTCTTCACCCTTGCCAAAGAGGCGCCCGCCCATGGATGACCTGACCGACAGCAGCCCCTTCGCCCAGGTTCCGATCGAGATCACCATCTCGGTCGGTCGCGCCCGCCCCCTGGTACGCGACCTGCTGCGCCTTGGCCGCGATGCCGTTCTGCCACTGGACCGCCGCGTCGATGATCCGGTCGAACTTTATGTGGGCGACCGGCTGATCGCCCGGGGCGAGCTGACCGAACTTGAGGGCGACGCCTCGGGTCAACTGGCCGTGCGGCTGACCGAGGTGGCAAACCTGAAGGGCGGGCTGTGAAACGCGCGCTTGTTCTGGCCGCACTGGCCGCGCTGCTGCTGGCGCATCCCGCCGCCGCGCAGGATCTGACGCTCAGCCTGGGCGAGGGGGATTCGCTGGCCGCGCGGTCGGTGCAGCTTCTGCTGCTGATCACCGTGCTGTCGGTGGTGCCGGGGTTGGCGGTCATGGTGACCTGCTTTCCCTTCATCGTCACCGTCCTGTCGATCCTGCGGCAGGGCATCGGGCTGCAACAGGCACCCCCGAACATGCTGATCATCAGCCTTGCGCTGTTCCTGACCTGGTATGTGATGGACCCGGTGTTCACCGAAGCCTGGACCGCCGGCCTTGGCCCCTTCAGCCGCAACGAGATGGACATCGCCACCGCCTTTGCCCAGGCCGCCAAACCCTTCCGCGCCTTCATGTCGGCCCGAATCGACGCCGAAACCTTCGCCACACTGGATGCACTGCGCCCGCGCGCGCCCTCGGCCACGGCCGATGCACCGCTGTCGCTGCTGGTGCCGTCCTTCCTGCTGTCGGAAATCCAGCGCGCGTTCGAGATCGGGTTCCTGGTCTTTCTGCCCTTCCTGATCATCGACCTGGTGGTTTCGGCGATCCTGATGTCAATGGGCATGATGATGGTGCCCCCCGCCGTGGTATCCCTGCCCTTCAAGCTGGCCTTCTTCGTGGTGGCCGACGGATGGAGCCTGATCGCCAGCGCGCTGGTACGCAGCTACACCGGCTAGGCTTGCCCTGACGCGCCGCTTGCGGCTAGCTAGGCGTAGCCCCTGCGAGCCCGAGGTCTGCCCATGCCCTTCAACCAGCCCCTTGGCGGCAACGAGATGCCGCGTTTCGGCGGCCCCGCCACCTTCATGCGCCTGCCCGCCGCCACCAGCGCCGAAGGGCTGGATGTCGCCATCATCGGCATCCCGATGGACATAGGCACCTCGAACCGCCCAGGCACCCGGCTGGGCCCGCGCCAGATTCGTGACGAAAGCCGGATGCTGCGGCCCTATAACATGGCAACCGGGGCCGCGCCCTTCGACCACCTTCAGGTGGCCGATATCGGCGATGTGCCGATCAACACCTTCGACCTGAAGAAATCGGTCGACATCATCACCGGCTTCCACCGCGGCGTTCTGGCCGCCGGCGCGTTGCCGCTGACGCTGGGCGGTGACCACACGCTGACCTGGCCGATCCTGCGCGCCATCCGCGAAAAACATGGCCCCGTGGCGCTGATCCATGTCGATGCCCATGCCGACATCAACGACACGATGTTCGGCGAAAAGGTGGCCCACGGCTGCCCCTTCCGCCGGGCCTTCGAAGACGGCTGCCTGATCAATGACAAGGTGTTCCAGATCGGGCTGCGCGGCACCGGCTATTCCCCCGACGATTTCGACTGGGGCCGCCGCAACGGCTGGACGGTGGTGCAGGCCGAAGACTGCTGGCACAAGTCGCTGGTGCCGCTGATGGCCGAGATCCGCGCAAAGATCGGGGATGCTCCGGTCTATCTCAGCTATGACATCGACAGTCTTGACCCCGCCTTCGCCCCCGGCACCGGCACGGTTGAACCGGGCGGTCTGACCATCTGGCAGGGGCTGGAAATTGTCCGGGGTTGCGCCGGGCTGAACCTTGTCGGCGGCGATCTGGTCGAGGTGTCGCCGCCCTATGACCCAAGCGGCAACACCGCCCTGATCGGCGCGAATCTTGTCTATGAGATGCTCTGCGTGCTGCCCGGCGTGCCGCAAGGGGTGCGGCGGTAGCCTCAGCGCATCCGCTGCCCTTCGGCATCGAAACGGAAGCCCCGCTCGGCAAGGGGGGTCAGGTGGACGGTCTCATCCACCGCAAAGTCATGCTCGCCGAACAGCCGCGTGGTCAGCAGGCCATGGGTTTCGGACCGGGCATAGACCAGCGTCTCGCCGCCCAGCTTCTCGACATGGCTTATCTGTGCGGCAAACCGGCCGGCCTTGCGGGACACTTCCAGATGCTCGGGCCGGATGCCCAGCGTCTCGCCCTGTTCGCCCAGCGCGGCGGCCTTGAGGAAGTTCATCTGCGGGCTGCCGATGAAGCCCGCGACGAAGACGTTGTCCGGGTCGTTGTAAAGCTGCATCGGCGCGCCCACCTGTTCCACCCGTCCCGCCCGCAGCACGACGATCTTGTCGGCCAGCGTCATCGCCTCAACCTGATCATGCGTCACATAGATCATGGTCGCCGCCAGTTCCCGGTGCAGTCGGGCGATCTCGATCCGTGTCGCCACCCGCAGCGCGGCATCCAGGTTCGACAGAGGTTCGTCAAACAGGAACAGCTTGGGCCGCCGCACGATGGCCCGCCCGATGGCCACCCGCTGCCGCTGCCCGCCCGACAGTTCCGCCGGGCGCCGGTCCATCAACGGGCCCAGCGCCAGCATGTCGGCGGCCTTGTCGGTGGCGGCGGCGATCTCGGCCTTGGCCACCCCGGCCTGTTTCAGCGCCAGACCCATGTTGTCGCGCACCGTCAGGTGGGGGTACAGGGCATAGCTCTGGAACACCATCGCCAGTTCCCGCTTGGCAGGCGCCACGTCGTTGATCCGCTGCCCGTCCAGCAGGATGTCACCGGCGCTGGCATCCTCAAGCCCCGCGATGATGCGCAGCAACGTGGATTTCCCGCAGCCTGACGGGCCGACGAACACGCAGAATTCGCCGTCCTCGACAGTCAGATCGACACCGCGGATCACCTCGGTCTTGCCAAAGCTCTTGCCGACGGCCTTCAGTTCCAGAGCACCCATGTTCCTACCCCTGCAATTTCACAGGCTGCCCCGAGCGGACGCTTTCATCCGCCGCCAGACACACCGCCAGCGACCGCACCGCATCTTCCATATGACGCGACAGGTCGAGATCTTCGGTAATCGCGCGGGCCATGAAGGCCTGCTCGCGTTCGCACAGATCCTGATGGCCCGGCTCATCGGCCATGTTCAGGTTTTCGTCCGGCTGGCCCACCCGATGAATCCGCAGCATCGAGGTTTTCGTATGCGTGTCGTGGTCATCAGACCGGGCCGTTTCCGGCATACGGATCGACACTGCCCCGCGCGGACTGACCACATCCTTCACGAAAAAGGCGGTGTCGCTCATCATCGGGCCCCAGCCGGCTTCGTACCAGCCAACGCTGCCATCGGCAAAGATCACCTGAAAATGCCCGTAGTTGTACATCTCGGGCGCGATCTCGTCGGACAGGCGCAGCCCCATGCCGCGCACCTCGACCGGCGGCGCATCGGTGATCTGGCACATCACATCGACATAATGCACGCCACAATCGACGATCGGGCTGGTGGTCTGCATCAGCGCCTTGTGCGTTTCCCAGGTCGGGCCGCTGGACTGCTGGTTCAGGTTCAGACGGAACACATACGGCCCTCCCATCGCCCGCGCTTCGGCGATCAGGCGCATCCAGCTTGGGTGATGGCGCAGGATATAGCCCACCGCCAGCTTGCGCCCGTTTGCCCGCGCACAATCCACCACCCGCCGCGCGTCGGCCACCGTGGTTGCCAGCGGCTTTTCCACAAACACATGCGCGCCCTGTTCCATTGCCGCACAGGCGAAATCGGCGTGGCTGTCGGAATAGGTGGAGACGCAGACCAGATCGGGTTTCAGCCGGTGCAGGGCCTCATGGAAATCGGGCGTGATGGCATAGTCCTTCAGCGCCGGGTCCAGCACCGGCACCGACCGGTTCACCAGCCCCACCAGTTCAAAGGCGGGGTTGCGGTGATAGGCCAGAGCATGGCTGCGCCCCATGTTGCCCAGCCCGGCAACCATCACTCGGATCATTTCACGGCTCCTACGGTGATCCCGCGGATCAACTGCCGCGAGAAGATGAGATACAGCACCAGCACCGGCACGATGGCCAGCGACAGCGCCGCCAGAAGGGCGTTCCAGTCGTTCTGGAACTGCCCGATGAACACCTGCGCCCCCAGGGTAACGGTCTTGGTCTGCTCGGCCGAAGCCAGGATCAGCGGGAACCACAGGTCGTTCCAGATCGGGATCATGGTGAACACCGCCACCGTCGCCATGGCCGGGCGCACCAGCGGCAGCACCAGCCGGAAGAAGATGGCGTATTCGCTGAGACCGTCGATCCGCCCGGCGTTCTTGAGATCGTTCGAGACCGACTTCATGAATTCGCTGAGGATGAACACGCTCAACGGCAACCCCTGCGCGGTATAGACCAGGATCAGCGCCGTCAGCGTGTTCACCAACCCGCTGGCCACCATCATCTCAAGAATGGCCACGGTGCCCAGGCGGATCGGGATCATGATGCCCAGCGCCAGATACAGGCCCATCAGCGTGTTGCCGCGAAACCGGTATTCCGACAGGGCGAAGGCCGCCATGGCCCCGAACAGTAGCACGAAGAACAGGCTGGCCACCGTCACGGTCATGCTGTTCTGAAAGTACAGCACGAAATCGCCCTGCTTCATCACCGTCTGGTAGCCGACCAGATCAAAGGATTTGCCCAAGGGCAGGGCCAGCGGATCGCCGAAGATCGCCTTCCGCGTCTTCAGGCTGTTGATGAGGATGACGAAGACCGGGAACAGCGCGATCACCGTATAGGCAATCAGCACGGCATGGGCGGCCACGGTCCGGCCAAGGGAAGTACGCGCGCTGGACATCAGAACTGATACCTCCGCAGACGGGTCTGGATGCCGAAAAGATAGGCGCTGACCCCGATCAGGATGATGCCGAACATTGCCCCGGCGATGGCCGATCCCATGTAGGGATCACCCAGTTGCAACTGGAACCCAAAGAAGGTGCGGTACAGGAAGGTGCCCAGGATGTCTGTGCTGAAGTCCGGGCCCGCCAGCGCGCCTTGCGTCACATAGATCAGGTCAAAGGCGTTGAAGTTGCCGACAAAGGTCAGGATCGAGATGATGCCGATGCTTGGCAGGATCAGCGGCAGCTTGATCTTCCAGAACTGCGACCAGCCGCTGATGCCGTCCATTTCGGCGGCCTCCAGAACCTCGTCGGGAATGCTCAGCAGCGCGGCATAGATCAGCATCATCGGGATGCCCACGAACTGCCAGACCGAGACCAGCGCCAGCGTCGTCAGGGCATAGTCCTCCTTGCCCAGCCAGGGTACGAAGAACCCGTCCAGCCCGACCAGCCCCATCAGCCCCTTGGCGATGCCCCAGTTCGGGTTCAGGATCAGCTTCCAGACAAAGCCGACGATCACGAAGCTGAGGATCGTCGGAATGAAGATCGCGGTGCGGTAGAAGGCAGCCATCCGCAGCTTGGGGCTGGACAAGAGCGCCGCCAGTGCCACGCCCACCGGATTCTGCACAAGCATGTGGATGACAAAGAACCACGCATTGTTGCCCAGGGCGTTCCAGAACTGCCTGGACCAAAGCGCCTCGCCGAACAGTCTGGCAAAGTTCTGCAGGCCCACAAAGACCCGCTGCCCCGTGCCATCGACGTTGAACAGGGACTGCGCCAGCGTGCCGAACAGCGGAATGATCATCAACGCCGTGTAGACAGCCACCGCAGGGGCCAGAAACACGGCAATATGCCATCGCACAGGCCTTCCGGAAGCCATGCCTTCGCCCTTTCCTCTTGGTGAAAATACCCTGCGGGGGGTCCGGGGGGCGCATGGCCCCCCGGCTCCGTCCAGTCAGGCCGCGCTTACTTCTGCGGCTCGTACCAGCTTGCCAGCCCGTCCTGCAGGCGCTTGGCGGCATCTTCGGGCGTCTCGGTGCCCTTGATCACATTGGCGCTGGCATTCCAGGTTTCGTTTTCCAGGTTCGGCGTGCCGCGCGACAGGATCTGGTAGGTCGAGCGGATCGTCGACTTGCACTTCTCGCGCCAGGACACGAATTCCTGCGCCAGCGGATCTTCCATCTTCACCGGGGTCGAGTTCAGGCTGAAGAAGCCCGGCAGCGCATTGGCATAAAGCGTGGCGAACTCGGGGCTGCCCACCCATTCCAGGAACACCTTGCCCGCTTCGGCATTGGGCGACTTGGCATTCAGGCCGATCGCAATGTCGTTGTGGTCGCTGATATAGCAGGTGTCGCCTGCGGCCGCGACCGGCGGCGGGAAGGCGCCCATCTTGAATTCGGCCTGCGTATTGAAGCCAGAGATTTCCCACGACCCGGCCGGATAGATCGCGGCGCGGCCCAGGGTGAACATGTTCTGGCTGTCGGGGTAGGTCTGGGCCTCGAACCCGTCACCCAGATAGTCCTTCCACTTCGCCAGTTCGCGATAGGGGGCAACCCAGGGTTCGTCGGTCAGCTTCTGCTCACCCTTGATCAGCGCCAGACGGCCTTCCTCGCCCTTCCAGTAGGTCGGACCGATGTTCTGGTAGCCCATGGTCGCGGCTTCCCACTGGTCGTTGGTGCCCATCGCCATCGGGATATAGGTGCCGTCGGCCTTGATCTTGTCCAGCGCGGCATAGAATTCTTCGTTGGTCGTCGGAACGGCGATGCCCAGCGCGTCGAAGGCATCCTTGTTGTAGATGAAGCCGTGAATCACGCTGGCCATCGGCACGCAGAAGGTGGCGCTGCCGTCATCGGTCTGCCAGGCGCTTTTCGCCACCGGGCTGAAGTTGGCCATCGAGGCAAGGCCGCTCAGATCGGCCAGGAAGCCCTTGTTGTAAAGCTCAAGGCTGGCATCGAACGGGCGGCAGGTGATCAGGTCGCCCGCGCTGCCGGCTTCAAGTTTCGAGTTCAGCGAGGCATTGTATTCGGTGGGGGCCGAGGGGGCGAAGACCACCTTGATGTCAGGGTGCTGTGCGTTGAAGGCGGGGATCAGCACGTCCTGCCAGATGGTCAGGTCGTCATTGCGCCAGCTTTCGATCGTCAGCGTGGTTTCCGCCAGCGCCGGTCCGGCCAGCAACGTGCTGGTCAGAAGCGCCATCCGAAAGGTCTTCGTCATCCGTCTTCTCCCTATGTGCGGGCCTCGTCGGGCCCGGTTTGCTTCGTTACCCAAGATGCGGGGCCAGATGTCCCGCCGACCGCTTCAAATCCTCGTCCGCCTGCGCGGCGCTGCGCCCGCCTGCCACCAGAACGGCCGGCTTGACCGCCCCGCCGGTCACGGCCAGCGCCGCCAGCGCCGCCGCATGGTCCACCCCCGACAGGGCTGCCACGATCCGGGCCGCCCGGTCCTTCAGCTTGGCATTGTCGGCGACCACATTCACCATGAATCCGTCATGCACATGGCCCAGCCGGATGCCGACCAGCACCGAAACCAGATTCAGCGCCACCTTCTGCGCCGTTCCTGCGCCCATGCGCGTTGAACCCGAAACAACCTCGGGGCCGGTGTCCAGCAGCACCGGCAGATCAGCCAGCGCCAGAAGGTCAGACCCGGGCACGTTGGCAAAGCCCGCCACCGTCACGCCCGCAGCCTTCGCCGCCCTGGCCAGTTCCAGCGCATAGGGCGTGCGCCCCGAGGCTGACAGGCAAAGCATCACGTCACCGGCCGCCAGCCCGGCCGCGGCAAAATCCGCCGCCGCCAGTGCCGGATCATCCTCGACATCGCCGGTCATGTGCAGCAGGGCCGCCGCGCCACCGGCAAACAGCATCGGCGTGCGGTCGGGGGGAATGCCAAAGGTGCCGGGCAGTTCCAGACAATCGGCCAGCGCCATCAGCCCTGAAGACCCCGCCCCGGCATAGGCCATCTTGCCGCCACGGCGCAGCGCGGCAGAGGCTGCTTCGGCAACGGCCTCCAGCGCGGGCAGCGCGGTATGCACCGCCTGAACCGCGGCCATCTGCGCCTCCAGCAGGCGGCTCAACGCCTCGGCCGGCGCAATGTGATGCAGCCCGACGGAATGCCTGTGTCGCGCTTCGGTCGATCTCTCGGCCATGTCTGTCCTCCCCTGCGCTAGATAATGCCAAAGCAATACCACTTGTAAAGAGACTTCTTCTCTCTACTCGTTAACAGCCTGAAATTCGAAGGAGACAGAATATCCCTTTGCAAATGGTATTATCTTGGTATCATTGCGCCATGGGAGGATTCGGGATGCACTACCTTGTCGGCGTGGATGGAGGGGGCACTGGCTGCCGGGTTGCCGTCGCTGATTCGTCCGGTGCCGTTCTGGCCCGCGCGGAAGGTGGCCCTGCCAATATCGCCTCTGATACCGACGCGGCCGCCCGCACCATTCTGGCCTGCGTGTCCGAGGCGCTGACCCGCGCAGCAGGCCTTTTGGCCGATCTGCGAACAGTGCGCGCCGGGCTTGGCCTTGCCGGCGCCAATGCCAGGGGCGCACCCGAACGCCTTGCCGCCGCCCTGCCCTTTGCCGCCCGGATCGAGACCGATGCCATCGCCGCCACCCGCGGGGCGCTTGGGGGGGCTGATGGGCTGCTGGCCGCCATGGGCACCGGATCGGTCTTCGTGCGCCAGCGGGGCGGTGAAACCCGGCAGTTCGGCGGTTGGGGGCTGATCCTGGGGGATGAAGGTTCAGGCGCGCGTCTGGGACGTGCCGCCCTGTCGCGGGCCCTGCGCGCCCATGACGGATTCACGCCGCTGACCCCGTTCCTCTGCGATTTGCTGGCCCGCCACGGCGGGCCGTCTGGCGTGGTCGCCTTTTCGCTGACCGCCACCCCACGGGACTTCGGCGCCCTTGCACCGGAAATCCTTGCGTCGGACGATCCGGCCGCCCGCGCGCTTTGGGCAGAAAACGTCTCTGACATTGCCGAAATCCTGCAGGCACTGGGGGCCGGCCCCGGCCTGCCGGTCACCTTCACCGGCGGCCTTGGCCCGGCCTATGCCGCCGCGCTGCCCCATCTGCCGCAGCGCACCGCCCTTGGCACGGCGCTGGACGGCGCCCTTCTTCTGGCGCGCGAGGTGGGGTGATGGAACAGATTTTCTCGCGGGAAGGGTTTGACGACGCGGGTTCCGGCCCGCTGTATCTGCAGCTTCAGCGCCGCATCGCCGACGCGATGACCAGCGGCCGCCTTGCCCCTGGCGACAGCCTGCCGGCCGAACGGGACATGGCCACGATGACCGGGCTTTCCCGCGTGACCATCCGCAAGGCGATTCAGTCGCTTGTCGCCTCGGGCCAGTTGATCCAGCGCCGCGGCTCCGGCACCTTTGTCGCGCAGCGGGTGGAACGACTGGAACAGGCGCTGTCGCTGCTGACCTCTTTCACCGAGGATATGGCCCGGCGTGGCCGCAGCGTTGACAGCCTCTGGCTCTCTCGCCAGATCGTCTCTCCCGCGCCCGAGGAAATCATGGCACTGGGCCTGGGCGCCGGAGATCGCATCGCCCGGCTGGAACGGGTGCGTCGCTCGGACGGTGTGCCTTTGGCCATCGAACGCGCCTCGATCCCGCTTTCGGCGCTGCCAGACCCCGAAGCCGTGGCGACCAGCCTTTACGATGCGCTTCAGGCCAATGGCCAGCGCCCCGTGCGCGCCGTGCAGCGCATCTCGGCCGCCAACCTTGCCCCGCGGGATGCTGAACTTCTGGCTGTCCCGGCCGGGGCCGCCGGTCTGCGGATCGAACGCATCGGCTATCTGCCCGATGGCAGGGTCGTGGAATACACCCGCTCTCTTTACCGCGGCGATGCCTATGACTTTGCCGTCGAACTGAAACTTGCCCCGGACGGAGGCCCGACATGACCACCCATATGGCCCGCGAAGTGGCCGAGATTCCCGAAGCCACCGCCCGCTTCCTGTTGCATAGTGCAGGTGTGGTTGAAAAAGCGGCTCTCTCCTTGCGGAAAGCCGATCCTGCGCTGGTCGTGACCGTGGCGCGCGGATCGTCCGACCATGCGGCAACCTATCTGAAATATGCCATCGAACTGCTGGCCGGCATCCCCGTTGCCAGCGTTGGCCCTTCGGTCGCCTCGATCTATGGCCGTCCGCTGCGGCTGTCCGGTGCGGCCTGCATCGGCATCTCGCAATCGGGCCGCAGCCCCGACATCGTGGAAATGATGCGCGCCGCCGGGGCGGGCGGGGCGATTCCCATCGCCATCACCAACTTTGCCGACAGCCCGATGGCGCTGGCCTGCACGCATTGCCTGCCGCTGCACGCGGGCGAAGAGAAAAGCGTCGCCGCGACCAAGACCTTCGTCACCTCGGTTCTGGCCGGGCTGGCGCTGCTGGCCGAATGGCAGGATGATGCGGCCCTGCGCGCGGCCCTGCACGCCCTGCCCGAAGCATTTTCCGCCGCGTTGGAGCTGGATTGGTCGCCGTTGTCAGACCGGCTGTCCCGTGCCAGCCATGCCTATGTTCTGGGCCGCGGTCCTGCCTTCGCCATTGCCGCCGAAGCGGCGCTCAAACTCAAGGAAACCTGCGGCCTTCATGCCGAAAGCTATTCCGCCGCCGAGGTGCTGCATGGCCCGGCGGCAATTGTGCAGGCACAGTTCCCCGTGCTGGCGCTGGGGGTCGAGGATGCCGCCCTGCCCCATGTTGCCACCACGGCCGGGCGGCTGGCCGGACAGGGGGCTGATGTCTTCCTGACCGGAACCACGGCGCCGGGCGTCACCACGCTGCCTTCGGTCGCAGGGCTGCACCCGCTGGTCGCGCCGCTGGTTCTGGCGGTGGCGTTCTATGCCTTTGCCGAACACCTCTCCCGCCGTCGCGGCTTTGATCCCGACACGCCCCCCCATCTGCGCAAGGTCACGGAAACCGTCTGATGCCCATCCGCTATACCGGCGCCGCCCTGTTCGACGGCACCCGCCTGCACCCCGTTGCCGACCTGACCGTTGCAGACGGAAAAGTGACGGATTCCGCCGCAACAGAGACTGTTTTTCTGTCCGGCGGCTATCTTCTGCCCGGCTTGCTTGACCTTCAGGTGAACGGCGCGGGGGGGCAGATGATCTCGGGGCGGACCACCCCAGCCGATCTGCGCGCCTTCTGCGAGACCCATGCCCGGTTGGGGGCAACCGGCGTGCTGCCGACCTTGATCACCGACACGGCCGAGGCGACCGCCGCGCTGATCGACGCTGCTGCCGGTGCGGCCGGAACGCCGGGCCTGCTGGGCCTGCATCTGGAAGGCCCGCATCTGGACCCGCGCCGCAAGGGCGCTCATGATCCGGCCCTGATCCGCCCGATGACAGATGACGACCTGAATCGTCTCTGTGAAGGCAGAAAACGCCTGCCTGCCCTGCTGGTAACCGTCGCCCCCGCCTCGGTAACGCCCGAGCAGATTGCCACGCTGACCCGCGCCGGGGTGATTGTCAGCCTTGGCCACAGCGACTGCACCCATGCCGAGGCGCAGGCGGCCATTGCTGCCGGTGCCCGCTGCGTGACGCATCTTTTCAACGCGATGAGCCAGCTTCAGCACCGCGAGCCGGGTCTGGTTGGTGCGGCGCTGGAGGGCGGGCTGAACGGCGGGCTGATTGCGGATGGCCATCACGTTCACCCGGCGGCCATGCGGGTGGCGCTGGCCGCCAATCCGGCCGGCCTCTATCTGGTGACGGACGCAATGGCCGTGGCCGGCACTGACCAGACCGAATTCACCCTGGGCGGACGGCGTATCCTGCGGCGTGACGGGCGGCTGACGCTGGAAGATGGCACGCTGGCCGGCGCCGATCTGACGCTGCCGCAGGCGATTGGCAATCTGGTGGCGATGACAGGCACACTGCCCGAAACCGCCTTCGCCATGGCCACAAGCCGCCCCGCCGCCGTTCTGGGCCGGGCAGATCTGGGGCATCTGCAGCACGGGGCCGCGGCGGATTTCGTCCACCTTGGCGCGGATTTCAGTCTGCAGGGTGTGTGGCGGGCCGGAGCCCGCCTGATCTGATCAGTTCGGCTGCGGGGTGGGCTGGGCCGCGCTGGCCTGCGCCCGGCGTGCCAGTTCCTGACGATACAGCGTCAGGAAATCGACCGTATCCACGTTCAGCGGCGGGAAGCCGCCATCGCGCGTCACATCGCTGATGATGCGGCGAACGAACGGGAACAGCATCCGCGGGCATTCGATCAGCAGATAGGGGTGCAGTTGGTCATCAGGCACACCTTCGATGTGGAAGGTGCCGCCATATTCCAGCTCCAGCAGGAACAGCACGTCGTTGGTCACCTTGTTCCGGTTGGCCACCTTGAACTTCAGGATCACGTCATACTGGTTCTCGGCGCTGCGCTTGCGCGCGTCCAGGCTGACGGCGACCTGCATGTCGGGCTGAATCTCGGACTGGCCCACGCCTTTCTGGACAAGAACGTTCTCAAAGCTGAGGTCGCGCACATATTGCGCCAGAATCTGCATCCGCGGGGCGAACTGGGCGCCGTTTCCGGCGGGCTGGGCGGGGGCTTCTTCGGCCATTGATCCTCCTTCGCGGTCGGGCACCCTGCCTGACGCGCACAACGTGAATTCGACGCTGTGCCTAGCAGAGGCGCGGCGCGCGCTCAATGACTGATGGTCCTGTCAATCCTCGGTCCAGCCCGACCGGCCCCGACGCCCCACCTCGGACGGGGGCACCTCTTCCCACTCGGCCTCGATCACATCGGGTTCGGGCGGGGCGGGGCGGCCACCGGCCTGCACAACAGTGACCCGCGCCATCAGACGTGCGGTCAGCAGATCCTGCACCGGCGGCAGCAGCAGGATCAGCCCCAGCGCATCTGTCAGGAACCCCGGCAGCACCAGCAGCAGCCCGGCAAGGCCGCGAAACACGCCCCGCCCCAACCCTGCATCGGGCCGCCCCAGCGCCGACAGGCCCTGCCGCAGCCGCATATGACCACGCACCGCCTCGGCCCGCATCACCAGAATGCCAAGCGCCGCCGTTGCAATCACCCAGGCCAGCGTGGGCCACAGCCCGATCCGCCCGCCGATTTCGACAAACAGCCCGATTTCCACCAGAGGCCAGGCCAGAATGGCCAGCAAGACCCACATCAGACGGCCTCCTTCGCAGCCGTGAATGGCCCCAAGGTTTACTTGGCGCCGACACCTCCCTACATAAGGGCAAACCGGCGCCAACCCAAGGCGCAGAGCGGAAGGGTGTCTGATGAATTCGTCGCTGATCCAGCTTCTTGTCCTTGCAGGGATCGCCATTTTCCTGATCCTCAAGCTGAAGTCCGTTCTTGGCACACGGGACGGGTTCGAAAAGCCGCCTGTTCCGCTGGACGCGGTAAAACCGCGGGTGCAGCGCGATTTCGAGGTGATCGAGGGCGGCCCCGACCGCGACATCATCGACCACGTTCCCGATGGATCGTCCTCGGCCAAGGCGCTGGCCGCGATGAAACTGGTCGAACCGGCCTTTTCGGTTGGCACCTTCCTGCAAGGCGCGCGCGGCGCCTATGAGATGATCCTGACCGCCTTTGAAAAGGGCGATCTTGACAGCATCCGCCCCTTCCTGTCCGACGATGTCGAGGCCAGTTTTGCCGAGGTGATCGCCGCGCGCGAACGCGAAGGGCTGACCATCGAATCCAACTTCGTCGGCCTCAAGGAAATGACCCTGCAAGAGGCGACCTTCACCCGCGGCTCGGAGATGGCTGAAATCACCGTGCGCTTCGTGGGCGAACTGTCCTCGGTTGTTCGCAACAAGGCCGGCGAAGTGGTGGAAGGCGACCCCAAGGCGCTCAAGCGTCAGCGCGATGTCTGGACCTTTGCCCGCAAGATGGGCGCGGACGATCCGAACTGGCAACTTGTGGCCACCGGCGACTGATCCTTGGCATGGGCGGGGCTTTTCGCAATCTTGCGCTTGCGGTGGCCCTGATGGCCGCACCGCCCGTCCGCGCCCAGGTGGTTGACTTCGAATCCCTTGCCGGCTGGCAGCAGGATGGACAGGCCGCCGCCTTGGCGGCCTTTCTTGACACCTGCGATCTGCTGGATGCCGCCGACTGGCGCCCGCTGTGCAAGCTGGCCCGCGATGTGCCGCGCGACGATGCCTCGGCCCGCGCCTTTTTCGAATTGTTCTTCCGCCCGGTGATCGTGGGCACACCTCCGGCGCTGTTCACCGGCTATTTCGAACCCGAACTGACCGGCTCCGCCGTCCGCACTCCGCGCTATGCCTGGCCCATCTATCGCCGCCCGCCGGAACTGGCCGATGGAACCGTCTATCACAGCCGCGCCAGCATCGAAGGCGGCGCCCTTGGCGGCCGTGGGCTTGAGATCGCCTGGCTGGACGATCCGGTCGAGGTGTTCTTCCTGCACATCCAGGGTTCTGGCCGCATCCGCATGACCGATGGTTCGGTCATCCGCGTGGGCTATGCCGGGCGCAATGGCCACGCCTACAGGTCCATCGGGCAGGAACTGGTGCGTCGCGGCTATTTCCTGCCGCATCAGGTGTCTGCCGGGGCCATCGCCAACTGGGTCCGCAGCAACCCCGATCTGGGGGCCGAACTTCTGAACCATAACCCGTCCTACATCTTCTTCCGCAAGATCGCGAACCTGCCCGCCGACAAGGGGCCGATCGGGGCGATGGGCCGGTCAATCACGCCGCTGCGGTCGCTGGCGGTTGACCCGGCCTATACGCCCCTTGGCGCCCCGGTCTGGATTGAAAAGGAAGGCCGCGTTCCCATGAACCGGCTGATGGTGGCACAGGATACAGGCGGTGCCATCAAGGGCGCGCAGCGGGCTGACATCTTCTATGGCTTCGGCGATGCGGCAGGCGATGCCGCGGGCGATGTCAAGGACGGCGGCCGTATGGTGCTGCTGCTGCCCATCGACCGCGCCTTCGCCATGCTGGAAGGGCTTTGACCCATGTCGCGCCGTCGTCACCTGCGGCCCGAGGAGGCCGAGCTTTGGCACGCGGTCGCCCGCACCGCCCGGCCGATGCACGGCACCCACCTGCCGCTGCCCGAGGCGCTGGCCCCCACGCCGCCCCCGGCAGAGGCCCCGAAGGTGCCGGCTCAGCCCCGCCTGCCGCAGTTCCGGCTGGGTGAACAGGCGCCGCTGGCCCGCCCGCATGTGCTGGCGCCTTCGCCCACGGCCCAGCCCTTGCAGATGGACGCCAAGACCCACGCGCGCATGACCCGGGGCAAGCTGGCGCCCGAAGCACGGCTTGATCTGCACGGCATGACCCTGGCCGAAGCGCACCCCGAGCTGATCCGCTTCATCCTGAACGCGCAATCGCAGGGGCTGCGGCTGGTGCTGGTCATCACCGGCAAGGGGCGGGCGATGTTCGAACCCGTGCCGCGCCCCACCGGCGCCTTGCGCCATCAGGTGCCGCATTGGCTGCGCCTGCCGCCGCTGGGACAGGCCGTGTTGCAGGTGTCAGAAGCACATCTGAAACACGGGGGCGCCGGGGCGTTCTACGTCTATCTGCGCCGGCGTTAATCAACCGCCGCTTCCACCGGCGCCAAAATGATGCCGGTCGCATTGCGCACGGTCAGCACCACGCCGGGCAGCAGGCCCACGCGGCTGGCCGCCTCGGCCCGGAAGGCCGCGTCGATGTTCGCGATCCCGCCAAGAAGCTGGATCAGCGCCGGCGAGGTGCCCAGATTGAAATGCCCCGCCCCCTGATTATAGGCCGCCGTGTCGAAATAGGTGACCTCCAGATCCCCCAGTTGCGCCAGATCGCTCAGGTTGCCCAGCCGGTCAGGCGCGCCGGCGATCTTGGACGACAGGTTCAGGATCGAATCCTTGGTATTTCCGAAGATCAGGAACGGCTGCGGCAGGCGTCCCATCGCGTGGGCCTGGGCACGGAACAGATCCACATCCAGATCTGGCGAGATCAGGACCACGCCGCCGATATGCCCCAGCACGAGCTTGTCGTTGCGGATGGCCGTCTGGCGAAGCGTCTCCATCGTCAGCGCGCCCCCCATCGAATGGGCGACGATCACAATCCGCTGGGCACCGGACAGCGCGACTTCGTGCAGCAATTGTTCCAGACCATCGCGCCCGAACAGCGCCGAATCCCGGTCATAAACATATCCGAAGGGCGACCCGCGGCTTGGCCAGGCATAATGCACCGCAATGCCCGGCACCTTGAGGTCATAGTGCATCTGCGCAACGCGATAGACACTTTCGGCCATCGTGTTGTTGAAACCATGAACATAGACCACCACGTCGCGCTGTTTGCGCCGCGCCATCGACTCGCGCAGCGCGCCGCGGAAATCGGCGGCGGTGTCATAGCCGATACCGTCAAGCGTCAGGAAATCGGTCTTCGGATCGGCCCGCTTGGCGCTGCGGGGCCAACTCACCTCGCCCAGAGGGCGGTTGAAGGGCACCAGGATGTCATACCGGAGGAACCGCGCCTGTTCTGACCGGCCAAAGCCGAAAATGCCATCTTCTTCCTTGCGTGACGTGCCGACGAACACCACTTCGCGCACGCCCGATGTGGTGGCTTCGGCCTGCTTCTCGGCCGGAATATCGGCCAGCATCAGGAACTCGCCCCGCGGACTGCAGGCGATCAGGAACAGCAGGGCAACAAGGACTGACAATACCTTCATGGTCCCTGTGTGACGGGGTAGGACGCCCCGGTCAAGTGCGGCCAAATCCACCGGCAAAGCGCCGCAGACCAAAGGCCACCAGCCCTGCCGAAACCAGGGTGACCGCAGCCATCGCGCCCATCTGGGCATCAATTTCGACGCCACGTTCGATCAGTTCGCCCGCCAGCATCGGCCCGACAGCCGTGCCGAAAACCATGATCGCCCCGGTCAGCGCCCGGATCGCGCCCAGGTTCCGCGTGCCGTAGATCTCGGCCCAGAAGGCCATCAGCACCGTCGCCTGCGCGCCCGCCGTCAGGCCCATCAAGGCCAGAACCGGACCGGCCCAGAACAGGCTTTGCACATGCGGGAACAGCAGCAGGAACGCGGCCAGCGGCAGCAGATACAGCGGCATCATCGGCCGGGTGCCGATCCTGTCCAGCGCCACGCCGGTGGCAAACATGCCCACAACCGCCGCCAGGGTGTAGAACGGCAGCACCGTCAGCAGCCCCAGATGCGACCAACCCTTCACCTCGGCCAGATGGGCCTGATGGAAGAAGATCACCGTGATGAACATCGACGGAACCATCAGCGACGGCAGCACGCACCAGAACAGTCCGTGATGCAGGGCTTCGGCCCGTGTCCAGTGCCGCGCCGCCAATCCGGCACTGTCTTCGCCCGTCGCCATCTGCTGTGGTGTCCGCTCCAGCCGCAAAAGCCGCAGCAAGACCGGCAGGCTGACCAGAATCAGCCCCGCCGCCAGCACGAACAGCCAGCGCCACGGCACAGCCGCCTTGGCGGCGGTAAAGGCCAGCGGCAGCACGATCTCACCCACACTGAACCCTAGCGCGGCAATCGCCAGCGCCCGCCCCCGGCTGCCGACGAACCACCGGCTCATCGCCACGCCGGCGGCCTGCACCACCATGCCCTGCCCCAGGAACCGCAAGAGAAAGATCACCACCGGCAGCGTCACGACACTGGGATTCACCGCCATCAGCGCCGACGCGCCCGCCAGCCCCAGCAGCGACACCACCCCGATCGTCCGCACACGGAACCTGTCCAGCAACGGCCCCGCCCAGACCATCGCAATCGCCCCGGCCACGGTAGACCCCGCGTAAAGTGTGGCCCAGCTTCCATGCGACAGCCCGTATTCGGCCCGGATCTCGGCGCCAAAGGGCGACAGGAAATAGGTCAGCCCGAAGCTGGACAGCAACGAGAGCAGGAACCCCGCCAGAAGGAAGGGCGCATTGGCGCGCAGAAAGGCGAGAAAGGGCATGAGACAGGCACTCCGCCGCCCGTTCTTTCACGCAGTCATGGAAAGCGAAAGGTCTGTCGGCTATGTGGGTTTCACCCCGCAGGAAAGGCCCGAATGATGACCCTCCCCCTCTCTGGCCAGACAGCGCTTGTTACAGGGGGCGCCCGTGGCATCGGGCTGGCCACCGTTTCCGCCCTGGCTACCCTTGGCGCCCGCGTCACCTTCACCGCCCGGACCGAGGACAGTCTGGCCAGCGCCGAAGCCGCGCTGAACGGCGCAGGCACCGGCCTGCTGTGCAACATCACCAACCGCGTCCGCCTGGCCGAAATCACCGCAGCGGGCTTTGACATCCTGGTGAACAATGCGGCCGTCGTATACCCTATCGGCCGCATTGCCGATCTGACGCCAGAGGCATTTTCCGCCAGCATAGAGACGAATCTGACCGCACAGTTCGATGCCATCCGCCTGTGCCTGCCGGCCATGACGGCACGCGGACGGGGGGTGATCGTCAATGTGTCATCCGGCGCGGCGCATCGCCCGCAGGAAGGCTGGGCCGCCTATTGCGCCGGCAAGGCGGGGCTGGCCATGCTGACCAAATCGGTCCATCTGGAATATGCGCCGCTGGGCATCCGGGTCTACGGGCTTGCCCCCGGCGTGGTGGATACCGACATGCAGGGGGCCATCCGCGCCTCGGGCATCAACCCGGTGTCGCAACTGCCGCGCAGCGCGCTGGCCCCCACCGACCAGCCCGCCCGCTGCATTGCCTGGCTGTGCACCACCGCCGCCGCAGACCGGGCCGGGCAAGAGCTGGACATCCGCGATCCGGCCCTGCGCGCCGATTGTGGCCTGCCGCCGCTGGCCTGACCTAAAGGACGTAGCGCGAAATATCGGCCGACCGCGCCAGCGCGCCGACGTTCTTTTCGACAAACGCCTCGTCCACCACCACCTCTTCCCCGCCCCGGTCAGGGGCGGTGAAGGACAGCTCCTCGAACACCCGCTCCATCACGGTATAAAGCCGCCGCGCCCCGATATTCTCGACGCTGCGGTTCACCTCGGCGGCAATGCTGGCAATCGCCGCGATGCCGCCTTCGGTAAAGCGCACCGCCACCTCTTCCGTGCCCATCAGGCCAGAATACTGCCGTGTCAGCGCATTGTCGGTTTCGGTCAGGATGCGAACGAAATCCGCCTCGCTGAGCGGACCCAGCTCAACCCGGATCGGCAACCGACCCTGCAATTCGGGCAGCAGGTCCGACGGCTTGGCAATATGGAAGGCCCCACTGGCGATGAACAGGATATGGTCGGTCTTCACCGGCCCGTATTTGGTGGAAACCGTCGTCCCCTCGATCAGTGGCAGAAGATCGCGCTGCACGCCTTCGCGGCTGACATCGGCGCCGCGCGTTTCGGCCCGTGCGCAGATCTTGTCGATCTCGTCCAGGAAGACGATGCCGTTTTCCTGCACCGCCTCAAGCGCCGCGGCACGCACCGCCTCGTCATCCAGCAGCTTGTCGGCCTCTTGCCCAAGCAGCACGTCGAAACTTTGCGCCACCGTCATCCGCTTGCGGCTGCCGCGTGACCCGAAGGCCTTGAACAGATCCTGCAACCCCTGCATCTGCATTTCCATGCCGGGCGCGCCGCCCATCATCGGCATCTGCGGCGCGGCATCGACGACCTCGATCTCGATCATCGTGTCGTCCAGCTCGCCCCGCTTGAGCTTGCCCCGGAACATCTCGCGCGTGGCATCGCGCGCATCGGTCCCGGCCAGCGCCTCGATCACCCGGTCCTCGGCGGCGCGGCGGGCGCGGTCGCGCACCTCGTCGCGCATCCGGGCGCGGGTATCGTTGATACCCACATCCACCAGATCGCGGATGATGCTGTCCACATCGCGCCCGACATAGCCCACCTCGGTGAACTTGGTCGCCTCGACCTTCAGGAACGGCGCCCTGGCAAGACGGGCCAGACGGCGGCTGATCTCGGTCTTGCCCACGCCGGTTGGTCCGATCATCAGGATGTTCTTCGGATAAACCTCATCGCGCAGGTCATCGGCCAGCCGCTTCCGCCGCCAGCGGTTGCGCAAGGCCACCGCCACGGCACGCTTGGCCTCTTTCTGGCCGATGATGAAGCGGTCCAGCTCGGACACGATCTCGCGCGGGGTCAGGTCGGTCATGCTCGCTCCTGTGACGGTTCTGCACCACTTAAAGACGGCCCGCCCGCGTTTCAAGCAAGCGGCTGGACAACAGGCCACCACACACGCATGGCCGTCGCCCTTTTCCATTGTGCCACAAGGACCATGGCCATGTACCCCGCCCGCTCGCCCGGTTTCTTTCGCCTGACCCGCCGCGCCCTTGGGCTGCGGGTGGTGGGTGGGGCGATGGTGGCCGTGGCCGGCCCCGTTACCGCCCCGGCACAGACCGCCCCAGACCCCGATCTGCGCGATGCCGCGTTACGCGGCTTGGCGCTGGCCATGCACCGCGGCGACCCGGTGGCCGCCGCCGCGGCGCGGGCAACCATGGAGCGTCTGGCCGCAACAGACCCCGAAGGCGCCTTGCTCGCACGGCTTTACTGTGCGCTCGATGTGCGGCCGTCGGCTTTCTACAGGGTAGACATGCAGCCGGCCTCGGCAGACGACCTTGCGCTGCTGCACCGGGCGATCGGGGCCTCGCAGCCGGTCTTCTTTGCCTATACCGATCTTTCGGATCAGCCGTCGCAGCGCAGCGTGTTGCCGCTGGCGCTGGTTCATCCGCCGCAGGGGGTAAAGCTTCTGGCCTGGTGCACCGAGCGTCAGGGCTATCGACAGTTCTTCGTGCGCGCCATGCATGATCTGGCGACCTGCTCTGGCAGTTTCGTCGACCAGCGTCTGGCGCTTTTGCAAGGGCTGGTCGAAAAGGAAGGAGCCTGATCCGTCATACCCCTATTCGGACCGTGAATAGGGCGGCAGGCGGTGCTTGCCGGGAAAGTCTGGCAGCGCCTTCATCACGAAGGCCCGCAGTTGCACCCACCAGGTGCCTATGGCGGTGATCAGCGACCCCAGCACGATCAGAACGAAGATCCAGGTTCCGAAATCACCGCTGTCACCGGCCACCCAACTGATGACCAGCGCGATATAGGCAATCGCCGCCGTCAGGAAAGACCGACGGTCGATCACCAGCGCCAGCATGGTGATCACCACCAGAGCCAGCGACAGAAGCGCGATTCCGGTGCCGCCACCGCTGTTCAGCAGCGTGACCGCAACCGTGTTCACCAGCGCGGGTGCGGCCAGCAGATGGCACCAGAAGGCGGTTGCCGCGTGCCGGCCCAGACGGTGCGGATCGCGGGTGTCGAACCACATGCCCACCAGAAAGGCCCCGATGCCGAACAGCAGCGTCGCGGTGGCGAAGGCGGGGCTTTCCGTCAGGTCGAACAGCCGGTCCCAGCCATTGCCGCCAGACGCCAGCGCGATCAGGTTCGCGGTTGATGCCGTGATCGCATAGATCATGCCCAGCACCAGAAGCCCGGTCAGGAACGCCGCGAAGGGCAGCTTGAACCGGCGATACCACAGCAGCATACCCGCAGCCGACAGGGCAAAAGCCAGCACCCCGACCATCCGTTCATCCAGGCCGCTCTGGCCCAGCAAGGTGACGATAAAGATCATCAGCCCGGCCCCGAACGCGCTGGCCAGAACCATCGACGGCAGCGTCATTCGCCGGCGCAGGGTGAAATAGCCCGCCCACCACCAGGCAATCGCTGCCGTGATCAGCGGCACCGCCACCAGCAGGCCGAAACCGCCGAACCATGTCAGCATCAGGGAAACGCCGGTCAGCAGGATCACCAGACCGATCGAGATGAAGATCTCGGAGAAGCCGCGGAAGAACTCGAACGGCTCATCCTCGGCCTGCATGGCGGCGCGGCGGCCCGACCGGCTGTCCGCCAGCGCAGTGATCGAGGCGGCCTGCGCCTCGGTGACAATGCCCGCGGCAACGGCGGCGCGAAGGTCTTCGGGAGTCATGGGTTTTCCTTGACAGGGGAAGGGACGGCTGACCACATGACGCCCGGCATGGGGGTCGGGTGATGTCTGCCAGAGCAATCGTTTTGGGGTTCACCACGAATTACGCCTTCGCTGCGGGGGCGCTTCTGGCGTCGATCCTGGCGCGCGATCCGGCCTTCGATGCAACCGTGGTGATCTATCACGACGGGCTGCCCGAAGATCAGCAGGCCGCCTTCCTGCGGCTGTGGCCACGCTGCCGGTTTTTGCCCTTCACCGCAGCTGATGTGGCGAAACGGCTGGGGGTCACGGTCGATGACGCGCGGGTTGCGCCCTATCTGGCCCATTTCAGCCCGCTTGTGCTGACCAAGCTGGAACTGCCCGCCCTGCTGGACGAGTACGAGCGCGTCATCTGGCTGGACGCCGACATTCTGGTGCGCGGGCCGCTGGCGCCGCTGTGGGATTTCGACTGTCTGGCCTGGCGCCCCTTGCCCGAAGGCGCCTTCGCGCGGCGCGAGAAGGTGCTGTCGGTGTTCCGTCACCTTGACCTTGATCCCGCTGTTCCCTTGCTGAACGGCGGGGTGATCGGCGTGTCGCGCAGGTTCCTGGATCGGGGCGGTTCGGTCGGGCTGATTCACAGGATGGCGGCGCACCTGGTGGAACAGGCCCCCCCGTCGCAGATTGCCGAAATGCCCTGGTATCTGGCCGCCGCCAGCCTGCATCTGCCCGTCACTGCCTGGCCGATGCGGTTCAACCACCCGGTCATGACAGGCGGGGTCGAAGATGCGCTTCTGGTTCATGCCATCGGGCCGCACAAGTTCTGGAACGCGACCCCGCTCATGCAGCTTTTCCCGGACTGGGCCACGCATCAGGCAACCTGGGTCGCCTGCGGGGGCCAGCCTTACGCCGGCCCGCTGACGCTTGCCGAGGCCCATCCAGCCGAAGCCGCCGAAGTGCTGAAGGCCGCCGACGCGCGCACCTATTGGCTGACGGTCTTTGCCGATCTGCGGGCCGCGCTGCCACGGGGCATGGTCGCGGACCTGCGCCATGACCGCAAGTTCCTGCGGCTTTTCCTGCACGGCCGCCCCGAGGAACAGCACCTTCGGCTGCTGCGACTGTCGAATGAACAGCGTATGGGGCTGGAGGTGCATCTTCCCCGGGCCCTGAGAGCCGAGGTGCTTGATACCCTTGCCGGGGCCGTCAAGGGCGCCAGACGGGAAGGCGACCGGGCCCTGTCGGTTCCGATTGCACAGATCGGACAGGCGCTTGCCGCCGCCGATGCCGTGATCCCGGACGCCTGACAAGCGCAGTCCTGTCATGCGGTGATCCGCTCGACCGTCAGATTGCCGTTGGTATAGACACAGATGTCGGCAGCAATCGCCATGGCCTTGCGCGCCACGGCCTCGGCGGGCAGATCGGTTTCCATCAGCCCGCGCGCCGCGGCCAGCGCGAAGTTGCCGCCCGATCCGATGGCGGCGATGTCATGTTCCGGCTCCAGCACATCGCCCGCGCCGGTGATCACGAACAGCGCCGTGCCATCGGTAACGATCAGCATGGCCTCAAGGTTGCGCAGGTACTTGTCCATGCGCCAGTCCTTGGCCAGATCGACACAGGCCCGCGCCAACTGGCCCGGCGCGGCCTCCAGCTTCTTCTCCAGCCGCTCCAGCAGGGTGAAGGCATCCGCCGTGCTGCCGGCAAAGCCGCAGACCACATCCTTGCCGCCGGGCGACAACCGCCGCACCTTGCGCGCCGTGCCCTTGATGACGGTCTGGCCCAGGCTTACCTGCCCGTCACCGGCCACCACCACCTCACCGCCCCGGCGCACTGCCAGGATCGTGGTTCCATGCCAGCCGGGAAACTTGTCGTCGGCCATCTGTCTCTCCGTCGTTTCGCTGCCCAATATGGCGGCGGCAGGCGCAAAACAAAAGGGCGGCCCTTCCAGACCGCCCCTTGCTCTTGACGCAGGCGAAAATCAGATCGCCGACTTGATCCAGTTGTCCAGCGCGGCCTTGGGGGCGGCGCCAACCTTGTTCGACACGACCTGACCGTCCTTGAACAGGAACAGCGACGGGATGCCCCGCACACCCAGAACCGCCGGGCTTTCCGGGTTCTCGTCCACGTTCACCTTCACGATCTTGACCTTGCCGGCATATTCCGCCGCCAGTTCTTCCAGCGCAGGGCCGATCTGCCGGCAGGGGCCGCACCATTCGGCCCAGAAATCCACCACCACCGGCACGTCCGACTTGCGGACTTCGGCATCAAAGGTGGCATCGGTGACGGCGACGGTGGCAGCGCCCATGGCGGTTCTCCTGAGGGGATTTGTCGGTTATCGAAGGTATGGACCGGGCCGGGAATCGTCAAGGCATAGCGGCCCGGCCCAGCGCAGCCCTCACGATATCGAGAGAGAGCGGCATCAGCACCGGCCCGCGCGTCCACAGGATCGCGGTTTCGATCCGGCGGTCGGGGTAGATGGCGTGCAGCGCGTGGGCATAGGCCCCCAACTGCCGCAAATAGGCTTCGGGCACCTCTTCGGGGCGGGTCGGAATCCGCCGGTTCGACTTGTAGTCGATGGCGGTCACCACATCGGGCGTCACCACCAGCCGGTCGATGCTGCCCGCCAGAACCGCCCCGTTCCACGGGGCGGAAACCGCCACCTCGGCCAGCGTTCCGGGCTGAAACAGCCATGTCAGAGACTGTTCCGACAGGATCGCCTTCGCCTCGTCCAGAACATCAAGCGCGCCAATCTGTTCTGCCAGCGCCGCCCAGTCGGCCTGCGGCAGGCCTGGCAGATGCTCAAGCAGCAGGTGCAGTAGACTGCCCCGCAACACCGGATCATAGCCCGGGGCATCCAGCGGTTCGCCCGCCACCACCTTCTCACCGCCCAGCGCCGAAGGCGAAACCTCGGCCAACGGCGCAGGGGGCGGTGACGCTGCAACCAGCGCCCAATCAGGTGCGGCAATCTCTGGCTTGGCCCGCACAGGCGCGGGGGCATCCGTGGGCCAGTGCCCCACCTGCAACCGCCGCACGCCTTCGGCCAGGGGCTGAAGCGGCAGGGTCGCGGCGCCCCGTTCGACCATTCCATACCACGATTCGGGGCCACATTCGCCCGCCGCCGCCACGATCAGCCAGCTTTTCGCCCGTGTCAGCGCCACATACAGCAGCCGCAGGTTCTCGGCCTTGCGGGCGGCGCTGCGTTCGGCCTTGGCCGCAGCCACCACGGCGGGGTTATCCTCCTTGCGCCCGGCCCAGACCGGCACGCCGTCCGCCACCGGCAGGATCGCATCGCGGTCGTCCAGCCGGCGGTCGGCGGTATCGGGCAGGATGACAATCGGCGCCTCAAGACCCTTGGCCCCGTGTACCGTCATCACCCGGATCAGCCCGCCTTCTGCCTCTGGCCGGCGCTTCACCTCAACCTCGCCCGCCTGCATCCAGGCCAGGAACCCTGTCAGCGACGGCACCTCGCTGCGTTCATAGGCCAGAGCCTGCGCCTGCAACTCATCCAGCGCCTCGGCGGCCTCGGCACCCATCCGGCCCAGGATCATTGGCCGACGCCCGTGTCGTGTCAGCACCCGGTCGATCAGCTCATAGGGCCGCAGGAACTCGGCCCGGTTGCGCAGGTCATGCAGGACGGCGACGGTTTCAACCTCGGCAGGGTCATTGCGCAATGCTTCCCAGAGATAGCCTTTGCGGCTCTGTGCAAGCCGGAACAGCCGCTTTTCCGACCAGCCGAACAGCGGCGACCGCAGCGCAGTTGCCAGTGCCAGATCGTCCTCGGGCGTGTTCAGAAAGGCCAGCAGCGACAGGATGTCCCGCACCGCCAGATCGTCGGTCAGGATCAGGCGGTCTGCCCCGGCGATCGGCAGGTTGGCCGCCTTGCAGGCGCGGATGATTTCGGCGAACACCTCCTTGCGGCGTTGCACAAGGATCAGGAAATCCCCTGCCTGCACCGGGCGGAAGGTGCCGGTTTTCGGGTCATCCGGGATTTGAACCCCGGTTTCGATCATCTTGGCAATCTGCCCGGCAATCCTGCGGGCCAGAACAACCGTGGCATTGTTCTCGGCCATCAGGTCAACGGGTTCGTACCAGGCGCCTTCCTCGGGCTTTTCGGGCGGGGGTTCCGCGGGCCAGATGTCCACCCGGCCCGGCAAATCTTCGTGAAAGGCCAGATGCCGGAACGCGCCGCCCAGCGGTTCAGAGGCGGGGCCGTCAAAACAGCGATCCACCAGATCCAGGATCGCGCGGGACGAGCGGAACGAATGTTGCAGGGGCAACTGCTGCAACGGTGCCTTGGCGGCGTTGAACCGGCCCGAAAACTTGCCCTTCACGTCGTCAAAGGCCGCCACATCGGCGCCCTGGAACGAGTAGATCGACTGTTTCTTGTCGCCCACCACGAACAGCGACCGGGGCACCCGCCGCGCGCCTTCGCCGGCAGTGAATTCCTGCGTCAGCGCCTCGATGATGCGCCACTGGCCGGGGCTGGTATCCTGCGCCTCGTCCACCAGAACGTGGTCAAGGTTGCCATCCAGTCGGAACAATACCCAGGGCGCGACCAGAGGGTCAGTCAGCAGATCGGTCGCGCGCAGGATCAGATCGTCGAAATCCAGCCAGCCCCGGGCGGATTTCGCAGCCTCATACCGGCGCAGGAAGGCCCGGGCAAAACGATGCAGCCGCACGGCCGCCTCGGCCGCCTCAAGCGCCATGCGCAAGGGCCGGGCAGATTCGACCCGCGCCATCAGATTTTCCAGCGCGGCCCTGTGGGCAACAATGGCTTCGGCCGTCTTCTTGGTCGGGAAAGACCCTATCTTGGCCGAATAAGGTGCCTTGGCACCGCTGCCGGTCAGCAGCAGCCCTTCCAGAACCCGCAAGGCTGCAAGCGAGGGCAGTGGCGGCAGGGTTTCGACCACACCCGCGGCTTTCGCGTCGGTCACCGTGCCGCTTTTCAGCGCCGGCAGGATCGCCGCCAGCAGCGCCGCTTCGCTGCCCAGAAACACCTGCGCCAGCAAGGCAGCCCTGTCCAGACCTTTAGGCAGACCAAAGGATGCGCGCAGCGCCGCCTCGTCCAACCGGCCCTCAAAAGCCGTCTTTCGACCGATGACCGCCCGCGCCAGTGCATCAAGGTCTTCGCCGGAATCTTCAAGAACCGTCTCTAACAAGGCGGAATCCGGCCCTTCGGCCATGACGTCCAGCACATCCGCCCGCAGTTGGGCGGCGCTGCGGTCGTCAATCTCCTGAAAGCCCGGCGATACGCCCGCCTCCAGCGGGAAGCGCCGCAGCAGGCTGCCGGCAAAGCTGTGGATGGTCTGGATGCGGATACCACCCGGGGTTTCGATGGCACGGGCAAACAACTGCCGCGCCAGACGCAACTGTTCGGGCGGCAGGTCGCCTTCGCCCAGGTCGGCCAGACTGTCGCGCAACGGCCCTTCCGGGGCCATCGCCCATTCGCCCAACCGCTTGAACAGTCGGTTCTGCATCTCGGCCGCCGCCGCCTTGGTATAGGTCAGGCAAAGAATGTTCTGCGGATCAACCCCGCGCAGCAACAGCCGCGCCACCCGGTCGGTCAGAACCCGCGTCTTGCCCGATCCGGCATTGGCCACCAGCCAGACGTTGTCATCCGGATTGGCAGCCGCGATCTGGGCAAGCGAAGCGTCAGAAGGAACCGGCCGGTTCATGGCACATCCTCGGGCACCGGGGCATCGGTCGCATCCCATTCACCGTGGCGTGCCAGATCGTCATAATCGCCCGGCCATTTCACCTCGAACACCGCCCGGCGCGAGGTATATCCTCGCCCCGGCTCGGCCCAGGCGTGCAACAGCAACAGCAGTTCATCTCGCGTGGCGGCAATCAACTCGGGCGTCATCACGGTGCGTTCCGCTTTCAGGTCGGCCCCAAGGCCCTGATAGACAATCTCGCGCACCTCGGCACCGGCCACCTGCGGAAAGGCCCCCATATCCGCCATCACCGCCGCCAGCAGCAACTGCTTGGCAAAATACCTCTGCTCTTTCTCGCCGGGCGGCTTGCCGGTCTTGTAATCGACGATCCGCAGGCTGCCATCGGGCAACAGGTCAATCCGGTCAGGTTTGCCAACCAGCGTGAAAGGCGGGTGGGCGAAGGTGGCCGTGTGTTTCTCTTCCAGCAGCACCGGCGTCCCACCCTCACGCGCCAGCGCCTCGACAAAGGGCCGCGCGATCCGCGCCAGACGCCCGCGCCAGACCGTCCGCGCCACCGGCCAGGGCACATCCTGCGCCAGCACCGTATCGGCCACATCCAGCAGACGCGCCACCGCCGCTTCGGAATCGGCGGGCAGAGGGCCAGCCTTCAGCAGCGTTTCCATCACCCTATGCACCACTTCGCCACGCAGGCGGGCGTCGGCATCGGCCCGCAGCGGCGACAGCGGGTGCAGTTTCAGCAAATGCTTGGCATAAATGGCATAGGGGTCGCGGATCAGCCGCTCGATTTCAGTCAGCGACAACCGTGCCGGGCGCAGCGCAACCGGCGGGCGCGGCGCGGGCCGCACCGCAGGGGCGGAAGGAAGCGGCCGCTCCACCGCCGCCGCCTGCGCCATCAGATCGGCCCCCCGCGCCCGCATATCTGCAAGCGCAGTAGGGCCGCCACCGTCAGGCAGGCCGGCCAGCAGGTTGACCAGCCGGTTCAGCCAGCGCGATGGAACCGTCTCGGCTTCGGCATCGCGCAGGGCGCGGCTCAGCACCACCTGCGGCGCGGCGGCGGCCATCTGGTAATCATGCGCTGCCAGCCCGATCCGCCGCTCGGGCAGCAAAAGGCCTGCCTCGGCGCGCATCTTGCGGTTCAGCCACGGGTCCGGGCTGGGCTGACCCGGCCAGATACCTTCGTTCAGCCCGGCCAGGATCACCAAATTTGCGCCCTGAATCCGCGCCTCTTGCGGGCCAAGGATCTGCACACGCTCATCCGTCAGCACCGCGTCACGCACCGCGCGGCGTGCCAGAACGCCATCCAGCAGCGCGGGGTAATCCAGCGGCGACAGGACAAAGCCTTCGGGGGCTTCGGCCTGAAACTCGGTCACCGCCAGAAGGGCCTCGATCCCGGCGGCCTTGTCCCAGGGCGTATCACCCGCCGCATCCCAGTCGGCACCGCGGGCCAGTGCCTCGGTCGCCGCGCGATGGCGGGCGATCAGCACCGGAAGCGGGGCTTCATCCAAGGTCAAAAGTGTCTCTAACACTCCACAAATGACGCGTGCCCAGTCAGGTGCAAATACCTCTTTCCGCGCCTCAGCCCAGGCTGTGAGGAAACCTGCGTCGGGAAAAGCCGGGCCGTGGCGGCGCAGCTCCAGTTCCAGATCGCGGGTCAGCAGAAGATGCGGCCCGCGATCCGCCCCCGCAAAGGCCAGCGGATGTTTCAGCAGCGCCAGCAGGCCCGGCCCCGTCAGCCGCCGCCCCATCGCGCGCGCCGTCAGCCGCAACAGCCGGCCGGGCGGCGTATGCGGCAAGGGTTGACCGGCCGAGTCGTCGGGCAGCACGCCCCAGCGATCCAGCGCGGCACTGACGCGGCGGGTCAGATCGCGATCGGGGCTGATCAGCGCCACGCTCTGCCCCTCTTCAACCGCCTGTCGCAGCCGCAGCGCGATGGCCATCGCCTCGGCTCGCGGGGTGGGTGCTTCAAGCAGGGTCAACCTGGCAGTGGCGGCAGACAGCCCCGGAAGAGCGCCGCCTTCTGTGATCCACTGGTCGGTAACCGGGGCGGGCCTCAGCGACAGCGACAGAAGCCGGTTCCGGGCCGGATCTGGCGCGGCGCCGGCGGTCCATTCGGACACATCGCCGGGGGCGATCTTCAGCAGCGCCATCAGCCGGCGATGGCGGAACTGCGGGTGATCCTCGTGCGCCATGGCATCAGCCATACTGTCCCAAACCTGCTCGGGCAGGTCGAAATCATGCCCCGGCAAGACCAGCGCACCCTGCGGTAACCGCACCACGGCCTGCATCAACAGGGCGGTTGTGCCGCGCGATCCGGTGGAACCCGCAACGATCACCGGGTCGGCCGGCGGCCGAGATTGCCAGCCCTCGATCAGCCGCAATGTCGCGGCGCGCAGGCGCGCTTCGGCATCCGGGCGGGCATCGGCATCGAAGAACCGCTCAACCAGCGACAGGAACCGCTGGCTGCGCGCCCAATGCGCCGCGTGGCCTTCAACATCCAGCGCGGCCACTGCCTCGGGGTCCACGCCTTCGGCGCGCATTTCGTCCATCAGGGCGGCCAGACTGTCGGCCAGATCGAACAGCGCCCCGCGCGGGGCCAAAGACGGATCGGCCCGCAGCATCCGGTCAATCAGCACCACAAGCTCCAGCCGCCGCCCCAGACCGGAAACCGCTGGTTCAGGGCCGCAAAGCAGCGGATCGCCACCCAGTTCGGTGACCAACCGCAGTCGCGGCAGCAGCGTCGCGCCGCTCGCGGTCAGACAGGCCCGCAACCGCCGACGCATCCGCTGGGTGTTCAGGAAAATCGTAACCCGAGCCAGTGCCTCGGGCGTCTGCCTCCCAAGCCGCTGCAACAGACCTTCGGCCAGCCGTGCGGGGAAATCGGCGCCGGGTGGCAGGCCAAAGACATGCGGGCCGGGGCCTGCGAACATCAGCCCCCCTCCCGCAGCATCGCCTCGGCTTCGGCCAGCCCTTCGGGGCTGCCCACATCGCACCAGTCTCCGGCATAGGGCAAGGCATAGGCCCGCCCTTCGGCAATCATCCGGTTCCAAAGGCGGTTCAGCGAGAAAACAGGCTCTGTCATGGCTGAAAGCGTATCTGTTCGCAAAATCTGCGCACCCAGATACAGGCTGCCCGTCTCATCCACGGCGCGGGTGATCCGGCCTTCCGCATCCAACCGGAAATCGGCCTTGCCGCTGCGCCCGCGCACCTGCGCCCGGTCCTTGACCAGAAGCAGCGCATCCATCCGGTCGCCCTCCCAGGCCTTGGCCAGCAGCGACAGCGGGTTAGGCCCGCGCCAGACGGCATCGGGGTTCAGTGTCATCACCGGCCCCGGCCCCAGCATCGGCAACGCTGCACGCAAGCCGCCGCCGGTGTCCAGAATGGCGGCACGTTCATCACTGATCTGTACCCCCGGCCGCCCGGCCAGATGGTCGATGATCTGGCCACCCAGATAATGCACGTTCACCACCACCGGCGCACAAGCCGCGTCTTCGGCCAGGTTCAGCGCCCGGTCCAGCAGCGTTTCGCCCAGAACGGGAACCAACGGCTTGGGCCGCGTTGCGGTCAGTTCGCGCATACGGGTGCCGAAACCCGCAGCGAACAGCATCAGCGGGAAGGGGCGCATTGGGCACGAATCCGGGTCAGCGTTTCAGGGGTGGGGGGCGGCAACAGACCACCGCACAGGTCGCGCAGTCCGTGCAGTGCCGGGTGCGAAAGGTTGCGTTGCAACTGCCCCCAGACCCGGGGCACGAAGTCCAGATAGCCGGGCTTGCCATCCACCAGACAGAGCCGCGCGAAGATGCCCAGAATTCGCAGCGCACGCAGCGCCCCCAGCGTGGCATAGGCCGGCGACAGGTCGGCCACCGTCAACCCCAGCCCCCGCGCCATCCGCGCCACGCCCTCAGTTTCAACCTCGGGCGCCACATCGCGCCGCGCGTCCTGCAACAAAGACACAAGGTCATAGGCCGGTTGCCCCATCTGCGCCTGCTGAAAATCCAGCAGCCCCACCCGCGCCAGCCCGCGCCGATCGGGCAGCCAAAGCAGGTTTCCCGCATGATAGTCCCGCAGGATCAGGATGCGCGGCCCGTCGGCATGGGTCTGCAACAACGTGGTCAGGGCGGCATGAAAGTCGTCGCCATCCGGCACGGCCCCGGTCGCGGCGCGCGCGTAGAAATCAAGCACGAAGCCCGCCGATCGCGCCCAGTCTTCGGCGGAAAGATCAGGCACCGGGGCTGGCGGCGCGGCCCGTTGCAGGTGAAGCAGCACTTCAACCGCCTCGGCATAGAGCGGGGCTTCCTGCGCCGGATCCTTCGTCACCGCCGCCGTGTAAAGGTTGTCGCCCAGATCTTCGAGCAAAAGGAAACCCTGGGCGGGTTCGGCGGCCAGAATCTTCGGCGCAGAAAGACCGATGGCCGTCAGATGCGCGTCGATGCGCAGGAAATCCTGCACATCGTCGCCAGCGCCGGGCGGGCTGTCCATCAGCACGGCACGATCCGCGCCCCGTTCCAGCCGTTCATAGCGCCGCGCCGAAGCATCGCCAGCCAGATGCCGCCGAACCGCCGCGTCCCAGCCGGCCTGCCGCAGGAATAGTGTCTTGGCGGCTTCGCGGTTGCGGGTCATGAATTTGGGCCCTGTTCAAGCGCAGCCAGAATCTGCGCGGGCGCGTGGGCAAGACGCACCCGCCGACCGTCGCCTTCAACGGTCAGGGTCAGCCGCATCGCATTACCGGGCGCGCGTGAGCCCAGCCGGTCGGGCCATTCCACCAGCACGATGTCGCGCCCCATCGCCTCGGTCAGGCCCAGTTCATCAACCTCATGCCCGCCGGTCAGCCGATAAAGGTCGGCGTGCCAGATTTCGCACTCTGGCCCGTCATAAGTTTGCACCAGCGTGAAGGTGGGCGACGGCACCTCGGTCGCCGCGCCACACAGCGCCCGGATTGCCGCGCGGGCGATGTGCGATTTGCCGGCGCCGACAGGGCCATCCAGCAAGACCGTATCGCCGGGGCGCAGGGCATGGCCCAGGGTTGCGCCAAAGCGGCGGGAAGCCTCTTCATCGGGAAGGTGAAATTCGGGCGGGGCATCGGCAGGCATGGGCCGAGTCTAGCCGGGCCAAACGCAAGACGAAAGCCCGGCGCAAGGCCGATATGCCGCCGGATCGTCGTTACCTGTCAGGCAACCATCACGGCTTGCGCTGCGCCTGCATCGCCTGCGGCAGGTGGCATCACCCGGAAACTGACCATGGTCGCCCCTTCCGGCAGCGGCATCACCCGGCATTCGACCAGCCGGCCGTCCTTGAGCCGCACTTCACCATCCCAAGGATCGCGGGTGCCAAGGGTGCGGATGTAATCAGCCAGGTCGTTCCACAACAGCGTAGGCGCTGTCAGGCGCCGCCAGTTGGCCAGGGCGTCGGGCTCCTGCATCTCAAGGCCCAGTCCCGGCGGAGGGTCGCCCCACAACTGCATCGCGGCGCGGTTCGACAGGATCACCCCGCCATCGGCCGCAAACACCACCACCGGCTGATCCAGCCCATCCACCACCGCACGACCCATCGCGACATCGGCACGGTCACGACGGCTGCGCGCCGTCTCGGACGATATGTCCTCGAACAGGAAAGCCAGCCCGTCATTGGGATGCGGCCGCCCTGTCACCCGCATCGTCCGCCCGTCGGGCAACGACCAGGTTTCCTGAAACAGGCCCGACGCGGCGGCTTCCTCAAGATCGAAAATCTGTTTGCGCCAGCTTCGGTAATCTTTCGGCTCGGGCAAAACAGCGCGTTCGCGCATGGCGTCCAGCAGCATGGAAAGCGTTGGTCGCGCGACCAGAAACTCGATCGGCAACCCTGTCAGGTCAATCAGGGCGGGGTTGAAGATCTGCAGCACCCGGCCACGGTCGAAAATGGCCAGGCCGATGGGAAGCTGGGCAAAGGTCTTGGTCAGTGTCTGCTGGAAGTCGCGCAACGATACCTCGGCCCTGACCAAGCGGTCTGCCGGTTGCGCGTAATGCAGCACCCGCCCCTCAAGCGGGACAGAACACAGGTCAAACCAGTAATCATCATGGCCAAGGCGCAGGCTGCGCCGGGTTGAGGTGTCTTCAGCGGTGGTGGGAAACAGCGCGGGCAAGGGCCAGCCCAGATCTTCGCCGGGTTCCAGCCGGTTCACCGCGCATTGGATATAGGCCCCGTTGGCCCAGGTCACCTGACCATCGCCAGTGCAATGCCAGATCAGCAGGGGGGCGTGGGTCAGCGTGATCCGCATCGTCTCGGCCTCGTCGCGCAGGGCCAGTTCGGCCGCGGCTTCGGTGCCCGGCTTGCGCTGTTCGCTGTCACTGTCCGAAAGGGTCAGCCGGGTCAGCCCGCCCAGGCTTTCGGCGCGCAGAACCAACGGCGGTTCGATGTCCTGACGCGAACAAAGAACAACGCGGCCTTCGCGCGGCAGGCCTTCCAGCCGCTGGGACAGGCCAGGAAACAGCGGCTCTAGCCGGGCCATGGCCTGCAGCCAGGCCTTGCCGCCGGCCAGCCCCGCCGACACCAGGGCCCGCCCCGCAGGGGTGGCATCAACCAGCCGGTCGCCATCGAACAGCAGCACCGTGCCGGGTGTTGCCTGCGAAAAGATCGAGCTGACCGCCTGCCGCCCCCGACGCGACAGGGCCTGCACGATCAGAACCGCCGCCAGGGCCATCAGACCGGCAGCAAACAGTGTTCCGAAGGCAAGCGTCCAGTCAAACAGCATGGGCCCGTTCCGGCAGGGTGGCGCTGCCAGACTAAAGCCCTCTCGGTTAACGCAGGGTTAACCGCGTTTCGGCCTACAGGGCCGGGATCAATGGTCGAACGTGGCGTTCTGCGCCCCGATCGGTGTGGTCGAGGCCAGAAGGCTGGTCGTCGCCCAGACCGCCTCGACCACGGCGCCACAGCGTTCAGGGCGCTCTTCCGGCGCAAGGAAGGGATCGGCACCGTTGGCAAAGCTCAGCGTTGCACCGGACCGCTCCAGCAGGGTCTTGGCGATGAACAGGCCCAGCCCCATGCCTTCATATTCGGGCCGCTTGCTGAGATCCTGTTCAGACCGGCGCGACCGCACGAACGGATCGCCGATCCGGCCAATCACGTTCTGCGGATACCCCTCTCCGTCATCGACAATGCGGACAAGAACAGTGCGGTCGGTCCACTCGGCATCAACCCAGACCGTGGTGCGCGCGAAATCCACCGCGTTCTGAATCAGGTTGCGCAGCCCGTGAATTATTTCCGGCCGGCGCAGCACCGTAGGCTGCCGGTCTGCCCCGCCCGGCCCCGGCTGAAAGTTGAAGATCAGCTCCTTGCCACGTTCTGCATGTGGCTCCGCCGCCTCGCGCAGAACGGCGCCCAGGGGGGCCTGGCGCAGTTGCAGATCGTCCTTTCCGGCCCGGCCCATGCTGCGCAGGATGTCGCGGCAGCGGTCGGCTTGTTCGCGGATCAGCCGCACATCTTCATATTGTTCGGAAGACTGGTCCAGATCCTGCATCAGCTCGCTGCTGACCAGCTTGATCGTCGCCAGAGGCGTGCCAAGCTCATGCGCGGCGGCGGCCACCACCCCCCCCAGATCCGTCAGCTTCTGTTCGCGTGACAGGGCCATCTGCGTTGCCAGCAGGGCATCTGCCATGGCGCGCATTTCGGTGGCTACACGACGCGAGTAATGCCCCAGAAAGACAATACCGACAACGATTGCCAGCCAATACCCGAATTCGAAAATTGGCGGCACTGTCAATTCCGTGCCGTCCGCCATTCGCAGCGGAACATTCACGAAGGCGGTGACCGAGATGTAAAGCACCGCCATTGCACCCAGAAAGAGAGTTGTTCGCAACCCCAGCGCGCTGGCGGAAATGGTGACGGGCGCCAGAATAAGCAGCGCGAAAGGGTTTGTCAGGCCGCCGGTCACCAGGATCAGGAAAGACAACTGCGTCAGATCGAACAGCAGCATCAGCAGCGCCTCGAACTCGGTCAGGCGCTTGCTTTCGGGAAAGACGAAAGATGAGACCGTGTTCGCAATGACCGAGGTCCCAACCGCAAGGTAGCACAGGCCCAGCGGCAACTGCAGTTCGAAGAACCTGTCGGCAACGGTGATGGCGGCCAACTGGCCGGCAATCGCCATCCAGCGCAGCAGGATCAGCGTGCGCAGGCGCACCCAGTTGCTGCGGTCCTCCTCGGAGTGAAAGCCCAGACTGCCGTCTTGTTGCATGTCCGCCCAACCGGTATGACTGATTTTGCCCTTGTTAAGGGCGCGCCGTGGCGCGATCAATGGCAAGTCCGATCGGAGTAGGGTGAAATGTCAAAGGTATTTGCGGGTATGGCAGCGGTCGCGACGGTGGCCGCCCTTGGGGCGATGGCCGGTTACGCCTTCTGGCCAAGACCGACGGATGCCTTCGCCCAATGCCGCGCAGGCCAGTCCGCCGCCGATATCGGCGGGCCGTTCACCCTGGTTGACAAGGACGGCAAGACCGTCACCGATACTGATGTGATCACAGCGCCGACGCTGGTTTATTTCGGCTATACCTTCTGCCCGGATGTCTGCCCGCTGGACATGTCGCTGAACGCGGAAGCTGCCGATATTCTGGAAGAAGAAGGGCAATTGGTGAACCTCGTGTTCATCTCGGTCGACCCGGGCCGCGACACGCCCAAGGTGGTTGGCGACTTCGCAAGCAACATCCACCCACGCGCGATCGGCCTGACCGGCTCGGATGAACAGGTTGCGGCGGCCGCCAAGGCGTACCGCGCCTATTTCAAGAAGCAGGATGGCGATCCCGAATTTTATCTCGTGGATCATTCGGCTTTCACCTATCTCGTCCTGCCGGGGCTTGGCTTTATGGATTTTTTCAAGCATGACACCCCTGCTGAACAGCGGGCCCAAGGCGTTCGCTGCTTCCTGGAGGCAGCCGCTCAGTCAAATTGACGCTTGTGAGCTTTATCTTTACGCTTGTCCGCACACGTTAGAGAGGATGTTCGTCAATGGCCGAAGACATGCAAGCCGAACTGGGTGCGGACCGGTCGCTCCTTCTGGTTGATGATGACGAGCCTTTCGTCAAGCGCCTGGCCAAGGCGATGGAGAAGCGGGGCTTTCTTCCCGAAACCGCCGAAAGCGTTGCCGCGGGAAAGCTGATCGCGCAAAACCGCCCGCCGGCCTATGCGGTTGTCGACCTGAGGCTTGAGGACGGCAATGGTCTGGACGTGGTCGAACTGCTGCGCGAAAGGCGGCCCGACTGCCGCATCGTCGTGCTGACGGGCTATGGCGCGATCGCCACGGCGGTGGCCGCCGTCAAGATCGGCGCCATTGATTACCTGTCGAAGCCCGCCGATGCCAATGATGTGATGAACGCGCTTCTGGCCCGCGGTGAAACCTTGCCCGCCCCGCCGGAAAACCCGATGTCGGCAGACCGTGTTCGCTGGGAACACATTCAGCGCGTTTATGAAATGTGCGATCGCAATGTTTCCGAAACGGCACGCCGGCTGAACATGCACCGCAGAACTCTGCAGCGTATTCTGGCAAAGCGCAGCCCGAAATAAGACTATTGCCATTGCGGCAGCTTTCTGTCTGTCATATCGCATCTGGCATGCCGTCATGGGAGGTTTTTGTATGAGTATTGACTTTCACTCGCTCTCGCTTAAAGAGCTGAAAGACATTCAATCGCAGGTCGCAAAGGCGATTGCGTCCTTTGAAGATCGGGTCAAGAAGAAGGCCCTCGCGGAACTTCATGAAAAAGCCCGCGAACTTGGCTTTTCCCTGGAAGAGCTGACCGGAACGCCGGTTGCCCGCAAACGCACCCCTTCATCGGCAAAATACGCCAATCCGGCCAATCCGGCCGATACTTGGACGGGCCGCGGCCGCAAGCCACGCTGGTTCGCCGAGGCTTTGGCCAAGGGCAAGCGCCCGGAAGACATGGCGATCTGATCGTCAGGCTGCCGCAAACAGCCACTTGAGAAACGCCCGCGCCGCAGATCGTTGCGGCCCGGGCGGAGTCACCACGAAATAGGCCGGCAACTGTGTGCGGCTGTCGTGAAGCAGCACAAGCCTTCCTGTGCTGATATCTTCCTCCATCAGCGCCAGACTTTCCACAATCGGCCCCAATCCTTGCCGGGCCGCCGCAAGCGACAATTCCTCGCCAGGGAATTCGGTTCGACTCAAGCGTTGTGGATCAAGGCCCAGACTTTTCAGGTAATTCTCCTGCTCTGGCCAATCCTGCGTCAGCAGCCAGTCCATGCGCTGCATTTCTTCGACCGTCAGTGTATTTCGGCCCGACAGCAAATCCGGCGCGCAGGCCACGGCCATTCGCGCCGGGGCAAGGAACCTGGCCTCAACGCCGGGCCAATCGCCATTGCCATAGCGCAGGCCAATATCCATTCCGTCGCGCCGCAGATCCAGAACGCGGGCGTCGGGGTGCAGCGACAGCGCAATGTCGGGATGCAGCTTCCAGAATTCCTTGAGCCGGGGCATCAGCCATTGTGACGCGAAGCTGGGCGTCAGGGTGATCCGCACCGGGCGGGCCGCGCCTGCGGCTTTCAGCGCCTCAACCCCGGTCTGGATGGCACCAAAGCCTTCTGACAATGCCCGCGCCAGATCGGCGCCCTCGGCCGTCAGCGCCATGCCGCGCCCGTGCCGCATCACCAGCGCCACGCCCATCAATCCCTCAAGCGTGCGCACCTGCTGGGCTACGGCGGCATGGGTCACGTTCAGCGCCCGCGCTGCCTGCGAATAGCCGCCGCCTTCGGCCACGGCATGAAAGGCACGCAGCGCAGACAGCGGGGGCAAGCGGGACCAGGCGACTGTCATCTGTTAGCTGACCTAACAATATGGAAAAATTGCTGAGTGGGACTTTGGCCCAGAATTGCTTACAAAAGGCCCTAGAGACAAGCGTGAAAGGAGAAGGACATGTTATCACTCTTCGCAGATGCCCTGCTCATCGCCACGCGCGGTGATCTGCTGCGGCCCGATGAACAGACACGGCGAACGGACCCCGAGCGGGAGCGCGAAAAGCTGCGCCGGTGGATGGCCACCACCGGGGGCCGCGACTGACCGTCAGCCGCAGGCGGCAAGCAAATCCGCATGACGCTGCACATATTCCGCCCGCACCTCTGCGGGCGGACGCAGCCGGATCGCCAGGCCGCGCACCAGCGCCGCATCGGGCTTGCCGAAGAAACGGTCGGCCTCGGCCATGGTGAAGCCCGCGATCTGAACCGCCTCAAGCCAGGCCGAAACCTTGTCGGCTGCCTTGATCTGTTTCTTGATGGGCACCGGCAAGGCAGCGGGCAGTCCGAACCGCAGGTGTACTGCAGCGGTCAGCCGTTCATCCAATGCACCATAGTCGGGCCCGATTGCCGCCTTCACCGGGCTGATCATGTCACCGATCACATACTCCGGGGCATCGTGCAGCAGCGCCGCCAATCGCCAGCGCGCCGCAACCCCGGGATTTGCGCGTGTGAACAGCTCTTCCACCAGCAACGAATGTTCGGCCACCGAATAGGCCCAATCGCCCCGCGTCTGGCCGTTCCAGCGCGCGACAAAGGCCAGCCCATGCGCAATGTCCTCAACCTCGATGTCCACCGGGGTCGGGTCCAGCAGATCCAGCCTGCGGCCGGACAGCATGCGTTGCCAGGCACGCGCGGGTTTCTTCATCGGGCAGGTCCGGGGCGTTTCGGTTGATCAGGGCGGGCTCTGCCCTTGGTCATACGCACGCCCGGGCCACATGGCCAGTGTCAGACTGTGGCCAGCGGATCGGAAAAGCGGTCCAGGTAGCGCAGCAGCGCAGGCCGGAAGGCCAGGAACTGCAACGCCATCCGCAGGCTGCGCGGCCCCGACCGCAGCAGCGACGATTCTGGCGTCACGATCTGGGGCCCGTCCGGGAAGTGCCGCCCCATGAAGCGGGCATAGGCCTTCTGAAAACGCGCCGGATACAAACCGCGCCCGTCGTTCCAAGGCTTCAGATGGCCGATGAAGTGCACCAGATTTGGCGCCGCCCAGTCCGTGAACAGCGGTTGCTTCAGCGGCCATTGCCAGTTCCACACCGGGGAAAGCTCGGCCCAAGCGCCGTCCAGCACAAGATTCAGCAGCGACTGGTCATGGTGCCGCGCAAGTTCGGGCTGTGCCTGCCCCAGCGCAAGGCAGCGGTCGCGCAGATCTTGCGCGACAAAGACTGCCGGGTCGATCACCATCAGCCCGGCGTTGAAATAGCGCTTGCTATCGCGCCCCGCCGCCGCGAACTCAAACACCTTGCGGTCCGGCTTGCGCCACTGCTGCACATCGCGCACCGCTGCCAGCGCCTTTCCCCGCAGATCCACCTCGAACAAGGCCGACCAATCGCCGCATTCGGCGAACATGTCGGCATCCAGATAGACCAGCCGGTCATAGTCCTGCGCCAACAGATACGGCATCCAGAGGCGCAGGTAGGTGGATCGTGGCAGATTGCTGTTTTCCAGCGCCAGATAGGCCGGGTCATCGACCGGCCCGATCAGGCGCAACCGCAGATCATCAAAAGCCGGGGGCAGATTCAGCTGTGCATCGCTGACAAGGCAGATATCGAAATCCCGTCCGGGGCTCAGCCGGTCAATCTGGCTGACAAGAAACAGCGCGAAGGGCACATAGGCCTGATCCACACACAGCACCAGCGCCTTGCGCAGTTTCTGTCCAGCCGACATGCCGCCACCTCCTGGTTGCCGCGCCACCGCGCCCGGCCCGCCCTGCGGGAGTTTCGACAAGAGCTAACGCAGCAACATGGCCCGGCACAAGGCATGGGTATGCTCCAGAATGCCCCAAAGTGGAGGATGGCGCCGATACGGCACCCGCCCGGCAATTGCCGACTTCGGCCGGGAATGATAAAGGGCGGACCGAAATCGAACTTTACAGGAGCGGCACCAGGCATGGCCGATTACATCGTCAAGGACATCGCGCTTGCGGACTTCGGCCGCAAGGAACTGACCATCGCCGAAACCGAGATGCCGGGCCTGATGGCCTGCCGCGAAGAATTCGGTCCGTCGCAGCCGTTGAAAGGCGCCCGCATCGCCGGGTCGCTGCACATGACCGTGCAGACCGCCGTGCTCATCGAAACGCTCAAGGCCCTTGGCGCCGATGTCCGCTGGGCTTCGTGCAACATCTTTTCGACCCAGGATCACGCCGCCGCCGCCATTGCCGCAAGCGGAACGCCGGTGTTCGCCATCAAGGGTGAATCGCTGGAGCAGTACTGGGATTACACCGACCGCATCTTCCAGTTCGGCGGCGAAGGTGGCACCTGCAACATGATCCTCGACGATGGCGGCGATGCCACGCTGTACATCCTGATGGGTGCGCGGGTCGAAGCCGGCGAGACCGACCTGATCGCCGTTCCGACCAGCGACGAAGAAGTTTGTCTGTTCAACCAGATTCGCAAGCGCCTTGCCGCCAGCCCCGGCTGGTTCACCAAGCAGCGCGCCGCGATCAAGGGCGTTTCGGAAGAAACCACCACCGGCGTCCACCGGCTGTATGAACTGCACAAGAAGGGCCAGTTGCCCTTCCCGGCGATCAACGTCAACGACAGCGTGACCAAATCGAAGTTCGACAACAAGTACGGCTGCAAGGAATCGCTGGTGGACGGCATCCGCCGCGCCACCGACACCATGATGGCCGGCAAGGTTGCCGTCGTCTGCGGTTATGGCGATGTGGGCAAGGGCTCGGCCGCCAGCTTGCGCGGTGCGGGTGCCCGGGTGAAGGTGACCGAAGTCGATCCGATCTGCGCGCTGCAGGCCGCGATGGACGGCTATGAAGTGACCCTGCTGGAAGATGAAGTCGCCACCGCCGACATCTTCATCACCACCACCGGCAACAAGGACGTGATCCGCATCGAGCATATGCGCGCGATGAAGGACATGGCCATCGTCGGCAACATCGGCCACTTCGACAACGAAATTCAGGTCGCCGCGCTGAAGAACCACAAGTGGACCAACATCAAGGACCAGGTAGACATGATCGAGATGCCGTCGGGCAGCCGCATCATCCTTCTGTCCGAAGGCCGCCTGCTGAACCTTGGCAACGCCACCGGCCACCCGTCCTTCGTGATGTCGGCCAGCTTCACCAACCAGGTGCTGGCGCAGATCGAGCTGTTCACCAAAGGCAAGGACTATGCCCCAGGCGTCTATATCCTGCCCAAGGCGCTGGATGAAAAGGTGGCGCGCCTGCATCTCAAGAAGATCGGTGTGAAGCTGACCGAGCTGAAGCCCGATCAGGCCGCCTATATCGGCGTGAATGTCGAAGGCCCGTTCAAGGCCGACCATTACCGCTACTGATACCTCGCCCAAAACGGCCAAGGCAAAGGGCGCCCCCACGGGCGCCCTTTGTGCGTTTTGTCACCTCTGCGCAACAGCAGCAGACAGGGCGAAATAATTCCCGACAAAAATAGTTGACTCATCCCATCCGCTGCGGCAGGGAACCCCTACCCATGCCAGCGTTCAGGGCGCCCCGCGCGCGCCCCAAGACAGCCAGCAGCCGGATCAACCCGGATCGGCTGCCGCTGGCCTGCGCATCTTGCGACCTGTTCCAGCCAGGCCCGTCCGACAGGACCGGCGCGCATGACGCGCGCCCCGAAGAAGGAACTGGGAGCCATGACATCCCCCCTCGACCGCGCTTCAGCCGCGCTTGCCGGCCTTGTGCTGTTTGCCGCGCCGGCCTTGGCGCAAGAGACCGAAACGCCGTTGCACCTTGGCCGCATCATCATCGGCTACAGCGCCGACGGAACCCCGGTCTATGCCGGTGAAAACAGCTCAACCCTGGAAGGCGATGCGATCACCGGCCACGGCGGCATCGTCACTCTGGATGAAGTTGTCCGCCAGACACCCGGCGCCAGCACCCTGATGAACGCAGGCCAGGCGGGCGTGGCGGTGGCAATCCGCGGTCTTGGCGGATCACGCGTGAGCACCACCATCGAAGGCGTCCCGCAGAACTTCCGCTTCACGGCGCACAACACCGCCGACGGTTTTGCCTATGTCGATCCGCTGCTGCTGTCGGCAATCGACATCACCCGGGGCGCTTCGCTGACGGGGGGCGGCCTGACCGGCAGCGTCAACTTCCGCATGATCACCGCCACCGATCTGGTGCGCGATGGCGAAGGCACCGGCGGCATGGTCCGCCTGCGCTATGGCGACAACGGCGAAGGCTTTGCCGGCATGGCCGCCGTGGGCATGGTCCGCGGCCCGCTGGAACTGGCCTTTGCCGCCTCCAGCCGCGACCTTGACGCCTATGTGAACGGGGCGGGCGACAAGGTGGACGATACGGCGCAAAAGGGCGGCTCGCTGATGCTGCGCGGCGCTTATCAGGTGTCGGAGGCGCTGAAGGTCAACTTCCTGGCCATATCCTACGACACCGACTATGCCTCGGCCTATCGTATGAGCTTTGCCCCCGGTATGCCCCCGGTCACGCTGGCAGCCTACAACCACGAAGTCAGCAATGACATCTACAGCCTGGGCTTCACCTATTCGACCGGCGACCTGATCAACCTGACCGGCAACCTTTATTCCGGCACCACCACCCACCGGCACGTTTCCGGCTTCGGCTCGGCCCTTGGCCGGGTGATGGAGACTGAGACGCTTGGGCTTGATGTCAAGAACGTCTCGACCGCGGCCCTGGGTGACTGGACCCTGACCTCGACCAACGGCTTCGAGATCTCGCGCGACAAGCTGGGTGGCCAGCAGAACGCCTCGGGGTCTCTGACCGGGGTGAACCCGGTGCGAGGAAACACCGACCGCGCCGCAGTCTTTTCGGAAAACACCTTCACCAACGGCCCGTTCGAGGTGATGCTGGGGTTCCGCTATTCCGACTATGATCTCGACACAACCGTCGGCAGCGAATATTTCAAGATCTCGCACAGCTCGTTCGACCCCAAGCTGTCACTGGCCTACAGCATCAACGACACCTTCCAGCCTTATGTTTCGGTCTATCGCAGCACCCGCGCGCCCACGGCGCAGGAAACCTTCCTTGGCGGCGGCGATCCGTCGATTCACGGCTTCGGCTATATCGGCAACCTTGCCCTCGAACCCGAGGTTTCGGAAGGCTACGAGCTTGGCGTGAACATCACCCGCGACGGCATCTTCCGTGCCGATGACGCGCTCAAGGCCCGGATCAATTATTTCGACCTTGATGTCGACAACTTCATCATCGCCCAGACCACCGCCGGTGGCGCCGGTATGCAGTTTGTCAACATCGACGAAACCGTCCGCACCCGCGGGCTTGAGCTGGAACTGGGTTACGAATCCGACCGCTTCTCGGCCATCCTGGCCTGGGCGCACAGCAAGGGGTCTTACGGGGGCGGCCGCCTGCAACCCGAGAACACAATCAGCGCCACGCTGGCCGGCCACTTCCTGGACGGCGCGCTGACGGTGGGGACCACGCTGGTCTACAACAGCAACGGCCCGGCCGCGATTGCCTTTGAAACCGATACGAACCGCGGCTCGTACAAGACCATCGACATCTTCGCCAGCTATGACGTGGCCGAGAATTTCTCGGTCAACGCCAAGGTGTCGAACCTCACCGATGAACTTTACACCCCTTGGGCGGCGACCGACAGTTCCGGCCCCGGCCGGTCGGCCTATATCGGCGGTGAAATCCGGTTCTGACGCCCGGTTGTGCCGCATTTCCGGGGGCCGGTGTTGACACGGCCCCCGGAATTTTCCCCTATCGCCGGACGGTATGGCCTTGCTATCCGATTTGTTGGTGACAAACTGGCGCGCGAACGCGCCATGGGAGAGTGTAAGATGGGTAAAAGAGACGAACTTATTGCGAAATACGCAGACGATCTGAAGAACAAGTGCAAGATGACGCCGGATATGGACCTTCTCACCAAGGTTACCATCGGCTGCGGCCCGTCGATCTATGACAACGACGCCCAGACTGTTGCCGCCTCCGATCCCGAAGAACTGGAGCGGATCAAGAACAACTTTCTGATCAAGAAGCTTGGCCTGTCCGACAGCCCGGCGCTGATGGAAGGCATCAAGGCCGTGGTGGAAACCTACGGCAAGTCCGAGCGCAACAAATATCGCGCGCCGTTCTACTACATGCTGGTCAAGCATTTCGGTAAGGAAGCCGTTTACAAATAAGCTGCATTCACGCAGCAGCGATTGCCAATCGCGGAACGGGCGGCCATGGTGCCGCCCGTTTCCTGTCTGAAGGCCCGCCATGACCCTGCAATCCCGGACTGCCCCGCACGAGACCACCGTCGTTCCGGTCATTCTGGGCGTGTCGCTGGGGCATTTCCTGAATGACCTGATGCAGTCGCTGATCCCGGCGGCCTATCCGCTGCTCAAGGACAACCTCGCGCTCAGCTTCACGCAGATCGGGCTGATCACGCTGGTCTTTCAGGGCACGGCCTCAATCCTGCAACCGCTGGTCGGGCTATACACCGACCGCCGTCCGCTGCCCTATGCGCTGTCGGCCGGCATGGCCTCAACCGGCGCGGGCCTTGTCCTTCTGGCCCATGCCGCCAGTTTCGCCATGGTATTGTGTTCCGTTGCGCTGATCGGGCTGGGCTCGGCGATCTTCCATCCCGAGGCCTCTCGCATTGCCCGGCTGGCGGCCGGTATGCGCCCCGGCTTTGCGCAATCGGTGTTTCAGGTCGGCGGCAATGCCGGTTCTGCCCTTGGCCCGCTTGCCGCCGCCTTCATCGTGCTGGAGCGTGGTCAGCTTTCGATTGAATGGTTCGCCGCCGTGGCCCTGGCGGGGATGTTGGTGCTTTATGCCATCGGCCGCTGGTATCAGTCGGTCGGGGCGGGCCGCGCCGCCCATCGCAAGGCCCGCGCCGCCGCAACGGCCCCAGACCCCGGCACCGTCCGCCGGGGCATGACATTGCTGGTCGTGCTGATGGTCTCGAAGTTCGTCTATTCGGTCAGTTTCTCCAGCTACTACACCTTCTATCTGATCGAGCACTTTGCCCTGACCAAGGCGCAGGCCAACCTTTGCCTTTTCGTTTTCCTGGCCGCGGTGGCAGCCGGCACCATCATCGGCGGCCCGATCGGAGACCGCATCGGCCGCCGCCGGGTGATCCTGTGGTCCATCCTTGGCATCCTGCCGCTGGCGCTGGCCCTGCCCTGGCTGCCGCTGGTTCCCTCGATCCTGTGCGCGGCACTGGCGGGCCTTGTGCTGGCCTCGGCCTTTCCGGCAATGGTTGTCTATGCGCAGGATCTGATGCCCCTGCGAACCGGCATGGTGGCCGGAATGATGTTTGGCGTGGCCTTCGGCATCGCCGCCATCGGTGCCGCCCTGCTGGGCGTTCTGGCCGATCATTGGGGCATCGTCGCCGTCTACCGAATCTGCGCCTTCCTGCCCCTGCTGGGGCTGGCCGCGTTCTTCCTGCCCGACACCCGCCACTGACCGGCATCGCCTAAAATGCCCGCGGCTTTTCGGTTGCGGCACAGGCTTGCCCTGCGGCAAGGTTCCGGCCTTGGGCAGAACCGTCCGAAACCTTGTCAGATGACATGCAGCGTTCGGGGCGCATGTGGGGTGAATGGAGGGTTCCGCAGGGGTGCGGACCCTCCGTTTCCCCATGTCGTCGCGTCAGGGGTCAACCCCGCCCATCCGGCAGACAATCTCCCATTCCCGGGGGCTGACGGGCTGCACCGACAGACGGCTGCTGTTGACCAGCACCATCGCCTCAAGCCCCGGCGCAACCTTGCAATCTTCCAGCGTGACCGGCCGCAGAAACGGTCGGACGGCGCGGATCATCACACAATCCCAGCGGGGATCGTCGGTGGTGCTGTCGGGCTGACTTTCGCGACAGACCTCGACAATGCCGACGATCTCTTTCCCAATGTTCGAGTGGTAGAAGAACCCCAGATCGCCCACCTTCATGGCCCGCATGTTGTTGCGGGCCTGATAGTTGCGAACGCCGTGCCATTCCTCGCCCTCGGCGCCTTTGGCGACCTGCTGGTCCCAGCTCCAGGTGTCAGGCTCGGATTTGAACAGCCAGCGGTTCACCCGATCACCTTCTTCCATTCCCTAATCTCCACGCTTTGGAACAGACCGGCCATCGCATAGGGATCTGCCGCCGCCCAATCCTCGCCGTCGCTCAGCCGGCCAACGTCGAGAATGACCAAAGATCCGACCATCTCGCCGGTCGGCGAAAGGAACGGGCCGGCCATTTCAACCACGCCGCTGGCCTCGATATAGGCCAGATGGGCGTCACGGTTGGTCTTGCGCACCTCAAGGTGCCCCGGCTTGTCGATGCAGATCAATGCCACGCGCATGGGTTCACTCCTGTTTCAGCGGGCGGGACATCAGCGCCTTGACCGCCTCTGCCACCCCGATTTCGCCTGCCACCAGCCGTGCCACCATGGCCGCGACCGGCATGTCGATTCCGCGCGCCCCGGCCAGCCGGACAGCGGCCCGCGCCGTGGCCACGCCTTCGACCGTGGCCTGTGGCGGCACCCGGCCTGCGCCAAGCGCCACGCCATGCGCAAAATTGCGCGACTGGGCCGAGGTGCAGGTCAGCAGCAGATCGCCCAGCCCCGACAACCCGGCCAGCGTTTCTGCCCGCGCGCCAAGCGCCAGGGCAAAACGCCCCATCTCGGCATAGCCACGGGTCACCAGCGCAGCGCGGGCGCTGTCGCCCAGGCCAGCGCCGATCACCACGCCGGCGGCGATGGCGATCACGTTCTTCAACGCGCCCCCCAGTTCGGCCCCAACCACATCTTCGGTGCGGTAGATGCGCAGCGTGGCGGTTGACAGCGCCACCTGGATCGCCTGCGCCTGCGGGCCGGCGCAGGCCAGCGTCAGGGCGGTGGGCAGGCCACGGGCAATGTCGGCGGCAAAGCTGGGGCCGGTCAGAACCGCCCGCGCGCCACGCGCGCCCGCAGCCTCAATCACTTCGGCCGGGCCTTGCAGGGTGGTCAGATCAATGCCCTTGCAGCAGGCCACCAGGTCCGAGGCCAACAACGGCTGGCCCTCCGCCGCCAGAAATTCGCGCAGCGCCTGCATCGGCATGGCCAGCAGGACAGGGCCGTTTTGGGCAAGGTCAGAGACGGTTTCGACCACCTCAATCCTTGGCGGCAGGGTCACCCCCGGCAGGCGCGGGCTTTCACGGCGCGTCGCAAGGCCGGGATCGCGACCCCACAGCCGTACCGGCAACCCCTCGCGGGCAAAGGCCACGGCCAGCGCCGTTCCGAACGCGCCTGCGCCGGCCACCCCGATCATGCCTTGGCCCCCCGCTTGCCCGAACCGATCAACGGCACCGCCGCCGCATCCAGCGGCCAGCGCGACCGCACGGACAGCGTTGCATCGTCCACCCCACCAGCCAGGTGCCGCTCGATCCCGGCCCAGGCGATCATCGCGGCATTGTCGGTACACAGCTTCAGGGGCGGGGCCAGAAACCGCGCCCCGGCCTGATCGGCCACCGCCTGCAACCGGGCGCGGATCGCCCCGTTTGCGGCGACACCGCCCGCCACCGCAATGACCGGCGCGGGAAAGGCCGCCAAGGCGCGGCGGGTCTTTTCGGCCAGAACATCCGCCACCGCCGCCTGGAACCCGGCGCAAAGGTCGCGGCGGTCCTGCACGGTCAGCCCGCCCTTTTGCGCGATGATCTCATCCCGCGCGCGCAGGACCGCGGTCTTCAGCCCACTGAACGACAGGTCGCACCCCGGCCGGTCCAGCAGCGGGCGGGGAAAGCGGAAGCGGGCCAGATCACCCAGCGCCGCTTCGCGTTCGACATGCGGCCCGCCAGGCTGCGGCAGGGCCAGAAGTTTGGCGATCTTGTCGAAGGCCTCGCCCGGCGCATCGTCGATGGTGCTGCCAAGACGATGAAACGTCTCGGGCCCCTCGACCGCAAGAAACTGGCAATGCCCGCCCGAAACCAGCAGCATCAGATAGGGATAGGCAACCGCATCGGTCAGCCGGGGGGTCAGCGCATGGCCGGCCAGATGGTTCACCCCGACCATGGGCAGACCCGTGGCCGCGGCCAAGCCCTTGGCCAGCATCAGCCCGGACAGCAGCCCGCCAATCAGCCCCGGCCCTGCGGTCACGGCAATGCCGTCCAGATCGGCCAGCGAAACCGAGGCGGCGGAAAGCGCGGCCTCGACCGCGTGGTCGATCTTTTCCGCATGGGCACGGGCGGCGATTTCCGGCACCACGCCACCAAAGGCCGCGTGCAGTTCGGCCTGCCCCTCCACGACCGAGGACAGAATCAGCGCCCCGCCATCGGACAGCCGCCGCACCACCGCGGCGGCGGTGTCGTCGCAGCTTGTCTCGATGCCAAGGAAAGTCAGCCCGTGGTCCATGTGTCGCGCTTGTGGCCCCCTGTTCCCCGCAGGTAACATCGGGGGCATGGCCAGACAATCCGCAATCCCGGTGTTGATCACCCGCCCCGAGCCACAAGCCACGCGCTTTGCCGCCGAACTGACGGCTGCTCTGGGCGGGGCGGTCGCCCCGTTGTGCTGCCCGCTGATGGAAGAAGTCGCACTGACACCCGACCGTCCCCCCGGTCCTTTCGCGGCCGTTGTGCTGACGTCCGAGCCGGGCGTGCGGGCCGCCGTCCGGCTGCGCGGCCAGGGCTGGGCGCTGCCTTCGCTGGCCTTCTGTGTGGGTGACCGCACCGCCGCCGCCGCAACCGCGGCAGGCTTCGCGGCAGAATCGGCGGCCGGCGCCGTGCAGGATCTGGCGTCGCTGATTCTCTCGCAGCCCGACAAAGGGCCGCTTCTTTACCTGCACGGGCAGGATCGGGCCGGCGACTTGTTGTCGCTGCTGCCGGGCCGCCCTGTGACCGAGGCAGTGGTCTACGCCCAGCGGGCCCTGGCCCTCTCACCCGAAGCGCTGGCCGTGATCGGGGCACCCGGCCCGGTGATCGTGCCGCTGTTTTCGCCCCGGACAGCGCGCTTGTTCCAGCAGGCATTGCCTGAAAACATTGGGGCAAGGCTGGTGCCGGTGGCGATGAGCGCCAATGTCGCGCAGGCGCTGACCGGCGATCTGGCTCGCGCGGCAACGGTTGCGGACCGCCCCGATTCACACGCGATGATTGCGGCGATCTCCCGCGTGATCTCGCCACGGGTGCCTTGAAGGTTGCAACGGCAAGCGGTTAGTCTGTGACCAGCCCAGTCCGGGGATGCAGTCCTATGCCCAATGACGATCTTACGATCCCGGAAGCCGGCCCGGAAGTTTCGCCCGAGCCCGAGCAGAAGCCGGAACCGCTCCCTCCCCCCAAGGAGAAAGCAGCGCCCCCAGCCCGAAAAGCTGGATTCATCGCGCCGCTTTTGGGGGGCGCACTTGCCGCTGGCATCGGCTTCGGCCTGTCGCATTTTGATGTGCTGAAACTACGGCCCGCAGCCGACGATGGCGCGATCAAGGCGCAACTCGACAAGCTGGCCGCCGACATGGGCGCGCTGCGAACCGATCTGACCGACCGGACCGGAACGCTGGACAGCGCGATTTCGGCCGCGCGCACCGAAGCCTCAACCGCCACGGCGGCGCTTGAATCGCGCGTCTCTGCCACCGCCGAAACGGCCACCGCCTTGCCCGATCAGCTTGCCGTGCTGGCCAAGCGCGTGGCCGCGCTGGAAACCGCGCTGGCGGCGGCAGGACAGGCATCCGACGGCAGCGTTTCGCAGGCCTCGATTGCAAGTCTGACCGCAGCCCTGGAAACCATGAAGGCCGAGGTGGCGGCGCTGAAGGCCAGGCCGTCTGAAACCGCCGATCCCGAAGCGCTGCGTCAGCTTGCCAAGGAAGAACTTGCCGCCTGGGAGGCGGCGAACTCTGAACGCATCCGCGCCGAACAAGCCGCGGCGGAACAGGCCGCAGCACAGGCCACCGCACTGTCCTCGCTGCGGCAGGCGGCAGAAAGTGGCGTGCCCTATGCGCGTGAACTGGCCGCGCTTGAGCAGGTTCAGGTGCCGGAAATCGTCTCTAAATATGCAGAAACCGGGCTTCCGACAGTTGCATCCCTGACCGAAGGGTTCGCAGACCCGGCCCGCGCGGCGCTGGAGGCTTCGTTGCGGGCACAGGCGGGGGCGGGGTTGGGTGACCGGCTCTGGTCCTTCCTGCGGGTGCAGACCGGCGCCCGCTCGCTGACCCCGCGCGAAGGCAGCGATCCCGATGCCGTGTTGTCACGGGCCGAAGGCGCGCTGCGGCAAGGCAAGGTGGCGGATGCGCTGACAGAACTTGCCGCGCTGCCGCCCGAAGGCCAAGCGGCCATGGCCGATTGGATGGCGCTGGCCCGCGACCATCTGGCCGCGACCGATGCCCTGACAACCCTGAAATTGCCCTGAGGAGAAACAGATGCTCTGGTCTCTTGCCAAGGTTGTCATCTTCCTTGCGGCCATCGCAGGGCTGGCCTTTCTGGCCGGAACGCTTTCGGACACCGGGGGCGAGGTTCGCCTTTGGGTCTTCGGGCAGGAATTCACCTTCGGCCCGTTGCAGGCCGCAATTGCCGCCGTGCTGCTGGTGGTGGCGGTGTGGGTGCTGCTCAAGGCGGCCGCTTTCCTGGGGGCGGTGTTCCGCTTCCTGAACGGCGATGAAACGGCCATCTCGCGCTATTTCGACCGCAGCCGCGAACGCCGCGGCTTCACTGCGCTGACCGAAGGCATGGTCGCGCTGGCCTCGGGTGAACCGTCGCTGGCGCTAAGCCGGGCCAAAACCGCCGAGAAGCTGCTGAAGAAACCCGAACTGACCACCCTCCTCACCGCGCAGGCGGCCGAGGCGGCGGGAGACGGCAAGACCGCGATGGCCGCCTATCGGGCGCTTCTGTCATCGGAAAAGACCCGCTTCGTCGCCGTGCGCGGCCTGATGAAGCAGAAACTGGTGTCGGGCGATACCGACACGGCGCTGAAGCTGGCAGAGAAGGCGCTGGCGCTGCGGCCACGTCATGCCGAAACGCAGGACGTGCTGCTGAAGCTGCAAACCGAAAAGGCCGATTGGAAAGGCGCCCGCGCCACGCTGTCCGAAAAGCTGAAGACGGGGGAACTGCCCCGCAGCGTCTATCGCCGCCGCGATGCCCTGCTGGCACTGCAAGAGGCAAAGGTGGTGCTGGACGAAGGCAGCACGATCGAGGCCCGCGAAGCCGCGATCGAGGCGAACAAGATGTCGCCCGACCTGATTCCTGCCGCCGTCATCGCGTCGCGGGCGCTGGTTGAAAAGGGCGACAAGAAGGGTGCGGCCCGTGTGCTGCGCAAGGCCTGGGACGCCCAGCCGCACCCCGATCTGGCCGCCGCCTTTGCCGCCATCGAACCCGATGAATCCCCCGGCGCCCGGATGCGCCGCTTCAAGCCGCTGCTGTCCTCGCGCCCCGAGAATGAGGAAACCCGGTTGACCAATGCCGAGCTTCTGCTGCTGGCCGAAGACTTCAAGGCCGCGCGCAAGGTTCTTGGCGATCTGGCCGAGACGCACCCCACACAGCGGACACTGGCGATTCTGGCCGCCGTGGAACGCGGAACCGGCGCCGATGACCTGACCGTGCGCAGCATCCTGGCGCGGGCGCTGACCGCATCGCGCGGGCCGCAATGGTGCTGTGACACCTGCCAGGGCGTGCAATCGGAATGGAATCCGGTCTGCAGCTCCTGCGGCGGGTTCGACACGCTGACCTGGCGCGAACCCGTTGCCACGCGGCAATCTCAGACCGCCGCCTCGGCTGACCTGTCGCCGCTGCTGGTGGGCCTGCCGCCCGAAGCCGCGCTGATCCCCAATGCCAGCGACGATGCGGTTGTCCTGCCGCCCGACGACATCGTTCGTCGTTCAAATTAGGGCTACACACGCCCCGCAACGGGTGCTAAGAGCCAGCCCGAACCGGCGCCCGCCGCCGGTTCACAGGGAAGAATGCCGCTGTAGCTCAGCTGGTAGAGCACGTCATTCGTAATGATGGGGTCGGGGGTTCGAGTCCCTTCAGCGGCACCATTCTTCCCAAGGTTCCCCCAATAGCAGACGCCGTGAACGGGCCGCCGCAATGCGCGCCTGATCAGCCGATCTGACGCGCCTCGCTGACCAGCATCACCGGAATACCGTCGCGGATCGGAAAGGCCAGATGCACGGCTTTCGAGACCAGTTCCTGGCGTTCGGCATCATAGGTCAGCACGGCGTGGGTCAGCGGGCAGACAAGCGATTCCAGCATCCGGCGGTCGGCGGTCACGGTGTCAGTCATGGGGTGTCCTTTCAGGGTCGGCGGCGTTGGCGCAGGATTACTGGATCAGATCCTCGGCCGAACCGCCCCGCAGCGCGAATTCGATCAGGGTGACAAGCGTCTCACGCCGGGTTGTCAGGCTGGGGGCCTCAAGCAGGGCCTGTTTGTCTTCGGGCGAAAACGGGCACAGCATCGAGATGGCGTTCACCAGAAGCTCGGGCTCGGCCTCCTTGAGGCTGTCCCAATCGGAGGACAGCTTCTGCGAGGCGAAGTAGCGGCCAAGAATCTGCAGGAATTCAGACCTGTCGAACCCTTGGTCGGTCTCGGCAAGGCCAAGGTCGCGGGAGAAGGGTGCCCAGTCCACCGCGCAGCGGCGATAGGGGGTAAAGCCCTGCACCTCTTCCTTCACGCGAAACCGCGAGATCCCCGAAAGGGTGATCATGTAGCGGCCATCCTCGGTTTCGGAAAAGCCGGTGATCCGGCCGGCGCATCCAATGGCGTTCAGGCGCTTTTCCCCATTCGGGGTATCGCGCGGGCAGATCATTCCGATCAGCCGCGTGCGCGATTTCAGCGCGTCCTCGACCATCGCCAGATAGCGCGGCTCGAAAATGTGCAGGGGAAGCCGCGCACGGGGCAGCAGCAGCGCCCCGGGCAGCGGAAAGACGGGGATCGTCTCAGGAAGATCGGCGGCCTGGATCATCGGCTTAGACATAGGCCGCCCCCGCGATCAGGCAAAGATCATTGATGACAACCGCCTGCGACCCTTCAGCACGATCGGGTCTTGCGGCTTGAGCGCGTCGAAGATGGTGAAAAGCTGCGCGCGGGCGGCGCCGTCGTTCCATTCGCGGTCGCGGCGGAACAGCTCCAGCAGTTCATCCACCGCCTCCTCAACCTTGCCGGCGGCGTTCAGTGCGACGGCCAGGTCAAAGCGGGCCTGATGATTGTTCGGGTCGGCCTGAACGGCGGCGCGCAGATCGGCCTCGGGGCCGGCATTGGCAGCCTGCTTCGCCAGTTCCAACTGAGCCTTCGCCGCCTCAACCTCCTTGGCCTTTGCCAATGCGGCGGGGGCGGCAGACAGGAAGGCTTCGGCCTGATCAAGATTGCCGGCCGCCAGATGCGCACGGGCAATGCCGGCATAGGCGGCAGCATTCTCCGGCTCTTCGCCCAGGATCGCGGCGAAGGTTTCCATCGCATCGGCCAGGGCGCCCTGTTCCAGCATTTCCTCGGCCGCGGCCAGCGCATCGGCCAGACCGCCGTCGCCCGCCATGGCCGCCAGCTTGTCGACGAATTTCTTTACTTCCGAAGGCGGCAGCGCCCCCTGAAACCCGTCAACCGGCTGACCCTGGAAGAAGGCATAGACGGTGGGGATGGACTGGATGCGCATCTGCGCGGCAATGGCCTGATTCTGGTCCACGTCGATCTTGACCATGCGCACCTTGCCTTTGGCGGCGGTCACCGCCGCCTCAAGCGCGGGGCCAAGCGTCTTGCACGGGCCGCACCAGGTGGCCCAGAAATCAACGATCACCGGCACCTCGCGCGAGGCGTCGATGACATCGGCCATGAACGTGGCCTCGGTTCCGTCCTTGATCAGGCCGGTCGCGGCAGGCGCGGCGGGTTTGTCGCCAAGTCCAAGCATGTCGTCCTCATGTTCCCGGTTTGCGGTCTATATGATCCTTCGGCGCCAAAACGCCAAGGGGCAGCTCTCAGGCCATCGCGGCACATTCGGCATGGGCCGGACAGGTGACCAGATGATCGTTCACCATGCCAACCGCCTGCATGAAGGCATAGGTGATGGTCGGTCCGCAGAACGTGAAACCACGCGCCTTCAGCGCCCGCGACATGGCGCGGCTTTCAGGCGATTCGGTCAACGCATCCGACATCGAGGCAAGGTTCGACTGAATGGGTGCACCGCCCACGAAAGACCACAGGAAGGGCGAAAACCCCTCCTTCGCCTCGATCTCAAGATAGGCGCGGGCGCTGCGGAGCGTGCCTTCGATCTTGCCGCGATGGCGGACAATGCCCGGGTCTGCCAGCAAGCGGGCAACCTCGTCCTCGCCCCAGGTGGCAATGACCTCGGGGCGGAATCCGTGGAAGGCGGCGCGGAAATTCTCGCGCTTGCGCAGGATGGTGATCCAGCTCAGCCCGGCCTGGAATCCGTCAAGGATCAGCTTTTCCCACAGCGCCCGCGGGTCGCGCTCGGGGCGGCCCCAGTCGGTATCGTGGTACGAGACATAAAGCGGGTCGGTGCCACACCAGGGGCAGCGGGTTTCGGTCATCTGGGGCCTTTCGGAAAATCGTTCTACTTCAAGTCAAATGCCGAAGCTTTGCAGGGTGTTTACCCTTGTCCGCGCAGCCTGTCAGCCAGGACAAGCACGGCACAGGATCAGGGGATGAGCTTTCAGCGTAATGCGGGGCGTGGGTCGAAACGCCCTGCTGCAGATGTGGATGCCGAACTGGCCTCACCTCTGGCTGTGGCCGTTTCGGCCGTGGAACGTGAAACGCTGTCCATGGTGCGCAACGCCCTGATGCTGCGGCGGATGCGGCTGGCGTTCCAGCCCGCCGTCTATGCCGCCGATCCGTCGATCATCGGGTTCTATGAAGGTTACATCCGCCTGCTGGACCCAAAAGATCGGGTGATCCCGGCCCGCGATTTCATGGCGGTGGCGGAAACGCAGGAACTGGGCCGTGAAATCGACGTGGCGGCGCTGCAACTCGGCTTGCAGGTGCTGCAGCGCAACCCCGGCATCCGCATCGCGGTGAACATGTCGGCACGGTCGGTGGGATACAAACCCTGGACACAGATGCTGCGCCGCGCACTGGGACAATCGCCAGACCTTGGCCGTGGGCTGATCCTTGAGATTGGCGAGGCCAGCGCCATGCAGATGCCGGATGTGCTGATCCCCTTCATGGCCGATCTGCGGGCGGAGGGCATTGCCTTCACGCTGGATGACTTTGGCGCCGGCGCCACCTCGTTGCCGCTGCTGCAGGCCTTCGGATTCGAGATCGCCAAGATCGACGGCCAGTTCATCCGCGGGATCGACTGTTCCGAAACCAGCCAGAGAATCGTGCGCGCGGCTGCCGCGCTGGCACGGGAGTTCGGCATGTTCCTGGTTGCCGAATCCGTGGAAACCCCGGCCGAGGCGGGGTGGTTGTGCGATGTGGGCGTGGGCTGTCTGCAAGGCTATCTGTTCGGTCCCCCCGAGGTGAACCCCGACTTCAGCCGGTTTCGCCATGGCCGCAGCGGCGGGTGACGGCGAAGGTTCCCGCAGGCTGCGCATTCTGCTTGCGCAAGTTTGTTGCGGCTGTGATCTTTGCCTCCAGAGGCGAAGGTGACGCGCACCGCGCCGGTCTTCGGGAGAGGGATCACATGACCAATGTCGTAATCGTTTCGGCGGGCCGTACCGCCGTTGGCAGCTTCAACGGCGCTTTCGCCAACACGCCCGCGCATGACCTGGGCGCCACCGTGATTGAAGGCGTGGTGGCCCGCGCGGGGATCGAGAAAGCCGAAGTCGAGGAAACCATCCTGGGCCAGGTGCTGACCGCCGGCCAGGGCCAGAACCCGGCGCGTCAGGCGGCAATCAAGGCGGGTCTGGCCAAGGAAGCCAGCGCCTGGTCGCTGAACCAGGTCTGCGGCTCCGGCCTGCGGGCGGTGGCGCTGGGGGCGCAGCATGTGCAACTGGGCGACGCGCGGATCGTGGTCGCCGGCGGGCAGGAAAGCATGAGCCTGTCGCCCCATGTCGCGCATCTGCGGGCCGGGCAGAAGATGGGCGATCTCAACTTCATCGACTCGATGATCAAGGATGGTCTGTGGGATGCCTTCAACGGCTATCACATGGGCATCACGGCGGAAAACGTGGCCAGCCAGTGGCAGATCAGCCGCGAGATGCAGGACGAATTCGCACTGGCCAGCCAGAACAAGGCCGAAGCCGCGCAAAAGGCTGGCAAATTCAAGGATGAAATCCTTCCCTTCACGGTAAAGACCCGCAAGGGCGACATCGTGGTGGACGCGGATGAATACATCCGCCACGGCGCCACGCTGGACAGTATGCAGAAGCTGCGCCCGGCCTTTACCAAGGAAGGCACCGTCACCGCGGCGAACGCCAGCGGCATCAATGATGGTGCAGCGGCCGTGCTGCTTATGTCGGAAGAAGAGGCATCAAAACGTGGGCTGAAGGTGCTGGCCCGCATCGCCAGCTATGCCACCGCCGGACTTGACCCGTCGATCATGGGCGTCGGCCCGATCTATGCCAGCCGCAAGGCGCTGGACAAGGCGGGCTGGAAGGTGGCCGACCTTGATCTGGTCGAGGCGAACGAAGCCTTTGCCGCCCAGGCCTGCGCGGTGAACAAGGACATGGGCTGGGATCCGTCCATCGTGAACGTGAACGGCGGCGCCATTGCCATCGGCCACCCGATCGGCGCCAGCGGGGCGCGCATCCTGAACACGCTGATCCATGAAATGGGCCGCCGCGGGGCGAAGAAGGGCCTGGCAACGCTGTGCATCGGCGGCGGCATGGGCGTGGCCATGTGCCTGGAACGGGGTTGACCGTCGCCTGACGCTGCAAAGCAGAAAATGGATGCGCAATAAAGTTGCGCATCCATATCAGTTTCGGTAACAGGATTTCCGGTAAGTGTCCTTGGAGGAGGAATCATGGCAAAGGTTGCACTGGTCACGGGGGGGTCGCGTGGCATCGGGGCGGCGATTTCGGTCGCGCTGAAGGCGGCGGGCTACAAGGTGGCCGCCAACTACGCGGGCAATGATGAGGCCGCGAAGGCCTTTACCGCCGAGACCGGAATTCCGACTTACAAGTGGTCGGTTGCCGATTATGACGCCTGCGCCGCGGGCATCGCGAAGGTCGAAGCCGACCTTGGCCCGGTGGATGTGCTGGTCAACAATGCCGGCATCACCCGCGATGCGATGTTCCACAAGATGACGCCCGGCCAGTGGAAAGAGGTGATCGACACCAACCTGACCGGCCTGTTCAACATGACCCATCCGCTGTGGTCGGGGATGCGCGACCGCAAGTTCGGCCGGGTGATCAACATCAGCTCGATCAACGGCCAGAAGGGGCAGGCGGGGCAGGCCAACTATTCCGCCGCCAAGTCGGGCGACCTGGGCTTTACCAAGGCGCTGGCCCAGGAAGGCGCCCGCGCCGGCATTACCGTGAACGCGATCTGCCCCGGCTATATTGGCACCGAAATGGTGAAGGCCATTGACGAAAAGGTGCTGGCCGAGCGGATCATCCCGCAAATTCCGGTCGGCCGTCTGGGCGAACCGGAAGAGATTGCGCGCTGCGTGGTGTTCCTGGCCAGCGACGATGCCGGCTTCATCACCGGATCGACGATTTCGGCAAACGGCGGTCAGTTCTTCGTCTGAGAGCGGACGACGGATGGGAAGGCCCGGCATCACCCGCCGGGCCTTTCGCTTTTGCGGGTGAGCCGCTAAGGACAGCGCGGAAGCAAAAATCTTCGAAGATTTTTGCAAATTCCTTCGAAGGAATTTGTCTGCATGACACGCCAGCGCGCCACGGCAATCGGTTTCACGGCAATCCTGATGTGGGCGCTGCTGGCGCTGCTGACCATCGGGTCTGCGCCGGTGCCGCCGTTCCTGCTGAACGCGCTGTGCTTTGGCATTGGCGGCGTGATCGGCCTGATCTGGACGGCGCGCAAGGGCCTGGGGGTGCTGCGCACGGTATCGTGGAAGGTTTATGCCTTCGGAACGGCGGGGCTGTTCGGCTATCACTTCCTGTATTTCACGGCCTTCCGCCTTGCCCCCAGTGCCGAAACCGGGCTGATCGCCTATCTCTGGCCGCTGTTCATCGTGCTGCTTTCGGGCCTGTTGCCGGGGGAACGGCTGACAGCCTGGCATGTGCTGGGGGCGCTGGTCGCCTTTGCCGGCGCGGCGCTGATCGTGCTGGCACGGGGCGGTGAAAGCGCCGCTTCGGTTCCTGGCCTGATACTGGCCTTTGGCTGCGCGCTGACCTGGGCTGCCTATTCGGTGCTGTCGCGGCGTCTGGGCGAGGTGCCGACCGAAAGCGTGACGGTGTTCTGTCTGGCGACCGCGGCCCTGTCTGTTCCGGCGCATCTTCTGCTGGAACAGACGGTCTGGCCGGTGGGCGCCGTGGGCTGGGTTTCGGTTCTGGCGCTGGGCATCGGCCCGGTGGGGGCGGCTTTCTTCACCTGGGATGTGGGCATGAAAAAAGGCGACATCCAGTTGCTGGGTGTCGCCTCCTATGCTGCTCCGCTTTTGTCGACGCTGGCGCTGGTGGTGGCCGGGATCACCCCCGCGACATGGACCATCGGTCTGGCCGCGATCCTGATTGCCGGGGGGGCCGCCCTGGCCGCGCGCCGCGCGCCCTGACGCGGATCAGTGCTGCTGTTCCTGTTCGGTCAGCCGGGCAATTTCTTCCTTCAGCTTCAGCTTCTGTTTCTTCCATTCGGCAATCTGGAGGTCATCCGATCCGGGGCTGCGCTGGGCTGCGGCAACCATGTCCGAAAGCGATTCGTGCTTCTTGCGGAGTTCCGCCAGATGCGAAGCGATCGTCATGTTCATCCTCCTTTTGATGTCACCCTGATGACACCAGTCCACCACCAAAGCCCGGCCTTGTCACCCAAATTGCGACAACCTGCGTCAGCATTTCACGCCAAGTTCAATGGAACGCAGTCAGCAAAGGGGCGCCATCGCGCAGGATGGCGTTGGCTTGCGGGGTATAGCTCTCTCGGTCGCCGTCATGGGCGGGGCCGGTGTGCAGAATCAGCGGGGGCAACAGGCGGAAGGGGGCTTTGCCGCCCTTGCGGGCCCGCAGCAGGATGCGGGGGGCGGCCCGGCCTTCGCGGGGTTGCAGCGGCAGCACCGCCGCCGAGCCCAGTTTGGGCGCAAGCGCGGCCAGCAGATCAGGCAGGCTGTCGGCGCCCGCGATCAGCGTCAGCCAGCCGCCGGGGTGCAGGCGCTGCGCCGCGGCCTGCACCCAGACCGACAGCGGCAGCGTGACCTGCAAGGCGGTGGCGCGGCCCGGCCGGGGCGACGGCGTGCCCCCGGGCGGATACCAGGGCGGGTTGGCGATCACCTGCGAAAACGGCCGCCGCAGCGCAGGCGGCACCTGCGCCACGTCGCCTTCGACCACCTCCATCGCCATGCCGTTGCGGGCCGCGTTACGGCGGGCAAGATCGGCATAGTCAGGCTGCATCTCAAGCCCGGTCAGCACGAGGTCCGGCACCCGCGCAGCCAGACACAGCGACGCGGCCCCCGCCCCGCAGCCCAGATCCAGCACCGTGTCGCCGGGTTCGGCCGGACAGGCGGCGGCCAGAAGCACGGCATCGGTGGCCGCCCGGTAGCCGCGCGCCGGTTGCAGCAGGCGCAGACGCCCGCAAAGAAACTTGTCGTCGGTCAGATCGGCGTCGTTGAAGATCATGGGCTTGGCGTCAATCCGTTGTCGCGGCAGATGGCGCGGGCCAGGAACAGATCACGATCCGCCACCATCAGGCGCTGCGGCAGGATGCCCAAGCTGCCGTCAAGGATGCTCATGTGGACGTCCATGGCGAAGGCCGCTATACCCTCGCCCTGAAGAAGGGCCTGGGCAAAGGCAATCACGGTCGGGTCGGTCGTGCGCAACAGTTCCTTCATGACCAAGGGTTAATCGCGCCGGCCCGGCCGGGCAAGGGCGGCGGGGGCAGGGATGAACATGGACGGGGCGGTCGACAAGCCGAAGGATGGCCCGCAGGACCGGCTGGCGCTGGCGCTGGCCGAGGATATGGCCGCGGTGAACCTGCTGATCCGCGAGCGGATGTCGAGCGAACATGCCCCCCGTATTCCCGAGGTCACGGCGCATCTGATCGAGGCGGGCGGCAAGCGGTTGCGGCCGATGCTGACGCTGGCCGCGGCCCGGATCTGCGGCTATGCGGGCACCGATCACCGCAAGCTGGCGGCAACGGTGGAATTCATCCACACCGCAACCTTGCTGCATGACGATGTGGTGGACGAAAGCCAGCGCCGCCGTGGCCGGCCGACCGCCAACCTGCTGTGGGACAACAAATCCAGCGTTCTGGTGGGCGACTACCTGTTTGCCCGCGCCTTCCAGTTGATGGTGGAACCGGGCAGCCTGCGGGTGCTGGACATTCTGGCCAATGCCAGCGCGGTGATTGCCGAGGGCGAGGTGCTGCAACTGACCGCCGCGCAGGATCTGGCGACGACCGAGGATATCTACCTGAAGGTCATTCGCGGCAAGACCGCCGCGCTGTTCAGCGCGGCGACCGAGTCTGGCGCGGTGCTGGCGGGTGCGCCGGAAGATCAGGTGCAGGCGCTGTTCACCTATGGCGATGCGCTGGGGATTGCCTTCCAGATTGCCGATGACCTGCTGGATTACGGCGGGTCTTCGGCGGTGATCGGCAAGAACACCGGCGACGATTTCCGCGAACGCAAGCTGACGCTGCCGGTGATCAAGGCCGTGGCCAAGGCCGATGCGGAAGAACGGGCGTTCTGGGTTCGCGTGATCGAGAAGGGCCAGCAGAACGAGGGCGATCTTGAGCGGGCGATGGCGATCATGGCCCGCCACGGCGCGATGGACGCCGCGCGCACGGCCGCGCTGGACTGGTCGCGCCGGGCGCAGGACGCGCTGAAGGTTCTGCCGGAAAACCCGCTGCGCGATATTCTGGCCGATCTGGCGCAATATGTGGTGGCGCGGATCGCCTGAGCGCGGTCAGCCCAGCATCGGCGCCGCGGCGGCCCACCAGCCGGGCTGCGCGGCCCTGATGGCGCGGGCGGCGGCTTCGGCAGACGCCTGACCGGCGAACAGGCCAAAGCAGGTGGCGCCCGAACCCGACATGCGGGCCAGCAGACACCCGTCCTGCGCGGCAAGAGCCGCCTTCACATCGGCGATCACCGGGGCCAGCGCGATGGCCGGAGCCTCAAGATCGTTGCGCTGGCTGGCGACAAAGGCCACCAGCGCGGCCATATCCGGCAAGGGCGGCAGGGGGGTGGGCATGGGCGGGTTTTCCCGCCGGTCAAGCGCCCGGAACACCGACGGAGTTGAAACCGCGACGCCGGGGTTCACCAGCACCATCCAGCCGGGCGGCACGGAAACAGGGGCCAGCCCCTCGCCCACGCCGGTCATCCGCACCGCATGGCCGGACAGGCAGACCGGCACATCGGCCCCCAGCTTCAGCACGGTTTCGGCATCGGGCAGCGGCCGCCCCATCCGGGCCAGCGCGCGCAGGGTGGCCGCCGCATCCGCCGACCCGCCGCCAATGCCCGACGCCACGGGCAGCACCTTGTCCAGCGTGATCGCCACGCCGCCGCCCATGGCACGGGCGGCGCGCAGGCAAAGGTTGTCATCACTGGGGGGCAGAAGCGCGGCCTGCGGCCCGGTGACCGAAAAGCCTTCGCCCGTGGTGACGGAAACACGGTCGCCCACGCCGGCAAACACCACCAGACTGTCCAGCAGGTGATAGCCATCCTGCCGCCGCCCGGTGACATGCAGCGTCAGGTTCACCTTGGCCGGCGCGAATTCGGTCTCAGTTGCCATTCTTCGCGGCTTTGACCTCGGACAACGGGGGGGCGCCTTCTTCGGCAAGCACGGCATCCAGCCCCTTGTCGATCTTGCGGCGGATACGGTCGGCATCCTTTTCGGTCGGGCCAAAGGACAGCGCGCGGTGCCACTGGAATTCGGCTTCACGCTTGCGGCCGACGGCCCAGTAGACATCCCCCAGGTGATCGGTCACCACCGGATCGACGGGTTCCAGAAGCGATGCCTTTTCCATTGGCTCCAGCGCATCCTGATAGCGGCCAAGCCGGAAATAGGCCCAGGCCAGACTGTCGATGATATAGCCCTGATCGGGCTGCGCCTTCACCGCGCGTTCGATCATCGAAAGCGCTTCATCCAGGTTCTTGCCCCGGTCAACGAAGCTGTAACCCAGATAGTTCAGCACCTGCGGCTGGTTCGGGTTCAGCTCCAGCGCCTTGCGGAAATCGGCCTCGGCCTTGTCATAGTTTTTAAGGCTTTCCTCGCAGACACCCCGGCTGAAGAACAGCGGCCAGTGGCCGGGCTTGACCTCGGGGATCAGGGCGATGGCGGCATCATAGACGGGGATCGCCTCGGCCCAGCGCTCTTCGCGGCGCAGCAGATCGGCCAGGGCGCTTTGCACCAGAATGATCTTGCCATGGCTGCGGGCCAGAACCTGCAACGCCTCGATAGCGGCATCCTTCTTGCCGGCCGAATACAGCGCATCGGCGCGGCCGATTTCGGCGCTGTAGTAATTGGGATCATCGGGCGCAAAGCTGGCATAGACATCAACCGCCAGATCGAACTGATCGACGTTTTCCAGCATGGCCGCCGTCAGAAGCAGGGCTTCGGCATGATCGGGGCGCAGGACGCTGGCAATACGGCTGTGCAGCAGGGTGTAGATCGGGTCGGATTCGGCGTTCAGCACGGTTGCGACCGAGAAGAACACTTCGGCAATGCCGTCGCGGGCGGTACGGGCAATGTCGAACGGGATCGGCTCACCCGCCTTCAGCCGCGCGCGCAGGCTGTCAAGAAAGGGTTCTGGCTCGGTTCCGAAGGCGCGTTCAAGCAGGGCCAGCGCATCGGGGTTACGCTCAAGCTGGCTGAGGATCTGCACCCGCGCCAGCACCCCGCGCCGGTTCAGGTTCAGCGGCCCGGCGGTCTGGCCCGACAGAATGGCATCGGCCCCTTCGAAATCGCCGGCCTGCGCAAGGGCAAGCGCCTTGTGATACAGGCCGAAAGCCTGAAACCGCTTGTCGGCGGCCACCTTGTCGAAATCGGCCAGCGCATCGGCCATGCGGCCTTCGCCCAGCTTGGCCCAGGCCAGAACCAGTTCATCCAGCAGCGGGCCGACACTGCGGCCCGCCTCTGCGGCCTTGGTGATGGCGGTGTAATCCTCGCGCATCGCCTCATCCGCCAGCAGCGCCATGTCGGCGACCGGGCTTTCGATGCCGGCTTCGCGCAGCTTGGCCGCGACCTGCGCCGCAAGATCAATCTTGCCAAGGCTGAGATTGGCGAACATCGCGCCATCCAGCACGGCCGGATTGTCGGGGTCGGACAGAGCCGCGCGGGCATACCAGGCGGCCGCGGCGCGGAAATCTCCGTTCGCCTCGGCGTTGCGGGCGGCCAGATAGGCGCCAGGATCGCCATCCTGCACCTGATCCTGCGCAAGGCCGGGCGGAACCGTTACAGCCAGAAGACCGGCGGCCAAAGCGGCGGTCAGGGTCAAGCGGCGGGGCATCGGCAGTCGTCTCCTTGGATCGGCCTGCCCGTCAAGGTATCTGTCACCGCGCCCGCAGGCAATGCGGCCCGCCAGACTGCGGGAAAATGGCGCTGAACTCTTTGTGAAACGGCCCGTGGCCCCGCACGGCCAAGGGGCCCCAGGGGCCGTGCGGACGGCATCATTCCGGTCTGGGGTGATGATGCGCCCGCAGGAACAACCGCAGGGACGCCAAGCCTGCCTGTTTCAAGGGCAGATGCACAGGGAAATGCCGTCCGGCGCAAGCAGGTGCTTGCCAAATCGGCCGATGGCATCACAGACTTGCGAACATGAGTGACACGGTGATCTTTGACGAGATGCATGGGCGGGATGGGGTGCTGCGGTCGCCCTACGCCGCCTTCGATGGCTGGATGAAGGAAGAGGACGCCGCGCGCCTGCGACGAAAGCAGCGCGAAGCCGAGGAAATCTTCCGGCTGACCGGCATCACCTTCAACGTCTATGGCCGGGCCGAGGCGGCCGAGCGGCTGATCCCCTTCGACATCATTCCCCGCATCATCAGCGGCCGCGAATGGAGCCGGCTGAGCCGCGGCATCGAACAGCGGGTGCGGGCGATAAACGCCTTCCTTTACGACATCTACCACCGGCAGGAAATCCTGCGCGCCGGGCGGATTCCGGTCGAGATGATCGAGAAGAACGCGGCCTTCCTGCCCCAGATGGTGGGGGTCACGCCGCCGGGCGGGGTTTATACCCATATCGTCGGCATCGACATCGTGCGGACGGCCGAAAACGAATTCTTCGTGCTGGAAGACAATGCCCGCACGCCCAGCGGTGTCAGCTACATGCTGGAAAACCGCGAGACCATGCTGCAGATGTTCCCCGAGCTGTTCGCCAAGAACCGCGTGCAGCCGGTGTCGAACTATCCGCAAGCGTTGCGGCGCAGCCTTTCGGCCTGCGCACCGGCCAATTCGGCGGAGGAGCCTGTTGTCGCGGTGCTGACGCCCGGCCTCTATAACAGCGCCTATTACGAACACAGCTTCCTGGCCGACAAGATGGGGGTCGAGCTGGTCGAGGGGCATGACCTGCGGGTTGTCGATGGCAAGGTGGCGATGCGCACGACGCAGGGCTACAAGCCGATCGACGTGCTGTATCGCCGGGTCGACGACGATTTCCTGGACCCGCTGAACTTTCGCGCCGACAGCACGCTGGGTATTCCGGGCATCTTCGATGTCTATCGCGCCGGCGGCATCACCATTGCCAATGCGCCGGGCACCGGCATTGCCGACGACAAGGCGATCTACAGCTACATGCCCGAGATCGTGGAGTTCTACACCGGCGAAAAGGCGCTGCTGCAGAACGTGCCCACCTGGCGCTGCAACGACGCCGAGGCACTGAAATACGTTCTGGCCCATCTGCCGGAACTGGTGGTCAAGGAAGTGCACGGGTCTGGCGGCTATGGAATGCTGGTTGGCCCCACCGCCAGCAAGCGCGAGATCGCGGAATTCCGTGCCAAACTTGAGGCGAAGCCCGGCAACTATATAGCCCAGCCGACGCTGGCGCTGTCCACCGTGCCGATCTTTACCAATTCGGGCCTGTCGCCACGCCATGTGGATTTGCGGCCTTATGTTCTGGTCTCGCCCGAGGGGGTGACGATCACGCCCGGCGGGCTGACGCGGGTGGCGTTGAAGAAAGGGTCTCTGGTGGTGAATTCGTCGCAAGGCGGGGGCACCAAGGACACCTGGGTGCTGGACGAATGACGATGTTGGGCAAGACGGCAGGCGGGCTGTACTGGATGTTCCGCTATCTTGAGCGGAGCGAGAACACCGCGCGGCTGGTTGAAGCCGGGCAGCGCATCGCGTTGACGCGCAGCCGGTCGGACGACGAATGGCAAAGCGTGCTGATGACGGCCTCAAGCCTTGACAGCTATCTGGCCAAATACCCGGCGGTGACCAAGGAAAACGCCATCGACTGGCTGCTGCGCGACCGGGACAACCCTTCGTCGGTGCTGTCGGTGGTGGAATCGGCGCGCAACAACGCCCGTCTGGTGCGCACCGCCCTGACGCGCGAGGTCTGGGAAAGCGTCAACGAAAGCTGGATGCTTCTGAAAGAGGCGCTGGCCCGCCGGGTGCCCGAACGCGACCTGCCGGAAGTGCTGACCCGCATCCGCCATCGCAGCGCCCATGTCCGGGGCGCCATGGCCGGCACCATGCTGCGCAACGAGATCTACAACTTCGCCCGGATCGGCAGCTTCATCGAACGCGCCGACAACACGGCGCGGCTGCTGGATGTGAAATACTATGTCCTGCTGCCCTCGGCCCTGTCGGTGGGGTCGTCGCTGGACAATGTGCAGTGGGAATCGCTGCTGCGGTCTGTCAGCGCCGAGGGCGGGTTCCGCATGACCCATGGCCAGACGGTGCGACCGCTGGAAATTGCGCAGTTCCTGATCCTTGACCGGCGGATGCCGCGCAGCCTTGCCTTCTGCGTGGACAAGATCGCCGACAACCTGCGCTATCTGGCGGCCGATTACGGCGCCCGCTCTGCCACGCTGGCGCTGGCCCAGACGCTGATCGAAAACCGGCTGTCGCAGCCTATCGAGGCGATCTTCGACACCGGCCTGCACGAGTTCATTCAGGAATTCCTGTATGAGCTGGGCATGATCGGCCGCCAGTGTGAAATTGACTTCCGGTTTTACGAGTGATGCCCATGCGCCTGCGGATCACCCACACCACGACCTATGACTATGACGAGCCGGTGCCCTATGCGCTGCAACAGTTGCGGCTGACGCCAAAGAACGGCGCCACCCAGACGGTGCTGGCCTGGCAGACCACCATCACCGGCGGTAAAAAGGAACTGTCCTTCGATGACGCCCACCGCAACCGGGTGGATCTGGTCAGCTTCGAACCCGGCACCCGGCAGATCGCCGTGGTCAGCGAGGGCGAGGTCGAGGTGAGCGATACGGCCGGCGTCGTGGGGGTGCAGGGCGGTTTCATGCCGTTGTGGATGTTCCTGCGCCAGACCGCGCTGACCCGCCCCGGCACCGCAAGCCGCAAGCTGGTTGGCCAGATCACACCGGGCACGGCACTGGAGCGGTCGCACGCCCTTATGGCCGCGATCCATGAAGCGGTGCGCTATGAAACCGGCATCAGCCATGTGGGCTGGACGGCCGAGGATACGCTGGCCGCCGGTCATGGCGTCTGTCAGGATCTGGCGCATGTCTTCGTGACGGCGGCCCGGCTGATGGGCCTGCCGTCGCGCTATGTCTCGGGCTATCTGATGATGCCCGACCGGGTGGTGCAGGAAGCAACCCATGCCTGGGCCGAAGTTCACCTGCCCGATCTGGGCTGGGTCGGCTTTGACCCGACCCATAACAAATGCCCCGATGCCGCCTATGTCCGCATCGCGACGGGGCTGGACTATGCCGAGGCCGCGCCTGTAACTGGCACCCGCTTCGGTCGCGCCGACGAACGGTTGTCGGTGGCGCTCGAAGTGGAACAGATGCAGCAGTAAGAGCGTGCGATGACCTATTGCGTTGGCCTCAAGATGAACCGGGGGCTGGTGTTCATGTCGGACACCCGCACCAACGCGGGCGTCGACAATATCTCGACCTTCCGCAAGATGTTCACCTGGACCGATGGCGGCGATACGGTTGTTACCCTGATGACGGCCGGAAACCTGGCCACCACGCAGGCGGTGGTTTCCACCATCGACGAACGGATGAAGGCACCGGGGGACCGCACGCCGTCAATCCTGGGCCTGCCGTCCATGTACCAGATCGCGCGGCATGTCGGGCAACTGCTGGTTGACATCATAGCGGAACGGGCCGGCGGCGGGATGCGGGCGGATTCCGCCTTCAACGCCACCATCATTCTGGGCGGGCAGGTCAAGGGCAGCGAACCGCGTCTGTTCCTGATCTACCCGGAAGGCAACTTCATCGAGGCCAGCGATGACACGCCCTTCCTGCAGATCGGCGAAACCAAGTATGGCCGCCCGATCCTGGTTCGGGCCTTCGATCCGAGCATGAGCTTCGAGGCCGCCGTGAAACTGCTGCTGGTCAGCTTCGATTCCACCATCAAGGCCAACCTCTCGGTCGGGCTGCCGCTGGATCTGCACATCTATGAACGCGACAGTCTGAGACGCGGGATGGAGCGGCGGATCAGGGCCGAAGACCCCTATTTCCAGACCATTTCGAAGGGCTGGGGCGATGCCTTGAAGGGGGCCTTCGACAGCCTGCCGGACATCACCTTCTGATCTTTTCGTTTCGCCCGGTTTTCAGGCAAACCGCACACAGCTTGTGCGGCGGACCCGTCTGACCATTGCCGTGCGCTCCTGCGCATCCGGCGCAGGATACCCTGCCGTGCAGACCACGGCAGACTGGACGGATGATTCAGGAACCCGTCCTCGCCCTTGAACGGTCGCGCGGCCTTGCGCGTGTGGGTTTCGCCCTGCGGGACGGGCGGGCGGTTCTGACCGATCTGGCGCAGGCCGGGTCAGCCAAGGTGCTGTTGCCCAATGTGGCCGGGGCACCCGAGGCGGTGTTCCTCAATACCTCGGGCGGGCTGACTTCGGGCGACCGGCTGGGTTATTCGATGCGGCTGGGCGACGGGGTGACGGCCACGGCCACCACGCAAACCGCGGAACGGGCCTATCTGGCGCGCGACGGGGCCGCGCGGATTGAGGTGGTAGCGCAGGTCGGCGCGGGCGGGCGGCTGGTGTGGCTGCCACAGGAAACCATCCTGTTCGAAGACAGCCGTCTGGACCGGCAGACCGAGATTGCCCTTGCCCCCGGCGCCAGCGTGGTGCTGGCCGAAAGCGTGGTGCTGGGCCGCCGCGCCATGGGCGAGGCGCCGCGCCGCGCCCGCCTGTTCGACCGCCGCCATGTCACGCTGGCCGGCCGCCCGCTGTGGATCGAGGCGCAGCGGCTGGATGCCGGCGTTCTGGCCATGGGTGACAGGCCCGCGCTGCTGGCCGGCAATGTCGCCTTTGCCGTGGTGGCCTTCTGCGGTGCGGGGGCCGAGGCGGCGGTGGATGCCCTGCGTGCCCTGCCCGTGCCGCCGGGGGTGCAGGCCGCCGTCACCGGCTGGAACGGCCGCTGCATCGCCCGGGCGCTGGCCCCCGACGGCTGGCCGCTGAAGCAATGGCTGGGCCGCATCGCCGCCCGGCTGACCGTAGCCCCCCTGCCAAGAACATGGCAGATGCAAGGACTGACCACATGAACCTGACCCCGCGCGAAAAGGAAAAGCTGCTGGTCAGCCTGGCCGCCATGGTGGCGCGCAACCGGCTGGCCCGTGGCGTGAAGCTGAACCACCCCGAAGCGATTGCCCTGATCACCGATTTCGTCGTGGAAGGCGCGCGTGACGGCCGCAGCGTGGCCGATCTGATGGAGGCCGGCGCCCATGTCATCACCGCCAGCCAGTGTATGCAGGGCGTGCCCGAGATGATTCATTCGGTGCAGGTCGAGGCGACGTTTCCCGACGGGACCAAGCTGGTCACCGTCCACCACCCCATCCGCTGAGAGGTTGTCATGATTCCCGGAGAATTCCTGACAGCGCCCGGCGACATCGAATTGAACGCCGGCGCCCCGGTCACCGTGCTGCGGGTGGCAAACACCGGCGACCGGCCGGTGCAGGTGGGCAGCCATTACCACTTTGCCGAAACCAACCCGGGGCTGTCCTTCGACCGGGCGGCTGCTCGCGGGCAGCGGCTGGACATCCCGGCCGGAACCGCCGTCCGGTTCGAGCCGGGCCAGACCCGCGAGGTGCGGCTGGTGCCGCTTGGCGGCGCCCGCCGCGTGTTCGGCTTCAATGCCCAGGTGATGGGGGATCTCTGACAATGTTTCACACTTCAAAACCAGCCCCGATAGCGGCCTAAAGCTATGAATGCAGTGATTGCAGTACTCAGCAGAGTCAGGACAAGTTCCGTGTGCGACATGCAGGTTAGCCTTTCCTTAGAGCGCCAATTCCAGTGGATGACCAATCCATCAAATACGCAGAATAAGGCGGCTACGAAGCTATTTCTGATAATGACTTTGATTTTCAACTTTCGAGCGTCAGATTGAAAAACTTATGCTCCGCAAATAAATCCAACAAGTTGCGTGACAATTTACACGCGTTGATCAAAAATTTTTCAAAACAAAATCAAGATCATACAAGAATAGGCAATATCTTGCCAAATCATGTTTTGCTTTCATTTTCAAACCGATACCTTTCAATGAGTCTAATTTGTTTGCGTCCGCGTCGGACAGGCGTCAAAAGTAAGAAACAATCCGAAGGATAGCGTGATGGCACACACTATTTCCCGCGCAGATTATGCCCTGATGTTCGGCCCCACCACCGGCGACAGGGTTCGCCTTGGCGACACCGACCTGATCATCGAGGTGGAGCGCGACTTCACCACCTATGGCGAGGAGGTGAAGTTCGGCGGTGGCAAGGTCATCCGTGACGGGATGGGACAAAGCCAGATCAGCCGCGCCGGGGGGGCGGTGGATACCGTCATCACCAATGCGCTGATCCTTGACCATTCCGGCATCTACAAGGCCGACATCGGGTTGCGCGACGGCCGCATCGCCGGCATCGGCAAGGCGGGCAACCCCGATACCCAGCCCGGCGTGACCATCATCATCGGGCCGGGGACCGAGATCATCGCGGGCGAGGGGCGGATCGTCACCGCCGGGGGGATGGACGCCCATATCCACTTCATCGCGCCGGGGCAGGTCGAGGACGCGCTGCATTCCGGCATCACCACCATGCTGGGCGGCGGCACCGGCCCGGCGCATGGCACGCTGGCCACCACCTGCACGCCGGGGCCGTGGCATCTGGGGCGGATGCTGCAGGCGCTGGATGCCTTCCCCATCAACTTCGGCCTTTCGGGCAAGGGCAATGCCAGCCGGCCCGAGGCGCTGGTCGAAATGGTGAAGGGCGGCGCCTGCGCGCTGAAGCTGCATGAAGACTGGGGCACCACGCCCGCCGCCATCGACTGCTGCCTGTCGGTGGCCGATGACATGGACGTGCAGGTGATGATCCACACCGACACGCTGAACGAGTCGGGCTTTGTCGAAAACACCTTGGCCGCCATTCGGGGCCGCACCATCCACGCCTTCCACACGGAAGGCGCGGGCGGCGGCCATGCGCCCGACATCATCAAGGTGGTCTCGGCGCCGAATGTGATTCCCAGTTCGACCAACCCGACGATGCCCTACACGGTGAACACCATCGAAGAGCATCTGGACATGCTGATGGTCTGCCACCACCTGGACCGGCGGGTGCAGGAAGACGTGTCCTTTGCCGAAAGCCGCATCCGGCGCGAGACCATCGCGGCGGAAGACATCCTGCACGACATGGGGGCGTTCTCGATCATTTCCTCGGACAGTCAGGCCATGGGCCGGGTGGGCGAGGTGATCACCCGCACCTGGCAGACCGCCCACAAGATGAAGCAGCAGCGCGGGCGGCTGGCCGCGGAGACGGGCGACAACGACAATATCCGCGCCCGGCGCTATGTGGCGAAATACACCATCAACCCGGCCATCGCGCAGGGGATGAGCCGCGAGATCGGATCAATCGAAGTGGGCAAGCGCGCCGATCTGGTGATCTGGTCGCCCGCCTTCTTCGGGGCCAAGCCCGAGATGGTGCTGGTGGGCGGCAGCATCGCCATGGCGCAGATGGGCGATACCAATGCCAGCATCCCCACGCCGCAGCCGGTGTATTCGCGGCCGATGTTCGGGGCCTTTGGCCGGGCTGTCGAGCGGGGGGCGGTGCTGTTCGTTTCGGCCGCGGCACAGGCAGACGGCTTGCGCGGGCAGTTGGGGCTGGCCAAGGAAACCGTCGCGGTGCAGGGCACGCGCAACATCGGCAAAGCCGACATGGTGCTGAACAGCGCCATGCCGCAGATCGAGGTGCATACCGAAACCTATGAGGTGCGTGCCGATGGCGAATTGCTGACCTGCGCCCCGGCAACCGAGCTGCCGCTGGCGCAGCGCTATTTCCTGTTCTGAGGGGGCGATGGCTTTCCCGCTTCCCGCCCGCACCGTGCTGCGCGCCGGCACATGGTCTGGCCCCACCGCCGATACGGTGCGGCTGAGCTATGATGAACGCTTTTTGCGCCGCAAGCGCCTGCTGTGCGAAGGGGGCGCGGGCGTGATGGTCGATCTGGCCGCCACCACCAGCCTTGAAGCCGGCGATGCGCTAGAAACCGACGATGGCCAGCGGATCAGGGTTGTCGCGGCGGATGAGCCGGTGGTGCAGGTGCGCGGGGAAAATCTGGCGCGGCTGGCCTGGCACATCGGCAACCGGCACACGCCGTGTCAGGTGGCCAAGGATCATCTGGTGATCCGGCAGGACCATGTGCTTGAGGCGATGCTGGCGCAACTGGGGGCAAGGCTGGCCCATGTCATTGCGCCCTTCCACCCGGAAGGCGGGGCCTATGGCCATGGCCGCACGCTGGGACATGACCACGCCCCGCACGGGTTTCCGCATGGTTAGAGACGCAATTGCCGCCCGGCTGCGGCTGGTGCAGATCCTGTCACCCGCCTTTCCCATTGGTGCCTTCGCCCATTCGCAGGGGCTGGAAACCGCCATTGCCGATGGGCGCGTGGCCGATGCCGGTGATTTGCAGGACTGGATCGCCGCTGTTCTGACCCATGGTTCGGCCCGGACGGATGCCATCTTCCTGTCGATGGCCCGCCGCCCCGGGGCCGACCTTGCCGCGCTGGCCGATCTGTTCGACGCCTGGCTTCCTTCTGCCGAACGCGCCATCGAAACGGCCGAGCTTGGGCGGGCCTTTCAGTCTCTGACAAGGCCAAAAGACCCGGCCTTGCCCTATCCGCTGGCCGTTGGCGCGGCGACGCAAGACATGGACCTGCCCGAGGAGGAAGTGCTGGCCCTGTTCCTGCAGGCCGTGGCGGCGCAACTGGTTTCGGTGGCCGTGCGGTTCCTGCCCTTGGGCCAGACCGAAGGCCAGCGGGTGCTGGCCGCGCTGGCGCCGGTGATCGCCGAAACCGCGCAGGCCGCGGCCGCAGCGGGGGAAGCCGACCTTTGGTCCTTTACCCCCGGCGCCGATCTGGCCGCGATGGCGCATGAAACGCTGGAGACAAGGATTTTCCGCACATGACCGCTTCCCCAAATGGCCCGCTTCGCGTGGGCATCGGCGGCCCGGTGGGTGCGGGCAAGACCACGCTGACCGAACAACTGGCGCGCACGCTGGCATCGCGGCTGTCGATGGCCGTCATCACCAATGACATCTACACCCGCGAGGATGCCGAATATCTGATGCGGGCGCAGGTTCTGCCGCAGGACCGCATCAGGGGCGTGGAAACCGGCGGCTGCCCGCATACCGCCATTCGCGAGGATGCCAGCATCAACCTGGCCGCCGTGGCCGACCTGAGCCGCGCGCATCCTGATCTTGACCTGATCCTGATCGAAAGCGGCGGCGACAATCTGGCGGCCACCTTCAGCCCCGAACTGGCCGACCTGACGATCTATGTGATCGACACCGCAGCCGGGCAGGACATTCCGCGCAAGAAGGGGCCGGGACTGGTGAAATCCGACCTGCTGGTGGTGAACAAGACCGACCTTGCCCCGCATGTGGGCGTGGACCTTGCGCTTCTGGAAAGCGACACCCGCAGGGCGCGCGGCGCGCGGCCCTATGTGCTGGCCAACCTGCGGCGCGGTCAGGGTATTGACCAGATCATTGCACATCTGGTGGGGATGGGCGGTCTGGAACTGCGCCCCTAACCCTGCGCCTGCAACCAGCGGATCAGCGCCTGCAAGGGGCGGCCGGGGTCGCGCAGCCGGGGCCAGACCAGAAAATAGGTGCCCTCGGCCGCGGCATAACGGGCAAAGGCCGGCACCAGCCGGCCACGCCGGAATTCGGCCTCGGCCAGAAAATCGGGCAGCAGCGCCACGCCAAAGCCCAGGGCCGCGGCCTCGGCCATCTGGGCGAACTGGTCGAACAGCATCCCGCGCAGCCGCGCGCCGGGGCAGCCGTTGCGGGTGAACCATTCCTCCCAGGCGCCGGGGCGGCTTTCCAGGTGCAGCAGCGGCAAGGCCAGCAGCTCCTGTTGCGAAACGGGGCCCTGTGGCACCAGTTGCGGCGCGCAGGCCGGAATCACCCGCTCACTGGACAGTTCCAGGTATTCGACCCCTTGCCAGTTGCGGGCGCCGAAATGGATGGCGGCATCCAGCTTGTCGCGGCTGAAATCGAAGGGCGACAGCCGGGTGGACAGGTTCACCGTGATTTCGGGATGCGCCTCGGCAAAGGCGCGCAACCGTGGCGTCAGCCAGTGCGTTCCGAACGCCGGCAGGATGCCAAGGTTCAGGCTGCTGCGTTCGCCCGAGGCGCGCACCTTCAGGCTGGCCCGCGCCAGATCGTTCAGGAACCCGCGCACCGACTGGGCATAGGCCGTGCCCGATTGCGTCAGCGCCAGCCCCTTGCCTTCGCGCCGGAACAGCGCGACGCCGATCTGGTCTTCCAGCGCCTTCAACTGCCGGCTGACCGCGGAATGGGTCAGCGACAGTTCCTGCGCGGCCGCCGTGGCGGTGCCCAGCCGATCCACCGCCTCAAGCGCCTGCAGGGACGAGATTGACGGCAGAAAGCGGCGCGGGGCGATCATGTGACTTTTTCTCCAACGTGATGACCAAAATCTCGCTCATATGTTCGGAAACTTCCAGCTATGTCTGGCGCGAAACGACAAAGAGCAGCGAGCAAGCAGAATGACCACAGCCGCCGGATTTCGCCGTGCCAGCCGGATTGCCGGGCTGGAAATCTCGGAAATCGTGCAGATCAGCGAACGCGCCGCCGCGCTGAAGGCCGCTGGAAAGGATGTCGTGTCGCTGTCAACCGGCGAGCCGGACTTCCCCACCCCCGCGCATGTGGTGGAAGCGGCCCATGCCGCCGCGCTGGCAGGCAAGACGAAATACACCGCCACCGCCGGCACCGCCGAACTGCGTGGCGCCGTGGCGGCCGATGCCGGGGTGACGGTGGCCGAGGTCATCATCTCGACCGGGGCCAAGCAGGTGATCGCCAACGCCATGCTGGCCACGCTGGAGCCGGGCGATCAGGTGGTGATGCCCGCCCCCTACTGGACCAGCTATTCCGACATCGTGGCCATGGCTGGCGGTGTGCCGGTGGTGGTGCCCTGCGCCATGGAAGACGGCTTCAAGCTGTCGCCCGCCGCGCTGGAAGCCGCGATCACGCCGCAAACCCGCTGGCTGATGCTGAACGCGCCGTCGAACCCGTCCGGCGCGATCTATTCCCAGGCCGAGTTGCAGGCGCTGGCGGCGGTGCTGGACCGTCACCCGCAGGTCTGGGTGATGGCCGACGAAATCTATGAACACCTGAACTTCATTCCCTTCACCCGGCTTGCCGTGGCAGCGCCGCAGCTCAGGGACCGGCTGCTGACGGTGAACGGGGCGTCCAAGGCCTGGTCGATGACCGGCTGGCGCATCGGCTGGGGCATCGCCCCCGCGCCGCTGGTCAAGGCGATGGGCGCGGTGCAGGGGCAGGTCACCTCGGGCGCCTGTTCGATTGCGCAGGCCGCCGCCGTGGCCGCGCTGACCGGCGACAACAGCCTGATCGACGTTCGGCGGCAGGCGCTGCGGGCACGGCGCGACCGGGTGGTCGCCGCGCTGAACGCGGTGCCGGGAATCGACTGCCCGTCACCCGACGGGGCGTTCTATGTCTTCCCCCGCATCACCGGGGCCATGGCGGCCAAGGGGTTCGACAGCGACGCCGCGCTGTGCACCTGGCTGCTGGAAGATCATGGCGTTGCCATCGTGCCGGGCCGCGCCTTTGGCCTGCCCGGCCATGCCCGGCTGTCCTTCGCCTATTCCGATGCCGATCTTGACGCCGGTCTTGGCCGCATCGCCGCCGCATTGGGGGCCTGAGCCATGGCGCGTTGCGAGATTGTCCATGAGAACTTCCTGCGCCGCGTTGCCGCCGGCGATCTGCCCTCAGGCCGCGCGCCGGCCGGGCCGCTGACGGCGGACCAGGCGGTCGCGGCCTTTCGCGCCGCCTGCCTGACCCGCGCACTGGACCGGCAAAGCCGGGCCATGCAGCGGGCGGGGCAAGGGTTCTATACCATCGGCTCTTCGGGGCACGAAGGCATGGCGGCGGTGGCGCTGGCCTTGCGCACGGGCGACATGGCCTTCCTGCATTACCGGGATGCCGCCTTCCAGATTGCCCGCGCCGGCCAGGTGCCCGGCCAGAACCCCACCTGGGACATGCTCTTGTCCTTTGCCTCGTCCAGCGAAGACCCCATCTCGGGCGGGCGGCACAAGGTTCTGGGATCGAAGGCGCTGATGATCCCGCCACAAACCTCGACCATTGCCAGCCACCTGCCCAAGGCGGTGGGGGCGGCCTATTCGGTGGGCGCCGCGCGCCGCCGCCGCCCGGAACACGCGCTTCTGGCCGAAGATGCGGTGGTAATGTGCAGCTTTGGCGATGCCAGCGCCAACCATTCCACCGCGCAAGGCGCGTTCAACACCGCGGGCTGGACCAGCTATCAATCGGTGCCGCTGCCGCTGCTGTTTGTCTGCGAGGACAACGGCATTGGCATTTCCACCAAGACGCCGAAGGGCTGGATCGAGGCCGGTTTCAGCGCCCGCCCGGGGCTGAAATATTTCAAGGCCGATGGTCTGGACCTGTATGACACCTACCGCGTGGCGTCCGAAGCGGCAGACTATGTGCGCAGCCGCAAGAAGCCGGCCTTCCTGCACCTGCGCACCATCCGGCTGTATGGCCATGCCGGGGCGGATGTGCCCACCACCTATCTGAGCCGCGAAGAGGTGGAGGCCGAAGAGGCGCAAGATCCGCTGCTGCATTCGGTGCGGCTGCTGGATCAGGCCGGGGTGATGCAGCCCGCCGAGGCGCTGGCGATCTACAAGGAAACCGTGGATCGCGTGGCCCGCGTCGCCGCCGAGGCGGTAACCCGCCCGCGGCTGAAGTCGGCCAGCGGCGTGATGTCCAGCCTGATCCCGCCGAAACGCGACTGCCGGCCCACCAACGGCCCCACGCCCGAAGCGCGGGCGGCGGTTTTCGGCGGCGACCTGAAGGCAATGGAAGAGCCGCAGATCATGTCGCGGCTGATCAACTGGGCGCTGACCGACCTGATGCTGGCGCACCCCGAAATCGTGATGATGGGCGAAGATGTCGGCCGCAAGGGCGGTGTCTATGGTGTGACGCAGAAGCTGACGGCGCGCTTTGGCCCGGACCGGATGATCGACACGCTGCTGGATGAACAATCCATCCTGGGCCTGGCCATCGGCATGGCGCAGAACGGCTTTGTGCCGATGCCGGAAATCCAGTTCCTGGCCTATCTGCACAATGCCGAGGACCAGATCCGCGGCGAAGCGGCAACGCTGCCCTTCTTCTCGAACGGGCAGTTCACCAACCCGATGGTGCTGCGCATTGCCGGGCTGGGGTATCAGAAGGGTTTTGGCGGGCATTTCCACAACGACAACTCGGTTGCCGTGCTGCGCGACATTCCGGGCGTGATCCTGGCGGTGCCGTCGAACGGGGCCGACGCGGCCCGGATGCTGCGCGAATCTGTGCGGCTTGCGCGGGAAGAACAGCGCGTGGTGGTGTTCCTGGAACCCATTGCGCTGTATCCGATGCGCGACCTGCATACCGACAAGGACGGCGGCTGGATGCGGCTTTACCCCGCCCCGGATGAGGTGATCGGCTTCGGCGACGTCGGAGTTCAGGGCACGGGAACCGACCTGGCCATCGTGACCTTCGGCAACGGGGTCTATCTGTCGAACCAGGCGCTGCCCGCGATCGAGGCGGCGGGGATCAAGACCCGCATCGTGGATACGCGCTGGCTGTCGCCCTTGCCGAAAGAGGCTCTGATGCAGGCGGTTTCGGGCTGCAAGCATATTCTGGTGGTGGATGAGACACGCCATTCCGGGGGCGTTGCCGAGGCGCTGATGGCGCATTTCCATGAAGCAGCGCCGGGCGCCAGGCTGGCCCGGATCACCGCCGAGGACAGTTTCATCGCCACCGGCCCGGCTTATGCGGTAACCATGCCGTCCAAAGACGGAATCACCGCGGCCGCAACGGAGCTGTGCAAATGAAGACGGCTGTCGTGATCTGCCCCGGACGGGGCACCTACAACGCGCCGGAGCTGGGCTATCTGCGCCGTTTCTTCCCAGATGCCGGCCTGCTGGCACGGTTTGATGCCCTGCGGACGCAGGCCGGGCAGGAAACCCTGACGGCGCTGGACGGCGCGGCGAAATTCTCGCTTTCCACGCACAGCCGGGGGGACAATGCCAGCGCGCTGATCTTTGCCGCGACGCTGGGCGATTTCCTGTCGCTGGACGGGGAAGCTGTCCGGGTTGTGGGCGTGACCGGCAATTCGATGGGCTGGTATTCGGCCCTGGCCTGCGCCGGCGCCACCACGCCGGACGACGGGTTCCGCATCGCCAACACCATGGGCACGCTGATGCAGAATGCGCTGATCGGCGGCCAGCTTGTCTATCCCTGGATGGGCGATGACTGGGTGCCCGATCCGGCACGCAAGGCCGGTCTGCTGGCGCTGATGGCCGAGATTGCCACCCGGCCCGACCATGCGCTGGCGCTGTCGATCGACCTTGGCGGCCTGCTGGTGCTGGCCGGGAACGAGGCGGGCCTCAAGGCGTTTGAAGCCGCCGTTCCGCCGGTTCAGGGCCGCTTTCCCATGCGGCTGGGCAATCACGCGGCCTTCCACACCGCGCTGCAGGCCCCGGTGGCGGCGCAGGGTCAGGCCGCGCTTCCGCAGGCGCTGTTCCGCCAGCCGGCGCTGCCGCTGATCGACGGACGCGGCCATGTCTGGTGGCCGGGCGCAAACACCACGGCGGCCCTGCGGGATTATACCCTGGGCCATCAGGTAACCGAGACCTATGACCTGACCGCTGCCCTGCGCAGCGCAGCGCGCGAATTCGCGCCGGACCTGTTCATCGTCACCGGGCCGGGGAACACCCTTGGCGGCGCGGTGGCACAATCGCTGATCCTGGCCAACTGGCGCGGGATGGGCAGCAAGACCGATTTCCAGAAACAACAGACGACCGACCCGATCCTTGTGTCCATGGGGCTTGAGGATCAGCGCGGCCGTGTCACCAACGGAGCCAGATGATGACCCATTCCCCCATTCTTGCCGCAGCCGGCCTGACCGCCGCCGATCTGACCGGCGGCACGCTGGCCGTGCGTTCGCCCATCGACGGCGCCGAGGTGGCGAAAGTTCACGAAACCGATCCGGCGGCGATGCCGGCGGTGATCGCCCGCGCGCAGGCCGCCTTCCGCGCCTGGCGTGACGTTCCGGCCCCGCGCCGGGGCGAACTGGTGCGCCTGCTGGGCGAGGAACTGCGCAGCGCCAAGGCGGAGCTGGGCGCGCTGGTCACGCTGGAAGTGGGCAAGATCACCAGCGAAGGCCTGGGCGAAGTGCAGGAGATGATCGACATCTGCGATTTCGCCGTTGGCCTGTCGCGGCAGCTTTACGGCCTGACCATCGCCAGCGAACGCCCTGGCCACCGCATGGCGGAAACCTGGCACCCGATCGGGCCAGTGGGCGTGATCAGCGCCTTCAACTTCCCGGTGGCCGTCTGGTCGTGGAACGCCGCCCTTGCGCTGGTCTGCGGCAACCCGGTGATCTGGAAGCCGTCCGAGAAAACCCCGCTGACCGCCATTGCCGCACATCGCTGTCTTGAACGCGCGCTGGTCCGCTTTGGCGATGATGCGCCCGAGGGCCTGTCGCAACTGGTGATCGGCGGTCCCGCCATCGGCGAGGCGCTGGTCGTGTCGCCGGACGTGCCGGTCCTGTCGGCCACCGGCTCTACCCGGATGGGGGCCATCGTGGGGCCCAAGGTCGCGGCCCGCTGGGGCCGGTCGATCCTGGAACTGGGCGGCAACAACGCGATGATCGTGGCGCCTTCGGCCGATCTTGACATGGCGGTGCGTGCCATCGTCTTCGGCGCTGTCGGCACCGCGGGCCAGCGCTGCACCTCGCTCCGCCGGCTGATCGCGCATCACTCGATCCGTGCGGAACTGGTGGCGCGGCTGACCAAGGCCTATGCCAGCCTGCCCATCGGCGACCCGCGCAAACCCACCACGCTGATCGGCCCGCTGATCGACCAGGCCTCGCGCGACCGGATGCTGGCGCAACTGGCGAAGGCCAAGTCGGAAGGCGGCACCGTGCATGGAGGCCGCGCCGTGGCCGAGGGCGTGCCCCAGGGCGGCGCCTATGTGGAACCGGCGCTGGTGGAAATGCCGGCGCAGACCGAAACCGTGCGCGAGGAAACCTTCGCCCCGATCCTGTATGTCCTGGGCTATGAAACCCTGGACGAGGCGATTGCGCTGCAAAACGGCGTGCCGCAGGGCCTGTCGTCCTGCATCTTCACGCTGAACCTGCGCGAAGCGGAAACCTTCCTTTCGGCTGCCGGGTCCGACTGCGGCATCGCCAACGTCAACATCGGCCCCTCGGGTGCCGAAATCGGCGGCGCCTTCGGTGGCGAAAAGGAAACCGGCGGCGGGCGCGAAAGCGGCTCTGACGCGTGGAAGGGCTATATGCGCCGGCAGACCAGCACGGTGAACTATTCCGCCAAGCTGCCGCTGGCGCAGGGTGTGCGTTTCGACGTCTGACCCGCGACGAAGCCGCGCCTTGCCACCGGCGCGGCTTCGGTCTTCACTGGCCCCGAACCATAAGGTGGGGGACAATGCGGATCGACCTGAACTCTGATCTGGGGGAAGGCTATGGCCCCTGGGCCATGGGCGATGACGCGGCGCTGCTGACCGTGGTCACCAGCGCCAACATTGCCTGCGGCGGCCATGCCGGTGACCCGGAAACGATGTTCGCCACCCTGCGGCTGGCCGCCGATCATGGCGTGATCGTCGGCGCCCACCCCGGCTATGCCGACCGTGAAGGGTTCGGGCGGCGCATCATTCCCATGACCCCGGCCGCGATTGGCCGCATGGTGGCCGCGCAGGTGGGTAGCCTGCAAGCTGTGGCTGCAGTTGCCGGAACGCGGGTGCGCTATGTGAAGCCGCATGGCGCGCTGGCCAATCTGGCCGCCGATGATGCCGCCGTGGCGGCGGCCATCGTGGCCGCCATCGCGGCCCTGCCGGGCGATCTGGCGGTTCTGGCCATTTCGGGCACGGAGCTGGAAATCGCCGCCCGGGCCGCCGGGCTGAGCGCCATCTCGGAAATCTTTGCCGACCGGGGGTATCTGCCGAACGGGCGGCTGGTTCCGCGCGGCCAGCCCGGCGCGCTGATCCATGATGCGGATGAGGCGGCGGACCGGCTGATTGCCCTGCTGCGATCCGGCCGGATGCCGGTGCAGGGCGGCGGGTCCATTCCGCTGAACGCGCAGTCGATCTGCGTCCATGGCGATTCGCCGGGTGCGCTGCAACTGGCGCAACGCCTGCGCGCACGCCTTCTGGCCGAAGGCGTGACCGTCACGCCCTTTCTGGTGCCCGCATGACCCCAACCCCCGCCAGCCCGCGGTTCCGCGCCGTGGCCGACCATGCGGTGCAGGTCGAATTCGCCGAAACCCTGTCGGACGACGCCCATGCCGCCGTTCTGGCGCTTGATCTTGCACTGGCGTCGGACCCGCCGCGCGGGATGCGTGAAGCGGTGCCGGCCTATGTCAGCCTGCTGGTCGATTTCGACCCGCTGGAAACCGATCATCGCGCCGTGGAATCGTCTCTGCGCAGGCTGATCCAGGCCGGCGCGACCGTGAACCGGCAACCTGCGGAACGGGTGGTCGAGGTTTGCTATGATGCCCCGCTGGCACCCGATCTTGACGCCGTGGCACAACGCACCGGGCTGGACCGTGAGGCGGTGATCGCCGCGCATCTGGCGGGGCGCTATCACGTCTACATGTACGGTTTCGCGCCGGGCTATGCCTATCTGGCCGGGGTGCCGCCCGCCTTGCGGCTGAACCGCAAGCCTGCGCCGGTGCGCGGGGTGGTGGCGGGGTCGGTGCTGATCGCCGGCCCGCAATGCCTGGTCTCGACCCTGACCATGCCGACCGGCTGGTGGATCATCGGCCGCTCTCCCACGCCCATCCTGCTGGACGATCCGGCCCGCCCCTTCCTGTTCGATGTCGGGGACAGGGTGATCTTCCGCCGCATCACCCGCGCTGCCTTTGAACTGGCCCGCAAGGAGGGTGCCGATGACTGAGGCACTGCTTCGCGTGGTCTTTGCCGGACCGCATGTCACCCTTCAGGATGGTGGCCGCCCCGGCCAGATGCGCTTTGGCGTACCCGCTTCGGGTCCAATGGACCGCAAGGCGCTGCGGATCGCCAACACCGCCCTTGGCAACCCGCCCGACGCCACCGGGATCGAGGTTTCGCCCGGCGGGCTGGTGCTGGATTGCCTGAGCGGTGCGGTGACGCTGGCCATGGTGGGCGGCGGCTTCATCCTGCATATCGACGGCCGCAAGCTGGGGTCATGGTCGGTTTTCACCCTGCGCGCGGGCCAGCGGCTGACCGTGCGGCTTGGACCCTGGGGAAGCTGGGCCTGCCTGGCCGTGGCAGGCCACCTGATCAGCGAAACCTGGCTGGGCAGCACCGCCACCCACGGGCTTTCGGGCCTTGGCGGCGGGCGGCTGGTGGCCGGCCGGGTGTTGCGGGTGACCGGACCCAGCCAGTGCGAGACCGCCGAGCGCAGCATCCCCTGCCCGGTCTGGACCCGGCCGCGCCATCTGCTTCATGCGGTCTGGGGCCCGCAGGAACGCTTTTTCCCGCCCGAGGTGCGGACCCGCCTTGCCACCGGCACCTTCCTTGTCAGCAGCGCCATTGACCGCATGGGTCTGCGCCTGGACGGCCCGTCGCTGCCACCGGAAGAATCGCTGGGGATTCCGTCCGAACCGATCTTGCGCGGGTCGGTACAGGTGGCGGGCGATGGCCGCCCGATGATCCTGCTGTCTGACCACCAGACAACCGGCGGCTACCCCAAGATCGCCACGCTTCTGGCCGATGACGTGGACGGTCTGGTGCAATGCCGCCCCGGCGATCCGCTACGGTTCCGGCTGATCACCCCGGAGGAGGCGGTGCAGATCGCCCGGCAGCGGGCGCGGGCGGTGGACCAGTATCTTTCGGCGCTGGCGCGGCCCTATTTGCCGACGAATTCGAACGAATAGCTGCGGCCTGCGCCTTCGGGCGGGGCCGGGAACGGGGCAGACCGGCGGATGTGGCTGACCGCCACTTCGTCCAGCGCGGCATTGCCCGAACTTTGCAGCACCCGCACCCCGGCAAGGCTGCCGTCCGCCGCGATGCTGAAGCCGACCTGCACCGTTCCCCGGCCCGCGCCGGCCTGTTTGCGGGTGGCGCGAACCTTCTTCATCACCGCCTTGGCATAGGCCGCCGGAGAGACGGAGCCGCCGCTTTTGGCCTTGGCGCCCGCCGTGGGCGCGGTGGCACCGGCGGATGTGGCCTTGGAAACCTTGGCCTCTTTCGCGGGTTTGTTCTTTTTCTTCTTGGCCTTCGGTGCCTCGGGCTTCGGGTCGGCCTTGGCCACTTTCTTTGCCGGGGGTTCCTTTTGCGGCGGCAGCAGGGCCATATCGGCCTGCGCCGGCACGTCAGGCTCTGGCATTGCCATCGCGGGCCGGGGGTGCGGCAGGTCCGGGGCGGTTTCGGCCTTGGGGACCGGCGGTTTCGCTTCGGCCACGTCCATCGGATCGGCCAGATCCGGCATCTCATCCATGACCTGCGGCGCGGGGTCGGCCACGGCCGACATCGCCGGCGCCACGGCGGGCACCGGCGCCAGGTCGATCATCAGCGCCACCGGGGCGGCCCGGTCCTGCAAGGTCAGCGCGACGGCGGCGCCGGACAGCAAGGCGGCGGCAACAGTGGCGGCGGCGATCCAGCCGGGGGCGGTTCGGGTCTGCGGCAGCATCATGGCGCCCCCTCAAGCCCGACGAGGGCCACTTTCAGATAGCCGGCCCGGCGCAGCGAATCGAGGACGCCCATCAGCGCGCCATAGTCGATGCTGCGGTCGGCCCGCAGGAAGACCGGCGTGTCCCGCTGGCCGCCGGTGCGCGCGTCCAGCACGGCCGCCAGGGCGTTGCGGTCGATTTCGGTTTCGTCCAGCAACAGGGCGCGGCTTTCGGTGAAGGTCAGCCAAAGCGGGTCTGCCGGCCGGTCGGCGGGCGGGGCGGACGATGCGGGCAGGTTCACCTGCACATCCACGGTGGACAGCGGCGCCGCCACCATGAACACGATCAGCAGCACCAGAATCACGTCGATGAAAGGCGTGACGTTGATCTCGCTCAGTTCGGTGTCGCCTTCGTCCAGCCGCAGCGCCATGTGTCAGCCCCCTGCCGCCATGCGGGCATCCAGCGCGCGGCTGAAACTGCGCAGCACCTCGGCCGTGCCATCCGCCAGACGGTGGCGATAGGCCGCGATGCGCCGTGTCAGATGGTTGTACAGCAGCACCGCCGGAATCGCCGCGACCAGCCCCAGCCCGGTGGCCAGCAGAGCCTCGGCAATGCCGGGGGCCACCACCGACAGGTTGGTCGTCTTGGTTTCGGCAATCGCCATGAAGCTGTTCATGATGCCGAAGACGGTGCCGAACAGCCCCACGAACGGCCCCACCGCCCCGATCGAGGCCAGAAGCCCGGTGCCGCTGCGCAGCCGCTGCACCGCCGCCGCCTCGATTCGCGCCAGCGACAGGTCCAGCCGCTCACGCGCCGAGGCGCGCAGGTCGGAGGTCAGCCGGGCCGGCAGGTCTGCGATTTCCTGCCGCGCCGCCTGATTGCTGGCCATGAGCGGACAGGACGGCAGGCCGGAGGCGGCCTTGTCCTGCCCCAGCGCGCGGGCTGACCGGGCCAGCCGGGAAAACGCGATCCGGTATTCCACCAGCTTGTACAGGAACACGGTCAGCACCGCGAAAACGGCAGCCGCCAGCAGCGCCATCACCGCCTGCACCACCGGATGCGCCTCAAGCACCAGCGGGGCAAGATCGGCGGCCTTCGACCCATGCGCAACGGCACCCGTGACCGGCACGCCCGAAAGGGGCGGCGGGGTCAGGGCGGTTTCCGGCGTCAGCGCCAGCGCGGGCGGCGCGGTCCCCACCACGGGCGGCGTGTCGGGGGTTTGCGCCCAGGCAGGCGCGGCCAGCAGGCAGCCAAGCACAGTGACGGCAAGGCGAAGGGTCGTGCGGGGGGTGGCCTGGCGGCGCATCGGCGGGGCAGTCCCTTGGGTCTTGTCTGCAAGGGGGCTGGCCGGGCCGGTTGGCGCGCGAGGCTGGCGGCAGAGGATTCTGACTGTATCTGTCAGGAATGTCTTTAGAAAGACACCCCTGCCTTGTCAAGCATCGGTCCCGTCCGGTCAGCGCGGCTGCGGCACCCGGTCGCCAAAGATGGCGCTGCCCACCCGCACATGGGTGGCGCCCTGCGCGATGGCGGCTTCGAAATCGGCGCTCATGCCCATCGACAGGCCGGTCAGGCCGTTGCGTTCGGCCATGGCCGCCAGCAGGGCGAAATGCGGGGTGCTGTCCTGATCTTCGGGTGGAATACACATCAGGCCCGCCAGCGGCAGACCCAGACCGCGCAGCGTGGCGATGAAGGCGTCGGCGTCTTCGGGCAGGATACCGGCCTTCTGGGGTTCGGCCCCGGTGTTCACCTGCACGAACAGCTCGGGGCTGGTGCCGCGCGATTCGGCCAGACGGGCCAGCTTTTCCGCCAGGCTGGGCCGATCAACCGTGTGAATCGCATCGAACAGATCGACCGCGACCTTGGCCTTGTTGGTTTGCAGCGGCCCGATCATGTGCAGCTTCACGCCGGGAAACTGGTCGCGCCATGCCGGCCATTTGCCCGCCGCTTCCTGCACATAGTTTTCCCCGAACACCCGCTGCCCGGCGCCCAGCACCGCGGCAACCCGGTCTGCCGGCTGCACCTTGGACACCGCGATCAGCGTCACGCTGCCCGGCGCGCGGCCTGCCGCAGCCTCGGCCTTGCGGATGCGCGCCACGATTTCTGCCAATGCCATGCCGGCCCCCCGTCTGTTCATTCCGGTCTGTTCGTTCCGGTCTGTCTGTTCCGCCGGGCCGCAGTTTGCGCATCGCGGCGCGAAAGAAAACCCGGCATGGCCGGGATACAGGCCGAAAAGGCCCGGCGCAAAAAGGAAAGAGCGGGCCGAAGCCCGCTCTCCCTCAACTCAGACTGTGATCGTAAGATCAGAAGTCGAAGCGCACGCCCACGTCGGCGACGGTTTCGTTGGCAAAGCCCGACTGGACCGAACCCGAAACCTTCACGCCTTCGGCGAACTGGTAGTCAGCGCCGATACCGTAAGCGGTGTCAGCACCAGCGCGATCGATATCCGACACATAAGCACGGACGGTGGTCGCACCGAAAGCGTAGTTGCCGTAGAGGGTGACTTGGTCGCCAGCGGTCGACAGGCCGTTGTCGTACCAGTTCAGGCCAACGGTGCCAGCATCGTTGAACTTGTAGGCAGCGCCGACGAAAGCGATGTCGTTGTCAACGATACCACCGGCATCGGTGGTGTAAGCAGCGGCCAGCGAGATCATGTCGTTCGACCAGTCAGCAGCGATACCGAACTCTTCGGTCACGAGGCTGGAGTCAACGGTTTGGTCCGGGTCGACGTACGACAGGTACAGGTTGACGCCGCTGATCGAATAGGTGACCGCGATGCCATTGTAGTTGTCCAGAGCACCCGAAGCGTCATACTTCGAGTTGTAAGCGAAGAACGACGACTGCGCATCACCGAACGACGAGGCTTCGTAGCCCATTTCCGAGTCATAGGTCAGAGCGACCGAGTCGAACGCGGTGTCGACGTTGCCAACCGAAACGGTCACGCCGTTGTAGCTGGTCCAGAACTGGGCAGCGTTGCCAGCGGTACCGGCAAACGCATCGCCATCGTCCCACTGCATGCGCAGCTTGGCGCCGAAGGTCACGCCTTGGTCGGTTTCGGTGGTGCCGACGATGTTGATGCGCAGACGGCTGGAGATGATGGTGTCTTCCAGGCCGACGCCGCGGTCTTCGACATACTGCAGACCGAAGCGGCCATAGCCGTTCAGGCTGATTTCGGCGGCAGCCATGCCGGCGCCGGCGACGAGCATCGTGGATGCAAGGAGAAGCTTTTTCATTTTTTCCCTCGTTTTTCAACGGACAGCCAAACCTGGCCTAGTCCAGATCAGCTACTCACCCTATTTCGTTTCCCAAGGCGGTGATTGCAATCGTCTCTTGCCCCCCTGCCGGCATTCGCAGAATTGATGGTGCACCAAAGACACAGTGCCCCCGTGCGGCGCCCGGAACTTGCCCGCGCGCCGCGCCCCGCCGGAACAGGCCGCCTTACGCGGGCATCGCGCGCGGGCGTTGGGAATCACGTCAGATACCGGGCGGCAGGCCGAAATGCCGCGCGCCCCGGACGGGCCCCCGCTTCCCGGCCACCCGGCGCGGGTGTTGGCGGTGCCCGGGTGGAAACCGCTTGTCGGGTTTCCGGGGCTGGGCTAAATGTTCGGGTGATGGACACGGAGAGCCGAATGACATTGTGGAAGCATGCCGTTCCTGTGCTGTGCGGCGGAGCTTTGGTTCTTCTGGCAGCCTGTGGCGGGCGCGGCGGCGCGGATGCCGCCAGAACCACCCCGACCGGCCTTGATGCCGCGCCGATGACGGCGCAGGACCGCAAGGCCAAGGCGGGCGGTTCGATTCTGGGACTGTTCTCGAACCAGGCCAACCCGAACACCACGGTCGAGGTGAACAAGTATCTCTGGCAAGCCAGCCTTGAGGTGCTGAACTTCCTGCCGATTGAATCGGTCGATCCGTTCACCGGCGTGATCGTCACCGGGTATGGCACCCCGCCCGGCGGCGGACGTGCCTATCGGGCCACGGTCTATGTGCAGGATCCGGCGCTGGATGCGCGCAGCCTGAAGGTGGCGCTGCAATCGCGGGGCGGCGGGGCGGTTTCGGCCGAAACGCAACGCGCGGTGGAAGATGCCATCCTGACCCGCGCCCGGCAGCTTCGCGTTCGCGACAGCAACCTTTGACCCGCGCCGCGGGGGTTTTGCACCCCCGCACCCCCGCAGGGTATTTCTCCAAGGTGAGCAGGGGGTGGACCTTGCCGGTCCGGGCGGTGTAATCCCGCCCGGTATCCTGCATGAGGGCCGTGATGTCGCGCTATGATCCTTCGCTGATCGAACCCAGATGGCAACAGGAGTGGGAAAAGGCCCAGGCCTTTACCGCGCGGCACGATCCGGCCAAGCCCAAGTATTATGTGCTTGAGATGTTCCCCTATCCGTCGGGGCGCATCCACATGGGGCATGTGCGCAACTATACCATGGGCGACGTGGTGGCGCGCACCAAGCTGGCGCAGGGCCATGCGGTGCTGCATCCGATGGGCTGGGATGCCTTCGGTATGCCGGCCGAAAATGCCGCGATGGAACGTGGCGGCCACCCGAAGGACTGGACCTACGGCAATATCGCCGACATGAAGGCGCAGATGAAGCCGCTGGGCCTGTCGATCGACTGGAGCCGCGAGCTGGCGACCTGCGATCCCGAGTATTACGGCCAGCAGCAGGCCATGTTCCTGGACATGCTGGAGGCGGGCCTTGTTTACCGCAAGGCCGCCGTGGTGAACTGGGACCCGGTCGACATGACCGTGCTGGCCAATGAGCAGGTGATCGACGGCAAGGGCTGGCGGTCGGGCGCGGCGGTGGAACGGCGCGAGCTGGTGCAGTGGTTCTTCAAGATCTCGGACTATTCCGAGGAACTGCTGGCGGCGCTGGACGGTCTGAAGGACTGGCCCGAAAAGGTGCGCCTGATGCAGGCGAACTGGATCGGCAAATCGCGCGGGCTGCAATTCGCGTTCCAGACGGTAGGCGCCCCGGACGGCTTTGAAACGCTGGAGGTCTATACCACCCGCCCCGATACGCTGATGGGCGCCAGCTTCGCCGCGATCAGCCCCGATCATCCGCTGGCGAAGGTTCTGGAGGCCGATCCGAAGGTGGCGGCTTTCGTGGCCGAATGTCGCAAGGGCGGCACCTCGGCCGAGGAAATCGAGACGGCCGAAAAGATTGGCTATGACACCGGCATCCGGGTGAAGCACCCGCTGAACCCCGATTGGGAACTGCCGGTCTGGATCGCCAACTTCATCCTGATGGATTACGGCACCGGCGCCATCTTCGGCTGCCCGGCGCATGACCAGCGCGACTTCGACTTTGCCACCAAATACGGGCTGCCGATCAAGGCGGTGTTCGTGGCCGAAGGCGCGGAAGACGCCGCCCTGACCGAAGCCTTCGTGCCGATGAAATCGGAAAAGGTGCGCTTCGTTCGCGGCTTCGCGGGGGCCGACGTGCAAACCGGCGACGAGGCCATCGCCTCGGCCATTGCCGCCGCCGAATCGCAGGGCTGGGGGCGCGGCGTCACCAAGTTCCGCCTGCGCGACTGGGGCATTTCGCGGCAACGCTACTGGGGCTGCCCGATTCCGGTGGTGCATTGCGCCACCTGCGGCGTGGTGCCCGAGCGCAAGGAAAATCTGCCGATCGAGCTGCCCTATGACGTGTCGTTCGACGTGCCGGGCAACCCGCTGGACCGCCACCCCACCTGGCGCGATTGCGCTTGCCCGAAATGCGGGGCGAAGGCGCGGCGCGAGACGGACACGATGGACACCTTCGTCGATTCGTCCTGGTACTATGCCCGCTTCACCGCGCCCCGGTCGAAGACGCCGACCGACGCGGCGGAAGTGGATTACTGGATGACTGTCGACCAGTATATCGGCGGCATCGAACACGCGATCCTGCACCTTCTGTATTCGCGCTTCTTTGCCCGCGCCATGCACAAGACCGGCCACCTGCCGGCCCGCGCGGTGGAACCGTTCAGCGCGCTGTTCACGCAAGGCATGGTGACGCACGAAATCTACAAGACCACCGACGCGCAGGGCCGCCCGGTCTATCACCTGCCGGAAGACGTGATCCGCAGCGAAAGCGGGGCCACGCTGCAGGACGGGACGGCGGTCGAGGTCATCCCCTCGGCCAAGATGTCGAAGTCGAAGAAGAATGTCGTCGACCCGATGAACATCATCGCCCAGTTCGGCGCCGATACAGCGCGCTGGTTCGTGATGTCGGACAGCCCGCCCGAACGCGATGTGGAATGGACGGCCAGCGGCGCGGAGGCGACGTTCAAGCACCTGTCGCGCGTCTGGTCGCTGTGCGACCGCATCGGCCAGATGCCCGCCGACCACAAGGGCGAGGGGGACGATGCCCTGGCCCGCGCCACGGCCCGCGCCATTGACGAGGTGACGCGCAGCATCGAGGGATTCGCCTTCAACAAGGCGATTGCCGCGCTTTATGCCTTTACCAACACCCTGTCGAAGGCCAACGCCTCGACCCCGGTGATGAAAGAGGCAATCCGCACGCTGGCCAAGCTGATGTCACCCATGACCCCGCATCTGGCCGAGGATATCTGGGCGCATCAGGGCGGCACGGGCCTGTGCGCGCTGGCGCCCTGGCCAAAGGCCGACCCGGCGCTGCTGGTCGATGACACGGTGACGCTGCCGATCCAGATCAACGGCAAGCGGCGGGCGGAAATCAGCGTGCCGAAGGATATGGCCGCGGCCGAGATTGAAAAGATCGCGCTGGCGAACGAGGATGTGATCAAGTTCCTTGCCGGCCAGCCGGTGAAGAAGTTCATCGTCGTGCCGGGGCGCATCATCAATGTCGTCGTATAACCGCCGCTTCCTTCTGCTTTCGCCGCTGGCGCTGGCCGCCTGCGGCTTTACCCCGGCCTATGCGCCCGGCGGGGCGGCCACGGCGCTGTTCGGCACCGTCCGCGCCGCCGACCCGTATGATCGCAACACCTTTGATTTCGTCGAACGGATCGAGGAACGGCTGGGCCGGCCGCAGGACGTTCGTTACAATCTGGCCTATTCCATCTCGACCGGGGTGGCAGGGGTTGGCGTGACCACCGACAACCAGACCACCCGCTACAACCTGACGGGCGCGATCAGCTATACGTTGACCGATGCGGCCAGCGGCCAGCGGGTCACCGGCGGCCGGGTGCAAAGTTTCACCGCCTTTGCCGCCACGGGGTCAACCGTGGCCGGCCTTGCGGCCGAGGAAGACGCGGCGCTGCGGCTGATGCGGATTCTGGCCGATCAGATCGTGACTCGCCTGATCGCCGAGCTGGACGCGCGATGATTCTCAAGGGGGCCGAGGCCGCGCGCTATTGCGCCAGGCCCGACCCGGGCCGTGCCGGCCTGCTGCTCTTTGGCGCCGATGCGATGCGCGTGGCGATGAAGCGGCAAGAGGCGATTGCCGCGCTGGTTGGCCCGCAGGGCGAGGCGGAAATGCGCCTGACCCGGATTCCGGCCGGCGAGTTGCGCAAGGACGGCGCGCGTCTGGGCGATGCCATACGCGAGACCGGCTTCTTTCCGGGGCCGCGCGTGGTTTTTCTGGAAGACGCCACCGACGGGCTGACCGAAACCGTTGGCGCCGCGCTGAAGGACTGGCGCCCCGGCGATGCGGTAATTGTGGTCACGGCAGGCGGGTTGACCGGGAAATCCACTCTGAAGACCCTGTTCGAGAAGGCGCCCAATGCGGTGTCCATCGGGTTTTATGACGACCCGCCCACGCGCGAGGAAATCGAGGCCGAATTGTCGCGTGCAGGTCTGGCGCAGATCGACCCTGCCGCCATGGCGGACTTGGGCGTTCTGGCGCGGGCGCTGGACCCGGGCGATTTCCGCCAGACGCTGGAAAAGATCGGCCTTTACAAATGGGGCGACACCACGCCCCTGACCCCGGCCGAAGTGGCCGCGCTGGCCCCCGCCACCCTTGAGGCCGAGGTGGATGATCTTCTTCATGCGGTGGCCGAAGGGGAAAGCCGTGCCGTTGGCCTGCTGATGCGCCGGCTTGAGGGGCAGGGCGTTCTGCCCGTGACACTGTGCATCCAGGCGCTGCGGCATTTCCGGGCGCTGCACATGGCGGCGTCAGACCCCGGCGGCGTTGCTTCGGGGCTGGCGCGGGCGCGCGTGTTCGGTCCGCGCCGCGACAGGATGCAGCGGCAGGCGCAGACGCTGGGCACGCGCGCGCTGGAAGGCGCCGTCGCCCTGCTGCTGGACACCGACCTGACCCTGCGGTCAGCCAGCCGGGCGCCCGGCATGGCGCTGATGGAGCGCGCGCTGATCCGCATCGCGATGATGCGGCGCTGATCTGCGCAAAGCAAAACCCCGGACACGCGGCCCGGGGTTTGTTCGTGTCGTCAGACCTGCGGCCTTAGCGGCGACGGTCGTCCTCTTCCTCATCATCGTCCGTAGAATCGGGCAGGTTGAAGAAGCTGTCGGCATCAGAATAGTCGCCCTTCGGCGTTTCGTCCTTGTCCTCGTCGCCGAAGACTTCAAGCCCGGTCAGATCGGCGCCGATCTTCGGCTCATCCGGGGCCATCGACAGGGAACGGTCGGTCGGGAACAGCTTGCGCCGTTCGTCATCGGTCATGACCGCGCCTTCGGCCGCTTTCTTGCGCGCGGCCGCCTGCACGGCGGTATCCAGTTCGGACTGACGGCACAGCCCCAGCGCCACCGGGTCGATCGGCGTGATGTTCTGGATGTTCCAGTGCGACCGCTCGCGGATCGACTGGATCGTCGGCTTGGTGGTGCCCACCAGCTTGCCGATGGCGCCATCCGAAAGCTCGGGGTGGAACTTGACCAGCCACAGAATCGCCGCCGGCCGGTCCTGCCGCTTGGACAAGGGCGTGTAGCGCGGACCGCGGCGCTTTTCCTCGCCCACGGCGGCGGCGTTGAACTTCAGCTTCATACGATACAGCGGGTCGGCCTGACCACGGTCGATCTCGCCCTGATCCAACTGGTTCGACGCGATCGGATCGAATCCCTTGACGCCGCCGGCCACGTCGCCATCGGCGATGCCTTGCACCTCAAGTTCGTGCATACCGCAGAAATCGGCGATCTGCTTGAAGGTCAGGGTGGTGTTTTCCACCAGCCACACGGCCGTGGCGCGCGCCATCAGGGGCTTGGTCATCGAACGTCCTCTTGGCTTGGGCACGCCCGAAGGGGCCGGCCCTTTACAATTCTCTCCCGTGCCGAGAAAACGGCTGCGGGCTTGGCCCGCGGTTCCTCGATGTCGGGGAGTTGGGCGTTCGTATAGTGCCTTTCCAGGCCAAGGGGAAGTGGAAATGAAACCCGTGCTGCTGGCCCTGCTGCTGGCGCTGACCAGCCTTCCCGCCCGCGCCGAAGGCGAACGCGCCGGCGATTTCGACTATTATGTGATGTCGCTCTCCTGGTCGTCAGCCTGGTGCGCGCTGGAAGGCGACGCCCGCCGCGATCCGCAATGCGACGTGGGGCGCGGGCTTACGTTTGTGCTGCACGGCCTTTGGCCACAGAACGAAAGCGGCTGGCCGTCCTATTGCCGCACCGGCCAGCGCGATCCGACCCGCAACGAGACCGCCGCCATGGCCGACATCATGGGTGGCGCCGGCCTTGCCTTCTATCAATGGAAGAAGCACGGGCGCTGCTCGGGCCTGTCGCCGCGCGACTATTTCGCCACGGCCCGCCGCGCCTTTGACAGCGTGACGATTCCCCCGGTCTTTGCCCGCATGTCGAAAACGCTGAAGGTGCCGGCAGAGGTGATCGAGGGCGCCTTTCTTGAGGCCAACCCCGGCCTGACGGCCGACCAGATCACCATCACCTGCAAGGACGGGCTGATTCAGGAGGTCAGGCTGTGCCTGACCCCCGATCTTGAGCCGCGCCGTTGCGGGGCCGATTCCATTCGCGATTGCCGCCTGTCTGATGCGGTTCTTGAGGCGGTGCGCTGACCGAGCAGCCGTCCCGTCAGGGCGTTGCCGGCTGGGGTGGCGTGAAGTCGGGCACCACCCACAGCTCGACACGGCGGTTCAGGCGGCGGCCGATGGCGGTTTCGTCGCAGGCCATCGGCAGCGCCTCGCCAAACCCTTCGGTGCGGGGCAGGTCTTCGGGGCGCAGGTCAGGGGCCACGGCGGCAAGGTCGGCGGCCACACGCTGCGCACGTTCGGCTGACAGGGCACGGTTCGCCTTGGCATCCCCCTTGCCATCAGAGAACCCGGCCAGGATCAGCGCCTGCGCCGGGAAACGGCCGGCGGCGATCAGGCGGCCCAGTTGCGCAAGGTTTTCCTGCGAACTGGCATCAAGGATCGAGGTGCCCTCTTCGAACCGGAAGGTCAGCGACAGCCGGTCGGCCCCATCCATCACATCGGCCAGACGCTTGAGATCGGCCAGCGTCACATCCTCGCCCGCGCCCTGAATGGCGTTCAGCAGGCGCAGACCGTCCTGTGTCATCGGGGCGCGTTCAACGGAACGGTCGATATAGCCCGCCTGCGCCACCGCCGTTTCCGCGGCGGGGGTTGCCAGAAACTCCAGAAACTCGCGTGCCAGAAGCGGCAGGCGGCGCGGCGGTGTCAGCAGGAACAACGGAAGCGCCAGCGGATAGTCCTCGGCCTTGACCGAGATGGGCGTGGGCAGCAGCGGGAAGCCGCAACTGTCGGTCAGCGGCATGATCCGCGCCGCGCCCGCCTCGGACCGGCCGGTGATGGCCAGCGCCCAGGGGTCGCGGGCCACGGCGGCGGCAAGGCTGGCCATGTCGGGATGTGCGATGGCCTCGGCCAGCGGCTGTCCCAGCCGGTTGGCGAGGGCGCGCTGGAAATCGGTGCCGGCGTCCAGGGCGTGCAGCACGATGGGCATATCGGGGCCGCCCAGATCGGCCCAGTTCCTGGCCTCTCCGGTCAGGGCGCGGGCCAGATCGACGGTCGAGATCTCGGGCGTCGGGTTGCCCGGCGCGGCGATGGGCACCAGCGCATCCAGCGCCAGCGGACGCGCGCCGAAATCATCATCCGACAGGGCGGAAACCTTCAGCTCGGCCGCCCCCGATTCGACGGCTGCCGCCGCTTCATCCGGGGGCAGCGCGGCAAAGGACAGTTCCGCCAGAATCTTGCCCGTTGCCGGATCAAGGATTGTGGCGGCCCAGCCGGCCGAGGTTTCGGTGGGCGCATAGACCAGACCGCGGCCTTCAGCAAAGGCGCGGAACAGGCCGGGCAGAAGCCGGGCGCCGGCATCCGGCGCCCCGACCAGCCGGATCACCGCCTTGGGCGCGGTCAGGTCGGGGCAGGCCGGGCCTTCGCAAATGACGCCCTGCGAATCAACGGTCAGCGGGCCATAGGTCGTATCAAGCCGGTAGAATTCACCGTCAAAGCCCTGCAGGCTGCCGGTCAGGACGATGTTCCCTTCGCGTGAGACCAGCGTGACGTCTTGCGCCAGCGCCGCCCCCGTGCCGGAAAAGAGAAGCGCGGCGAAAATCGCCGCGCGTCCTGCGATGAACTGCATCTGGCCCCTGCCTGCGCGCCCTAGTTGACGGCGGCGAGTGTCACGTCGGGGACAAGATTGTTCAAGACCAGAATATCGCCCACCGCGTCGCAGGGCGGCATCGACAGGGTCAGGTCGGTCAGGGTGGTGGTGCCTTCGGTCAGCAGCAGGGTTTCGCCCAGCAGATCGCGGCCGCAGGTGGCCGGGGTGATGGCCGCCTCGACCACAGGGCTGATCCGCTGGGACGCGGGCCAGGTATAGACCTGCGCCTGCATCGGCAGATCAACCGAGGGGTCGCCAAGGCTGGCCAGAGCGGGCAGGTTTCCAACCACGCCCGGCCCGACATGCAGTTGAAAGGCATCCTCGGCCACCCATTGCACGGCAAAGCGGCGCAGTCCGCCAAGGTCGGGCACCGGCACGGCATCGCGCAGCACAGTGCCATCGGACAGAAGCACGGACACCTTGCCCCCCGCATCGAAGGCCGGCAGCGGAACGGCAAGACGGCCATCGGCATCCAGCGCCTCGGCCACCGCAAGGCCGGCATGGCGAAGCACCACCCGTTCACCCCCACGACAGGGGGAATGGATCATCACGGTGATCATCGCGCCGGGCGTGGCGGCAAGGGTCAGCCGGTCGGCGCAGGCGGGCGCGGCCTGCGGCAAAGGGTCGGGCTTCTGCGGTATCGGGGTGGCGGCGGCGTCGATGCTGGCCTGAACGGGCGTCACGGCGGTGGGCAGCACCGCGATCGCCGGCGTCGGTTCCGCCCTGGACGGGCTGCCGGCGGTCATGGTCTGGACAAGGTGCCCGGCGGCAAGCGCCACGGCCAGCACCGATGCGGCACGAATCAAACTGCGCTTGTTGGTCATCATCGCCCCCCGGTCTGATCCCAGACCAAGGGACTATGTTCGCCAATGGTGGCAATGCCGCGGCTGAAACGGGGAATGTTTCCTGGCGCCATGAAGTCAGGCCAAGGGGAATCGCGACGGGTGCCGTTTTCCCGCCGCAATCCCGACGTGGTTCAGGCCAGACGGCCGTGGCAGTGCTTGAACTTCTCGCCCGATCCGCAGGGGCAAGGGTCATTGCGGCCCGGGTTGCCCCATGTGGCGGGGTCCGTCTCGTCAAAGCCCGCAAGCCGCGCGTCGGCCTGCAATGCAGGGGACGCCGGGGCCTGCACGGGTGCCGGGTCGATGGCCGGTTCTGCCGGGGCATGTTCGGCGGAAATCGGCGCCGTGGCGGCAGCAGCCTGCTGCTGGGCGGCAACCATCTGCGCCATCATCTGATCCTGCTCTTCGCGGGTCAGCGGGCGGATGCGGCCAAGCTGTTCGGTCACCTGTTCCCGCAGCGAATTCAGCATCGAATCGAAAAGCTGGAAGGCTTCGGTCTTGTATTCGTTCAGCGGGTCACGCTGGGCATAGGCCCGGAAGCCGATGACCGACCGCAGATGTTCCAGCCGCAGCAGGTGTTCGCGCCACTTGCCGTCAATCGCCTGCAGCAGAACCTGCTTCTCGATGCCTTCCATCGTGGCCTTGCCGAAAGACTCGGCCTTGTCGGCCATGAACTTGTCGGTGGCCTCGATGATGCGCTCCGACAGCGCGGCCTGATCGACACCCTCTTCCGCGGCCCATTCCTGAACCGGCAGGTCGACGTTCAGCTTTTCAACAAGGGCGGCACGCAGCCCTTCGGTATTCCAGGCGTCGGGGTAGGATTTCGGCGGCAGGAACTGGTCAATCAGATCGTCGATCACCTGCCAGCGCATGTCGGCGGCAATTTCCGAAACATCCTCGGCCTGCATGATTTCCAGACGCTGGCCAAAGATCGCCTTGCGCTGGTCATTCATCACGTCGTCGAACTTGAGCAGTTGCTTACGGATGTCGAAGTTGCGGCCTTCAACCTTGGCCTGCGCCTTTTCCAGCGACTTGTTCACCCAGGGGTGAACGATGGCTTCGCCTTCCTTCATGCCCAGCGAGGACAGGATCTTGTCCAGCCGCTCGCTTCCGAAGATGCGCATCAGATCATCGTCCAGCGACAGGAAGAAGGCCGAACGGCCCGGGTCGCCCTGACGGCCGGACCGGCCGCGCAACTGGTTGTCGATCCGGCGGCTTTCGTGGCGCTCGGTGCCCAGAACGAACAGACCGCCGGCGGCAATCACGCGGGCCTTTTCTTCGGCGTGCTCGGCCTCGATGCGGGCGCGCACTTCATCGGGGTGCAGGTGCGGGTCGGCGGTGATGGCCGCCAGAACCTTCATTTCCACATTGCCGCCAAGCTGGATGTCGGTGCCGCGGCCCGCCATGTTGGTGGCGATGGTCACGGCGCCGAACCGGCCGGCTTCGGCAACGATATGGGCCTCTTGCTCATGCTGGCGGGCATTCAGCACGTTGTGCGGAATGCCTTCCTTCTTGAGCAGCTCGGACAGAAGTTCGGATTTCTCGATCGAGGTTGTGCCGACCAGGATCGGCTGGCCCTTCTCGTGCGCTTCCTTGATGCAGACGATGATCCCGTCAAACTTTTCGCGCGCGGTGCGGTAGACCTGATCGTGGTCGTCCTTGCGCGCCACCGGGCGGTTCGTCGGAACCTCGACCACGCCAAGACCGTAAATCTGCATGAATTCCTCGGCCTCGGTGGCCGCGGTGCCGGTCATGCCGGCCAGCTTTTCGTAAAGCCGGAAATAGTTCTGGAAGGTCACGCTGGCCAGCGTGACGTTCTCGGCCTGGATCTTGACGCCTTCCTTGGCCTCGATGGCCTGATGCAGACCATCCGACAGGCGGCGGCCCTTCATCATGCGGCCGGTGAATTCGTCGATCAGGATCACCTCGCCATCGCGGACGATGTAATGCTGGTCGCGGAAGAACATCGTATGGGCCCGCAGCGCCTGGTTCAGGTGGTGAACGATCGTGGTGCTTTCCGGATCGAACATGTGCTGCCCCTCGGGCAGGATGCCGGCGGCACGCAGCAACACCTCGACGGCATCGTTGCCTTCGTCGGTGTAGGTGACGTTGCGCGCCTTTTCGTCCAGCTTGTAATGCTCGGGCTGCAACTGCGGGATCAGCTTGTCGATCTGGGTATACAGTTCGCTGCGGTCCTGCGCGGGGCCGGAAATGATCAGCGGGGTGCGGGCTTCGTCCACCAGGATCGAGTCGACCTCGTCGACGATCGCAAAGTGGTGGCCGCGCTGCATCATCTCGTCGATGGTCGACTTCATGTTGTCGCGCAGATAGTCGAAGCCCAGCTCGTTGTTCGTGGCATAGGTGATGTCGGCGCGGTAGGCGGCACGCTTTTCGGCATCGGGCTGGTAGGGATAGACGACGCCGGTTGTCAGGCCAAGCTGACCATAGACCTTGCCCATCCATTCCGAGTCACGCTTGGCGAGATAGTCGTTCACCGTGACGACATGCACGCCCTTGCCGGTCAGCGCGTTCAGATAGGCCGGGAAGGTGGCGACCAGTGTCTTGCCTTCGCCCGTGCGCATTTCGGCGATGTTGCCCTGATGCAGGAAGATGCCGCCCATCAACTGCACATCGAAGGCCCGCAGGCCAAGCGCGCGTTTCGCGGCTTCGCGGCAGTTGGCAAAGGCTTCCGGCAGGATGGCATCCAGCGTTTCGCCGCCTTCCTGAACGCGCTTCTGCAGCTCGCGCGTCTTGGCGACGATGCCCTCGTCTGTCAGGGCGGAAAACTCCGCTTCAAGCGCATTGACCTTGGCGACCAGCGGGCGCGCGGCCTTGATCTTGCGGTCGTTCGGCGTGCCGAAAACTTTCCGCGCGAGTGAACCCAGACCCAGCATGATCTCTCCGTGAGGCGTCATTTACGAGATCGTGTGAGGCGTGGCCTTGCCCGCCCTCACCGCCTTCCATAGAAGGGCCAAGAAGGACCCGGACGGCCCCGTCTCACGCGACTGCCGCGATGTAAGGGTTGGGGCGGGCTTAGTCAACGTCGCGCGGGCTGCGCGGCCCATCAGGAGTGGGTGATATGACCAAACAGATGCGCCTTGGACTGGCTTTCGCGGCCATGATCGCCGCCGCAGGGCCGACCTGGGCCGAGGGCGAGACCGCCGATACGGTGGTGGCCACCGTGAACGGAACCCAGATCACGCTGGGGCAGATGATTGCGCTGCGCGAAAGCCTGCCCGAACAATACGCGGCCCTGCCCGATGACGTTCTGTTCAAGGGCATTCTTGAGCAGCTTGTGCAACAGGAAGTGCTGACGCAAACGGCACCCGAGCTGACGGCGCGCGACAAGGCAAATCTTGAGAATGCCAAGCGCGGCTACCTGTCCGGCAAGGTGATTGACGGCATCGCCAAGGCCGCTGTCACCGACGAGGCCCTGCAAAAGGCCTATGACGACAAGTTCAAGGATGCCGCGCCGCAGACCGAATACAACGCCGCCCATATCCTTGTGGACAGCGAGGAAAAGGCCAAGGACCTGAAGGCGCAACTGGATGGTGGCGCCGATTTCGCCGAACTGGCCAAGGCCAATTCGATCGACACTGGATCGGGCGCTGCCGGTGGCGATCTGGGCTGGTTCGGCCTGGGCATGATGGTCAAGCCGTTCGAGGATGCTGTGGTTGCGGCCCAGGTGGGCAAGGTGTCTGACCCGGTCAAGACCGATTTCGGCTGGCATCTGATCCTGGTCAAGGAAACCCGGATCGCCGAAAAGCCGTCGCTGGACGACATGCGCGATGAGCTGGCCTCCGAGATCGAGAACAAGGCGATCGAGGACAAGCTGAAGGCGCTGACCGAGGCCGCTAAGGTTGAAAAGCCGGGTGAGGCGATCGACCCGGCGATCCTGAAGAATGGCGCGTTGATCGACTGATCAGGGGGGCGGGGACATGGCGAAAACCGATTGGAAGGCCGAAGCGAAGGCGCTGAAGAAGAAGGTGAAAGCGCTGAAGTCCACGCTCTCTGCCGCCGCCGGCCCGATGGCCGAGGCGGTTTCGGATGCGGTGGGCGATGTGGTCGCCGCAGCGAAAAAGGCGATGAAGCCGGTTTCGCCGCTGGCACCGGCGGTTTTTCCCGAACTGCCGGTGATCGCGGGGGCCGAGTTCGCCGCCATTGGCGCGGGGATCAAGTATCGCGACCGCAAGGATGTGATGCTGGTCCGGCTGGCGCCGGGCACCACGCTGGCGGGGGCGTTCACCAGATCTTCCACCCGTTCCGCCTGCGTGCGTGACGGGCAGGCCAAGCTGGTGGCCAAGGCTCCGGCAGGCGTGGGTGCGGCGATCCTTGTGAACTCGGGCAATTCGAACGCCTTTACCGGCAAGCTGGGCGACGATGCGGTGGCTGCCGTCACCGGCGGCGTGGCCGAGGTGCTGGGCATCCCGGCGGGGCGCGTCTTCTCATCCTCGACCGGGGTGATCGGGGAACCGCTGCCGCATGGCAAGATCACCGCGGTGATCCCTGCCCTGGCAAGTGCGCTGTCGGAAACCGGCATCCACATGGCCGCCGAAGCGATCATGACGACCGACACCTTCCCCAAGGGTGCCGCTGCCACGGTGCAGGGCGACGGTGGCCTGATCCAGATTGCCGGCATCGCCAAGGGTTCGGGCATGATCGCGCCCGATATGGCAACGATGCTGGTCTACATCTTCACCGATGCGAAGATCAGCCAGGCCAATCTGCAAAAGATGATCGACCGGAATGTCGGCGCGACCTTCAACTCGATCACTGTGGACAGCGACACCTCAACCTCGGACACGCTGCTGGTTGCGGCCACGGGACAATCGGCCGCGGCCGAGGTGAAGGGCACGGTTGCCAAGGCGTTCGAGGCCGCCCTTGCCGGCGTGATGCACGATCTGGCGCTTCAGGTGGTGCGCGATGGTGAAGGCGCGACCAAGCTGATCGAAGTGCGGGTGACAGGGGCCGCCAGCGAAGAAGACGCCGCGAAGGTGGCCTTCAGCATTGCGAATTCGCCGCTGGTCAAGACCGCCGTCGCCGGCGAAGACCCGAACTGGGGCCGGATCGTGATGGCGGTCGGCAAATCCGGTGCCGCCGCCGAGCGTGACAAGCTGACCATCCGCTTTGGAGACATCGTGGTGGCTGAAAAGGGCTGGCGCGCGGAAAGCTATACCGAAGAGGCGGGGGCGGATTACATGAAGCAATCCGAACTTCTGATCGCGGTCGATCTTGGCCTGGGCAAGGCCAAGGGCACGGTCTGGACCTGCGACCTGACCAACCGTTATGTCGAGATCAACGCGGATTACAGATCTTGAGAACGCTGCTTGTCTCGGCCGTGGCGTTGATCGACGCCGACGGCCGGGTTCTTCTGGCACAGCGCCCGCCGGGCAAATCCTTGGCGGGGCTGTGGGAATTTCCCGGCGGCAAGGTAGAGCCCGGCGAAACCCCCGAGGCCTGCCTGATCCGCGAGCTGAAGGAAGAACTGGGCATCGACACCTGGAAATCCTGTCTGGCACCGCTGACCTTTGCCAGCCATTCCTATGAGGATTTCCACCTGCTGATGCCGCTGTTCGCCTGCCGCCGCTGGGAGGGGATTCCGCTGGCGCAGGAAGGCCAGACGCTGGCCTGGGTGCCACCCGCCCGGCTGCGCGATTACCCGATGCCCCCGGCCGACCTGCCGCTGATCCCCATCCTGCGCGACTGGCTCTAGACGCCCTGCGGTTGTTTGGGCCGTGCTTCATTATTTCTTTGCGATTTTACCCCAACAGGTATTACGCTTACGGTCAGCATCGACCTTGAGGGGGGACTCGAATGCTTCGGACCATATTGATTGGAAGCAGCATCTTCGTGCAGGGGATTTTCGTTGGCCAGACGCCAGACGGAAAGACCATTGTCCGCGTTGACGAAAAGGATTTCGTCGGAACCTCGGTGGTCTGAACAGGCCCGCCATTCCGGCACTGATCCTGAAAAGAAAAAGCCGGGCGTTTGCCCGGCTTTTTCCATGTCTGGTGCAAGAGGTCAGCTCAGCGAACGCTGAACTTCCTCGCGCTCGAAGATTTCGATGACATCGCCAGCGCGGATGTCCTCGTAGCGTTCGAAGGCCATGCCGCATTCCTGGCCCGAATGCACTTCCTTGACCTCGTCCTTGAAGCGCTTGAGCGTCTTGAGCGTTCCTTCGTGGATAACCACGTTGTCGCGCAGAAGCCGCACGCCCGCGGAACGCCGTGCCACGCCTTCGGTGATCAGGCAGCCCGCAACATTGCCAGCGCCGGTGATGCGGAAGACTTCCTGAATCCGCGCATAACCAATGAAGTTTTCGCGAACTTCGGCCTTGAGCAGACCCGAGGCGGCTTTCTTGATGTCGTCGATCAGGTCGTAGATGATCGAGTAATAGCGGATCTCGACACCCTTCTGCTGGGCCGAGGCACGAGCCGTGGCATTGGCGCGGACGTTGAAGCCGATGATCGGCGCGCCCGAGGCTTCGGCAAGACCGACATCACTGTCGGTAATGGCGCCGACGCCATAGTGCAGCACGCGAACGCGAACCTCTTCGTTGCCAACCTTTTCCAGCGCCTGAACGATGGCTTCGGCAGAACCCTGCACGTCGGCCTTGACCAGAACCGGCAGCTCCGACACGTCCTGGTCGGCCTTGGCCTTGGCCATAAGCTGTTCCAGCGTGGTGGCGGCACCTGCGGCGGCCCGTTTGTCCTTGGCGGCCTTCTCGCGGTAATCCGCGATCTCGCGTGCCTGGGCTTCGGTATCCACCACGTTCAGCACGTCACCGGCTTCGGGCGTGCCGTTCAGGCCCAGCACTTCCACCGGAACGGCGGGGCCGGCTTCGGTGACGGTCTCGCCCTTGTCATTGACCAGCGCGCGGACCTTGCCCCACTTTTCGCCGACGACAAAGATGTCACCCTTCTTGAGCGTGCCGTTCTGCACCAGAACCGTCGCCACCGGGCCGCGGCCCACGTCAAGTTTCGCTTCGATCACGGCACCCGAGGCGGCCCGGTTCGGGTTCGCCTTGAGTTCCAGGATCTCGGCCTGCAAGGCAACCGCTTCCAGCAGGGCATCAAGGCCCTTGCCGGTCAGGGCCGAAACCTCGACATCCTGCACATCGCCCGACATGGCTTCGACCACGACTTCGTGCTGAAGCAGATCGGTGCGCACCTTCTGCGGGTTCGCGGAAGGCTTGTCGCATTTGTTGATGGCGACAATCATCGGCACCTTGGCGGCCTTGGCGTGGTTGATCGCCTCAATCGTCTGCGGCATCACGGCGTCATCCGCCGCCACCACGAGAATGACAATGTCGGTGACCTGTGCGCCACGGGCGCGCATACTGGTAAAGGCCGCGTGGCCGGGCGTATCGAGGAAGGTGATCAGCGCGCCATTGGCGGCCCGCACCTGATAGGCCCCGATATGCTGGGTAATGCCGCCGGCTTCGCCCGAGACCACGTTGGTCTTGCGGATCGCATCCAGAAGGCTGGTCTTGCCGTGGTCAACGTGGCCCATGATCGTGACGATCGGCGGACGGGTCTGCAGGTTCTCTGCCTTGTCCTCGACCGTGTCGATCACCTGTTCCACGTCGGCGTCCGAAACGCGAACCGCCTTGTGACCGAATTCCTCGATCACCAGTTCGGCGGTGTCGGCGTCGATGGTCTGGTTCATGGTGACCATCATGCCCATCTTCATCAGCGATTTCACAACATCGGCGGCCCGTTCGGCCATCCGGTTGGCAAGTTCGCTGACAACAATGGTTTCCGGCAGTTGCACGTCGCGCACCTGCTTTTCGGCCTTCATGCCCAGGCCAAGCGCCTTGGCACGGGCCTTTTCCTGTTTGCGCTTGATCGCGGCAAGGCTGCGCTGACGGCCGCCTTCGTCCGAAATCGCGTCGGACAGCGTCAGCTTGCCCGACTTGCGGCCTTCGTCACCGCGCTTGGCGCCACGGTCGGTGGCGCGGTCATCGCGTTCGCGGTCGGTCTTGCGCGGGGCAAGGCCGGGCTTGGCGCCATGGCTGTCGTCGCCGGCAGCCGGAGTGGCCCCCGGCTTCGGACGGCTTTGGCCGGTCGAACGGTCCGTCGGGGTTGCCGCGGCCGCTGCCGGGGCGGCAGGCTCTTCCGGCTTGGCCGGCTGACGGCGCTGCGTACCGAGGATGTCGGCCTTGCGGGCGGCCGCCTTGGCAGCAGCCTCGGCCTCAGCCTCGCGGCGGGCGCGTTCTTCTTCTTCGGCCTTGGCGCGCAGGGCAGCTTCACGCTGCCGGTCTTCGCGCTCCTTGGCTTCAATCTCTTCGCGGCGGCGCTGGCGATCTTCCTCACGCGCCTTCTCATCGGCGGCGCGCTTGGCAGCTTCTTCCTGCTCGCGCGCCTTGGCGCTGCGCAGCGCATCCAGACGCCGCTGCATCTCGGCTTCCGAGATGCCTGCGGGGCGCCGCGACGGATCCCCGACGGGCGCCGAAGCGGCGGCGCCGCCAGCGGTGCCCGAAACGCCGGGCTTCGCCGGCGCGGGCACAACCACGCGCTTGCGCTTGGTCTCGACGACCACCGCATGGGTGCGGCCATGGGAGAAGCTTTGCTTCACCTGACCGGAACGGGGGGCGCCACCCAAGCCCAGGGGTTTCTTGCCGTCAGTATCGCTCATGCGTCCTTCGTATCCTTCCCGGCGGTCTTTCCGCCGTCCTGCCTGCCCGCTTCATCCCGAAGCCCGGCAAGCCTTGCCGCTTCCTCTACAACACGGGTTGTGAGTCCACCAGCCGCAAGCGCCGCGTGTATGGCACGTTCGCGTCCGAAAGCCAAACCGATTTCCCCTGCCGAAAGGCAAGAAATCAGGCTGTTTTCACCATCTGGCGCCCGAAGCTTGGTCTTGCCGCGCTCCGACCCGTCTTCGGCCTGAATCAGAACCCTTGCGCGCCCCGAGACAAGCCAGTCTTTTACCTTCTCATAACCTGTCACCGCATCGCCTGCCTTGCGGGCCAGCGACAACAGATCAATCACCCGCCGCGTCATCAGCGTTTCAACCAGATCGGCCAGATCGGCCGGCGCCTTGACCGGCATCTTCGCGGCCCGGCTGAACAGGCCCTTGGTCGCCGCCCGGGCGATCATGGCGCGGTCGGCGGAAACATAGATGCCCCGCCCCGGCAGGCGGCCCGCCAGATCGGGCACCACCATATCTTCTGGTCCCACGACAAAGCGGATGAGCCCCGGCTTGGGGCCCACCGCACCGGAGACGATACACTTCCGCTCCGGTCCGTCCTGGTCTTTTTCCCGGCCGCCGCGTGTCATGGGCGGGGTTCCCCAGGGCCTGAGATCAGGCCCCGGCCTCCTCTTCAACTTCGGCCGGCTCTTCTTCCGCCGCCATCTCGGTCGGGTCGACCCAGCCCAGCATGACCCGGGCGGTCATCACCAAATGCTGCGCCTCTTCCAGGCTCATGTCGAACTTCTCAAGAATGCCTTCGTCCTTCTTGCGCTGACCATTCTCGGTGGTCCAGCCGCCCGCCAGTTCCCAGTCGGCGCAGGTGGCAAAGTCTTCCAGGGTCTTGATGCCGTCCTTGCCCAGCGCTTCCAGCATCTGGGGGGTCAGCCCTTCAAAGCCGATCAGGCTATCGTCCACACCCATGGCGCGGGCAGATTCCAGCGCCTTGCGGGCCTGTTCTTCCAGATAGTCGCGGGCGCGGGCCTGCAGCTCGTCTGCGGTGCCTTCGTCGAAGCCGTCGATCGACAGAAGTTCGTCCTGATCGACATAGGCCACTTCTTCCAGGTTGGTGAAGCCTTCCGCCACCAGAAGCTGGGCCATCATCTCGTCAACGTCCAGCGTATCCATGAACAGCTTGGTGCGTTCGGCGAATTCGGCCTGACGGCGCTGCGATTCCTCGGCCTCGGTCAGGATGTCGATGTCGAGACCCGTCAGTTGCGAGGCAAGGCGCACGTTCTGGCCCCGGCGGCCGATGGCCAGCGAAAGCTGCTCATCCGGCACCACGACCTCGATCTTGCCGGCGTCTTCGTCCACCACGACCTTGGACACCTGCGCCGGTTGCAGCGCGTTCACCAGGAACGTCGCCTGATCCTGGTTCCACGGAATGATGTCGATCTTTTCGCCTTGCAGTTCGTTCACCACGGCCTGCACACGGCTGCCGCGCATACCGACGCAGGCGCCGACCGGGTCAATGCCGTTGTCATAGGAAATGACGGCGATCTTGGCGCGCGAACCCGGGTCGCGGGCGACGGCCTTGATCTCGATGATGCCGTCATAGATTTCCGGCACTTCCATCTTGAACAGCTCGGCCATGAACTGCGGATCGGTGCGCGACAGGAAGACCTGCGGGCCGCGCACTTCGCGGCGCACGTCCTTGATATAGCAACGGATGCGGTCGCCGATGCGATAGGCTTCGCGGCCGATCTTCTCGTTCCGGCGCAGGATGCCTTCACCACGGCCGATGTCCACGATGACGTTGCCGTATTCCTCGCGCTTGACGACGCCGTTGATGATGCTGCCCTTGCGGTCGCGGAATTCCTCGAACTGGCGGTCCCGCTCGGCCTCGCGCACCTTTTGCAGGATCACCTGCTTGGCGCTTTGCGCGGCGATGCGGCCCAGATCAACCGGCGGCACCTCATCAACGATCTCGTCACCGATCTGCGGGTCGGCCAGATAGGTCTTGGCCTGCTTGACGGTCAACTGGGCGTGGTGATTCTCCAGCAGATCATCCTCGACCACGGTGCGAATACGGCTGAAGGACGCGCGGCCGGTCTTGCGGTCAATCTTGACGCGGATATCCATCTCGGCGCCGTAGCGCGACTTGGCGGCACGGGCGAGGCTGTCTTCCATCGCCTGGATCACCAGTTCCGGGTCGATCATCTTTTCCCGCGCAACCGCCTCGGCGGTCTGCAGAAGTTCGAGCTGGTTGGCCGAAGTGATTGCCATGGGTCGTGCCCCCGTCAGTGTTTCGTTTCGGGGGCGATGGTTTCATCATCTTCCCCGTCGGTTTCTTCGATTTCGTCAAAGCCGCCATCCTCGGGCAGCGCCACCTTCTTCTGGCGCAGCATTTCGGCGATCAGCTCGTCGGTCAGAATCAGCTTGGCGTCGGACAGCCATTCGAACTTCAGGCCGATGGTCACATCCTGACCACCTTCCTCGATCTCGATCAGCACCTCGTCGCCCTCGACGCCCATCAGCCCGCCCTTGAAGCGGCGGCGGCCGTCGATCAGTTCGGTGGTCTCGATCCGGGCTTCCCAGCCCTTCCAGACCTCAAAGTCCTTGAGCCGGGTCAGCGGACGGTCGATGCCGGGGCTGCTGACTTCCAGCACATACTGGTCTTCGATCGGGTCTTCCACGTCCAGCACGGCCGAAACCGCGGTGGAAATCGCGCCGCAGTCTTCGACACCGATGCCGCCATCGGGCCTGTCGGCCATGATCTGCAGCGTGCGCGTCACCTTGCCCAGCCCGCCCATCAGGCGCAGCCGGATCAGTTCGAAGCCCAGCCCTTCGATCACCGGGCCGACAATGTCGGCCAGGCGGCGGTCGATGGAGGTCTTGGCGATAAGATCGTTCATCCGAACCCTGTCAAAACAAAAAAGCGGACCCAGCGGCCCGCCCGTGTCTGCCGGTAGCTTCGAGTTTGGACCCCGAAACCGCTGTTGAAGGCCATATACGCCTTGTGACCCCTTGGCGCAAGGGCTGCGTGCGCAGCCCCTGCACCGGCAACTGTCACAGCTTGCGGAACACCATCACCAGCCCGCGGTCATCCTTGTGCGGGTGTTCGGCCCCTTCGTAGATGGGAATGTCGCGCCAGACGACGGGGGTGATCCGGCCGGCAGCCACCAGCCGTGCCAGGGCGCTGCCGAAACCGGCGCCGTCCAGCACCGGGCCGATGGTGCCGCAGGCAAACACCGCGCCGGGGCGGGTGATGCGCAGCAATTCGGGCAGACATTCCGGGCCGACATGGCCATGGGTGAAGGTGCCACAGGACACGATGGCGTCATAGGAACTGTCGGGAATGTCCAGCGGCTGCGTCAGATCCCCCAGACGCAGGCTGCGATACAGGCCCTTGGGCCGCGCGACATCAAGCATTTCGGGCGTGATGTCGATGGCATCAACCGTCAGGCCGCGCAGGTGTTCGGCGACAAGGCCAGTGCCGGCGCCGATGTCCAGGATCGCCGCCCGCGGGTCGATCTCTGCCCGCAGGATCGTCGCAATCTCGCGCGGGGCGATATAGCCCCAGGCGCGGCCGAAACTTTCATCATAGGTTTCGGCCCAGGCGCCATACATCTCGCGCGCCTCTTGTGGCCCATGAATCTCATAGGCTTCTTCCAGATCGTATCCGTCCAGCGACATGGTTTCCCCCGTGGTTCGGTGTGGCGACCACCAGACCATACCGGGGTGACAGCGGCATGACGGTGGCACATCGCGCCCGCGCCAGCCTGAGGCACCAAGACTTGTTGCCCTTTCCCGGCCAATTGCCATAGTTGGTGCCCAAGCTACCGGGGGTTGTCGTGTCGCGTGCCAGGTCTTTTCGTTGTCGGGTCTCGGGTGTTGCCATGGCATTTGCCTTGGCATCCGCCCTGCCCTCCTTTGCCCTGGACCGGCTGGACTTCACCGTTTCCTCGGGCGGCGACGCGGTTGAAAAGGCGGTGCGCGGCGCTTCGCTTCTGCTGGCACAACAGACCGACGGTGCCACCGATGCGCAGGACATGTTCGCGGCGGCCCGGTCGGATTATGCCCGCATCCTGGGCGCGCTTTATGCCGAAGGGCATTATTCGGCCGTCATCCACATCCTGATTGACGGGCGCGAGGCGGCGGGGATCGCCCCGCTGGACGCCCCGTCGCGGATCGGCACCATCACGGTGCGGGTGGACCCGGGCCCGCAATTCGCCTTCAGCACAACCCGCATTGCCCCGCTGGCCGGCGGAACCAAGCTGCCCGAAGGTTTTGCCCCCGGCCAGCCGGCCCGTGCCGGCGTGGTGGAAGATGCGGCGGGGGCTGCAATCCTGGCCTGGCGCGAAGCCGGCCACGCCCGTGCCAAGACCACACGGCAGGACATTCTGGCCAATCACGCCGATGCCCGCCTTTCGGCCGACATCGCGCTGGACCCCGGCCCCGAACTGCGCTTTGGTCCCACCATCGTGACCGGCGCCAAGCGGATGGAGGTGCAGCGGATCATCAAGATCGCCGGTCTGCGCCAGGGCGAAAGGTTCAGCCAGTCCGAGATGGACCGCGCCGCGCAACGGCTGCGGCGGTCGGGCGTGTTCTCCTCGGTCACGCTGACCGAGGGCGAAAGGCTGACGGCTGACGGGCTGTTGCCGATCAATGTCGCGGTGGCCGAACAGAAGCCCCGACGTTATTCCATCGGGACCGAAGCGGCCACCATCGACGGGCTGTCGCTGACCGGTTATTGGCTGCACCGCAACCTTCTGGGCGGTGGCGAACGGCTGAAGATCGACGCCGAAATCACCAACATCGGGTCCAGTGTCAGCGGTGTCGATTACGCCCTGGGCTTCACGCTGGACCGGCCCGCCACCTTTTCACCCGATACGACCGCCAGCCTGTCGGCCAAGATCGGCCATCTGGACGAGGTGGACTATGCCGCCGATTTCGCCAAGGCCGGGCTGTCGCTGACGCATTACTTCTCGGACAGCCTGACGATCCGCGCCGGCGTCGCCTATGAATACATTGATGGCAGTGACCCGGGCGGCGATTTCCGCTTCCGCAACCTTTCGCTGCCACTTGGTGCCACATGGGACCGGCGCGACAACACGACCGACGCGCACAAGGGGTTTTACCTTGATGCCACCGTCAAACCGTTCCTGGGCCTTGGGACCACCGGCTCTGGCGTGCGGCTGACCTTCGACGCCCGCGGCTACCGCAGCTTTGGCGCCAAGGACGGGGTGACGCTGGCAGTGCGCTTCCAGGGCGGTGCGATCCTTGGCAGCGATCTGCTGGAAACCCCGCGCGACGATCTGTTCTTCTCGGGCGGCGGCGGCACGGTGCGGGGGCAACCCTACCGCTCGCTGGGCGTATCCGTCACACGCGGCTTCGGCCCGGCCTTCATGATTGGCGGCACGCACATGCTGGCCGGCTCTGCCGAAGTGCGGACACGGATCACCGAAAAGATCGGCATCGTCGGCTTTGTCGATGCCGGGCAGATCGGGGTGGACGGGTTCGATGGCGTGCTCAGCGACTGGCACGCCGGCGCGGGCCTGGGCCTGCGCTATGAAACCGGCTTCGGCCCGATCCGGCTGGATGTGGCCGCCCCGGTGGGGGGCGACACGGGCGACGGGGTGCAGGTCTATATCGGTCTGGGGCAATCGTTCTGATGCGCGGCGTATTCCTTTCCTGCATCCTGATCACCTCGGCCGGCATCGCCGCCGCGCAAGAGGATGATCGCGGCTATCTGACCGCCTTTCTTGAGGACAACCTGTCCTCTGCCGGCCGCAAGGTGACGATCACCGGCTTTGCGGGGGCGTTGTCGTCGCAGGCCACCGTGCAGCGGATCGAGATTTCAGATGACAAGGGCATCTGGATCACGCTTGACGGCGTGGTGCTGGACTGGAGCCGGTCTTCGCTGCTGGCGGGCCGGGTCGAGGTGAACGCGCTGACCGCCGAGAAGATCGTGCTGCAACGCTGGCCCGCGTCTGACGAGGAAAGCCTGCCGTCACCCGAAGCCAAGGGGTTCAGCCTGCCCGAATTGCCGGTTTCGGTGAAGGTGGGCGAAATCGCGGCGCGTGAACTGGTGCTGGGCCCCGATATTCTGGGCGAGCCGGTCGAGGGCGTGGTCAGCGCCTCGGTCGAACTGGCCGGGGGTGAAGGCGACATCTCGGTTACCATCGAGCGCACCGATGACGGCCCCGATGGCAAGGTGACGCTGACCGCAGGCTATGCCAACGCAACCGGGCAACTGGACGTGGCGCTGGCCGCGGTTGAGGACAAGGGCGGCATCGCCGCGAAACTGCTGGGGTTGCCGGGGGAACCTGCCGTCGGGCTGACGCTGGATGGCACCGGCACGCTGGACGATTTCAACGCCAGTTTCCGGCTGGAAAGTGACGGGGCTCCACGCCTGTCGGGGCCGATCACGATCAAGGCCACCGAAGATGGGGCGCGCGATTTCGCGGCGCAGCTTCAGGGCAACCCCGCGCCGCTGTTCGTGCCGGAATATGCCGAGTTTCTGGGCGACCGCGTGGCGCTGGACGTTTCGGGCACCACCTTCCCGACCGGCCGCCTGCTGCTGGACCAGTTGCACCTGACAGCGCGGGCGCTGGACCTGCGCGGCAGCCTTGCGCTGGCCGATGACGGCTTGCCGCAGGCCTTTGATCTGACCGGCCAACTGGGCCTGCCAGACCGCAGCCCCGTTGCCCTGCCGCTGCCGGGTGAGGGGGTCACCCGCGTGGCTGCGGCGGATCTTTCGCTGAAGTTCGATGCCGCCACCGGCAACCTCTGGACAGCGCAGATCACCGTGGACGGGCTGGATCAGCCCGACTTTTCCGCCACCCAGGCCACGCTTTCCGGCGAAGGCCGGATCGAGCGGACCGCCGGCAAGGGCGGCGTTGACGGCACGCTGGATTTCCGGCTGACCGGCGCCGCCCCGCGCGATCCGGCGGTGGCGCAGGCCATGGGCGCCAACCTGGGCGGCAAGCTGGCGTTTTCCTGGGTCGAAGGCGCGGATGCCCTGTCGCTGCCGCAGCTTTCGGTTACCGGCGAAGGCTATGACCTGACCGGCGCCTTGCAGATGGAAGGCCTATCCGAAGGCCTGCGGACCAGCGGCACGGTCAAGGCGACGCTGGCCGATTTCGGACGGCTCTCGGGCCTGGCCGGGCGGCCGTTGGGCGGGTCTGGCACGCTGCAGCTTGAGGGGCAGGCCAGCGCCCTGAGTGGCGCCTTCGATGCGGTGATCGCGGCCACGACGCGCGGGCTGAAGGTTGGCCAACCCGAGGCTGACCGCCTCATGGCGGGCGATGCCACGCTGACCGCATCCATCCTGCGCGATGAAACCGGCACCCATCTGCGGGCGATGGATTTCGGTGCCGCCTCGGTCAAGGCCTCGGCCTCGGGCGAATTGTCGTCGCAGACAAGCACGCTGAAAGGCCGGGTCGATATTGGCTCTCTGGCCGACATTCGCCCCAGTCTGGGGGGCAGCCTGTCGGCCGAAGGAACCTTTGCCGGAGATGCCAGCAACGCCGCCCTGACTCTGACCGGCGATGCCCGCGGCCTGCGCATCGGCCAGCCCGAGGTTGACCGGGTGCTGGCGGGCGAAACGCGGCTGACCGCCGCAGCGCGGCTGGTCGATGGTGCCCCGCGCCTGGACAACCTTGATCTGGCCGGCCAAAGCCTGACCCTGACCGCCAGATCCGAAGGCAACGGTCCGCGTCTGCGGGTGGATGGTCGCCTGCGCGATCTTGCCCTGCTTGTGGCGCAGTTCCCCGGCCCCGTCTCGGTAACCGGCAGCCTTGAACCGCGCGGCACCGATCAGGTGGTGGACCTTCGCGTCACCGGCCCCGGCGGCATCAATACCCGTGTGGCCGGAACCGCAGGCGCAAGGGCAGACCTGACACTTCAGGGCACGGCGCAGGCCGGCGTGGCCAATGGCTTCATCGACCCGGTCAGCGTAGACGGCGCGCTGTCCTATGACCTGCGGCTGAACGGGGCCTGGGGCCTGTCGGCGCTGTCAGGCCGGGCCACGCTGTCGGGCGGCAAACTTGCCATTCCGGCGCGCGGCCTGTCGCTGAACCGTCTGGCGGTGGCCGCCGATCTGGGCAATGGCCGGGTGCGGCTGACCGCCACCGGCGAAGGCCCGCGCGGTGGGCGGCTGCGCGTCGATGGTCCCGTCGGGCTGACCTCGCCCTATCCGGGCGACCTGACGGTGCAGATCGACGGCCTGCGCCTGCGCGACCCCGAGCTTTACGAGACCATCGTTTCCGGCGGGCTGACGCTGAACGGCCCGCTGATGGGCCGAGCCCGGCTTGCCGGCGAAGTGAACGTCGGCGAGACCGAGCTGCGCGTGCCCTCGACCGGCTTTGCCACCGCGGCCGAGCTTGAGGCGGTGCGCCATGTGAACGACCCGGCGCCCGTGCGTGCAACCCGTAGCCGCGCGGGTGTTGGCGCCGCAGGGTCGGGTGGCGGAAGCAGCGCCTCGGGCGGCGGGATGCCCGACTGGGCGCTGGACCTGATCATTTCCGCCCCCAGCCGCATCTTCCTGCGTGGCCGCGGACTGGATGCCGAACTTGGTGGCACCCTGCGCCTTGGCGGCAGCCTGCGCGCCATCGTCCCCTCGGGCGGGCTGGACCTAATCCGTGGCCGGCTTGATATTCTGGGCAAACGTCTGGTGCTGACCGAAGCCTCGCTTGCGATGGAGGGCGACTTCATTCCCTTCCTGAAAGTTTCCGCCTCGAACGAAACCGATGGTGTCACCAGCACCGTCTCGATCGAAGGGCCGGCGAACGAACCTGTGGTCACCTTCTCCTCAAGCCCCGAACTGCCACAGGAAGAGGTGTTGTCCTGGCTGTTGTTCGGGCGCGGGCTTGATACGCTGTCGGCCTTCCAGGCGGCACAGCTTGCCAATGCGGTGGCCGTTCTGGCCGGGCGGGGCGGCGAAGGGCTGGTCGGGAAACTGCGCAAGAGTTTCGGCTTCGACGATCTGGATGTCGGCACCGATGACAGCGGCAGCGTCTCGGTCAAGGCCGGCAAGTACATTTCCAAGAACGTCTACACGGAAATTGATCTGGGCCAGGACGGCAACAGCCGTATCAACCTGAACCTTGATGTCAAACCCGGTGTCACCATCAAGGGCCGCGTCGATTCAGACGGCGACAGCGGTGTCGGGGTGTATTTCGAGAAGGACTACTGACGGCCGTCGATCAGCGCGGGACGTTCCAAAAAATATGCCGGGCCCGCCAACGCGGACCCGGCCATCACGACTGAGCGTGTTCTCCTGGGAGGTGATGTCAGTCCAGCGCGGGTTCTTCCCCCCGCTGCGGATCGTCGCTGCCGCCGCCGCAGGCAACGGCACAGAGCAGGACAAGGCCGATCAGAATCGGTAGGGCGCCAACGCTGGACGAGGATTGTTGTTGAACGACCTCGGGCTGGCCTTCCTCAACCACCACAACAGGGCCGCCGGCAAAGGCAACCGAAGCGCTGAGGGACAAGGCCGCAAGAGTGGCGACAATCTTCTTCATGGCAATTCTCCGCATGGAATTCAGGGCGCGTCAGGTTGGGCGGCAAGCCGAACTGCCGCCCACCCCCGCAAAATCGTCTTAGCCCGCAGGCTGCGGTTCCGGGTCGTCACTGCCACCACCGCAGGCGACGGCGCAGAGCAGGACAACCCCGATCAGGATCGGCAGAAAGCCGACGCTGGATGAGGACTGTTGTTGAACAACCTCGGGCGGGGGCTCTTCAACGACAACGACAGGACCACCCGCAAAGGCGGCCGAGGCGCCAAGGGAAAGCGCAGTGATGGCAGCAACAAGCTTCTTCATGGCATTTCTCCGGTTGGAAGTAAGGGCACTCTTGTCGAAACCGTTCTGAACCAGATTGGCGGTCAATTTTGTCTCACGACCGATCCGCCAATCTGCAGAAATGTTATTGTTCCTCGAGCTGCGGCTCCGGGTCGTCACTGCCACCACCGCAGGCGACGGCGCACAGCAGGACAAGGCCGATCAGGATCGGCAGGGCGCCGACGCTGGACGAGGACTGTTGTTGAACCACCTCGGGCTGGCCTTCTTCGACCACGACAACCGGGCCACCGGCAAAGGCGACGGATGCGCTCAGCGAGAGGGCTGCAATGGACGCGACAAGCTTGTTCATTCTGGTCTCCTCAAAAGTGATGTGTTCATAGAAAAGTTATATCTTTTGATAGCATCGTGTAGACGGTCAAAAAAGCCGGGGCATTTTTATGCGGGGGTCTGTGCTCAATTCCACACAGTTCCCAACATATTCTACTTGCGGAATACTACTCCTTGATCGTTTCAAACACCGCAAAGCCGGCGCCCGGACCGGCCCATTGCCGTGACGCCCGGACCGTTCGGCCATCAATCCAGTAATCCGATGTCAGCTTTCCACCGGATCTCTGGCAGGTTTCGCGCAGATGGCGAAGGTGCCGCCTAGCGGGCGCCTCATCCGGCACAGCCTCTGTGCTGCATGTGTAAGACCGCTGATCTACATCGTTTTCAAAACCGCTGACGAAGAAGGTCCGGCTGTAGGGCGCCCCCGTCCGCGCCAGTTGCGCCGGGGAAGGGGCGGCTGACGACATCAGATCAAGGCTGAGACCGCGCGTTTCGATCAGCACCCCGTCGCGGAGGCTGAAGGTGGCCCCGGTGGGTGCCTGCCAGGTTGCCACATCGCCATCGCGGTCGCGCAGCGTCAGATAACTGTCCAGCCCCAGCGCGGCGATCTGCACCCGCATCAGCGGCTTGTCATAGGCGGCAATCTCGGCGGCGGTCAGCGTGCTGCGGCCCGGCGCGGCCTGCTTTTTGCCACCGATTATCTTCTGCGCGCTGCCCATCACGGCGGTCAGCGGCGACTTGCCGCCGCAGCCGGCAAGAACAAGGCCGGCCGCCAGCAGAACGGCAAGGGGAAATGCGCGCCTCATCGCCAGAAGCTTCCCCATTGGTCGTCCAGCTCATTGCCCTGATAGTCGCGAATCGTCTCATACAGCCGCCCCGAGACGTTCAGCCGCGCGCCACCATCGCTGGAATAGGGCCGGAAGGTGCGGCTGACGCTGTTTCCGGCCTTGCGGCCCATCAGCCAGTCAAGCGGGATGGTGACGCGGATGCCCTTGTCAAACGAGCCCGGACCGAATTCCTCATCCGAGGCGTCGGTCAGCGTGGCAAAGGCGCCAAACCGCCAGCCGTTGGCAAACTCACGGTCCAGCGACAGGGTCGCGCCCACATCGCCGGCCAGGTACTTGCCGACGTCAAGCTGGCCGGAATAGCCGCGCCCGAAATCGTAATAAGCCGACACATGGCCGGTGGTGACCTCATAGTCGAACTCACCAAAGCCGAACCCGCCATCGGTATCCCGCTGCTTGGTGTGGTTCACCTCGACGCCCAGCGCCAGCCGGCTATCGACCGGCTTCCACAGCAGTTCGGCAGAAATGCCGGCGTGCATGGTTTCAAGATAGCCAACGGTGACGCGCGAATAGAAATTCTCGGCCGGCCGGGCATACCAGGCCAGCGTCAGCGATTCGAGCGCGGGTTCGCCGTTCTCCAGGTATTCGGCGCTGCGGCTGCGCACGGGCGGCAGCGGGCCCGGCGTTGCCGGGTCAGCCGCAGGCCGGCCAGTCAACGTCTGATAAACCGATCCGCCAAGGATCAGGCCCGGCTGAATCTCATAGGTGCCGCGCAACCGGAGACCCGCATCGCCCTTGAGCGAGGAACTCAGCCGCAACGCGGGCTTCAGGCTCCAGGTGAACTTGGGATAGCGATCCTCGGGGAAGACCAGGCCTTCGGGAACGGGGCCAGCATCGCTGATCACCACGCGGTCGCGGATCGCGGCATGGTTGCCGGCGATATGTTCAAGCGCCTCAAGATCAGACCGGCGCACGGTGATCTTTGACACACCAATACCTTGCGCCACCGGAACGATCTCGAACACCTCGACCGAGGCCGGCATCACATGGCTCATCGCACGGGCGACCCGGCCGATGACCTGCGCTTCGGGTTCGGCCCGGGTTGACCGGATGCGCAACTGCGCCTTGCCGGGGCTATAGGCCAACCCCTCGACCCGGATGCCATCAACCGCCAGCCGTTTGGCCAGGTTGGCCTGCAACACGGTTCCGGCGTCGGGCTGGGTAACCCAGCCACCGTCATAGGCCTCGGGGTCAGCGGAGCGCGACGGGCGCTTGCCAATCGCCACCGGGGCCCGGCCGCCGGGGGCGATGGCGGTCTTGGGGTCCAGCACAAGCTGGAAGGAAAGCCCGATCTCGGACCCGTACAGCGAATAGAGGCCGGCCTTGAAGAACCGGCCACGGCTGTATTCGACCCCAAAGTTCAGCGGGCTGTCCCGTTCGAACACATCCCGGGTTCCGGCGTATTCGGCATAGGCATCCGACGAATACTCGGCCTTGACCGTCCAGGCGTCGTTGATCTTCCATTCCACGCCGGCAAAGGCGGCGGCCGGGCCGGCGAACCAGTTTTCGGGTTCGGGCTTGCCGCCCAGACCGAAATCGCTGACCGGGCGCGCGCCGAAGGGTGACCCCATCGACCCGTATGACCCCAGCCGCCCCCAGCCCACGCCGGCGGTGACCTTCAGCCGGTCGCCAAAGGTCTTGGTTGCCGCGATATATTCCGCACCGTCCTTGCCGGTGTTGAACACGTCCTGCAGGCCAAGGGTCACAGACGGCAGGCTGTCGGTTTCCTCAAGCAGGGTGAACCGCAGGTCAAAGCTCTTACCTTCGTAGGTCGAGGAATCGCCGGGAAACAGCGCGTTCCAGTCGCCCACCCTTTCGAACCGATAGGTGGCGGCAACGCGGGACGAGATCTGAAAGCTGAGGGCGCCCCGGCGAATTCCGCCGAAATGCGAGGCGCTCATCGAAAAGGTGCCGTCGGGCTGGCTTTCGCCGGACGGCATGTCGATAACACCGGGAACGCCGCGGAAACTGAGCGTTGGCTTCATCTCGGCCTGCGCCGGAAAAGCGGTTGCCAAGGCCAGCCCCGAAAGGCAGGCCGCCATCCGCCATTGCCGCTGGGTCAGTCGCGCCAAACGTCACCCCCCTCATGCAACGGACAGGGCAATTCATGGCCCGAAACCCGTTATGCGTTCATATGCCGCCGGCCGCGTTCACCCGGCCTTTTCCGGCATCATGGGCATGGACGACCCCAAGCGCAAGCCGCCGTGCAGCCTCGGGACTGCCGGTCACGGCACAACGCCCGATTTCCTGCAGCATCGCGGCCACAGCCACAGGTTCAGGCGCAGCCTCCCGCGCCCGAAGGATGCGCGGATGGGGGGTGGGCAACAGCCCGTCGCCGATCAGCAACTCTTCATGCAGCTTTTCGCCCGGACGCAGACCGATCACGCGAATCTCGATATCGCCAGCCGGGTTCACGTCGTCGCGCAGCGTATAGCCGGCCGCCTGGATCAGATGTTCGGCCAGGTCGCGGATGCGGACAGGGCGCCCCATGTCCAGCACGAAGACATCGGCATCCGCCGTCTCCGCAGCGGCATCCAGCGCACCGGCCAGCAGGACCAGGCGGCAGGCTTCCTCGATCGTCATGAAATAGCGGGTGACATCCTCATCTGTCAGGGTAACAGGGCCGCCCCGGGCGATCTGGTCCTTGAACAGCGGAATGACCGACCCGGATGACCCCAGAACATTGCCAAAGCGCACGATGGCAAAGCGGGTGGTCTGGCTGCGGCGGGCCAGATCCTGCACCACCATTTCCGCCAGCCGCTTCGACGCCCCCATGACATTCGCCGGTCGCACGGCCTTGTCGGTGGAAATCAGGATGAAGCGGCCCACGCCCGCCTGTCGGCAGGCCGTGGCCAGAACGCGGGTGCCGGTGACATTGTTCACCAGCCCGGGCAGCGGGTTCGCCTCAACCAGCGGAACATGCTTGTAGGCCGCCGCGTGCAGAACGATCTCAACCTCATGCTGGCGCAATATCCGCTCTACCGTGACCGGATCGGTGACCGAGCCCAGCACCGGCACCACCTCGGTCCAGCCGTCGGCGTTCAGATCCGAAAGCTCGCGGTCGATCTGATACAGCGCGGCTTCGGACAGATCGAACAGCACCAGCCGCCGCGGGCGGCAGGCCAGCACCTGCCGGCACAGTTCCGCCCCGATCGACCCGCCCGCCCCGGTGACAAGCACATTGCGCCAGCCATAGCTTTCGCCCGGGTCGGGCAAACCTTTCACCACGGGGTCGCGGCCAAGAAAACGATCCGGCTGCAGTGCCGTCAGCGTGTCAACCAGCCGCTCGGTTCCCACCAGTTGCGCGAATGAGGGCAGAACCTGCACCTCAAGGCCCAGGGTCCGCAGGCGGCGGCCCAGTTGCGCCCGTTTCGGTGCCGAAAGATCCGGCATCGCCAGGATCACCCGCGCGATGTCATAGCTGCGCACCACATGGGCAAGCCGGTCCGGCGCGTGGATCGGCAACCCGCCCAGCCGCTGCCGCGCCAGCGAAGGATCATCATCGACGAAACCATAGACGGCAATCCCGGCATGGGATCGCAGGGCCGAGGCCAGTTGTTGCCCGGTTGGCCCTGCGCCATAGATCAGAACCCGCGTCTGCGGCTGCCCCGACCGCAGCGCCCAGCGCAGCAGCAGCAGCAGCGACAACCGGGCAGCCAGCGCCCCCAGATGCAGGATCAGCGAAAATGCCACCAGCCCGGCCAGCGGAAACTGCAAATCCAGCCCGCGGGTCATGATGGCCAGCGCCAATGTGACCAGCGCAGCCATGGGCAGCAGCCCTGTGGTGCCAAGGCTTTCATAGGTTTGCAGCTTGATCCGTGGCAGGCCAAGCGCCAGCGAGATGCCGGCGGTAACCAGCGCGATCAGCCCGAAGATTTCGCCATGGCGCAACAAGGCCGGGTCAGGCCAGGGCGCCGCGTGCACAACCGCGCCCGCCAGATACAGCGCGACGGGTGCCGAAATGATGTCGATGCCCCACAGCACCAGTTGCTTGGCCCGGCGTGACATCCGGCGCGACAGGACAAGCATCAGATGCCGCGGCATCCGCCCGATCCTGGCGCCTTGCCGGCGAACGCCACCCCTTGCAAGGCCCATCACCCGCAGCCCCGTTTGCACCAGGATATAGACATCCAGCCAGACCGAGGCCCTGCGCTGGTAAAGCAGATCCAGCCGCGCCTTTCGGGGAACGCAGCGACGGGCATAAACGGCATCGGTCTCGGCCGCGGTGCGGCAGCGGGCCAGAATCCGCCCTTCGTGCCGGTGAAAGACCAGCGTTGCCAGCCCGGTCAGGCCCGGGCGGCTGCGCAAGACTGCCGCGTAAAGATCGGGGAACCGCTCGACATAGGCGCGCAGGGGCGGGCGCGGCCCCACAAAGCTCATGTCGCCGCGCAGGATGTTCCAGAGTTGCGGCAGTTCATCCAGCCGGGCGCGGCGCAGGAACCGCCCTTCCGGCGTGATGCGGGCCGCCTTGTCATCGCCCGAAACCCCCTGATCGGCAACGCCGGCGGGCATCATCGTGCGGAACTTCCACAGCCGGAAGGGGCGGTCGGGGGCCGCCATACGCTCGGCAACATGGAACACCGGCCCGCCCCCGCGCGCCCACAGCCAGGCCGCGATCAGCAGGCCGGGCACGGCCAGCAGCACCGCCAGCACCACGGCAAGCGACAGGTCGAAGGCCCGCTTTGCCGGGGTCATGCGGCAACCTCCTGCCCGGACAGTTCGGCCAGCAGCCCTGCGGGCGTGGCCGGTGGCAACCTGACCCATCGCGCCAGCCGTTCGGTGTTCAGCACATGCGCCGCCACGACGGCCGGGTTGGGCGCGCCCCAATCCCAGACACGCCCGGAGGCGCGCAGCAGCGCGGCCATCGGCAAGGGCGGGTGTTGCGCAAGGTTCAGCAGGGGCGGCAACTGCCCCGCCGCCGCCAACCGCAGCAAGGCCGGCAGGCAAAGCGCCAGCGTCTGCGGCCCGATCCAGGACCGCAGCGGTCCATCGACCTGCCCCGGCACCGGGTCAAGGCGCAGGGGGGCCGTTCCACCCAGCCCGAACAGCGCATCCGCCCCCAGAACATTGCCGATTCGCAACGCCGTGACCGGCAAACCGCCAGAGGCAGCAAAGGCCGCTTCCTCGGCCTCAAGTTTTGATACTCCATAGGCGGAAACCGGGGCGGGTGTCTGGTCTTCTGCCGCAGGCAATGGCCCCGGGGCATAGACAGCCACGGTTGAAGCCAGAACCACCGCTGCCGCACCGCTGGCATGGGCGGCGGACATCAGGGCCGGGATCATACGGGGATTGGCGGCCATACCAGACCCACGCACCACGCCGGCGAGATGCAGGATCACCGCACCCCGTGGCAGGCCCGGGGCCGGGGCGGACAGCAGATCCCAATGAAGGCCATGCCCCGGGCACCGGGCCGACCACAGAACCGACAGGCCGCGCGGCGGGCGATCTGACCACACCCGCCGCAACAGCCCGGCCACCCGCCCGTTGGCGCCGGTGATGACCACGGTCAGGCTGTCTGTCTGTGCCGGCATGGACCACCCCCGATTCCGCGCGGCCACGGAACCACGCAGCCCAACTATCTGGGTCAAGTGGTTACGATCCGGTTTCCGGCTTTCGGGTCAGTTGTCCTGTTCCAGCCGTGCCCGCATCTCGCGCAGCACGGGCAGGACGGCGCGCACCCGGTCCGCACCCAGCGCCGCCACCACATCGGCAATCATCGGTGCCACCGCCTGCACCGCGGCATCGCGCGCAGCCCGGCCCGAGGGGCTGATCGACACAAACTTCTGCCGGGCATCATCCCAGTCGGGGCGAATGTGAACATGCCCGGCCCATTCCAGCCGGGTCAGCGTATTGGTCATCGCGCCACGCGTCACATGAAACGCCCGCGCCAATTGGGCCGGGGTGCGTTCATCGCCCACCCGCGCCAGATGGTTCAGAACCGAAAAATGCGACAGTTCCATTCCGCGCGGCAGCGCCTTCGACACGCGGTTGCGCGCTAGTTGGTCAGCCATGAACAGCTCACCAAACAGGGCTACCGCAATGTCGTCGTTGCGCTCGGTGCTCATGGCCCGTCGAACCCGCGGTCATGGTGCAGCGAGGGCACGCGACCCCGCGCCTGATCGACCTGTGAGAGATCAAGATCGAAAAAAGTCACGCCCGGTTCGGTTCCGGCATCCGCCAGAACCTCGCCCCAAGGGGCCACGGCCAGCGAATGACCATGGGTGCGGCGGCCCTTGCCCTGCGATTCGGCGTGAAACCCGGTTTGCGCCGGTGCCAGAACAAAGCACCCGGTCTCGATAGCCCGTGCCCGGACCAGCGTTTCCCAATGCGCCGCGCCCGTGATGTGGTTGAAGGCCGCCGGAATGGTCAGCACCCGCGCGCCGCCCTGCGCCAGCCGGCGGAACAGGTGCGGGAAACGCAGGTCGTAACAGACCGCCATGCCAACAGGGCCAAAGGGCGCCTCGGCCACCACCGCCCGGCCCCCGGGGCGATAACTGGCGCTTTCGCGGTAAACCTCGGTTTCCGACACGTTCACGTCGAACATGTGAATCTTGTCATACCGGGCCCGGATGTCGCCCTCTGGCCCGATCAGGAAGGAACGGTTGGCAAACCGCCCGTCCGCATCATGGGTCAGCAGACCCAGCGACCCGATCAGCAGCCAGATCCCGGCCTGCGCCGCGAACGCCCGCAGCGCGGCCAGCGTCTCATCGTCCTCTTCATGCCGGAAGACGCTGCGCTGATGGTCACGGCTTGACGACAGGCCGTTCGTCATTTCGGGCGTCAGCAGAAAGCCTGCCCCGCCGGCCACCGCCTGACGGCAACAGTCCAGCGTCTGCACAAGGTTCGCCTGCGGGTCATCGCTGACATTCAACTGGATCAGGGCGGCGCGCATCAGTCAGCCAGCAGCGCGTCAAGCTGCCCCCTGTGCTCCAGCGCGTGCAGGTCATCGCTGCCACCGACGGGCTGTCCGCCAATGAAAATCTGCGGCACGGTATAGCCACCAGACCTGTCCATCATCACCCGGCGCTGCGCCGGATCGCGGCTGACATCCGTTTCGATAAAGGGCACGCCCTTGCGGTTCAGCAGCCGCTTGGCCGCTAGGCAATAGGGGCAGGTCGGGGTTGTATAGATCTCGACGGGTTTCATGGCCTAATCCCTTGTCCGGCACGGACTATAGGGATTTAGGCCTGCTTCGCAACGCGTGCCAGTGACACAACCGAAACAGAAGCCGCGCCGCCCGCCATCAACCCTTCGGTCGCAGCGGCGAAAGTCGCGCCCGAGGTCATCACATCATCGACCAGCAGGACAGGGTGCCCGGCAATCCGGGTTGCCCGGCGCGGGTGAACGGCAAAGGCGCCTTGCAGGCTGGCAAAGCGGGCATCCCGGCTGCGTCCTTCCTGACTGCCGGTGTTGCGCTGCCGGATCAGGGCGTCCGGGCAATGCTCCAGCCCGGTTGCACGCGCCAGCGCCGCCGACAACAGGGCCGACTGGTTGTATTTGCGCCGCAGCATCCGCAGCCAGTGCAGCGGCACCGGCACCACCACCATCCCGGGCCGCAGCAAGGGCTGCGCCGCCCGCGCCAGCCAGTCGCCGGCGGGGCGCGCCATTTCCATCTGGTCGCCATGCTTCAGGGCCAGCACGATCTTGCGCGCATTGTCCTGATACAGCATGGCGGCGCGCCCTGCCTCCCACGGGCGGGCGATCTGCAGACAGTCGTCGCAAAGCGCGGTGTCCTCCGGGTCACCGGGCAGGGGGGCGCCGCATTTCCGGCAGGCCAGCCCGGTGATGAAGGGCGTTGCGCGCCAGCAATCGCCGCAAAGGCCGAAGTCTGTGGCCACCAGCGCCTTGCAGGTCATGCACTGCGGCGGGTAAAGCGCATGGATCAAGGCTTGCATCATGCCCGTCTGCCCCCAAAGATCACACCCATGGCCCACCCCCCGCTGACCGACCGACCGGCCCTGCTGCGCGCCCGCGCCCGTGCGCTGCGGTCGCCTGAACCGGCCCTGTTCCTGCAGGACGAGGCGGTTGCCGAGGTTCAGGAAAGGCTGGAACTGGTTAACAGGGCCTTTACGTCCGCCAGCGTGGTGACGGGTTTTCCGGCTCTGTGGCAGACTGCCCTGCCGCAGGCGCGCGTGGTCGAGGATGCCGAGGTGCTGGACCTGGCCCCCGCGACGCAAGATCTGGTGGTTCATGCGCTGGCGCTGCACTGGGCGGATGATCCGCTGGGCCAGATCATCCAGTGCCGCCGCGCCCTGCGCCCCGATGGCCTGTTCATCGGGCTGATGTTCGGCGGCCGCACCTTGCACGAACTGCGCAGCGCGCTGGCCGAGGCCGAGGCCGAGGTGTCGGGCGGGCTGTCGCCGCGCGTGGTGCCCATGGGCGACATCCGCGATCTGGGGGCGCTGGTGCAGCGGGCCGGTCTGGCCCTGCCGGTGGCCGACAGTTTTACCCGCATCGTGCAGTATCGTGACCTGTTCCATCTGGCCGCAGACCTGCGCGCCATGGGGGAAACCAATGCCCTTGCCGCCCGCCTGCGCCGGCCGACGCGCCGCGCCGTCTTTCTTCGGGCGGCGGAAATCCTGGCGCGCAGCTTCCCGGCCGAAGGTGGCCGGATCACCGCCACCTTCGAAATCGTCTGCCTTACCGGGTGGGCCCCGCACGAAAGCCAGCAACAACCCTTGCGCCCCGGATCGGCTGCCCAACGGTTGGCCGATGCCCTGAATGTGACCGAGCGTCCGTTGCCCACATCGTCTCAGGACGGTTGACCCCGGCGCATAACCCTTTATCTCCGCTAGGACTGCGCCCCCTAAGAAAGCGACATCATGCCGGATTCCCGCGAAGCCAAGGACGCCCTGCCCCCGAACGGGAACGGCGACGGCTTCCTCGCGGCGGGTCAGGGGCGGCTGGCCCACGCCCCCGCAGACCACCCGCCGGTGCGGCGACCACGGATCGGGGTCTTGCTGGCCAACCTGGGCACGCCCGATGGCTATGACTACTGGTCGATGCGGCGCTACCTGAACGAGTTTCTCTCGGACAAGCGGGTCATCGACTACCCAAGCTGGAAGTGGCAGCCGCTGCTGCAACTGGTGATCCTGTCCAAGCGGCCGTTCTCCTCGGGACACAACTACCAGGAAATCTGGAATCACGAGCTGAACGAAAGCCCGTTGATGACCATCACCAAGGCGCAGACCGCCCGGATTGCCGAAGCGATGTCCGCGCGGCACGGGGCCGATGTGATGGTCGATTTCTGTATGCGCTACGGCAACCCGTCCACCGAATCAAAGGTGCGCGCGATGGTTGATGCGGGCTGCGAGAAGATCGTGTTCTTCCCGCTGTATCCGCATTACGCCGGCGCGACCTCGGCCACCGCGAATGACCAGTTCTTCCGTGCGCTGATGCAGGAAAAACGGCAGCCGGCGGTGCGGACCGTGCCGGAATACTTCGACCATCCGCTTTACATCGACGCGCTGGCCCAGTCGGTTGAACGCGCCTGGAACAGCCTTGAACGCAAGCCCGATGTTCTGGTGGCCAGCTATCACGGGATGCCGAAGCGCTATCTGATGGAGGGTGACCCCTACCATTGCCAATGCGCCAAGACCACGCGGCTGCTGCGCGAACGGCTGGGCTGGGCGCCCGAGATGATCAACACCACCTTCCAGTCGGTGTTCGGGCCGGAAGAATGGCTGAAACCCTATACGGTGGATCATGTGGCCGAGCTGGCCCGTCAGGGCAAACAGCACATTGCCGTGATCGCACCGGCCTTCTCGGCCGACTGCATCGAAACGCTGGAAGAGATCAACGGCGAGATCCGCGAAAGTTTTGAACACGCGGGCGGCAAGGAATTCACCTACATTCCCTGCCTGAACGACGATGCCGCCCATATCTCGGCCCTTGTCGCCGTGATCGAGGACAACCTGTCGGGCTGGCTGCGCCGCTGAAACTGGCGCCGCTGCCAGGCAGAACCAACGCTGAATCGGCCCTGCAGAAATGACAAAGGCGGCAGCTAGGCTGCCGCCTTTTCTTCGGTCAGACCGAAATCAGTTCGAAGCAGCAGCAGCCACCAGAACGAGCAGCAGCAGCGGGATGATGATGCCGCCGGCCGACGACGAGGTCTGAGCCTTGACGACTTCCGGTTCCATCACCGGCTCAACCATGCCGCCAGCGAACGACGACGTAGCAGCGGCCGAGAGCACAGCGGCGAGCGCGAGTTTCTTCATGTTAGCCTCCAGTTACGGCACACCATCGAGATTGCAGAGGCGACGGCATGCACCCAATTTTTTCCTCGTAACGCCCTCTAAGCAGCCGCAACGAAATTTTGCAATCCGGCTTGTTTCGTTGCAGCTTCGCCGGCGAAGGTATTGTCAAATTAGCAACACTTGCGTCCCGATCTTCACCATGTCGTAGAGTTCTTCGACGTGTTCATTGTACAGGCCGATACAACCGTTCGATGATTTCCGGCCGATCTTGCGGGTATCGTGCGTTCCGTGGATTCGGTAATAGGTCCAGCTCAGATACATCGCGCGGGTGCCAAGCGGGTTATCCGGCGCGCCGCCTTCAACCACATCGGGCCATTCGGGATTGCGTTCTTTCATCGAAGGCGTCGGGCGCCACGGCGGGTTCACCACCTTCTGCACCACTTCGGTCCGGCCACGGCGCGTCAGGTCTTCCGACAGCGGCACCGAGGTGGGATACAGCCGGTAAACCGACTGATCTTCCGACCAGAAATGCAGCGCGCGCGAGGTGATATCCACCAGGATCGCGCCCTTCTTGGTGTTGTCGAAGTACTGCTTCCAGTCCAGCATCCGGAAACTTGAGATGTTGTTGCGGATCGTGCTGGACGCGGGCGGCGCGAATTCGGTGGTGCCGTCCTGGGCGCGGGCCGGAACGGTCAGCAGACCAGTCCCAAGGGCAGCGGCGGCCCCAAGAAACGCTCTGCGCGGAAGCCTTTCGGCAGTCATCATACACTCCTGACACATCGGATTTGGCGGGAAGTTACTCCTTCCGGCAGAAAGTCGCAAATCAAAGACCCGTCAACCCGCAAGTTCACGCAGACTTGGGTTTGCCTGTTGCCGGGGCTTTCGCTAAAGGGAGGGCGCAATTTGCCCGTCCGGGGCCCCCAATAGCTGGTGAAATGACATGAACAGACGCGCCCTTGTCCTGATGGCTCCCGCCCTGCTGGTTGCCGGCTGTGTGTCGGGCGGAGGCGGCGCGCAACTGGGCGCGGACGGCAAGCCGCTGCCCCGCGTCTATCAGATCACCCCCGCGGTCGCGGCCGAAATCCCCTATCGCCTGCTGGATGGCGTGAACGCGCTGCGGTCGGCCAAGGGCCTGCAGGCGATGGCGCTGAACCCCCAGCTCAACGCCGCCGCCGAAACCCATTCGCGCGACATGTCGGTGCAGAACCGGCCCTGGCATTTCGGTTCCGATGGCTCTTCGCCGCTCGTGCGGGTGCAGCGGGTGGGCTACACCGGCCGCCTGATGGGCGAGCTGATTTCGGAAACCTACCAGACCGAACTGGAAACCCTGTCCGCCTGGATGGCCCAGGCCGACACCCGCGCCGTGATTCTGGACCCCGCCGCCCGCGATCTGGGCTTTGCCTGGTTCCAGGAAAGCAACGGCAAGATCTGGTGGACGATGGTCACCGGCGGCTGATCCGCCGCCGCAAGATCAGGGGCTGACCGGCACGGGGGTTTTCAACGTGTCCGGTCGCCGTGCAACGCGCCTGAAATCGGGAAAGCCCGCCTTGGCATAAGATCGCGCGTCGGTCAGGGCGAAGCTGCCGAAGAACCGGTCAAGCCCGTAGGGCACAAGATCCACATCCGTCCAGTCGGCAATGATCCGGTCATAGGCCTGCCGCAGCACCGTGTTCACCGGGTCCAGCCCGGAAATCAGCACAAGCCCGGTGGGCTGGCAGTTCAGCACCGTGATCTTCAGATCGGGCCGGTAGTGTTGCAGGATCGGGATCAGCTTCCAGACATCCCCCGTCCAGGCGCCGCGCGGCAGGTTTTCCAGATCGCGGGTCAGCATCCCTTCGCCGAAGGGCACGCAGTCATGCAGGGCGATCACGCCTTCGGGGCGGCTGTGCGCCTCGGTATTGATGAAATCGCGCAGCAGGTATTCGAACAGGTGCAGCCCGTCGAGGAACGCGAAGGATACGCGAATTCCCAGCTTCTCAAGCACGCGCGAGGCGAAGAAATCATCGCTTTTCTGCTGGAACAACAACAGGCTGGGCTTCGAGCCGATCACATTGCTCTCAACCTTGAAGAACGGATCAACAGCGATCGTCGGGCCCCGGACGGGCGCGATGGTGCGCCCTGTCCGGCATCCGATTTCCAGATAGCAGCCAAAGGCCATGACCCGGTGAACGGCATCCAGAAAGGCCAGGTAAGAGGGGCCGTCCACCCGGGGGAACCGGGTCTCGTCATCCATAACTCGTGCTCCACGACACCCGTATTTCCCGCCGGATCGTATGGCCGGCGGGGCTGCCGTCAAGGGCCTGCGCCCGCGATCAGGGCAGGATGTGGATCGGCGTTCCCGGCTTGATCATCGAATAGATGACTTCGATCTGCTTGTCGGTCACGGCCACACAGCCCGCCGTCCAGTCGCGCCGGTCAACTTTCCGTTTCGGCCCGCCATGAATGAAGATGTCGCCGCCCGGCAACTTGTTCATGCTCTTGGCATAGGCCCGGTCGGCCTCGTTCGGATATGACACCCGCAGCGACAGGTGGTATTCCGAGTTCGGGTTCTTGTGGCTGATGTAATAGGTGCCTTCCGGCGTCTTGCCGTCGCCTTCGAACTGCTTGTGCCCGACCGGCGCAAAACCCAGACCGATGTCATAGCTTTTCAGCACCTTGTCATTGTGCAGGAGATACATCTTGCGCTCTCCCTTGTGCACCTGGACCGAGGTCACCTCCGGGCCGTTGTACCGCTTGAACTTCGAACTTCCACAGCCCGCCAGTCCGACAAGGACCAGCAGGACCACAATGATCTTGAACGCCCGCATACTCGTTTCCGCCTGCTCTTTTTTTCCGGTCTTAACCGAAAACCCGGGTCCGATCCAGCGATCAGAAACAAGGGCGACTCACGGATGTGTTATTGGCGGGAAAAGCGGGCGGCCAGCTCGACATGCACCGACCAGCGGAACTGGTCCACCACCTGCACCCAGTCCAGACGGTAGCCGGCTTCGGTCAGCGTTCGCGCATCGCGGGCAAAGGTGGCCGGGTTGCAGGACACCATGGCAATCACCGGCACGGTGCTGGCCGCCAGCCGCGCCGCCTGCGCCTCGGCCCCGGCCCGCGGCGGGTCGATCACCACCGCGTCCAGCCCCTTCATCTCATCCGCTTCCAGCGGGCGGCGGAACAGGTCGCGCGTTTCGACGGTGATCCGTTTCAGCCCCGGCGTCAGGCGGGCGGCGCGGTCCAGCGCAGCCGTCAGGCCCGAGTCGCCTTCCACCGCGTGAACCTCGGCCCGGGCGGCCAGCGGCAGGGAAAAGGTGCCCAGGCCGCAGAACAGATCGGCCACCCGCCGGGCCGGACCCACCGCCTCTTGCACCGCAGCGACCAGCGCCGATTCCCCGGCCTCAGTCGCCTGCAGGAACGCGCCCGGCGGCAGCGCAACCCGCGCGGCCCCCACCTGCACCATCGGCTCGGCCCGCAGGGCCACCGTCTCGTCCTCCCAGGTCAGCCGGGCCAGCGCGAATTGTTCGGCCAGCCGGGCAAGGTCCATCCGCAGCGCGGCATCGGCCGGCTTGCCGCCGCTGACGGCCACATCCAGCCCGCCAAGGCTGCGCGTCACCGTCAGTTGCACCTCGGCACTGCGCGATCCGCCAAGGGACACCAGCGCCTCAAGCGCGGGAAGACCGGCCATCAGGTCAGGGTGCAGCAACCGGCACTGCGGCACCGGAATCACCAGATCGCGGCCCCGGGCATGGAACCCCATCAACACGCCGCCCTTGGTGCGCCGCCCCGACAGCGTGGCCCGCCGCCGCGATGCCGGGGGCGATGTCAGCACCGGCCCGCGAAACGGCGCCTCCAGCCCCTGCTGGGCCAGCGCCTGCGCCACAACGCCCTGTTTCCAGCCCGCCAGAAAACTGTCGGAGACATGCTGCAACTGGCAGCCACCGCAACTGCGGGCATGGGCGCAGGCCGGGCGCACGCGGTCGGGGCTGGGGGTGACGATCCGCACCTCCTCAAGCCGGTCACCGCGCAATTCGCCTTCGGCCACCTCGCCGGGCAACAGGCCCGCCGCGAAGATCGGGCCATCAGGCCCCGGCGCAACCCCATCGCCCAGATGGCCCAGCCGTTCGACGGTAATCCTCACTCAGCCGCCTCCGCTTCGTCATCGGTGCCGATGAAGCCACCCGATTGCCGCTGCCAGTAACGCGCATAAAGCCCGCCCGGCGCCAGCAATTCGGCATGGCTGCCCTGTTCCACGATCCGGCCCGCATCCAGCACGACGATCCGGTCCATTTCCGCAATGGTCGACAGCCGGTGCGCAATCGCCAGCACCGTCTTGCCCTGCATCACCCGCTGCAAGGCGGTCTGGATGCTGGCCTCAACCTCACTGTCCAGGGCCGATGTCGCCTCGTCCAGCACCAGAATCGGCGCATCCTTCAGGAAGGCCCGCGCCAGCGCGATGCGCTGCCGTTGCCCGCCTGACAGTTTCACCCCGCGCTCGCCCAGATGCGCTTCATATCCGCTGCGCCCCTGATGATCGCGCATACGCAAGATGAACTCATGCGCCTCGGCCGCTTCGGCGGCGGCGAACAGTTCGGCCTCGGTGGCATCGGGGCGGCCATAAAGAATGTTCTCGCGGGCAGATCGGTTGAACATCGCGGTTTCCTGCGTGACCATCCCGATCTGCCGCCGCAGGCTTTCCTGCGTGACACCGCGCACATCAATGCCATCAATCAGCACCCGGCCCTTTTCAGGATCGTAAAGCCGCAGCAGCAGCGAGACGAGCGTCGATTTCCCCGCCCCCGAAGCACCGACAATGCCGATCTTTTCGCCCGGCTGAATGGTCAGCGTCAGGCCGTCCACGCCGCCATGCCCGTCGCCGGTCTTGCGGCCATAGGCAAAGCTGACGCCTTCCATGCGGATCTCGCCCCGCACGCGCGGCAGCTCGGTCGCATCCGGCGCATCGGCCAGCGTATAGGGCGCGGTCAGCGTGCGGATGCCATCCTCGACCTCGCCCAGATTGCCGAAGATCGACATCAGGCTGAACGACACCCAGCCGGTCATCTGCGCCAGCCGGAACGAGATTGCCCCCGCAGCGGCAATTCCGCCCGCGCTGGCCTGGCCTTGCGAATACAGCCAGACCGTGGTGCCCACCAACGCCACCGGCAGCGTGCCCGCCAGCAGCATCAGCCAGAACCGGAACCATGAAGACACGATGCCATAGCTGATCGCGCTGTCGCGAAAGCCCTCCATCGCCTCCAGCGCCACCCGGTCCTCATGCCCGGAGGAGGCAAACAGCTTCACCGTCTTCATGTTGGTGACGGTATCCACGATCTGCCCCGTCACCATGGCCCGCGCCGCCGCCCGCGCCCCGCTGGCCTTGCGCACCTTGCGCAGGAAGCCGCGGATGAAGGCGATATAGGCGATCACCCAGATCACCAGCCCCGCCGTGGCCCAGCCCGAAATCGCCGCCATCAGCGCCACTGACCCCAGCACCGAGGCCAGGCCGAAGGCCACCGTTTCAACGCAGCCCGAAACCACATCGGTCGCCGCCCGCGCCGTCTGCATCTGCTTTTGCGCGATGCGGCCGGCAAAATCGTTGTCGAAGAACGTCACCGCCTGCCCGATGGTCCAGCGGTGCAACCGCGACAGGATCAGCGGAAACAGGTTCGGCTCGATGGTGATCGAGGTGGCGCTGGTGTTCAGCCCGAACACCAGCGGCCGCGCGATCAGGTAGAACAGCGCAAACCCGATGAACAGCGTGCCATGCAGGCCGAACACCTGCGCGGGTTCAGCGGAATTCGCCGCGTCGATCACCATGCCCAGCAGCGTGGCCGACACCGCCTCCAGCGACCCGGCCATTGCCGACCAGAACGTCGCCCACAGGATGCCGGGCCAGGCCCCGCGCAGGGCCCAGCGGAAGAAGGGCCCCATCTGCCCGGGCGGGTTTTCCGTGGCCCGGGCAAAGGGGGCGATGCTTGGTCCCAGTCTCATTCTGTCCGTCTCACTCCGCGGCCTCTTCGGCGTCTTCGCCCAGGAAACCACCCGACTGCCGCGCCCAGAACCGGGCGTAAAGCCCGTTCTTCGCCAGAAGTTCGGCGTGCTTGCCTTCTTCAACGATATGGCCGCCGTCCAGCACCACGATCCTGTCCATCGCCGCGATGGTTGAAAGCCGGTGCGCGATCGCGATCACCGTCTTTCCCTCCATCACGCCATAAAGCGCCTCCTGAATGGCCGCCTCGGCTTCGCTGTCCAGCGCCGAGGTCGCCTCGTCCAGAATCAGGATCGGCGCGTCCTTCAGGATCACCCGCGCCAGCGCCACCCGCTGCCGCTGCCCGCCAGACAGCTTGACCCCGCGTTCGCCCACATGCGCGTCATAGCCCTTGCGGCCTTCGGGATCTTCCAGCGTCAGAATGAAATCATGCGCCTCGGCCTGCTTCGCCGCCGCAATCATCGCCTCTTCGCCGGCATCGGGGCGGCCATACAGGATGTTCTCGCGCACGGAACGGTGCATCAGCGACGAATCCTGCTGCACCATGCCGATCTGCAAGCGCAGGCTTTCCTGCGTAACCTGCGCGATGTCCTGCCCGTCAATCAGGATGCGGCCGCTTTCGCAGTCGTAGAACCGCAGCATCAGCTTGACCAAAGTGGACTTGCCCGCCCCCGATCGGCCGATCAGCCCGATCTTCTCGCCCGGCCGCACGGTCAGCGACACGTCCTGCAACCCGCCGGACCCACGGCCATAATGGTGGCTGACACCCTGAATCTCGACCTTGCCCTTCTGGAAATCCAGTCGTTTCGCCTGCGGGGCATCGACCAGCGTCACCGGCTGGGCGATGGTTTCCATCCCCTCCTGCACAACGCCCAGCGCCTGCACCAATGAGGTGAAGGCCCACATGATCCAGTAGGTCATGTTGTTAAGCCGCAGCACCAGCGCCGTCGCCGCCGCCACCGTGCCCGCCGTGGCCGATCCCTGCACCCAAAGCGCCACCGCCCAGCCGGTGACCGAAACGATCAGAAAGCCGTTCAGCAGCGTCAGCGCCAGATCCATCTTGGTGACGATCCGCATTTCCTGCGCAAAGGTGCTGCGGGCATGTTCGATGGCCTCTTTCGCATAGGAAAGCTCCTGATCGTGATGCGCGAACAGCTTGACCGAGTGGATGTTGGAATAGGCATCCACCACCCGCCCCGTCACCGCCGACCGCGCATCCGAGCTGGCCTTCGACGCCGGACCGGCACGCCGCACGGTCCAGCGCACCAATGCGCCATAGAGCAGGAACCAGATCACCAGCGGCAGCAGAAGCCGCGGGTCGGCATCGGCCAGCATGATGCCCGCGCCAATCACCGTGACGCTGGCAAAGGCCATGGCATCAAAGGTCTGGAACACCGCATCGCCCGCAGCGGGCGGCGTCTGCATGATCCGGTTGGCGATCCGCCCGGCGAAATCGCCCTCGAACCAGCCCACGGGCTGACGGATCACATGGCGGTGTGACCGCCAGCGGATCATCGTGCCGAAGTTCGGCAGAATGGTGTTGTGCAGCAGCGCCACGTTGCCAACCAGGATCATCGGCCGCAGCACCAGCACCGCCAGCGCAACCAGCCCCACCTCGACCCCGTGGTCGGCCAGAAACGCCGCCGGCCCGGTGGCCGCCATCAGGTCGATCAGCCGGCCCAGATACCACAGCAGTGCCACATCGGCGAAGGCCGCCACAACCGACAGCACAGCCGTAACCGCGAAAACCTTGCGGAACGGCCGCATGTATTCGGCCAGAAAGGGCCACAGCTTGCGCGGCGGGGTATCGGTCTGCTCGTAAGGACCATAAGGGTCCACGAGGTTTTCAAAGAAGGAAAACATGGGGGAAGCTCCAGAACTTCAGCAAACATGGAATGGCTTGGCGGCGAAAGACAGGCCGCCCGAACGGGTTTCGAACCTGTCAGGTCAGGTTTCGGTTATTCCCGTTCTCCATGTTGCTTTCCTTCTGTTTGCTCGCTGAAGTCGTAACGCGGATTTTGCGGCTTGTCACGCCGAAACCGGCGCGCACCGGCAGGGTCAGCGCAGCAGATCGCTCTTTCCGGCGCGCAGACCACCCGCAAGCCATTGGCTTTCCAGCTCTTTCAGCCGGCGCCCCAAAGCCGCGCCCGCCAGTGGCGCCAGATCGGCGGCGCTGACCGGAAACCGCGCGATTGCCCCGCGCGCCACCTCGGCCTGCCACCCGTCGGGCGGCGGCACCCCAAGGCTTGCCGCCCGGGCCAGCACGGCATCGGCCCCGCCGACCGCCCCCAGACGCCAGCCCAGCGCCGCCGGGCCATCCGTGCCGCCAAGGGCCGTGCGCAGGGCCGCCAGATCGCGCGCCTCGGCCCGCGACAGGCGTAGCGCCTCCGTCGCTCCCTCGCCGCCCAACACCGCCAACCGCCGCAACCAGCGGATCGGCTCTTGCCCCTCCAGATGCACCAGCGGCGCCAGCATCCGCGGGTCGGCCCCCGGCAGAACCTGCGCCAACACGCCCGCCGCCGCCATCGCCGCAACGGCCGGCGCAGGGTCGGGTGCAGCCAGCAGCTTGCGCATCTCGGCCCCGATCCGCTCTCTTGAAAGCGTCTCTATTCCTGCGGAAAGGGCCGCACAGGCCGCCAGACCCTCGGCATCCAGACCCTGATCGGGGTCGCCATATTGCGCGTGAAACCGGAAGAACCGCAGGATGCGCAGATAGTCTTCCCTGATCCGCTCTTCGGCATCGCCGACAAACCGAAACCGCCGCGCCCGCAGGTCAGGCAACCCACCAAGCGGGTCAATCACCGCCCCGCGGCGATCAGCATAAAGCGCGTTCATGGTGAAGTCGCGCCGGGCGGCGTCTTCCTCGATCCGGGTCGAAAAGGCCACCACCGCGCGCCGCCCGTCGGTTTCCACATCGCGGCGGAAGGTCGTTACCTCATGCGGCACGCCCTTGGCGATCACCGTCACCGTGCCGTGGTCAATGCCGGTCGGCACAACCCGAAATCCGGCCTTTTCCGCAATAACAGACACTGTTTCAGGCCGCGCATCGGTGGCAATGTCCACATCGGCCACCGGCACGCCCAGCAGCGCATTGCGCACGCAGCCGCCAACGAACAGCGCCCGGTGACCAACGGTTTCCAGCGCCGTGCACAGCGCCTGCGTCCCCTCATGCGCCAGCCAGTCGCCCGCTACCTTCATTCCGCCGCCCGCTCTGCCAGCCCGCGCAGGATGCGCGCCGTGGCGCCCCAGATGTAATACGGCCCCCAGGGCACCGCATAGTAGCGCCGCACCTGCCCCTGCCAACGCCGCCCTTCGATGGCATAGCGGCTGCGGTCCAGCACATGCGCCAGCGGAACCGAGAACACTTCCTCAACCTCGCCCGGCTCCGGCACCGGAATGAAGGGCTGCCGCACCAGCGCAAGGATCGGCGTTACCCTGAAGCCGGTCACCGTTTCATGCGCCGGCAGGGCGCCAAGGATTTCAACCGCGTCGGGGGGCAGCGCCACCTCTTCCCGGGCTTCCCGCAGGGCGGTGGCTTGAAGGCTGGCGTCGGTCTGGTCCTGCTTGCCGCCGGGCAGGGAAATCTGCCCCGGGTGGTGTTTCAGATGCGACGCGCGCTTGGTCAGGATCAGCCGCGCGCCCTGCGGAACGGGCTGCACCGCCACCAGCACCGCCGCGGACCGCAACTTGCGGCCTTCAGGCAGGCGGATGGCGGGGTTCAGGTCAAAGTCGGACGATTCGCCCGCGGGGCGTGCCAGGGCACGGCGCAGGCGGGCCTCGTCATCCATTCTTGCCCTCAAAGCCCAGCGTCTTGGGGTCCAGCTCGTAATGCGCGCCGCAGAACTGGCAATCGGCCGTCACCATGCCATGCGCCGCCGTCATCTTGGCAATGTCCTTCTGGCTGTAGATCGACATGGTGTTGCGCACCTTGTCTTCCGAACAGGAACAGCCAAACCGGACCGGCTGCGCATCGAACACGCGCGGCCCTTCTTCATGGAACAGCCGCACCAGCAGTTCGGTCGGCGCCACCGTCGGGCCGATCAGCTCCATCTCTTCAACCGTATCCAGCAGCAGGTTGGCGCGGTTCCAGTCTTCCGACGCCTCACCCGACAGGATGTCGGCATGTGTCAGCAGCCCGCCCTCGCCCGAACCGCCTTCCGCCGCCACGCCCCCCGTCTGCGGCATGTGCTGCAGCATCACCCCACCGCCCCGCCAGTGCGACACGCGGCCGGGTTCGGTGCTTTGGCCGAAGCTCAGCGAAAACCGGGTCGGAATCTGCTCGGACTGGGCGAAATACGTCTCTGCACAGGCAGAAAGGCTGCCCCCGGCAATGGGGGTAAAGCCCTGATAGGGCACCATGCCTTCGCCCTGATCCAGCATCACCGCCAGATAGCCGGCCCCGATCTGGCTGAACGGCTGGGCGGTCAGATCCAGCGCCTCGGCGTCATAGCTGGCATAGGCGCGGATGCGGGCCGGTTCACCATCGGCCTGCGGGCCATAGTAATCGGTCGCAATAAGCCGGGCCGGGCCGTTACCGCGAATCTGCAGGCTCAGTTTCCAGCGCAGCTTGATCGCCTGGCCGATCAGCGCCGTCAGCAACGCCGCCTCGGCCACCAGCGCCTCGATCAGCGGCGGGTAGTCATGCTGTTTCAGAACCTGCTCCAGCACCCCGTCAAGGCGGGCCACCCGTCCGCGAATACCGGACTGGTCAAGCTGGAACGGCAGGACGGTATCATCCCAGGCGAGTTGTGCGCCAAGCGTCATCGGGGGGTTTCCTTGCACGGCCATGTCTGGCAATCCGTGGCTATATAGAGGCACCGACCTTCCGCACCAAGAGGCCCCCTATGATCCGTCGTTATGGTGAGCCGGTTCGTCCGGGGCAAAGATACCGCCGCCGCCCCGGTGTCTATGCCATCCTGCTGGACGGCGATCAGTTGCTGGCCACCCATCAGGCAGAGCCGATTCCAGAATACCAGCTTCCTGGCGGCGGCATCGACAAGGGCGAACACCCCATCGCCGCCCTGCACCGCGAGGTGTTTGAGGAAACCGGCTGGTCGATCCGCATTGATCGCCGCCTGGGCGCCTACCGACGCTTTACATACATGCCCGAGTATGACCTGTGGGCTGAAAAGGTATGCACCATCTATCTGGCGCATCCCGTGCTGCGCCGCGGCCCGCCGACAGAGGCCGGGCATACCGCCGTCTGGCTGCCGGCGCATCAGGCGGTGGGCGTTCTGTCCACCCCCGGCGACCGGGCCATGCTGGCGGGGCTGCTGGGCTGATCGCGAAACAGCAGGATCAGGCCTGACACATCATCCGGCAGCCGGTCGGTGCCGGCGTGGCGGGCCAGATCCCAGACCAGCGATTCCAGCAGCGCAGGACCATCCAGATCGGCCAGACGCGCCAGCATCTGCGCAAGCCCGTCTTCCCCCAGTTCGGCACCGCCCTTGCCGGGACATTCGGTGATGCCGTCCGACATCAGGAATAGCCGGTCGCCCGGCCGCAGGGTCACTTGGGTATCCTCATACCCTGCGCCGGAAATCAGCCCCACCGGCAGGCCACCGGCACCGACACGCTCAACCCCGCCATCGGCGCGCAACAGCACCGGATGCGGATGCCCCGCCTGCGCCAGCCGCGCCACGCCGGTTTCCAGATCCAGCTCGGCATAGGCCATGGTGAAGTACTGTTCGACCTGCAGCTCTTCCAGCATCAGGCGGTTGAATTCGGCCATCAGCCGCGCCGGCGACCGCACCGCCCGCCCGCCATCTGGCAACGCCTGAAAGGCAAGGTTCTGGTCGGGCGACGCGCCGGACAGATAGCCCGCCAGCCGCGCCGTCATCATGGCCGAGGCGACGCCATGCCCCGAGACATCAACCGAATAGACGGCGATCCGCCGGTCATCCAGCGCGAAGCAGCCGACCAGATCGCCCCCCACCCGACCCGCGGACCGGATCATCAGGCTGACCGTGGCGCGACCGAAATCGCGGAACCTGTCGCGCACCAGCGTCTGTTGCAGCTTCCGCGCCTCGATCAGATCGCGGTCAAGCGAATCATACAGGCGCTGCAATTCTTCCAGGGTCTGGGCGACCACCCGGTTCTTTTCCACCAGCTCGGCCTGCATCGAGATGATCCGCATCCCGGCCCGCAACCGGGCACGCAATTCCTCGCTGCTCACGGGCTTGGGAACGAAATCATCGGCCCCGGCTTCCAGCCCATCGGCGATTTCCGATGTTTCGGATTTTGAGGTGAGCAGGATGAAATACCCGTATCCGTCGCGCGGAAGCGCCCGGAATCGCTTGCAGAATTCCACGCCGGTCATTCCGGGCATCATCCAGTCGCTGATCACCACATCAACGGCAACCGCCGAACACAGCGCCAGCGCCTCTTCGGCCGAGGCGGATTGCATCACCTCATACCCCCAGCGGCGCAGGTACATGGCCAGAAGCTGCCGCTGGGCACGGCTGTCATCCACCACCAGCACCCGCGCCGGCAGACCGGGGGTTTCGCTGGCCAGGTGGCCCTGCCGCCTTGGGTTCTGATCCTGCGCCATCCGCTATCCGCTGCTGTTTCACGGCCGACAGTGGCGGCGGCAGGTTAAGCGGCGGTGAAGCGTAAAATTGCCCGCGTCCGGCCTGCGCGGGCTTACCGCTTGTTAATCGACAGATGGAAGCCTTGGCGCCGGGTGTGCGGGCCAGGGGATGCCATGATCGACTGGGACAGACTGAACGAATTGCGCGGCGAGATCGGCGATGACGATCTGGCCGAGGTTGTCACCGTGTTTCTGGAAGAGGCGGATGATGTTGTCCGCCGCATTGCCGCCGGCCAATCCGCCGGGCTTGAGGCTGATCTACATTTCCTGAAGGGCAGCGCACTGAACCTTGGCCTTTCCGATCTGGCCATGCTGTGCCAGTCGGGCGAAAAGCTGGCCGCCGCGGGCCGGGGAAATCAGGTCAACCTGCCCCGCGTCGCCAGCCTGTATGAGGCCTCGAAACGCCGCTTTCTGGGCGCGCTGGCCCAGGGCAGCGCCGCCTAGATCAGAAATTCGGCCAGCGCTTCGTCATTGGTGATGTCGCGATAGCTGAAATCGGCGGCGTCCATCCGGCCGGTGAAATGGGCAAAGTTCTCGGCCCTCTTGGTTTCGATGCCAATCAGGACCGAGCCGAAGTTCCGCGCCGATTTCTTCAGGTATTCAAAGCGGGCGATGTCGTCTTCCGGGCCCAGCATCGACAGGAATTCGCGCAATGCGCCCGGCCGCTGCGGCATTCGCAGGATGAAGTATTTCTTCAGCCCGGCGTAGCGCTGTGCACGTTCCTTCACTTCCGGCAGCCGCTCAAAATCGAAGTTGCCGCCCGAGGTGACGCAGACCACCGTCTTGCCCCGGATCTGCGCCGCAATCTCGGGCAGGATGTTCACCGACAGCGCACCCGCCGGTTCCAGCACGATGCCTTCAACGTTCAGCATTTCAAGCATGGTCACGCAGACCCGGTCTTCCGGCGCCAGATGCACCTGTTCGGGGCGCACCCAATCCAGCCGGCGCCAGGTCAGATCGCCCAGCCGCGCCACGGCCGCGCCATCGACAAAGCTGTTCACACGCGGCAGCTTGACCGGGCCGCCATGTTCCAGCGCCGCCATCAGGCTGGCCCCGCCCAGCGGTTCGACGAACTGGAACCGCGTGTCGGGTGCCACATCGCGCAAGTATCCCGTGACGCCCGAGGCCAGACCGCCACCGCCCACCGGCAGCACCACCACATCGGGGGCGCGGCCAAGCTGTTCCAGCATTTCCACCGCCACACTGGCCTGCCCTTCGATCACATCGGGGTCGTCGAACGGGGCCAGGAAATGCGCGCCCCGCTCATGGCACCAGCTTTGGGCGGCGGCCAGCGTCTGGTCGAAATAGTCGCCGGTCAGTTCCACCGTGACATTCGGCCCGCCGAAGATGCGGGTCTTGTCGATTTTCTGCTGCGGGGTTGTCACCGGCATGAAGATGGTGCCCTGCACGCCGAAATGCCGGCAGGCAAAGGCCACGCCCTGCGCATGGTTGCCCGCACTGGCGCAGACGAACTGCCCCTGCCCGGGGTTTTTCGCCCGCACCTTGCGCATGGCGTTGAAGGCGCCCCGCAGTTTGTAGCTGCGCACCGGCGTCAGATCCTCGCGCTTCAGCCAGATGTCGGCCTGATAACGCGCGGACAGGTGTTCGTTGCGCTGCAAAGGGGTTTCCGGGAACAGGTCGCGGATGGCTTCGGTGGCGGCGCGGGCAAGGCTGGGAAAATCGGTCATGCGGGCGACCCTACAGCGCCCCGTCGGCGGGGCCAACTGGTCTTGTTTGCCGGGCCGAAACCCAATAGACGCGCAGGCAAGAATTCAGTGCAGGAGCGGCAGATGCTGAAGCCGAAGAAAGTCGTCCTCGCCTATTCGGGCGGCCTCGATACCTCGATCATCCTGAAATGGCTGCAGACCGAATATGGCTGTGAAGTGGTGACCTTCACCGCCGATCTGGGCCAGGGCGAAGAGCTGGAGCCGGCCCGCAAGAAGGCCGAGCTGATGGGCATCAAGCCCGAGAACATTCACATCGTCGATGTGCGCGAAGAATTCGTCCGCGACTTCGTGTTCCCGATGTTCCGCGCCAATGCGCTGTATGAGGGGCTGTATCTGCTGGGCACGTCGATCGCGCGGCCGCTGATCAGCCAGCATCTGGTGCGCATCGCCCATGAAACCGGCGCAGATGCCGTGGCCCATGGCGCCACCGGCAAGGGCAACGATCAGGTTCGCTTCGAACTGTCCGCCGCCGCGCTGGACCCGGCGATCAAGGTCATCGCGCCCTGGCGGCTGTGGGATCTGACCAGCCGCACCCGGCTGCTGGAGTTTGCCGAGGCGAACCAGATTCCGATCGCCAAGGACAAGCGCGGCGAAGCGCCGTTCAGCGTGGACGCGAACCTGCTGCACACCTCGTCGGAAGGGCGCGTGCTGGAGAATCCGGCCGAGGAATTCCCCGATTACGTTCTGCAGCGCGTGGTGCCGCCGGAACAGGCCCCCGATCAGGCCGAGATGGTGGAAATCACCTTCGAAAAGGGCGATGCCGTGGCGATCAACGGCGAACTCCTGTCGCCCGCCACCATTCTGACCCGGCTGAACGAACTGGGCGGCAAGCATGGCGTGGGGATTCTGGACCTGGTGGAAAACCGCTTCGTCGGGATGAAGTCGCGTGGCGTTTACGAAACCCCCGGCGGCACCATCCTGCTTGAGGCGCATCGCGGGATTGAACAGATCACGCTGGACAGCGGCGCGGGCCACCTGAAAGACAGCATCATGCCGCGCTATGCCGAGCTGATCTACAACGGCTTCTGGTTCAGCCCCGAGCGTGAGGCGCTGCAAGCCCTGATCGACAAGACGCAGGAACATGTGACCGGCACCGTACGGGTGAAGCTGTACAAGGGCAGCGCCCGCACCGTGGCCCGCTGGTCGGACCATTCGCTTTACAGCGAAAAGCACGTCACATTTGAAGAAGACGCCGGCGCCTATGACCAGAAGGATGCCGAAGGCTTCATCCGCCTGAACGCCCTGCGTCTGAAGCTGATCGCAACGCGCAACGCACGGTTCGGCTGAACCTTGCGCTTGCAGCCGGGCCCCGCTTCGGTGGCCCGGCAACCGTTGCATATGTGTCACCTTTGATGGGCCGGAATCCGCAGGCGTTGGCCTGCGGTCTTGTTTTCTTGGGGATGACCCTCTACCTCAAGGCGTATGAATTTCTGTTTAGTGAGTGCGACAAGATGAAACGTTCCATCTCCCTCCTCCCCCTCACCGCTGCTCTTCTGGTCTCGGCCGCTGCCCCTGTGCTGGCCGGCGGTATGGCTGAGCCTGTGATGGAGCCGGTGATCACCCCGGTGCCGGAAACCCCTGCCGAAGTTGAAGCCTGGTCGGGCCTCTACGTTGGTGCCACGCTTGGTTATGCCTTCAACGGCGATGACCGTCTTGGCATCCGCGATGTGGCCAGCGGCGAATTCCTTGGCGATGCCGACAACCTGAAGGTTTCCGGCGCCAATGCCGGCCTGCGGATCGGCTATCGCTGGCAGACCGGCAACTGGGTGATCGGGCCGGAACTGGGCTATGAAGGCGGCGATATTTCGGACACGGTGACGGCGACCGTCGCGAATGTCGAATACACCGGCGAATCCCAGGTCAACAGCCTGCTCGCCCTGCGCCTGAAGACCGGCTATGTCGCCCAGCCCGACCTGATGGTTTTCGGCACCCTTGGCATCGGCCGTGCGGATGTTGACTATCGGCTGAACGGCCTTGTCGGCGACTACAAGACCACGGGCTACATCCTGGGTCTGGGCGTTGAAAAGATGCTGAGCACCGACTGGTCGCTGACCGGCGAACTGGAATATGTCGGCCTTGGCAAGGAAGAGCGCATTTTCGAGGATATCTCGACCCAGGCGACTCCGTCCTACACCAACGTCAAGGTTGGTCTGAACTATAGGTTCTGATCGGACCGCGCCGCGTTTCGGCGGCTGAAATCAAGCTGAAATCAAGGCGCGCACATCGCGGGATGTGCGCGCTTTTTTGTTGGTTCTCCACAAGATAAAGTCGTGTTACCATTCCGCGATGCAACCGGAGAGGACATGGCCATGCTTTTCCTGAAACAGATTGCCCAGCCTCTTGTCGTGATCGCCTGCGGTCTGACACCTGCCTTTGCAGGCGGCCTTGCCACCGCCCCCGAACCCGCCGCGCCCGTGACCGCGCCCGTGACCGCGCCCGCGCCCGCGCCCGCGGAAGACTGGGCCGGGCTTTATGCCGGCGCCACACTTGGCTATGGCTTCAATGGCGATGACCGGCTTGGCATCCGCGATGCGATCAGCGGCACCCTGCTGGGAGACGCCGGTGACATCTCGGTTTCGGGCGCAGAGGCCGGGCTTCGGATCGGCTATCGCTGGCAGCGCGGCGGGCTGGTGTTCGGCCCGGAACTGGGCTTCTCGGCCGCAGACATTTCCGACAGCGCAAGCGGCGTGGTCGATGGGGTGGCCTATACCGGCGAATCCACGGTAACGGATCTTCTGGCCCTTCGCTTCAAGACCGGCTTTGTCACCGAAAATGACCTCCTGATCTTTGGCACCCTTGGCGTTGCGCGCGCCAGCATCGACTATCGGCTGAACGGTCAGGCCGCCGACTACAAGACGACCGGCTATATCGCCGGGCTTGGCATCGAAAAGGCGATCAACACCGACTGGTCGCTGACGGGAGAGCTGGAATACATCAGCCTGGGCAAGGAAACCCGCACCTTCGGCCCCGTCACGACAGAAGCAACCCCCAGCCACACCAGCGTGAAGGTTGGGCTGAACTATCGCTTCTAGCCTGACGAAACGGCCGCCTACCCCACCTTGCAGGCGGCCATCACGGCCATGTTCAGGATGTCGTTCACCGTGGCCCCGGTCGAACAGATCTGGATCGGCTTGGTCACGCCGGTAAGGATTGGCCCGATCACGGTGGCCCCCGCCATTTCCTGCATCAGCTTGACCGAGATCGAGGCCGAGTGCCGCGCCGGCACCACCAGAATGTTCGCGGGGCCCGTCAGCCGGCAGAACGGATAGGCGGCCATGCGCTGCATGTTCAGCGCCACGTCCACCGTCATCTCGCCATCGAATTCAAAGCTGACGCCGCGCTTTTCCAGCACGGAACAGGCGCGGTGCATCTTGGTGGCGCGCTCGCTGACCGGATAGCCGAAGGTCGAGAAGCTGACAAAGGCCACGCGCGGTTCCAGCCCAAGGTTCTGGGCCACGCCGGCGGCCTTGGTGGCGATGGTCGCCAGATCTTCCTCATCCGGCCATTCATGCACCAGCGTGTCGGCGATCAGCACGATCCGCCCCTTGTGCAGCAAGGCCGTCACCCCCACCGCCCCGGCCGTGGCCGAAGCGTCGAAAACGGTGTTGATCAGGTTCAGCACATGGGCCGACTTGCGCGTGGCGCCCGTCACCAGCCCGTCCCCGTGCCCATGCGCCAGCATGAGCGAGGCGAAGACATGCCGGTCACGCGCCGCCAGCCGGTGAATATCCTCCCGGTCATGGCCCTGCCGTTGCAGGCGCTGATAGAGAAAGTCCTTGTAGGCATCGAGGTGGCGGGAATTGCCGGCGTTGACGATCTCAAGCTCACGCACGGCATCGCCCAGACCGACCGATTCAAGTTTGTCCTTCACATCCTGATCGCGGCCCACCACCAGCGCCTTGCCCAGACCACTGCGCTGCCAGGCCACGGCCGCCCGCAGCACGCGCGGATCGTCGCCTTCGGCAAAGATCATCCGGGCCTGCGCCTGCCGCGCGCGGGCATGGATGCCCTGCAACAGCGTCGCGGTCGGGTCCATCCGGGCCTTCAGCCCGGCCTCATAGGCCTTCATGTCGATGATCGGGCGGCGGGCCACGCCGGTATCCATGCCCGCCTTCGCCACGGCGGGCGGAATGGTGTAGATCAGCCGCGGATCGAACGGCGTGGGAATGATGTAATCGCGGCCAAAGCTCAGCTTGCGACCATAGGCCATGGCCACCTCATCCGGCACGTCCTGCCGCGCCAGGGCGGCCAGCGCGCGGGCGCAGGCGATCTTCATCTCGTCGTTGATGGCGCGGGCGTGAATGTCCAGCGCCCCCCGGAACAGGTAGGGAAAGCCCAGGACGTTGTTCACCTGGTTGGGGTAATCGCTGCGCCCGGTTGCCACAATGGCATCAGCCCGCACAGCATGGGCCTCTTCCGGGGTGATTTCCGGGTCGGGGTTCGCCATGGCAAAGATCACCGGGTTTTCCGCCATGCTGCGCACCATTTCGGGCGTCACGGCCCCCTTGGCGCTGACACCCAGGAACACATCGGCGCCCACCATCGCCTCTTCCAGCGTGCGCAGGTCGGTTTTCACGGCATGGGCCGATTTCCACTGGTTCATGCCATCGGGGCGACCCTGCCAGATGACGCCCTTGGTATCGCACATGATGCAGTTTTCATGCCGTGCGCCCATGGATTTCAGCAATTCCAGACAGGCGATGCCCGCCGCCCCCGCGCCGTTCAGCACGATCCGGCAATCCTCGATCTTCTTGCCGGTGATCTCCAGCGCGTTGATCATGCCGGCCGCGCAGATCACCGCGGTGCCGTGCTGATCATCGTGAAACACCGGGATGTCGCAGATTTCCTTGAGCCGGCTTTCAATGATGAAACATTCCGGCGCCTTGATGTCTTCAAGGTTGATGCCGCCGAAGGTGCAGCTCATCAGGTGGACAGCCTTGATGATTTCGTCCGGGTCTTCGGTGTTCAGCTCGATGTCGATGGCGTTCACATCGGCAAACCGCTTGAACAGCACCGCCTTGCCTTCCATCACCGGCTTGCCCGCCAGCGCGCCCAGGTTGCCCAGCCCCAGAATGGCGGTGCCGTTCGACACCACCGCCACCATGTTGCCCTTGACCGTATAGTCATAGGCCGTCTCGGGCCGCTCGGCGATGGCCAGCACCGGCACCGCCACGCCCGGGCTGTAGGCCAGGCTCAGGTCGCGCTGCGTTGCCATCGGCTTTGACGCGACGATTTCGTATTTTCCGGGGGTCGGTTCGAAATGATACAGCAGCGCCTCTTCGGGCGTGGTCTTGGAACGGGTCATCAGGGGGCCATCCTGTGTGCGAATTCGTGGGTCATAGACCCGGCGGATCAACCTGAAAAGGTGCGAATGAAGCCTTTTCGCCGCAGCCCCGCTTTTGTAGGTTCGGCAGACCCAAGGGGGGACGCATGACCGAAGACGCCGTGACGCCGATGATGGCGCAATACCTTGAGATCAAGGCCCAGAATCCCGGCGCGCTGCTGTTCTACCGGATGGGCGATTTCTACGAGATGTTCTTCGATGACGCCGTGGCCGCCGCCGAGGCGCTGGACATCGCGCTGACGAAACGCGGCTTCCATCTGGGCGAACCCATCCCCATGTGCGGCGTGCCCGTCCATGCCGCCGAAGGCTATCTGCTGACGCTGATCCGCAAGGGCTTTCGTGTGGCCATCGGCGAACAGATGGAAGACCCGGCCGAAGCGCGCAAGCGCGGCTCGAAATCGGTCGTGCGGCGCGATGTGGTGCGCCTTGTCACCCCCGGCACCCTGACCGAGGATTCGCTGCTGGAAGCCCGCCGCCCCAACCACCTGGTCGCCTGGGCCGAGGTTCGGGACGAGGCGGCGCTGGCCTGGGCCGACATTTCCACCGGGGAACTGCGCGTCATGCCCTGCCCGCTGGCCCGGCTGTCGCCCGAACTGGCCCGGCTGGCCCCGCGTGAGGTGCTGGTCAGCGAAACCCGAGACCGCGACCTGGCGACGCTGGTCGAAGACACCGGCGCCGCGATCACGCCACTGGCCCGCGCCAGTTTTGACAGCGCAGGTGCGGAAAAGCGGCTCTGCGCGTTGTACGGAACCGGCTCGCTGGACGGGTTCGGCACCTTCACCCGGGCCGAACTTTCGGCCATGGGGGCGCTGGTCGATTACCTTGATCTGACGCAGCGCGGGAAACTGCCCCTGCTGCGCCCCCCGGTGCGCGAAACGCCCGGCGGCGCCATGCAGATCGACGCCGCCACCCGGCGCAACCTTGAACTGACCGCCGCGCTGTCAGGCGGCCGCGAAGGCTCGCTTCTGGCGGCAGTTGATCGCACGGTCACCGCCGCCGGCGCCCGCCTGCTGGACCGGCGGCTGTCTGCGCCTTCGCGCGATCTGGCCACGATCCACGCCCGTCTGGCCGCCGTGCGCCACCTGATCGACCAGCCCCGCCTGCGCGATGACCTGCGCGACCTGCTGCGCCGCGTTCCCGACATGGACCGCGCCCTGTCACGTCTGGCGCTGGATCGGGGCGGCCCGCGCGACCTGGCCGCCATCCGCGCCGGTCTGGCGCAGGCGGGCGACATTGCCGCCCGCGTGGCCGAAGCGCCGCCGCTGCTGTCGCGCGCGGGCGCGGCGCTGGTTGGCCATGACGCGCTGGTTGATCTGCTGACCCGCGCGCTGGTGGCGGAACCGCCGCTGCTGGTGCGCGACGGCGGCTTCATCGCGCCGGGCTTCGATGCCGAACTGGACGAAACCCGCCAGCTTCGCGACGAAGGCCGCGGCGTGATCGGCCGGTTGCAGGCCGAATACAGCGACCGCAGCGGCGTGCCCTCGCTGAAGATCAAGCACAACAACGTGCTTGGCTATTTCATCGAGGTCACAACCACGCATGAAGACCGGATGCGCGCCCAGCCCGATCTGTTCATTCACCGCCAGACCACGGCGGGACAGGTGCGCTTTACCACGCTGGCGCTGTCCGAACTGGAAACCCGCATCCTGAATTCAGGCAACCACGCGGTCGAGATCGAAAAGCGTCACTATGACGGCCTGAAACAGCAAATTCTGGCCGCAGCCGGCGCCATCGGCACCGCCGCCCGCGCCCTGGCCGAGATTGACCTTGCCGCCGCCTTTGCCGAACTGGCCGTGGCCGAAGACTGGTGCGAGCCGCAGGTTGACGACAGCCACGCCTTCGCCATCGAAGGCGGCCGCCACCCGGTGGTGGAACGCGCCCTGCGCCGCGCCGGGCAAACCTTCGTTGCCAATGACTGCGCCCTGACCGAAGACCGCACACCCGCGATCTGGCTGCTGACCGGCCCCAACATGGCGGGTAAATCCACCTTCCTGCGGCAGAACGCGCTGATCGCGCTGCTGGCGCAGGCCGGGGCCTATGTGCCCGCGCGCAGCGCCCGCATCGGCCTTGTCAGCCAGTTGTTCAGCCGCGTCGGTGCCAGCGACGATCTGGCCCGCGGCCGGTCAACCTTCATGGTGGAAATGGTGGAAACCGCCGCCATCCTGAACCAGGCCGATGACCGCGCGCTGGTGATCCTTGATGAAATCGGCCGCGGCACCGCCACCTGGGACGGGCTTTCCATCGCCTGGGCCACGCTGGAACACCTGCACGGCGTCAACCGCTGCCGCGCCCTGTTCGCCACCCACTACCATGAGATGACCACCCTGGCGCGCAAGCTGCCGGGCGTGGAAAACGCCACCGTCACCGTCAAGGAATGGGATGGTGAGGTGATCTTCCTGCACGAAGTCAGACAAGGCGCCGCCGACCGCAGCTATGGCGTGCAGGTTGCCCGGCTGGCGGGCCTGCCGCACAGCGTGATCGAACGCGCCAAGGTGGTGCTGGAGGCGCTGGAAAAGGGCGACCGGGATGGTGGCAAGCAGGCCGCGCTGATTGACGACCTGCCCCTGTTCCGCGCGGCACCGCCGGCTGCCCCCGCCCCGAAGCCGCCAAAGACCTCGGGCGTGGAAGAACGCCTCAAGGCGCTGCACCCCGACGAGATGACCCCGATCGATGCGCTCAAGGCGCTATACGACCTCAGGTCGCTTCTGACCTGATCGCTTTCATCTGTCTGAAAATATCCTGCGGGGGTCCGGGGGCGCAAAGCCCCCGGCGGCTGCCCCCATCAGCCCGGGTTGGACGAAACGCCCACCTGCGCCGGCCGCAGCAGCCGGTCGTACAGCATGAAGCCTTCGGTCATCACCTGGATGATCTGCCCCGCCTTGGTGCCCGGCACTGGCGCTTCGAACATGGCCTGGTGCAGTTGCGGATCGAAGACATCGCCCACGGCGGGGGTGATGGTCGTCACGCCGTGCTTTTCCATGACCTTGGTCAGCTCGCGCAGCGTCAGCTCGACCCCCTCGATCAGCGCTGCCGAAGCGGCGCGGCTTTCCTCGGGAATGGAGGCCAGCGCACGGTTCAGGTTGTCGTAGACCGGCAGCAGATCCCGGGCCAGCCGGGTGCTGCCGTATTGCTCGGCCTCGCGCCGGTCGCGTTCGGCGCGCTTGCGGGTGTTCTCCGCCTCGGCCAGGGCGCGCATGAACTTGTCGCGATATTCGTCACGCTCGGCCTGAAGGGCCACAAGCTCTTCTTCCAGGGCCAGATCATCCGACACCGGCTCCGTGTTCTCGGGCAATTCCTGTTCCACAGCCTCGGCGGCCTTGGCCTCGTCCTGCGCCATACGTCTTTCCTCGTCTCTCTCGGTCTCAGCCCCGCCCGCGGTCGGACACCATCCGCCCCACAAGCTGCGCCGTGTAATCCACAATCGGAACGACCCGTCCGTAATTCAGCCGCGTGGGGCCGATCACGCCGACGGCGCCGATAATCTTCCGCTCGGCGTTCATATAGGGAGAAACCACGAGACTTGAACCCGAAAGTGAGAAGAGTTTGTTCTCGGACCCGATGAAAATGCGAACGCCGTCGCCTTCGTCGGCCAGTTCAAGGAATTCCGCGATGTCGCGCTTGCGTTCCAGGTCATCAAACAGGGTGCGAACGCGGTCCACGTCGGCCTCATTCGTGGCCTCCAGCAGGTTGGACCGGCCCCGCACGATCAGCCGTTCGGACGACAGCCCGGCATTTTCCCAGACGGCCAGCCCGCTTTCCACCAGTTCCCGCGCCAGCGAATCAATCTCTTGCCGCCGCTGAACGATCTCGGCCCCGATCGACCGGCGCAGTTCTTCCAGCGATTTGCCTTCGGCCATGGCGTTCAGGAAATTCGCCGCCTCCCGCATACTGCTGGGCGTCTGGCCGGGCGGCGGCAGGAACAGGCGATTCTCCACCTGACCATCGGCAAAGACCAGCACCACCAGCGCCCGTTCCGGCGACAGGCTGACAAACTCGATATGCCGGATCGGGGCTGATTCATGCTTGGGCGCCAGCACGATGCTGGCCCCCCGCGTCAGCGCCGACAGCGCCGATCCCACATGATCCAGCAGCACCGCCACATCCTGATCGTTCTGCGTCAGCGTGGCGTCGATCCGCTCGCGGTCCTCGGCGGCAAGGCCGCCCATTTCCAGGAACCCGTCCACGAACAGCCGCAGCCCCGCCTGTGTGGGCACCCGCCCGGCCGAAACATGCGGGCTGTCCAGCAGGCCCAGAAACTCCAGATCCTGCATCACGTTGCGGATGGTCGCGGCGGAAACCTGTTCGGTCATCGTCCGGGTCAGCGTGCGCGAACCGACCGGCTCTCCGGTCGTCAGATAGCCTTCCACCACGCGGCGGAACACCTCGCGTGAGCGGTCGGTCATTTCTGTCAGCAATCGCGATCCGTTCTGCATTCCTGCCCTCCGGGCACATCCTGAATAAAGGGTGCAAGACGCGCGGCGTCAATCGGGGTTGCATGGGTTGGCCGCTGGGGGGTATCTGGCCGAAACCCTGAAAGGATGGATCATGCGCCCTTCCGGCCGCGCCCTTGATGAACTGCGCCACGTCACGATTGAAACCGGCGTCACCCGCCATGCGGAAGGGTCTTGCCTGATCCGCATGGGCGGAACGCACGTCCTGTGTACCGCCTCGGTCGAGGACAAGCCCCCGCAATTCCTGCGGAACACCGGCATGGGCTGGGTTACCGCCGAATACGGGATGCTGCCCCGCGCCACGCATACCCGCAGCAAGCGTGAGGCTGCCACCGGCAAGCAGAGCGGAAGAACGCAGGAAATTCAACGCCTTATCGGTCGCGCTCTGCGGGCAGTGGTGGATCGGCACGCACTTGGCGAACGCCAGATCGTCATCGACTGCGATGTGATCCAGGCCGATGGCGGCACCCGCTGCGCCTCAATCACCGGGGGGTTTGTCGCCCTGCGGCTGGCCATCAACAAGCTGCGGGAAAAGGGCCTGATCACCTCGGACCCGATCCTTGATCACGTCGCCGCCGTGTCCTGCGGCATCTATGCCGGCCAGCCTGTGCTGGATCTGGATTATGACGAAGACTCGGTCGCCGGCACCGATGGCAATTTCGTGATCACCGGCCGCGGCAAGCTGGTTGAGGTTCAGGCCTCGGCCGAAGGCGCGCCCTTCACCACCGCCGACCTGACGGCGCTGATGGCGCTGGCAGACCGCGGGATCGAGGCGCTGGTTCTGGTGCAGCGCAAGGCGCTGACCGAATGACCCGGCGCTTCTCCGGCACGCAACTGGTGATCGCCACGCACAATCGCGGCAAGCTGGACGAATTCGCCCAGCTTCTGGCGCCGCTGGGCATCACCTGCACCTCGGCAGGCAACCTTGGCCTGCCCGAGCCGGAGGAGACCGAGTCCACCTTCCTGGGCAACGCGCGGATCAAGGCCCATGCCGCCGCGCGGGCCACCAGCCTGCCCGCGTTGTCCGATGATTCCGGCCTGACGGTTGACGCGCTGGATGGTGCGCCGGGCGTCTATACTGCCGATTGGGCCACCACCCCCACCGGGCGCGACTTCGTTCACGCGATGAAAAAGACCCATGCCGCGCTGGCAGGCCATCCGCAACCCTGGACGGCGCAGTTCCGCTGCACGCTGGTTCTGGCCTGGCCGAATGGGCATGACGAATGGGTTGAAGGCACTGCCCCCGGGCGTCTGGTCTGGCCCCGTCGCGGGCAGGATGGCCACGGCTATGACCCGATGTTCCAGCCCGACGGCCAGACCCGCACCTTTGCCGAACTGTCGGCTGCCGAAAAGAACGCGATCTCGCATCGCGGGCAGGCTGTCGCGCGTATGCTTGCCAAGTGTTTCACGTGAAACAGCCCGAAGACTGGCAGGCCGGCGGCTTTGCGCTGTATCTGCACTGGCCGTTCTGCAAGGCCAAATGCCCCTATTGCGATTTCAACAGCCACGTCCGCACAAGGATCGACCAGCAGGACTGGCAATCCGCCTATCTGGCCGAACTTGACCGCGCCGCAGCCGAAACCGGCGGTCGCATCCTGCGGTCGGTGTTTTTCGGCGGCGGCACGCCTTCGTTGATGGACCCGTCGCTGGTTGGCGCGGTGCTTGACCGGATTTCGCGGCACTGGCGGTTCGAGAATGACATCGAGATCACGCTTGAGGCCAACCCCACCTCGGTTGAGGCAGATCGCTTTCGCGGTTATCGCGCCGCAGGCGTAAACCGCCTGTCGCTGGGCCTGCAGGCCCTGAATGATGACGATCTGCGCCGCCTTGGCCGCCAGCACAGCGCGGCCGAGGCCTTGGCGGCGCTGGATCTGGCCCGGTCCACCTTTGACCGGGTGTCGGCAGATCTGATCTATGCCCGGCAAGACCAGACGCTTGCCGCCTGGGAATACGAACTTTGCTCACTGCTGGATCGTGGCCCCGATCATCTGTCGCTGTATCAATTGACCATCGAGGATGGCACCGCCTTCGGCGCCCTTGCCCGCGCGGGCAAGTTGCGCGGCCTGCCCGATGAAGACCTGGCCGTTGCCATGTATGAAATGACCGGCGAAATCTGCGAAGGCGCCGGCCTTTCCGCCTATGAGGTTTCAAATTATGCGGTCGAAGGCTCGGAATCGCGGCACAATCTGGTGTACTGGCGCATGGGCGATTACGTCGGCATCGGCCCGGGCGCGCATGGCCGCCTGACGCTGGGCCAAACGCGCTATGCCACCAGCACGCATCGTAACCCCGAAGTCTGGCTTCGCGCCGTTCGCGATACCGGCAGCGGCGAAACCCCGCGTGAGGTTCTTCTTCCCGCCGCGCAGGCCGATGAATACCTGATGATGTCGCTTCGCCTGTCGGAAGGCACCCGCATTTCGCGGTATCGCGCCCTTTCGGGCAGCGATCTGAACGCCGGCGCACTGGAAGCCGCGCTGGATGGCGGGCTTTTGCAGCAAGACGGCGACCACCTTCGCACAACCGAAGCCGGCCGCCTGCTGCTGAACCGTCTGGTTCTGGAACTTTCGGCCTGACTCAGTCTGCCAGACCGGCCGATGCCTGCGACAGCAGATTGCAAAGCCGGTCCAGATCTTCAAGCGACCGATAGGAAATGGTCAGCGACCCGCCTTCGCCGCGATGATCAATCTTCACCGACAAGCCAAGATGCGCGGAAAGATCGCCCTCCAGCGCGCGCGTATCGGCATCCTTGGACGAATCAACGCGGTCGCGGATGGGTTTGGTGGCTGCCGGGCCACTTTCGCGCACCAGTTTCTCGGTTTCGCGCACCGAAAGCCCCTGCACCGCCACCCTGCGCGCCAGCGCCACCGGGTCCGGCGTGCCGATCAGCGCCCGGGCATGGCCGGCGCTGATGGTGCCCGCGCGCACCATGGCCTGCACCTCATCCGGCAGCGCCAGAAGGCGCATCAGGTTGGCAATATGGCTGCGGCTTTTCGACAGCGCCTCGGCAATCTTCTCCTGCGTATGACCGAACCTATCCACCAACGCCTTGATTCCAAGGGCTTCTTCGATGGCATTCAGGTCTTCGCGCTGGATATTCTCGATGATCGCAACTTCCAGCACCTCGGTGTCGTCCAGATCGCGGATGACAACCGGCACTTCATGAAGTTGCGCGATCTGCGCCGCCCGCCAGCGGCGTTCACCGGCGACAATTTCGTAATCGTCGCCCACCGGGCGCACCACCAGGGGCTGGATCACGCCCTTCTGACGCAGCGAATCGGCCAGCGATTCCAGCGCGCCCTGGTCAAAATCCTTGCGGGGCTGCAACGGGTTCGGGCGCAGACGCGCCACCGGCAGAATCGTATCGGCCCGGCGCGGACCCTCGCTTTCCGGCCGCAGGTTCACATCCGACATCAGCGCCGAAAGACCGCGCCCAAGCCCTTTTCTCGGCTCCATACCCACCCCCAATACGTCTCTAACGCTGCAGTTTGGCAGCAATTTCTCCGGCCAGCGCGCGATAGGCCTCGGCCCCGCGCGAGGCGCTGTCGTATTCCGTCACCGGCTTGGCATAGGACGGTGCCTCGCTCAGCCGGACATTGCGCGGAATGACGGTGCGGAACACCATGTCCCCCAGATTGTCGCGCGCATCCTTTTCAACCTGCTGCGCCAGGTTGTTGCGGCCGTCATACATGGTCAGCGCCACACCCTCGATCCGCAGCGCCGGATTTGCCGACCGGCGCACGTCGCGCACGGTCAGCAGCAGTTGCGACAGGCCTTCCAGGGCAAAAAACTCGGCTTGCAAGGGCACCAGAACGGCATGGGCCGCGACCAGCGCGTTCACCGTCAGCAAACTCAGCGAGGGCGGGCAGTCGATCAGGATCACATCGAAGCCCATCGCCTCGATTTCCGGGTGGCGAAGGGCATCATGCAGCAGAAAACTGCGCTTTTCGTTCGCCACCAGATCAATATCCGCCGAGGCCAGGTCAGAATTCGCCGGGCTGATCCACAGCCCCTTCACCCCGGTCGGCCGGATGATCTTGTCCGGCGCCCCGTCCGACACCATCAGGTCATAGGTCGTCTGCTTGCGGTCTTTCGGGGTGATCCCAAGGCCGGTTGAGGCATTTCCCTGCGGGTCAAGGTCCACCAGCAGAACCGTCAGCCCCCGTTCGGCCAGCGCCGCAGACAGGTTGATCGCCGTGGTCGTCTTGCCCACGCCCCCCTTCTGGTTGGCGATGGCAATCACATGCGCAGGTGCGCGGTCGGTCGCGGCAATGGGGTCAGCTGCGGGCAAGGTCGATCTTCCTCAGGCAAAGGATGGCCCCCTTATGGCGCGGATCGGTAACGGTCTCCAGATCGAAGCGCCAGTTTTTCCGGGCTGCGTCGATTTCCGCCTCGTAATTCTCGCCCTTGGGAAAAATCGCCACGCCACCCGGCGCCATGTGCCGCTGCGCCAGGGCGCAAAGCCCATCAAGCGCGGTCAGCGCGCGGGCCGAAACCACATCGGCCCCAAGGGGCGGCAGCGATTCCGCCCGTTCACTGCGCACCTCGACCGGCAGATCCAGCAAGCGTGCCGATTCGCGTAGGAAGGTGGCCTTGCGCAGGTCTGATTCCACCAGAATCACCCGCGTTTTCGCCCCCCGCGCCTGCAACACAACGGCCACCACAATGCCCGGAAACCCGCCGCCTGCGCCGAAATCGGCCCAGATCGCGGGGCTTTCGGGGGCCGTCAGGCACAGGCGGGCGGAATCCTCGATATGGCGCTCCCAGATATCGGGCAGGGTCGAGCGGGCCACGAGATTGATCCGCACCGTCCATTTCTCAACCAGCGCCACAAAGGCGTGCAGCTTGTCCAGCCCGCCCTCGCCGACGCCCAGGTCTTTCCACAAGGCGGCGTCCACCTAAACCGCCCGTTTCTGGGGTTTCTTCAGGCTGGCAATCAGCAGGGTCAGCGCCGCCGGCGTCATGCCCTCGATCTGCCGCGCCTGATGCAGGTTTTCCGGCCGCAGCCGCATCAGCTTGGATTTCAGCTCATGCGACAGGCCCGAAAGCGGGGCATAGTCGAAATCGGGCGGAATCGCCGTGGTTTCGTGGCGGCGCAATTCCTCGGCATCCGCCGCCTGCCGGTCGGCATATTGGGCATACAACGCCTCAATCCCCGCCTGCGCGCGGGCTTCGGCCGGATGTTCGGCCAGTTCCGGCATCAAACCGTCCAGTTGCGCAGGGTCATAGTCCGGCAGCGCCATCACATCGAAGGCTGACCGCCGCGCGCCATCCTGGCTGACAACCACGCCCCCGGCCAGCAGCTCTTTCGGCGTGAAGCTGCGCGCTTTCAGGGCGGAAACCACACGCTCCAGCGCCTCCATCTTCGTGCCGAAGGCGCGCGCGCGGTCTTCGCGCACACAGCGCAGCCGCAGGCCAAGCGGTGTCAGCCGCTGATCGGCATTGTCGGCGCGCAGGCTCAGCCGATATTCGGCGCGCGAGGTAAACATGCGATAGGGTTCCGTCACCCCCCGCGTCACCAGATCGTCGATCATCACGCCGATATAGCTGTCGGTGCGCGAGAACGTCACAGCCTCGCGGTCTTTCGCAAACAGCGCGGCGTTCAGCCCCGCCACCACGCCCTGCGCCGCGGCCTCTTCATAGCCGGTGGTGCCGTTGATCTGCCCCGCCAGCCACAGCCCAGGCATGGCGCGGCTTTCCAGCGTGGCGCGCAGCTCCCGCGGATCAAGGTAATCATATTCAATGGCATAGCCCGGCTGGGTGATCACCGCCCGCTCCAGCCCGACGATAGTGCGAACGTAGGCCTCCTGCACTTCGGCGGGCAGACTGGTGGAAATGCCGTTGGGATAAACCGTGTCGTCGTCCAGCCCTTCGGGTTCCAGGAACACCTGGTGGCTGGTCTTGTCGGCGAAGCGCACCACCTTGTCCTCGATCGACGGGCAATAGCGCGGGCCGACGCCTTCGATATGGCCGCCATACATGGCGCTGCGGGCCAGATTGGCGCGAATGACATCATGCGTCGCCTCGGACGTATGGGTGATGCCGCAGGAAATCTGCCGCACCAGCGGCGCGCGGTTCAGGAAGGACAGCATCACCGGCGCCTCATCCGCCGGCTGCATGTCCAACCGCGCCCAGTCGATGCTGCGCCCGTCCAGCCGGGGTGGCGTGCCCGTCTTCAGCCGGCCCGTTGTCAGCCCCAGTGCGCGAATCTGTTCGGCCAGCCGAACCGAGGCCGCATCACCAACCCGCCCCCCGGACCGGCGCTGATCACCGACATGGATGATCCCGTTCAGAAAGGTGCCCGTCGTCAGCACCACAGCCCGCGCCGCAATTTCGGCGCCATCGGCCAACCGCAGCCCCGTGCAGCGCCCGCCCTCGAGCAGCAGTTCAGCCGCCTCGCCTTCAATCACCGTCAGCAGCGGCTCTTCGGCCAGCAGCGCCTGCACGGCCTGGGCGTAAAGCCTGCGGTCGGCCTGTGTGCGGGGGCCTTGGACCGCCGGCCCCTTGCGGCGGTTCAGCAGCCGGTACTGAATACCTGCCCGGTCGCCCGCGCGGCCCATGATGCCATCCAGCGCATCCACTTCGCGCACCAGATGGCCCTTGCCCAGACCGCCAATGGCCGGGTTGCAGGACATCACGCCAATCGCGGCCGCCCGCATGGTGACCAGCGCCGTGGTCGCGCCCATCCGTGCCGCCGCTGCCGCCGCGTCGGCACCGGCATGGCCTCCGCCCACCACAAGCACGTCATAGTGTTTCACGTGAAACATCCTATTTCCCGATGCAGAAGCTGCTGAAGATTTCCCCCAACAGCTCATCCACGTCCACCCGTCCCACCAGCGCATCCAGCGACCGGATCGCCCGCCGCAATTCTTCGGCGGCGATCTCGGTCAAGGTCTGCGGTTGCGCCAGCATGTCCAGCACCCGGCGAATCGACCGAAGCCCCTGCTCCAGCGCCAGCCGGTGCCGTTCCCGTACAAGGATACCAGCCCCCGCCACCTTTTCCGAGAGGCGATGCGTCACCTCGGCCAACAAAGCGTCAACGCCCGCGCCGGTCTTGCCGGAAACCGCAAGCCCCGGACCGGCGGCCAGGTCAGCCTTGGGCTGCACCACCAGATCACCCGGTCGCGGTGCCAGCATCTGCGTCGGCCCCAGGAAGATGCGCAGGTCCGCAGCCTCGGCCCGCTCAACCGCGCGGCGGATGCCGATGCGTTCCACCGGATCGGCACTGTCGCGCAAACCGGCGGTGTCCAGCAGCGTTACCGCGAAACCGTCAAGGTCCATCCGCACCTCGATGACATCGCGCGTCGTCCCCGCGATTTCCGAGGTGATGGCGGCATCCCTGCCAGCCAACCTGTTGAGAAGGGTGGATTTTCCGGCATTCGGTTCACCCACGATGGCCACTTCGAACCCGTCGCGAATCCGCTCGGCCTTGGCGGCGGCTGTGGCTTCGGCCTCAAGCTCGGACACCAGGCCGGTCAGCAGATCGCGCACTTCCGGCGTTACGTCCACCGGCACGTCTTCCTCGGCAAAGTCGATGGTGGCCTCCAGCAGCGCCGCCGCCCGGATCAACCGCGCGCGCCAACCGTCAACCCGCTGCCCGATGGCGCCACCCAGCACCCGCAGCGCTTGTTTGCGCTGCGCCTCGGTCTCGGCGTCGATCAGATCGGCCAGCCCTTCGACCTGCGTCAGGTCAAGCACGCCGTTTTCCAGCGCACGCCGGGTGAATTCGCCCGGTTCGGCCAGCCGCGCCAGCCCGGTGGCCGCAACCGCCCGCAGCACGGCCGCGCCTGTCGCCAGCCCGCCGTGAATGTGGAACTCGACAACCGGCTCTCCGGTGAAGCTGGCCTTTTCGGCAAAGGCCACCACAAGGGATTGATCCAGAATATCGCCATCCCACCGGATGTTGCGAAGGGCGGCCCGCCGGGGCGCCGGCACGTCGCCGCAAAGGGCGCCACAAACCGCCCACGCCTGCGGCCCGGAAACCCGGATGACCGCAACGCCGGCGCGTCCCCGCGCCGTGGCCGTGGCATAGATCGTGTCCATGGCGGGTGATCAGCCTTAGCTGTTCATCGAATCGAAGAATTCGCCGTTGGTCTTGGTCTGCTTCAGCTTGGAAATCAGGAACTCGATGGCATCGGTGGTGCCCATCGGGTTCAGGATGCGGCGCAGGACATAGGTCTTTTGCAGATCGTTCTTGTCGACCAGCAGGTCTTCCTTCCGGGTGCCGGACTTCAGGATGTCCATCGCCGGGAAGACGCGCTTGTCCGCAACCTTGCGATCAAGCACGATTTCGCTGTTCCCGGTGCCCTTGAATTCTTCGAAGATCACCTCGTCCATCCGGCTGCCGGTGTCGATCAGCGCTGTGGCGATGATGGTCAGCGACCCGCCTTCCTCGATGTTCCGCGCGGCGCCGAAGAACCGCTTCGGCCGTTGCAGGGCGTTGGCGTCCACACCGCCGGTCAACACCTTGCCCGACGACGGCACAACCGTGTTGAAGGCGCGGCCCAGGCGGGTGATCGAATCGAGCAGGATCACGACGTCGCGCTTGTGTTCGACCAGGCGCTTGGCCTTTTCGATCACCATTTCCGCCACGGCGACGTGCCGGGTTGCCGGTTCGTCGAAGGTTGAGGAGATCACCTCGCCCTTCACGCTGCGCTGCATGTCGGTCACTTCTTCGGGGCGTTCATCGATCAGCAGCACGATCAGGTAACATTCCGGGTGGTTTGCCGCCACTGACCGGGCAATGTTCTGCAGCAGCACGGTTTTCCCGGTGCGCGGCGGGGCCACGATAAGCGCCCGCTGGCCTTTGCCGATGGGCGCCACCAGGTCAATGATCCGGGCCGAGCGGTCTTTGATCGTCGGATCCTCGATTTCCATCTTCAGCCGCTCTTCGGGGTAAAGCGGCGTCAGGTTGTCGAACAGAACCTTGTGCTTGGCCTTTTCCGGGTCATCGAAGTTGATCTTCGTGACCTTGGTCAGGCTGAAATAGCGTTCATTTTCCTGCGGGGCCTTGATGACACCTTCGATGGTGTCGCCGGTCCGCAGCGAGAAGATGCGCAGGATTTCCGGGCTGACGTAAATGTCATCCGGGCCCGGCAGATAGTTCGCAGAAGGGCTGCGCAGGAAACCGAAGCCGTCCTGCAACACCTCAAGCACGCCATCGCCGCCGATTTCATAGCCTTCCTCGGCATGTTCCTTGAGGATCTGGAACATCATCTCGCCCTTGCGCATCGAAGGGGCGTTCTCGATTTCCCATTCCTCGGCCATGGCCAGCAGATCGGCAGGCGTCTTGGCCTTGAGGTCGGAAAGATTAAGGCGTTCGGTCATGAGAAGGCTCCACGGGCCCGCACAATCAGGGGCCGCACGTCGGATATACAAAGGGAAACGCAGGGGCCGGACGGCCTTGCATACAGGCAGATATGCCGCGCCCGTCTCAAAGTCAACGGATCAGAATTTGACGATCACCGAGAAGACGATGAAGAACATCAGCACCGTGGGCAGTTCGTTCATGGCCCGATAGGCGCGTCCGGTCAGCCGGTTCTGCCCTGCCGCGAAATCACGGCGGCGCAGCATAAGCCAGATATGGAACCAGGTCATCGTGATCACCGCCGTTGCCTTGAACCACGGCCACCACAGGCTCCAGTCCACAATGCCCGGCGTGAACACCAGACACAGGCCGAAGACCCAGGTCGAAACCGCAGCCGGCGTCATGATCGCCTTCAGCAGCCGGCGTTCCATCACCTGAAACAGGTCATCGGTCGGGTTGCCCGACCCCACCACCTCGACATGATAGACGAACAGGCGCGGCAGGTAGAACAACCCCGCCATCCACGCGATGACCGAGATCACATGCATGGACTTGATCCATCCATACCATTCCCAGAGAAAATCGCCCATCGGTCCGGCTCCCTGTCGCCCGGACATCCTTTAACAAGAAGAAATATAGAAAGGAATTGATGATGTAGGGGCAGGGGATAACGGGATTGTCGCAGGTTCCCCGGCAGTTACCCCAAGCCTGGCCCGGGTGTGGAAAATCTGTGGACAAGAAGCATGTTCGCGAGCTTCAGGAATAAAATAACAATAAAAACAGATAGATAAATGGAATAGCGGCTGAAGTTTATCCACATGTCTGCACAGAACAGACCCGGGGGAAGCGTGTCTTGTCCCCAGACCCCGCGAAACCGCATCCCCTTCTGGATAAGTTCCGCGGCGCTTGACAGCCATCCACAGCTTGCCGATCCTGCCGCCTTCTCGGGCCGGGATCACGCTTTCCGGCCTATGGAACGTAACGCGAATATCCCCAGAGTCGCCCCATGCTCATTCTCGCGTCGGCCTCGGAAACCCGCGCCCAGCTTTTGCGTGCTGCGGGTGTGCCCACCACCCCCTATCCCGCCCGCGTGGATGAGGAACAGGCCCGCCTTGCCCTGCTGGCAGAAGACGCCAACCCCCGCGATCTGGCCGATGCCCTGGCCGAGATGAAGGCGCTCAAGGTGGCCGAGCGCTTCCCCGAGGCGCTGGTTCTGGGCTGTGACCAGATCCTTGAATACAAGGGCGCGGTCTATGCCAAACCCGAAACGCCCGAAGACGCCCGCGCGCATCTGACCGATCTGCGCGGCCGCACCCACAAGCTGATGTCGGCGGCGGTGCTGTATGAAAAGGGCCGCCCGGTCTGGCGCACCATCACCGATGCGCACCTGACCATGCGCGACTTTTCCGATGCCTACCGCGATGATTATCTGGCCCGCAACTGGGACACGATCCGCCACAGCGTCGGCGGATATCGGCTGGAAGAGGAAGGAGTGCGGCTTTTCTCCCACATCTCGGGCGATCATTTCACCATCCTCGGCCTGCCTTTGATCCCGCTCTTGTCCTATCTTGGGCAGAGAGGAATCATCCCGGCATGACCGAATTACCCCGTATCCCCCTTGCCGGTGTTCTTGGACATCCGGTCGCTCACAGCCGCAGCCCCGCGCTGCACGGCTACTGGCTGCGTCGCTATGGTCTCAAGGGGTTCTACATCCCCATGGATGTGGCGCCCGGCGATCTGGAAACCGTCCTGCGCACGCTGCCGAAAATGGGCTTTGTCGGCGTCAACGTCACGCTGCCGCACAAGGAAGCCCTGCTTCAGATTGCCGACATCATCACTGACCGCGCGGCGCTGATCGGGGCGGCGAACACGGTAATCTTCCGCAAGGATGGCAAGATCCACGCCGACAACACCGATGGATCGGGTTTCATCGCAAACCTTCGCCAGAATGCGCCGCACTGGAACCCCGCCGCCGGGCCGGCCGCTGTTCTGGGTGCCGGGGGCGCCTCGCGCGCCGTGGTGGCCGCGCTGATCGAGGTGGGGGTGCCAGAAATCCGCATCGCCAACCGCACCAGACCCCGGGCCGAGGTGATACGCTCCGACTTCGGCGCCCGCGTCACCGTGCATGAATGGGTGCAGGCCGGCCCGATGCTGGAAGATTGCGCCACCGTGGTGAACACCACCTCGCTGGGCATGACGGGCAAGCCCGATTTCAAGGTGTCGCTGAACGCGCTGCCCTTTGGCGCGCTGGTCACCGATCTGGTCTATACCCCCCTCAAGACCCAGTTCCTGATCGAGGCCGAGGAGCGAGGAAATCCGGTGGTCGATGGCCTTGGGATGTTGCTGCATCAGGCCGCCCCCGGGTTCGAACGCTGGTTCGGCCAGCGCCCCGAGGTGGACGAAGCCACCCGCCAGGCCGTTCTTTCGGCATGACGCCGTTCCGCCTGGGCCTGACCGGCTCGATCGGGATGGGCAAATCCACCACGGCCGCCATGTTTGCCGAACTGGGCATCCCGGTCTGGGATGCCGATGCCACCGTCCACCGGCTCTATGCGGCCGGGGGTCTGGCGGCGCAGACCATTGGCGCGATCTTTCCGCAGGCGGTTGATGAGACCGGCGCCGTTTCGCGCCCGGCGCTGCGCGCCATCATCGCCGCCGATCCCACCGCGCTGGACCGGATCAACGCGCTGGTGCATCCGCTGGTGGCCGCGGACCGCGCCGCCTTTCTGGACAGCGCGCAGGCCGACATCGTGCTGCTTGACCTGCCCCTTCTGTTCGAGACCGGCGCCGAAACCCTGTGTGATGCCGTTGTCGTGGTCACCGCCCCGCCCGATGTGCAGCGCGCACGGGTTCTGGCGCGCGGCACCATGACGGAAACCGATCTGGCCGCAATCCTGGCGCGGCAGATGCCCGATGCCCAGAAACGGGCCCGCGCCGATTACGTCATCAGGACAACCACCCTCGACACCGCCCGCGCGGCGGTCAAGGATGTGGTTTCCGACATTCGCCGCAGGATCGCCGCTTCACATGCGTGAAATCGTTCTCGATACCGAAACCACCGGGTTTGAACCCAGCGAAGGCCATCGCATCGTGGAAATCGGTGCGGTTGAGCTGATGAATCACCTGCCCACGGGGCGGACCTATCATCAGTATATCAACCCCGAACGCCTGATGCCGAAAGAAGCGTTCGAGGTGCACGGCCTGGGTGATGATTTCCTGCGCGACAAGCCGGTCTTCCAGCAGATCGGCGCCGCCTTTCTGGAATTTGTCGGCGATGCGAAGCTGGTCATCCACAACGCCGCCTTCGACATGAAGTTCCTGAACTTCGAACTGTCGCGCATCGGCCTGCCGACCCTGCCGATGAACCGCGCCATCGACACGCTGATGATTGCCCGCCAGCGGTTCCCGGGATCGCCCGCCTCGCTCGATTCGCTTTGCCGCCGGTTCGGCGTGGACAATTCCGCCCGTGAAAAGCACGGGGCGCTGCTTGACAGCGAAATCCTGGCCGAGGTGTATCTGGAACTTGTGGGTGGCCGTCAGCCCGATCTGGTGCTGGCCCCCGTGTCCGGGGCCAATCGCAGCGGCACGGTCGAAACCGAAACCTGGCGCCCCCGCCCCCGGCCCGAACCGCTGCACCCCCGCCTGACCGCCGAGGAAGAGGCCGCGCATCTGGCCTTTGTCGCCAAGCTGGGCGACGCGGCGATCTGGCTCAAGCGCAGTTAAGGCGCAATACCCGCTGCCCGAACATGGCGCCCTTGCGGCATATCACTAAAAGGCCGCCGGTTAAGCCCTTTTTGACCAACCGATGCGATGGTTTCCCCCGGCTGTGAAACGGGGGTGCAGGGATGGCAGAGCCGGCAAAGAATACCGCGCCCGTCATCATCAGGCGAAAGAAGGTCATCCGCGGCGGCGGCCACCACGGCGGCGCCTGGAAGGTGGCCTATGCCGATTTCGTGACGGCGATGATGGCCTTCTTCCTGCTGATGTGGCTGCTGAACGCCACCACCGAAAAACAGCGCAAGGGGCTGTCGGACTATTTCAATCCCACCATCCCGGTGAACCGCGTCTCGGGCGGGGGCGACGGCACCCTGGGCGGCGACACATTGTTTTCCGAGGATACCAAGGTTCGCAACGGCGCTGGCGGCACCTCGAACGACAACGGCAGTTCCACCGGCTCGGCAGACGATACCCTGTCGCAAGAGAAGGAGGCTGAACAGCTTAAGGCGGTGCAAGAGGCGCTGTTTGACCGGGGCGGTGAAAGCCGCACCATGGAAACGCTGCTGAAGCATGTCATCACCCGCGTCACCGACGAAGGTCTGGTGATCGAGATCTTCGATGTCGAAGGCGCGCCCCTGTTCGCCGAAGATACCGCCACCCCGCAGTCGGTGACCCTGCAACTGGCCGACCTTCTGGCCGAGGTGATGGGGTTGACCACCAACAGAATTGCCGTGAACGGCCATGTGCGCACCTATCCCGTCACGCTGGCCACCAACCCGGTGTGGGAACTGTCCGCCGCCCGCGCACAGGCGATGCGTGGCCTGCTGGAAGCGGCCGCGCTTGACCCCGCCCGCCTGGCCCGCATCGGCGGCTATGCCGACCGCAAGCCCGCCGTGGCCGACCCCGCCGCCATCCGCAACAACCGGATCGAGATCATCCTTCTGCGGGCTGACCGCTGATCGTTTGAATTTGAGATGTTAGCGGTTCGTTAGCCTGGCCCGGTGCAGTCTGGCCGCGACACAGGTCAGGCAGCAGAAAGGTGCGACGATGACCATTTCTTCCGCGCTCTCGGCGGGTGTGGCCGGGTTGAACGCAAACGCGACCCGGCTTGCCACGATTTCCGACAACATCGCCAATTCGGGAACCTATGGCTACAAACGCTCTTCGGCCGAATTCGACAGCATGGTCATTACCAATGCCCGCGGCGCCGGCGTCTATTCCGCCGGGGGCGTGCGCGCCAGCACCCTCCGCCTGATTGAGGAGCGGGGGGCGCTTGTCGGCACCTCGAACGCGCTGGATCTGGCCGTTGCCGGCCGCGGTATGCTGCCGGTGATCCCCGAGGTCAGCCTTGGCAACATCACCGGCGACACGCCGCTTCTGATGACACGCACCGGCGCCTTCCGCACCGATGCGGACGGTATCCTGAAAACCGAATCCGGCATGGTTCTGCTGGGCTGGCCCGCCAACCCCGATGGCACCATCCCCGTCATGCCGCGCGACACGATCACCGGGCTGGAACCTGTTGTCATCAACTCGAACCAGACGGCGGGCGACCCGACCACGACCATGACACTGGGCGTCAACCTACCCGCCACCGGAACCGAGGCCGGGGCCGCCGGCACCAGCCTGCCCCTTTCGGTTGAATACTTCGGCAACCTCGGCACCTCTGAAACGCTGGACATCACCTTCACGCCCACCGTGCCGGCAACCGGAACGTCCAATACCTGGACGATGGTCATCACCGATTCCGCCAGCGGCGGGGCCGAAATCGGCCGCTACACCCTGACGTTCGACGACAGTCGCAGTTCCGGCGGAACGCTGGAAAACGTCAGCCAGACCGCGGGCTGGCCCGGCGGAACCTACAACGCTGCCACCGGCCGGATTGACCTGACCGTTGCCGGCGGCCCGATCAGCGTGGCCATCGGCCGCTTGGGCGATCCGAACGGCCTGACCCAGCTTTCCGACAAGTTCGCCCCGGTGCGGATCACCAAGGACGGATCGCCCGTCGGCAATCTGACCACGGTCGAGGTGGACGAGAACGGCTATATCACCGCCACCTATGACACCGGTTTTACCCGCCGCCTTTACCAGATTCCGCTGGTTGACGTGCCCAACCCGAACGGCCTGCTGTCGCTGAACAACCAGACCTATCAGGTCTCGCCGAAGTCTGGCTCGTTCTTCCTGTGGGATGCGGGGGATGGGCCCACCGGCTCGGTCGAAGGCTATGCGCGCGAAGGCTCCACCACCGATGTCGCGGCAGAGCTGACCTCGCTGATCCAGACGCAACGCGCCTATTCCTCCAACGCCAAGGTGATTCAGACGGTGGACGAAATGCTTCAGGAAACCACCAACATCAAACGCTAGGGGTAAAGGATGAGCGTGACCTCGGCCCTTGCCAGCGCCCTGACCGGAATTCAGGCCACCTCCCGCCAGGCCGAGGCGATTTCCTCGAACGTCGCCAATGCCACGACGCCGGGCTATGGCAAGCGGTCCGTGGCCCTGGCGGCCCTGTCCGTGGGCGGCACCGGCCAGGGCGTGCGGGTCACCGGCATCCGGCGCGACATCGACCAGTTCCTGATCAATGACCGCCGTGTCGCCCAGTCGGCCGCGGATGACCGGGAAACCCGCAGCAGCTTTCTCAAGCGGCTGGAAGAGATCATCGGAACCCCGGAAACCACCGGGTCGCTGACCGCCCGCATCGGCGCGCTGGACAAGGCCCTGCTGGAAGCCGCCAGCCGCCCCGAGTCCGAGGCGCGTCTGGCCGCCGCCGTCAGCGCCGCCAGCGATCTGGCGCTGGGTCTGAACCAGGCCAGCGACGCCATTCAGGCCGAACGCGCCAAGGCTGACAGCCAGATTGCAGGCGCGGTCGGCACGCTGAACACCGCCTTGCAACAGGTGCAGGATCTGAACACGCAGATCCGCAGCTTCACCGGCGCCGGGCGCGATGTCTCGGCGCTGCTGGACCAGCGTCAGCAGATCATCGACGAAATTTCCGGCCTGGTTCCCGTGCGGGAAATCGCGCGGGACCATAATCACGTGGCGCTGATCACCACCGGCGGCGCGGTCCTGCTGGACGGAACCGCTGGCCAGTTCGGCTTTACCGCGGTTCACACCGTTGTCCCTGAAATGACCCAGGCCTCTGGCGGGCTGTCCGGGCTGACACTGAACGGCCGGCCGATGGCAACGGCGGGCGAGGCCAGCCTGATCAGCGGCGGCGAACTGTCTGCGCTGTTCGCGGTGCGCGACGATCTGGCGACGGAAGGTCAGGCCCGGCTGGATGCGCTGGCGCGCGATCTGGTGGAAAGATTTTCCGCCGCCGGTCTGGACCCAACGCTGACACCCGGGACCCCCGGCCTGTTTACCGATTCCGGGGGCGCCTTTTCTGCCACCAACGAAGCGGGTCTTTCATCCCGCCTGTCGGTCAACGCGCGGGTTGATCCCGCCCAGGGTGGCCTTGTCACACGGCTGCGCGACGGGCTGGGGGCCACCGCGACCGGCCCCTCCGGCAACGCGGGCCTGCTGCTTGCGCTGTCGAATGTCCTTGGCGCGGCACGGCCCACAGCCTCGGCCGCCCTGCCCGCGGCCAGCCGCAGCCTGGCCGGGCTTGCGTCCGATCTCCTGTCGCTGACCTCAACCGACCGGCTCTCGGCCGACAGCGAAACCGCCTATACCGCCGCCCGCTACGCCGCCCTGGATGAGATGGAGCGGGCGGGTGGCGTTGATACCGATGAAGAGATGCAGGCGCTTCTGGTGATCGAGAAGACCTACGCCGCTAATGCCAAGGTGCTGCAAACCGTGAATGACATGATCAACACCCTGCTGGAGCTGTGACCATGGACCGGATCGCCGCCAACGCCTTTCTGACCGCCGGGCTGTTTCGCCAGGGCGCCACGCTGAGGGCCGAGGTGACGCGCGTCTCGATGGAAATGACGACCGGCAAGAAGGCCGATACCGGCGCGGCGGTGGGGGGTGATTTCTCTGCGCTTGCGGCGATGGATCACGCGCTGGCGCGGATCGGGGGCTATGGTGCCATCACCACCGAAGCGGGTCTTCTGGCCGAAGCGATGCAAACCGCGCTGGGTGTCATCTCGACCGCCGCCGAAGACCTGTCCGGAAATCTGCTGCGCAATCTGGGCCTTTCGACGCCGGAAAACCTGACGGCTGTCACCCTTGAAGGGCGGCAGAAGTTTGAAGCGGCCATCGCCGCGCTCAACACCCGCCTTGCGGACCAAAGCGTCTTTGCCGGCGTGGTCTCTGAAACCGCGCCCCTGCCGGATGCCGATACGATCCTTGCCTCGCTTGAAACCGCGCTGACCGGGGTGACAACGGCCGCCGGAGCGCAGACGGCGATCAATGACTGGTTCGATGGCGCCACCGGATATGCCGCGTTGTATCAGGGGGGCGCGGCCCGCGCGGCGCTGCCGGTGGCCCCGGGTGACAGCGTCGATCTGCCGGTCACCGCGCTGGACCCCGCCCTTCGCGACACGTTGAAAGGTCTGGCGACGGTTGCGCTGCTGGACCGGGGCCTTCTGGCCGGCCAGGCCGATGCGCGGGCCGGGCTTGCGCAGGCCGCCGGCGTTTCGCTGGCGTCATCCGGCACCGCGCGGGCAACGCTGGCGGCGCGGATCGGCACGGCGCAGGCGGACATCGCCGATGCCAGGGCCCGAAACGAGGCCGAGAAAACAGCCCTTGGCCTTGCCCGGAACGGTCTGGTCGAGGCCGATCCCTATGAAGCGGCAACCCGGCTGGAAGACCTGCAGTCGCGGCTTGAATCGCTTTACCTGCTCACCTCGCGCCTGTCGAAACTGAAACTGACGGATTACCTGTGATGCTGCGCCTGATCCTTTGCCTTCTTTTCCTGGCCTGGCCCGCGCTGGCCGATCAGGTCCGCATCAAGGATCTGGTCGAGGTGGATGGCGTGCGCGGCAATGATCTGGTCGGTTACGGCCTTGTCGTCGGGCTGAACGGCACCGGCGACGGTATCCGCAACGCCCCCTTCACCGAAGAGATCATGGCCAACCTGCTGGAGCGGCTGGGTGTCAATGTCGCCGGAGAGGAGTACCGCCCGAAGAACGTGGCGGCGGTCTTCGTCACCGCGACCCTGCCGCCCTTTGCGCGGGCGGGCGGCCGGATCGACGTGACGGTATCCGCCATCGGCGATGCCAAAAGCCTGCTGGGCGGGACATTGGTGATGACGCCGCTGAACGGGGCAGACGGGCAGATCTATGCGGTGGCGCAGGGCACGATCATCGCCGGCGGCATTTCGGCCGAAGGCAAGGCGGCGCGGGTCGTGCAGGGGGTGCCGACGGCGGGCACAATTCCCTCTGGCGCACGGGTCGAACGGGAGGTTCCGTTCGACTTCACCACGATCTCATCGGTGCGGCTTGCCCTGAAGTCCGCGGATTTCACCACTGCGGCCCGGATCGAAAAGGTCATCAACGGCGCTTTCGGCAAGCGCGTGGCCACCATGCTGGATGCGGGAACAGTGTCCTTCGATCTGGAAAGAACCGGGCTGCCCCCCGCCCATGCGCTGGCCCGGATCGAGGGGTTGCTGGTCGAACCGGAAACCCGGGCGCGCGTGGTGGTGGACCAGCGGTCGGGCACCATTGTCATGGGGGCGGATGTGCGGATCAGCCGGGTTGCGGTGGCCCAGGGAAATCTGACGCTGCGGGTTGAGGAAAGCCCGCTGGTCGTGCAAGCCAATCCCTTTGCCGAAGGCGAAACGGTGGTGGTGCCGCGCAGCTCGGCCGACATTTCAACCGATGGCAAGGGTCTGGCCGAGGTTCCCCCCGGCACCAGCCTGTCAGAGGTGGTCGCCGGGCTGAATGCGCTGGGTGTCGCGCCCTATGACATGATCGACATCCTGAAAAGCATCAATGCCGCTGGCGCCCTGCATGCAGATTTCGTGATTCAGTAAGCATTGAGGCATGGCGCACCGTTCGGCCCGGTGCGGGTTTAGCCCGTTCTTCAACCCTCGGGCGGCCGCTTGCGGGTGTAATGCGGGGGTAAAATAGCACGGCAAGCGCATGATCCAGGGTTGCGACCGCGCAGTCGGCGTTCTGCCGCACTTCGCCCAAGGGTGGCCGGAATGCGGGTCGGCAGGCTGCTACAGATAGCCCTGCGCGCGAAAGCTGAGTTCGCGCGATTTGCCGATGATCAGGTGGTCATGCAGGGTAAGCCCCAGCGTCTGGCAGGCATCCTGCACCTGGGCGGTCATGCCGATGTCGGCCTCGCTGGGGGTGGGGTCGCCCGACGGGTGGTTGTGCACCAGGATCAACGCGCTGGCGTTCAGTTCCAGCGCGCGCTTCACCACTTCACGCGGATAGACCGGCACATGGTCCACCGTGCCCTTCGCCTGTTCCTCATCCGCGATCAGCACGTTCTTGCGGTCAAGAAACAGGATGCGGAACTGTTCGGTTTCCCGATGCGCCATGGTGGTGTGGCAGTAATCCAGCAGCGCATCCCAGCTTGACAGCAGCGGCCGGTGCATCACCCGCGCCCGCATCATCCGCTGTGCGGCGGCTTCGACGATCTTCAGCTCCTGCACCACCGCATCGCCCACGCCCCTGACCATCATCAGGCGCGGGACCGAGGCGGTCACGACGCGGTTGAAATCGCCGAACGTGTCCAGCAACAACCGGGCCAGCGGCTTGACATCCTGGCGCGGGATGGCGCGGAACAGCAGCAGTTCCAGCAGTTCATAATCCGGCATGGCCTGCGCGCCGCCCTCCATGAAGCGGGCGCGCAGCCGTTTGCGGTGATCGGAAATATAGCTGGGCAGGCGGCCGGTCAGCGCATGACCGGCCGCCTCATCCTCATCCCCCGACGGGGGGAAAAGCGGAAGATGCGCATCTGAGAAGCCGGGGTTTGCCATGGCAGAAAGCCTGCCACAGCCTTGGTGAAAGAAGGGTTAACGCCGCTTGGCCCGGCGTCAGCCCTTCATCCCGTCCCAGAAACTTTTGACCTTGGCGAAGAACGAACTGCCCTCGGGGTTGTTTTCCTCGCTCAACCGCTCGAACTCGTGCAGCAGCTCTTTCTGCCGCGCGGTCAGGTTGACCGGGGTTTCCACCGCCAGTTCGATCACCATGTCGCCCACGCCGGCCCCGCGCAGCGCCGGCATCCCCTTGCCGCGCAGCCGCATCTGCTTGCCCGACTGGGCACCGGCCGGCACCTTCACCCGCGCGCTGCCCCCGTCGATGGTGGGCACCTCGACCTCACCCCCCAGGGCGGCCGAGGGCATCGAGATCGGCACGCGGCAGAACAGGTGCACGCCGTCGCGCTGGAAGATCGGGTGATCCTTCACCTCGATGAAGATATACAGATCGCCCTGCGGTCCGCCGCGCAGGCCCGCCTCGCCCTCGCCGGCCAGACGGATGCGGGTGCCGGTTTCCACGCCCGAAGGAATGTTCACCGACAGGGTCCGCTCACGTTCAACCCGGCCCGCGCCGTGGCAGGTCTTGCAGGGGTTCTTGATGATCTGGCCCATGCCGTTGCAGGTGGGGCAGGTGCGTTCGACGGTGAAAAAGCCCTGCTGCGCCCGCACCTTGCCCATGCCCGAACAGGTGGGGCAGGTGACCGGCTCGGCGCCGCCTTCGGCCCCGGTGCCGTGGCAGGTGTCGCATTGCACCGACGTGGGCACGTTGATGGTTTTCTGAACGCCCTTCCAGGCCTCTTCCAGGCTGACGCGCAGGTTGTAGCGCAGGTCAGACCCGCGCTGCGCCCGGCTGCGCCCGCCACCACCGCCGCCGCCCCGGCCCATGAAATCGCCGAACAGGTCTTCGAACACGTCCGAAAACGCGCTGGCGAAATCGCCCTGCTGGAACCCGCCGCGCGGACCGCCGCCGCCCATGCCGCCTTCAAAGGCGCCATGGCCAAAGCGGTCATAGGCCGCCTTCTTCTGTTCATCCTTCAGAACGTCATAGGCCTCGTTCACTTCCTTGAACTGGGCCTCGGCCTGAGGATTCTGGGAATTGCGGTCGGGGTGCAGCTCTTTCGCCTTCTGGCGATAGGCTTTCTTGATCTCGTCGGGCGAAGCGCCGCGCGCAACCCCCAGCACCTCGTAGAAATCGCGTTTTGCCATCGCAAAACCCCTGTCCTGAACCGGGAGGGGGCGGCTCGTTGCCGAACCGCCCCCCGTTCCGGTTCAAGCGGAATTACTTCCGCTTGTTGTTGCCCAGATCCTCGAAGTCGGCGTCGACGATGTTCTCGTCATCCACCGGGCGCGGGTCATCCTCATCGCCCTTGCCGCCTTCGGCCTGGCTGGCCTTGTAGATGGCCTCGCCCAGCTTCATCGCGGCTTCGGTCAGGTTCTGGATGCCGCTGCGGATCTTGCCCGCATCTTCGCCTTTCAGCGCGTCTTCCAGCGGGCTCATCGCCAGCTCGATCGCCTCGACGGTGGACGGGTCCACCTTGTCGCCATGATCGGCCAGCGACTTCCGGGTCGAATGCAGCAGGCTTTCGCCCTGGTTGCGGGTTTCCACCAGTTCCTTGCGGGCCTTGTCGGCCTCGGCATTGGCTTCGGCGTCGCGGACCATCTTTTCGATGTCCTCGTCCGACAGGCCGCCCGAGGCCTGGATGGTGATCGCCTGTTCCTTGTTGGTGCCCTTGTCCTTGGCCTTCACCGACACGATGCCGTTGGCGTCAATGTCGAAGGTCACCTCAATCTGCGGCACGCCACGCGGGGCGGGCGGGATCTGTTCCAGATTGAACTGGCCCAGCATCTTGTTGTCGGCGGCCATCTCGCGTTCGCCCTGGAACACGCGGATGGTCACCGCGTTCTGGTTGTCCTCGGCGGTGCTGAACACCTGGCTCTTCTTGGTCGGGATGGTGGTGTTGCGGTCGATCAGCCGGGTGAACACGCCGCCCAGCGTTTCGATGCCCAGCGAGAGGGGCGTCACGTCCAGCAGAACCACGTCCTTCACGTCGCCCTGCAGAACGCCGGCCTGAATCGCCGCGCCCAGCGCCACCACTTCATCGGGGTTCACGCCCTTGTGGGGCTCTTTCCCGAAGAACTTGGTCACTTCCTCGATCACGCGGGGCATACGGGTCATACCGCCAACCAGCACAACCTCGTCGATGTCGTCCTTGGACACGCCGGCATCCTTCAGCGCGGCTTGGCAGGGCTTGATCGACTTCTTGATCAGATCGTCCACCAGGCTTTCCAGCTTGGCGCGCGTCAGCTTCATCACCAGGTGCAGCGGCTGCCCGGTGTTGCGGTCCATGCTGATGAACGGCTGGTTGATTTCGGTCTGGCTGGAGGACGAAAGCTCGATCTTGGCCTTTTCGGCGGCTTCCTTCAGGCGTTGCAGCGCCATCTTGTCCAGCGTCAGGTCGGCGCCGTGCTCTTTCTTGAACTCGTCGGCCAGATACTGGACGATCCGCATGTCGAAGTCTTCGCCGCCCAGGAAGGTGTCGCCGTTGGTGGACTTCACCTCGAACAGGCCGTCGTCGATTTCCAGAATGGTGATGTCGAAGGTGCCGCCGCCAAGGTCATAGACGGCGATGGTCTTCGATTCCTTCTTGTCCAGACCATAGGCCAGCGCGGCCGCGGTTGGCTCGTTGATGATGCGCAGCACTTCCAGACCGGCAATCTTGCCGGCGTCCTTGGTGGCCTGGCGCTGGGCGTCGTTGAAATAGGCGGGCACGGTGATCACGGCCTGGGTGACGGATTCACCCAGATAGCTTTCCGCCGTTTCCTTCATCTTCTGCAGGATGAAGGCCGAAACCTGGCTGGGCGAATACTTTTCGCCGCGCACTTCAACCCAGGCGTCGCCGTTGCCGCCATCCACGATGTTGTAGGGGACAAGTTTTTTGTCCTTCTCAACCTCGGCATCGCCAAGGCGGCGGCCGATCAGCCGCTTGACGGCAAAGATCGTGTTGCTGGCGTTGGTCACGGCCTGGCGCTTGGCGGGCTGGCCGACCAGACGCTCGCTTTCCGTGAAGCCCACGATCGAGGGGGTGGTCCGGGCGCCTTCGCTGTTCTCGATGACGCGGGGGGCGGCGCCGTCCATGATGGCGACGCAAGAGTTGGTGGTGCCGAGGTCGATACCGATGACTTTGGCCATGTGCGTATCCCTTTCATTCAGGCGATGCACCGGACAGGGGCCCTGCGTATTCGGCACCCCCGGCCGGGGTATGGTTTTGGCCCGATGTCTGGCACCGGACCGCTTGACTGGGCGTATATAGGCGGGCGTATTCGGCCCTGCAACGGTCTGGCACCAATGTCTGTTGCGAATTTTCGGGGATTACGATGGCAACCGGGGCTTTTCAGATCAGGGGCCTGCACGTCTGGCCGGGCTATCTTGATCGCCCGGCACAGGAATCGCTGGTGGCCGACCTGCGCAAGGTGGCGGAAGCGGCGCCTTTCGTCACACCCGTCACCCCCGGCGGCCGGCAGATGAGCGTTCGGATGACCGCCGCCGGGCGGCTGGGCTGGGTGACCGACCGGCGCGGGTACAGGTATCAGCCGCAGCATCCTTCGGGGGCGGCCTGGCCGCCGATCCCCCCGGCGGTGCTGGCCATCTGGCGTAATCTGACCGGGCTTTCCCGCGATCCGGACTGTTGCCTTGTCAACTTCTACGATTCCGGCGCCCGGATGGGCCTGCATCAGGACCGCGACGAAGGCGATTTCTCATTCCCCGTCCTGTCCGTCAGCCTGGGCGACGACGCGCTGTTCCGCATCGGCGGGGCCGATCGCAGCGAAGGCACGCAAAGTTTCTGGCTGCGATCCGGCGATGTGGTTCTGATGGGCGGGTCGGCGCGGTTGGCCTGGCACGGGGTTGACCGCATCCGCCCCGCGTCTTCAACCCTGCTGCCGCAGGGCGGGCGCATCAACCTGACCTGCCGGGTCGTGACGGCAGTCTGATCCGCCGCTCAGGGCCGGGCCAGCGAACAGCAGCCGGTCAGGTGCCGCGAACTTGCCGGACCGTCGGGCGTCTGGCCCGTCAGGAACACATCCAGCGCCAGGCCGAAGGCGTTGTCGGACATGCCGTCCGAACAGGCGGCCCCGCGCAAGACCGCCGTCATGCCCGTTGCGCCAAGGGCAACCAGGTTTGATCCGGGCTGAATTCCCCAGCGCGCCGTAACAGGCAGGGCCGTCTTGCCGGTTTCGGGGTCATCCAGCGTGGCGGTGCCGGCCACCGGGTCATAGGTCAGGCCCCAGAACGGCTCGGTTCCGTGGCAGTGCAGGGGCAGGTCAAGGCTGGCCCAACTGCCGGCGCCCGCGCGGCGCAGATAGGTCATCGAGGCGTAGCCGACGCCTTCGCCGGTGTTCACCTTGCCCCAGGTGCCGGACAGTTCCACCACCTCGACCCCGCGCGTGTTCGGGCGCAGCGTTGCCACCACCTGCGCCCGCGCCGAAGGTTCGGCGCGGATGTTCAGCACATCGCCGGCGGCCACGCCTGTCACATCGTAAAGCGCCGGCAGATCGTCTGCCTGCGCCGGCAGGGCCGACAGCGCCACAAGCAAAGCCAGTGCGCGGATCATCGACGCTTGCCCCAGCTTGCCGAGATATGCCCGCGGGTGAAGAATTCGATCATCAACCCGATGACCACACAGACCATTCCCACCTTTATCGGATAGACCATCGAGGTGAAATGCGGGTTGTAGTTCAGGAAAATGAAACCGCGCGTCTGGTCAATGATGTGAAACAGTGGGTTCCAGTCGAACAGCGCCCTGAGCGGTGCCGCCGTCATATTGGCCACCACCATCTTGCCGCTCGCGATCATGTTCACCCGCTGATAGATTTTTGAGGCGACGCCAAAGAATTCCGGCTGCCACGGGGTTGCCGAATAGAAGATCAGCCCGATGGCGGCGCCCGTCCACCAGGCCAGCAGAACCATCCCCAGCGCGGGGACCGGGTCTCTGATCGTGATCGGCTCAAACAGGGTGTGGTAGAACAGCAGAATGATCGCGCCCGAAAAGATCTGCCGGTACAGCGATGCCAGTGCCGCCGAGGTGACCGCGACGATGGGGTTCATCGGCGCGTGCATCATCATCGCCGAGGCCTGACCGTCCGCGCCGGAAACAGCGCCGATCGCGGCGGCATGGGCGCGGAACATGAACACGCCCGACATGACGTAAAGCACGAAATCCCCGCGGATCGCGACGCGCCGCAACCCCAGAATGTGGAACATTGCCACGAAGACGGTCACCATCAAGGCGGCGTTCACCACCTCCATCACCAGGCCAAGAACCGCATTGCTGTAGTTCTTGCGCAAGGCGCGCGCCGTGGAATGATAGATGAGTTCGAGAAGCTCGAACCCGGTTCTCATATGCGAGAGTCTGGTTGCCTGCGGTCGGAACATCCCGTGCCTTTTCGCCTGTCCTGTGGCCCCCAGCCTAAGCGGGACTTCTTGCCGATCCGTTGCCGGCAGAGGATAAGGGCCCGGCCCGTCTAAGGCAACAAGGAGAGACCCATGGATCACAATCACCTTATCCCCATCCTTCGCCAACTGGCGCTTGAGGCGGGGGATCGTATCCTTGAGGTCTATAACGGCCCCGATTTCGAGGTGCGCGCCAAGGGCGATGCCTCGCCCGTGACCGAGGCCGACGAAGCGGCCGATGCCCTGATTTCCGCCGGGCTGCGGGCCGCCTTTCCCGATCTTCCCCTCATCACCGAGGAACAGGCCGACAGCCATGCCCTTCAGGCGGCCACCTTCCTGATCGTCGATCCGCTGGATGGCACCAAGGAATTCGTCCAGCGCCGCGGCGATTTCACCGTGAACATCGCCTATGTCGAAAACGGCGTGCCGGTCCGGGGCGTGGTCTATGCGCCGGCGCAGGGGCGGCTGTTCTACACCCTGGCCGACGGAACTTCTGTTGAAGAACTGGCAGATGGCAGCCTGCGCCCGCTGCGCGTGGCAACGCCGGACAATGCCGCGCTGATGGTGGTGGCGTCGAAATCCCATCGCGATGCGGCAACCGACGAATACATCAACCGTTACGCGGTGAAGGATTCCCGCAGCGCCGGTTCCAGCCTCAAGTTCTGTCTTGTCGCCACGGGCGAGGCCGACCTTTACCCCCGGCTTGGCCGCACCATGGAATGGGACACCGCCGCCGGCGATGCCGTGCTGCGCGGGGCGGGCGGCATCTGCGTGCGCTTTGATGACCACACGCCGCTGACCTATGGCAAACCCGGCTGGGACAACCCCCATTTCATCGCCCATGCCCCCGGTGTGGTGCTGAAATGAAGACGCTGATCGCCATCCCCGCCCGCTATGCCAGCACCCGGTATCCGGGCAAACCGCTGGTTTCCCTGCGGGGCCCCGATGGTGACAAGACCCTGATTCGCCGAAGCTGGGAGGCAGCGATGGCCGTCCGGGGCATCGACCGCGTTGTCGTTGCCACCGATGACGACCGGATTGCCGACCACGCCCGCGCTTTCGGCGCCGAGGTGGTGATGACCTCCTCCGACGCGCGCAACGGAACCGAGCGCGTGGCCGAGGTGGCGACGCACCTGCCCGGCTTTGATGTGATCGTGAACCTTCAGGGCGACGCGCCGCTGACCCCGCCGTGGTTCGTCGAGGATCTGGTCGCCGGTCTTGCCGCCGATTCGCAGGCCGACATCGCCACGCCTGTCCTGCGCTGCGACGGGGCCGCCCTGTCGGGGTTCCGCGCCGACCGCCGCGCCGGGCGCGTTGGTGGAACCACCGCTGTTTTCGGGCAGGGTGGCCGCGCGCTCTACTTCTCGAAAGAGGTCATCCCCTACACCGGCCGCGACTATGCCGATGATGAGCCGACCCCGGTCTTTCACCATGTGGGCGTCTATGCCTATCGCCCCGCCGCCCTTGCCGCCTATTCCGGCTGGCCGGTCGGCCCGCTGGAAACGCTGGAAGGTCTGGAACAGCTTCGCTTTCTTGAACAGGGCCGCCGCGTCCTTTGTGTCGAGGTCGAGGCCCGTGGCCGCAAATTCTGGGAATTGAACAATCCCACGGATGTGGCAGTCTTGGAATCGATGTTGGCAGATATGTGCTGACGGGGCGCAAGGCGGTGCTTTTCCCCCCATTAGGTGCTTCCCGTAAGGTCTGTTACCCGGTATCTCACGCCCACGCCCGAATCCTGCCGCTGTTTCCGCAGGATCTTATGTAGCCAGACGGCTGTTCGTCCGTTTGTCGGGGAAATGAAACGAGTGATGTGATGAAGCCCAAGAAGGTTACAAAAGCCGTCTTCCCGGTCGCAGGTCTGGGAACACGGTTTCTGCCGGCAACGAAGTCGATCCCGAAAGAGATCATGACACTGGTCGACCGGCCGTTGATCCAATACGCGATCGACGAAGCCCGCGCCGCCGGGATCAAGGAGTTCATCTTCGTCACCTCGCGCGGAAAATCCGCGCTTGAGGATTACTTCGACAACGCCCCCGAGCTTGAATCGGAGCTGCGCCGCAAGGGCAAGACCGAGCTTCTGGAAATGCTCAAGGACACCAACATGGACAGCGGCGCCATCGCCTATGTCCGGCAGAACCGGCCCATGGGCCTGGGCCATGCCGTCTGGTGTGCCCGCCGCCTGATCGGCGACGAACCGTTTGCCGTCCTGCTGCCCGATGACGTGATCGCCGCCGAAAAGCCCTGCCTTCAGCAGATGGTCGAAGCCTATGCCGAAACCGGCGGCTGCATGGTTGCGGCCATGGAAGTGCCGCCCGCCAAGGCCAGCTCTTACGGCGTGCTCGACATTGCCGAGGATCGCGGCGCCATTGTCCGCGCCAAGGGTATGGTCGAAAAGCCCAAGGCCGAAGACGCACCGTCGAACCTTGCGGTGATCGGGCGCTACATCCTGTCGCCGCAGATTCTGGTCAACCTCAACCGCATGAAACAGGGCGCCGGCGGCGAGGTCCAGTTGACCGACGCCATCGCCGAAGAGGTCGACTCGAAGGCCGGCGTCCACGGCTTCCGCTTCCGTGGCCTGCGCTACGACTGCGGATCGAAGGCGGGGTTCCTGCAAGCCACCGTTGCCTTCGGCCTGTCACGCCCCGATCTGCGCGATGAGTTTCAGAGCTATCTGACCGACATGTTCGCGCAACAGCGGGCTGCGCAATAGGGCAATGGGGGCAGAGCCCCACGCCTATCCGATCCTTGATCTGCCTGCGCCCCAACGGGGCGCGGTGCAGGTCTGGCGGTCTTTCCGCCTGCGGCTGCGCCGCCGTGTCCTGATCGCGCGCGCGCTGCGCAAACGCCGCGAACTGACCCCGATCACCGACAGAACCGCCGGCCTGCGCCGCCGCGCCATCCTCTGCGTGATGGTCGTCCGCAACGAGGCCGAGCGTCTGCCGCATTTCCTGGAGTACCATCGCCGCCTGGGCGTCGATCACTTCCTGATCGTGGACAATGCCAGCACCGATGACACCGCGGCCCTGCTGCGCGATTGTGCCGATGTCTCGCTCTGGCAGACCGCCGCCAGCTACCGCCGGTCACGCTTCGGGCTGGACTGGACGAACTGGCTGCTTCTGCGGCATGGCCATGGCCGCTGGTGTCTGACGCTGGATGCCGACGAACTGCTGGTCTACCCGCATTGCGAGACGCGGCCCCTGCCGGCGCTGACGCGCTGGCTTGATGACCACGGCATCGACAGTTTCGGCGCCATGATGCTGGACCTTTACCCCGAAGGGCCGCTTTCCGCACACAGCTTTCAGCCGGGCGACGATCCGCTTGCCATCCTGCGCTGGTTCGACAGCGGCAATTATCAGGTGCAGGTCCAGCCCCGAATGCGCAATCTCTGGATTCAGGGCGGGGTGCGGGCGCGCACCTTCTTTGCGCAAGACCCCCGCCGCGCGCCGACGCTCAACAAGATTCCGCTGGTGCGCTGGCACTGGCGCTATGCCTATGTGAATTCAACCCACTCCGCCCTGCCGCCGCGCCTGAACGCCACCTTTGACGAAACCGGCGGCGAACAGATTTCGGGCGTGCTGCTGCACACGAAATTCCTGCCGTCGGCGGCCCGGCGGGCGGCCGAGGAAAAGACCCGCCGCGAACATTTTGCCGATCCGGCCCGCTATGCCGATTACTGGGACAGTCTGGCCACCGATCCCGTGCTGCACGGCCCCGCCTCGCAGCGCTATCAGGGCTGGCGGCAACTGGAAGGCCTTGGCCTGATGTCGCGCGGAGGCTGGATCTGATGCCGTGCAAAGGGCGCCAGTGTTTACTTGACCGGCCTCACATTCTAGACACGAACAGTTGTGGCATTGACCGGCGCGGGCGCTCACCTATGTGGACTGAAAGGATTTTCGGCGCTGCCATCGCCGCGCCCTGTCCCGCGGCAGGACGGTTGGCCTGCCGGTTCGGGCATGAATCCGTCAAGAACAGGGTCGTCGGGTGGGCTTGATCGGTTCATATCGCCTGCGGATGCGGCGACGGCGTCTGATCGCCCGGGCCGTGTTGCGGCGCAAGGATCTGGTCCCCGTGGCCCAGCGGACCGAGTCCCTGCGGCCGGATGCAATTCTTCTGTTCGCAACCCTGCGGAACGAACGGGTCCGCCTGCCCTATTTCCTGAAGTATTACCGCGATCTGGGGATCGACCACTTCCTGTTCGTTGACAACGACAGCACCGACGGAAGCCGCGATTATCTGGCCGCACAGCCGGATGTGTCGCTCTGGACGACGCCCGCGTCCTATCGGAAATCGCGCTTCGGGATGGACTGGATCATGTCCCTTCTGCGCGCGCATGGGCACAACCGCTGGTGCCTGACGGTCGATGTCGATGAATTCCTGATCTACCCCTTCTGCGAAACCCGCCCGCTGCGCGCCCTGACCGACTGGCTGGATGCCAGCAGTATCCGCACCTTCTCGGCCATGATGCTGGACATGTATCCGCAGGGCCCGATCCAGGATCAGCCCTATCGCGAAGGCCAGAACCCGTTTGAAATCGCCCAGTGGTTTGACAGCGGCAACTACACCTTCACCCGCAACTGGCCCTACGGAAACCTGTGGATTCAGGGCGGACCTCGCAGCCGCACCTTCTTTGCCAGCCGGCCGCGGCAGGCCCCGGCATTGAACAAGATTCCGCTGGTCCGCTGGGACCGCTCCTTCGCCTATGTCAGTTCGACACACATGCTTCTGCCGCGCGGGCTGAACCTTGTCTATGATCGCGCCGGCGGCGAAAAGACCAGCGGCTGCCTGCTGCACGCCAAGTTCCTCGACACCTTCGCCCTGAAGGCGCAGGAAGAGATGGCGCGCGGCGAACACTATGCCGAAAGCCGCGAATACAAGGCCTATCTCAACGGGTTGGCCGAACAGCCCGATTTCTGGTGCAAGTGGAGCGAGAAGTACATCAACTGGCGGCAGCTCGAAATTCTGGGTCTCATGTCCACGGGGAACTGGGCATGAGGCTGGGCTTCGTCATGCTGACGCATACCGCGCTGGACCGTGCCGCGCAGGTTGCGCGCTATTGGGCCAGCAACGGCTGCCCCGTGGTCATTCACGTCGACCGCCGCACCCCCGCCGCCGAGCATGATGCCCTGCGTGCCGGTCTGGCAGATCTGGCCAATGTCCGCTTCTCGCCCCGGCATGTCTGCGAATGGGGCACCTGGGGCCTTGTGGCCGCAACGCAGGCGGCCTCAAGCATGATGCTGGCCGAGTTCCCGGAGGTGCAGCGCGTCTATCTGGCCTCCGGCTCATGCCTGCCATTGCGCCCGGTTGGCGAATTGCAATCCTATCTTGACCAGCACCCCCGGACCGATTTCATCGAAAGCGTGACCGCCGCCGATGTTGACTGGACGATCGGCGGCCTGAACTCCGAACGGTTCACGCTGCGCTTCCCGTTCTCGTGGCGCAAGCACCGCGTCCTGTTCGACGGATATGTCCGCCTTCAGCGCCGCCTTGGAATACGCCGCCGCCTGCCCGAAGGGCTTGTGCCGCATCTGGGCAGCCAGTGGTGGTGCCTGACGCGGCAAACCCTGTCGGCCATTCTCGACGGGCCCGGCCGCGCCGCCTATGACCGCTTTTTCCGCAAGGTCTGGATCCCCGACGAAAGCTATTTCCAGTCGCTGGTCAGGATACATTCGACCAACATCGAAAGCCGCTCGCTGACGCTGTCCAAGTTCGATTTCCAGGGCAAGCCGCACATCTTCTATGATGACCACCTGCAACTTCTGCGCCGGTCTGACTGTTTCGTCGCCCGCAAGATCTGGCCGCAGGCCGACAAGCTGTATGAAACCTTCCTCTCGCCCGAAGCCGCCAGCCAGCCCCGCGCCGAACCGAACCCGGGCCGGATCGACCGGCTGTTTTCCAAGGCGGTCGAACGGCGGCTGACCGGCCGCGCCGGCCTTTACATGCAGTCGCGCTTTCCCACGCGGGAACGCGAAAACGGCCGGACCGCCGCGCCCTATTCGCTGTTCCAGGGCTTTGCCGAGCTGTTCGAGGATTTCGAGACCTGGCTTTCCAAATCCGCCGGCACCCGCGTGCATGGCAACCTGTTCGCGCCGGATCGTGTGCAGTTTGCCGGCGGTGTCGGCATCTACAATGGCTGCCTGTCTGACAGCACCGCCCTGCGCGACTATAACCCGCGTGCCTTTCTTGCCAGCCTGATCTGGAACACCCGCGGCGAACGCCAGTGTTTCCAGTTCGGGCCCGACGACGCGCAGAAGATCACCGAATTCATCGCCGGCGACCCCAACGCCCAGGTGTCGGTCATCACCGGCGCCTTCGCGATTCCGCTGTTCCGGTCCAACCTGAACTTCGGCATCATCCGGACCGAGGCCGCCCGGTTGCAGCGCATCGAATCCGAATTTCTTTCCGTCTTGCGGGCGCCCACCTCCAAGGCCCGGGTCCGCATCTGGAACCTTGCCGAGTTCCTGGAAAACCCCATAGAACCCCTTCAGACCATCGTCGATGAAATCAACCCGCGCAGCCCGCACCGCCTGTCCGAGGTGCCGCGGCTGGTTGATCTTACCGGCTTTGGTCAGTTCCTTCAGAATCTGCGCAATCAGGGCATGAAGCCGGTCCTGATGGGCGATTTCCCGGTAAATGGTCCTTCTCCAACCTCGGGTCGTCGTGCCCGGTCCAAGCAATGAAGTGATCGCCGATGCCTGTATTCACCTCTTTCGTCATGCTTGCCGGAATGCGGACAGGCTCGAACTTTCTTGAGGCGAACCTGAATGCCCTTCCGGGCGTTGCCTGTCTGGGTGAGGTGTTCAACCCGCATTTCATCGGCAAGAAGGATCAGACCGAACTGTTCGGCGTTGATCTTGAACAGCGCGATCAGAACCCCGCGCTGTTGTTGCGCCGCATCCGCGCGAAAACGCCCGGTCTTTCCGGCTTCCGCTATTTCCATGATCACGACGCCCGCATCCTGCCGCTGCTGCTGGACGATCCGGCCTGCGCCAAGATCGTGCTGACCCGCAACCCGGCGGAAAGCTATGTAAGCTGGAAGATCGCGCAGGCCACCGGCCAGTGGAAGCTGACCAACGTCAAGAACCTGCGGCAGGCAAAGGCACAGTTCGACCCCGCCGAGTTCGAGCGTTACCTGACCGCCGCGCAGGATTTCCAGTTGCAGATCCTGCGCGCGCTTCAGACCAGCGGGCAGACGGCGTTCTATCTTGATTACGAAGACATCGGCGATGTCGCGGTGCTGAACGGCCTGGCCGGCTGGCTGGGGGTCGAGGCGCGGCTTGAAGCGGTGGATGGCACGCTCAAGAAGCAGAACCCTGAAGAGCTTGGCACCAAGGTCGCCAATTTCGACCAGATGGAAACCGCGCTGACGCGGCTTGATCGGTTCAACCTGTCGCGCACGCCGAACTTCGAACCGCGCCGCCCGCCGGCCATTCCGTCCTATGTGGCCGCGTCGGGGCTGCTGTTCATGCCGGTCCGCTCCGGCCCCTCTGCGGCGGTGCGGGACTGGCTGGAAAAGCTGCACCCCGGCGAGGTGATCGAGGAATTCACCCAGAAATCGCTGCGCCAGTGGAAGCGGGCCAACTGCCCGCACCGCAGCTTTACCGTGCTGCGCCACCCGCTGCTGCGCGCCCATGCGGCCTTCCGCGAGATGATCGTCTCCGGTCGTCTGGCCGATCAGCGCGCCAGCCTGATCCGGCTGCAAAAGGCAGACCTTCCGCCGCCGGGCCTGCCTTTCGCCGATGCAGACCAGCACCGACAGGCTTTCCTGGCCTTCCTGCGCTTTGCCCGGCTTTCGGTTGCGGGCCAGACCGGCCCGCGGGTTGATCCGCACTGGGCCAGCCAGACCGCGGTTCTGCAAGGCTTCGCCGGGTTCCAGCCGCCCGATGTGATCTTGCGCGAAGACCGTCTGGCCGATGGCCTAGCCTATCTGGCGGCAGAGCTGGGCCTGACTGCCCCATCCGCCCCGCGCGCCGACAGTGCCGCCGAAACGGCCCTGTCGGAAATCTGGGATGCCTCTCTCGAAGAGGCCGCCGAAGAAGCCTATGCCCGCGATTATCTGGGCTTCGGCTTCGGCCGCTGGCGCGACTGAGGCCGCCATTCCGGTCCGCAGCCTGCCGGAAGCGTGCGGTTTGTGACGAAACTGAAAGACGAATTTACGCCCTGCGGCCACATTGTCGAAACTGGCGGGTTGAATCCGCAGCCCCTGCGCCTTCATAAAGCGTAAGGGTCAATCACGGGGTATCGGGGTTGCTGCAACCGCCCGCGGGCGGATGGGCGGCCTTGTGCGTTCGCGGTCGCCGCCCTTTCCCGGTTGCAACAAAGTGAGTGAAAGACCGCCGCTGCATGATTGAGCAGAACCTGATCCTGGTCCTTGCGTTCCTGCCCTTCGTGGCGGCGCTGGCAACGGCAACGTTGCCGGAAAATGCCCACGGGGCGGCGGCCTGGGTGTCGGGGGCGCTGCTGCTGGCGGGGCTTGGGGTCATGGCGGGGTTGCACGGCGCCGTTGCCGATGGCGAACCAGTGCGCGCCGTTCTGCGCTGGGTGCCGTCGCTGGGTCTGAACCTTTCGTTCCGCATCGACAGTTTCGTCTGGCTGTTCATCACCCTTGTGCTGTCCATCGGTATTCTGGTGGTGATCTACGCCCGCTACTACCTTGCCGAAACCGACCCGGTTCCCCGGTTCTATTCCTTCCTCATGGCCTTCACCGGCGCCATGATCTGTATGCTGATGTCCGGCAACATCCTGATGCTGGTGGTGTTCTGGGAACTGACCTCGATCATTTCGTTCCTGCTGATCGGCTACTGGTATCAGGGCCAGGCCGCGCGCGATGGTGCGCGGATGGCGCTGATCGTCACCGCAAGCGGCGGCCTGTGCCTGTTGCTGTCGATGCTGATCATCGGCCAGATCCTGGGCACCTATGACCTGGATCGCGTTCTGGCCTCGGGTGACCTGATCCGCGCGCATCCGCTTTATCCGCTGGTTCTGGTGCTGTTCCTGCTGGGCGCCTTCACCAAATCGGCGCAGTTCCCGTTCCATTTCTGGCTGCCCGGCGCCATGGCCGCGCCGACGCCGGTGTCGGCCTTCCTTCATTCGGCCACCATGGTGAAGGCCGGGGTATTCCTGCTGATCCGCTTTTCCCCCGCGCTGGGCGGGACCGAGCTCTGGTTCTTTGCCGTTACCGGCACCGGCATGGCCACGCTGCTGATGGGCGCGGTGATCGCGCTGTTCCGGCATGACCTGAAGGGTCTGCTGGCCTATTCCACCATCAGCCACCTTGGCCTGATCACCGCGCTGGCCGGGCTTGGCAGCAGCACCGCCATTCTGGCGGCGATCTTCCACATCGTGAACCATGCGGTGTTCAAGGCGTCGCTTTTCATGGCGGCGGGGATCATCGCGCATGAAACCGGCACCCGTGACATGCGGCGCCTCAGCGGGCTGATGCGCTACATGCCCATCACCGGAACGCTGGCCATCGTCGCTTCGGCCGCCATGGCGGGGGTGCCGTTGATGAATGGCTTTCTGTCGAAAGAGATGTTCTTCGCCGAGGCGGTGGATTGGCACAACGGCACCTGGCTGGACAATGCGCTGCCCTGGATCGCCACGCTGGCCAGCATATTTGCCGTCGCCTATTCGCTGCGCTTCATCGCCGCCGTGTTCTTCGGGCCCGCGCCGACCGACCTGCCGCAAACCCCGCATGAACCCGTGGCCTGGCTGCGCCTGCCGGTCGAGGCGCTGGTTCTGGCCTGCCTTGTGGTCGGGGTGTTCCCCGGCCTGACGCTGGGGCCGACGCTGAACCTGGCGGTCGAATCCGTGACCGGCACCACCCTGCCCGATTATGACATCGCCATCTGGCACGGCATCAACACCCCCCTGCTGATGAGCCTGGGCGCCCTTGCCGGCGGGGTGATCCTGTATTTCGCCTTTGCCCAGCGCATTGCCGAAGGGCCTGAAGGCCCGCCGCTGCTGCACCGGCTGCGGGCGCAGCGGCTGTTTGAAAAGGGTCTGCTGCTGCTGTCCTGGCGGGTGCCGCGCGCGGTCATGGCCATCATCGGCAGCGAGAAGCTGCAAACCCAGTTGCGCACCATCGTTCTTCTGGCGATTGCCGGTGTCGGGCTTGCGCTTTGGGGCACCCTGCAACAGGCGGCCGAACCGCGCACCAACGCGCTGAACCCGTCCTTTGCCCTGATGTGGATCGTGGGCGCCGCCTGCGCGCTGGGCGCCGCCTGGCAGGCGAAGTATCACCGCTTCGCTGCCCTTACGCTGCTGGGCGGCGCGGGGCTGGTCACCTGCCTGACCTTCGCGTGGTTTTCCGCCCCCGATCTGGCGGTGACGCAGCTTCTGGTCGAAATCGTGACAACCGTGCTGCTGCTGCTGGGCCTGCGCTGGCTGCCGCGCCGGCGCGAAGAGATTCACGAAGACACGCTGCTGCCCGCCCGCGCCCGCCGCCTGCGCGATCTGATCATCGCCTCGGTGGCCGGGGCCGGCATCGCCGCCATGGCCTTTGTCATCATGACCCGGCCGCTGATCCCGAACATCGGCGACTGGTTTCTGCGCAACGCCTATTACGAGGCGGGCGGCACCAATACCGTCAACGTCATCCTTGTCGATTTCCGGGCCTTCGACACCTTCGGCGAAATCACCGTTCTGGCCATCGTGGGGCTGACGGTCTTTGCGCTGCTGCGCCGGTTCCGCCCCGCCCCCGAAAGCCTGCGCGACCTGCGCCCCGAGGAAGAGGCCGACGCCGAAACCCGGTCGCTGGCCGATTACCTGCTGGTGCCTTCGGTCATCATGCGCTGGATGTTCCCGCCGATCATCGTGATCTCGGCCTATCTGTTCCTGCGCGGCCATGATCTGCCGGGCGGCGGCTTCTCGGCCGGGGTGACGCTGGCCATCGGCTTCCTGCTGCAATACCTGGGCCATGATGTCCGCTGGGTCGAGGCACGGCTGACCGTGCTGCCGATCCGCTGGATGGGCTTTGGCCTGCTGATCGCCGGTGCCACCGGCGTGGCCGCCTTCGCCTTCGGCTATCCGTTCCTGACGGCCCATGCCCAGTATGTTGACCTGCCGCTGATCGGCAAGGTTCCGGCCGCCACCGCGCTGATCTTCGATACCGGCGTGTTCTCGCTGGTGGTGGGGGCAACCGTGCTGATGCTGATCGCCATCGCGCACCAGTCGCTGCGCCTGTCGCGGATGCGCGAACACGAAGCGGCCGAAGCCCAGGCGAAAGAGGCCGCGTGATGGAAATTGTGCTCTCCGCCGCCATCGGCATCCTGGCCGCCTCGGGCATCTGGCTTCTGCTGCGGCCCCGCACTTTTCAGGTGATCGTGGGCCTGTGCCTGCTGTCCTATGCGGTGAACCTGTTCATCTTCTCGATGGGTCGGCTGACGGTGGGGGTGCCGCCGATCATGCCGCAGGGCGGGTTCGTCAACCCCACGCTTTACGCCGATCCGCTGCCGCAGGCGCTGGTGCTGACGGCCATCGTCATCAGCTTTGCCACCACGGCGCTGTTTCTGGTGGTCATCATCGCCTCGCGCGGGCTGACCGGCACCGACCATGTTGACGGGAAGGAGCGCGAAGGATGAACGGCGGCCCCGATCACCTGATCATCGCGCCGATCCTGATCCCGTTCTTCGCGGGCGCGCTGATGCTGCTTTACGAAGACCGCCGCCGCCGCGCCAAGTTCTTCATCAGCCTTGCCGCAACCGTGGCGCTGCTCTTCGTCGCGATCGAGCTTCTGAACCGTTCCAAGGGCAACGAACTGTCGGGCGGCAACGACATCGGCTTTTACCTGCTGGGCGACTGGGCTTCGCCCTTCGGCATCGTTCTGGTGATCGACCGGCTTTCCGCGATGATGCTGGTGCTGTCCTCGCTGGTGGCAATTCCGGCGCTGGTCTATTCGGCCGCCGGGTGGAACCGGCAGGGGCAGCATTTCCATTCGATGTTCATGTTCCTGCTGATGGGCCTGAACGGCGCCTTCCTGACGGGCGACCTGTTCAACCTGTTCGTGTTCTTCGAGGTGCTTCTGGCCGCCTCTTACGGAATGTTGCTGCATGGCGGCGGGCAGCTTCGGGTGCGCGCGGGGCTGCATTACATCGCGGTCAACCTGACCGCCTCGCTGCTGTTCCTGCTGGGCGTTGCCATCATCTATGGCGTCACCGGCACGCTGAACATGGCGCAGCTTTCCAAGCTGGTGCCGCTGATGGCACAGGAAAACCGGCCGCTGTTCCACGCCGGCGCCGCGCTGATGGGGCTGGCCTTCCTGATCAAGGCCGGCATCTGGCCGGTCTCGTTCTGGCTGCCGCTGGCCTATCAGGCCGGGGCGGCCCCCGTGGCGGCGCTGTTTGCCATCATGACCAAGGTCGGCATCTATGTCCTTCTGCGGCTGTCGATGCTGATGTTCGGCACCGCCGCCGGCATTTCCTCGGGCTTCGGCGCCGAGGTTCTGATCGCCGGCGGCATGGCAACGGTGGTCTTCGGTTTTGTCGGCGTTCTGGCCTCGCAGGGGCTGGGCCGGATGGCGGCGCATCTGGTGCTGGTCTCTTCGGGCACGCTGCTGGCGGTGAACGGGCTGGCGCTGGCGGGCGGCGGGGCGGCCCTGCTGGCGGGCGGGCTGTTCTACATGCTGAACTCCACCCTCGCGACCAGCGCCCTGTTCCTGCTGATCGAACCGATGAGCCGCGAAGAAGGCGGCATCGCCGCCATGCTGGCGCTGACCGCCGACGCCTATGGTCTGGATGAGCGCGAGGAAGACAGCCAGCCTGAAGTGGGCCTTGCCATTCCCGGCACGCTGACCGTGCTGGGCCTGACCTTCGGCGCCTGCCTGCTGGTGCTGGCGGGCCTGCCGCCCATGGCGGGCTTCATCGGCAAGGTCGCCATCCTGCGCGGCGTTCTGGCGACCGATGCCGTTTCACCCGCCGTCGGCTGGGCGTTTGTCGTGCTTCTGCTGCTGGCCGGTCTTGCCACGCTGATCGGCCTGGTCCGCATCGGGATTCAAACCTTCTGGGCTGGCGACGGCATCGTTCCGCGCGTGCTGGCGCTGGAAATCGCGCCGGCGCTGGCGCTGACCGCGCTGATGCTGGTGCTGACGATCAAGGCCGATGATGTGCTGCGCTACATGCGCGCCACGGCCGAGGCGCTTCATGCCCCCGCGATCTATGCCGATGGTGCGCTGGGCGCCCCCCGCGCCGTCGATGCCGAACCCGAGGAGGAGGAGTGATGCGCCTTGTTCCGCACCCCCTTCTGTCGCTGGCGCTGACACTGATGTGGCTGCTGCTGAACCGCTTTTCACCCGGTCACCTGTTGCTGGGCGCCGCCATCGGCCTGTTCGCCGGCTGGGTTTTCCAGAAACTGGAACCCAAGGGTCCGCGCATCCGCGCGTTCTGGCCGCTGATCCGGCTGATGGGGATCGTCAGCATCGACATCATCCGCTCCAACATCGCGGTGGCCTGGCTGATCCTGACCAATGGCCGCAACGGGGCCCGCCGGTCGGGCTTTGTCGAAATCCCGCTGCGCATCAGCAACCCTTCCGCGCTGGCCCTGCTGGCGCTGATCGTCACCGCCACGCCCGGCACCGCCTGGATGGAATACCGCCCCGGTTCGGGCGTGCTGCTGCTGCATGTCTTTGACATGATCGACGATGAGGCCTGGCGCAGCCTGATCCGCGACCGTTACGAAGCCCTGCTGCTGGAGGCTTTCGCATGACCGCCGCAACGCTGATCTGGTGGGCCCTGACCTATGCCCAGTTCATGCTGGCGCTGGCGGCCATCCTTGCCATGGTTCGCACCCTGCGCGGCCCGCGCGCGCAAGACCGGGTGCTGGCGCTGGATTCGCTCTACATCAACGCGATGCTGCTGTTCGTCGTCACGGGTATGCGTCTTGGCACCCCGTTCTTCTTCGAGGCGTCTCTGGTCATCGGCGTGCTGGGCTTCGTGGCCACGGTGGCGCTGGCCAAGTTCCTGATCCGCGGCGAGGTGATCGAATGACCTCGTTCGAAGCCCTGCCGCTGTGGGTTGCCATCCCGGTTGCGCTGCTGCTGGTGATCGGCAGTTCGCTCACCTTCCTCGGCACGCTGGGGCTGGTCCGGCTGCACAGCTTCTATGACCGGATTCACGCGCCGACACTGGGCACCAGTTGGGGCACGGCGGGCATCCTTCTGGCGGGGCTGCTGGCCTTTTCCTGGGGGCAGGACCGTGTGATCGTGCATGAACTTGTGATCGGCATCTTCGTGATGATCACCACCCCTGTCACGCTGATGCTGCTGGGCCGCGCCGCCCTGCACCGCGACCGCAAGGACGGCACCCCCGACATTCCCCCCGCGGCCGAACGCGAGACTCAGGAACTGCTCTGATCCGGCCGCCCCTGTCTGCGCCCCGCCCGCCGGGTTGACATCAGAAGGTTCGTCTCGCTGGTCATGACACCCTCGACCTCGCGGATGCGGAAGATGGTCTCATCCAGTTCGGCCAGCGTCTGCGCCCCCAGCTCGACCACCAGATCCCAGCGCCCCGCAGTTGAATGAACCGCCACCGCCTGCGGAAACCCCGTCAGCCGCGCCATGATCCGCTCGGCCCCGCGGCCTTCGATCCCCACCATCATCAGGGCCCGCACCGGCGCCGGGGTGGCGTCGGCACGCGTCAGCACGGTGAACCCCGCGATCTCGCCCGCGGCGGCCAGACGCTCCATCCTGGCGCGCACCGTGGCCCGGCTCAGCCCCAGCCGCGCCGCCAGATGGGACAGCGCCGCCCGGCCATCGCGCCGCAACTCCGCGATCAAACGCAGGTCGGTATCGTCCATTTCGTTTATCCTTGTCATCGCTTCGCGCATCATATTGCGCAAGATGATCATAATGTCGCTGGAAACCGTCACATTATGGAAAGATTAACACAGATCGGAGGAGACAGTTCCATGACAAGATGCACCCTGATCGGGGCACCGATCGACAGTGGTCAGCGCCGCCCCGGCTGCCTGATGGGCCCCGCCGCCTATCGCGTTGCGGGTCTGGCCCAGGCGATTTCCGACCTTGGCCATGCTGTCGAGGATCGGGGCGATCTGGCGCTGCCCGCCCTGCGCCCGGCCCGTTGCCCCAACGCCGCCGTTCATTCCCTGCCCGAAACGGTGGGCTGGACCGAGGCGCTGATCGACTCTGTCGATGATGCGCTTTCCGAAGGCACCTTGCCCATCGTCATGGGGGGCGATCATTCGCTGGCCCTCGGCTCGGTCGCGGGGGCAGCGGGCTTTGCGGCGCGGAAGGGGCGGCCGCTGTTCGTGCTGTGGCTGGATGCCCATTCTGATTTTCACACCCCGCTGACCACCACCTCGGGCAATCTGCACGGCACGCCCGTGGCCTATATCACCGGGCGCGGCGGGTTTGACGCCTTTCCCCCGTTTCCCGCCCCCGTCCCGGCGGACCGGGTCTGTCTTTACGGCATCCGCTCGGTCGATCCGGCCGAACATGCCGCGCTGATTGATCATCAGCTTATCCCCGTCGACATGCGCACGCTGGATGAAGAGGGCATCGTTGCCCCCCTGCGCCGGTTCCTGGCCCGGGTCCGCGCAGCGGGCGGGATGCTGCATGTCAGCCTGGATGTCGATTTCCTTGATCCCGCCATCGCCCCCGCCGTGGGCACCACCGTTCCCGGTGGCACCACCTTCCGCGAGGCGCATCTGGTGATGGAGATGCTGCACGAATCCGGCCTGGTCACCAGCCTGGACCTGGTGGAGCTGAACCCCTTCCTTGACGATCGCGGCATGACCGCGCGGCTGATGGTCGATCTGGTGGCCAGCCTGATGGGCCGCAAGGTGTTTGACCGCCCGACCCGGAGCAAGTGACATGACCCTGAACCTTGTCCCCTTTGTCAGCGTCGATGCGATGATGCGCCTGGTCCACCGCATCGGCATCGAAACCGTGCTGCGCGACCTTACCGCCGAGATCGAAGCCGATTTCCGCCGCTGGCCCGAATTCGACAAGACGCCGCGCATCGCCTCTCATTCCGACGTGGGGGTGATCGAACTGATGCCCACCTCGGACGGCCAGACCTATGGCTTCAAATATGTGAACGGCCATCCGTCCAACATGAAACGCGGTTTGCAGACCGTGACGGCCTTCGGTCTGCTGGCCGATGTGGCCACCGGCTATCCGGTGCTGCTGTCCGAAATGACGATCCTGACCGCGCTGCGCACCGCCGCCACCTCCGCCATGGCGGCCAAATGGCTGGCGCCCGCGGGGGCCGACTGCATGGCGCTGATCGGCAACGGGGCGCAGGCGGAATTTCAGGCCTTGGCCTTCCGGGCCATCTGCGGCCTGCGCGAAGTGCGGCTTTACGACATTGATCCCGCGGCCACCGAAAAATGCGCCCGCAACCTTGCCGGCTCTGGCCTGAAGGTCATCTTCTGCCGCACGGCAGAAGAGGCGATCCTGGGTGCGGGCATCATCACCACCGTCACCGCCGACAAGAACCACGCCACGATCCTGAACGACAACATGGTCGGCAACGGGGTGCACATCAACGGCGTTGGCGGCGATTGCCCCGGCAAGACTGAACTTGCCCAACCCATTCTGCACCGGGCGGACATCTTTACCGAATACACCCCGCAGACCCGGATCGAAGGCGAAATCCAGCAGCTTGACCCGAACCACCCCGTCACCGAGCTGTGGGAGGTCATTGCCGGCCGCGCCCCGGGGCGCACCCACCCCACGCAGGTCACGCTGTTCGACAGCGTGGGCTTCGCGATCGAGGATTTTGCCGCCCTACGCTATGTGCTGGCGCGGCTGCCGGAAACCGGCCTTGGCCAGATGCTGGACATGATCGCCGATCCCGATGATCCGCGCGATCTTTACGGGATGCTGATGCGCGCGGCCTGAGGCCCGGCGCCGCCCTTCAGCCCATGCCGTGCCGTTTCTGGGCCTCTACGAACTGGGATCGTCTGGCGCGGGCGACCGGCAGCGATGTCTTGTCATCCAGAACAACCGTCATGCTGTCCTTCTCGGCATCGACCTGCCGGATCGCACCCCAGGAAACCCAGTAGGATCTGTGGATCGCAAAGCCCATATCCTCGGACACCTGCGCCAGAAAGTCCCGCAGCCGGCCCCGCATGAAATGGGTCTGCTCATCGAAGGTGTAGATCGAGATGTAATGCTCTTCCGCCATGACCCATTTGATCTTGTCGATCTCGAACCGCTTGTCGGAAATGATGACGGTTGCAGTCGCAGCCGGGATCGGGGCCGCCGGGCGCGGGGCGGCAATCCTGGCCGGGGCTGCGGCCGGCGCGGGGGCCACTGTGGCGGTGGCAATCCCGACCGGAACGGCGATGGGTTCGTTGTCGTGCGGCCCGGGGCGGCGGGCAAGGTTGGCCATGACCTCGGGCAGGACAAGCGTCGAGAAGATGATCTCCAGCCCCGTGAACATCATGAAGTGGAACACCCAGACCAACAGGGTTTCCAGAACCGTCTTCGGAGTTTCCCCGAACAGGGGCAGGGCCCATTGCCCGGCAAAGGACGCCATCAGGGAACTGATCAGCAGCAACCAGATCGTCCGCAATTGTCGGAGACGAAAGCGGCGCCAGCACTTGGCGAAGAACATGAAGGCCGACACATAGCAGAAAAAGACCATCAGCCCGACAACGGCGATGATGGTGATCGCCTCCCACCGCTGCAGCTTCACCGGCTGATAGGGCTGGATCAGCGCAAACAGTCCGATGGTTGTCACGATAAACAGCTTGAACCGGGTTGATCCCACAAGTTCCCAGACAAAGGCGCTGCAAAGCGGGGCTGTTTCTCCGCTGGCAAAGGCGATGATTGGCTCGATCTGCGTCTTCATGCTTCACTCGTGACCAACGTCATATGCGAAACTGGGAGGGAAATAGCTGTACCGGCATTCTTCCGGTTCTCTGGCCTCATGTCGGGCACTCATCTCGAATATCTTGAAAGCTGTCTCCGGCTCCGAAGGCAAAGTTGCGTCACCGGGGTCTTCAGGCACGGATGATCGGTTCGCGAAGGACACTCCGCCTTGTGGCGGGCTGCCCGCACCTCACGGGAAAACGTGAACATCAACGAACCTCGTACTGCACCAACGCAGGCGGGCCGAAACATTTGCGGCACGCGATCTGTCGCGAGATTTAGCCAATCTTGTCAGGGCCTTCATGTCGTGTGTCGTGAACTACGCCCGCCGTGTCACGAACGGTGTGACGGTGGACACTCGGAACGGGTGGTATTCACTTTACCTGAACCACAGCGATGCAGCCCGACAGGGGCCACCCACACGTTCAAATCGCACACTCTGGCGGGGCTTCTGGCCAAGTCCGGGCCTTTATGGCCCGGCAAAACCTGCCCGTAATGGCATCGCCAATTTCAGCATTATGTCTTTCTCCGCGGATTTGATCAAGAAGAATGGCCGCACCCTTTTTTCGGATGCGGCCTTGGGGTTCTGGCGCTGTGCCGGTCAGTGGCTGAGCAGCGCGATCCCGTTCTGGGCGTGTCGGGCGGCCAGTTTCCGGGCGATGCGGCCGGGTTGAATCGGGCGGGCCGGTTGGGGCAGGGCGGTGGCGTCCAGCGTTTCAAGTTCCGGGAAGATCTCGAAAATCTCGCGCCGCGCCTCGGGGCCGACCGACTTCAGCGCCTCGGGGCCGGTGAACAGCGATTCCATCGGCGCGCCCGCGGCAAACACGATCTGATGCCGGTCGAATAGGATGTGGAAGTATTCCACCGCCGCCATCTCCTCGGCCACGTCGATGCCGTTGATCAGCAGCAGGTGCCGCGCGGGCACCAGCACCTCGCGCTCACCGAACATGCGTTCGGCAACCTTCGACGACACCAGCACCCGGTGCTGTGGCGAAACCACCACGTCCTGCAGCGGCAGGCCCCGGCCCAGGGCGCCGGCGCGGATGCGGATCGGGCGCAGCTTCGGATTGGCCTCCAGATCGCCGGCCGTGATCCGGCGCGACCCGACCCAGCGGATCGGCTGCAGCCCATGGTCCGCCGTTTCCACCAGATCGCCGCGGCGCAGATCTTCGATCGCCACCTCGCCCCGCGCGGTTTCGATCATGGTGCCGCGGGTAAAGCAGGGCACGCCGGTGTGTTCGGTGTCCATCGCCCCGCTGCCGACCAGCGTGAAAGTCACCGTTGGCCCACTCTGGAACGCGATGAAGTTCAGCGTGCCCGGCGTGCTGGTGGCCGCATCATGCTTCAACGCTTCCAGCGGGGTCGAGAAGTTCGTCCCGTAGGTGGAATTGTAAAGCGCCAGCGTGCCGTCGCTGTACCATTGCGTCAGATCGACAAAGTCGTTGTCACCCCACGAACCATCGCTGCCGTCCAGCGAACCGTTGGTGCCGTTGGTTTCCCCCGCACCGAAGTCCGCCAGGTGGATGCTGTCGCCCGCGCCGCCCGCGATGATGAAGCGATCATCCCCCGTGCCGCCCGTCAGCGTATCCGCCCCGCCGCCGCCGCCGAAATAGTCGCTGCCGCTCAGCGTGTCATTCCCGGCGCCACCATAGACCTGGTCGTTCCCGGCGTCGCCGTACATCTCGTCGTTGCCGTCATCGCCATGCAGCGTGTCGTTGCCGTCATAGCCGTAGATCACGTCGTCGTTTGCGCCGCCATACACCAGGTCGTCGCCACCGCCGCCGATAAGCAGGTCGTTGCCGTCTTCGCCATACAGCGTATCGTTGTCGCCGTTGGTGCTGACGCCATCACCCACCAGGTAATCGTCGCCCGTGCCGCCATAGATCAGGTCATTGCCAAGGCTGCCCTCGACATAGTCGTAGCCATCCCCGCCATAGACCGTGTCATCGCCATCGGCAAAGGTGTCGTTCAACTGGGCAAGAATGTAATCGTCGCCGGCCCCACCATACAGCAGGTCGGATCCGCCCCCGCCAACCAGAGTGTCATCGCCCTCTCCACCATCGAACGTGTCGTTTCCGGTGCCGGTGCCCGTCTCTCCCATGATTTGGTCGTTGCCGTCGCCGCCCTCGGCGTAATCACTGCCGTTTCCGCCAATGATCGAGTCATTGCCCGCGTCGCCGTACAGGCTGTCATTGCCGTCCTCGCCCCAGAGGGTGTCATTGTCGGCACCGCCATAGGCCAGGTCGTCACCGCCGGCGGCATAGACCACATCGTTCCCGGCTTCGCCATAGATCGTGTCGTTTTGTCCGACAGAGGGGTCGTATCCATCACCGGACAGAACGTCATTGCCTTCGCCGCCATAGAGAAGGTCTTCTCCGATGTTGGCCTGGATGTAGTCATTGCCATCCCCGCCATAGAGCGAGTCATTGCCATCGGGAATATCGTCCAGCCGTTGGCCAAAGATCTGGTCATCCCCTGCGTCACCGTAAAGCATGTCCGCCCCGGTCCGGCCAATCAGGACGTCAATTCCGTCTCCGCCGTAGAACGTATCGTTTCCGGTGTCGCCGTCGGTGTCGCCGGTAATGAAGTCGTTCCCGATGCCACCTTCGGCATAATCGCTGCCGTTGCCGCCAAAGATCATGTCATTGTCGGCGCCGCCGAACAGGCTGTCCTCGCCGTCGCGGCCCCGAAGCGTATCATTGCCCAGGCCGCCATCCAGAAGGTCATTCCCCACGCCGCCATCCAGGGAATCGTTGCCGTCCTGGCCCAGCAGCGTGTCGTCGGCCGTGCCGCCGAAAACCACGTCGTTCCCGATACCACCGTCCAGAAGGTCGCCGAAGGCAGATGTGGTGCCAAAGTAGCCCGAATGCAGGGTGTCGTTTCCGTCCCCACCATAAATCGAATCGCTCTCGGATGTGTTGGTATTGCTCTCGCCGCCACCGTTGGTTGCCGAGTCACCGCTGATCACATCATCGCCGGCATCGCCATAGAGAAGCTGTTTTACGTTGTCGCCGAAGATGCGGTCATTGTCGTCGCCACCATAGACGGTATCTTGATTGTCCTGGGTGTAGATCGTGTCATTGCCGGCGCCGCCTTCCAGAAGGTCGTTCCCGGCGCCGCCATTCATGGAATCGTTGCCGTCCTGCCCCAGAAGGGTGTCATGGGCATTGCCGCCGATCAGGACATCGTTGCCGATGCCGCCGTCCAGAAGGTCACCGAAGGTGTAAATGGTGCTGCCAAGGAAGCCGGAATAAAGGGTGTCGTTTCCGGCCCCGCCAAAAAGTGAATCGCGTTCTGATGAATCGGTGTTGGTCTCGATGCCCCCGTTGATCGCCGAGTCACCGCTGATGACATCGTTGCCGGCGTCGCCATACAGAATCTGGGTCTGGTTGTTGCCAAAGATGCGGTCATTGTCATTGCCACCATAGACCGTATCTTCACTGTTCCCGGTATAGATGGTGTCGTTTCCATCATTACCGGAGATGCTGTCATCCCCCGCACCGCCATCAATGGAATCGTTGTCGGCCCCACCTGAGATGCGGTCGTTTCCGGCCCCGCCATCAATGGTGTCATTGCCGGCCCAGCCAAACAGGCTGTCGTTGCCGCCAAGGCCTTCGATACTATCTCCGAAGGTGGTTCCGTCATAGGTGTCGTTGCCTGCGGTGCCGGGATAGGTGGCCATGACGTTCGCGCTCCTGAATTAAAACATGCTTGGCGCGGCAGGCAGTGAGCTGAACGTAGGAACACAACAATTCAGCCAGTCATGCCCAAAGCACCGGCGATCTTCCCCAAGGTTCATTTCGTTATGGTCGCGAAATATCTATTCTGGAGTCGTGAGCGGCCCCCGGATGTCGCGAAATGCCAGATTTGCAAGGACTTAGCCGTTTGCGTGACGTGAACGGCGGCTGCGTCGGTTGCGAAACCTGCCGCGTCGGATGCGCCGGACGCACGTTCTGCGCCGCCGCAAGGGCACCAGGCTGCCGCCGCCCGCGCCTCTCATGGCCTGACAAGCCGCCCTGAAATTCAGAACGTTGATCTGTACCGGGCCGCGATGTATTTTTCTGGTCGACACAAAGTTTTCAGACCTGAAGGGTGGCCGGCATGACTGATACGGGTGAGGGCGCCTATCCCGAGCGCAAGCGCGGCTCTGGTGTGAAGGTCGTCTACGAAATGCTTCGCGACGAAATCCTTGACCTTAAACTTCCGCCAGGCAGCCCGATTGATGAGGTTCACCTTGCCGAACGTTTCGGCATGTCGCGCACCCCCATCCGCGAGGCGCTGGTCAGGCTGGCGGGCGAAGGGCTGGTGGAAACCCTGCCGAACCGTTCGGCCATGGTGTCGAACATTGATGTCCTGAACCTGCACACCTTCTATGATGCGATCACGCTGATGTATCGTGTCACCACACGGCTGGCGGCGCAGTATCACCGTCCGGCCGATCTCAGCCGGATTCGCGGGCTTCAGCAGATGTATGCCGCCGCCGCCGCCGCGCAGGATGCGCTGGCCATGGTGGCGGTCAACCGCGACCTGCACGCCGCCATCGCGGAAGCCGGGCGCAACCCGTATTTCACCACCCTGACGCTGCGCCTTCTGGACGAAGGCCGCCGTATCCTGCGGCTGTATTACCAGTCTTTCGATGACCGCCTTCCGAAGCAGTATGTCGATGAACATGAGGCGATGATCGCCGCCATCGCCGCGCGCGACATCGACCTGTGCGACCGCCTTGCCCGGGCGCACGCCGACCAGATCGTCCGCCAGATCCAGCAGCTTTTCGCCCGCGACGAACGGCAGGAGATCGCGCTCTAGTCCTGTCGATTTCTTGTCGACAAATAAAATGCAAAAGGTATTATTCGGTCAGGAATCGGCGGACCGGGTGCCGCCGAACCATGCCGAACATGGGTCACAAGGAGTTCCCAGATGGATACCGCGATTTTCACCGGAGTGATTCCCGCGCTGATGACGCCCTGCACGGCAGACCGCCGTCCCAACTTCGATGCGCTTGTCCGCAAGGCGAAAGAGCTGATGGCCGCCGGCATGTCGGCGGTGGTCTATTGCGGGTCCATGGGCGACTGGCCGCTGCTGACCGATGAACAGCGGATGGAAGGCGTCGAACGTCTGGTCAAGGCCGGCATCCCGGTCATCGTCGGCACCGGCGCGATCAACTCTGCCAGCGCGGTGGCCCATGCCGCCCATGCGCAGAAGGTGGGCGCCGCTGGGCTGATGCTGATCCCCCGGGTGCTGTCGCGCGGAGCATCGCCGGTTGCGCAGCGCCATCACTTCAAGGCGCTTCTCGCCGCCGCGCCCGACTTGCCGGCCGTCATCTACAACAGCCCCTACTACGGCTACGAAACCAAGGCCGACCTGTTCTTCGCCCTGCGCGCCGAACACCCCAACCTTGTGGGCTTCAAGGAATTTGGCGGCGCCAAGGCCATGACCTATGCCGCCGAACACATCACCAGCGCCGATGAAAGCGTGATCCTGATGGCCGGCGTCGATACCGGCGTCTATCACGGCTATGTCAAATGCGGGGCAACGGGCACCATCACCGGCATCGGCAACGTGCTGGCCAAGGAAGTCCTGCACTTCGTCGCGCTGGCCAAGGCCGCCGCCGCCGGCGATCTGGACGCCCGCCAGCGCGCCCGCGAACTGGGCGAGGCGCTGGAAGTGCTGTCGTCGTGGGACGAGGGCTGCGATCTGGTGCTGTACTACAAGTACATGATGGTGCTGGAAGGCGATGCCGATTACGCCCTGCACTTCAATGCCACGGACGAGCTGACGCCCAGCCAGCGCGGCTGGGCCGAAGCGCAGTTCACCCAGTTCAAGACCTGGTACGCAGAGTGGAGCAAACTTCCGGGCGCGGTGCAGACCTGCAAGGTCTGACCCCGCCGCAGGCCATGGCCTGCCGTGACATGCAGCGCAGGGGCGCACCCTGCGCTGTTCGGGCCCGTTGCCCAAGCCCCGTGAACCGAAGGGTCGCCAGACCCGCCGACAAGGAAGAAGCCGTTGACCTTTGTTCCCCATGGAAAGCACCTGATCGCCGGTGAATGGATCGCCGGGCCTGACACCTTCGCCTCCGACCCGGCGCATGGCCCCGCCCATACCTTTGCCGTGGGCACCCGGGCGCTTGTGGACCAGGCCGCCCAGGCCGCGGAAGTGGCGTTCTGGTCCTTCGGCTGGGCCGACCGTGCCCTGCGCGCCGCCTTCCTGCGCCGCATCGCCGATGAGATCGAGGCCCGGGCCGCGGCGATCACCCTGATCGGATGCCAGGAAACCGGCCTTCCCGAAGCGCGGCTGAACGGAGAGCGGGGCCGCACCACCGGCCAACTGCGCCTGTTCGCGGCGCATATCGAGGCGGGTGATTATCTTGACCGCCGCCATGACGCAGCCCTGCCCGACCGCCAGCCGCTGCCCCGCCCCGACATCCGCATGATCCAGCGCCCCATCGGCCCGGTCGCGGTGTTCGGCGCGTCGAACTTTCCGCTGGCCTTCTCGACCGCAGGTGGCGACACCGCCGCCGCGCTGGCCGCGGGCTGCCCCGTGGTGGTCAAGGGCCACTCGGCCCATCCCGGCACCGGCGAAATCGTGGCCGAGGCGATTCATGCCGCCATCCTTGCCTGCAACCTGCATCCGGGCGTGTTCAGCCTGATCCAGGGCGGCAACCGCAGCGTTGGCGAGGCGCTGGTCACGCATCCGCTGATCAAGGCGGTGGGTTTCACCGGCTCGCTTGCTGGCGGGCGGGCGCTGTTCGATCTGTGCGCCGCCCGGCCTGAACCGATTCCGTTCTTCGGCGAACTCGGGGCGGTCAATCCCATGTTCCTGCTGCCCGCCGCCATGGCGGCGCGGGGCGATGCCGTGGCGCAGGGCTGGTCGGCCAGCCTGACCATGGGCGCCGGTCAGTTCTGCACCAATCCCGGCATCGCCGTGGTGATGGAAGATCAGGCGGCAGCATTCGTCGCCGCCACCCTGGCCGCCCTGCGGCAGGTGGCGCCCCAGGTCATGCTGACCGAAGGCATCGCGCGGGCCTATGTGCAGGGGCGCGACCGGATTGCCGCCGCGCCGGGCGTGCAAAGCCTGCTGTCACAGGACTGCGGTCCCCGCCAGGCAACGCCGCAACTGTTTCAGGTGCGCGGCCAGGACTGGCTTGCCGATCACGCCCTTGCGGAAGAGGTGTTCGGTCCGCTTGGACTGATCGTGACCGCCCGCGACGCCGAGGAGATGCTGGCCATTGCCCGCAGCTTCCCCGGCCAGTTGACCGCGACCCTGCACCTGAACGACGAAGACGCCGATCTTGCCCGCCGCCTGTTGCCGGTGCTGGAACACAAGGCCGGCCGTGTGCTGGCCAACGGTTTTCCGACAGGGGTCGAAGTCTGCGATGCGATGGTGCATGGTGGTCCCTATCCGGCCAGCACCAACTTTGGCGCCACTTCTGTCGGCACATTGTCGATCCGCCGGTTCCTGCGGCCGGTCAGCTACCAGAACCTGCCCGAGGCGATCTTGCCGAAGGATCTGTGATACAGGCCCGCGTCAGACCGAACCCGATGCCCTGCCCCCGCAGGGCAGACGGCGGACGGCTGAATATAGCTTGTATACTAAGTGTATTTTGTAATTGATTTGTGCCCCGCCACGCCCGATAGTGACAATACCGGAATCATAACATCACCCATGGGAGGGAACATGAAAACGGCGTTTCTCACCGCTGGCCTGCTGGCCGCCACCGCTGTGGCCATGCCGGCAAAGGCCGACAAACTGGACGACATCATTGCTTCGGGCACGCTGCGCTGCGCCGTCGTGCTGGACTTCCCGCCCATGGGGTCGCGCGATGCCAGCAACACCCCCATCGGTTTCGATGTCGATTACTGCAACGATCTGGCGGCGGCGCTGGGCGTGAAGGCGGAAATCGTCGAAACCACCTTCCCCGAACGTATTCCCGCGCTCATGTCGGGGTCGGTCGATGTGGCTGTCGCCTCCACCTCCGACACGCTGGAACGGGCCAAGACCGTCGGCTTCTCGATCCCCTACTATGCCTTTGAAAATGCCGTCGTCGCCAATGACAAGGCCGGCATCACCAACTGGGAAGGCATGAAGGGCAAGGTCGTGGGCGCCACCGCCGGCACCTATGAGGCGATCTGGCTGGAAGGCAAGGTCAAGGAATGGGGCGAGGGCGAGTTCCGTCCCTACCAGACCCAGGCCGACGTGTTCCTGGCACTGTCGCAGGGCCAGCTTGATGCCACCGTCTCGACCGTCGAAGTGGCCGAGGCCAACGTGAAATCGGGCAACTTCCCGGGCATTACCATCGCCGACAAGGCCCCGATGGTGCCGGACTATGTGGCCCTGATCACGCTGCGCGAAGAATTCGGCCTGATCAACTACATGAACCTGTTCATCAACCAGCAGGTCCGCACCGGCCGCTATGCCGAACTCTACAAGAAATGGGTGGGCGAAGGCGAACCGGCTGACCTGACCATCAAGGGCGTCTATCGCTGATCTTCAGACAGGATGCGATGCGGGGGTAGCCCCCCGCATCGCCTTGGCGTTCACGGATCTGGGGTGGCCATGTTCAACTATCGTTTTCGCTGGAGCCAGGCCCTCGACTCGCTTCCGCAGATGCTTGAAGGCGCGCTTGTGACCATCGAGATCGCGGTGCTGTCGATGCTGATCGGCATCCTCATCGCCATGGCGCTGACCTTGTTCCGACAATCCGGCAACCGCCTGCTGGGTGCGGTGGCAACAACCTGGGTCGAAATCGCGCGCAACACGCCGGCCCTGTTCCAGATCTACATGGTTCACTTCGGCCTGGGCGGGTTTGGGGTCCATCTTTCGCCCTATCTCTCGCTGCTGATCGGTATCGCCTTCAACAACGCGGGCTATCTGGCCGAGAATTTCCGGGGCGCCCTCAAGGCCATACCCGAAACCCAGACCCGCGCCGCCCGCTCGCTTGGGATGAGCGGCTTTCAGGCCTTCCGCAACGTGATCATGCCGCAGATGCTGCGGATTTCCTTCCTGCCCATGACGAACCAGATGGTCTGGGCCATCCTGATGACATCGCTCGGGGCCGTGGTTGCCATGAACACCGATCTTTACGGTGTCACCAGCGAACTGAACGCCCGCACCTTCCGCACCTTCGAACTTTTCGCCATCGCCGCGGTGATCTTCTACCTGATCACCAAGACCATCACCCTTTCGGCCCGCCTGCTTGCGGCCCGGCTGTTCCGGTATTGAGGGGGGTCTGCGATGCTTGATACGGCCCTTAACGTCAACGATCTGATCTTCCTGGCAAAAGGCGCCGGGATGACACTGGTCGTCACCGCCATTTCCGTGTTCTTCGGCACGGTGATGGGCATCGCCTTCGGCGTGATCCGTTACCAGATCGGCCCGTGGTGGGCCGCCCCCATCACCTTCGCGCTGGATGTCTTCCGCTCCATCCCGCTGCTGATCCAGCTTGTGCTGGCCAATGCCTTCGTCACCACGGTTCTGGGCTGGCGCATCTCGGGCTTCTCGGTGGCCTGTGCGGTGCTGTCGTTCTACACCGCCGCCTATTGCGCCGAAATCGTGCGCGGCGCGATCGAGGCGGTGCCGCCCACCCTGCGCCGCGCCGCCCGGTCGCTGGGCATGACCTGGGCGCAGGACATGCGCAACATCGTGATGCCGCTGGCGACCCGCGTCGCTCTGCCGTCCTGGATCGGCCTTGCGCTGGGCGTGATGAAGGACTCGGCCCTCGTCTATGTCGTGCAGGTGGTGGAGCTGCTGAAATCCACCCAGATCCTGATCACCCGCCTTCAGGAACCGCTGTTCCTGCTGATGATCTGCGGTCTGTTCTACTTCGTCATCTCCTTCCCGATCGCCCGGCTGGGCGGTTACCTGGAAAAACGGTGGTCCAATGATTGAGATCGAGAATGTCCGCAAATCCTTCGGCCCGCTCGAGGTGCTGAAAGGCATCAACCTGACCGTCGCCAAAGGAGAGGTGCTGACCGTCATCGGCGGTTCGGGCTCGGGCAAGTCCACCCTGCTCACCTGCATCAACGGGCTGGAACCCATCGACAGCGGGCGCATCGTCGTTGACGGGGTCGAGGTTCACGCCAAGACCACCGACCTGAACCGGCTGCGCCAGAAGATCGGCATCGTGTTCCAGCAATGGAACGCCTTTCCGCACCTGACCGTGCTGGAAAATGTGATGCTGGCGCAGGTCAAGGTGCTGAAACGCCCGAAATCCGAAGCCGAAGCGGAAGCCGTGCGCCAGTTGAAGCACGTCGGTCTGGGCGACAAGCTGGCCGTCTATCCCTCGCGCCTGTCGGGCGGGCAGCAGCAGCGGATGGCCATCGCCCGCGCGCTGGCCATGTCGCCCGACTACATGCTGTTCGACGAGGTGACTTCCGCGCTGGACCCGCAACTGGTGGGCGAAGTGCTGGATACGCTGCGGATGCTGGCCTCGGAAGGCATGACGATGATCTGCGTCACCCACGAAATGAAATTCGCGCGCGAAGTGTCCGACCGCGTGGCCTTCTTCCACAAGGGGGTGATGGCGGAAATCGCGCCGCCCGAACAACTGTTCGGCGCGCCGAAAGACCCGGAACTGCAAAAGTTCCTGGCCGCCACGCACTGAACCATGATGCAAACCGAATCCGATGCCACCGATGCCCTTGTGATCGGGGCCGGCGTGGTGGGCCTCTCCATCGCGCTGGCCTTGCAGGACCGTGGCCTGACCGTCACTGTAGTTGACAGGGAAGGCCCCGCCGCCGGGGCATCGGCCGGCAACGCGGGGGCCTTCGCCTTCACCGACATCCTGCCACTGGCTTCGCCGGGCATGTTGCGCAAGGCGCCCCGCTGGCTGCTGGATGCAACCGGCCCGCTGACCATTCCGCCGGCCTATGCGCCGGCCATCGCGCCCTGGCTGTTCCGGTTCTGGCGGGCTTGCCGGCCCGCGCAGGTGGCGGCCTCCACGGTGGCGCAGACCGCGCTGATGGATCTGTCCAAGGCCGAGCTTGAACCCTTCCTGCAGGCAACCGGCACCCTGCCGATGCTGCGCAAGGACGGCAACCTTCAGGTCTATGAATCCGAGGCCGAGTTCGAGACCGCGCGCCCGGGCTGGCAGGTCCGCGCCGCGCATGGCATCGCCTTCCGGCACATGGGCGCCGAAGAAATGGCCGAGCTGCAACCCGGCCTGTCCCCCCGCTTTGTGCGCGGCACCTTCACGCCGGGCTGGTATTCCATCGCCGATCCGCGCCTTTACACCCTTGCGCTGGCCGAACGGTTCCGTGGCCGGGGCGGCCGCATCGTGCTGGCGCAGGTCGGGGCGCTGGCCCCGCAGGGCGACGGGGTGGAAATCGCGGTCGTGGGCGGGCCCGCGCTGCGGGCCGGCAAGGTGGTGCTGGCCGCCGGCGCCCATTCGCATCTGATCGCGCGCAGCCTTGGCGACCGGATTCCGCTGGAAACCGAACGCGGCTACAACACCACGCTTCCGCCCGATGCCTTTGACCTGCGCACGCAGATCACCTTTGGCGGCCACGGGTTTGTGGTCACCCGCCTGTCAACCGGCATCCGGGTTGGCGGCGCGGTCGAACTTGGCGGGCTGAAACGGCCGCCAAACTATCGCCGCGCCGAGGTGATGCTGAAAAAGGCGCAGGGCTTCCTTCCCGGTCTCAGGGCCACGGGGGGAACGCAATGGATGGGCTTCCGCCCCTCGCTGCCCGACAGCCTGCCCGCCATCGGGGCATCGCGGGCAACGCCGCGCGTCCTTTACGCCTTTGGTCACGGCCATCTTGGCCTGACCCAATCCGCCGGAACGGCGCGGATCGTGGCCGACCTGCTGACCGGCAGACCCGCCGCCCTTGATCTTGCCCCCTTCTCGCCCCAACGGTTCTGAGGCCCCCATGGCAACGCATACCTTCTCCTGCATTGATGGTCATACCTGCGGCAACCCCGTCCGGCTGGTGGCGGGCGGCGGTCCGCGGCTGGAAGGGGCGAACATGCTGGAGCGTCGCGCCCATTTCCTGCGCGACTATGACTGGATTCGCACCGGGCTGATGTTCGAACCGCGCGGCCATGACATGATGTCGGGCTCGATCCTTTATCCGCCGACCCGCCCCGATTGCGATGTCGCCGTGCTGTTCATCGAAACCTCGGGCTGCCTGCCGATGTGCGGGCACGGCACCATCGGAACCATCACGATGGGCATCGAGAACGGCCTGATCACGCCCCGCGCGCCCGGCCGCCTGGCCATCGAGGCGCCGGCGGGCCGGGTCGACATTGCCTATCGGCAAGAGGGGCGCTTTGTCGAAGAAGTGCGCCTGACCAACGTGCCCTCGTTCCTTTATGCCGAGGGCCTGACGGCCGAGGTCGAGGGTCTGGGTGAAATCGTGGTCGATGTGGCCTATGGCGGCAATTTCTATGCCATCGTCGAACCGCAAAAGAACTTCCGCGACATGGCCGATTTCACCGCGGGCGAACTGGTCGGCTTCTCGCCCCGGCTTCGGGCCGCGCTGAATGCCAAGTATGAATTCGTCCACCCCGAGCATCCGGCGATCAACGGCCTCAGCCATATTCAGTGGACGGGCCAGCCCACGGTTCAGGGCGCCCATGCCCGCAACGCGGTGTTCTATGGCGACAAGGCCATTGACCGCAGCCCCTGCGGAACCGGCACGTCGGCGCGCATGGCGCAGCTTGCCGCCAAGGGCAAGCTGAAGGTCGGTGATGAATTCTGGCATGAATCCATCATCGGCTCCATCTTCAAGGGCCGGGTGGAAGATGCCTCCCGCGTCGGGGATCGCCCGGCCATCATTCCGTCAATCGCAGGCTGGGCCCGGATGACAGGGTACAACACCATCTTCATTGATGACCGCGATCCCTTCGCGCATGGGTTCGTGGTCCGGTGACGGGGCAGGCGCAGATCATCCTGCCGGGGCTGGCCGAGGGGGCCATTCTGGCCTGTCGCGAACCGATCAGCTTCTGGGGCGGGGTTGACCCGGCAACCGGCCGGGTGATCGACGTGCATCACCCGCTGGCCGGCCAAAGCCTGGTCGGGCGTATTCTGGTCATTCCGGGAACGCGGGGGTCTTGCACCGGGTCGGGCGTTCTTCTCGACATGGTGCTGAACGGCCGCGCCCCGGCCGCGCTGGTCTTTGCCGAACCCGAAGATGTGGTGACCCTGGGCGCGATGGTTGCCGCCGGCATGTTCGGCAAGACCCTGCCCGTGCTGCGTCTGACGCAGGACGCCTTTGATGCGCTTTCCGGCGCGCAGTCCGCCCGCATCGACGAAAGCGGAATCGTGGCAGACGGGCTGACCATCCCCGCGGTGTCCGCCACCGTGGACGGCCCCGCCCTGTCTGCCGAAGATCGCGCCATGCTGGACGGCTCGCAAGGCGAAGCGGTGGCGCAGGCCATGCGCATCCTGTGTGGCATGGCGGCCAATCAGGGCGCGGAACGGCTGATCCCCGTCAGCCAGGGCCATATTGACGGCTGCATCTACGCGAGCCCCGCCAACCTGACCTTCGCCGAGAAGATGGCCGACATGGGCGCCCGCGTGCGGATACCCACCACGATGAACGCCATCTCGGTCGATCATGCCAACTGGCGGCAACAGGGTGTGCCGCCGTCCTTTGGCGGCCCCGCGCAGCGGCTGGCCGATGCCTATGTCCGCATGGGGTGCCAGCCGACCTTCACCTGTTCGCCCTATCTGCTGGACACCGCACCCACCGAGGGCGAGGCCATCGCCTGGTCTGAATCGAACGCGGTGATCTATGCCAACAGCGTGCTGGGGGCCCGCACCGCCAAGCACCCCGACTTTCTGGATCTGTGCATCGCCCTGACCGGACGCGCGCCCCTGTCCGGGGTCTATCGCGATGCAGACCGTCAGGCGCGGCGGATCATCGAGGTCGAGTTGCCCGCCGGAGTGGATGATTCCTTCTGGCCGCTCGTCGGCTATCTGGCGGGCAAGATCGCGCCAGACCGGATTCCCGTCCTGAAAGGTCTGGCGCCTGCCGGGCCGGTGCCGGAAAACCTCAAGGCGCTGTGTGCAGCTTTTGGTACTACCTCCGCTGCACCCATGCTGCACGTTGACTGCATCACGCCCGAGGCCGGTCAGATTGCCCCGGACGCCGATCTGGTCCGGCTTGCCAGGTCCGATCTGGTGGCCGGCTGGCAGCTTCTGAACGACGGGCCCGAAGCGGTGGAACTGATCGCCATCGGAAGCCCACATGCCTCATTGGATGAATGCCGCGCGCTGGCCGATGCCCTGCAAGGGCGGCGCGTCCGGGTGTCCACCATCGTCACCGCAGGGCGTGCCGTCATTGCCCGGGCCCGCGCCGATGGCACGCTGGAACGGCTGCAGCAGGCCGGTGTGCAGGTGCTGCCCGACCTGTGCTGGTGCTCCATCTCCGAGCCGGTCTTCCCGCCGACCACGCGCACGGTGATGACGAATTCGGGCAAATACGCCCATTATGGGCCGGGCCTTTCCGGCCGCGCCGTGCGCTTCGGCAGCCTTGCCGCCTGTGCCGCCGCCGCCGTCACGGGCCACGCGCCGCGCAAACTGCCCGACTGGCTGATGTAAGGGGAACGCGATGCGGTCAAGCAAGACCATTCATGTGATCTCCGCCCATGCCGAGGGCGAGGTGGGCGATGTGATCGTCGGCGGCGTCACCCCGCCACCCGGCGCAACCCTTTGGGAACAATCGCGCTGGATTGCCCAGGACCAGACATTGCGGAACTTCGTCCTGAACGAACCGCGCGGGGGCGTCTTCCGTCATGTCAATCTGCTGGTGCCGCCCAAGCACCCCCAGGCCGACGCGGGTTTCATCATCATGGAGCCCGAAGACACCCCCCCGATGTCCGGCTCGAACTCGATCTGCGTGGCAACCGTCCTGCTGGACAGTGGCATCCTGCCGATGACGGAACCCGAGACGCAGATCACGCTTGAAGCGCCGGGCGGTCTGGTGCGCGTGCGTGCGGAATGTCGCAATGGCAAGGCCGAACGTATCTTCGTGCAGAACCTGCCCAGTTTCGCGGCCCGTCTGGATGCCCGGCTCGAGGTCGAGGGGCTTGGCACGCTGACCGTTGATACCGCGTATGGCGGCGACAGCTTCGTGTTTGTCGATGCCCGGGCGCTTGGCTTCGCCCTGACCCCGGATGAGGCGCATGACATCGCCCGGCTGGGAACCCGGATCACCCGCGCGGGCACCGAACAGCTTGGCTTCCACCACCCCGAAAACCCGGATTGGCGGCATTTCTCGTTCTGCCTGTTCGCCGGCCCTGTCAGCCGCGACGGCACCGAACTGCGCGCCCGGTCTGCCGTGGCCATCCGGCCCGGAAAGGTGGACCGCTCCCCCACAGGCACCGCACTTTCGGCGCGCATGGCCGTGTTGCACGCGCGCGGCGAAATGGCGGTGGGGGATCGTCTGACGGCGGTTTCGCTGATTGACTCCACCTTTGCCGGGCGCATCCTTGGAACAACGCGGGTTGGCGACCTGCCCGCCATCCTGCCCGAAATTTCCGGCAGGGGCTGGATTACCGGCATCCATCAGCATCTGCTTGATCCCTCGGACCCCTGGCCCGAAGGATACCGGCTGAGCGATACCTGGGGCGCGCGCTGACGCCGCGAACCTGATTGCCGGGGGAAACCCGCGCTGTGCCGGTCAGACCCCCGACGGTGCCCCGGTTCGGCGATAGCTGATCTTTCTGGCAAGCCAGCATCCGATCACCAGACCGCGGACGCAGCCTTCGCCGTCCCGCTCGATCAGCACTGTCCATTCCCCCGGGGGGGCGGCATCCATGGCGCGGCGGCTGGTGATGGTCCACAGATCGCGGGCAAGCGGATACATCCGCTCCATCGGGCCGGTTCCCAGCATCCCGGTGAAGGTGACGTAGGCGGCCCCGTCGCGGAAGCGGATCTCAAGCGAGGTTCCCAGTTCGTCCGACTGGTAGTGTCCCGCCAGCTCGGTTCCGTCTGCCCAGTCAAGCGACGTAACGGCCCGGGCCACAACCCGCAGGTTCTCGGCCTTGCGGTCCATCCGCAGAACGCCCTCGTTGCGGCACAGCTCAATGCCATAGCCCTGGGCCACATCGCCCGACAGCAGCGGCAGAACCGTGGGGGACGGGGCGTAGTGCAGGCGGACGCCGGCCGGATGATCGCCCGTCCTGACCAGAAGTTTCTGTTCTTCGTCGAGCCACAGCCCGTTCCACCCGCTGGCAGCCAGGGCGGGTTCCCCAACCCGGCACCCCAGGGTCGCCCCCATCAGGGACCAGGCGGCGCGCATGGCGCTGGCCTCGTGGTTGAAGATCACCACGACCGACAGGCGTTCGGTCGCAACATGCAGCCGGAACGAGCAGAACCCCCGCAGACCGCCGCCGTGGCTGGTGACCTCATATCCGGCCAGCACGTCGCGGCGCAGCCCGTAGCCATAGGCCGCCGGCGTGCCATCGGTGAAGCTGACCGGACCGGAGATGCGGTTATACAGGCTGTCGGGGTTATCCCGTGTGGCGTCGATATGGCATTCCCAGGCCAGCATATCGTCAAGCGAGGCCGAGATGCCGGCATCTCCGAACCAGTGCAAACCGCTTTTGGCCGGCAGGAAGCCAACTTCGTCATTGCCCTCATAGCCAACCACATCATCCAGCGGTTTGCGCGTGTCGGGGGCAAGCGCGGCGGTGGCCATGTTCGCGGGCCGGAAGATGCGTTCGCGCAGCAGATCGCCGAAGTCGCGCCCCGTGGCGCGGCGGATCAGGTCTGCCAGCAGGCGGAAGTTTCCGTTGCAATAGGCGTAATGCTGGCCCGGCGGGAAATGCCCGCCCTTGGCCTGCGCCAGAAGGGTCAGGCCATCCTCTTCCGTGAAAATGCCTTCCGGCTCTGCCCCGTGCAGGACTGTCAGCGCCCAGTAATCCCGCAGGCCAGACTGGTTATGGCACAGGTGCGCCACTGTCGGCAGCGGCGCGGCGTGGTTCGGTAGCAGATCGGGCAGCAGCGGGGCCAGAACCTCGGGGTCATCGAACAGGTCCAGAAGCAGCACGCAGGTCATGTGCTTCGAGATCGAACAGATCGGCAGCCGCGTCTGCGTGGTCATCGGCAGGTGCCGATACATGTCGGCAAAGCCCCAGGCGCGCCGGGCAATCACCTGTCCGTCCTTGACGACACCCGCCACCCCGGCCGGCCCGCGATGCTGGCCCGGAAGCAGGTTCAGCGCATGGTCCAGCGCGGCAAGATCCAGTTTGGTCATGGTCGTTACTGCGCCTTGAAGCACAGCAGGGTGTCGGGCGTTGCCTCCGACAGGAAGTCTTGCAGATCGGTCAGGGACAGGGCGGCGCAGCCGGCGGTCGGGGAATATTCGGCCCGGGCCACATGCAGAAAGATCGCGCTGCCGGCGCCTGCCACCACCGGATCATCATTCTGCCCCAGCACGACAACGATGTCATACAGGTGATCTTCGCGCCACATCTCTTCATGGCTGGCGGCAAAGGGCAGGCGGACAAGCCGGTTATACTCGGGGTGATCCGGCGCGTCGCACCAGCCATCCGCCGGGTCGATCGGGGTGCAGGGAAAGGCGGAGGTCGGCGGGCCAGCCAGCCGGTCGGCGCGGTAGAACACCCGGCGGATCGGCCAGCAGCCGATCGGGCTGATGCCATCGCCTTCGCCCCCCTTCACGGCAATGCCGCCCCGGCCCACGGCGGCGCGCCAGGTCTTGCTCCCATAGCTGGCCTGATAGCCATCGCCATGCGGTGTCACGATCAGATCCAAGACAGGCTCCCTTCAGGAATTCAGCGGAAAATGGCAGGCAACGGCGCGGCCCTGACCCATGTCTTGCAGATCCGGGTCATGGGTGCGGCAGATGTCCTTGGCAAAGGGGCAGCGCGTGTGGAACCGGCACCCCGGCGGCAGGTTCATCGGGCTGGGAATCTCGCCCGTCATCAGCGGCCGTTCGCGTGTGCGCTGGCGCGGATCGGCCCGGGGCACGGCCGAAATCAGCAGCATCGTATAGGGATGCAGCGGCCCGGCGAAAATGTCTTCGGTGCGGCCCACCTCGACCAGGCGGCCAAGGAACATCACTCCCACCCGATCGGCGAACTGGCGCACGACCGAAAGATCGTGGGTGATGAAGAAATAGGTCAGCTTCAGTTCATCCTGCAGGTCGCTCAGCAGGTTCAGCACCTGCGCCTGGATCGAGACATCCAGCGCCGACACGGATTCGTCGCAGACCACGAAATCCGGCTTGTTGGCCAGCGCGCGGGCGATCCCGATGCGCTGGCGCTGACCGCCGGAAAACTGGTGTGGGTAGTTGCGCAGGTAGGTGTGGCGCAGGCCCACCATGTCCAGCAGTTCGGCGCAGCGGTCACGGATCACCTCGGCCGAGCCATAGCCGTGGGTGCGCAGCGGTTCGGCCAGAATGTCCTCGATCCGCATCCGCGGATTGAGCGAGGCGTAGGGGTCTTGAAAGACGATCTGCAACTTCTTGCGCAGGGCGCGCATTCCGGCATCGTCCAGCGCGGTGATGTCCTGCCCGCGATACGAAATCTGGCCGCCCGACGGTTCCTGAAGACGCAGCATGATGCGGCCAAGGGTGGTCTTGCCGCAGCCGGATTCTCCGACCAGGGCAAAGGTTTCCCGTTCGCGGATGTCGAGTGTGACCCCATCGACGGCCCGCACCACCTTGCCCTGCCCCGCCAGCGTGCCGCCACCCACGCGGTAATGCTTGGTCAGATTTCGGGCTGAAATGACAATCTCGTTCACAAGGGCTCTCCCTGGCTGATCGCATCCTGCCGGGCGTGCAGCCAGCAGCGGGCGCGATGATCCTTCTCCAGATCGGTGACGGCGGGTTCCCGGGTCTGGCAGATGGCCATGGCATCGGTGCAGCGGGGGCGGAAGCGGCAGCCTGACGGCAGCCTTGCCAGATTGGGCACCATGCCCGGAATACTGGGCATACGCCGTGCAATCCGGCTTTCGGTCGATTTCGGGATCGAGGCCAGCAGGCCACGCGTATAGGGATGCGACGGGTTCTCGAACAGGTCAAAGACATTGGCCTGTTCGACGATCTGGCCCGCATACATCACGTTCACCTCGTCGCACATCTCGGCGATGATCCCCAGGTCATGGGTGATCATGATGATCGAGGTTCCCACGCGGTCGCGCAGTTCCTGCATCAGGCGCAGGATTTGCGCCTGCGTCGTCACGTCCAGCGCGGTGGTGGGTTCGTCCGCGATCAGCAGCTTCGGTTCGCAGATCAGCCCCATCGCGATCATCGCCCGCTGCCGCAGACCGCCCGAAAGCTGGTGCGGATAGGCGTCAAGCCGGGCCTTCGGTTCGGGGATGCCGACCAGTTCGAACATTTCAAGCACACGGTCGCGGATGGCCCGCCGCCCAAGGCCCTGATGGATGCGCAGCGGTTCGCCCACCTGTTCCCACACCTTGCGGACGGGGTTCAGCGAGGTCATCGGTTCCTGGAACACCATGGCCATGTCGCGGCCACGGATCTGGCGCAGCCCGTCCGGGCTGATCGAGGCAAGCTCGATCCCGTCAAGATTGATGCTCTTGGCGCTGACCTGGCCCTGCGGTTTGGGCACCAGCCCCATCAACGAAAGCGCCGTCATGCTTTTGCCCGAGCCGGATTCCCCGACCAGACCGACGATCCGCCCGCGGCCGACATCGAAGGAAATGTCGTCCAGCACGCGCACATTGCCACGGCCGCCGCGAAATTCGGTGCGCAGTTCGCGCACGCTCAGCACATTGCCCGAAGGGTTTGCCATTGCTCAGTCCTTCATGGAAGGGTCAAGCGCATCACGCAGCCCGTCACCGATGAAATTGAAGGCAAGCACCGTCATCAGGATCGCCACCCCCGGCATGATTGCCACCAGAGGCGCCTGAAACAGGTATTCCTTGCCCTTTGCCACCAACAGGCCCCAGCTTGCCTCGGGCGGCTGCACACCGACGCCTAGGAAGCTCAGGCTGGATTCCCACATGATCGCCTCGGGGATCGACAGCGAGAACAGCACGATCAGCGTTGGCGTCACATTGGGGAAGATGTGGCTGAACATGATTCGCACGCGGGAGGTTCCATTTGCGCGGGCGGCCTCGATGAATTCTTTTTCCTTCAGCGCCAGCGTCTGCGACCGCACCACCCGCGCCACCCCGGCCCAGCCGACAAGGGCCAGCGCGATGAAGATGTTGAAGAGGTTTGCGCCCAGTGTGTACATCACCACCATCGCCAGCAAGAGCGAGGGGAAGGCGATCATCGTGTCGGCCAGCCGCATGATGACGAAATCGGTCTTGCCGCCCATATAGCCGCTGAGGATGCCCATGAAGGTGCCGATCAGCAGCGAAATCAGGCTGGGCACGGTTCCCACCACCAGCGAGATCCGGGCGCCATAAAGGATGCGTGTCAGCACGTCGCGTCCGAAATTGTCGGTTCCCAGCCAGTAGGTGGTGGACGCCGGCAGCAACTGTTCATCCAGCGCCACGCGATAGGGGTCATGCGGGCTGATGATCGGCGCGAAAATGGCCAGGAACACCAGCAGGCAGACGAAGACCAGCCCCACCATGGCCATGCGGTTCTTGCGGAAGCCGCGCATGGTATCGCGCAGGAAGCTGGCTTCCTCGATCACCTCGGGCAGGTCGTTGGTGACAGCGGCGGACTGGCTCATCGCGCGTCCTTTCTCATCTGGGAACGGATACGGGGGTCGAGGACCGAGTAAAGAATGTCAGCCACCAGATTTCCAAGGATCACAAGAACCGTGGCGAACAACACCGATCCTTGCAGAAGCGGCATGTCGCGGGCCTGGATTGCGTTGATCGAGATTCGGCCGACACCGGGGATGCCGAAGATCGCTTCGGTGATGACGGCGCCCGACAGCAGGCTGGCGACCTGAATCGCCATGATCGTGACCACCGGGATCAGGGCGTTCTTCAGCGCATGGCGCGAGATCACGCTGATTTCGCGCGCCCCCTTGGCGCGGGCGGTGCGAATGTAATCGTGGCGCATCACTTCCAGCAGGCTGGACCGTGTCAGCCGGGCGATGACGCCGGCCGAACTCCACCCCAGCACGATTGCCGGCAGGATGACGTATTCGAAACCGTAGAACCCGGCGACCGGTAGCCACTTCAACTGCACGGCGAAGATGTACTGCATCAGCAGCGCCGACCAGAAGATCGGCATCGACACGCCAAGAAGCGAAAAGCCCATGAAGAAGTGATCAACAAAGGAATCGCGCCGAACTGCCGACAGGATGCCGGCCGGAATACCGATCACCCAGGAGACCAGGGCCGCACACCCGGCCAGATACAGCGTGTTCGGAAAGGCGTTCATGATCAGCGTGGTCACGCTGCGGTTCAGCTTGATCGAGGTGCCCAGATCGCCCTGAAGTGCCGCGAACAGGAACCGGAAGTAGCGGGTGATCAGCGGATCATCGAGGTGCATCTGGGCGCGGACGCGCTCAATCACATCAGGGCTGGCGTGTTCCTTCATCAGCAGGGCGATCGGGTCGCCGGGAACCACGTTCAGCATGACGAAAAGAATGGCCGTGATCCCGATCAAGACCGGGATCGAGACCAGAATCCGTCTTACCGTGAACATCAACATGGGCAAAATGCTCTTGTGGCGGCGCCATAGGGCGGCGTGACTGGGGCGTGCGAATGGGGCGGCGGGACAAGCCCGCCGCCATCGGGGATTATTCCGCGATTTCCATCTTGTAGTAGTTCATGTCGCTCCAGCCGTTCCACGGAACGACGAAGTTCTTGACGCGCGGCTGCACCACATAGCTGTGGTCCAGGCTGAACATCGGCACCCAGGCCGCATCTTCCTGCACGATCTTCTCGCCCATCTCGCGGTAAAGCGCACAGCGCGCTTCGGCGTCGGACATGCCGCGCGCCTTGTCCAGCGCCTCGAACACCACCGGGTCGTTGTTGTTGAAGGCGCGGACGGCCGTCCCCGACTTCGAGAAGAAGGTGTAGAAGAAGTTGTCGGGGTCGTTGAAGTCGGCCGACCAGCTTTGGGTATAGTTGTCTATCACGCCGGCCTTGCGCTTGTCGAAATAGGCAGCTTCGTCCATCGTGTCGATGCTGACCTTGAAGCCGGCTTCGGCTGCCTGGGCTTGAATGATCTGGTTCATGTCAGACCATTTCGAAGACCAGCTCGACACCTGCGCCAGCTTGATCTCGACACCGTCGGGATAGCCGGCTTCGGCCAGCAGTTCCTTGGCCTTGGCGGGGTTGAACTCGATCGGCGTGGCCGGTTCATAGCAGGTCAGGCCGCGCGGCATGACGCCGTTTTCAAGCACGCCCTTGCCGTAGAAGTTCTTGTCCAGGATTTCCTGACGGTTGATCGCCATCTGGAAGGCCTTGCGCACGCGCACGTCATCGAACGGCTTGTTCGCCTGGTTGATGTGGTAATAGTACATCCCCACGCGCGGGCCGGTGCGGATCAGGTCTTTCCACTGGTCGCTGCCATAGAAATACGGCGTTTGCGACACCGCGTAATCCAGATCGAAGACATCCAGCTCATCGGTTTCGAACAAGAGCCGCAGCGTTTCGGAATCCGACACCACGCGCACAAGGATGCTGTCCAGCTTGGGGCGGCCGCGGAAGTAGGATTCGTTCGCCACCAGCCGCTGGCTGTCATTCAGCTCATAGCTTTCCAGCTTGAACGGGCCGGTGCCGTTGGTGGTTTCCGGGCTGAGGCCGAACTGATCGCCCGCGGCTTCGGTGAAGGCGCGGTTGAAGATCGAGGCCTGCGGGCTGGCCATCAGCGCAAGGAAGGCCGCATAGGGCTGCGACAGGGTGATCTGAACCGTATACTTGTCCAGCGCCTTGAGGCCGGCCACGCTGTCCGCCGTGCCGTCAAGCCGTTCATGCGCGCCGGCCACGAAATCCAGAATGTCGGTGCCAAGCGCCTTGGTGGCCGGGTTCAGCATCCGGTCGAAGGTATAGACCACGTCATCGGCCGTCAGTTCCGCGCCGTCGTGGAACAGCACGCCCTGACGCAGGTGGAAGGTATAGACCAGACCATCGGCCGAAACGTCCCACTTCTCGGCCAGACCCGGCACCAGCGCCGATTGGCCCGGGCTGGTGGTTTCGGCTTCGATCAGCCGGTCGAACACGTTCAGCGGCAGCATATAGGCGTCTGACGTTTTCTGCACGTCAGCGGTCTTGGGATCTTCGGGATAGGAAATCCGCAGCATCTGTTCTGCCAGTGCCGGCGTCATCAGCACAAGGCTTGCAAGACCGGACGCGAGCAGGAGTTTCATTTTGTTCTTCATGGCTTACCTCGTTGTCGGTTACCGGGTTTCCTTTGCAGCGGCCCCCCGGTCAAGGCACGGCTGTCAATGCGACTCGATCTTGGCTCTGGCATCCGGCCCGTCGCATGGCCGCCAGTTTTCCGTGCCCCCCGCCTCAGCCGGCCGAAGGCGCCCCGGTCCAGGGGCCGGGCTGTTCCAGTTGCAGCAGCCTGTCGGTGCCCGTGCGCTGGCGGATCACGCGGAAGCGGTCGCCATCGACCAGCACCTCGGGAACCAGTGCCCTTGAGTTGTAGGTTGAGGACATGCTGGCGCCGTAGGCACCCGCATTGTCGAAGGCCAGAAGATCACCCGACTTCAGCTCTCCAAGATCGGCGTAACTGCCGAAATCGTCCGAGCTTTCGCAGATCGGCCCAACCAGGCGGCAGGGCAGGGGGGCCGCGCCGCGCGGCGCATGGACCGTCAGCACCGGATGGCGCGCGTCGTAAAGCGCGGGGCGCATCAGATCATTCATCGCGGCATCAACCACGGCAAACCCGGCGCCATCCCCTTGCTTGAGATAAAGTACCTCGGTCACCAGTATGCCCGCCCGCGCACTTAGCCAGCGGCCCGGTTCGACATTCACCGCGCAGCCCAGATCGCCTACGGTTTCGGCAATGATCCGGGCGTATTCCGCAAGGTCGGGCCCGGGTTCTGCCCCCGAACCGATGCCAAGTCCGCCGCCCAGATCCAGCCGCGTAACTGTCAGCCCCTCGGCACGAAGCTGCCGCACCAACCCGGCCAGCGCGGCCCAGGCATGGCGGAACGGCGAAAGGTTCTGCACCTGTGAACCGATGTGAACGGCAAGCCCCAGACATTCGACCCAGGGCATTTTGGCCGCGCGCGCATAAAGCGCCGGAACATCGCCGATGGCGATGCCGAACTTGCTGTCCTTGCGGGCGGTGGTGATCTTGGCGTGGGTTCCCGCATCGACATCGGGGTTCACCCGCAGCGCCACCGTCGCGCGGCGGCCCAGCGATTGCGCCACCTCGGCCACCACATCAAGCTCGGCCGCGGATTCGACGTTGATCTGGTGAAGCCCCGCTTCAAGGGCGCGGCCGATTTCATCGCGCGTCTTGCCAACGCCCGAGAAGATGATGCGCGAAGCCGGGGTGCCTGCCGCCAGCGCCCGGTCCATCTCGCCGCCCGAGACGATGTCCATGCCACAGCCAAGCCGCGCGAATTCGGTCAGGACATTGAGGTTGCTGTTCGCCTTGACGGCAAAACAGACCGCAACCCCCAGCGGCCCGACGGCACTGGTCAGCTCGGCATAGCCGCGGCGCAGCTCTGATGCCGAATAGCAGTAGAACGGCGTTCCCACAGACTGGGCAATGTCGGCCAGGCTGACACCTTCCGCGTGCAGAACGCCGTCTTGCCGCGACAGCCAGCGCGGCTGTCCGGGCGTGGACAGGGGCGCAATCGCAGGGGGGGCGGAGGAGAGGGCAAGAGCTTCCGGCATGACATATCGCTGTGTTGTGATGGCTGTGTGACCATTCCAGACGAATTTATGCGGATTAAATATTTGATACGCACATCTTATTCGTTTCTGATATGGATGTGCAGCCGGAGGCCGGTTGCCAAGAGGACCACATGAAGCTCAATCAGCGTCAGATCGACATCTTCAACGCGATCATGGTTCACAAGAGCATGACCGCCGCGGCGGCTGCTTTGGGCACGTCACAGCCAACAATCAGCCGCGAAATCCGTGAGATGGAGCAGCGGATCGGGTTTGAACTGTTCCTGCGCTTCGGCAAGCGCCTGACCCCGACCGATCAGGCGGCCCTGCTGCACGAAGTGGTGCGAAGGTCGTTTGTCGGGATGGATGAAATCAGCCGCGCCGCATCTTCAATCCGCACGCGGAATGCCGCAAATTTCCGCATCGCCAGTATCCCTGCCCATGCGGAATCGATCATTCCGCGCGTGATCCAGCGGTTCCTGAAGGCGCGGCCGGCGATCCATTTCTCGGTTCATTCACATGAAGAGCCTTCGCTGCGCCATGAGATGACGACCCAGGTCTTCGATCTGGGCCTGACCGAGAACAGGTTTGAACGCGAAGGGGCCACGACCGAGACGATCCCCGCAGGGGACATGGTCTGTGTTCTGCCGGTCGGGCATCCATTGGCGCGAAAGGCCGCGCTGGCGCCCGAGGATTTTTCCGGCCAGCCGTTCATCTACTTCGGTCAGAACGACCCCTATCGCCACAAGCTGGACGAGGTGTTCTTCGCGGGCGATGTCGTGCGCAGCTACGCGGCCGAGACCACAACCGCGGCCAGCGTGTGCGCCATGGTGGCGGCGGGGGTGGGCATATCCATCATCAACCCGCTGACAGCAGCCAGCCATACCGGGCGCAACGTGGTGTTCCGCCGGTTGCAGGTTTCCGTGCCTTACCTGCTTGCCGTCTGGCGCCCTGCGCGAAGCGTCCGCACCGTGCAGGCTGACAAGTTCGTTGCAGCCCTGCGCGACGCGGCGGCCGAAATGTCAGCCTCGCTTCGCGTGGCGCTTGAGGTGTAACCGGCAGAACGTGGCGGGATCAGCCAGCCGGCGGCTTCCTGGTGCCGATGCTGGCGGCGCATCGTCAGGGGCCGTGGCTGGTCGCCTGATCCTCGATCTTCAGCACGATCTTGCCCACATGGCCCGGTGTCTCGATCCGCCAGTGCGCCTGCGGGGCCTGGTCCAGCCGGTATTCGCTGTCCATCACCACCTTGAACGCGCCGCGCGCGATCATCGGCCAGACATTCGCCTCGACCTCGGCCGCGATGCGGGCCTTCGACAGGTCGCTTTGCGCGCGCAGCGTTGATCCGGTGACGGTCAGCCGCCTCATCATCACCTCGGCAAAGTTCACCTCGGCCTTGGCCCCTTGCAGGAAGGCGATCTGCACCAGACGCCCCTCATCGGCCAGCGCCTTGATGTTGCGCGGGATATAGGCGCCCCCCACCATGTCAAGAATGACATGGGCCCCGCCTTCGGCCTGCATCAGGCGCGACCAGTCCTGAGTGCGGTAGTTCCAGGCGGCTTCGGCCCCAAGGTCGGTGCAGACCTTGCATTTTTCCTCTGATCCGGCGGTGGCGAAGACCCGCGCGCCAAGTGCCCGGGCAATCTGGATGGCCGTGGTGCCGATGCCGCTGGTGCCACCATGCACCAGAAGCCGGTCGCCGGCCTTCAGCCCGCCGCGCATCACCACGTTCGACCAGACGGTGAAACAGGTTTCCGGCAGGCAGGCCGCTTCGCGCAGGCCCATGCCCGCCGGCACCGGCAGGGCGTGGCTTTCATGGCAGACGGCGTATTCCGCGTATCCGCCGCCCGGCAGCAAGGCGCAGACCTTGTCGCCGATCGACCAGCGGGTGACGCCCGGCCCCAGTTCGACCACGGTCCCCGATCCCTCAAGCCCCGGCAGGGCCGAGGCGCCGGGCGGGGGCGCATAGGCCCCGGCACGTTGCAGCGCATCGGGCCGGTTCACCCCGGCCCAGGCCAGCCGGATCACGATCTGGCCATGGCTGGGCACCGGCACCGGCACCGAGCACGGTTTCAGCACATCCGGCCCACCAGGGGCGACGATTTCCATCGCCAGCATGGAATGCGACAGGTTCATGTCTTGCAGCCTTTCAGTTCGCGCCGGTCCCGGGCAGGTCTTCGGGCATCCTGGGCGCGTGAATCCGGTCCAGAATCCTGAATGGCCCAGCCATCAGTGCCTTGCCCAGCGGATTTTCCCGAAACGCCGCCTTGGCCTTTTCAAAGCGCATCACGCCTTCGATCCGGCGATCAAGGAAATCCCAGGTCGCCTGATGATCGGGGCTGTCATCGCCCAGCCAGAACAGCACGGTCGATCCATAGACCGCCGAAAGGCTGGCCCGTTTGGAATACCAGTTCAGATCGTCCGACGTGTCGCCAAGGGCTGTCCAGATCGCATCCGCCGTTCCCCAGATGGCCCGCGCCCCGTCGGCGGCGTGGTGGGGCAGGGAAAACAGGGTGCTGCCGCGCCGCACCAGCTCCCGGTCGGCCCCTACCAGCCGCAGCCGCACCGCCTGGGCCACCTTGTCGCGGAACCGCAGCGCCGACAGATCGGCCACCGCCAGCGCCTGTATCATCTCGCGGTCGCCGCGCTGGTGGTAGGCCAGCGCCAGATCGACCCCACCGCGCGGATAAAGCGCGCGGGCCAGCGCCAGCGGCACCCCCGAATCGCTCGCCGCTGCCCGCAGCGTGGCGTCAGACCAGCCGTCAAAGGGCACATGCACCAGCGCCGCGTCCAGAATCCGCTCTTTCCGCTCGTCTTCGCCCATCGTTCCCTCCGTTGCTGCCGCAAAGGTAGACACACCCGCCCCCCTTTGCTATAGGGCGCCGGCCTGCACATCTTGTGCAACTCTAACTTAGGAAGGTGGTGACAACCACATGCAGGTCAGCGTCCGCGACAACAACGTCGAACAGGCCCTTCGGGCCCTGAAGAAGAAGCTGCAGCGCGAAGGCGTGTTCCGCGAAATGAAGCTCAAGCAACATTTCGAGAAACCGTCGGTCAAGAAAGCGCGCGAACAGGCCGAGGCAATCCGCCGGGCCCGTAAACTCGCCCGCAAGAAAGCCCAGCGCGAAGGCGGTCTCTAAGACGTCAGCGACACTGGGGCCGGCAACGGTCCGAAAAGGTCAGCCCCCGTCCGTGAGGCCGGGGGTTTTCCATTTCCGGGGTCAGTGCCCGGTTGCCGGCATGTCCCGGTTGCCAAGCAGAAGGTCGCGCCCGGCATAGATGCCGTCCACCGATTGCAGCGCCAGCCGGTCTCGGTCGCGCGCGCGGGCATCGGCGATCAGCTCGTCCGCCTCCTCCTCGGTGGCGCCCAGCCGCAGCACCGCTTCGCGGCCCATGGCAACGGCGCTCTCATAGGTTTCGCGGATCTGGTAGTCGGCCCCCTTGGCGATCAGCTCGATCGCATGGCCCCGGTCAAAGGCGCGGGCCAGCACCGGCACCAGCGGGAATTCATGCTTCAGCATCTCGACGATCCGCGTCGTCGTCTCGGCCTTGTCGGTGGCCACCACCACCAGATCGGCGCTTCCGGCCCCTGCGGCATGTAGAATGTCCAGCCGCGCCCCGTCACCATACCAGACCTTGAACCCGAACGAGGCCGCCGCCTGGATCATCTCGGTATCATTGTCGATGGCCGAGATGCTGTGCCCCCGCGCCAGCAGCGGCTGGCCGACGATCTGCCCCACGCGGCCAAAGCCGATCAGCAGCACGTTGCCACGCAGGCCGCCAGCGCCCGTGACATCCTCGACCCCGTCCATGTTCACGCCGGACTTCGGTCGCAGCCGGTCATGCAGGATGACCATCAGCGGTGTCAGCACCATCGACAGAATGATGATCGCGGCCAGATTGGCGTTCCATTCGGGTTCCAGAATCCCGAACTGCGTGGCGGCAGCATACAGCACGAAGGCGAATTCGCCCCCCTGCGCCATCAGCACCGCACGTTCCAGCGATTCGGCCCGCTCCGCCTTGAACAGCCGCGCCACGCCATAGATCACCAGCATCTTCAGGATGATGAAGGCGGGCACGGAAATCGCGATCACCACCCAGTTGGCGGCAATGACATTCAGGTCCAGCGCCATGCCGACGCCCAGGAAGAACAGGCCCAGCAGCAGCCCCCGGAAGGGTTCGACATCGGCCTCAAGCTGGTGGCGGAAGCTGGATTCCGACAGCAGCACGCCGGCAAGAAACGCCCCCATCGCCATCGACAACCCGCCCGCCTGCATCAGCACGGCGGCCCCCAGCACCACCAGCAGGGCGGCGGCCGTCATCACCTCGCGCGCGCCGAACCGCGCCAGAAGGCGGAACATCGGGTTCAGAAGATAGCGCCCGGCCAGCACCAGCACGACAATCGCCGCCAGCCCGATCGCCACGCCTTGCAGACGGTCCGCCAGCGTGGCCTCTTGCCCACCCGGCGCCAGAAAGGCCACCAGCGCCAGCAGGGGAACGATGGCCAGATCCTCAAGCAGCAGGATCGCCACGATCCGTCGCCCCTTGGGCAGGCCCATCTGCCCGCGCTCTTCCAGCATCTGCATCACGATGGCGGTCGATGTCAGAACAAAGCCGGTGCCGGCCACGAAACTGGCCTCGGGCGGATAGCCCAGAAGGATGCCTACCCAGACCAAGGCAAACATCGCCAGCGCCACCTGCGCCAGCCCGATGCCGAAGATCTCGCCCCGCATGGCCCACAGGCGGCTGGGCTGCATTTCCAGCCCGATGATGAACAGGAACAGCACCACGCCCAGTTCGGCCACATGGATGATGGCCTGCGGGTCATCAAAGAACCCAAGGCCGAACGGCCCGATGGCAAGGCCGGCGGCCAGATAGCCCAGAACCGACCCAAGGCCGATGCGGCGGAAGACCGGCACCGCGATCACGGCCGCGGCAAGCAGCACCACGATCGGCAGCAGGTCAAACCCATGGTGGGCGGATTCTGCTGCGTGGGAAACCGGGTCTGCCATTCTGTGTCACCTGTCTTGAAACGCTTACCTGCACACCGCAGCGGGATCGCATCCTGACGGGCGTTTCCTGCAAGAGCAAGCGTCGGCTGCTACACGGGCAGCGCCGTTGTCTTCAGCACCTCGCGCAGCGCGAAGCTGGATTGCATCTGCCGCACGCCCGGCAACCGGCTTAGCCGCTGGCGGTGGATGCGGGCGAAATCCTCGGTGTCCTCGGCCACGATCTTCAGCAGATAGTCCGCCGTTCCTGCCATCAGGTGACATTCCAGAATGTCGGGCACCCGCGCCACTTCGCGTTCAAAGGCGTCAAGCAGATCCTCGGCCTGGCTTTCCAGCGTGATTTCCACGAAAACCGTGGTCGGCTTGCCCAGCCGCCGCGCATCCAGCAGCGCGACATAGGCGGCGATGAAGCCTTCCTCCTCCAGCCGCTGCACCCGGCGGTGGCAGGCCGAGGGCGACAGGTTCACCCGTTCGCTCAGTTCCGCGTTGGTGATGCGGCCTTCCTTCTGCAATGCAGCAAGAATACGGCGGTCGGTTGCGTCCAGTTCGTCTGACACGAAGAAATCTCCTGCGGCCACGGTATTCTGCCGAAGAATCTACCGGAAAGCCGTGCCCGGGCCAACCAGATTTCAAAGCATCGCCGCCCGATATGCCCGACGCTGGCCTTACAAGGCCGCAACGGGCCGACAGGGAGAGAGCCATGAAAATCGGATGCCCGAAAGAGATCAAGCCGCAGGAGTTCCGTGTGGGCATGACGCCCGACGCCGCGCGTGAGGCGGTTGCCGCTGGCCATGAGGTGCTGATCGAGACGAAGGCCGGTCTTGGGGCCGGCTTTACCGATGATGATTATCGCGCGGCCGGGGCGGCCATCGTCGATACGGCGGAAGAGATTTTCGCCCGGGCCGACATGATCGTGAAGGTCAAGGAACCGCAGCCGGTAGAGCGCAAGCGCCTGCGTCCGGGGCAGATCCTGTTCACCTATCTGCATCTCGCGCCCGACCCGGAACAGACCGCCGATCTGCTGGCCTCGGGGGCGACCTGCATCGCCTATGAAACCGTGACCGATGCCCGGGGTGGCTTGCCGCTGCTGGCGCCGATGTCCGAAGTGGCCGGCCGTCTGGCGCCGCAGGTCGGCGCATGGTCGCTGCAAAAGGCCAATGGCGGACGCGGTGTTCTGCTGGGCGGCGTGCCCGGCGTTGCCCCGGCAAATGTCGTGATCGTTGGCGGCGGCGTCGTTGGCACCGCGGCGGCCCGGGTGGCCGTGGGCATGGGCGCGCGTGTCACCGTGCTGGATCGCTCGGTTCCGCGCCTGTCCTATCTGGATGACATCTTCCACGGCAAGCTGGTCACCCAGTATTCCAGCGCTGCCGCGCTGGCCGAACTGGCCCGCACGGCCGATATGGTGATCGGTGCCGTCCTGATTCCGGGTGCCGCCGCACCCAAGCTGATTTCGCGCGCCCAGCTCAGGGACATGAAGCCCGGCGCCGTGCTGGTGGATGTGGCCATCGACCAGGGGGGCTGTTTTGAGACCAGCCGCGCCACCACGCACCAGGACCCGATCTACGAAGTGGACGGCGTGCTGCATTACTGCGTTGCCAACATGCCCGGTGCCGTTGCCCGCACCTCGACCCAGGCGCTGGGCAACGCGACCATGCCCTTCATGCTGGCCCTTGCGAACAAGGGCTGGAAAAAGGCCTGTGCCGATGACCGTCACCTTCTGGCCGGTCTGAATGTCCACGCGGGCAAGCTGACCTATGAAGCCGTCGGCGTTGCACTGGGGCTGCCCAGCATTTCGGCCGAAGAGGCGCTGAAAATCTGAACCCGCCCCTGTTGAACGGCAAACGGCCCACGAGATTATTCTCGCGGGCCGTTCTGTTGGGAAGGATGGTTGGTCCGCTTACTTCTTCTTCAGCTCGGCCAGAATCTGCGCCAGAAGTTCGGCCTCCGAAGGACCAGCCGGCGCTGCGGCGGGGGCCTCTTTCTTCGGCATCAGCTTGTTGATGAACTTCACCAGCAGGAACACCACCCAGGCCACGATCAGGAATTTGATCACGGCGTTGACGAAGCTGCCTATGGCGAATTTCGCTTCGCCGATCGAGAAGCCCCAGGATGAGAAATCAATCCCGCCGACGATCATGCCGATCAGCGGATTGACCAGATCGTCCACCAGAGAGGTGACGATGGCGGTGAAGGCCGCCCCGATAATGATCCCGACCGCAAGGTCAAGGACGTTGCCCTTTGAAATGAAGGCTTTGAATTCGTTCAGCATTCCACGGTTCCCTTGTTCTGCCCGCTGTTGTTGCCGACCGGCCCGCTGTTCTGCGGTGTCCGGGGTAGGCAAACTATGCCCAAGGCCGTTTGGTTTCGCACGGGGAAAATCGTGTCGCGATGTTCCGAAGGATGTCAGGGGCGGGGGGCAGCCGCGCGGCGCAGCCGGTCATTGATCGCGCGGCCAAGGCCGGTTTCCGGCACCGGGGCAAAGGCGATGCGCCCGCCCGGGCCGGCCAGCGCATCCGCCTCGCGCAGCAGGTGGAACAGGGCGGCCGCGGCTTCCACCAGATCGCCCGCCGCGCTGAGTGTTAGATCGCCCCGTACCGGGCCGAAGCCAACCAGAATCTCGCCCGTTTCCGCGGCATGGGCGTTCAGCCGCACCACCGCCGCAGGGGCGTAATGGCTGGCCAGTTGCCCCGGTGCGTTCGGCTTGGCGGCGCTGCCACCGCTGGCGATCTGCTGCCCCAGCGCGGCCTCCAGCGCCTCAAGCGGCAGGCCGCCGGGCCGCAGCAGACGCGGGCTGTCGCCGTCCAGCCCCAGGATGGTGCTTTCCACCCCCACCGCGCAGGCCCCGCCATCCAGCACCGCCGCGATCTGGCCCGCCAGCCCGGCCAGCACATGTGCCGCCCGTGTGGGCGACACCCGCCCCGAAGGGTTGGCCGAAGGTGCTGCCAGCGGGCCGCCAAACGCCTCAAGCAAAGCCCGCGCCACCGGATGCGCCGGCACCCGAACTGCTACCGTGGGCAGGTCAGCCGTGACCAGTGGAGACAATCCCGCCCCGCTGCGCTGCGGCAGGACCAGTGTCAAAGGGCCCGGCCAGAACGCCGTGGCCACGGCGCGCGCCCGGGCATCGAATACCGCCACCCGTTCGGCTGCGGCCAGCGATGGCACATGCACGATCAGCGGGTTGAACCGGGGCCGACCCTTCGCCGCGAAGATTCTCGCCACGGTTTCATCCTGCCGCGCATCGCCGCCCAGACCATAGACCGTCTCGGTCGGGAACGCGACCAGCCGCCCGGACCGCAGCAGGTTCGCGGCCTGCAAGATGCCCGCGTCGGTTGCGGCAAGGGTCTTGGTCTCTTCCATCTGACGCAGCGTCCGGGTTGCAGGGGGTGCCGCATGGGCTAGCTTGGCGCATAAGCGACGCGTCCGCGTCAGACAAGCCGGAGTTTTCGATGTCCCCTCGCGCCCCCGCCGCCGATCAACGCTTCATCCTCGATCACGTCGTGGGCTTTGCCGAAGTCGCCGCGACCGACCGTTTCGCCGAAGCAACGCCCGACACCGTGACCGCCATCCTGACCGAGGCCGCGCGGATGTGCGACGATGTTGTCGCGCCACTGAACCGCGACGGCGACAAGCACCCGGCCCGGCTGGAAAACGGCATCGTCCGCTCCTCGTCCGGCTATGATCGCGGCTATCGCGCCATCTCCGAAGGCGGCTGGATCGGTGTATCGGCGGCCCCCGAATGGGGCGGCATGGGCCTGCCGCATACGCTGGCCACTTGCGTGAACGAAATGCTGTCGGGGGCCTGCCTGTCGCTGCAGCTCAAGCCGCTACTGACCCAGGGCCAGATCGAGGCGCTGGAGCACCATGCCGATGATGCGATCAAGGCGCTGTATCTGCCCAAGCTGATTTCCGGCGAATGGTCCGGCACCATGAACCTGACCGAACCGCAGGCCGGCAGCGACGTGGGCGCGCTGAAGTCGAAGGCCGAACCGAACGGCGATGGCAGCTATGCCGTGACCGGGCAAAAGATCTTCATCACCTGGGGCGACAGTGATCTGGTGTCAAACGTCTGCCATCTGGTCCTGGCCCGCCTGCCTGATGGTGCCCCCGGCACCCGTGGCATCAGCCTGTTCATGGTGCCGAAATACCTGCCCGACGCTGCCGGCAATCCCGGCGTGGCCAACAGCCTTCGCGTTGTCAGCCTGGAACACAAGCTGGGCATCCACGGCAGCCCGACCTGCGTGATGCAGTTCGACGGCGCCACCGGCTGGTTGGTTGGCGCGCCGCACAAGGGCATGGCGGCCATGTTCACTATGATGAACAACGCCCGCCTTGGCGTCGGGATGCAGGGCGTTGGCGTGGCCGAGGCTGCGCTGCAAAAGGCCGCCACCTTCGCGGTGGATCGCGTGCAGGGCCCGACCGGCACCGCCGAGGCCGGGATCATCGGCCATGCCGATGTGCGCCGCATGCTGGCCGAGGCACGCGCCCAGGTCTTTGCCGCCCGCGCCATCGGTCTGGCCTGCGCCAAGGCCATCGACATGGCCACCGCCACCGCTGACCCGAAATGGCAGGCCCGCGCCGCGCTGCTGACCCCCATCGCCAAAGCTTTCGGCACCGACACCGGGATCGAGGTCGCCGATACCGGCGTGCAGATCCACGGCGGCATGGGCTTCATCGAAGAGACCGGGGCCGCCCAATACCTGCGCGATGCCCGGATCACCGCCATCTACGAAGGCACGAACGGCATCCAGGCGATGGATCTGGTCGGCCGCAAGCTGGCCGACAACGGCGACGCCGCCTTCCGCCTGATCGGTGAGGTCGAGGCCAATGCCAAGGCCGCCCGCGCCGCCTTGCCCGATCTGGCGGGTGAGGTCTGGCAAGCCGCCGAAACGCTGCGCGAAGCGACCGAGGCCCTTCTGGCCATGGCGCCGCAGGACCGCTTTGCCGGCGCCGTGCCCTATCTGCGCGCCTTCGCGCTGGTGCTGGGGGCAGATGCGCATCTCAAGGCCGCCGGTGCCGACCCTGCCCGCACACCGTTGGCCGCCGTGATGATCCGCCGCCTGCTGCCGGCCCATGCCGGGCTGATTGACCGGGCCCTGACCGGCGCCGCCGATCTTTATGCCCTCAGCCCCGCCGACCTGGGCGCCCCGGCCTGACGGCGGACCTGCCGCACGGCCACCAAAGCGGTGGCCGCCCTTGCACCTGCCCGCCGCCTGTCGCACGACTGGCGGCATGGCCAATGCGATTTACCATCCCTTTCCCGATCCGCCTGCCGAAGGCACCGCGACCGAGGTTGCATCCGGCATCCTGTGGATGCGTCTGCCGCTGCCGATGGCGCTGGACCATGTGAATGTCTTTGCGCTGGACGATGGCGATGGCTGGACCATTGTCGATACCGGCCTTCACAGCCGCCGCACGGTGGCGCTGTGGGAAACGCTGCTTGCCGGGCCGCTGGCCGGCCGCCCCGTGCGGCGGCTGATCGTCACCCACCACCACCCCGATCATGTTGGTCTGGCGGGTTGGTTTCAGGCCCGCGGGGCAGAGCTGATGACGACCCGCACCGCTTGGCTTTACGCCCGGATGCTGACGCTGGACGAACAGCCCCTGCCCACGCCGCAGGCGCTGACCTTCCTGCGCCGCGCCGGCCTGTCGCAGGCCGATCTGGACCGTCGCGCCGTGGAACGGCCGTTCAACTTTGCCGATGTCGTGCATCCGATGCCGGTGGGGTTCACCCGCCTGACCGAAGGCCAGACCCTGCGCCTGGCCGGGCGAACCTGGACCGTCCGCCTTGGCAGCGGTCACGCGCCGGATCACGCCACCCTCTGGACCGAGGGCCTTGTGCTGGGGGGTGATCAGCTTCTGCCGGGAATCTCGGCCAATATCGGGGTTTACCCCTCTGAACCCGATGATGACCCGCTGGCCGACTGGCTGGAAAGCTGTGGCCGGCTGGCGGCCCATGCCCGGGATGACCAGCTTGTCCTGCCGGGCCACAAGCTGCCCTTCACCGGGTTGCCGTTCCGTCTGGTGCAGATGGCCGAGAATCACCAGTCCGCGTTGACCCGGCTGCTGGACCATCTGGCGGTTCCGCGCAGCGCCGTTGAGTGTTTTCCGCCGTTGTTCCGCCGCGACATCGGGCCGGCAGAGCTGAGCCTTGCCCTGGCCGAGGCGGTGGCGCATATCAACCATCTCTTGCGCCGCGGCATGATTTCCCGTTCGCTGACGGAAACGGGGGCCTGGACATGGCAGAAGACGCAGGAATGACCGCGCGGAAGGCGCCGGCGAAAGCCCGGTCAAGGGCCGCGGCCAAGGAGAAAAGCCCCGCCGAATGGGCCTACGACCGGCTGGTGCTGTATATCCGCAACTTCGAAAGCCAGCTTGATGCCACGCAGGAAATTGCCATGGGCTTCGCCGGAAGCGAAGCCGGCGTGCTGCAGATCGAGGGGCTGGGCTATTACGACCCTGATCTCGTCACCTTCTATGGCCGTGATGAAGACGGGCTGAAAACCCAGCTTGTGCAGCATGTCAGCCAGTTGTCGGTGATCCTGCGCGCCGTGCCCAAGCTGGCCCCGGAAGAACCGCCGCGGCGCATCGGGTTTCATCTGCCGGCGGGCTGGGCGGGGGGCGAATCCGGCGATGGATCGGCACAGGGTACGGATCATGCACTACGCCCCGCCGCGCCGCGTGACAGGGCCAGAGGATTAGGCTAACTAAGCCACATGTGACACCGAAAGGGACTCTGCAACGATGGCCGACAATACCCATAGCGAATACGTCCACGGCTCGATGGACATCCGCGCCCAGGAAAAGACCTTCGCCGGATTTATCCGCATGTCGACTTTCGTGGCGACCGCGGCCATCCTGATCCTGATCTTCATGGGCCTCGTCAACTCCTGACCCTGTGCCACCCTGACCGGAAATTCCAAATGCTGCGCCTGTTGATTTCCCTTGCCGCTGCCTTGTTTCTTGCGGCTTGCGGTGCCGATCGGACCTATGATTCGCAAGAAAGGGTGGATTCGGCGCGCTATGTTGCCGGTCCTCCGGCCACGATCACGCTGTTCACCGGGATCAACACCCAGAACGGCACAGGCGCCCATTCCGCCCTAATGGTCAACGGTTCGCAGCGGGTGCTGTTCGATCCGGCCGGCACCTGGCAGCACGCTTCGGTGCCGGTTCGCAATGACGTGCATTACGGCATCACGGACCGGATGCTGCTGTTCTTCCTCGACTATCACACGCGGGATCATTTCGATGTGGTCGAGCAGACGATTGTCGTATCCCCCGAAGTCGCGGAACTGGTCCTGAACAAGATTCAGGCCTATGGGGCCGTGCCAAAGGCCGGCTGCGCCAATTCGATCTCCAGCATCCTGCGCACGGTTCCGGGCTTTGAATCCATCAAGTCGACCTGGTTCCCCAAGGCGCTGCGTCGCGAATTCGCCACCATCCCGGGCGTGACCGAACGCTATCTTCGGGATGCCGACGTGCCGAATACCCACGGCGTCATCATGGTGGACAAGGACGGCAACCGGGTGAACTGACCCCGCCGTTGCCGCGGAAAGGGGGGCTGATGGTCAGCATCCGCAAGGGCCTGCCCGCCGCGCAGCACCCCGCCGCCGCCCGCCTGTACTGGGAGGCGTTCGGGGCAAAGCTGGGCACCGTCATGGGCCCCGACGACCGGGCGCTGGCCTATCTTGCCCGCGTCATCCGGGCAGACCACTGTTTCACCGCGCAGTCCGCAGATGGCACCCTTCTGGGCATCGCCGGCTTCAAATCGCCGCTGGGCAGCTTTGCCGGCGGCGGCCCTGCCGATCTGCGGGTGATCTATGGCCGCTTCGGGGCCTATTGGCGCAGCCTTGTGCTTGAGGCGCTGCTGGATGACGTGGACAACCGGCGCTTCCTGATCGACGGAATCGCCGTCACCCATGCTGCCCGCGGGCAGGGCATCGGCACCGCCCTTGTCGCCGCGCTTTGCGCCGAGGGCCGCGCCCGTGGCTACCCCGAGATCCGGCTTGAGGTGATCGACAGCAACTGGCGGGCAAGGGCGCTGTACAAACGGCTGGGCTTCGTCGCCACCCACACCGCCCGTCTGGGCCTGCTGCGGCCATTTTTCGGCTTTACCGCCGCCATCACCATGGTCCGCCCGCTGACCGAGGCGGACGCCTGACGTTCTTCAGTCGAAGACGCCGGCAACCCGGCCGAATAGCATGAAGGCCCGGGCGGTGCGGGTATCGGCCAGGTCGGCCAGTTCGGCATCGCTGGCGGTGCTTTCGAACATCTGGAACACCTTGTCGAAGGTGCGCAGGAAATGGTGCGCCGCATCGCGGAACACCGCGTCTTCGCGCATCCGCGCCGCCGTCAGCGCCAGCGAAGCGCGGTCGCGGATCCCGCCCACCGCGGCAATCGTCCGGCCGCGTTCGCCTGCCGCAAAGCGCCGCCACAGATCGGGCCGCGCCATTTCGGGCTTGAGGTCATCCATATAGATGCCCTCCTGGCTGAGCAGCGTCAGCACGTCCTGCGCCGCGCGGATCAGCCGGGCGACTGTCCGGTCCTCAAGTGCAAGCCGCAGCGCGCGGAAGCCTTCCTTGTCTTCCGGCGTTTCGGGGAACTGCAGGGCCCGGATGAAATCGGCCACGCTCAGCGGCGGGCGCATCTCATCGGCCGGGGTTCCCAGCGCCAGGCCGGGCTGTTCGGCCTCAAGATCGGGTTTCGGCGGCGCCAGCGCGGCCTTGCGGTCGGCTGACGGCACCGACAGGCTGCTGTCGCGCCGCGTGCTGAAGGTTGCCAGGACGGTACCGGTTTCCTTGGTCACCGCGGCAATCTCATCCAGCCGCTTTTCCACCGAGGGCTTGATTGCAGCCGCCTGCACCTGCGCCTGCGTCTGCACATAGCTGGCCCGCATCGCATCAACCGCGGCCTGCAACCGGGCCGCTTCCGCGCGCAGGTCGCGCAGCGATCTCAGCGTGATCACGGCCACCCAGATCAGCGCCAGCGGCAGGAAAACGATCAGCAGGGTCATGGCCAGGCCCAGCGTCTGTACGTCGGTGCCGGGGGGCGAAATCAGAAGATAGGCCAGAACCGCAACGACCCAGACCACACTCAGCAGCCCGCCGATCACCTCGGTTGATCGCCTTGATCCGCCCGTTTCCGGCTTTGCGGCCAGACCAAGCAGATCGGGGGGCAATTCCGGGGGGCGGGCCATGGCGATCAGATGAACCTGACCGACAGCACTTCATAGCTGCGGGTGCCGCCCGGGGTGACGACATCGACGCTGTCGCCTTCCTCCTTGCCGATCAGCGCCCGCGCCAGAGGCGATCGCACGTTCAGCAGCCCCGCCTCGATCTTGGCCTCAACCTCACCGACGATCTGGTAGGTCTTTTCCTCGCCACTGTCTTCATCGGCAAGGGTCACCGTTGCGCCGAACTTGACTGCGCCCGACAGCTTGGTCGGGTCAATCACCTCGGCCAGCGAGATCACGGCCTCCAGCTCCTTGATGCGGCCTTCGATGAAGCCCTGTTTTTCGCGGGCGGCATGGTATTCGGCATTTTCCGAAAGGTCGCCATGCGCCCGGGCTTCGGCGATGTCCTTGATGATCGCGGGGCGGTCGACGGATTTCAACTGCCGCAGTTCTTCATCCAGCGCATCGAAGCCGCGCCGCGTCATCGGGATCTTTTCCATCGGTCTACCGTTCCGGTCAAAATAAGAAGCCACGGGCCGGTTTCCCGGTCCATGACCCCCTGTCTACATCGTTGCCAAGACACCCGAACCCCTGGGGAATTGCAAGCAGAATGGCGGGCGCTGTGCGCAATCTGTCGCCGCCGGGCAATAAGATTTCGTTTGCAGCCCCGATAATCATTGTGCTGTTGCGTCACGGTTGACCTTGCCGGGGCCATGGGGCAACACAAGCCGTCCAGTGCGAAGAGAAGGAATCCGTATGTCCGTGATTGTGCGCGAGTCGATGGACTACGACGTTGTAATCGTGGGCGCGGGGCCGTCCGGCCTGGCATCCGCCATCAGGATCAAGCAACTCGACCCCGATCTCAGCGTGCTTCTGCTGGAAAAAGGCTCGGAAGTCGGTGCGCATATCCTGTCTGGCGCCATTCTTGACCCCGTTGGCCTGAACGCGCTGCTGCCCGACTGGAAAGAGATGGGCGCTCCGATCAAGACTCCGGTGAAATCCGACAGTTTCGTCGTACTTGGCCCGGCCGGAAAGATGCGCATCCCGAACTGGCCGATGCCGCCGCTGATGTCGAACCATGGCAACTACATCGTGTCCATGGCGAACGTCTGCCGCTGGCTGGCACAGGTGGCCGAAGGTCTGGGGGTCGAGATTTTCTCGGGTATGGCCGCTTCGGAACTGGTGTTCGACGGGGACCGCGTGGCCGGTGTGGTGGCCGGCGAATTCGGCCGTGATCCCGAAACCGGCGAACCCGGCCCTGCCTACGAACCCGGCATGGAACTGCGCGGCAAGTATGTTTTCCTGTGCGAAGGCGTGCGCGGGTCGCTCGCCAAGCAGGTGATCGCGAAATACGACCTGTCCAAAGGCAAGTGCCCGCAGAAGTTCGGGCTGGGCATGAAGGAAATCTGGGAGATTGATCCCGAGAAGCACCGCGAAGGCACGGTCACCCATACCATGGGCTGGCCGCTGGGCGGCAACGCGGGCGGCGGATCGTTCATCTACCACCTGGAAAACAACCAGATCGCCATCGGCCTTGTGGTTCACCTGAACTACGAGAATCCCTATCTCTACCCCTACATGGAATTCCAGCGTTTCAAGCATCACCCGCTGGTGGCTGATCTGCTGAAAGGCGGCAAGCGCATCGCCTATGGCGCGCGCGCCATTTCCGAAGGCGGCTGGCAGTCCATTCCCAAGATGGTGGCGCCGGGTGTCGCTTTGCTGGGCTGCACCGCCGGTCTGGTGAACGTGCCGCGCATCAAGGGCAACCACAACGCCATGCTGTCGGGCATCGCCGCCGCCGAAGCCGCTGTCGCGGCGATCAAGGCCGGTCGTTCGGGTGATGAACTGGCCGATTATGAAATCACGGTCCGCACCGGCGCCATCGGCAAGGATCTGAAGAAGGTCCGCAACGTCAAACCGCTGTGGTCGCATTACGGACTGACCGCCAGCTTGCTGGGCGGCGGTCTGGACATGTGGCTGAACACCTTTGGCCTGACGGCATTCGGCACGCTGCGCCACAAGAAATCGGACGCGCAGCACACCGGCAAGGCCAAGGATTTCAAGCCGATCGACTATCCCAAGCCCGATGGCGTGCTGTCCTTTGATCGGCTGACGAATGTGGCCTACAGCTTCACCAACCACGATGAAGCCCAGCCCGCCCACCTGCGGCTGACCGACCCGACCATCCCGATCCGCGTCAACCTGCCTGAATACGCGGAACCCGCGCAGCGCTATTGCCCGGCCGGCGTGTATGAGGTGATTTCGGAAGAGGGCAAGGAACCGCGGTTCCAGATCAACTTCCAGAACTGCGTGCACTGCAAGACCTGCGACATCAAGGACCCGTCGCAGAACATCACCTGGACCACGCCGCAAGGCGGCGGCGGGCCGAATTATCCGAACATGTGACGCAAGGCCCAAGGGGCCAAACTGTGACGATAAGCGGCCAAGCCCCTGAAAAGGCTTGGCCCGTTTCGTTTCAGCGGGCGGCAGCCCTCATTCCCAGGTGTCGATGGCTTCCAGCGCCTCTTCGGCGGTCTCGACCATGCGGAACAGCTCCAGATCGCTGCGGGCAATCACCCCGGCCTCGGCCAGCCGGTTCCAGTCAACCACGCTTTCCCACCAGTCGCAGCCGAACAGCACCACCGGAATCCGCTTCATCCGTTTGGTCTGGATCAGGGTCAGGCTTTCGAACAGTTCGTCCATCGTGCCGAAGCCGCCCGGGAAAACGCAGATCGCCGCCGCCCGCATCAGGAAATGCATCTTGCGGATCGCGAAATAGTGGAAGTTGAACGACAGGTCCGGCGTGACATAGCTGTTCGGGGCCTGCTCGTGCGGCAGCACGATGTTCAGCCCGACCGATTGCCCGCCCGCATCGACCGCGCCGCGATTGCCCGCCTCCATCACGCCCGGCCCGCCGCCGGTGACGACCACCCAGTTCTTGCCGTAGGATTCCAGCGACCGCTCGGTCAGCATCTGCGCCAGCTTTCGCGCCTCGTCATAATAGCGCGACAGTTCGGCCAGCTCTGGCGTTGTCGCCTTTTCCGCGTTCTCGGGGGCCGGAATCCGTGCGCCGCCGAACAGCACCACGGTCGAGGTGATGCCCTTCTCATCCATGATGAGCTGCGGCTTCATCAGTTCAAGCTGCAGGCGCACCGCGCGCATCTCGTCGCGCATCAGGAAATCGCGGTCGGCAAAGGCCAGCCGGTAGGATGCAGCCCGCGTCTGCGGCGTATCGGGAATTCTGTTCGCCGCCTCGATGTCCTGCCGGCTGTAGCGGAACGGGTGGCTGCGGGGGGTATCCTCGGGCATGTCGGCTGTCTTTCACTCTTGAACCGGGAAATCCCCCGGACCGGACCGCCAATCTAGGCCTGACCGGCGCGCTTGGCCAGACTTGCCGCCTGTGGCCGCGTTGCGCTTGGCCCCCGCAGCCGCTAGAACCGACGACAACCAGCAGGAGGCTTGCACATGTCATTTGCCGCGATGGAAACCGCCATCGAAGCCGCGTGGGACGCCCGCGACAGCATCACCCCCGCGACCCGCGGCGAAACCCGCGACGCGATCGAGGCGACGCTGGCCGCGTTGGGGGCGGGCACGCTGCGGGTTGCGGAAAGACGCGGCGCCGACTGGCATGTGAGCCAATGGGCGAAGAAGGCGGTCCTTCTGGGGTTCCGTCTGCAGGACATGGGCCTGCAATCCGGCGGCCCGCAGGGCAGCAACTGGTGGGACAAGGTGGACAGCAAGTTCCACGGCTGGGGTGAGGCCGAGTTCCGCGCCGCCGGCTTCCGCGCCGTGCCGAACTGCATCGTCCGTAAGTCGGCGCATATCGCCAAGGGCGTGGTGCTGATGCCCAGCTTCGTGAACCTGGGCGCCTATGTCGATGAGGGCACCATGGTCGACACCTGGGCCACCGTCGGAAGCTGCGCCCAGATCGGCAAGAACGTGCACCTGTCCGGCGGTGTCGGCATCGGGGGCGTGCTGGAACCCATGCAGGCCGGCCCCACCATCATCGAGGACAACTGCTTCATCGGGGCCCGGTCGGAGGTGGTGGAAGGCTGCATCGTGCGCGAGGGCAGCGTTCTGGGCATGGGCGTCTTCATCGGCAAATCGACCAAGATCGTCGATCGTGAAACCGGCGATGTCATGTATGGCGAGGTTCCGGCCGGTTCGGTTGTGGTGGCCGGTTCGATGCCGTCGAAGAACGGCATCAACCTGTACTGCGCCGTGATCGTGAAGAAGGTCGATGCGCAGACCCGATCCAAGACTTCGATCAACGAACTGCTGCGCGACTGACCGGGCAGGGCGCCCTGCCGCCCGGCCAGACCAGCAAAGGGAACCTGCGATGACCACGCCCGAAACCCCGGACAAGCCCAAGCGCCCGCAGCAGGTTTATACCCTGATCGTCGAGGTGGGCCGCAAGACCGGCGACGGTCTGCCCGACAAGGCCAAGGGCGCGGCGCTGATGTGCTATGCCAGTGGCGTGGATGAGGCCGAAGCCGTCCGCGAAACCGTCGCCATCCTGAAAGAAGCCGACCTGGCCCCGCTTGAGGTGCAGGGCCTGGGCACGCTGGACGAACGCCGCAAGGCGGGCGAGGAGATCGACGCCGAGGAAGAAGCGCTCATGGACCGGGCCCTTCAGGAAAACTCGGTCATCGTGGCCCAGATGACCCCCTTCTTTGACTGAAAGCCAATTGCCCATGACCCCCGTCGATCCCGTTGACCTGACCGCCCGCCTGATCCGCTGCCCCTCGGTCACCCCTGTCGAAGGTGGGGCGCTGGTGCTGTTGGAAGACCTGCTTTCGCAGGCCGGCTTTGCCTGCACCCGGGTTGACCGCAACGGCGTGCCCAACCTGTTTGCCCGCTGGGGCAACCGGGGCGCCAACCGCAGCTTCGGCTTCAACGGCCATACCGATGTGGTTCCGGTGGGCGATGCTGCCGCCTGGACGCAAGACCCGTTCGGCGCCGCCGTGGTGGACGGCTGGATGTATGGCCGCGGCGCGACCGACATGAAATCGGGTGTGGCGGCCTTTGTCGCGGCGGCTGTGGATTTCGTGCGCGACACCCCGCCCGACGGCGCTGTGATCATCACCGTGACCGGCGATGAAGAGGGCGATTCGGTTGACGGCACGACCGCGCTGCTGGACTGGATGGCCGCAAACGGCGAACGCATGACGCATTGCCTGGTGGGCGAACCCACCTGCCCCGAGCGTATGGGCGACATGATGAAGATCGGGCGCCGTGGCAGCCTGACTGCCTGGTTCACCGCGCAGGGCGTGCAGGGCCACAGTGCCTATCCGCATCGGGCGAAGAACCCGATGAGCGCGCTGGTCCGGCTGATGTCCCGGCTGGAAGCCGCGCCGCTGGATCAGGGGTCAGACCATTTCGATGCCTCGACCCTGGCCATCACCACCATCGACTGCGGCAACCCGGCCACCAACGTCATCCCGGCGCGTGGCACGGCCACGGTGAACATCCGCTTCAACGACCTGCACTCGGGTGCTTCGCTGACAGACTGGATGCAGGGTCATGCTGCGGCGGTGGAGGCCGAGACCGGCGTGCAGATCACGATGCGCGTGTCGATCTCGGGCGAAAGTTTCCTGACACCGCCGGGCGAGTTCTCGGAACTGGTGAAACGCTCTGTGCAGGCCGAGACCGGCGTCGCGCCGGCCTATTCCACCAGCGGCGGCACTTCGGACGCGCGCTTCGTGAAAAGCCATTGCCCGGTGGTTGAGTTCGGGCTGGTCGGCAAGACCATGCACCAGGTCGATGAACGGGTCGAGGTGGCGCAGATCGGCCAGCTCAAGGCGATCTACAGCCGCATCCTGCGCGACTATTTCGCATGATCCAGATCGCCCCCACCCTTGATGTCGCCACTTGCCGCGCCCTGCGGCGGACGGTGTTCATCGAGGAGCAGGGCGTCAGCGAGGCCGATGAGGTGGATGATCTGGACGATGTGGCGATCCACCTGCTGGCACGGGTGGTGGGTGAGCCGGTCGGAACCGCGCGTCTGCTGGTGCAGGGCGACACCGGCAAGATCGGCCGTGTCTGTGTTCTGGCGCAGGCGCGCGGCACCGGCCTTGGCGCCGCCCTGATCCGCACCGCGTTGGACGAATTGCGCCGTCAGCGCGGCGTGGTAAAGGCCAAGCTCGGCGCGCAGACCCACGCCCTTGGCTTCTACGAACGGCTGGGCTTCACCGCCACGGGGCCCGAATACATGGATGCCGGCATCCCGCACCGCGACATGGTGCTGATGTTCTGACCTACGCCGTCGCAAGCGGGGGTTTCACACCCCGCACCCCCGTGGGATATTTGAGGACAGATGAACGGGGAAGAATCGTTGCCCTTCATCTGTCTCCAAATATCCCGGGGGTGAGGCCGCAGGCCGAGGGGGCAGCGCCCCCTTGCCCGGTCAGCCACCGCGCAGCGCAGCCAGAACATCGGGGCTGGGGTAGCCGTCTGGCACATCGCCGCGCGCCTTTTGCCAGGCCTTCACTGCCGCAATCGTCTTGGGCCCCACCCGGCCATCGACGCCGCCGGTATCCAGCCCCTGCGCGACCAGCATCACCTGCAGTTCCTTGCGTTCCTCCAGTGTCAACGCGCGCCATTGGCGGGGCCATGTGGCGGCGATCGGCGGGCCGCCTTGCAGGCGATCGGACAGGTGACCGATGCCGATGACATAAGCGTCAGCCAGATTGTATTTCTCGATCACCTGGAAGTTGGGAAAGATCAGGAACGCCGGGCCGGTATGGCCGGCGGGCAGCAGAATGCTGGCCTGCGGGCCGGCCGGCAGATCGCCCCCTGCCATCGGCCGAACCCCCATCGCCTGCCAGTCGGCCACCAGCTTCTTCACCCGCTCGGTCGTCTGGTCATAGTCGAAATCCGGCGGCAGCCGCACCTCCAGCCCCCAGGGTTGGCCCTTGGTCCAGCCCCAGTGCGCAAGATAGTTCGCCGTCGAGGCCAGCGCGTCGGCGGGATCATCGCCCCAGATGTTGCGGTGGCCGTCACCGTTGAAGTCCACCGCGAATTCAGCCCAGCTTGACGGCATCAACTGGGTATGTCCCATCGCGCCGGCCCAACTGCCAACCAGGGCGTCGGGCTGAACATGGCCTTCGTCCAGGATCTTCAATGCCTGGATCAACTGCCCCTCGAAAAAGGCGGCGCGGCGGCCGTCATAGGCCAGCGTCGCCAGCGCGCTGATCGTGTCGGTGTTGCCGCGATAGGTGCCATAGGCCGACTCCAGCCCCCAGATCGCCGCGACCACCTCTTTCTCGACGCCGTATTGCGTCTCGATCTGGTCCAGCAGCGCGGCGTTTGCGGCCAATGCCTTCTGCCCGAGTGTCACCCGGTCGTCTGACACCGCGACATCCAGATAGTCCCAGATCGTCTTGGTGAATTCGCTTTGCTTGCGGTCGCGCGCCACCACATCGGGCAGATAGGTCGCGCCGCGCAGGCTGCGGTCATAGACCGCCGCCGGAACCCCGGCCTCAAGCGCGCGGGGGCGGAACCCGGTCGCCCACTGCCGGAATCCCGCTTCCGATGCGTCCTTGCGCCCTTCGCCCAAGATCGTTCCCTCCGGGTCTTCGATGGTCTGCGCGCCGGCCGGCATTACCGCCAGCAGCAGCGCCAGCGCCGCCGCTCTCACTTGCGCCTCCGCACCACGCGGCGCTTGATCTCGGCCTTGGCGGCACCGCGCCGGGGCGGCTTGCCGCGCGGGCCGCTGCGGCCACCGGGCAGGGCGCGGTCTTCGATCTCCAGCAGTTCCAGCATCAGCCCGCCGGTCACCGGCACGGCCTCGGCCAGCCGCACGGTGACACGCTGGCCGAGGCCGATGGTCAGCCCGGTATCGGCGCCCATCAGGGTCTGGCTGTTCTGGTCATAGTGGAAGAATTCGCGTCCGACGCTGCGGATCGGCACCAGCCCGTCCGCCCCGGTTTCGTCCAGCTTCACGAACAGCCCGAACCGCTGCACGCCCGACACCCGGCCCGAGAAGGTGCTGCCGACGCGGTCGGACAGATAGGCGGCAAGGTAGCGGTCCACCGTATCGCGTTCCGCCGCCATACTGCGGCGTTCGGCATCGGAAATCAGTTTGGCCGTTTCGTCCAGATTCTCGATGTCCCAGGCCGACAATCCATCGTCCCCCGCCTTCAGCCCGCGCACCAGCGCGCGATGGACGATCAGGTCGGAATAGCGCCGGATCGGGCTTGTGAAATGCGCATAGTTGCGCAGCGCCAGCCCGAAATGGCCCAGATTCTCGGCGTTGTAATAGGCCTGCGTCATGCTGCGCAGCGTGCTGATGTTCATCAGCTCGTCAAATTCGCTGTCCTGCGCCTGCGCCAGAAGACGGTTCAGATGCGCGGTCTTCAGCACTTGCCCCTTGGCCAGGGTGAAGCCCGACGCCTCGGCCACTTCGCGCAGCGCGTCCAGCTTGTCGGGGCTGGGTTCTTCGTGGACGCGATAGAGGAAGGGCTGTTTCAGGCGTTGCAGATCCTCGGCGGCGGCGACGTTGGCCAGCACCATGAATTCCTCGATCAGCCGGTGCGCATCGACCCGCTCCTTGAAGGCGACCGACAGCACCTTGCCTTCGTCCGACAGCACGATCTGCCGTTCGGGCAGATCCAGCTCCAGCGGCTGGCGCAGGCCGCGGGCCAGTTTTAGGCTGGCATAGGCGGCGTAAAGCGGCTTCAGCACCGTCTCCAGCAGGGGGGCGGTCTTTTCGTCCGGCTCGCCATCCACGGCGCGCTGCACCTGGACGTATTCCAGCGACCCTTTCGACCGCATCAGCCCGCGCAGGAAGCGATGGCTCAGCTTGTGGCCCTGCGCGTCGATCCGCATCCGCACGGCCAGGCAGGGCCGGTCAACATGTTCGTGCAGGCTGCACAGGTCGCCCGACAGCACGTCGGGCAGCATCGGCACCACGCGGTCGGGGAAATAGGTGGAATTGCCGCGCCGCCGCGCCTCGCGGTCCAGCGCGCCGCCGGGGCGGACGTAATGCGCCACATCGGCGATGGCCACCCACAGCACATGGCCGCCGGGGTTGCCGGGCTCGGTGTCGGGCAGGGCCAGCACCGCATCGTCGCGGTCGCGCGCATCGGCGGGGTCGATGGTCACCAGCATCAGATCGCGCAGGTCTTCGCGATGGTCCATCGTGACGGGGCGCGGAGTGTCGGCCTCGGCAATGGCGGCATCGGGGAACTGGTCGGGGATGCCATGCTGGTGAATGGCGATCAGCGACACCGCGCGTGGTCCACTCGGGTCGCCCAGCCGTTCCACGATGCGGGCCTGCGGCAGGCCCAGCCGGCGGTTGCCCACCGCCTCGGCCTCGACCAGCTCGCCATCGCGGGCGCCCATGTCGCTGTCGGCGGCCACGCGCCATTCCTTGTCCTGCCCCTTGTCGATGGGCACGATCCGGCCGCCTTCGCTGCCCTTGCGGAATACCCCCAGCAATTTCAGCGGATTCGACCCGATCCGCCGGATCAGCCGCGCCTCCCAGACGTAATCGTCCAGGTCCACCCTGGTCAGCCTGCCCAGCAAACGGTCGCCCTCGGCCAGTGCCGGGTCGCCCTTTTTCGGAATGATCAGGATGCGCCCGACATCGGTGTCGACGCCATCTTCCATCGGTTCGGCGAACAGGTCGCCCGCGGCATCGGGCTTCAGCACCCTCAGCAGCGCCACCGGCGGCAGGTCGCCCTTGGGGCGGAACCGGCGGGCGGCCTTGGTGACGGTGCCCTCGGCCTCAAGCTCTTGCAGCAGGCGGCGCAGTTCGGACCGCATGTCGCCCTTCAACCCGAAGGCCTTGGCGATGTCGCGCTTTGAGGTCAGGCCGGGGTTTTCGGCGATCCACTGGCGGATCTGGTCTTTCGAGGGAAGCTGGGTCATGCGCCAGCCCTAGCATGCCCGCCCCGGCGCGCAAACCGGCCTTTGTGTTTCACGGCACTGTGAAGCGGGGGATGCAAATCCGTTTTCTGAAATTCGGAATTGCATGCTCTACTTTCGACAGAGTGCCAGCCAGGGAGCCAGACCGATGAAGTTTGCCAGACTTGCCATAGTTGCCGCCCTGATCGGCGCCGGGGGGGCTGCGGTTCAGGCCGACCCGACCGATCCCAACGCGATTTTGCGCGCCAATGTGATGAAGGACATTGGGGGCGCGATGAAGGTTCTGGGCGACATTGCCGGTGGCAAGACCGCCTATGATGCCGCCGCGGCCGAAGCGGCCAAGGCCAAGCTGGTGGCCGATGCCGCCGCCATTCCCGAAGCGTTCAAGACCGAAGGTGCCGCCGACCCCGAGTCGGAGGCCAAGCCCGAAATCTGGACCGGCTGGGACGATTTCCTGAAAAAGGCCGGCGCGCTGGAAGCGGCGGCCGGGGCGGCCGATGTCGGTTCGGTTGGCGCGATCAAGGCTTCAATGGGCGCATTGGGGGGGGCTTGCAAGGATTGCCATACCACCTATCGCACCATGAAGATGTAACGGTGTGACCAAGCGTTTCGGTCAGGGGGCCCCCGGTTCTGCCGGGGGCCTTTCTCATGGCGTCAGCCGCAGGTCAGACGGGTGATCTTGCCCGCGCCGTCCAGTTCCACGTTCAGTCGGGTGGCGTTGTAATCCATCGTCACCGCCATGCCCGGTTCGATCACCCGCACTGGCCCCTTGAACGTCATCGAGGCCAGCACGCTGCGGTATTGCCCGACCAGCCCTTGCAGGCCTTCGGCGCCGCAGGTCTGTTCTGCCGGAATCGGGGTGCCGGGCTGCTCAATCACGCAGGCGGCCAGCGCCAGCGGCGCCAACGCGGCCATGGTCAACAGGAAACGTGGGGCAACAGGGGGCATTGCAAGTCCTCCATCATTCGGGCCGCTGCTCGGGTCGGCCGACGGGCAAAGCATCCCGCCTTGGCCGCCCGCCGTCCAGTCAGGCCCGCGTGACCGGCAGGTTCCTGCCGCCCCCTTCCGTTGCTTCAGCCGCAGGTCAGCAGGCGGACGGTGCCGCGGCGGTCCACATGCAGGTTGATCCGGGCCGAGCGGTATTCTTCCTGATCGACGACCTCATCCTGCGCGATGATCCGCACCGGCCCGGGCGCGCCCGAGGTATCAAGCATGGCCACCGGCTGGCCCACCCAGGCCTGCAACGTGCTGGCCTTGCAGGTGTCGGGCTCACGCTCGTTGAAGCCGCTGGTCACATCGGCGGGCGGAACCCAGTCATCGACCGGAACCGCAGGTTCGGGATTGGTCATGGTGCAGGCCGTGGCGGCCAGGAACAGCAGGGGAAGGAATCGGCGCATCTTGTCTTGCTTTCCGCGTTGCGTTTGGCGGGAACTTGGCACAGCCTTGGGGTCCGCGAAAAGAGGGAAGGAGAGCACCCATGCGCACCCGTGCCGCCGTGGCCATTCAGGCCGGAAAACCGCTTGAGGTGATGGAAGTCAACCTTGAAGGCCCGAAAGAGGGCGAGGTTCTGGTTGAAATCAAGGCCACCGGCATCTGCCACACCGACGAATTCACCCTTTCGGGCGCTGATCCCGAAGGCGCCTTCCCGGCGATTCTGGGCCATGAAGGCGCGGGCGTGGTGCTCGAGGTGGGGCCGGGCGTGAAATCGCTGAAGCCGGGCGACCATGTGATTCCGCTTTACACGCCCGAATGTCGGCAATGCCCGTCCTGCCTGTCGCAGAAGACGAACCTCTGCACGGCGATCCGCGACACGCAAGGCAAGGGCCTGATGCCCGACGGCACCAGCCGGTTCAGCATGTTGGATGGCACACCGATCCTGCACTACATGGGCTGCTCGACTTTCGCCAACCACACGGTTCTGCCCGAGATCGCGCTGGCGAAGATTCGCCCCGACGCGCCCTTCGACAAGGTTTGCTACATCGGTTGCGGCGTCACCACCGGCATCGGTGCGGTGATCAACACCGCCAAGGTGGAAATCGGCGCCAAGGCCGTGGTTTTCGGTCTGGGTGGCATCGGGCTGAACGTGATCCAGGGCCTGCGGCTGGCGGGCGCCGACATGATCATTGGGGTGGACATCAACAACGACAAGAAGGCCTGGGGCGAACGCTTCGGCATGACCCATTTCGTGAACCCTAAAGAGATTGACGGCCCGGTCGTGCAGCACATCGTCAACATGACGAAAACGCCTTTCGACAAGATCGGCGGCGCCGACTACAGCTTTGATTGCACCGGCAATGTGAAGGTGATGCGCGACGCGCTGGAATGCACCCACCGCGGCTGGGGCCAGTCGATCATCATCGGTGTCGCACCCGCCGGGGCCACCATCGAGACGCGGCCCTTCCAGCTTGTGACCGGCCGGGTCTGGAAAGGCACCGCCTTTGGCGGCGCGCGGGGCCGGACCGATGTGCCACAGATCGTGGACTGGTACATGGACGGCAAGATCGAGATCGACCCGATGATCACCCACACGCTGAAGCTGGAAGACATCAACAAGGGCTTCGATCTGATGCACTCGGGGGAATCGATCCGGTCGGTGGTGATTTACTGACAGGGGCTGCCGGGGGCTGTCTGCCCCCCGCGGCCTTCGCCCGAGGATATTCTGGGAAAGATGAATGAGGCAGGGGCGCAGACATGGCCGCCACCCCCGGATTGAGATTTCTGGAGTTGCACGGGGTAGAGGTGACGCTTCACCCCTATGATTATGACCCGCGCGCCGATGCCGTTGGTCTGGCCGCTGCGCAGGCGCTGGGCCTGGACCCGGCGTTGACGCTGAAAACCCTGATGGTCGAGGTGGACGGAAAACCCGCCTGCTGCGTTATCCCTTCGGACCGCCAGCTTTCGATGAAACGGGTGGCAGCGGCCTTTGGCGGCAAGGCCGCTGCCATGATGCCGCCCCCCAAGGCGGAGAAGCTGACCGGGTATCATGTTGGCGGCATTTCCCCCTTTGGCCAGAAGCGCGCGGTTCCGACTGCAATCGAAGTGACCGCCTGCACCGCGCCGAAGGTCTGGATCAATGCCGGCGCCCGCGGGCTGCTTTTGGGAATCGCGCCAGACAAGGCTTTGGTCGTGCTGTCGGCCCGCGCCCTGCCGCTGGTGGCCTGACGGTCGGGCTTTCGCCTGCTGTGGCAACCTGCCATTGTGGCGCCAACATCAAGGAGGCCCAGATGCCCGACCCCCGCGCGCCCCGTCTTGCGGTGCTGATTGACGCCGACAATGTGCCCGCCGGCTATGCCGAGGCGATCTTTGAAGAGATCGCCGCGCTGGGCGAAGCCTCGGTCCGCCGGATCTATGGTGACTGGTCCGCGCAGCGGCTGAACGCCTGGGCCAAGAAGGTGGCGGCGTTGGGTCTGGTGGCGGACCAGCAGTTTTCCAACACCAAGGGCAAGAACGCCAGCGACATCGGGCTGGTGATCGCCGCGATGGATTTCCTTCATTCCGGCCTGTTCGACGGGTTCGTTCTGGTGTCGTCGGACAGTGATTTCACCCGTCTTGCCGCGCGGGTGCGCGAGCAGGGTCTGGATGTCTATGGCATCGGCGAGAAGAAGACGCCCGAGGCCTTCCGCATGGCCTGCAAGCGGTTCATCTATGTTGAAAACCTGGGGGCAACCGAGCCGGAAGAGGCGGCCCCCCGCCCCGCCCGCGGCGAGGCCGAGCCCGCAGCACCCGTTGCCCCGCGCCCCGGCGGGAAAGAGCCGCCGGCGAAGGCCATTCCGCTGATCGCCGCCGCGATGCGCGCCATCGACCCCGAGGGCGAATGGTATTCGCTGGGCCAGATCGGCCAGTTCATCACCCAGGGCAACCCCGACTTCGACACCCGCACCTATGGTTCTGCCAAGCTGTCGGACCTGATCCGCAAGCTGCCCCGGTTCGAGGTGCGGCTTGAAGGCAACCAGCTTCTGGTGCGCGACAAGGCCTGATCCGCGCCGCATCGGTGCGCGATTGCGCAATCGACCGCGCGCCGCCGCACTTTGTTGTCCGGAATCCGCGGCATATGTTTGGCGCCGGAAACGGAGACACAGATGACAAACGCGGTAAGTCTTGGGCTTGATACCTTCGGTGACGTGGCGCTGGCCGCCGATGCCCGGATGCAGCGGCAGGACGAGACCCTGCGCGACGTGGTGGAACAGGCCGTTCTGGCCGATCAGACCGGCGTGGATTTCATCGGCCTGGGCGAACACCACCGCCCCGATTTCGCGATCTCCTCACCCGAAATCGTGCTGGCTGCGATTACCGGGCGCACCAGCCGCATCCATCTGGGCACGGCGGTTACGGTGCTGTCGTCGGATGATCCGGTGCGGGTCTTCCAGCGGTTTTCCACGCTGAATGCCGTGTCGAACGGCCGGGCAGAGGTGATCCTGGGCCGGGGATCGTTCACGGAAAGCTATCCACTGTTCGGCTATGACATGGCCGACTACGACCAGTTGTTTGAAGAGAAGCTTGACCTTTTCGCCCGGCTTGTTCGCGAAAAGGCGGTTACCTGGTCGGGGCAGACCCGCAGCCCGCTGGTGAACCAGACCGTCTATCCGCCGCTTGGGCCGCAGGGCCTGCCGGTCTGGGTGGGGGTTGGTGGCAGCCCGGAAAGCGTGGTGCGCGTGGTGCGCCATGACCTGCAACTGATGCTGGCCATCATCGGGGGCGATGCCCGCCGCTTCCTGCCCTATATCGAGCTGTATCAGCGCGCCTGTGTCCAGATGGGCCGCACGCCCCGCCCGGTTGGCGTACATTCCCCCGGTTTCGTGGCGGCCACGGACGAAGAGGCGCAGGAAACGCTTTGGCCGCATTACGCCGACATGTTCGGCCGGTTGGGCCGTGAACGCGGCTGGCCGCCCGTGACCAAGGACAGGTTCCTGGCCGAAGTGCAGCACGGCGCGCTGTATGTCGGAAGCCCCGAAACGGTGGCGAAGAAGATTGCCGCCACGGTGCGCGACCTGGGTCTGCAACGGTTCGACATGAAGTATTCCACCGGCCCGGTGCCGCATGGTGCGCTGATGGAGTGCATCCGCCTTTATGGCGAGAAGGTCATTCCCATGGTGCGGGATATGCTGGCCTAACCGCCCAGATGCGTGGTGCCACGTTCGGCGGCCAGCAGCATCTGGCGGTGGCGTTCGCGAAAACGGGCGCGGTCTGTTTCCGAATATTCGCTCACACAGGCCGCGCAGCATACGCCTTCTTCATAATCCGGGTGTGCCCGTCCTTCGGGCGTGACCGGGCGGCGGCAACCGCCGCAACTGCTGTTCTGGCCCGGCACCAGCCCGTGCCCGACCGAGATCCGCCCGTCGAACACATAACATTCGCCATCCCACAGCGACTGTTCGGCGGGCATGTCTTCCAGATACTTCAGGATGCCGCCTTGCAGGTGGAACACGTCTGTCACGCCTTGCGACAGCAGGTAGTTGGTGGATTTTTCACACCGGATGCCGCCGGTGCAGAACATGGCGATACGCTTGTTGTGGAACCGTTCGCGGTTCGCCTCCCACCAGGCGGGAAACTCGCGGAAGCTGCGGGTGCCGGGGTCCACCGCGCCGCGAAAGGTGCCCAAGGACACCTCGTAATCATTGCGGGTGTCGATCACCGCCACATCCGGCGCAGCAATCAGCGCGTTCCAGTCGGCGGGGCTGACGTAATGGCCAACGGCGGCCAGCGGGTCCACGTCCGGCTGGCCCATGGTCACGATTTCCGCCTTCAGCTTCACCTTCATCCGGCCGAAGGGCATGGACTCGGCAAAGGATTCCTTCCACACCAGCCCGGCGCAGCCCGGCAGGGCGCGGATATGCGCCAGCACCGCGTCAATTCCGGCGCGTGGCCCGGCAATCGTGCCGTTGATCCCTTCGCGCGCCAGCAGAAGCGACCCCTTCACCCCGCGCTCAAGACAGGCTTGCAGCAGCGGCCCGCGCAGGGCGGCCGGGTCGGGAAAGCGGGTAAAGTGATACAGCGCGGCAATGGTCAGCATTCCGCTTGCTTGACCCGTGCCCCCCGCGAAATCAAGACCTTCGCTTGACGCAATCCCGCCAAAGCCTTTACGCAGGTCGGAATGGCCGAAGCCGAAGGGGAGGGGGCGACATGCGCGATCCGCGCGAAGCCTTGATCGTGATCGACGTGCAGAACGATTTCTGCCCCGGCGGTGCGCTGGCGGTGGCCGGGGGCGATGCGATCATCCCCCGCATCAATGCGCTGATGGAGGATTTCGCCACCGTCGTGCTGACGCAGGACTGGCACCCGGCGAACCACGCGTCCTTTGCCGCCAATCACCCGGGCGCCGAACCGTTCAGCCTGACCGAAATGCCCTATGGCCCGCAGGTGCTGTGGCCCGTGCATTGCGTGATCGGCACCCCCGGCGCGGGCTTTCACGCAGCCCTGCGCACCGACCCGGCGCAGATGGTGATCCGCAAAGGATTCCGGCAGCAGATCGACAGCTATTCGGCCTTTTTCGAGAATGACCACACCACCCCCACCGGGCTTGACGGCTATCTTCGGTCGCGCGGTGTCAGCGCGCTGACCTTCGTTGGCCTTGCGACCGATTATTGCGTTGCCTATTCGGCGCTGGATGCCGCCCGCCTTGGCTTCCGAGCCGCGGTGCTGGAGGGGGCCTGCCGTGCCATTGACCTGAATGGATCGCTGGCCACCGCACGCGATCAGATGCGCGCCGCCGGCGTGGCGCTGGAGGCCTGAGCCATGGTTGATATTGCGAGTCGCGTCTATAACCACAACTTCAAGATCGATCCGATCGTCCGGTCGCTGATCGACACCGACTTTTACAAGCTGCTGATGTGCCAGTCGGTGTTTCGCAACAAGCCGGATACGACCGTCGTCTTCAGCCTGATCAACCGCAGCACAAAGGTGCGTCTGGCCGATCTGATCGACGAGAGCGAGTTGCGCGAACAACTGGACCATGTCCGCAGCCTGTCACTGTCGCGCGGCGAAAGCACTTGGCTGCGCGGCAACACCTTCTATGGCAAGCGGCAGATGTTCCGTTCGGACTTCATGCAGTGGTTCGAGAACCTCCGCCTGCCGCCCTATCATCTGGAAAAGGTCGATGGTCAGTATGAGCTGACTTTCGAAGGCGCCTGGCCCGAAGTGATGATGTGGGAAATTCCGGCGCTGGCGGTGCTGATGGAACTGCGGTCACGCGCGGTTTTGAAAGGCATGGGCCGGTTCGAACTGCAGGTGCTTTACGCCCGTGCCATGACGCGGATCTGGGAAAAGATCGAACGGCTGCGCCAGCTTGAACACCTGCGCATCGCCGATTTCGGCACCCGCCGCCGGCACGGCTTCCTGTGGCAGGACTGGTGCGTTCAGGCCATGCAGGAAGGGCTGGGGCGCAAGTTCACCGGCACCTCGAACTGCCGCATCGCCATGCGCCGCGACATCGAGGCGATCGGGACCAATGCCCATGAACTGCCCATGGTCTATTCCGCGCTGGCCGACAGCGACGCCGAACTGGCGCAAGCGCCCTATCAGGTGCTGGCCGACTGGCATGAAGAGCATGACGGCAACCTGCGGATCATGCTGCCCGATACCTATGGCACCGAAGGCTTCCTGAAACGCGCCCCAGACTGGCTGGCCAGTTGGACCGGCATCCGTATCGACAGTGGCGATCCCGCGACCGGCGCGGAAAACGCGATCCGCTGGTGGAAGGAGCGGGGCGAAGATCCGTCGAAAAAGCTGGTGATCTTCTCGGACGGGCTGGACGTGGACACGATCGAACAGCTTTACGCCCGCTTCCACGGCCGGGTGAAGGTGTCCTTCGGCTGGGGCACCCTGCTGACCAACGACTTCCGCGGTCTGGTGCCCGAAGACGGGCTTGCCCCTTTCAGCCTGGTCTGCAAGGCGATCAGCGCCAATGGCCGCCCCACCGTCAAGCTGAGCGACAACCCGAACAAGGCCATGGGCCCGGCGGATGAAATTGCCCGTTACAAGCGGGTGTTCGGTGTGGGCGACCAGACGGCGCGCGACGTGGTGGTCTGAGGCGCCTCAGAACACCGCGTTCAGCACCCAGAAGATTGCGGCGGACAACAGCGCCGTCAGCGGCACCGTCACAACCCAGGCCGCGCCGATGCCCAGCACATGCGCGCGCCGAACCAGCTTGCGCCGCACACGTTCGTCCTCGGCCACGGGCTTGCCTTTCAGCAGGTTCAGCCGCCGTGCCTGCCGGTCGGCGTGCCATTCGCGATAGAAGCCCACCCCGAACACGCCACCCACGGCGATATGGGTCGAAGACACCGGCAGCCCCAGCGCCGAGGCGACGATGACCGTGATCGCCGCCGACAGGGCCACGCAATAGGCGCGCATCGGGTTCAGCTTGGTGATTTCCTGCCCCACCATGCGAATGAGCTTGGGCCCGAACAGCAGCAGCCCGAAGGAAATGCCGAAGGCGCCGATCATCATCACCCAAAGCGGGATGGTAACCTTTTCCGAGGTGCCCATATCCTGCACCGCGTGCACGATGGCGGCCAGCGGCCCCACCGCATTGGCCACGTCATTGGCCCCATGCGCGAACGAAAGCAGCGCCGCCGAGGCAATCAGCGGCAGGCCGAACAGTTTCTTCAGGCTGCGCTTGCGGTTTTCCAGCCCCTCGGACTGGCGGCGCACCACGGGCCGCATGATGAAATAGGTTGCCACGGCAACCACCAGACCCAGAACCAGCGCCTGGTTCAGCGAAACGTCCACCAGCTTCTTGAGGCCCTTGGCCACCAGATAGGCCGAGAAGGCGCCCGCCATGATGGCAATCAGCAGCGGCACCCAGCGGCGGGCGGCGGCAATCTTGTCGGGCACGTCGTTGATGAAGCCCTTGATGAAGGCCAGGAACAGTGCCGCGAACACACCGCCCAGAACGGGCGAAATCACCCAGCTTGCCACGATCTGGCCCATGGTGGCCCAGTTCACCGCGCCGAAGCCTGCGGCAACGATGCCCGCGCCCATCACACCGCCAACAATGGCATGTGTGGTGGAAACCGGGGCGCCCAGCCAGGTGGCCAGGTTCAACCACAGGGACGAGGCGATGAGCGCCGCCATCATCGCCCAGATGAAGGTGTTGGGGTCTGCCACCGCCTCGGGCGCGACGATCCCGCCCGAAATGGTGCTGACCACATCGCCCCCGGCGATCAGTGAGCCAAGCGTTTCGAAGATGGCGGCAATGATCAGCGCGCCGCCCATGGTCAGCGCATTTGCCCCAACGGCAGGGCCCATGTTGTTGGCCACATCGTTCGCGCCGATGTTCAGTGCCATATAGGCCCCGAACACCGCAGCGGCGACGATGATCAGCGTGCCGGACTGGTGGCCGGTCAGGATTGCCGCCGCCAATCCGCAGATCAGGATGAAGGCCAGCGAGATGCCGATTGCCACCGAGGGCCGGCCGATCGCGACCGTTGCCTGTTTCAATAACTCGATCCGCCCCAAATCCTTGTCCAGCGTCTTCCAGCGGTTCTGCTTGGGGTCGGGGGCAAAGGTCATGGGCTGGCCTGTCATGCGCTTGTGACACCTTCGTAACGAAAGTGTCATTCGCGGCGCTGACTATCCGTTCACATTGCCTCCCGCAACCGATTCCGCTGCGGCGGTTCAACCCATGATATGGCGCGCCCACACCACCGCCCGGCGAATGTGCAGGTCAATCACCGGATCGCCGGGTTGCAGTCGCGGAATCATCCAGCCCACGCTGGCGCAGCATCGGGCCAGCACCATTGTTTCGACCAAAGCGCGGTCGGTGGTTCCATAGCCCTGCATCAGCGCATCGCGCAATTCTGCATAGGCCGGTTCCTGCAGCGATTGGCTAAGGGCGGTGCCCAGATCGTAGAGCGGTAAACCCCAGCCGGCGTCATCAAAGTCGATCAGGGAAACCGAGCGATCATTCACCAATACATTCTCGCGCAGCACATCGGCGTGGATGGGATGTGCGGCCCTCAGCGCGCCCAGTTGGCTGGCCAGAAAGCCCCGCGCCGCCAGCAGAACCGAGCGGTCCCCCGCACTGGCGGCAGGGTGATCCCAGAAGCGGCCCCAGAACGGCGCTTCGCCGACAAACCCGTCGCAGTCCCAGCGGGGGCGGGTGAAATCTTCGGGAAAGATCAGCCCGGCGGTTACGTCATGCACCTGCCGCAACAGTTGGCCAAGGCTGTGGTGTAGGTTCAGAAGCTGCGGCACCGGCCGGTCAAACGGAACCCGCGCCACCCCCAGCGGTGCGCCGTCCAGCCAGCCCACGGCCGAGGCCATGCTGCCCGACGGCAGCATCACAAGCATCTCGCCGCCGGATGTGGGCAGTGGTGCGGGCACCGGCACGCCGCGCCTGGCCAGTGCCGCGCACCACCACAGCTCTGACCGGATCGCCGCCGCGGGTTGATAACCCGGCCGGTGCAGCCGCAGCGCGGCCCGCGCACCGGAGGACAGGCGCATTTCGCAGACGATGTTTTCCCGCGCGGCAATCAGCCGGGTCGGGATGCCGCCCCAATGCCGCGCCGCCTGGATTGCTGCCTCGGGGATCATTCCTCGTCCCCGACCTTGCCGCGCAGCGCCTTCACTTCGCCCCGCACGGTCTTGGCCACCAGCCGGCGGCGCTGGCTGCCCAGCGTCGGCTTGGTTGCGATGCGCCGCTTCGGCGCCACCAGCGCGGCGCGGATCATCTCGACCAGCCGTTCGCGGGCAATCTCACGGTTACGGGCCTGGCTGCGGGTATCTTCCACCTGGATGACGATGGCGCCTTCCGCTGTCCATTTCCGCCCGGCCAGCCGCTTCAGCCGCGCCTTGACCGGCGGCGCCAGATGCGGCGACCGTTCGGCCTCGAACCGCAGCTCCACGGCGGTGGAAACCTTGTTCACGTTCTGCCCGCCCGGCCCCGACGACCGCATGAAGCTTTCGCTCAGTTCCCAGTCGGCGATGGCCAGTGTTTCGGTGACATGCAGCATGGCGAAAACCCTAGCGCCAAAGAGAAAGGGCCGCCAGCAGAGGCGACCCCTTCCGAGTTCCAAGGAGATGGGCCAGTTAGGAAAGCGGCCCAATCAGTGGTCTGTTGACCAAGGGGCTGCCCCTAGAAAACACTCCTCCTGACTGTCCCGACACCTCTCTCCAATATCCCTCTAGACACTGGATCACCTCCTTTCAAAAGTTGCCGATAGGCGAAACGTGGCACAGATTTTGTGTTTGTCAAAACAATTCACGCAACCCGTGCCATGAGTTTTCCGGCAATGATGCGGAAAGGAACAAGTGCGACGGCATCAAGACCAATCTTCACGCACCAGTCGGCTGCGGCCAGCGAAACCCAGAACGGCAAGACCGGCCCGATGCCCAGAAGAGGGGTTGGCCCTGCGGCCCAGGACACATCATTCCCGGGCTCCAGAAACACCAGAAAGCCGGCGAAGGCGACGGTGAAGAAGATCAGCGTGTCCAGCGTCGAAGACACCAGGGTTGAGACAAAGGGCGCAACCCACCAACGGTGACGGCGCAACCGATCGAAGATCGCCACGTCCAGCATCTGCGCCGACAGGAAGGCCAAGCCCGAGCCAAGCGCGATGCGCAGCGTGACCAGGGGACCGAACTCGCCCACGATTTGCGTGCCAATCAACGAGCAGAGGATGCCGGTAACGAAGCCAGCCAGAACCACCCGTCGCGCGGCGGCCGGGCCGGCGATGCGGTTGGTCAGATCGGTAACGAGGAAGGCGAAGGGATAGCTCAGGGCGCCCCAAGTGAGGTAGGCGCCCATCGGGTGTTGAACAAGAATGTTCGAGGCCATCACGATGACGGCCATGGCAAGGATGCCGGGCAGAAGGCGGTTCATGATTTCCATTCCGTTTTGACAAGGTCGCGGAGACTTGGCCCCCGGGTCAGGGGACGCGCCGCCTTACGGCGGAACCGGGTCTTTCGTCAACGGGGCAGGCGGTATTCGACGATCTCGGTCGAAAGCAGGAACAGGAAGTTGTCGTCGGCGATCAGCGTCAGGCGGACGTCTCCCGCCGCATCGCGCCACACTGCCAACCCTTCCAGATTGCCATACTGGCCCGGCGCCGTTTCCAGCACGGTCTGCGTTTGTGCGATGCCCTGCGATGCCGGATCAACCGCCCGCACGCGGGAGGCAAAGCCGCCAAGGCCGCGAAACTGCCGTTCAAGAACGTAAAGCTGGCCGTCCGGGCCAAAATCGGCCCCCACGGGCAGGAAGGTGCCATCGCGCGGAAACAGGAAAGGCTGGCTCCAGCCGGTTTCAGGATCGTAGCGGAACACCGGAAACGCGCCGGTGCCCTGCCGCGTGTCTTCGGGCAGGGTGTACAGGCGCCCCTGCGCATCAACCGCAAGGGCCTCAAGTGCGGCATTCTTCGGCAGGTCACGGAATTCGGGTGGGCTGGGCAGGTTTTCGGCAGACCTGCCGAAAGCCGGATAGCGCAGGATGCGCGCCGCCCCTTCGAACGACACATAAAGCGTTCCGTCCGGCGCCATCGCCAGCCCCTCGCTGTCGGCCCGGTTGCTTTTGAGCGGGGCCTCATCCTGCGCCTTCAGCTTCTCGGGCGGCGCGGCGTCGATGTCGGTGATCTGCCCTGTCGCATCGCGCCGGATCGTGCCTTCGGTCCAACTTCCACGGTCGGACAGGGCCACGAACCGGCTGCCGTCGTCTGACAGTTCAATGCCGGAAAACCCGCCGAACAGCGGATCTTCCATCTTCCAGGTGTGGCGACCCACGAACCCGGCGGGGCCCGAAGGGTTCGCGGCCCCCTGCAACCCTGTCACCAGAACCGCTGCCGCTGTCAGTCCGAGGCGAGCACGTCTCTGCATTGCTTGGGCAAATCGGCCATGGTGAATTCGCGCGGCCCCTTCTTGCGGGGCGCGTCGTCTTCCTTGGGTTTCTTGCCACCCTTCTTGGGCGGGTTCAGGTAATCGGTCACCCACCACATCAGCGTATCGTCACAGCCGTCCCCGCCGTTCGACAGATCGGCCACGGTCGGTTTCTGCGTTTCGCACAGCCGCGCGCCTTTGGGGCATTTCAGCCGCACATGGAAATGCGTGTCATGCCCGGCAACGGGCCGGATCTTCTGCAACCATTTCTTGTCCGACCTCTTGGCGGTCTTGCACATCTCGATCTTGATGGCGGCGGCCACAAAGATGCGGTCCACGCGGGGGTCGGACGCGGCAATTTTCAGCAGCGCTGCCGCCCGTGGGCCCCAGTTCTCGGTTACCGACCGCTGGTCGGCCGACCGCATGGGGATTGAACTGATATTCTCGCGTTCCTTCACGCTCAGGTCCAGACGGCGCGGCGCCAGCCACCAGATATCGGCATCCAGCCCGATCTGGTGGCTGGCATGGCCGCTGGTCATCGGGCCGCCGCGCGGCTGGCTGATGTCGCCGATATACAGCCCCTGTCCCCAGCCGATCTGGGCCGCTGCCTGCGACAGTTCGATCAGGAAGTTGACCATCACCGGCTGACCGAAATTCCGCCCGCGCGACAGGCGCATCGCCTGCCAGGTGGGGCCGGTTTGCGGCAGTTCCACCAACCCGGCCGCACAGCCGCGCGCATAGGAACCTATGGGCATCGAATCCTGCCGGCTGGGGGCGTCAACCGCACCGAACAGCTTGTTGGCCAGTTGGTCGGCCATGGCAGGGGCAGGAAGGCACAAGGCCAGGCACAGAAGAAAACGCGAAAACATCAGGACTGCTCACCTTTGGGATTGACCCAGACTAGCAGGATCAGCCCGATCAGGAACAGCCCGATCAGCGGTGAAATGCCGATGCGCTGACTGCCGCTGATCTGGGTGGCCAGCGCAATCAGTGCCGGCGACATGAAGCTGGCCACCTTGCCCGAAAGGGCGAACAGGCCGAAGGCTTCGGTTGCGCGGTCCGGGGTAGTGTGGCGCACCATCATCGTGCGGCTGGCGGCCTGCACCATGCCGCCCGCGGCGCCGATCAGCGCCCCGCAGGCAAAGAAGATCTGGTCCGGCCGGCCCGAGGCCGGGTCCATCGCCAGACCCCAGACGCCTTCGCGTGTCATGCCCACGATCACGGCGCAGACCGCGATCAGAACGACGATGGAAAAGGCGATCACCGGCTTCGGCCCGAAGGCGCGGTCGACTCTGCCGCCCAGCCAGCTTGCCACCATGGCGGCCACCGCACCGACGATGCCGAAGATGCCGATCTGCGTGATCGACCATCCCAGCACGCCCGAGGCATAGACGCCGCCGAAACCGTAAAGCGCGTTCAGCGCATCACGGTAAAACAGGGATGAAACAAGATAGGCCGAAAGACTGCGCCGATACCGGAGTGAGGCCAGCAGGTCGGTCAGCATCGAAATCGCCCGGCCCGGCCGCAGCGGTTGCGCCACCGTGCGCGGTTCCTTCACCCACAAAAAGAACGGCACCATGAACACCGCATACCACAGCGCGGTGAACGGCCCCACGAAACGGGTTCCTTCACGCGCCTCGGGATCAAGCCCGAGCAGGGGCGAAATGCCCAGGAAGGTTTGCCCGCTGTCGGTGCCTTCGGCAAAGAACAGCAGCATGATGATCAGCGCCACCAGCCCGCCCAGATAGCCGAAGGCAAAGCCGCTGCCGGAAATCGCGCCCAGATCCTCATGATCCGAAAGCGACGGCATCAGCGAATTGGTGAAGATGGTGGCGAACTCCATCCCGATGAAGCCCAGTCCGAAACTGGCAAGCGCCCAGAACAGCATGTCGCCTTCGCCGCCGGGGGCTACCCACCACAGGCCCCAGGCCCCGACAACGTAGAAGACCGAGAAGATCCAGACCCAGATCAGCCGCCGCCCGGTGCTGTCGGCCACCGCGCCCAGCAGCGGTGCCATTACCGCGATGAAGATCGAGGCGATGGCCAGACCCCAGCCCCAGTAGCTTTGCGCCGCCGCCGCTGCCGCATCGGCCTCCATGCCCTGGCCCATGTAATAGCCACGTGCGACCTCGGCGAAATAGGGGCCGAAAATGAATGTCAAAAGCAGCGTGTTATAGGGCTGGCTTGCCCAGTCGAAGAAGTACCAGCCCCAGATGCGTTTCTTCGCGCTGACCATTCACCATCCCCCGGTTTTGCGGCCAGTGAAGCCGCAATCGCGGAGGGGCGCAAGCGTCACGCGACGGGCGGCCAGGGGCGTTGCGCATCTGCGTCAGACCAGGCCGTTACCCAGCCGGGCAGGGGCGGGCTTTCCGGGGCCAGCCCCAGCGCCACCGCCATCTCGGCCGGGGGCACGATCCCGCGCTTGCCTTGCGTGATGGCTGACCGCAGCAGCGCCTGCGAGGTGCATTCCCCGCGCACCCACATCGACTGATCCATATAGACGAAACGCGCGTCCCACCCCAGAAGCCGTGTCCGCATCTCTATCCGGTCAAAGGTCTTGACCCGCTTGCGATAGCGGACCGAGGCGCCGGCCACCGCCAGCCCCCAGCCCTTGGCCCGGGCGATCTTGTCCAGGCCAGTGCGCGTGGCCATCGGGATACGCCCCAGATCATACAGCGTCAGCGTGCGGCCATTGTTCAGCTCAAGCCAGGGGTCAATGTCCCAGGGCCAGCAGATGTGATGGCTGACATGCGTCTCGAACGCCCCCAGCGGCGGGGCATTCCGGTACTTCACGATTTCCTTGATCATCCGCAGATAGGGATACATCGGCGCCTCCGGCAAACTGCCCCTCGCCTGCCGCGTGCGGCGACCGGCGTCAAGCCTGACCCGGCGTAGACCATTGCCCTTCCGGGGGGCGCGGGTTACGAAACGGCCAACCCTGCACGCATGAGGCCGAAATGACGTCGATCTACCAGATCCTGATGCTGGTCCTGGACATCGCCTATTTCATCATCCTGGCGCATGTCATCATGAGCTGGCTGATCAACTTTCAGGTGCTGAACCTGCGGCAGCCTCTGGTGGCCCAGCTCTGGGATGGTCTGAACCGCCTGCTTGAACCCGTCTATTCTCAGGTGCGCCGTGTCATTCCCGCCGTCTCTGGCCTGGATTTCGCACCGCTGGTTGTGCTGGTTGGCATCATCGCGCTTCGCATCGTGCTTCGGAACAACGCCGCCGCTTTCTTCTGATGCCTGAACCTGCCACGCTTCTGGCCCGGGTTTTCGGATTTCCGGGGTTCCGCCCCGGTCAGGAAGAAATTGTCCAGTCTGTCCTTGCCGGGCGCAACACGCTGGCCATCATGCCCACCGGCGGCGGCAAGTCGCTGTGTTTCCAGCTTCCGGCCCTGTGCCGCGACGGGGTGACGGTTGTGATCTCGCCGCTCATCGCCCTGATGCGCGATCAGGTTCGCAGCCTTCGCGAGGCCGGGGTTGAGGCGGGCGCCCTGACATCGGGCAATACCGAGGATGAGACGGAAGAGGTGTTCTCGGCCATCGACGAAGGCCGTCTCAAGCTGCTCTATATCGCGCCGGAACGGCTGGCCTCGCCGGCAACGCTGCCGCTTTTGCGCCGCGCCGGCGTGTCGCTGATCGCGGTGGATGAGGCGCATTGCGTTTCGCAATGGGGCCACGATTTCCGCCCTGATTACCTGCGCATCGGTGATCTGCGCCGCACGCTGAACGTGCCGCTTGCCGCCTTCACCGCCACCGCCGACGAAGAAACACGGGCCGAGATCGTGACCCGCCTGTTCGACGGCGCGGCCCCGGCCACCTTCCTGCGCGGGTTTGACCGGCCGAACATCCATCTGGCCTTTGCCGCGAAAGACAGCCCGCGCGACCAGATCCTGCGCTTCGCCGCCGCCCGCAAGGGGCAGTCGGGCATTGTCTATTGCGGCACCCGCGCCAAGACGGAAACGCTGGCGCAGGCGCTGTGCGAGGCCGGTCATCACGCGCTGGCCTATCACGCCGGGCTTGACCCGGACCGCCGGCGCTTTGTCGAAACCCGGTTCCAGCGCGATGACGGGCTTATCGTGGTGGCGACGGTGGCCTTCGGCATGGGCATCGACAAGCCTGACATCCGCTGGGTCGCCCATGCCGACCTGCCCAAATCCATCGAATCCTATTATCAGGAAATCGGCCGTGCCGGCCGTGACGGGGCGCCCGCCGAAACGCTGACGCTTTACGGCGCGGACGACATCCGTTTCCGCCGCCAGCAGATTGACGAAAGCGCCGCCCCGCTGGAACGCAAGCAGGCCGATCACGGGCGGCTGAACACCCTTCTGGGTCTGGCTGAGGCGATCGGTTGCCGCCGGCAGGTCTTGCTGGGTTACTTTGGAGAAGCCGCCGAGCCTTGCGGCAACTGCGATCTGTGTGACCGCCCGGCCGAGGTGTTCGACGCCACCGAAGCCGTCCGCAAGGCGCTGTCCGCCGTGTTGCGCACCGGCGAAAGCTTTGGCGCGGGCCACCTGATCGACATCCTCACCGGCAGCCTGACCGACAAGGTTCGCGACCGGGGCCATGATGCCCTGCCCACCTTTGGCGTCGGGCGCGAGCTGTCCAAAACGCAATGGACCGCGCTGTTCCGGCAGATGATGGGCCGCGATCTGGTGCGCCCCGATCCCGAACGCCACGGGGCGCTGCGGATGACAGACGCCGCCCGCCCCGTGCTGCGGGGCGAGGTGCAGATGCTGTTCCGCAAGGATACTGCGCCCGCGGCAAAGGCGATGGTCCGTTCGCTGGTGGCCGAGGAAGACGCGCCGCTGCTGTCCGCGCTCAAGGCCAAGCGCCGCGCCCTGGCCGAGGCGGCGGGTGTTCCGGCCTATGTCATCTTTGCCGACCGCACGCTGATCGAGATGGCCGAAAAGCGCCCGCAGACGCTGGACGATATGGCCGGAATCACCGGCGTCGGCGCGAAGAAGCTGGAAAGTTTCGGCCGGCTGTTCCTTGAGGTGATCGCGGGTGCCGCCGAACCGCTGCACCCGGCCCGGATGGCGCTGGCAGGCCGGCCCGAAGGCGCCGTCTTCGACCGGCTGGCCGAAGTTCAGGCCCGCCTGCAACGCGGTGAAGATGGCACTGAAAAGCCGCTGTCCTGCACCTGGTCCACCCTGCGCCAGATTGCCGAGCGGCGCCCGCGCACATTGGCCGAACTGGAGCGGGTTCAGGGGATGGGCCCGCTCAAGGCCGAACGCTTCGGCGCGGCCTTTCTTGATGTGTTGCAGGACGGCTGACAGAAAGGGAACTGCCATGCTCTGCGTTGTCTCACCTGCGAAACGGCTGGATGAAAAGCCGAAGGCGCTGCCCGAAGGGCGGCAGATGACGCAACCCGATTTCCTGCCCGAAACGTGGAAGCTGGTGCAGGCCGCCCGCATCCTGTTGGTGAACGACCTGCGCGCGCTGATGCACCTGTCCGACCCGCTTGCCCGGCTGAACCATGCCCGGTTCGCGGGGTTCCAGCGCCATCCCGGCCCCGGTCAGGCGTTGCCCGCCATCCAGTGCTTCGCCGGCGATACCTATGCCGGGTTCGAGGTGCGCACGCTTGGCGATGATGCCCTTCGCTGGGCCGACCGGCACCTGCGCATCCTGTCGGGGCTGTACGGGCTGTTGCGGCCTTGGGACGCGATCCAGCCGCACCGGCTTGAAATGGGCAGCCGGCTGGCCAATCCGCGCGGCCCCGATCTTTACGCCTTCTGGGGCGACCGCATCGCCCGCGCACTGGTGGCGCAGGCGGCCGAGGTGGGAACCGATGTGCTGATCAACTGCGCCTCGGTCGAATACTTCACCGCCGCCGATCGCAAGGCGCTGAAACTGCGGGTGATCTCGCCCGTTTTCCTTGAGGAACGGGCGGGTGAGGCCAAGATCGTTTCGTTCTTCGCCAAGAAGGCGCGCGGGTCGATGGCGCGTTTCCTGTGCGAAAACCACCTGACCGACCCGGCCGATCTGCCCGCCTTTTCCACCGGCGGCTATGCCTATCAGCCCGCGCTGTCCACGCCCGACCGCCCGGTCTTCCTGCGCGCCGCGGTGGACCAGGACGATCAGGCCGCCTGACCGCCCCTTACGCCGCATCCTCGGCAGATAGCGACAGAGGCCGCGCTCCGGCGGGGCAATGTTCCGCCAGCGTGGCCGCAATGGCGGCCTTGCGCAGCGGCTTGGTCATGTAGCGGTCGATCCCCGCGGCCAGAATGGCCTCGGCATCCCCCTCCATCGCGTGGGCGGTCAGCGCGACAATGGGCACATGCGCGCCCGGCCCTTCGGCGGCGCGGATACCGGCGGCGGCTTCCTTGCCGTCCATTTCGGGCATCGAGATGTCCATGAAGATCAGGTCGGGGTGAAAGTCTTTCCATAGCGCCAGCGCCTCGCGGCCATTGGCGGCGAAGCGCAGGTCGATCTCCAGCCCCTTCACCATTTTCTGGAACACCAGTTGATTGGTCCTGTTGTCTTCCGCCACCAGAACCCGCATCCGCCGATCTACCGCCAGTTCGGGCGACAGCAGCAACAGCGGCGGGGCAGGGGAGGCGGGCTCCTGCTCTTCCTGTCCGGTCAGGCTGCGCAGGCAACGGTAAAGTTCGGCCCGCAGCACCGGCTTTTGCAGGATCGCATCCAGCGCCACCGCCCCTTCGCGTTCCCGCGCCATCGCCGGGTTTGACGACAGCAGCAGGATCGGCATCGTCAGCCCCGCCGCCCGGATGCGCCCGGCCAGCGTGACGCCATCCATTTCCGGCATGTCGTGATCGGTCAGCACCACGTCCACCGGCGGCCCCTCGGCCAGCGCCGCCAGTGCCTCGGTGCCTGACCGGCACAGGGTCACCCCGATGCCGCAAGGCGCCAGTTGCCGTTCCAGGATGGTGCGGTTGATGAAACGGTCATCCACCACCAGCGCCCGCCGTATCTTGACCGGGGGCCGTGCCATTTCAGCCACCTCGGCCACGGGCAGGCTGACGCGAAAGCCGAAGACCGATCCCTTGCCCGGCTCGGAATCCACCCAGACCGCGCCACCCATATGTTCGATCAGCCGCCGGGTGATGGCCAGCCCCAGCCCGGTGCCCTGATACTTGCGGTTTTGTTCGTCCTCGACCTGATTGAATTCGCCGAAGATGTGATCCAGATGTTCGGGCGCGACGCCGATGCCGGTATCCTCGACCGTGACATGCAACTGCTGGCGCCCGTCTTCCGCCTCGACGCCGACCACGCGGGTCAGGACATGGCCGTTGTTGGTGAACTTGACCGCGTTGCCGATCAGGTTGGTCAGCACCTGCCGCAGCCGCCCCGGGTCGCCCACGAACCCGGTGGGCAGGAACATGTCATAGTCGATCATCAGGTCGATTCCCTTGGCCCGGGCCTGCGGCTGCAGCAGCATCGTCACCTCATGGATGGTGCGCTCCAGATCGAAGGTCTCGGGGTTCAGGGTCAGCCGCCCGGCCTCGATCTTGGAATAGTCGAGGATGTCGTTGATGATCACCAGCAGCGCTTCGCCCGACGAGCGGATGGTTTCCGCGAACAGCCGCTGCTCATCGCTGAGACTGGTGTCACATAGCAGTTCAGCCATGCCGACCACGCCGTTCATGGGGGTGCGGATCTCATGGCTCATGTTGGCCAGAAACGCCGATTTGGCGCGGTTTGCCGCTTCGGCCTGCCGGCGGGCGGCTTCCAGCGCGGTCTGCTGTTCGCGCAACTGGGTGATGTCGGTGCGCAGGCCCACCCGCCCGCCGTCGGGTGTCACATGGTCGCTTTCCAGAATCCATCGGCCATCGGCCAGCCTGCATTCGCTGCTGCCGTTCGCCTCGCGCATCTGGCGCAGGCGGTCGGCCAGCCAGTCCTCCTCGCGGCCCACGGCGGCGGGCACATGGCCGTTGCGCAGCCCGTGGCGCAGCAGATCCTCGAAGCTGGTGCCGCGGACCATCACCGGAACACTGTCGGGAAACATGTCGCGATACCGTTGGTTGCAGGTCAAGAGACGTTCCTCCCTGTCGAAAAGGACAAAGCCATCGGGCAGCGCCTCGACGGCGGCCCAGATGCGCATCTGTTCGGTGATATCCAGGCCAAGGCTGACCACCCCGCCATCGCGGGCGCGGCGGTTGACCAGCCGCACCCAGGCGCCGCTGCGGAAATGCAGCGTTTCGGGCGGGATCGGGTCTTCATCCAGCCGGGCGATCATGCCGGCCACCCAATCGTCTGCCGGCATCTCGCCGGTGTCGATCAGCCCCTGATCGGCCAGCAGATGCAACAGCGCGCCATAGGTGACCCCGGGCTCGATCTGAGAACCGCCAAAACCGGCTGCAAATGCGCTGTTCGCGGTGATCAGCCGAAGCTGCGCGTCATAGACGGCAAACCCGTCGCGGATGGTGTCGATCGAATCCCACAACCGCCGTTCCGCCATGACAGCGGCGGTATGGGCGCGTTCCAGATCGCGCAGGACGCGGGTATTCTGGCCTTTCAGCGTCTCGGCCTCGGTCACGGCGGTCTGCACCACAACCCGCTGTTCGACGATCTGGTCCGACAGCACGCGCGCATGAAGCGCCAGCTTTTCGTTGGCGGCAAACAGTTCGCGCGTGCGCTGTTCCAGCAGGCGTTCGGCCGCCAGCCGGGCCCGGCGTTCCTTTGCCAGTCTCTCGCTCAGATCCATCGCGCCCCAGCCGACATCCTGCCTGCCGCTCCGGCGCTGGCGGGGCCAACGTCCGGTTTTCGCGACTACCTTCGCCCAGCAGAATGAACCAAGACTTAACGACAAAATGAGGGAACCTCTGCTTGCCGCTTGCCGGGGGGCATGGCACTCTCACCGTCATGTGACAGGAGGGTTTTTCATGCGCGTTTTCGCCAGAGCTGCCGTGGTGGCACTTTTGCTTGGTGTCCCGTCTCTGGCGATGGGTGAGGATCTGATCCCCGAACGGCGGGCGATCGTCACGCAGGATGCCGACCTTCCGGGTGGCGACATTTCCTCGATCTTCGACACCTCGCACGAGGCTTGCGAACGTGCCTGTCTGACCAACACGCGCTGCGAGGCCTATACGTTCAACACCCGCAACGGCAGTTGTTTCCTGAAGGCTGGCGCGGGGGAACCGCAGTTCTTCCAGGGTGCCTTTTCGGCCATCATGGTGGCGGGTGATCCCGCCGTGGCCACCCGTGCCGCGGACCGCCGCGATGAGTTGAAGCCGTGGATGCCGGATTGGGACGTGCAGTCAGCGTATGACATGGCGCTTACGCTTGGGCGTACCCACACCACCGGCCCGTGGAGCGCGGACGAACACATGGAAGCGGCGGCGAACGCCGAAAGCTCGGGCGATTGGGTGATGGCGACCGCCTATACGGGGGCTGCCCTCAGCCGTGATGATTCGGCAGAGATCTGGCTGGAATATGCCCGCCGCGCCTATCAGGCGTCGAACCAAAGCAACAACGATCAGAACTGGTATCGCAACCGCGCCTATCAGGCGTCGATCAACGCCTATCTGCGGGCCGAAAACCCCGCCCTGCGCCATTCCATTCTGGTGCAGATGGGCGCTGTGCTTGAATCGCTTGGCCGTGGCCGCGACACCGTGCAGGCGCTGCGTCTGGCGCAATCGCTGCAAAGCCGGGATGACACGGCCGCGCTTCTGGATGATGCGATCGGGAAATACGGCTTCCGCATCAGCGACAACACGGTTGAGGCCGATCTTGCCCGCCCGCGCATCTGCGCCACCTTTACCGAAGAACTGGTGCCGTCGGGCGTGGACTATGCCAATTACGTCAAGCTGCCCGAGGCGGGAATGGCGGTTGAGGCCGGCGGCTATCGCCAGCTTTGCGTGACTGGGGTCAGCCACGGCAGCCGCTATACCGTGACCTTCCGCGAAGGTCTGCCTGCCAAGGACGGCCAGGTTCTGGCCAAGGACGTGGACCTGACGATGTATGTCCGCGACCGCAACCCCGGCGTCAGCTTCCCCGGGCGCGGCTATGTTCTGCCGAAATCCGACAATGCCGCCCTGCCGGTGCAGACGGTGAACACCACCAAGCTGGACCTGACGCTGTATCAGGTGACAGACCGCAACATGCTGCGCGCCATTCAGGACAGCTATTTCGGCTGGCCGATGCAGGAATACACCGAGGGTTACTTTGCCGAAACGGTGGGGGAATCGATCTGGACCGGCACCGCCACCGTCGCGCAAGAGGTGAACAAGGATGTCACTACCCGCCTGCCGCTGGCCGAGGCGCTGAAGGACCGCCCCGCCGGGATCTATGCGCTCAAGGCTGCCGTGCCGGGGGTTGACCCGTACACCGTTGCGCCGGGCTGGCAGTGGTTCGTTGTTTCCGACCTTGGGCTGACCACGCTGTCCGGCGTTGATGGCCTGCATGTCTTTGTTCGCAGCCTGGGCACCGCCGCCGCCAAGCCGGGCGTGTCTGTTCAACTGCTGAACCGCGCCAATGCCGTTCTGGGCACCGCCACCACCGATGACCAGGGCTATGCCCGCTTCGATGCCGGGTTGACCCGTGGCACCGGCGGCGCGGCGCCCGCGCTGATCGTGGTGAAGGATGGCGAGTCCGACATTGCCTTCCTGTCGCTGACCGACCCGGAATTCGATCTGTCCGACCGGGGCGTCGAAGGGCGCGAACCTGCGCCGCCGGTCGATGTGTTCCTGACCACCGACCGCGGGGCCTATCGCGCCGGCGAAACCGTCTATGCCACCGCGCTGGCCCGCGACCCGCAGGCCGCCGCCGTGGAAGGGCTGCCGCTGACCGCCATTCTGATGCGCCCCGACGGCGTGGAATATTCGCGCCAACTGGTGCAGGATTCCGGGGCCGGCGGCCATGTGTTCGAGATGCCCATTGCCGGCAGCGCCCCGCGTGGCGTCTGGCGGCTTGAGGTGCGGGCGGATCTTGACGCCGCGCCGCTGACCAGCCGCACCTTCCTGGTGGAAGACTTCCTTCCCGAGCGTATCGACTTTACCCTGTCGCTGGGGGACACGCCGCTTGCCTTTGGCGATACGCCCGGCGAACTGGTTGTCGATGCCCGGTATCTTTTCGGCGCACCGGGGGCCGACCTTGCCATTGAAGGCGAAGTTCTGCTTCGCGCCGCCAAGGGGCTGGAAGCCTTCCCCGGCTATGTCTTCGGCCGCTATGACGAACCCTTCAACGCGACGATGCAGTCGCTTGAAAACGGCACCACGCTGGAAGACGGCAAGGGTTATCTTGATGTGGCCCTGCCGCAGATGGCCGACCCCGGCCTTCCGCTTGAGGCGGTGGTGACCGTCCGCGTTGCCGAAGGTTCGGGCCGGCCGGTGGAACGGCAGGTGACCAAGTCGGTCACCCCGATTTCGGCCATGATCGGCGTCAAGCCGCTGTTCGATGGCGTGGCCGGTGAAGGCACCAACGCGACCTTTGAACTGATCGGTGTCGGCACTGATCTGAAGCCCGCGCCGATGCCGGTGAAATGGACCATCACCCGGATCGAGACCGACTATCAGTGGTATCAATCCTACGGCAACTGGAACTGGGAGCCGGTGACCTATCGCACCCCTGTTGCCGAAGGCGAGGCCACCCTGGGCGATGCGCCCGTTCAGGTGGCCGCCCCGGTGACCTGGGGCGAATACGAGATCAAGGTCGAACGGACCGACGGCACCATCGCGGAAACATCCACCACCTTCTGGGCCGGCTGGTATGCGCCCGCCGACACCTCGGCCACGCCCGACACGTTGGAACTGTCGCTGGACAAGCCCGCCTACAAGGCCGGTGACACCGCGACGCTGCGCATCGTGCCCCGCGCCGCCGGCACCGCGCTGGTGACGGTGCTGTCGAACCGTCTGGTCACCATGAAGGCGGTCGAGGTCAGCGAAGGTGAAAACCTGATCGAGCTGCCCGTCACCGCGGACTGGGGCGCCGGCGTCTATGTCACCGCCTCGGTCCTGCGGCCGATGGATGTGGCTGCCGGCCGCAATCCGGCCCGCGCGCTTGGCCTGTCTTATGCCAGCATTGACCCGGGCAGCCGCGCGTTGACCGCCAGCATCGAAACCGCGCCCGAGGCCGCACCGCGCGGCCCGATGGAAGTGGCGGTCAAGGTGGACGGTATCACCGAAGGCGAAACCGCCTATGTCACCATTGCCGCCGTCGATCAGGGCATCCTGAACCTGACCGGCTTCAAGGCCCCCGATCCGCAGGGCCATTTCTTCGGCCAGCGCAAGCTGGGCGTGGGCATCCGTGATGTCTATGGCCGTCTGATCGACGGGCTGAACGGCGCGGAAGGGCAGGTCCGGTCCGGCGGTGATGCCGGCGCGCAGGCCCGCCTGCAAGCCCCGCCTCCGACAGAGGAACTGGTGGCCTATTTCACCGGCCCGGTGCAGGTGGGGGCTGATGGTTATGCCCGCGCCAGCTTTGACCTGCCTTCGTTCAACGGCACGGTGAAGGTGATGGCCGTGGCCTGGTCGAAGACCGGCGTGGGGCAGGCCAGCGCCGATGTGCTGGTGCGCGATCCGGTGGTTGTTACCGCCTCGATCCCGCGCTTCATGTCGCCCGGCGATGAAAGCCGCGTCCTTCTGGAAATTGTCCACGCCACGGGCCCTGCCGGAAAGATGGCGCTGGCCGTGGCGGGCAATGGCGTGACGCTGGGCGCCGCCCCGGCCGAGGTGACCCTTGCCGAAAAGGGCAAGCAGGTGGTTGAGGTGCCGCTGACCGCTGTCAGCGCAGGTATCCATACCATCGACGTGACGCTGACCACGCCCGACGGCAAGGTGCTGAAAAAGACCCTGACGCTGCCGGTTCAGGTGAATGACCCGGAGATTGCCAAGATCAGCCGGCTTGACCTGAAGAAGGGCCAGTCGATGACCTTCGATCAGGCCGTGTTCACCGGCCTTGTTCCGGGTTCGGGCAAATCGGTCATGGCGATCGGTCCCATCGCCCGGCTGAACGCGCCGGGGCTGCTGGCCGGGCTTGACCGCTATCCCTATGGCTGCACCGAGCAGATGACATCCAAGGCGATGCCGCTGCTGTATTTCGACGAAATCGCCCGCGTGATGGATCTGAAAGGGGCTGACAACATCCAGACCCGGATTGACCAGGCGGTGGCCGAAATCCTGTCGAATCAGGGGGCCGAAGGGTCATTCGGGCTTTGGGCACCGGGGTCGGGCGACCTCTGGCTTGATGCCTATGTGACCGATTTCCTCAGCCGGGCGCGGGCACAGGGTTATGCGGTGCCGGATCTGGCCTTCAAGAACGCCCTGGCCAACCTGCGCAATCAGGTGAACTCGGCACCCGATTTCGACGGCTCCACCAATGGCGGGGGCGAGGCGCTGGCCTATGCGATCATGGTGCTGGCCCGCGAAGGGGCTGCTGCGATTGGCGATCTGCGCTACTATGCCGATGTGAAGGGCGATGATTTCGCCAGCGCACTGGCACAGGCGCAGATCGGTGCGGCGCTGGCGTCCTATGGCGACCAGACCCGCGCCGACGCCATGTTCCGCAAGGCTGCCGCGCGGGTGCCCGCGCTGTTTGACGGCGACGCCAGGCAGGTCTGGCGGGCCGACTATGGCACCGGCTACCGCGACGCCGCCGCCCTGCTGACCCTGGCTGTCGAGGCCGGGTCCGAGGCAATGGACCGCGAGGCGCTGGTGGCCCGGCTGGCCACCGCCAACGGCAACCTTTCGACGCAAGAGGCGACCTGGGCGCTGATGGCGACGAACGCGCTGATCGACCGGCCCGGCACGGATGGCATCAAGATCGACGGGCAGGCCCCGACCGGCCCGCTGGTCAAGGTGCTGACCGATGGTCAGGCCCCCGTCACCGTCAGCAATGAAGGCGCGGATACCTACCTGACCATCACCACCTATGGCGTGCCTTCCGAACCGGAGCCCGCCGGTGGCAAAGGTTATGCCATCAACCGTGACTATTACACGATGGAGGGCGAGCCGGTTTCGCTGGAAGGTGTCAAGGTTGGCGACCGGCTGGTCGTGGTGGTGACGGTCAAGCCCTTCGAATATTCCGAAGGGCGCCTGATGGTGGCCGATCCGCTGCCGGCCGGGTTCGAGATCGACAACCCCAACATCATGGCCAGTGGTTCGACCTCGGCGCTTGGCTGGCTGGATACGCTGGATCAGGTGACCCATGCCGAATTCCGGCAGGACCGTTTCCTTGCGCAGGTGGACTGGTCGTCCGACCAGCCGTTCAAGCTGTCCTATATCGTCCGCGCCGTCAGCCCCGGAACCTTCCACCACCCGGCGGCCTCGGTCGAGGATATGTATCGCCCCGACTTCCGCGCCCGCAGCGATGTGGGAACGGTGACCATCGCCGGCAAATGATGCTGGCGCGCGGCTTTCTCGCGGTGGCGGCAGGCCTTTGGCTTGCCGCCCTTGGGCATGACAGGTTCGATGCCTGGGTTGATGCCACCGTGCTGCCGCCGCTGACGATTGAGACCAGCGCCGAGGTGCTGGACCGCAACGGTCATCTGCTGCGGGCCTATACCGTGGCGGATGGGCGCTGGCGGCTGGCCGTAGGTCTGGATGAAGTCGATGCCGGCTACATCGACATGCTGCTGAACTTTGAAGACCGCCGGTTCCGCGACCATGACGGCGTGGATCTGCGTGCGATGGCCCGCGCCCTGGCGCAGGCGGCCTGGAACGGGCGTGTCGTCTCGGGCGGGTCCACGCTGACGATGCAGGTCGCGCGCCTGCTGGAAGAAGGCACCACCGGCCAAGTCTCGGGCAAGCTGCGGCAGATGCGGGTGGCGCTGGCGCTGGAACGCCGGCTGTCCAAGAATGAAATCCTGTCGCTCTATCTGCTGCTTGCCCCGTTCGGCGGCAATCTGGAAGGGGTGCGTGCCGCCTCGATTTCCTATTTCGGCAAGGAACCGGCCCGGCTGACCCCGGCCGAGGCGGCGCTTCTGGTGGCCATTCCGCAATCCCCGGAAAGCCGCCGCCCCGACCGCGCCGCCGACCGTGCCGAAGCCGCCCGCGACCGGGTGCTGGCCCGCGCCGTGGCCTTCCATCTGATCGACGAGGAAGAGGCCACCGCCGCCCTGACGGAGCGGGTTCCCGGCCTGCGCCAGCCCTTTCCGGCCCATGCCCCGCATCTGGCCGACCGCGCCCGCGCCGAAGACCCGGCCGCCCGCGAACAGCGCCTGACGCTGGATCTGTCCTTGCAGAAGAAGATCGAGGCGCTGGCGGCCGAGGCTGTGGAAGGGCGTGGCGAACAGTTGCAGGTCGCCATCGTGGTGGCCGACCACGCATCTGGTGAAATCCTTGCCTCGGTCGGCTCTGCCGCCTTTGCCGCCGATGCGCGGCAGGGCTTCGTTGACATGACGACCGCGCTGCGCAGCCCCGGATCGACGTTGAAGCCGCTGGTCTATGGGCTTGCCTTTGATGAAGGTCTTGCCCATCCCGAAACCCTGCTGGACGACCGCCCGATGACCTTTGGCGGCTATGCGCCGCAGAATTTCGACAAGCTGTTCCGTGGCGAAATCCGCGCGCGAGAGGCGTTGCAGAAATCGCTGAACCTGCCCGTGGTGGCGCTGACCGATGCGCTGGGGCCGGCCAAGCTGTTGTCGGCCATGGGCAAGGCCGGGATGCACTATCGCGTGCCGGGCAACCAGCCGGGGCTTGCCGTGGCGCTTGGCGGGGTGGGCGTCACCCTGACCGACATGGTTCAGCTTTACGCCGCCATTGCCCGTGGCGGCGTGGCCTTGCCCCTGGGCTGGCGGATGGAGGGCGACCGCCCCGAAGGCCAGCGCGTGATTTCCGCCGTGGCCGCCTGGCAGGTGGGTGACATCCTGGCGGGCCTTGCGCCGCCGCCCGGCGCACCGTCAAACCGGCTCGCCTACAAGACCGGCACCAGCTATGGCCACCGCGATGCCTGGGCCATTGGCTTTGACGGCCGCCATGTCATTGGCGTCTGGATGGGCCGGGCCGATGGCACCCCGGTTCCCGGCGTTTTCGGCGCCGATCTGGCGGCGCCGGTGCTGTTCCAGGCCTTCAACCGGCTGAAACGCACGCTGGACCCGCAACCCCCCCCGCCGGCGGCCACGCTGCTGGTCTCGAACGCCCAGCTTCCGCCGCCGCTGCAACGCTTCCGCCCGCGCAACGCCGTGTTTGCCGCCGCCCCGGATGCGCCCGCCGTTGCCTTCCCGCCTGACGGGGCCGAGGTGGAGCTGCTTGATGCCGGCCTGAAGGTGCGCGTTTCCGGGGGCACCGCGCCCTTTACCTGGATGGTGGACGGCACCCCCGTCACCACCGGCGCCCGTGACCGCGAGGCGATGCTGGCCCTGCCCGGCAAGGGCTTCGTCACCCTCTCGGTGATCGACGCCGCCGGCCGCTCTGCCCGCGCACAGGTGCGGGTCTGGTAGGGGGCGGTTGGCGCCCCGTGGGAAGTGGGAGCAGGGGATCAACTTCCCCAAGCCCTAAGACAGAGGCACCAGCCAGGTCAACGGCTGCGAAGCGGCCCCGGGCAGGCGCCCAACCACCTTCCGTGCGGACGCTTGCTGGCCTGCCATAGCGCAAGGGCTTAAGATGGCTTTGAGCCCACTGCGGGCGGTCAGGGCCTCGCAGCAGCAGTTGCGCTGCGTCTCCTGAGTTCGCGGCGAGGATCGTGCCTACGCACCAACAAAATGCGACTAAATTCAAAGGAGCGCCCAAGGTCAGAAACCACGCGAAGCGAGCAATTGAGTCGTTCAAAAGCAGCCAACTCAACAGTGAAGCGAGCGTCCTGAACCCACTCGGAAGGCAGGTTTTGGCTCTTCATGAGGACTTGAAGCATTGCAGCGAAGCGTTGAGATATCGGAAAAGTCTTAGAATTTATTGCGGCGAGGCCTTCGCCCACCAGCGGTATTTCAAGCGTGCCCGCACCTTCGTCCTCCATCCAAGTTCTCAACTGACCAAGGGCCCAGTATCCGTTCAGATCGTTGTTGCGGCTGATAAAGGCAGCGAGGACATCATGAACGATGCCGTGAAGCTCGATGCGTCTCGCCATGCTGTGTTGGCTCCTAGTGATTTTCCAGCTTCGGCCCGACTGTAGCATCAGTCAACGTCCAGAATGTCCCGCATAGCCGCCACTCACCGTTCACCCCACCTGGCCATAGTCCCGTATCCCCAGCCTTCCGCCGGCCCGTCGGGGCCGGCGGGGCGGGTTGGGTCAGACCCGCTCGATCGCGAGGGCGATGCCCTGACCGCCGCCGATGCACATGGTGATCAGCGCGGTCTTGCCGCCGGTCCGCTCCAGCTCATACAGCGCCTTCGTTACCAGGATCGCCCCGGTTCCGCCCACGGGATGCCCCAGCGCGATGGCGCCGCCGTTGGGGTTCACCTTGGCCGGGTCCAGGTCCAGCGCGCGGCTGACGGCCAGCGCCTGCGCGGCGAAGGCTTCGTTCGATTCCACCACGTCAAAACTTTGCGGACTGACGCCCAGTTTGGCGCAGAGCGCCCGAACCGCCGGAATCGGGCCAAGGCCCATGACCTTGGGGTCAACCCCCGCCACCGCATAGCCCATGATCCGCGCCCGCGGCACCAGCCCGCCCAGGGCCGAAGCCCGCGCCAGCACCACCGCCGCCGCCCCGTCGTTCAGCCCGCTGGCATTGCCCGCCGTGACCGAGCCATCCTTCTGGAACGCCGGCTTCAGCCCGGCCAGCGCCTCAAGCGAGGTGGCCTTGGGGTGTTCATCCACGGCAAAGGTCACCGGCCCCTTGCGGCTGGCAATCTCGACCGGCGCGATCTGGTCAACGAACCGGCCTTCGGCGATGGCCCGCGCGGCGCGGGTCTGGCTTTCCAGCGCGAAGGCATCCTGATCGGCGCGGGAAATGCCGTCCTGCGCCGCCACGTTTTCCGCCGTTACCCCCATGTGCCCGGCGCCGAAGGGGCAGGTCAGCGCGCCGGTCATCATGTCGACGGCCCTGGTGTCGCCCATCTTCTGCCCCCACCGCGCAGCCTGCAGCGCATAGGGCGACCGGCTCATGCATTCGGCCCCGCCGGCCAGCGCGAAATCGGCATCGCCCAGCATCAACGCCTGCGTGGCAGAGACAATCGCCTGCGCCCCCGATCCGCACAGCCGGTTGACGTTCATCGCCGGGGTCGTTTCGGGCACGCTCGCGTTCATTGCCGCCACACGGCTCAGATACATGTCGCGCGGTTCGGTGTTGATCACATGGCCGAAGACCACGGTGCCGATCTGCCCGCCTTCGACGCCGGCGCGCGCAATGGCCGCCTTGGCGGCATGGGTGGCAATGTCGATCGGCGGCAACGCTGCCAGCGATCCCCCGAAGGTGCCAATGGCGGTGCGGGCGGCGGAAAGGATGAAGACATCGGTCATGACAGGGCCCCGGCTCAAGGAAACAGGAAGGAACGGTTCTCTTCTGCACCCTAGCGGGGTTCGGGCCAAGGGGCAGCATGACGTCACGTCCTGAACGCACCGTCGCCGCCCGTTGACAGTGCCGCGACGACGGGCGACAGGATGCGTCTGATCCTACAGGAGCGGCCTGCGTGCGCGACCTCATCAAGGCCAACGCGGGCCTTCTTTTTGCCGGTGTCGCGACCTTTGTCGCCATGGGGATCGGCCAGTCGATCTATGGCCCGGCATTGCCCGCCTTTACCCGCGCCTTCGGCGTGACGCTGGCCGAGGCGGGGCTGGTCCTGTCGGCGCATTGGGTGGGCTGTTTCCTTGGCGTCGCCATCATGTTTGCGGTGGGGCGCGGTGTCACCCCCCGCCACGCGCTGGCGCTGATGACGCTGGGTTCGGCCGGCATCGCCACCATGGCGGGCTGGTGGATGGTGCTGGCTTCGGCCCTAGTGTTCGGGGCCGGCTACGGCATGGCGACCTCGGTGCTGAACCCGCGGGTTCTGGTGGCCTTTGGCGCCCGCGGCCCGTCGATGCTCAGCTTCCTGAACGCCACTTTCGGTATTGGCGCCATCGCGGCGCCGCTGGTCTTCGTGGCGCTTGGCAGTGATCCGCAGCTTGGCTTCGGCATCACCGCCGCCTTCTGCGCCGCCACCTGGGCCGGTGCGGGCCGCACGGGCACGGCCGCGGCCACCGCCACCATTGGCACGCGGCCATTCCGGCCGCATCTGCCGATCCTGGCCTTCGGTGCCGTCGCCATCGGGCTTGAGGCCTGCCTTGGCGGGCTTGGCCCCACCGCCCTGATCGCGGCCGGTCTTTCCGAAGCATCGGCGGCCCGGCATCTTTCGGCCTTCTTCGTGGTGTTCCTGATTGCCCGTCTGGTGCTGACCTTCACGGCGCATCGCATCCCGTCATTCGGGCTTTACACCGCGGCCATGCTGATGGCGCTGATCTGCGCACTTGGCGCGGTGCTGGTCAGCCCGGCGGTGTTCTTCGTGGCGGCGGGCGCGCCGGCCGGGCTGTTTTTCCCCGGCTTCTATGTGACCGCCAGCCGCAAGATGGGCGATGACCCGCGCGTTCCGCCCACCATCATTGCCGCCGGGCTGGTGGGCGGCATCTTCTCGCCCCTGGCCATCGCCCCCGCCATGGCGGCCCTTGGCCCGCTGGGGTTCTTCTGGATCATGCTGGGCCTGACCGCCCTGACCAGCCTGCTTGCGTTGCTGTCGCTGCGGTCAATGGCGCGTTAGGCGCTGCCGGCAGGCGGTCGGGGCTTTGCGTCGCCTGGTTCTGCGCTATCTCTTGCCCATGCAAAGGGCGGAGGCAGAGGTGTTCAAATACGGTCCGACACGAGGGGAACTGTGGTTCCGGCTGGTCGTCTCGGTTCTGGGGCTGGCCTTTCTTGCCGCCGCGATTTTCCTGCGCGGCCTGCCTGACGGCCCGGCGCTGGTTGAGGTGGTGGGTGTCGCGCTGGCGCTGTTCGGCGGCACGGCCGTCTGGACGATCAAACGCCTGATCCGGCGCGAGCATCCTTGACGGGTTCAGGGAACGCAGTCGCAACCCGCCGATTTCAGAAAGCACCGACTTGCCCGGTGGCCCGGCCCTAGAGCTTTCGCCCGGTCAACAGGCGGGGCAACTCGCCCTCAAGCCCGGCCGCCTGCCGGATGAAGCGCCGCCGCAGGCCGGGCAGGGCGTTCACCACGCCCATCCCCAGATCACGCCCAAGCCGCATCACCGGGTTGTCGTTCGAGAAGATCCGGTTCACCGCGTCCATCCCCAGCGCCAGCGCCGTGGCATCGAACCGCCGCCACCGCTGGTATTCCCCCAGCGGCACCGCGCTGCCGATGTCTTCGCCCCGCCGGGCGGCGTTGACCACCACCTCGGCCAGTGCGCCCACGTCGCGCAGGCCCAGGTTCAGCCCTTGCCCGGCAATCGGATGCACGCCATGCGCCGCATCGCCCACCAGCGCGACACGCTCTTCCACAAACCTTTCGGCCAGCGACAGCGACAGCGGATAGGTGAACCGTTCCCCCGCCAGCGACAGATCGCCAAGGAAGCCGCCGAAGCGGGGCTTCAGCGCCTCAAGATACCCGGCGTCGTCCAGCGCCTGAATCTCGGTCGCCACGGCCTCGGTCTCGGACCAGACGATTGAGGAATGATGGCCGCCGGGCAGCGGCAGAATGGCCAGCGGCCCCGAGGGCATGAAATACTGATAGGCGGTGCCTTCATGCGGCTTTTCATGGTGCACGGCCGTCACCAGCGCGGTCTGGCCATAGCCCCAGCCCAGCCGGCGGATGCCCGCCCGTTCCGCCACGCCCGACCCGCGCCCGTCGCAGCCGACCAGCAGCCGCCCGGTCAGCGTTTTGCCCGAGGCGAGACGCACCGAAACCCCGGCCGCCGTCACCTCTTGCGCCTCGACCTTTTCGCCCGACAACAGGGTGATCCCGTCGGTCGCGCGCATGGCCTGCAGGAAGGCGGCGTAAAGGAAGCGGTCCTCAAGCATATAGCCCATCGGGCCTTCTTCGATCTCATCGGCATCGAAGGTCAGGAAGAACGGTGCCGGGCCTTGGCCGGGGCGTCCGTCGCTGGTCTTGATCCTGAGGATCGGTTGCACCTGCGCCTCGACCGACCGCCAGACGCCGATGGCCTGCAACAGCCGCTTCGACGCGATGGCCAGCGCATAGGCCCGCCCGTCAAACCCGGCTTCGGCCCGTTGGGGGGCCGGGCGGGCGTCAATCACCGCCACCGACAGCCCTGCCTGCGCCAGCGCCAAGGCCAGCGCGGGGCCGTTCAGCCCGCCGCCCACGATCAGAACATCAGCCTGCATTTCCATGTGCGTGACCTAGCACAAGTCGCGGGATTGTCCATGCGGCCCACAGCCGCTAGGGTCGCCGCAACATCGCGCAGGGGTGACGGATGAAGGGAACCTGGTTCCACATGTCGGCGGCCGATCTGGGCCGCGCTATCGGCGAGGGGCGGATCAACCCGGTTGAACTGACCGAGGCCTTCCTGGAGAAGATCGCCAATCACCCACTTGCCCCCCGCATCTATGCCCGTGCCACCGAAGTTCGCGCCCGGGGCGAGGCGATGGGGGCCGCATCCCGCGCCAAGGCCGGCCTGCGCCGCGGCATCCTTGATGGGGTGCCGATTAGCTGGAAAGACCTGTTCGACACCGCCGGCGATGCGACCGAGGCTGGCAGCGCCCTGTTGCGCGGCCGCACCCCCGACCGCGATGCCGTGGTGCTGGAAACGGCCACCCATGCCGGCCTGGTCTGCCTGGGCAAGACCCATATGTCGGAACTGGCCTTTTCGGGCCTTGGCCTGAACCCCGTCACGGCCACCCCGCCCTGCCTGAACGATGACCGTGCCGTGGCGGGCGGGTCATCCTCGGGCGCGGCGACATCTGTCGCCTTCGGGCTGGCCCCGGCAGCCATCGGGTCGGACACCGGCGGTTCGGTTCGTATTCCCGCCGCCTGGAACGATCTGGTCGGGCTGAAAACCACTTCGGGCCGGTTGTCGATCAGCGGCGTCGTGCCGTTGTGCGAACGCTTCGATACCGTGGGCCCGCTGGCCTATACCGTGGAAGACTGCGCCCTGCTGCTGGCAGCGATGGAGGGGCGCCGCCCGCCCGATCTGACCGGGGCCGATCTCGCCGGGGCCCGGCTGGCGGTGCTGGAGACCGTCGCGCTGGACAACCTGCGCGAACGCCCCGCCAACGGATTTGACGACGCCTGCACCCGGTTGACCCGCGCGGGTGCCACCATCACCCGCATCAGGGCCCCCGAAGTGGCCGAGGCCATGGGGCTGACCGTCGCCCTGTTCACCGGCGAGGCCTATGGGATCTGGCGCGATACCATTGAAAAGGCGCCGGAAAAGATGTTCCCGCGGATTCTGGAACGCTTCCGCGCCGGTGCGGCTGTTTCGGCCCCCGATTATGTGGCGGCCTGGCGCCGGCTGATGGACCTGCGCCAGATCTGGCACGACCGCACTGCCGGCTTCGACGCGGTGATCCTGCCCACTTCGCCCATCCTGCCGCCGAATGCGGACCGGCTGATGACGGATCAGGATTATTACGTCACCGAGAACCTGTTGGCCCTGCGCAACACCCGGATCGGCAACCTGATGGGCCTGTGTGTCCTGACGCTGCCCACGTCCGAGCCGTCCTGCGGCATTTCGCTGATGGCCGCGCCCATGGCGGAAGACCGCCTGTTGCGGCTGGGAACGGCGGCGGAACGCGCGCTGACCTGACAAGCCCCCGATCTTCCGACAAAAAAGCCACAATTTTCGCAACCAACCCCTAGGGATGGTTCGGAAAATCTGGACCGCCGCAAGTTCCGCCGTTATCCTGATCCTCAAACGGGGCGAAACGACCCCGACTTGAGGCAGCAATGGCGTTTCCAGAGCGGTTTTCGAACCTGCCTGACTATGCGTTTCCGCGGTTGCGGAAACTTCTCGATGCCCATCAGCCGGGCGGCGAACCCATTGCCATGACCATCGGTGAGCCGCGCCACCCGATGCCCGATTTTGTTGGCCGTATCCTGTCAGACAACCTGGCCGGCTTTGGCGTCTATCCGCCCAATGACGGCACGCCCGATCTGCTGGCCGCCATTTCCGGCTGGATCGCCCGCCGTTATGGCGTGCAGGTTGCGGAAAACCGGCTGATGGTGCTGAACGGCACCCGCGAAGGGCTGTTCAATGCCGCGCTGGCGCTGTGCCCGGAACAAAAGGCCGGTGGGCGCCCCGTGGTGCTGATGCCGAACCCGTTCTATCAGGTCTATGCCGTGGCCGCGCTGGCCGTGGGGGCCGAGCCGGTCTATGTGCCCGCGACCGCCGCAACGGGATTCCTGCCCGATTACGGCAGCCTGCCCGCGTCTGTGCTGGACCGTGTGGCCATCGCCTATATCTGTTCGCCGGCCAACCCGCAGGGTTCGGTGGCAAGTGCCGATTATCTGGCCGACCTGCTGGCGCTGGCCGAGAAGCACGATTTCCGCGTTTTCGCCGACGAGTGTTATTCCGAGATCTGGCGCGATGCGCCGCCGCCCGGCCTGCTGGCCGTGGCGCAGGCGCAGGGCGCGGACCCCGAGCGCGTGGCGGTGTTCCATTCGCTGTCGAAGCGGTCAAACCTGCCGGGGCTGCGGTCGGGCTTTGTGGCGGCGGGCGCCGAAAGCATGGTTCGTCTTCGCCAGTTGCGCGCCTTTGCCGGTGCGCCGCTGCCCCTGCCGCTGCAAAAGGTGGCCGAGGCCTGCTGGCAGGATGAGGCGCATGTCTCCGCCAGCCGCGCGCTGTATCAGGACAAGTTCCGCGATGCCGCCAAGGTTTTCGCCGGCCATCAGGGCATCACGCTGCCCGAGGGCGGCTTCTTCCTGTGGCTTCCGGTGGAAGATGGCGAACAGGCCGCACTGAAATTGTGGCGCGAGACAGGGGTCCGGGTTCTGCCCGGCGCCTATCTTTCGCGCGATGTCGGGGGAAAGAACCCCGGTAGCGAGTATATCCGGGTCGCGCTTGTGGCCCCAAGGGAAGAAACGCAGCGCGGGCTGATCCAGCTTCGCGACTGCTTGTACGATTGAAGGGCAGGGCAGCATGGCATCCTATCAGGTAAGGCAGCGCGATCCGCTTCTGGACCAGAACACCCAGGCGATGCTTGAACGCCGCGGGCGCGAGCTGATTGGCGTCGCGCTGATCCTGGTTGCGGTGCTGTTCGTGGCCATCCTTGGCACCTATTCGCCCGAAGATCCGGGTTGGATGGTGGCTACCGAGGAACCCGCCCGCAACATGCTGGGGCGCTTCGGGGCGGCCATCGCTTCGACCATGGTCATCCTGATCGGGCGCGGGGCCTGGGCCATTCCGCTGATCCTGCTGGCCTGGGGCCTGCGCTTCATCCTGCACCGGGGCGGGGAGCGGGCGCTGGCGCGGATCGTCTTTGCGGTGATCGCCGTCGCGCTGGCATCGACCTATGCGGCCACGCTGGCCGCGCCGTCCACCTGGGCCCATGCCTTCGGCCTGGGCGGGCTGTTCGGGGATACGGTTGCCGGTTCGCTGGTTGGCATCATTCCCGGCTCGGCCGGCTTTTCGCTCAAGGTGCTGTCGGTTCTGTCCTTCTTCGCGCTGATCGCGATGATGCTTTACGTCACCGGCTTTGACCGGGCCGAATTGCAGGGCATTGTCCGCGGGCTGATGCTGGGGTCGATCAATGCCTATTCCATGGCCGTGGTGCTGGCCAATCGCGGTGCCGCCGGGGCCCTGGACAGCGCGCGTGACCTTGCCGAACGGCGCCGCGCCCGTGCTGCCGATGCCGCCTATGCCCGGGCGGAAGCCGCCGCCTATGCCCGCTCCGAGCCTGCCTCTTATGCCCCTGCCGAACCGCTGTCGGCGGGGCTGGCCCGCCCGGCCGTTGTTCGGCGTGCGCCGCCGCCGGTTCTGGCAGAAGACAACGCCTATGCCCCCGAGCCGCTGTCGGCTGCCCCGGCATGGAACGCGCCGTCAACCCTGCGGGCAGAGCCGCGCCGCTTTGAAGCCCCGCCCGAACTGCCCAAGGAAAAGCTGGGGTTCCTGGCCCGTATGCGCCGTGTGGTTGACCCCGAGCCGGAGCTGATTGAACACACCCCGCCCGAACAGGCCTATGAAGCCGGCCTGCCGGCGGAAGACCGTATCAAGGCCCGCATCTCGGACGTGATCCGGTCGCGGGCGCGGCTGGTGCCGGGGTCGACCGCGGCCATGGCCGGCATGACGCCGGTGCAGGCCGCCGTTGCCGCCCGCCGGGCAGAGCCGCCGGTCATGCGCCCGCGCGGCCCGGTGCCGCTGGTGGCGGATACCCGCCCCCACACCCTGCCGCCCGAGCCGCGGCCCGAAGTGCGGACTGAACTGCGGAGCGAGCCCCGGTTTGAACCCCGCGTCGAGTTGCGCCCCGATGTGCGTCCTGACGTGCGTGTCTCTGCGCCGAAGATCGAACCCTATGCCGATCATCTTCCGGCGGAGACGCTGGCAGCGATGGCGCCCATGCAAGCCGCTCCGATGGCCGCCCCGATGGCGGCACCCGCCCCGGTGGCCTATGACCCGACGCCCGAGATTGATGAGGATTGGCACCCCGAGGATGACATCGGGTTTGATCCCGAACCGGCCCCGGTCTCTTTCACCTCGACCCGCGCGCCCGGCTTTGTTGCCGACCGCCGTGCCGTCGTTCAGGCCCCGGCCAAGCCGGTGCAACCCTCGTCCCGTGCTTTGGCCGAGGCGCAGCCCCGGCTGCGGTTCGAGGAACCCCCGCAGGTGGCCTATGAACTGCCGCCGCTGTCGCTGCTGGCCTCGGCCCTGTCTGTTGCCCGCAACCAGTTGTCCGACGAGGCGCTGGAAGAAAACGCCCGCATGTTGGAAAGCGTGCTGGATGACTATGGCGTCAAGGGTGAGATCGTCAGCGTCCGCCCCGGCCCCGTTGTCACCATGTATGAACTTGAACCGGCGCCGGGCCTGAAGGCCAGCCGCGTGATTGGTCTGGCCGATGACATTGCGCGCAGCATGTCTGCGCTGTCGGCGCGCGTGTCCACCGTGCCGGGGCGCAGCGTGATCGGGATCGAACTGCCGAATGCACATCGCGAGAAGGTCTTCCTGAAAGAGCTTCTCTCGGCCCGCGAGTTTGGCGATTCCAACATGCGGTTGCCGCTGGCCCTGGGCAAGGACATCGGCGGCGACCCGATCATCGCCAACCTGGCCAAGATGCCCCACCTTCTGATCGCCGGGACCACGGGTTCGGGCAAGTCGGTGGCGATCAACACGATGATCCTGTCGCTGCTTTACAAGCTGACGCCCGAGGAATGCCGGCTGATCATGATCGACCCGAAGATGCTGGAACTGTCGGTCTATGACGGCATCCCGCACCTTCTGTCGCCCGTTGTGACCGACCCGAAGAAGGCGGTCGTCGCCCTGAAATGGGTGGTGGGCGAGATGGAGGAGCGTTACCGCAAGATGTCCAAGATGGGCGTGCGGAACATCGAGGGCTACAACGGCCGCGTGCGCGAGGCGCTGGCCAAGGGCGAGATGTTCAAGCGCACCATCCAGACCGGGTTCGACGACGAAACCGGCGATCCGGTGTTCGAGACCGAGGAATTCGCCCCGGTGGCGATCCCCTATATCGTGGTGATCGTGGACGAAATGGCCGACCTGATGATGGTCGCCGGCAAGGAAATCGAAGCCTGCATCCAGCGGCTGGCGCAGATGGCGCGGGCCAGCGGCATTCACCTGATCATGGCGACGCAGCGGCCTTCGGTGGACGTGATCACCGGCACGATCAAGGCCAACTTCCCGACGCGGATTTCCTTCCAGGTGACCAGCAAGATCGACAGCCGCACCATCCTGGGTGAACAGGGGGCCGAACAGCTTCTGGGGCAGGGCGACATGCTTTACATGGGCAATGGCGCGCGGATCACCCGTATTCACGGCCCCTTCGTCTCGGACGAAGAGGTTGAGGAAATCGTCAACCACCTCAAGAGCTTCGGCCCGCCGACCTATATGTCGGGCGTGGTCGAGGGCCCCGAGGATGACAAGGCGGATGACATCGACATGGTGTTGGGCCTGTCGTCCGGCGACGGTGGCGATGATGCGCTTTATGATCAGGCGGTGGCCATCGTGGCCAAGGACCGCAAGTGTTCCACGTCCTACATCCAGCGCAAGCTGGGCATCGGCTACAACAAGGCCGCGCGTCTGGTGGAGCAGATGGAGGAAGAGGGCGTCGTGACCTCGGCCAACCACGTTGGCAAGCGCGAGATCCTGATACCGGAATCCTAAGGCGGGAACTGCGTTCGGGCGAACTTCGCCCGGCGCCTGTCAAAGATCGCCGTCCGATGCCTGCGGCGCGTCGTCGGCGAATTCGGGGAAACCGTGGTTGGCGATGGACTCGGTTCCGTCAACAATTGCGACCAGCAGCTCAGCCTGACGCAAGGCGGCTGCAAGCGCCATGTCGAATCGCAACCCTTGCGCGGCGCCGGCCTGCAGCCGGCTGGCCTTGGCATCGTCGGACAGCCGCGACCACCGATCATCGGCTTCAAGCAGGGACAGCAGCAGGGGGGTCAAATCCCGTATGCGGCCTTCCAGCGTTTCCGGCAGCCCAACACCGGCACCAAAATTCAACGTTACCGTGCGATCGCGCACTTCGACTGTCACATCCGACGGACTGTTCACAAACACCTCACGCACCCTCACACGCTGGACACGGGGCCCGCCGGGGTGGCAGCCGGGCCGAAATCCTGCATGGCAACCTTCCAACAAGTCCAAGGTCCACGCATCAAAAATCTGACGCTCTACACGGGCATCCGCATCACGGGGCACGCTGCCCAAGCAGTTTGGCAATCTCCCGGATCATATCTTCGGACGCGGCTGTCGGGGCGGGCTTGTCTTGACGTTCGATCATCCGGCGCCAGACGGTGTTGAACTCCAGCAATTTGGCAACGATCTCGGCCACGAAAGGCGCGGCAATCCCGCCGGTATCCAGCGTTCGTGCACATCGGGCCAGAAGATTGTCGATCATGTCACCATTGCTGACCCAGAAGGTGATCATGCCATCGAAAAGCGGCCCCCCCCGTCCGAACTGGATCTCGGGTTTGCCTGGAAGGTTCGGCTGGAACAGTCGCCGTTCGGACTCTGCAAGTTTGACGGTATTGGCCAGCAGCGACCCGGCCATTGCCGTGGCCCGCACTTCGGCATCGTCTGACACGTCCATGAACGTATCGCAGACCGAGGTCAGCCAGCGAATGTTCAGCTCGCCCGCAAGGGCCGCTCCGTGTTCGGTCACGATCCGGTGAAAGATCTTCCGGGCGGCAGCATCGTCCATGTCGCGCCGCAGAACGACGATCACGCAGGCCAGCAGATGGGCCAGCCGTGGGCGGCCATGAAACTCGGGCTCAAGCTGGTTGAAATGTTCGGTCAGATCACGGGCACGTCCGGCCCAGGTCTTGCCGGGTCCGGCGGTCACCGTCTCGGCCAGGAATCGGGACAGGTCTGCATTCGGATCGGGCAGCCGGTCGCGCGCGGCCACGGTCTTTCCCTTCAGGTGAAACCGCAGGGTTGGCCAAGGGTCTTCGGAGACGGGTTCCGTCGCTTCGGGCACGGTGTCGGTCGGGAAGGCATAGCCCAGTTGTTCGAAATCGCGCTGGTAATTGTGGGCGATCCGTTCCAGATCCCGCGGTGTCAGGTCGCTTTGCCGCAGCTTCCTGTCCTCGCCGCGGCTGGCCCCGACATGTGGAAGCTGGATCGACATCCCAAGCTCATCGCAGAACTTCCTGAACTCCTCGTCCAGATTTTCAAACCGCAACAGCGTGTCGGCGTGCTGAATACAGTTGAACGGGTGGGTCTGCGGAAGGAGATGGTGCTTGAGGTTGGCAAGTTCGTTGCTGACGCGACGGTCAAACGGGATCGCAGGATCCTCAAGCACATCCAGCGCCTGTTCGGCAGTAAGGTCGGGCAGTTGCCCCGTAGCGTAATAGCCTTCAATATCGGTACGCCCGAAGCGGAACATGTTGATGGTCGACAGGAACCGCGACACCGGATTGCGTGTCACCGCAAGGCTTCGAACCTTCGGCCAGTCATGCGGGATATACCCGCCGGCCCAGTCCTGCCGGTTCCTGAGCGCCGCGCGGATCGAGGTGCCCCCGGTCTTGTGGATATGAATGAAGATAAGATCGGGCTGTCGATACAGGAAATTTGTCATGGCAACCTTCGCTTGGGACAAAGGGTGCACAAGCGGTGCCCCTTGTCTTGCTGAATGGATCGAGTAACCGGCATTATCCTTGCCCGCCCCTACTGGCCGGCGCGGACGTGGCGTGAACGAAGTCTGCGCTGAACCGTGTCTTCAGGAAGGCAACCTGATCGGCCAGCATGTCTGCCAACGTGTCACGAATGTGCTGCGGCACCTCAACCGTCGGTCCGCGATAGATCTTTTCCTCGGATCGCGGATAGTCGGCTGCGGGCAGCCCGCAGAAGGATTCGACACGCCGCAGGAACCCGATAGGGTCTGTCGCGATCATGCCATAGGGCAGGAAAAGAAAGTTCTCCTGCGGGAACACGCTTTCCCATCGCGGAATATGGCTGAGGTAATTGCCCCGATCCCGAAGATCGGGGTGGTCAAGGAATTCGGCCCAATCCTCGGGGGCTTCGGGCACTCTCTTGCGGCGGCCCATATACATTCGCATCTGTGACAGCGCGCGGTCCACCGGATCGCGGATGATGTAGATCATCTTCAGATCAGGACCAAGCACGTCGCGGACGAACTCCACACCTTCCGGCGGAAGCGAGGAATACTCTGGGGTGATGTCAATGCCGACCCGGGATTTGGGGCAGGGCTTGAAGACCTGCCGATACCATCTGCGCGTCAGGAGCGGCGGTTCGGAAATCGTTTCCAGATACGCCAGCATGTCGGTGTCTTCGGCCAGTGCGGCGTTTTCCCGGGCAATGCGCAGGCCCCGCTTCACATGGCCACCCGTCCAGCGGCGGTGATCCGGGATGAACTTGTGATCGAAGAAATGCAGTTCCTTGAACGGCGGCAGCCAGGCGCCCGGATTGGACTTCAGGTTTTCGTGCAGCCACGATGTCCCGGCCTTTTGCGCGCCAATACCCAGGACATTCGGTAAAACCATGATACTCGCCAACATACGGAAACAGCCCCGAATGTGAGGCTCCGCCTAATATGCGATGGATCAAAGACGGTGCAAGAGATATTGACCGCCCGCATATTGCCGTGACCGCGCGGAATTCAGGTCGCAGGAATCTGGAAAACCGTCTGGCACAAGTGTCGACATGTTCCGAATTCACCGTGTAACCTGTTGAAATCACGCCCTGCGATCAGTGTCTTGTCCGGCCCATGTTCCAAAGGCCCGGCGGGTGCGCCCCGATCCGGCCAACAGCCCCCGACCGTTCTTGCGAATCCCGCTTGGTCCGCCTATATCAGCGGGCGAGAGGTTGGCGCGGGCGAGCGCCTCGCCAACCCGGTCAGGTCCGGAAGGAAGCAGCCGTAACGAGACCCGCTTGGGTCGCTGTCCAGCCTCTCACCTTGGTTCACTCTGGCTGAAAAGGGGATGTGTATGCCGATTGCCGTCACCCTCGGGGCTGCGCCCCGCGCCTGATCGCGTGTGCCTGCCGCTGGCGGCCCACGCTAACTGCGTGATTGCCAGAGGACAGAACCTTGTCTTTCCATTCTCTTGCCGGCCTTGGATGGTCGGCCCGTTTTGCCCGTCAACTGACGGGGGATGAAACTCCGGCGCGCATCAGCGCCATCCACCGTGACCGGATCGAGGCATTCTCGCCCCAAGGTCCGCTGACCCTGCGCTGCGCCGACACGGGCCTGTTGGCCGTGGGCGATTGGGTCGTACATGACGGCGCCCGCGTCACCCGCTGCCTGGACCGCGCCACCGCGGTACACCGCCGCGCCGCAGGCCAGCCTGCGCGCGACCAGTTGATTGCGGCCAATGTCGATACGCTGGCCATCGTCACCAGTTGCAATGCCGATTTCAACGCCGCACGGCTTGAGCGGTATCTGGCCGTGGCGCTGGCTGCGGGGGCGCTGCCGCTGGTGGTGCTGACCAAGGCCGATCTGGTGCCTGATGCCGAAAGCTGGCGTCGGCAGGCGGAACGCCTGTCGCCGCTGCTGACCGCGCTGGCGGTGGATGCCACCGATCCCGAGGATGTGGCCCGTCTGGCACCCTGGTGCCGTGACGGGCAGACGCTGGCGCTGGTGGGGTCCAGCGGTGTGGGCAAGACCACGCTGCAGAACGCCCTGACCGGCGATGCGGCGGCGACGCAAGGCATCCGTGAAGATGATGCGAAAGGGCGGCACACCACCACCGCCCGCGCGCTGCGGCCCACCCGCTTTGGCGGCTGGCTGATCGACACGCCCGGTATGCGCGAACTGGGGCTGGCGGGTGCGGCCGAAGGCATTGACACGCTGTTCGAGGACGTGGCCGATCTGGCCGCCCGCTGCCGCTTTGCCGATTGCCGACACGAGGCCGAGCCGGGCTGCGCGGTGCAGGCGGCCCTTGCCGAGGGCAGGCTGGACCCGGGCCGGCTGGCCCGCTGGGAAAAGCTGAAGCGCGAGGATCGCCACAACAGCGAATCCCTGCATCAGGCGCATGACCGGCAGCGGCGCACCGACCGGCTGTATGACCAAGGTCGGGCGCGGTCGGCGGCCAAGCGTCGGGGGTGGGACTGACAAGACCGGGCGAAGGTCTGCCTTGGCGGTGGACCTTCGCCCCCCCGCGCCCTAGTCTGGCGCCCGAGTCACGAGAGGCCCCATGACCGAAGCCGCAGACACCGCCCAAGGGCAAGCCTATCAGGTTCTGGCCCGCAAATACCGGCCCGAGACCTTTGCCGATCTGGTTGGCCAGGAGGCGATGGTGCGCACCCTGAAGAATGCCTTCGCGGCCGACCGGATCGCGCAGGCCTTCATCATGACGGGCATCCGGGGCACGGGCAAAACCACAACGGCGCGGATCATTGCCAAGGGGCTGAACTGCATTGGCCCTGATGGCAAGGGTGGCCCCACCACCGAACCCTGCGGCCAGTGCGAACCCTGCCGCGCAATTGCCGAAGGCCGGCACGTCGATGTGATGGAGATGGACGCCGCCAGCCGCACCGGCGTGGGCGACATCCGCGAGATCATTGACAGTGTGCACTACCGGGCCGCCAGCGCCCGCTACAAGATCTATATCATCGACGAAGTTCACATGCTGTCGACCAGCGCCTTCAACGCGCTGCTGAAGACGCTTGAGGAACCCCCCGCACATGTGAAGTTCATCTTCGCCACCACCGAAATCCGCAAGGTGCCGGTGACGGTGCTGTCGCGCTGCCAGCGGTTCGACCTGCGCCGGATCGAGCCCGAGGTGATGATCGCGCTGCTGCGCCGGATTGCCGGGGCCGAAGGCGCACAGATCAGCGACGAGGCGCTGGCGCTGATCACCCGCGCTGCCGAAGGGTCTGCCCGTGATGCGACCAGCCTGCTGGACCAGGCGATCAGCCATGGCGCGGGCGAAACCACGGCCGAACAGGTGCGCGCCATGCTGGGTCTGGCCGACCGGGGCCGCACGCTGGACCTGTTCGATCTGGTGATGAAGGGCGATGCGGCCGCGGCGCTGTCGGAACTGTCGGGGCAATATGCCGCCGGGGCCGACCCGATGGTCGTGCTGCGCGATCTGGCCGAGATCACCCACTGGATCAGCGTGATCAAGATCACCCCGGAAGCGGCAGATGATCCGACGGTGCCGCCCGACGAACGGTCGCGCGGGCTGGACATGGCATCGCGCCTGCCGATGCGGGCCCTGAGCCGGATGTGGCAGATGCTGCTGAAGGCGATCGAAGAGGTGGGACTGGCCCCGAATGCCATGATGGCCGCCGAAATGGCGGTGATCCGGCTGACGCATGTGGCCGACCTACCCGATCCCGAGACGCTGGTGAAGAGACTGACCGACGGCCCGCGCCCGCCTTCGGGCGGGGCGCCCGCGGGCGGCGGAGGAGGGGGTGGCGGCACCGTCCATGCGCCGATGATGCGGGCGCCCATGGCGCCGGCCCGCGGGCCGACCATGACCGCAGCCGCGCCGGCGCTGGCGGTCGGGCAGGGGGTGGTTTGCGCCACGTTCGAGGCCGTGGTCGACCTGATCCGCGAAAAGCGCGACATGACCCTGCTGGTCGAGGTTGAGGATGGCGTGCGGCTGGTGCGTTATTCCCCCGGCCGGATCGAGTTTGAACCGGCCCCGGGCGCCCGCCCCGACCTTGCCGCGCGGCTGAGCCAGCGGTTGCAAGCCTGGACCGGCAGCCGCTGGGGCGTGTCGGTGGTGGCGTCGGGCGGGGCGCCGACGCTGGCCGAACAGCGTGACCGAGACCGGATCGCGGCCCGCGCCGAGGCGATGGAAAATCCGCTGGTGCAGGCGGTTCTGGCCGCATTCCCCGAGGCAAAGATCACCGAGATCCGCACGCCCGAGGCGCTGGCCGCCCGCGCCGCCGAAGAGGCGCTTCCCGAAGCCGAGCCCGACGTGGACGACGACTGGGACCCGTTCGAGGAATGACCGCCGTGGCAATCCGCCGCGCCGGCCCGGACGATGCGGCGGCAGTGGCCGTGCTGAACGCCCATGTGCAGGGCTGGCACGCCGCGCACTACCCTGAAGCGTTCTTTCCGCAACCCGATCCGGCGGCGCTGACGGCGCATTTCGCAGGCCGGCTGGCAGAACCGGGCGTGACCTGCCTGCTGGCCGGTGATCCGGCTGCCGGCTATGCGCTGTGTTCGCTGCAAGAGCGCGGTCTTTCGGTGTTTTCCCCGCCGGTTCGGCGGCTGATGATCGAGCATGTCGCCGTTGCGCCGCAGGCCCGGCGGCGGGGCATCGGCGCGGCGCTGCTAACTGAAGCGCGGGCTTTGGCGCGTGGGCTTGGGGCCGATGAAATCCTGCTTGACACCTGGGAGGGCAACCATGCGGCACATGCCTTCTTTGAAGCGCAAGGCTTTGCCCTTCGCCGGATGCTTTACCGCGCAACGCCCTGAGCCGCGCTTGCGCGCGCGGGCGCGGAACCGTATCTCAGGAGAAACCCCAGGCTGGAGGAAGCACATGTTCAAGGGTCTTGGCGCATTGGGCGATATGGCGGGCATGATGAAAAAGGCCCAGGAAATGCAGACCCGCATGGCCGAGTTGCAGGATGCCATGGCCCGCACCGTGGTGCTGGGCGAAGCGGGTGGCGGTCTGGTCAAGGCACGTGTCACCGCCAAGGGCGAAGTGACCGGGCTGGACATCGACCCGTCGATCCTGCTCGCCTCGGAAAAGGAAGTGGTCGAAGACCTGATCGTTGCGGCGATCAAGGATGGTCAGGCCCGTGGCGCGGCGAAGAACGCCGAGGAAATGCGCAAGATGACCGAAAGCCTGGGTCTGCCGACCGACATGAAACTGCCGTTCTGAGACCGGCATGGCAGACGACGCCGGGATCGAGGGTCTGATCGAACTGATGGCCCGGCTGCCGGGTCTTGGCCCCCGGTCTGCCCGGCGGGCGGTGCTGATGCTGCTGAAGAAACGGGGGCAGTTGATGGCCCCCCTGGCGCAGGCCATGGCGCAGGTGGCGCTGACCGCGAAAGATTGCCACATCTGCGGCAATATCGGCACCGCGGACCTGTGCCCGATCTGCGCCGACCCGGCCCGCGCCAATGGCGAGGTTTGCGTGGTGGAGGACGTGGCCGACCTCTGGGCGCTGGAGCGGGCAGGCGTGTTCCGCGGGCGCTATCACGTTCTGGGCGGCCTTCTGTCGGCGCTGGATGCCGTAGGCCCCGAGGAACTGGGAATTCCCCGGCTGGCCCGCCGCGTGACGGATGAGGGCCTGCGTGAAGTGATTCTGGCGCTGAATGCCACCGTCGATGGCCAGACGACCGCGCATTACATTGCCGATGCGCTGGCCCCGACCGGGGTGCAGCTTTCCTCGCTGGCGCAGGGTGTGCCGGTGGGCGGCGAGCTGGATTATCTGGATGACGGCACCCTGGGCGCGGCGCTGCGCGCCCGTCGGCGGGTCTGACACCACCCGCCGGGCTGCGGATTGCAATCGCCGCCCCCTCGGCTTATTTCCTTGGCACCTGCGCGACCGACCCCGGAAGGACCGGCATGAACTGGATCACGAACTACGTCCGCCCGAAGATCAATTCGCTCTTCTCGCGGCGCGAAGTGCCCGAGAACCTTTGGACCAAGTGCCCCGAATGTGGAACCATGCTGTTCCATCGGGAACTGGCGGCCAATCTCAACGTCTGTTCGGCCTGTGACCACCACATGACGATGGGCGCGCGCGAACGCATGATGTCGCTGTTCGACGGCGGCATCTTCTCGGAAATCAAGGTGCCGGACCCGGTGGTCGATCCGCTGGGGTTCCGGGACCAGAAGAAATACTCGGACCGGATGAAGGCCGCGCAAAAGGCCAGCGGCGCCAAGGATGCCATGCTGGTGGCCGAGGGCGAGATCGCCCGCACCCCGGTGGTGGCCGCCGTGCAGGATTTCAGCTTCATGGCCGGGTCGATGGGCATGTATGTCGGCAATGCCATCATTGCCGCCGCCGAACATGCCGTGAAGACGAAGAAGCCACTGGTGCTGTTTTCGGCCAGCGGTGGCGCGCGGATGCAGGAAGGCATGTTGTCGCTGATGCAGATGCCCCGCACCACGGTGGCGGTGCAACTGCTGAAAGAGGCGGGTCTGCCCTATATCATGGTGCTGACCCATCCGACGACGGGCGGGGTCACGGCCAGCTATGCCATGCTGGGCGACATCCAGATTGCCGAACCGAATGCGCAGATCGGCTTTGCCGGGGCGCGGGTGATCGAACAGACTATCCGCGAAAAGCTGCCCGAAGGGTTCCAGCGCGCCGAATACCTGCTGGATCACGGAATGCTGGACCGGGTGGTTCACCGCAAGAACCTGCGGGAAGAGCTGGCGACGATGATCCGAATGCTGATGTCGCTGCCGCCGCCGATCAAGGGCGATCTGGCCCCACCGCCCCCGCCGCCCGAACCCGAAGTCCTTCCCACCCCGGCGGAGAGCGAAGGGTGACACTGCCGCAGGGCTCGGACGCCATTCTTGAACGGTTGATGACCCTGCATCCCAAGGTCATCGACCTGACGCTGGACCGGGTGCATCGCCTGCTGGCGGCGCTGGATCACCCCGAACGTCGCTTGCCCCCGGTGATTCACATCGCGGGCACCAATGGCAAGGGCAGCACGCAGGCGATGATCCGCGCCGGGCTTGAGGCCGGCGGCGACCGTGTTCACGCCTATACCTCGCCACATCTGGCGCGGTTCCACGAACGCATCCGGCTGGCGGGCGAACTGATCAGCGAACCCTCGCTGACGGCGCTGCTGGATGAATGTGCTGCCGCCAATGGCGGCGAAGGCATCACCTTCTTCGAGATCACCACCTGTGCGGCGTTCCTGGCCTTTGCCCGGACGCCGGCGGAATGGACCCTGCTTGAGGTGGGGCTTGGCGGGCGGCTGGATGCGACGAATGTGGTCGACAAACCGGCGCTGACCATCATCACGCCGGTGTCGATCGACCATCAGCAGTATCTGGGTGAAACCCTGCCCGAGATTGCCGGCGAAAAGGCTGGCATCCTGAAACGCGGCGTGCCCTGTGTGGTGGGCCCGCAGACGCCCGAGGGGCTGGCCGTGATCGAGGCCAGGGCCGCCCGTCTGGGTGTGCCGCTGTTCGCGTATGGCCAGCACTGGCAGGCGTGGGAAGAACGCGGTCGCCTGATCTATCAGGATGAGAACGGCCTGCTTGACCTGCCGCTGCCCAATCTGCCCGGGCCGCACCAGATTCAGAACGCCGGCGCGGCGGTGGCCGCGCTGCGGTTGCTTGGCCGGGATGAGACCGCCTGCGAAGCCGCCGTCAGCCGCGCCGTCTGGCCCGCCCGGATGCAGCGCCTGCGCCGGGGGCCGCTGGTCGATCTGGCGCCGCAGGTGGAACTGTGGCTGGACGGCGGGCACAACCCCGCCGGAGGAGTGGCCGTCGCCGCCACCCTGGCCCGGATGCCTGCACGCCCGACCTGGCTGATCTGCGGGATGCTGAACACCAAGGACGTGCGGGGCTACATGCGCCCGCTGTCGCCGCATGTCACCCGGCTTTACGCCGTGTCGATTCCGGGCGAGGCGAACACGCTGCCGGCCGATACCACCCGCGACGCCGCCCGCGACGCGGGCATGGCCGCCGAAGCCGCCCCCTCGGTTGCGGCGGCGCTGGCGGCCATTGCGGCAGAGCAGCCCGACGCCCGCGTCCTGATCTGCGGCTCGCTGTATCTGGCCGGGCAGGTGCTCAAGGAAAACGGCTGATCCGAATGTCATCGCCCGATCTGGCGCGGTTTCGCGGCATCGGGTGCCCACAACGCCGGGGCATCTGGGGCCATTTGCTTGCAGGGCCGCCCCGACACCGGGCCTTTGCTGATTTTGCAGGGTGAATCGGCACATTTGGGCGTCGGAATACCCGGGCAAGAAGCAGCATTTCGTGACTCGCCATCGGCATGGCCCGCTTCTCAGCGGCATTTGGTGACACCAAAGGCGCTGCATGGATGTTTCCATGAAATTTCGGTCGACGGATGGCCTGTCGTTGGTGACCCTGTTCCCATGCCGAACCAATCGTTGGCGCGGCCCGTAGTGTGAATCGTTGGTCTGTAATGGGTTATGGTAGTTGGTGAGCATCGGCACGCCCCGCACCCGGGGGGCTTGCTCTTCTTGTCCCGCACAAGACGGTTCGACCGAAAACGTCAGATCGTACAGGGCGCGGGCAGGACATGGCGCCAGGCTTCTGTGCAAGGCACTGTTCAACCTTGCCGGGCCTGGGCCGTGGCAACCTGCCGGATCAGCATCTGCACGGCGGTCTGCCAGGCCGCGCCGAACACCGGCTGATTTGTCAGTCGGAGGTCTCGGCCGCCTTCTGGCGTGCCCAGAAGGCCGCGCGCTTTTCTTCCAGCCGCTTGACGCTGTCGTGGATCATCGAGGCGACCTGAGAGTTGTTCACCGGCCACAGCGTTGATGTCAAACTCTCGTCATGGCCGGCCAGGGGCGGCATCACCGTCAAGGTGCGCGGGCTGCGGCGTTCAAGCCAGCGGTCGATGGTGTGAACGGCGGTGTCATGGCCTTCGAATTCGAAATTGGCAAGCATCTGCAAGCCGTGACGGCTGTAGATGCCAAAGACCATGCCGATCACGCTGTCCAGTTCGATGAATTCTTCGCCCGCAGCGGTGCTGACGCCGGTCACTTGCGCATCGGAATGAAGGTCTGTCAGCAGCCCTGAAAAGATGTCCCAGTCGTTCCGGGTATCAAGATGGGTCTCAATCGCGGTCAGTCGCTGATCGGCACCGGGATCAAAGATCGCGTCATCTTCGTAAATGGTCAGATGACGCAGGTCTTGTGCCAGGGCTTGCGTTGCAAGGAACTTGTAGCTGGCTGCACAGCCTTGCCACCCAAGCAATTGCCGCAACCCGTGGAAGGGCACCGCACCGGGCAGGCGGCCACGACGGGCGGCGTCATAGCGTTGCACCTGTTCGGGAAGGGCAAGGATCATCCGGTCAGACGGCAGCACCATGTCACGGCAGGCGGCCTGCAACTCTGCAAGCGACAGAACACCAATTCCGTGAAGCGCCCGCAGGACATGGAAGGACATTCCGTCAAACCCGTCATCCTGCGGTAGGTCAACCGGGCCTTGCCATGACGCAAGCGCCGCCTCGACCCGCTGCACAAAGGTTTCAACCTCATTTCGGGGAACGAAGTCGACGGTTTCGCCATAGGAGGTGTGATCCGTCTGGTCGATCGCATCTTCTGAAACGACATGTGCGCCATGGCTTAGCGCCTCACCGATGCGGGTGGTTTCCAGAAGCGCATTTTCGTAGAAATGAACGTTCACGACAATCTTGGTGCGGTCCAGCAGGCTGCGCAAAGCCGGACCGAATGTGTCGGATTCGACCCGCAGGTTGACCCGCTTGGCCAGCGCGTTGATGTACTGGCCCCGGCGATCAGACCCGATCGCCCCATAAAACAAGACATCAATGTCTCGCTCCGTCCTTGGCTGTCCTTCGCGGCGCAGCGGGCGGATTGGCATGTAGTAAATCTGCTTTGACGGGATACCGCGCTTGATCAGGGCGTCGATGTTGTCGCGTGAGTAATCCAGAATGGCCAGACTGTTCTGAAGGCGGGCCAGATAGCTTTCGTCCACCCAACGCGAGGCGCGAACCTGTTCGACCTGCACCGCGATCAGCTTGTCCGGAGGTGGCAGGGTGGCGAACATCTGCGGCGCCACCACGATATAAAGGTCGTGGTCAAAAGCGGCAGGCATTTCGGTTGAGCGGGTCACGGTCAGCCGCGTGTTGCGCAAGGCCGCAGCAAGACCTTCGCCGATGAACTCGGTGTGCGGGGTGGTAACGACATGCACTGTCCGGGTTGCTGCAAGATCGCCGCTGGCGATACGGCTGCCCAGGAACTGAACATAGTCCAGCCCGGTGCTGCCTTTGCCCGAATGGGCCATGAAGGGCGCATACCAGCGTGCGAACGGGGGGCGGATGGTCCCGTTCTTCTTGAACAGCACACGGCGCAGCGCGGGCCGCGGCGTGCCCGATTTGTCTTTCAGCAGCAACTTGCGCGCCCAGCCACGCGGCTTGCCGCTGCGGTGGAACACCATCCTGCGCAGGATCGTGCTGCCATACCATTCGCGCCACAGCGTGTTGACGGTTTCCTGCAGATCATTCGTCCGCTGGTTCTGAGCGGCCAGATCTGCCTGCAGGCGCAACACCTCTTGCGAGGACTGCTCGGCACGTCGCGCCTGTTCTGCCCGGTCCGCCTCTACGCGCAGCAGTTCCTGCACGGCGTCCTCGGCGCGCCGGGTCTGCTCGGTCGCTTCGCGGCGGCCATTCTCTGTGCGTTCGATAATGGCCTCGCTGCGATAGACGGTATCTTCCAGCAGACCGCCCCGCGCCAGTGCGGCCCAAGACGGATCGTCCGACGCCACGGCAACCTTGAACATCGGCGCATGGAGGCCGGAGACCGGCTTGGTCTGGTCGATCCCCCATGACTGCAACGCGCCCGGGCTGCCTTCCGGGAGCAGGGCCGAGCCGTAAACGATACGCTGGCCAAACATCGCCACATGGGCGAACCGCCCCCGCAGCAAGGCATCGAACTCGTCGGCATAAAGTTCCTTGACGTGAAACTCATTCCGGAAGCCGCGCTCGTCGCTGTAGACGCGCTTGTCGGGGCTTGAGATGATCAGCACCCCGCCCGGGCGCATCACCCGGAGGATTTCGTTCATCATGCCATCGTGGTTGTCGTGATGCTCGATCGTCTCGAAGCTGACCACCACATCGACCGAAGCGTCGGGCAAGGGGATGTTCGAACAAGATCCGACCAGATATTGCAGATTGTCATGCGAATATCGCGCGACTGCGTGGCTGACGGCTTGGCGGTCTATATCTACCCCCCAGACCTTTTCGGCATGTTCGGCGATCATTGCCGAGCCGAACCCTTCACCGCAGGCGATGTCAAGAACCCTGCGGCCGCTGACGAAGTCCAGGCAGAACCTGTAGCGGTGCTCATGCTCAAGAGCGATGCTGCCGCCGATACCAGGGACATAGCGTTCACCCGTAAACTTCATGTTCGTCACCACTTAAAATCGTCCCGGCCAAGGCCACTTGGTATCAGTCTGCGTCAGGCGCCTGAAATTGTCACGAGGGGCTCACGGCGGTCGCTTGCGCCTTGATGACCGCGATCTGCCGCCAGATCATACGCTTTGCGAAAAGACCCCTCCGCGCAGAACCCTATTGAAGATCCGGCTTTCTAGTGCGGACATATTCAAGGGCCGCCAGCAACTCATCGTTGTTGGGTGTTACATCCACCGCGCGCGCTGCATAGCGCTCTGCCTCGGCCCATTTGCCAACCTGGGTCAGCATTTTTGCGTAGCGCGCCTGAAGTGGCGGGCGCTGATCCCGTGGCGTTCTTGCGGCGGCTTCGCGCGCGAAGGGCAGGGCTGCCTCAATATCACCTTGGGCGACAAGAACCTTGGACATCAACTGGTTCAGCACGCGATGGGAGGGCGTCTTGGCAAGACCTTCCTTCAGAACGCGCATGGCGTCCTCTTGCCGACGTTCGGCGATCAGATGCCGCGCCATGCCTGCGGAAAAGCCGGGATCGGCCGGGTAGTTTTCCAATGCCCTTGTCAGCAAGGCGCCAACACGGGCCTGGTCGTGCCGACGCTGCGCCTGTGCAACCGCATGTTCGAAGTAACGCCGGGCGGTGGCCCCCATCGAACCCAGCTTTTCTTCCAGTGCGCGGGTGTCTTCCGGCGTTCCGAAACGGTTTTCAATCTGGAGAAGCTGAACCAGACCGCCTTCGACATCGCTATGAGCCAAAACGGCCCGGATGTTGGCCAAAGCCTCGGCCGCCTGCGGGTTCCGGGCATCATACCCAAAGTTCGATGGCCAATCATTCGGCGCCTTGACGAACAACAGCGCGTCCGGCGTCCGCTCGATGGTATGAATCTGGGTCGCAAGCTCATCAATGGCAACATCGGGGAAATGCACCCGCATCTCGCGATGATCGACCTCGATAAACCGCTGTTGGGCAAATTGCATGACCGGGCTGTCAGCCGCCAGATCGCGGGCAGGGTCTGTTGCCGTGACCACCAGCACACCGCCATCCGTGCGCAAGGCCCCGATCAGGGAACGAAGGGTATCCTCACCGACCTTGGCGCCACCCGCCGAACGGCTGCTTTTCTTGCTTCGCTTCGGGGTGTCCAGTTCGGCGACGATCAGATCAAGCCCCGCCAGCGGGCCTTGCCCCCATTCGGCAGACCAGTCCGGCTGGATGATTTCAACATCGCGCCCGGCGAAGGCCGCGGGCAGTTTGGCCCCGCCGACCAGCGCCACCTTGACGGGGCGATCACCGATCCCTTCGCCGGCCCGCAGCAAGTGGGGGCTGGCGTCCAGGTTGCGCCTGGCGCCCGAAGCCGGGGACTTGTGAATGACGATCATGTTGTGAAACCGCTCGATCGAAGCGACGTCATCGAAAATCCCGTCGCGGTCGCCGCTGAGCTGGGTCATCGCCTGGGCAAAAAGCCCGACGCTGTTCGGCTGGGTCAGTTCCAGCGATCCGCCGAAGCGCGGGAAGAAGGAGGTTTGCACGTCTTCGATCAGATAGATGCCGCCAGGAACCAGGCCGGGGAACAGCAGACGGAACGTCTCGACCACATGTTCGTTTCGATGGCTGCCGTCATCAAGGATTACATCGAAAGGCCCCCGCGCCGCCTCGACGCTGGCCAGAAACTCGGCGTCGACCTGGCTGCCCTGCACGATATGGACGCGCGGCCCAAGGGGCAGAGTCTTCTTCTGGATGTCCAGTCCCGTCACCTGCGCCATAGGAAAGAAGTCCCGCCAGACGGCCAGGGATTCGCCCCCGCGATCTTCATCGCTGTAGCCGCCAACCCCGATTTCCAGCAGGCGCAGCGGCCGGTCGCGAAGATGCTTCAGCACCCGAAAGTAGTTGGGCGTGTAGTCATGATAGCCATATTTGTCTGTGCCGTTGATGATGGCCGCAGTTGTCAGGGGGTCTATCCCACGGGCTTGGGCCGTCATTTCAGAGGCAGACTTGCCAGCAACGGAAGTGTCGGACACCTGGCTGAACCTTTCGACGAAATTGAACACCTGAGCCATATTCTATAGCCCCGCATCTTGGATACAGGAACCTGCATCCGTGTGCCGCCTCATAGTGGGTTGCGTTGCGTCACGGTGCCGTGATCGTGATTGTCCGCCCGAACGGACCGGGAAACCACAAGCCCGACACCGGGGCAGGGGGATGACTCCCAGCTTGATCGCCAAGAGAATAAGGCGTATCTCCCCGGCTCATGATGCGCTTTTTCGACATGGCTGACCGCGCGCGCCTGCCTTGGCGCTTTGCCCGTGAAACCCGGTCGATCTCGGCCCGGCTTTCCTGACGGTGCCGCCGCCCGCGCGGGCGGCCTGCTTCCGCGCACAGCATTCCCAAGCCTTTCAAGCCAAGGATTCCGGCCATGTCCGCTCCCCGCACGCTTTACGACAAGATCTGGGACGACCACGTCGTCCACACGTCCGAAGACGGCACCTGCATTCTCTATATCGACCGCCATCTGGTGCATGAAGTCACCAGCCCGCAGGCCTTTGAAGGGCTGCGGATGACCGGGCGCAAGGTCCGCGCGCCGGAAAAGACCATCGCCGTGCCGGACCACAATGTCCCCACCACGCTGGACCGCGCCAATGCCGCGACCATGACCGAGGACAGCCGCATCCAGGTTGAGGCGCTGGACAAGAACGCCAAGGATTTCGGGATCAACTACTATCCGGTGTCGGACGTTCGTCAGGGCATCGTCCATATCGTTGGCCCCGAACAGGGCTGGACGCTGCCGGGCATGACCGTGGTCTGCGGTGACAGCCATACGGCCACCCATGGCGCCTTTGGCAGCCTGGCGCATGGCATCGGCACGTCCGAGGTTGAACACGTTCTGGCCACGCAGACGCTGATCCAGAAGAAATCGAAGAACATGAAGGTGGAAATCACCGGCAGCCTGCGCCCCGGCGTTACCGCCAAGGACATCACCCTGTCAGTCATCGGTGAAACCGGCACCGCCGGGGGCACCGGCTATGTCATCGAGTATTGCGGGCAGGCGATCCGCGAACTGTCGATGGAAGGCCGGATGACCGTCTGCAACATGGCCATCGAAGGCGGCGCCCGCGCCGGCCTGATCGCGCCGGACGAAAAGACCTTCGCCTATGTGATGGGCCGCCCCCACGCACCGAAAGGTGCCAAGTGGGAGGCCGCGCTGGCCTATTGGAAGACGCTTTACACCGATGAAGGCGCGCATTTCGACAAGGTTGTCACCATCAGGGGCGAAGACATCGCCCCGGTCGTCACCTGGGGCACCAGCCCCGAAGACGTGCTGCCGATCACCGGCACCGTGCCTTCGCCGTCGGACTTCAGCGGTGGCAAGGTTGAAGCCGTGCAGCGCAGCCTTGATTACATGGGTCTGACGGCCGGTCAGAAACTGACCGACATCAAGATCGACACCGTCTTCATCGGCTCTTGCACCAATGGCCGGATCGAAGACCTGCGTGCCGCCGCCGCCATCCTGAAGGGCAAGAAGATCGCGGTGAAACGCGCCATGGTCGTTCCCGGTTCGGGCCTTGTCCGGGCGCAGGCGGAAGAGGAAGGTCTGGCCCAGATTTTCATCGACGCCGGCTTTGAATGGCGTCTGGCGGGTTGCTCGATGTGCCTTGCCATGAACCCTGACCAGTTGGCGCCCGGCGAACGCTGCGCCGCGACCAGCAACCGCAACTTCGAGGGCCGTCAGGGCCGCGGCGGGCGCACGCACCTGCTGTCGCCCGCCATGGCGGCGGCGGCGGCAATCACCGGGCATCTGACGGATGTGCGCGAGTTGATGGGCGAAAACGCCTGAACAAAGGAACGCAGACCATGAAACCCTCGACCCTCCTCCTGCTTCTGGGCGCGTTCTTTGCGCTTGGTGGTCTGGCCGCCCTGGCCAACCCCTTTGCGGCCTCGCTGACCGTTGCCACGCTGGTGGGGGCCGTGTTCCTGATCGGCGGCGTGTTGCAGCTTTGGATCGCCTTCAGTGATCCGACCCTGCCGCACCGCCTGTGGAACGGGGTGGTCGGGGCTTTGGGGCTGCTTGCCGGCGTCTTCCTGCTGGCGAATCCGCTGCAGGGCGTGCTGTCGCTGACCCTGCTGCTGGCGGTCCTGTTCCTGCTGACGGGCGCCGCCCGGATCATCGGTGCCTTCACCCTGCGCGGCAGCCAGTTCTTCTGGCTGCTGCTTCTGTCAGGGGCGGCCTCGGCCCTGCTGGGCGCGCTGATCCTGATCTGGTTTCCCGAAGCGGCCAGCAGCCTGCTGGGCCTGCTTCTGGGCTTCGAACTCATTGCCGAGGGTGCCGCGCTGATCGTGCTGGGCATCGCGGCCCGCAATCGTTCCTGAGGAGGGAACACCCATGGAAAAGTTCACCACGCTGACCGGCATCGCGGCGCCCATGCCGCTGGTCAATATCGACACCGACATGATCATCCCCAAGCAGTTCCTGAAGACCATCAAGCGGTCGGGCCTTGGGGTGAACCTGTTCGACGAGATGCGCTATACGCAGGACGGCAAGGAAATCCCGGATTTCGTGCTGAACAAGCCGCAATACCGCAAGTCGCAGATCATCGTCGCGGGCGACAACTTCGGCTGCGGTTCGTCGCGCGAACATGCACCCTGGGCGCTGCTTGATTTCGGCATCCGCTGCGTGATCTCGACCAGCTTTGCCGACATTTTCTACAACAACTGCTTCAAGAACGGCATCCTGCCGGTGGTTCTGCCGCCCGCCGCTGTCGAGACGCTGATGAAAGACGCCGAGAAGGGTGAGAACGCCCGGATCACCGTCGATCTGGAGGCGCAGACCGTTACTTCGTCCGATGGCCAGTCCTTTGCCTTCGAGGTGGATGCCTTCAAGAAGCACTGCCTGCTGAACGGGCTGGATGACATTGGCCTGACCATGGAAAAGGCCGCCGCGATCGACACGTTCGAGGCCCGCGCCGCCACCGCCCGCCCCTGGATCTGACGAATCTGCCGCCAGCCCCGTGCGAATGGCGGGGCTGGCGGTAGCCCGGGAAACCGGCCTTTGGCCAAGGCGCCCGATTCCCGTCTGGTGGGCAATTCGCCTGCCATCCCGCCGGGAACCCGGGATGTTCCGCAGATGCGACGGGTTCTCGTCTTGCGCCTGAAAATCCTTCACACACAACATATTGCGCGCGCCAGCTCTCTTGCTGCGTGTTTGATGCAATCCTGCTACACCCGTCTTTCCGAAATTCCGAAAACCTTGTCCGTTTCTCGCGGAACAGTTGCGGCGTCCCCCGGAACGCGCCACAAATCGGACATAATTGCGGCTTGCGGCCCGCGGTTGCGCGGGCGCACAGCGAACTGAAAGCGCGGTTTCCTTTGGCAATGGCCGGATTACAGCGAACGGCAGTTTCCCGGATGACAGGCGCCCTTGCCCGCGCCTTTCTGGTGATGGTTCTTGTCGCCACGCCCTCGGTCATCCTGCCGGGCGTTGGTGCCGACACCAAGCAGATGGTGGCGCTGGTCGCATTGTTCGGCGCGGCGCTGACCTTTGCGGAATACAACGCCACCTATCCCAGCCTTGTCGAGTTTCGTGACGCCCCGCCGTTCAACCGCGTGCGGTATGCGATGCTGCTGGTGATCGTGTTTTCGCTGTCCGCTATCCTGGCCGCCAGCGAATCGTCCTCGCCCTTCACCCGGCTGTTCGAAGCCATCGGAATCCTTGTCGGCCACGCGATGGACATTCCCTATTCGCCGGTGCGTCTGGCCACACTGATGATGGCCGACAGCGCCTCGCCCATGCAGGTTCTCATGGTGCGCACTGCCGCCGGCACCGCCTATGTGCTGTCGCTGCTGTCGCTGGCCTTTTTCGTGATCATTCTCAAGCTGAAGGGCTGGCCCTATACGCATCAGGCCTTCAACGTCTGGATCAACCTTCCGACATTCGAGCCAACCGCCGGCGGCGATATTGTTGACCGGCTTGAAAGGGACGCCCGCATCAACCTGACCCTGGGCTTCCTGCTGCCGTTCCTGATTCCGGCGCTGGTTCGTGTTGCCTCGTCGGGGTTCGAACCGCTGACGTTCACCTCTCCGCAAACGCTGGTCTGGACAATGGCAGCATGGGCCTTTCTTCCCGCAAGCCTTCTGATGCGCGGCATTGCCATGGCGCGGGTCGCGCGCATGATCCGCAGCAAGCGCGACGCCAAGCTGGCCTCGGCACCGCTGGCCGCAGCCTGATTGCCGCCGCCGCGCTGCTTCTGTCGGCGCTGTCCTGCGCGGCTGAAACCCTGCGCATCGCCACATGGAATGTTGAACTTGACCGGGCCGGTCCCGGCCTTCTGGCCGAGGAGCTGCTCAAGGGGCGCGATCCGCAGGCCGAGGCGGTGCTGCGTGTGCTGGCCGCGCTGGATGCCGATGTCATTCTGCTGACCTCGGTCGATTATGACCGCAACCTTGCGGCGCTGTCGCTGATGGCAGACCGGCTGGCCACGCTTGGCGCACCCTACCCGCACCGCTTTGCCCTGCGGCCCAACACCGGATGGCAGACCGGTATCGACCTTGATGGCGATGGCCGCGCCGGCGGGCCGGGCGATGCGCAGGGCTGGGGGCAATTCTCGGGCCAGGGCGGTATGGCCATCCTGTCGCGCCTGCCAATTGAAGCCGAATCCGTTCGCGATTTTTCGGCCTTCCTCTGGGCCGACCTGCCCGGCGCCCTGTTGCCCGATGGCATGGGAGAGGAGACCCGCCGTCTGCAACGCCTGTCCTCGACCGGGCATTGGGATGTGCCGCTGCGGCTGGCGTCTGGCGGGCGGCTGCGACTTCTGGCCTTTCACGCCACCCCGCCGGTCTTTGACGGGCCGGAAGATCGCAACGGGCGGCGAAACCACGATGAGGCCGCCTTCTGGCTGCACCTGCTGAACGGCGATCTGCCGTTTCCTCCGCCCGCCGCGCCCTTCGTCCTGCTGGGCGACAGCAACCTTGACCCTGCTGATGGCGATGGTCGTCCGCAGGCGATCCGCGCCCTGCTGGCCCATCCGGCCCTGCAAGATCCGCAGCCAAAGGGCCGATCAGGCCATGCCGATCCGGGCCATTCGGGCGACCCGGTTCTGGATACCGCCGTGTTCCCGCAGACCGGCGGTCTGCGCGTTGATCTGGTGCTGCCCTCGGCCGGGGTGACGGTCACAGCCGCGGGTGTGCTCTGGCCGCCAGAGGACGACCCGCTGATGCCGGACCTTCTGGCGGCATCCCGTCATTTCCCGGTCTGGGTCGAGATTGCGGTGCCCTGACCTGCCCGCGCCATGTTGGGCAGGATCTGCGGATCGAAAGCAATACCTTGAAAATGCGTGTATTTTGCATGTCTCGCAGTGAGGCACCCCCTTTTGGCCCTCCCACCGCCCCGCTTGACCCCGCGCGCCCCTTCAGCTAGCCCCGCCGCAACCCCTTTTCATTCTGTTGCGGAGCGCCCGAACCATGGCCAATCCCTCGATCCTGATCCTTGCCGGCGACGGCATCGGCCCTGAAGTCATGGCCGAGGTGAAGAAGATCATCGGCTGGATGGGTGACAAGCGGGGCATCCGCTTCGACGTGTCGGAAGATCTGGTTGGCGGCTGCGCCTATGATGCCCACGGCACCCCGCTGACCGATGCCACCATGGCCAAGGCGCAGGCGGCGGATGCGGTTCTGCTGGGCGCGGTTGGCGGCCCGAAATACGACAAGCTCGACTTCTCGGTGAAGCCGGAACGCGGCCTGCTGCGCCTGCGCAAGGAGATGGACCTTTATTCCAACCTTCGCCCGGCCCAATGCTTTGACGCGCTGGCCGATTTCTCCAGCCTCAAGCGCGATGTGGTGGCCGGTCTTGACATCGTCATCGTCCGCGAACTGACCAGCGGCGTTTACTTCGGCGAACCCCGCGGCATCTTCAAGGAAGGCAATGAGCGCGTGGGGATCAACACCCAGCGGTACACCGAAAGCGAGATCGCCCGTGTCGCCCGTTCGGCCTTTGAACTGGCCCGCAAGCGCAGCAACAAGGTCTGCTCGATGGAGAAGGCCAATGTGATGGAATCGGGCATCCTGTGGCGCGACGTGGTGCAGGAAATCCACGACCGCGAATATCCCGATGTCGAGCTGTCGCATATGTATGCCGACAACGGCGCGATGCAGCTTGTCCGCTGGCCCAAGCAGTTCGACGTGATCGTGACCGACAACCTGTTCGGTGACGTGCTGTCGGATTGCGCCGCGATGCTGACCGGCAGCCTGGGTATGCTGCCCTCTGCCAGCCTGGGGGCGCCCATGGCGAACGGCCGCCCGAAGGCGCTGTATGAACCCGTCCATGGCAGCGCGCCCGACATTGCCGGGCAGGGCAAGGCCAACCCGATTGCCTGTATCCTCAGCTTTGCCATGGCGCTGCGCTACAGCTTCGACCTGGGTCAGGAAGCGACCCGCGTCGAGAAGGCAGTCGAGAAGGTGCTGGCAGACGGCGTTCGCACCGCCGATCTGATGGGCCCGGAAGGGGGCACCCCGGTCTCGACCACGCAGATGGGCGATGCCGTTCTTGCGGCGCTGGACGCCAGCCTCTGAAAACCGGCGGGGTGCCGCAGGGCGCCCTTTCCCAACCTTGCGAGGCAAGGCGAAACCGGGCATGACTTGGTGGCGCTAACAGAACGCGCCCCGACCTGCCCACCGGATCAGCACCATGTCACCCACCTTGCGCGGCGCGTTGTTGTCGCTTGCGGCCTTCGGCATCTATGCCACGCATGACGTGGTGGTGAAGACGCTGGGGCATCATTACTCCTCGTTCCAGATCATCTTCTTTTCGGGGCTGCTGAGCTTTCCCTTCGTCACCGTCCTGCTGATGTCGGACAAGCGCGATGTGAACCTTGTGCCGCGCCATCCGTGGCTGTCGCTGTTGCGGTCGGTGCTGGCGGTGGTGACCGGGGGCATGGGGTTCTATGCCTTTTCCGTGCTGCCGATGGCGCAATGCTACGCGATGCTGTTCGCCACCCCGCTGCTGATCACGCTGCTGTCGATCCCGTTTCTGGGCGAAAAGGTCGGCGTGCGCCGCGCGCTTGCGGTGATTGTCGGGCTGATCGGCGTGCTGATCGTGCTGCGGCCCGGATCGGTGCCGTTTTCCTGGGGGCACCTTTCGGGGTTGGGGGCCGCCCTTTCGGGGGCGCTGGCCTCGGTCATCGTGCGCAAGATCGGCAAGAATGAACGGTCCATCGTGCTGATGATGTATCCAATGCTGATGTCGGTGGGGGTCATGGCGCTGACCATGCCCTTCGTCTATCGCCCGATGCCGTTCGAGCATCTGGCGCTGACCGGGGTGATCTCGGTCTTTGGCATGTGCGGTGCGGCGCTGGTGATTGCGGCCTATCGGGCGGCGCCGGCCGTGGTGGTGGCGCCGATGCAGTATTCCCAGATCATCTGGGCGGCGCTTTACGGCTGGCTGTTCTTTGACGAAACCATCGACGGATGGACCGCCGTTGGCAGCGCGGTGATCATCCTGTCGGGCATCTATATCGTTCTGCGTGAGGGAACGCCTTCGGTCAGCCAGAACCGGCCGGTGCTGGAAAACCGTTCGCGGCTGGATACCGGCACCATTCCCCGCATTTCGCTCTGGCTGCGCCGCTTCGGGCCGAAGGAAGGCTGACGCAGCCCGAAACGCGGCATCAGGCCGCTGGACAGATACGGGTTTTCATGTATCAATCGTTTGATTGAATCATGAGTCGCCATGACCCGGCACCCAACCCGCACCGCCCTGATCGCCGCCGCGCTGCACCATTTCGGGCGCGAGGGGTATGAGGGCACCTCGACCCGGACCCTGGCCGCTGCTGCCGGCACCAACATTTCGTCGATCGCCTATCACTTCGGCGGCAAGGAAGGGCTGCGGCTGGCCTGCGCCGATACGGTGGCCGAGCGGATCGGGCGGGTCATCCGCCCGCTGCCGGGCAACCCGGCAGACCTGACGCGCACCACCGCGCGGGCCGTGCTGCGGCGGTTGCTGACGCGCATCGTTTCCTTCCTGATCGCCCGGTCGGAGGCCCAGGATACCGTGGCCTTCCTGCTGCGCGAACTGGCGCAGCCTGACAGCCCGGTGCTGGACCGCATCTATACGACGCTGGTTGAACCCCGGCACCGAGCGCTGTGCGCGCTGTGGGCGGCGGCAACCGGGCAACCGGCCGACTCGGTCGATGTGCGGCTGGCGGTGTTCTCGATGGTCGGACAGGCGGCCTATTTCCGGCTGGCCGCCCCGATTGTGCAGCGGCGGATGGGATGGGCGGGCTATTCGCACCCGGCAACCGCCGCCATCGCGCGGCGGCTGCTGGCCAATCTTGATGCGATGCTGGAGGCCACGGATGGCTGATTTCCTGTGTTCGCTGGGGTTTCTGTCGGCCTTCTTCACCACCTGCGCGGCCCCGTCGCCCCTGGCCACCGGCTATGTCGAGGGCGATTATGTGCAGGCGGCCCCGCTGGTGGTGGTGCGCGTGGAAAGCCTGACCGTGGCGCGCGGCGACCGGATCGAGGCCACGCAGGTGCTGGCCCGGGTTGAAGATCAGGACGCGCGCATCGCCGTGGCCTCGGCCAAAGCGGCGCTGGACAAGGCGGAAAGCGATCTGGCGAACCTGCTGGAAGGCAGCCGCGCGCCCGAGATTGCGGCGGTCGAGGCGGCACTGGCCTCGGCCCGGGCCAATGCCGACCGCAGCGCGAAAGAGGCCGAGCGGCAGGAACAACTGCTGCGGCAGAAGGTTTCCTCACAAGCGCAACTGGATGTCGCACGCGCTGCTGCCGACATGGCAGCCGCTGCCGTCGCCGAGGCCGAGGCGCAGCTTGAGGTGGCCCGCCTGCCCGCCCGACCGCATCTGATTGACGCGGCGGCGGCGGCGGTCGAGGTGGCCCGCACCACCAAGGCGCTGGCCGATTGGCAACTGGCGCAGCGCAGCCTGACCGCCGTCGCGCCTGGCGTGGTGACCGACATCCTGCGCCGCCCCGGCGAGGTGGCCGGACCTTCGGCGCCGGTGCTGAGCTATCTGCCCGACGGGGCGATCAAGCTGCGGCTTTATGTGCCCGAGCCCGATCTGGCGCGGGTCGCGGTTGGCACCCGGCTGGATGTCACCTGTGACGGCTGCGTCGCCACCACCGCGACCGTGACCTATGTCGCGGATCAGGCCGAGTTCACCCCGCCGGTGATCTATTCCAACGATGCCCGGCAGAAACTGGTCTATCAGGTCGAGGCGCGGCCCGATCCGGGCGCACCGCTGAAGCCCGGCCAGATCGTCGAGGTGCAGATCGCGCCATGACCGCCCCCCTTGTCATTGACGTGCAGGGCCTGACCAAGACCTTCGGCAAGCGCAAGGTGGTGGACACTGTCAGCCTGCGTGTGGCCGAGGGCGAGATTTCGGGATTTCTTGGCCCCAACGGTTCGGGCAAGACGACCTGCATCCGCATGATTTGCGGGCTGCTGACGCCCGATGCCGGCAGCGGCACGGTGCTGGGGCTGGACGTGCGGCGCGACCAGCGCGAAATCCGTCGGCAGGTCGGCTATATGACGCAGCGGTTCAGTTTCTACGAAGACCTGTCGATCGAGCAGAACCTGCAGTTCGTGGCGGGTCTTTATCAGTTGCCGAAGCAGGCGGTGCGCGACACGCTGGAAGACCTGGGCCTGACCTCGCGCCGCGCCCAGCTTGCGGGCAGCCTGTCGGGTGGATGGAAGCAGCGGCTGGCGCTGGCGGCCTGCATCATGCACCGGCCAAGGCTGCTGTTGCTGGACGAACCCACGGCGGGGGTGGACCCGAAGGCGCGGCGCCAGTTCTGGGATGAGATCCACGCCCGCGCGGCGACCGGGATCACGGTGCTGGTCTCGACCCATTACATGGATGAGGCCGAGCGTTGCCACCGGATCAGCTATATCGCCTATGGCCGCATGGTCACCACCGGAACGGTGCCGCAGGTGATTGCCGGATCGGGGCTGGTGACGATGACCGTTGACACCGACCAGCCCGGTGCGCTGGCCGCCCGGTTGCGGCAGGCGCCGGGGGTGGAACAGGTGGAACCCTTCGGCACGGCGCTGCATGTGACAGGCACCGATGCGGCGGCGCTGGAGGCGGCGATCCGGGCCGAAGGCGCGGTGCCGCGCAAGGCCGAGACCAGTCTGGAAGACGTGTTCATCCGCCTGATGGGCCAAAGCGCGGACAACATGAAATGATCGCCTCGCTGGCCCGCATCCTTGCCATTCTGCGCAAGGAATTCATCCAGATGCGCCGCGACCGCGTGACCTTCGCCATGATGCTGGTGGTGCCGGTGATGCAGCTTCTGCTGTTCGGCTATGCCATCAACACCGATCCGAAGCACTTGCCCGCCGCGCTGGTGGCGCCGACGCAGGACAGGTTCACCCGGGCCATGACGGCGGCGCTGGAAAACACCGGCTATTACGATTTTACCCATCCCGACGCCACCGCCGCGCAGGCCGAACGGCTGATCGCCACCGGCAAGGTGGCCTTCGTGGTGACGGTGCCTTCGGATTTCGGGGCGCGGCTGCTGCGCGGGGATCGCCCGCAGATCCTGATCGAGGCGGACGCCACCGATCCCGCCGCCGCCTCGGGCGCGATTTCCACATTGGGCACGGTGTCGGCGCAGGCGCTGACGCGGGAACTGGGGGTGACGGTTACACCCGCATCGGGCCCCGAAATCGTGGTGCACCGCCGCTATAACCCCGAGGGGCTGACGCAATACAACGTGGTGCCGGGCCTGCTGGGCATCATCCTGCAGATGACCATGGTGATGATGACATCCATGGCCCTGACCCGCGAGATTGAGCGCGGGACGATGGAAAACCTGCTGTCGATGCCCGTCCATGCGGCCGAGATCATGGTGGGCAAGATCACCCCGTTCATCGGCGTTGGCGCGGTGCAGATGCTGGTGATTCTGGGTGCGGCAGCGGTGCTGTTCGACGTGCCCTTCGTCGGGTCGGTCGGGTTACTGCTGTCGGGGGTGTTGCTCTTCGTGCTGGCGCTGGTGTTGCTGGGCTATCTGATTTCCTCGGTCGCGCGGACGCAGATGCAGGCGATGCAGCTTTCGATCTTTGTCTTCCTGCCGTCGATCCTGCTGTCGGGCTTCATGTTCCCGTTCAGGGGTATGCCCGGATGGGCACAGACGCTGGGGGAAATCCTGCCGGTCACCCATCTGCTGCGGCTGGTGCGGGGCGTCATGCTGAAGGGCGCCACCCCGGTGGATGTGGCCGGGCAGTTCGGCGCGCTGGCCATCATCGTGGTGCTGCTGGCCAGCGTGGCGGTGTTCCGCTTCCGCAAGACGCTGGACTGACCCGGCTCAGCGGGCCTGCCAACTGCGCAGGATGTAATCGGCGGTCATCAGGTCCAGATGCGCGCCGCCGCCGTTCTTGGCGATGGTGATCTCATCCTCCGACTGGCGGGCAAAACGCCCCGAGGGCAGGTCGTAGAAATCGGCAAGGATGCTGTCTTCGCGGATCGCGCCGGATTTCAGCGGCGCCATGATTTCCCCGATATGGTGAACGGTGGTGGCCCGGGCATCCACGAACAGCCGCGCCCGCGCCATGGCGGTATCGTCCACCTCGCGCATGTCGGGGCGGTAGGCGCCGATCAGGTCAAGATGCTGGCCGGGGCGCAGCCAGTCACCGCGCAGCAGCGGTTCGGTTGACATGGTGCAGGTGCAGATGATGTCTGCCCAGGGCACGTCCTGCTCAAGACTGGTCGAAACGGTCAGGCCAAGCGGTTCGGCCATCTCGGCGGCGGTGGCGGCCTTGCGTGACCAGACGCGGAATTCGGCTTCGGGGAACAGGCTGGAATAGGCCTGCACCATGGATCGCGCCACGGTGCCCGCGCCGACCAGCAGGATCTTGCGGCTGTCCTTCCGCGCCAGTTTGGATGCGGAAAGCAGGCTGTCGCCGGCGGTTTTCCATTTGGTGACAAGGTGGAAATCGACCAGCGCCGTCAACGCGCCGGTTGTATCGTCATACAGCGTGACCGCGCCATTGATCGTGGGTTTGCCAAGCGCGGCATTGCCGGGGACGACCGTCGCCACCTTCACCAGCGCGCCGATGCCATTGATCCAGGTGGCACGGTCCAGCAGCGTATCGGCGCCGCGATACACGAACAGATCCTTGATGTCGGGTTGTGCCAGACGGTGGCCCGCCTCGAACGCCCGCAGCAGGCCCTGCCAGGACAGCAGGCTTTCGCAATCGAACGGGACAATCTCGATGGTCATGGCGCGGCCTCCTGCGCGGTCAGCAATCCTTCGGCCACCAGCCGCGCGGCCCAGCCTTCGGGGCCGTCGAACAGGTGGGTGCGCCAGCCCCGGGCGGCGGCGGCGGCAATGTTTTCGGCCCGGTCGTCGGTGAACAGAAGCTGCCCGGGCGGCAGGCCGCTGTCGGCCTCGACCGCGGCATAGATCGCCGGGTCGGGCTTCATCACCCCCATCCGGCCCGAAACCCAGGCCCGGTCGAATTCATCCAGAAACGGATAGGCGGCGCGGGCCAGTTCGAAGGTTTCCGCACCGAAGTTGGTCAGGGCAAAGACCGGCACGCCCCGTTTCCGCAAGGCGCGTAGCAGCGAAACCGACTGCGGAATGACGGGCTGCAGCGTTTCAATCCAGTCATCGCGCCACCAGCCGATTTCGCGCCGCCATTGCGGGTGGTTTTCGGCCAGCGCGTCCAGTGTGGCCACGAAGGGGGCGCCGGCGTCCATCGCGACATTGGCCGCATGGATCGGCACTTCGGCAAAGAAGCGGCGGCGCGCGTCGTGGCCGATGCGGGCGTCATACATCGCTTCGGGATCCCAGCCCAGCAGGACATTCCCGATATCGAACACAACCGCCGTCATTCCGCCCCCTGCCGCCGCGCCGTTTCGCGCCACATCACATAAAGCCCGGCCCCGCAGATAAGGGCAATCCCCAGCCAGCTTGTGGCATCGGGCCAGGTGCCGAACATCACCACGCCCCAGAAAATGGCCATGGGCATACCCATGTATTCGAAGGGCGCCACAAGCCCGACCTCGCTGGTGCGATAGGCCTGGGTCACCATCAGCCCACCGATGGCGACCGACAGCCCGGTGGCAATGAAATAGGGCCAGTCCGCGGCCGGAGGCCAGATCCAGGGCCGGAACAGGAACGACCAGAGCGTGCCTTCGCCGGCCAGATGCCCGTCACCGAACCATAGGCCCATGGTTGCCGACGCGATGATGAACCCAAGCTGGGTATAGAACGACAGCGCCATCGCGCTTTCGGTGCCGCCCACCCGGCGGGTGATCAGGTTGCCGCTGGCGTAAAGCAGGGCGGACACGAAGACCAGCAGCGCCGCCGGCTGGATCACCCCGCTGCCGGGGCGCAGCATGACCACCACGCCGACCAGCCCCACCACCACGGCCGCCCAACGGCGGGGCCCGACCTTTTCATTCAGGAAGACCACCGACAGGGCGGTGATTGCCAGCGGGCTGACATAGGCCACGGCGGCCGCGTCGGCGATCGGCAGGGAGGCCAGCCCGGTGAAATAGGTCAGGTTCGAGGCCAGGATGATCGAGACGCGCAGCAGATGCGCCTTCCAGCGCCGGGTGCGCAACTGGCCGAAGCCCGTGCCGGTAACGGCAATCAGCCCCATCAGGAAGGCCATCCCGACCAGCGCCCGGATCAGGATCACCTGATGCAGCGCATAGTCACCGGACAGGAACTTGATCGACATGTCGTTGATCGAGAAGATCACCGTTCCGCCGACCACCAGAAGAATTCCGGTCAGGGCCGCCGGGGCAGGGGGGGCTGTGCGTTGCATGACGCCAGATCACCCCGGCGTGCGGCCGGAATCTGTTCCACCCGCGACACGCGCGCGCCGCAACACGCGGTCCAGCACATCCAGGAAGCGCGACCTGTCGCGCGCCGAGAAGGACCGCCCGCCGCCCTGCCGGAACGGATCGGCGCTGCGCAGGTCGGCCATCAGATCGCGCGTGGCCAGCACGCTGCCGATGTTCGCTGTGGTCAGCTCGTCGCCATCCGGCTTGACCACCGACGCGCCCGAGGCAATGACCCGTGCCGCCAGCGGAATGTCGGAGGTCACCACCACGTCACCGTGCGCGGCATGGTCGGCGATCCAGCGGTCGGCTTCATCCAGCCCGGCAGCCACATAGACGCTTTCCACCAGCGGGTTGGCCGAAGGCCGGATACCCCCGTTCGAGACCAGCACCATCCGCACCCCCAGCCTGGTGGCCACCCGCTCGGCCTCGGCCTTCACGGGGCAGGCGTCGGCGTCGATGTAAAGCGTCATGGTCCCGCCCCCGGCCACGCATGGCGGGAGCAATGTTCTTCGAAGAACATTGCAAATTCCTTCGAAGGAATTTGGCCGCGCTCAGCCACGCAGCGCCTGCGCGTGGAAATCGACATGGTCTTCCATGAAGGTCGAGACAAAGAAATAGCTGTGGTCGTAGCCCTTCTGCATACGGACGATGCCGCCCTGCCGGCGTTCGGTCATTGCGGCGGCCAGCGCCTCGGGGCGCAGCAGATCAAGGAACTGGTCCGAGGTGCCCTGATCAATCAGCATCGGCCCGTCAAAGCCGAAGCGCCGCATCAGATGGGTGGAATCATGCCCTGCCCACAGCGTTTCATCGCTGCCGAGATAGGCGGTGAACTGCTTGCGGCCCCAGTCGCTGCGGGTGGGTTCGCAGATCGGCGCAAAGGCCGAGACGCTGGCGAAGCGGCCCGGAAAGCTCATCGCGATGGTCAGGGCGCCGTGGCCGCCCATGGAATGGCCGGTGATGGCCTGTGCGCCCTCTTCCAGCGGAAAGGCGTTGAACAGCAGGCGGGGCAGTTCCTCGGTCACATAATCCCACATCTGGAAGTTCAGCGCCCAGGGGTCTTGCGTGGCGTTGACGTAGAACCCCGCGCCTTGCCCCAGATCAAAGGCGCTGTCATTCGCCACGCCTTCGCCGCGCGGGCTGGTATCCGGGAAGACAAGGGCAATGCCCTGTTCGGCCGCCCAGCGTTGCGCGCCGGATTTGACCATGGCGTTTTCATGGGTGCAGGTCAGGCCCGACAGATACCACAGCACCGGCACGGCGCCATTTTCGGCTTCGGCGGGCAGGAACAGGCCGAAGGTCATGTCGGTGCCCGTGGCCGCGGACGGGTGGGTATAGACCCCTTGAACGCCGCCGAAGCAGCGATTTTCGGAAATGGTTTTCATGATACCTCCACAAGGGAAATGACGGCGCTGACCGTCAGGATCGACAGCACGGTCGAGACAAGGATCGCGGTTGAAACGCGCTGCGGCGCCACGTTGTAATGCTGTGCCAGGATGAAGACGTTGCCTGCCACCGGCAAGGCGGCGGCGGCAATCATCACGCCTGCGGCGAAGGGATCGACCGCAAAGATCCACAGCGCGGCAACGGCAACGAAGGCGGGGTGAAGCACCAGCTTGGCAAAGGACAGCCAGGCCGCCACGCCAAGCCGCTCACCCCCGCGGCCCACCAGCGAGGCGCCGATGGCGAACAGCGCGCAAGGCGTGGCGGCAGCGCCGAGCAGCGTCATGAATTCCTGCACCGGCGGCCAGAGCTGGCGGCCCGTGGCGCCCCAGATCAGGCCAAGCGCGATCGAGACGATCATCGGGTTCTTCAGCAGCCCCACCGCCAGAATGCGGACCGTTGCCAGCGATACCCGCCCCGAGCGCAGGCCGGTGATTGCCATGGTCAGGATGGAGGAAAACACCACCATGTCCACCGTCAGCACCAGAAGCACCGGCGCCGCGGCCGCCGGCCCAAGAAGGGCCGCCAGCATGGGAATCCCAAGGAACCCGGTGTTGCCGGTCACCCCGGTATGCGCCTCGAACACGGCTTCTTCGGCCCGCACGCCGCGGATCAGGGTCACGGCGAACAGGATCAGCCACAAAAGCCCCGTCGCCCCCAGATAGGCCAGCACGAAGGGCAGGCTGAAGATCTCGGTCAGCGACAGATTGGCGGCAAAGCCGAACAGCATGGCCGACAGCGCGAAGTAGAAGACGAAGCGCGTCAGATAGGCCGTGGCTTCGGCATTGAAGAACCCCCGCCGCGCGGCGGCATAGCCAAGGCCGATCACGGCAAAGAACGGCAGGGTCTTGAGAAGGATGGCCAGCATGGTGCCCAACTGTCACGGCACGGCCAAAAGGGCAAGGCAGCGCGCCTTTCGCGCCGCCCTTCCCGGGCCGGATGGTCAGGCTTTGTGCAGCCCCCGGTTCACCCGCCGCCGATCAGCACACCGGCGGCAAAGACCAGTGCGCCGCCCAGAACCACCTGCAGCGCGGCCCGCAGGAAGGGTGTCTCCATGAAGCGGTTCTGAATCCAGGCAATCGCCCAAAGTTCGACGAAGACCACGATCATGGCGATGGTCGTCGCCGTCCAGAATTCGGGAATGAGATAGGGCAGGGCATGGCCCAGGCCCCCGATCGCCGTCATCACCCCCGAAGCAAGGCCGCGTTTCAGCGGACTGCCGCGCCCCGACAGCACGCCGTCGTCATGCGCCGCTTCGGTGAACCCCATCGAGATGCCGGCACCGACGCTGGCCGCCGCGCCGACCAGGAAGGTTGTCCAGGTGTTCTGCGTGGCGAAGGCCGTGGCGAAGATCGGCGCCAGCGTTGAAACCGATCCGTCCATCAGCCCGGCCAGCCCTGGCTGCACCCAGGTCAGGATGAACTGCCGCCGGGCATCGGCATCTTCGGTGTTCTTCTCATCGCCCCCCAGATGCTGCGCCTCCAATGTGCCGGCAATCGTCTCATGCCCCGCCTCGGCGGCGGCCAGATCGCCCAAGAGCTTGCGGGTGCCGGCATCGGCGGTGCGCTGCGCCGCGCGGGTATAGAATTCGGATGCCTGCCGTTCCATCGCCCGGGCTTCGCCCCGGATCGTTTCCAGCGACAGGTTGGTCGCCAGCCAGACCGGCTTGCGGGCATAGAAGCCGGCAACATGTTCCCGCCGGATCAGCGGGATCACGGCGCCGAAGCGCGACTGGTGCAGATCAATCAGCTGCTGTCGGTGGCCGTCTTCTTCCGCCGCCATATCGTCAAACACGGCGGCCGAGGCCGGATAGGCGGCGCGCAGGTGTTCGGCATAGCCGCGGTAGATGCGGGCGTCGTCCTCTTCCGAGGAAATCGCCAGCGCTAGCACCTCTTGCTCGGTCAGGTCCGAGAACCGGCGGCGAGAGGACAGGGCAGACAGCATGACACAGCTCCAATCTGGAATGATTCTAAATATGCCGCCGCCGATCTTTCGGCAAGCGAAACAAACTGAACTGATCGGTTCATAATCGAATTGACAAAACTAAACCGTTTAGTTCATATAGGTTCATCAACACCCGATGGAGTTTCCCGATGACCCGCTTCGCCGCCTTTCTTGCCCTGCTGATGATGGCCGCCGCCCCGGTTGCGGCGCAGGGCATGGACACGATCATGCCGCGTCTGACCTGGCCTGATGACAGCATCACCGCTTCGACAAAATCCTGCGTGACCACGGCACAGGACGCGACCGCCTGCCCCGCCCAGAAGTGACCGGCTGCCTTGTCGCGGCCCTGACAGGCGGTCTATGGTCCCCGAAAGGGGATCACATGGCCGAGACGGAAATCCGCAAGGGGCGCAAGTTTGACCAGGTGCTTGAAGGCGCCCGGCGCGTCTTTGTCCGGGACGGATACGACGGCGCCTCGGTCGATGACATCGCGCGCGAGGCGGGCGTGTCCAAGGCCACGCTCTATTCCTACTTCCCCGACAAGAACGTCCTGTTTCGCGAAATCTGCGCGACCGAATGTCGGCGCCAGACCGAGGCGGCCGAAGCCGAAATCGACATGTCTGCCCCGGTCGAAGATCTGCTGTTGTTCGCCGGGCGGCGCATCGTCGGCTTTTTCCTTTCGGACCTTGGCCGCGCCTCCTTTCGCCTGGTCGCGTCCGAGGGCGGGCGTTTCCCCGATCTGGCCCGCGACTTCTGGCAGAACGGGCCGGGGCTGGCCCAGGACCGGCTGGCGCATCACCTGCGCCGTCTGGCCGATGCCGGGCGCCTTTCCATCGACAACGCCGATCTGGCCGCCGAACAGTTCACCTATCTGAGCAAGGCCCATATCAGCGACCGTCTGCTGTTCGGCATGGAAGACAGCATTACCGCCGAAAGCGTCGAAGCCTCCCTGCGGGGGGCGGTCAGGATGTTCATGGCATGCTACGGCGTGCCCCGCTAAGGCGCCGCTTTCCCCGGGCATCGGTGCCTGCGGGCGGGCCATCCGGCCAGCCTTTGCCAAACAAGCGGCTTGCAGTTGAGATTGCAGGGAGGCGGTGCTACTTTGGAGCCAAGGCCCGGCGCGGGGTATGCGCGCATTTCCGGAGGACGAACACCTGTCTCACTCTGATCCCTCGACCGGGTTGCCGGTCGGACCGCGGGCCGACCGCAAGCGGTTGCCCGAAACCTTTACCCCCGAACAGATGCTTGAGGCTGTCCTTGCCTCGGTCGATAACGACAAGGCCGAGGACATTGTACAGATTGATCTGCGCGGCCGGTCGGACGTGGCTGATTACATGGTGATCTGCTCGGGCCGGTCGTCGCGGCAAGTGGCTGCGATCAGCGAAAAGCTGGCTGACCGGCTCAAGCAGACGTTCGGGGTCAGCGCGAAGATGGAAGGGAAAGAGACCGGCGATTGGGTGTTGATCGACACCGGCGACGTGATCGTCCATGTCTTCCGCCCCGAAGTGCGTGACTTCTACCAGCTTGAAAAGATGTGGCTGCCCGCCGGGCAGGTGGTCGGGGCGCGCACGCTTTGATGCGGCTGCACCTGTGTGCGGTGGGGCGGCTGCGCGCCGGCCCCGAGCGCGCGCTGGTGGATGATTACCTTGACCGTCTGGGCAAGACCGGCCGCCCCCTGGGGCTGGGGCCGCCCGAAGAGCATGAGGTTGAGGACAAGCGCGGCGGCGGCATGGTGGCCGAGGGCCAGTTGCTGGCCCGCGCCGTGCCGGCCGGGGCCGCTATTTGCGTGCTGGATGAACGCGGCCGGCAGATGACCTCGCCCGAGTTTGCCGAAGTCCTGGCGGGCTGGCGTGATGCCGGGCGGCAGGACGCGGCCTTTGTCATTGGGGGTGCGGATGGCATCGACCCTGCCCTGCGGTCGCGGGCGGATCTGGCGATCAGCTTCGGGCGGATGGTCTGGCCGCATATGCTGGTGCGAGTGATGCTGGCCGAACAACTGTATCGCGCGGCAACGATTCTGGCCGGGTCACCCTATCACCGGGTCTGATCACGCCGGCTTGGTGCTGTCACCTTCGGGCGCAAGGCCATAGCTCATCCGCTGCATCTGCGCGATCACCCGTTCCATTTCCTCGTCCGACAGGACAGGCGGTTCGCCCAAGGCGCAGGCGGCGATGTACATCTGCGCCAACGCCTCCACCTCGACGGCCATCGACAGCGCGGCGTCCAGCGTCTTGCCAAGTGCGATCTGGCCATGCTGGCCCAGAAGGCAGGCCTTCCGGTCATGCAGGGCCGCAATCGCGGCATCCGACAGGGCCTGAGAGCCAAAGGTGGCATAGCGGGCACAGCGCAGGGTGTTCCCCCCCATGACCGCCACCATGTAATGAAAGGCCGGAATATTGCGGCGATGGCAGGCGACGGCGGTCGCATGTACCGAATGGCAATGCAGCACCACATCGACATCGGGCCGCGCCTTCAGGATGTCGCGGTGAAAGCGCCATTCCGAACTGGGCCGGCGGCCAAGATAGGTGCCGTCCCAGGCCATTTCCACAATGTCTTCGGGTTTCATGTTGTCATAGGGCATCGACGATGGCGTGATCAGCAGCCCCGCGCCATGGCGGACCGAAAGGTTGCCGGACGTGCCCTGATTCAACCCGGTTGCGTTCATCTTGCGGCAGGTGTCGATCATGCGGCTGCGAAGAGCGCGTTCGTCATCGGTCATGTGGTTGATCTTTCGGGATGGCTGCTGAAATGAAGATTCTTGCCCACCCTATTCCCGGCGCCGGTGTTTTGTCGCTGCGGCATGGCGGCCCTTCACGGCTGCGGCACATTCCCGCGAGTGTCCGGGGCAGGGATATTCCGCCGGCCCCGCCGATACCTTATATAGGAGGTATGAACCGCCGTACCGCGATCCTCGCCCCGCTTGCCCTGCTGGCCCTTGGCCAGCCCGCCTTGGCCGACAAGCTGCCCTTGGGCACGTTGTCAAAATACCTGAACAGCCTGACCACGGTTGAGGCTGACTTCACACAAGTGAACGCGGACGGGTCGGTTTCGACCGGCAAGATCTATATCAAGCGCCCGGGCCGGGTGCGGTTTGAATATGCGCCGCCGGACAAGTCGCTGGTGCTGGCCAGTTCCGGCAGCGTGGCCATCTTCGACGGCAAATCGAACCAGGCGCCCGAACAATACCCGCTGAAGCGGACGCCGCTGAACCTGATTCTGGACAGCAACATTGATCTGGCGCGGGCCAAGATGGTGGTCGGCCACCGGGCCGACGGCACCTCGACCCGGGTCAAGGCACAAGACCCCGAGCACCCCGAATACGGCACCATCGAACTGGTGTTCACCGCCGATCCGGTGGAACTGCGCCAATGGGTGATCACCGACGATCTTGGCAAAGAGACCACGGTGATCCTGGGCACGATGAAGAAGGGCGGCGATCTTGGCAGCGCCCTGTTCTCGATCCCGCGCGAGGTTGAACGCCGCGGCTAGGCCGCGGCGTCAGGCTCAGCGGCTGCAGCCCGCCAGTTGCTGGCTGTACATGGTCGCGCGTGATCCAACCTTGGCGGCAACCTGAACAAGCCACGGCTTGCCCAGATGGCTTTGGCTGGCATAGCCGCTGCGGCCTTCGTGATAGGCCAGATACTGGGCTTCGGCGTTGTCCAGCGGGATGCCCAGCTTGCGGGTGGTCTCGGAGAAATACCAACCCATGAAATCGGTCGCGTCGTCGATCCGGTCGCGCTTGGCGCCGCGGCCGCCCGCGGTCTTCTGGTATTCTTCCCAGGTGCCGTTCAGTGCCTGGCTGTAGCCATAGGCCGTGCTTTGCCGCCCCATCGGAATCACCCCAAGGGCAAAGCGGTGCGGCGTGCGGGCGTTGCCGATGAACTTCGATTCCTGATGGATCACCGCCATCTGCACGGCAACCGGCACGCCCCAGCGGCGTTCGGTGGCCTTCATGGCCCGAAGATACTGCGGACGTTCGCGGATGATCGCACATGCGTCATCCAACTGGCGCGGCGCCGCATACTCTCTACCGCCTCCACAAGAGGCCAGCAACAGCAGCAGAAGCGCCGCACGGAGAAACCTGCTCATTTGCCCCTCGTGCGGTTTTGTTCTTTCTTTTGTCCAAGTCTAACGCAAAGACGCGCCGGAGAAAACCTTTCATACCTTGCGTTTGCGATCAGATATGCGCGAGCAAGGCGCCGTTTCATGGGGCGAACGATGCTTGCGCGGTCACAGACTGTTTCCGGCACAACCGGGTGCTGAACAGGTGATCCGGTGGACATTACGGCCGCCCAAGCCTATTTATCGGGCATGGAGGGCCCCATCGGGATGCAGACCACACATGCAAAATATCACATCGGGCAGGTGCTCCGTCATCGGAAGCATCCGTTTCGTGGTGTCGTTTTCGATGTGGACGCGATGTTCTCGAACACCGATGAATGGTATGAGAACATCCCCGAAGACAGCCGCCCGTCCAAGGACCAGCCCTTCTATCACCTGCTGGCCGAGAACGAGCAAAGCTATTACGTCGCCTATGTGTCGGAACAGAACCTTGTGCCCGACGAGACCGGCGAACCGATCGACCATCCCGATGTGCCTGACCTGTTCGGCGATTTCGAGGATGGCCGCTATCCGCTGACCTTCAACCTGAACTGAAGCAGGCCCGCGCTTACGGCTTGCTAACGCTTCGGTCCTAGCCTTGCCCCGTTGCAACAAGGGGCAAGGACATGCAGCTTGAATCCACCATGCAGGGCACGACCCTGGTTATTCGCGCACTGGACGACAGGATTGATGCCGCCGCCGCCATCCAGTTCAAGGAACGGATGCGCGACCTGACGGCGGTGCCGTCGGCGCGGGTGATCCTGGATCTTGCCAGGGTGCATTTCCTCGATTCGTCGGGGCTGGGGGCTGTGGTCGCGGTCATGAAACTGCTGGCGCCGGATCGTCCGCTGGAACTGGCGGGGCTGACGCCCACAGTGGAAAAGGTGTTCCGGCTGACCCGGATGGATACGATCTTCACCATTCATCGCGGACTTGAGGCTGGCCTTCGGCAGGCCGGCTGACGGATGGGCGCAGTTCACGATGGCCGAGACGGCGATTGAACTGACCAGCGGCGCGAAATCGGTGCGCGAGGGGTTGCGTCGCGCGCTGCGAGGCCCGCCGTTTGACCGGCTGGCGATGGTTGACCGCAGCAATGCCGAAATCGTGCTGGCCGAGGTGCTGAACAACATCGCCGAACACGCCTATGCCGGCCGGCCCGGCCCGATCCGGCTTTGGGTGGCGCGCGAACCCGGCCGGCTGTGTCTGCGGGTTGAAGATGAGGGACGGCCGATGCCGGGCCATCGCCTGCCGCCAGACCGCCTGCCGGCGCCGGGCGAACTTGCCGAAGGCGGTTTCGGCTGGCACCTGATTCGCGCGCTTGCTTCTGACCTGCGTTATGACCGCTGCGGTTCACTGAACCGGCTGTGCTTTCACCTTCGCACGGAACAGTCTGCCGGCTGAGCCGGGATCGTCAACAGCGCAAGGGAAATGCCACAATCCCGCCGGAATCCGCGCCAAAAAGCGCCCGCGCCGTTTGGCACACGCGACCCGTAGCTGCTTGTTAGCTTCACCCCGGCGTCGGAGTAACAGCCCCCACCCAACTTCGGCGCCGGGGTTCGCAGCCTTCCCCAGACTTCAGCTTGGCAGACTGCAGCCGCCCGCATAGGCTCCTTCCAAACAGGAGCCTTCATGCGCGATTTTCATCTTCCCGGCCGTTCGGCCGTTTTGGCGACCAATGCCATGGCCGCCACGTCGCACCCGCTGGCCAGCCTGACCGCCCTTGAAACCCTGAAAGCCGGCGGCAGCGCGGCGGATGCGGCCATTGCCGCCGCCATGGTGCTGAACGTGGCCGAGCCGCAGATGTGCGGGCTGGGGGGCGATTGCTTTGTTCTGGTCAAGCCCGCCGGAACTGAAGAGGTGCAGGCGCTGAACGGTTCGGGGCGCGCGCCGGCCGGCCTGTCGGCCGAGACGCTGCGGCGGGCCGGCCATGCGAAGATGCCCATCCATGGTATTGAGGCCGTCACCCTGCCCGGCGCGGTGGATGCGTTTTGCCAACTGCATCAGGCGCATGGTCGCCTGCCGCTGGATCAGGTGCTGGCCCCCGCCATCCGCTATGCGGATGAGGGCATCCCCGTGGCGGCCCGCACCGCCTATGACTGGGCCGAGGATGCCCCGGTGCTGCAAGGCGACGCGATCCGCTTCTACACGCTGAACGGCGCCGCGCTGCAGCCCGGCCAGGTGTTCCGCGCCCCCGGACAGGCCGAAGTGCTGCGCCGCATCGCCCGCCAGGGCCGCGACGGTTTCTATACCGGCGAGGTGGCCGAGGACATGATCACCTCGCTGCGCGCCCTTGGCGGCAGCCATACCGCTGATGAACTTGCCGCCACCCAGGCCACCTGGGGCGCCCCCATCGGCGGCAGCTATGGCGATGTCGAATTGTTGGAGCACCCGCCGAACGGGCAGGGCGCTACGGCAATCCTGCTTCTGAACATCCTGTCGCGGTTCGACCTGAAATCGCTGCCCCCGATGGGCCACCTGCGCGCCCATCTTGAGGCCGAGGCGGCCAAACTGGCCTATGACGCGCGCAACCGCTTCATCGCCGATCCGGCGCCGCGGCTGGACCATATGCTTGCGCCGGAAACCGCCGCACGCCTGGCCGCGCTGATCGACCCTGACCGCGCCATGCCCGACCCTGCCCCGGTGACCGAGGCGATCCACAAGGATACCGTCTATCTGACCGTGGTTGACCGTGACCGCATGGCGGTGTCGCTGATCTATTCCATCTTCTGGGGCTTCGGCTCGGGCCTTGCCTCGGCCCGGTTCGGCATCAATTTCCAGAACCGCGGCGCGGGGTTCAGCCTGACACCCGGCCACCCGAATGAGGCCGGCGGCGGCAAGCGGCCGATGCACACCATCATTCCGGCCATGCTGCGGCGCGGGGGCCGTGTCGTCATGCCGTTTGGCGTGATGGGCGGGCAGTATCAGCCGGCCGGCCATGCGCGGCTGGTGTCGAACCTTGTCGATTACGGGATGGAGCTTCAGGCCGCCATCGACGCGCCGCGCAGCTTTGCCGGACCGAAAGGCTTTGAGGTGGAGCGCGGCTATTCCGCCGAAACCCGTGCCGCGCTGGCGCGGATGGGCCATGCGGTGACGATTCCGGGCACGCCCTTGGGCGGCGCACAGGCAATCCTGATCGGAGAGGACGGGCTGCTGACCGGCGGGTCTGATGCGCGCAAGGACGGCTGCGCTTTGGGGTATTGAATGGATTACGAAACTGCCACGAAGGAAATTCTCGCGCTCACCCACGGGGAAACCGATGCGGTGGCGCTGATGGCCACGCTGGCCTGCGAGATTCACGCCCGCCATCCGTTCAGCGACTGGACGGGGTTCTACCGGGTCGTTGCGCCCGAACTGATGAAGATCGGGCCCTATCAGGGTGGGCATGGCTGTCTGGTCATCCCGTTCTCGCGCGGGGTCTGCGGCGCCTGTGCCCGCAGCGGACAGGTGCAGAACGTGCCGGATGTCGACGCCTTCCCCGATCACATCGCCTGTTCCTCGACCACCCGGTCCGAACTGGTGCTGCCGGTCTGGAACGGCGCGGGGCGGCTTCTGGGGGTGCTGGATCTGGACAGCAACACCCCCGCCGCCTTTACCAAGGCCGATGAAGACTGGCTGGTGCCGCTGCTGGCCACGGTGTTCCGGGATGCGGCGTGATGCAGGGGGCCTGCCTTTGCGGCGCCGTCGCCTTTGAGGTGGACCCGCCCTTGCGCGATGTGGTTGATTGCCATTGCCGGCAATGCCGCAAGCAATCGGGGCATTTCTGGGCCGCAACCTCGGTTCCGCACGATCGCTTTCGCCTGACGCGTGATGACGGTCTGGTCTGGTATCGCGCCAGCCCCGCCGCGCAACGCGGCTTCTGCCGGCATTGCGGATCGTTCCTGTTCTGGCAGCCGGAAGGCGAGGATCGCCTGTCCTTTGCCGCCGGCGCGCTGGACGGGGAAACCGGGCTGGCCACCGCGGACAGCATCTTTCATGCCGGCGCGGGCGACTATTACACCCCCGCCGGTGGCCCGCCGCCCCGTCTGACCACCACCCCTGCTGTCCTGCAGGGCGCCTGCCTGTGCGGCGCAAACCGCTTTTCCCTGCCCGGCCCGATGGGCGAAGTCACCGCCTGCCACTGCCGCCAGTGCCGCAAGACCTCGGGGCATTACGCGGCCAGTTTTGACGCCAGCGAACCTGATCTGCATTGGCAGGCCCGGCATCTGGCTGAATATGTCACCCCGGGTGGCGGGCGGCGCGGCTTTTGCCCCGGTTGCGGCACATCGCTGTTTTTCCGCGCGGCCGATGGCAGCTTCTCGGTTGAGGCGGGCTGTATCGAGGCGCCGACCGGCGGGCGGTTGGCCGGCCATATCTTCGTGGCTGACAAGGGCGATTACTACGCGCTGACCGACGGGCTGCCACAATGGCCCGGCGCGGGCGATTAGGCCGCCGCCCTTTCCCAGCCCGGCAGATATTCGACCCGATCACAGCCGGCAAAGCGCGCCAGTCGGTCCAGCTCTGCCTCAAGCCGCGCGCGGCGGCCGGTGCCCAGCCGGACGCCAGGTTCGGGCCAGAAGCCACGCACCTTCAGCGTGGCCGTGTCGCGGAACGCCTTGGCATCCAGCCGGCCGACCAGCCGGTCGCCCTCCAGCAGCGGAAAGACGTAATAGCCGTATTGCCGTTCCGGTTCGGGCACGAACACCTCGATCCGGTAGAAGAAGCCGAACAGGAACTCGGCCCGCTTGCGGTCGCGCAGCGCCGGGTCGAAGGGCGACAGAACCCGCAGCCGGGTGGGTGGGGCCGGCGGCACGATGTTCAGCGTTTCGGGCCGTGTCACCACCTTGCGGCGGGTGCCGGTCCAGCCTTCGACCTCGGCCTCGATCACCGTGCCGCGGGCCAGGGCCTCGCGTGTCCAGGCCTTGGCCTCGTCGGGGCCAACCAGCGCCCAATAGGCCGCCAATTCGCCGCTGGTGGCAAAACCCAGCCGGTCCAGCGCGCTGGAACAGGCCCAGTCCAGTGTTTCCCCGGGCGCGGGGTCGGCCCGTCGCGCCGCTTCGGGGATGACGCGTTCGGTCAGGTCATACACCTTCTTGAACCCGTCGCGGTGGCAAACGGCCAGATCGCCCACTCGCCACAGGTATTCCAGCGCCGCCTTTGACGGGTGCCAGTCCCACCAGCCGCCCTTGCCGCGCTCTTCCCCTTCGCCCACGTCGCCGCTGCTGACCGGGCCACCGTCAGCCACCCGCTTCAGCACCTCGTCGAACTTGTGGTGGAACCCGTCGCGCTGCCAGCCGGTCCAGCGGTCAACCAGCCGCTGCCGGTCGCGGTTGAAGCGGTGCTTCCAATGCCCATAGACCGAAATCGGCAGCACGCTGGCATCATGGGTCCAGTGTTCCCACAGCGCGCGGTCGCGCTCGACCAGCCGCTTCAGCGCGGCCGGCTGATAGCTTTGCCGGCGTGACCACAGGATCATGTGATGCGCCCGTTCGACGGTGTTGATGCTGTCCACCTGCACGAAGCCGATACGGTCGATCAGCCCGGCCAGCGCCGCCCCCTTTGCCGCGCCCACGGGGGCTTCGGCCAGGGCATGGCGGTCCAGGAACAGGCGGCGGGCGGTGGTGTTCGGGATCAGCGGCAGAGTCATGCGCGCAGGCTAGCAGCCCCGGCGGTCCCACGCCAGAAAAGAAAACAAAGCATGAACTTCATCTTGGCCCAAATACCCGATGCACCGCTTGCCAAGCGCGGTGGCGTCAGGCCGGAAGCCCCGCCTCGGCCGCCACTTCGCGCGCCGGTTTCCGCGCCCGTTCGGTGGCTGATTTCAACTGGCCGCAGGCGGCCATGATGTCTTCGCCGCGCGGCGTGCGGATGGGGCTGGCATAGCCCGCCTTGTAGATGATGTCGGCGAAGGCCTCAATCCGCCCCCAGTCCGACCGTTGGTAGGGGCTGCCGGGCCATTCGTTGAACGGGATCAGGTTGATCTTGGCCGGGATGCCGGCAATCAGCTTGACCAGACGGCGCGCGTCGGCGTCGCTGTCGTTCACGCCTTTCAGCATGACATATTCAAAGGTGATCCGTTCGCTGTTCGACAGGCGCGGATAGTCGCGCAGGGTGTCCAGCAGGGTCTTGATGTTCCAGCGCTTGTTGATTGGCACCAGTTGGTCGCGCACCTCGTCAGTGGTGGCATGGAAGCTGATCGCAAGCTGGCAGCCGATTTCCTCGGCGCAACGGGCAATTTCCGGCACCACGCCGCTGGTCGACAGGGTGATGCGGCGGCGGCCAAGGGCAATCCCCTCGTCATCGCGGACCACGCCCATGGCATCACGCACCGCGTCGAAATTGTACAGCGGCTCACCCATGCCCATCAGCACGATGTTCGAGATCAGGCGTTCACCCGTGCTGCCTTCGCCCGGTTCCGGCCATTCGCCCAGATCATCGCGCGCCACCATGACCTGGCCGACGATTTCGCCCGCGGTCAGGTTGCGCACCAGTTTCTGCGTGCCGGTGTGGCAGAAGGAACAGGTCAGCGTGCAGCCGACCTGGCTGCTGATGCACAGGGTGCCGCGGCCTTCCTCGGGGATATAGACGGTTTCCACCTCATGCCCGCCGGCGATGCGCAGCAGGTATTTGCGGGTGCCGTCGGCGCTGATCTGGCGCGTCACGATCTGCGGCAGCGCGATCTCGAACCGCTCGGCCAGAAGGGCGCGATAGTCCTTGGCCAGGTTGGTCATCGCGGTGAAATCGCGGACACCCCAGTAATAGACCCATTGCCAGATCTGGCCCACGCGCATCTTCGCCTGCTTTTCCGGCGTGCCAGCGGCGATCAGCGCCTCGCGCAGTTGCGGGCGCGTCAGGCCGACGATGTTGGTCCGCCCGGTGTCGGGCAGCTTGCGCGGCAGGGTCAGCACGTCTTGCGTGATCGGGGCGGTCATGGGCAGATCTTTCGGTTCGGGCCTTGTCACAGGCGATCTGGCGGATGGCGGGGATATAGATGATTCCCCCGAAAAACGAAAGCGCCCCGGAAGCCGGGGCGCAAATCTACAGGCCGGTCGCAGGCTGCGGCTTACTTGCAGCGCTTCTCGGCATCGGCCATGGCGGCGGTAAAGCCGCGCAGGCTGAAGGTGTCCTTGGTCTGGGTGCCCTTGCCCGACCGGGCGCTGACCACCGCGCTACCGCCCGCCTTGAGCGCCTTGAGCAGCGCCGCATCATCCGCCGCGCTGCCCGGCCAGGCCCATTCACCATCGCTGAACAGGTCAAAGCTGTTGCCACCGTCGATGGTGACCTTCACGGTCGAGCCGCTGGCGAAGGGGTAGCCGCCGGTAAAGCTGATCTCGCCGGGTTTGCCGGGGCGGAAGGTCACGAACAGCAGGATGTCGCCGCGGCGCACCGAGACCGGCTTGCCATCGCGGCTGTTGACCGTTTCCTTCGGCTTGGACACGCCCCAGCATTCCTTGGGGCTTTCCTCGACAAAAACGTTCCAATCGGTCAGCGTCGCCACCCGATTTGTTGATTCCTGAGCGGCAACCACGCCAGTGGCGGCCAAGGTGAACGCGGCTGCGCAGAGCACGCGGCGAAGGGCGGAAGTCATGTCTGACGCAGCCTCCAAGCTGTCTTTTGCCTCTTTGCCCCTGCGCTGCCCGGCCTTTGGCCTTGTTCGTGCTGGCAGAGGCGTCCTGAACCCGATACTCCAGCTTTACTGAAAAAGGCCATTGGGCGAAAGCCCCATGGGCAGAAAATCGCACATCTGTGACGGAGAGGCGGCATGACAAGGGTGGATCAGGGCGCGGTTCCCATGGCCGAGGTGTGGCGTGGCGGGCTTCTGGAAAGCACGCATCTGGGCCATGCCGTGATTTGCGATGCCCGTGGCATTGTCCAGGCCTGGGGCAATCCGGCGGCGGTGGTGTTTCCGCGGTCATCCTGCAAGATGATCCAGGCGCTGCCTTTGGTGGAAAGCGGGGCCGCCGCTGCGGTGGGTCTGACCGATGCGCATCTGGCGCTGTCCTGCGCCAGCCACCAGGGCGCGCATCTGCATGTGGAAATGGCCGGGCGCTGGCTGGCCGATCTTGGCATGACCGAGGCCGATCTGCGCTGCGGCGCGCATGAACCCGCCGACCGCGAGGAACGTGACCGCCTGATCCGCGCCGGAGACGCCCCTTGTCAGTTGCACAACAACTGTTCCGGCAAACATTCCGGCTTCCTGACGGCGACCCGCCATCTGAAGGCCGGGCCGGAATATGTGGAGATTGACCACCCGCTGCAAAAGGCGATCCGCGCCGCGACCGAGGAGGTGACCGGCGAAACCATCTCGGGCTGGGGGATCGACGGCTGTTCCGCCCCGAACTTCGCGATGAGCCTTGAAGGGCTGGCCCGGTCGATGGCGGCCTTTGCCACGGCGCGCGAAGGCCATGGTGTGCGCGAAAGCGCGATGCACCGGCTGGCCCATGCCATGGCGCGCTATCCCGAGCTGGTGGCCGGCGAAGGCCGCGCCTGCACCGAACTGATGCGGGCCATGGGCGGCAAGGTGGCCATCAAGACCGGGGCCGAGGCCGTGTTCGTGGCGATCCTGCCGGAACAGGGCCTTGGCATCGCGCTGAAGGTGCTGGACGGCAATTCCCGCGCGTCCGAGGCGGCCATCGCCGCGCTGCTGGTCAAGCTGGGCGTGCTGGACGCCGCCCATCCCGACGCGCAAAAACGGCTGAACCCGATCCAGAAGAACTGGCGCGGGCTGGTCACGGGCGAACTCCGCGTCGCGCCGGGGTTCGTGTAACGGCAAGGTGACGCCGCGCGCTTGATTTGAAGGGGAAGGTCGGGCAGGCTGATCCCATGAACATGGAAGCGCCCGTTCCCTTTCCGTCGGGTGGCCATCTGCCCGAGCAGGTGGCCTTTGACCGGCGGGAGCTTTCGCTGATCCTTCGCCTTTACGGCCGGATGGTGGCCGCCGGCGAATGGCGGGATTACGGCATTTCCCACGGGGCCGAGGCGGCGGTGTTCGCCGTATTCCGCCGCACCGCCGAAACCCCGCTTTACCGGATTGAAAAGCGGCCAAAGCTGCGGGCCAAGCAGGGCATCTATGCCGTGGTCAGCGAAGGCGGCCATATCCTGCGCCGCGGGCACGAGCTTGAGGCTGTTCTCAAGGTGCTGGAGCGCAAGCTGATCCGTCCGGTGGACTGAAGCCTCAGGGCCGACGCCGGGCGATGACGGGCAGCCCTTCGCGTGCCTTGATCCGGGTGATGGCCGTCTGCAGATCCTCTTGGATTACGCGCATCGTATGGGCGGTGGCATGAAGGATCGTGTCGGGCGCCGCCAGCAGCGCGACATGCCCTTTCCAGAAGATCAGGTCGCCGCGCCGGAACGGTTCATCTTCGGGAACTTCGGTGCCAAGGCTGCGTTGCATGTCGCTGTCGCCGGGGCAGGGGCGGCCGGCGGCGTGGAGCGACAGTTGCACCAGCCCCGAACAATCGACCCCGGACACCGAATTGCCGGCCCAGAGATAGGGCGCGTGCAGCAGGGTTTCGGCCACCGCCACCGGATCGGCGGCGAAACTGCCCTCGGGTGCCAGATGGCTGGAGTCGATGAAGCCGGCGGGGGTTTCGGCCCATTTGCCGCTGACCGACAGCACCTGAACGCGGGCGTTCAGGTAAAGCGGCATGACGGGCGGCGCCTTCAGGTTCTGCGCGGGGTAAAGATGGGTGGCCGGGCTGCTGACCCGGTGGGTGACGGGGCCGTCCGGCCCAAGCGCCGCTTCGGGCAACCAGCCGCAATAGTCATCTTTCGCGGCCTGCACGAAGGCATGTCCGTCACGCCGGTCGATCACCGTCACCGCATCGCCATGGATCAGCGTGCGGTCGACGATGCCGCCGGGGTTGGCCAGCAGCGGGGCCAGCGCAGGCGCAATCCGGGCCGGTTCGCCTTCGGTAAAGCTGGCCTCGACCTGGCCTTGCAGCACGGTCAGGGCCTTGCGGCCAGAAAACGGGGTCAGGCGGCGATCCATGGGTCAGATTCCCAGCATCTGCGGCAGCGCGTTCAGGATGGCCCGCGCCCCCTGTCCGACGCCCCCTTTCGGGCGGGCCGGTGCCTCGGTCGGGCTGTGGCCGTAGATGTCGAAATGCATGTAGCGCGGATGGTCGGCAAAGCGGCGCAGGAACAGCGCGGCGGTGATGCTGCCCGCAAAGCCGAAGCCCGGCGCGTTGTCCAGATCGGCGATGCCCGGTTCGATGACGCTTTCATAGGCGTCATGGAACGGCAGCCGCCAGACCGGATCGAACCCCGCCTTCGCGCCCGCTTCCAGCGCGACGGCCATGGCATCATCCTGTGCCCAGTAGGGGGCAAGGTCCGGGCCCACGGCAATGCGCGCGGCGCCGGTCAGCGTGGCCATGCTGATCAGCGCATCGGTTTCCTCTTCGGCGGCATAGGCCAGCGCATCGCCCAGGATCAGCCGCCCCTCGGCATCGGTATCGTTGACCTCGACGGTCAGGCCCTTGCGGCTGGTCAGGATGTCCTTGGGTTTTTGCGCATTGCCCGAGATGACATTTTCCACCGCCGGGATCAGCACCCGCAGCCGCAGGGGCAGGTTCAGCGCCATGATCATCTGCGCCAGACCCAGCACGGTGGCGGCGCCGCCCATGTCCTTTTTCATCAGGCTCATGCCGTTCGAGGGCTTGATGTTCAGCCCGCCGGTATCAAAGCAGACGCCCTTGCCCACCAGCGTCAGCCGTGGCCCGGTGCTGCCCCAGCGCAGGTCCAGCAGCCGCGGTTCGCGCGGGCTGGCGCGGCCGACGGCATGGATCATCGGGAAGTTCTGCGCCAGCAGATCGTCGCCCCGGATCGCCTGGGTTGTTGCGCCGAAGCGGGCGGCCAGATCCAGCACCGCCTGTTCCAGCTCGGCTGGCCCCATGTCCTGGGCCGGGGTGTTGATCAGGTCGCGCGTCAGGAATTCACCTGCCGCCATCGCCTCGATCCGGGCGGTGTCCAGCCCGGCAGGCGCCTTCAGGCGGGGTAGCGCGGGCGCCGCCGCGCCGGGGCGATAACGGTCGAAACGATAGCCCGACAACAGCCAGGCCAGCGCCGCCTCTGCCGTCTGGTCCTGCGTCAGGGTCCCCTCAAGGTGCCAGTCGCCGCCCGGCAGGCCGGCCACGGCCTTGGCAAGGCCAAAGCGTTGCCGTGCGCGGGCCTTGTCCGTGCCCAGCCCCGCAACTGCCCCGGCCAGTTTGCCATCGGCGCCCGGCAGAAGCCGCAGTTCACCCAAGGCAGCCTGAAAGCCGGTCGCGGTCAGCCATCCGGCATGGGCCGCGCCTGGCCCCGACAGGAACGCCTCAAGCCCGTCAGGCGAAACAACGTGAAAGGGCAGCGTGGCAGAATCGGCAGGGGCAAAGGCGGGGGGCATGGTCCGGTCCGGTTGGGGTGTTTCCGCCCCGACCCTAACGCTGGCCACGCCGCCTGCAAGCCCTAGACCGACAGATCGGCAAAGCCGTGGTCGGCCGCCAGCGACCGTTCCGCCACCCGCAACAGCCGCGCCCAGACCGCTGCGAAGGCCGTCGAATCGCCACGGTCCAGACAGGCCCGCGCATCGGCGGCCACATTGCACAGGCTGACCATGCCCAGGTTTTCAGCCATGCCCTGCACCCGCCTGAGGTGGCGGCCCAGATCGGCCAGTTGATGACCCTTCACCTGCGCGGCGACGCCCGCCATGGCCGCCGCCAGTTCCGCCAGCGCGCGGGCGACGATCTGGTCTGCCGCCGCGGCACCAAGGTTGCGGTAGATCACCGCGATTGTCTCACCATCCTGGCGCACCCGTTCGCGCGGGCGCAACTGCGTGACCCTGCCCATCCCGATACCCCCGCCCCTCAAAGCCCGTCATTTCACACCCGTCCGCCAGTTTCGCAGGCCATGCTTACCCGTTCGTTGCGACCAGATGCCTGATCACGCATTTTGCCCCTCGCATTTTCCGCAAATGCGCCCTACCTCAAGGCCGCCCCTGTTGAGGCCCGCAAGGAGGACGCCCATGATCCACGCCCGCCCGCTGCCCGCCTATCTGATCCAGCGTTTCCACGGCTGGAAGGCAACGACCTACCAGCAGAACCGCGCCTGGTATCGCCGCCTGGCCGAAAGCGGCCAGCACCCGCGCGCGATGGTGATTTCCTGTTGTGACTCGCGTGTCCACGTCACCTCGATCTTCGGGGCCGACGAGGGCGAGTTCTTCATCCACCGCAACGTCGCCAATCTGGTGCCGCCCTATAACCCCGATGGCGAATATCACGGCACCTCGGCCGCAGTGGAATATGCCGTCACCTCGCTTGGGGTCGCGCATGTCGTCGTGCTCGGGCACTCGAACTGTGGCGGCGTGAAGGGGTGTCACGACATGTGCAGGGGCCATGCCCCGGCGCTGGAGGAAAAGACCAGCTTTGTCGGCCGCTGGATGGACATCCTTCGCCCCGGCTTCGAGAAGGTTGCGCATCTGTCCGATGACACGATCCTGCGCGCGCTGGAAAAGCAGGCCGTCCTGACCAGCCTGGAAAACCTGATGACCTTCCCCTTCGTGGCCGAGGCGGTTCAGGCCGAGCGGCTGACCCTGCACGGACTTTGGACCGATACCGGCGAAGGGGATCTGGAACAGTTCGATCCCGAACGTCAGGCGTTCATGCCGGTCTGAGCCACGCCGTCAGGCGCGCGGCCTCTGCCGCGATGAAATCGGCGGATGCCGCCCGTGACACAGGGCGGCGTCAGCTCCGCAAGGGGCCGTGTTCGGCATTTGCCCGGGCCGAGACTTCCTGCAAGCCATGCACCAGGAAAACCCCCATAACTCCGTGATAGACGATGGTCGCGCCCAGCAGGTGCAGCAGATAGATCCAGCCCGCCGAATAGGCCGCGACCACGATCACCACCAGCGAGGCCAGGGCAGAAATAGCCAGCGCGGCCAGCATGGCCCTGCCGTTCGGGCCCATGCGCCGCGCCACGATCGCCCGCCGCTCCAGCTCGGCCGCGCCCAGCAACAGCACCAGCGACAGCGCAAAGGAGCAGGCGAGGAACTGGAACATGTCGGGCATCCTTCTTGGCGACGAGGGAAGGGTGAATGGATTCTGCCGCCGGTTGACTACCGCCGCCATCCCGTACTGGCAATGAGACGGATTGACCGGACACCCGCCTGCTGCACCAGCCGGATTTCGGGGCGGCTGGTTCAGGCCGCCTGTGGCGCGCGGGCTTCGGTCAGGATGGCGTGCAGCTTGGCCGGGTCGGTGTTGGCCCGCAGCTTGGACACCACGCCCTGATCGCGCATGGTCCGGCTGACCAGCGCCAGCGCCTTCAGATGGTCTACCCCCGAATCTTTGGGGGCCAGCAGCCCGAACACCAGATCGACCGGCTGGCGGTCCACGCTGTCATAATCCAGCGGGCGTTCCAGACGAATGAAGATGCCGGCGATGCGGGTCAGGTCTTCCAGGCGGGCATGGGGCAGGGCAATGCCATGCCCCACGCCGGTTGGTCCCAGGGTTTCGCGTTCCTGCAGCCCGTCCACAACAAGCGCGGACTGCATGCCATAGGCCTGCGCCGCGATTTCACCCAGCTCCTGAAAGAGCCGCTTCTTTGACGTGAACTGCCCCACAACACGGACAGCATTGGGGACGAGAAGGCTGGAAAGTTCCATGCGGGAATTCGGTCCTGTCGCCGTTGGGGCCTGTTGGCCTATCTGCTGTTGCGCGGGTCGATCCAGCCGATGTTGCCGTCTTCACGGCGGTACACGACGTTCACGCCCCCATGACCTTCGTTGCGGAAGACCAGAAGTTTCTGCCCTGCCAGTTCCAGTTGCATCACGGCCTCGCCAACGGTGATCGAAGGGATCTTCGTCTCCATCTCGGCGATGACCACGGGGGCAAGCGTATCCGGCTCTGCGTCCTCGGTCTCCTCGGATGCGGCGAGGATATACTGGGACGCTCCGCCGAATTCAACCGGGCCCTTGCGATCGACATGGTGGTTGCGGATTCGCCGCTTGTAGCGGCGCAACTGCTTGTCCATCCGTTCGCGGCAGGCTTCGAACGCGGCATAGATTTCGGTCGCCGTGCCCTTGGCCTGCGCCGTCAGCCCGGTGGACAGGCGGATCACGGTTTCGCAGACGTATTCATGCGCGGATCTTGAAAAGACGACCACACATTCGGTCGGACGCTGGGCATACTTCTCGATCACCTCGCCCAGCTCGGCTTTCACATGGGTCTGAAGAGCCTCGCCAATGTCGATCTGTTTTCCACTGATCTGATAACGCATGCTCTCTCCTTTTCATGCATGGTCGCGCAGGCCAGCCTTCATGTGGCTGCGCGGGTCTTCTGATGCGGACGGTGATGGCGCCGGTTTGACCGCACGGGGGCGGGGCCGGTGATCAGCCGCGTCCATGGGGAAGCAGGGGGCGATCTTGGCGCTCATCTCCTCCATTTGGTGACAGGTAGGGCGGCCTGTCAACAGGCACAGATGACGCGATCAGATGATGCGGAAGTTCTCGCCAAGATAGACCCGGCGCACCGTCTCGTCGCGGACGACCTCATCCGTCGTTCCCGACATCAGAACCTTGCCGTCATGCAGGATATAGGCGCGGTCCACGATCTCAAGCGTCTCGCGGACGTTGTGGTCGGTGATCAGCACCCCGATGCCGCGCCCCTTGAGATCATGCACCAGATGGCGGATTTCGCCCACGGCGATGGGGTCAACCCCGGCGAAGGGTTCGTCCAGCAGCAGATACTTTGGGTCGGCTGCCAGACAGCGGGCGATTTCCACCCGGCGCCGTTCCCCGCCCGACAGGGCCAGCGCGGGCGCCTGCCGCAGATGGGTGATCGAGAATTCCGACAGCAGTTCTTCCAGCCGTTCGCGCCGCTTGTGGTGGTCGGGCTCGGCAATCTCCAGCACGGCCAGGATGTTGTTTTCCACCGACAGGCCACGGAAGATCGAAACTTCCTGCGGCAGATAGCCGATGCCCATCCTGGCGCGGCGATACATCGGCAGGGCGGTCACATCCTTGCCGTCGATCAGCACCTGTCCGCCATCCGGCGTGACCAGCCCCGCAATGGCGTAAAAGCAGGTCGTCTTGCCCGAGCCGTTGGGGCCTAGCAGCGCCACCACTTCGCCGCGGCGCAGATCCATAGACACATCCCGGATCACCGGGCGTTTCTTGTAGGATTTGCGCAAGGCGCGGATCTGCAGCCCTTGCGATCCTTCCGTGACGGTCAGTTCCGGGCGGGCGGTCGAGGCGGCCATCAGTTGCCGCTCGGCACGAAGGTGGTGGAAACGCGGCCCTCCATCACCCCGGTGCCGTCCTTGAGGTGGATGGTCAGCTTCTTGCCCGACAGCACGGTCGGCCCCTGGGTCAGCAGCACATCGCCGGTCATCACGATGGTGCCGGCATCAATGGTGTAAACCGCCTCGCGGGATTCGGCCGCGTCGGCCAGGTTGGAAATCGTGACGCCGCCGGTCGCGTGCAGGCGCGAGATCTGGTTGCCGCCGGGGGTGTATTCCACCCGCACTTCGGCGGCGTTCATGTGCATTTCCCCCTGCACGACCACAACATTCCCGGCAAAGACCGCGCTGCCGTCGCCGTTGTTCACCGACAGCTTGTCGGCCTGAACCTCAACCGGAAGGCTGGGGTCTTGCGACAGGCCGCCAAAGGCAACCTTGGCCTCCTGGGCCATGGCCACAGAGACGTTGGCGCCAAGAACGGCAGCAAGGAACAAGGTGCGAAGGGCGCCAATCATGATGAGCCTGTCATGCAGCTTCAGCCGCCGGGTTGATATAGCAGCTTAACGCGGCCGCTGAAAACCAGAAGATAGGGATTTCCGGCATCGGGTGACTGCGAAAGGGTGAAGGAATCGGCGGTAATCCTGCCGGGGGGGCCTTCGGCAGCCACCGCGGTGCTGCTTTCGGCACCCGTCCGGTCAAGCCGGGCGATCATTTCATCCGTGGTGACGGTATAGCCCGTCGAGGTGGTGATGGTGACGCCGCCAGCCATGGTCAGCCGTCCGGCCACCGTATCCAGCGCAGCGGTTGCTGCGGCAATGTCGGCATGGCCGCCGCCGGGCATGTCCAGCCGGGCCTGCACGCCCTTGGCCTGCGCGGAATCGTCCTCGCCCGCGGGGCGGGCGGTTTCGGCCGTCAGCGTCAGCGCCGAACCGTCCGATGTCAGCCCGGCGTAGGATGGGGTCGTCATCCGCGGGTCGCGCGCCAGATCCTCGACATCCACATTGGCATAGGGAATGGCGGCTTCTGGGTCGATCCGGTCGGCGATCAGAAACAGCGTCGACAGGATCACCAGCGCCGCCAGCGGCAGGGCCAGCTTCAGCCAGCCAACCAGGCGCGAATGGGTGTCGCCGCGGGTCATGCGCGATCAGGCCACGCCTGCGCGCAGGCAATCGTGGATGTGTAGAACGCCGGTCACCCGGGTGTCGTCGGTGGTGACCAGAAGGCAGGTGATCTTCTTTTCGTTCATCAGCGCCAGCGCCTCGACTGCAAGGGCGTCGGGGGCGATGGTGCGCGGCGCGCGCGTCATCACCTGCCCGGCGGTCAGCGACAGAAGCCCGTCCATGTGGCGGCGCAGGTCTCCGTCGGTGACGATGCCCAGAAGATGGCCCTTCGGATCAGTTACGCCAACCACGCCAAAGCCGGCGCGGGTGATCGTCAGCAAGGCTTCGCTCATCGGGGTGGTTTCGCCGACCAGCGGTGCGTTGTCGTGCATCAGGTCGCGCACATGCAGCAGCCGGGCCCCCAGCTTGCCGCCGGGGTGAAAGATGCGGAACTGGTCGGGTGAAAAGGCGCGGTGTTCCATCAGCGCAATGGCGATGGCGTCGCCAAGCGCCAGCGTCATGGTGGTCGAGGTGGTGGGAACGATGCCGCTGTCGCAGGCCTCGGGGGCCGGGGGCAGCAGGATGGCCACATCCGCCTCGCGCAGCAGGGTGCTGCCTTCGCGCCCGGCAACGCCGATCAGCGGAATGGAAAAGCGGCGGGAATGGGCAACGATGTCGGCCAGCTCCGGCGTCTCGCCCGAGTTGGACAGCACCAGCAGCACGTCATTCTGCGTGACCATGCCCAGATCGCCGTGGCTGGCTTCGGCCGGGTGAACAAACTGCGCCGGCGTGCCGGTGCTGGCCAGCGTGGCCGTGATCTTGCGCGCGATATGCCCCGATTTGCCCATGCCCGACACCACCACGCGGCCGGTCGTACGCAGGATCAGCGATACCGCTTCGGTGAAGCTGGGCCCCAGCGTCTCGGCCAGCATGGTCAGCGCCTCGGCCTCGCGCCGGATGACGCGGCGGCCGATGGCCAGATGGTCAGTGGTGGAAGATGTCATGGTCATCATCCCAGCCCAGAAGATCCAGCTCGGCCCGCGTCGGCAGGAAGGCAAAGCAGGCCTGCGCCATCTCCAGCCGGCCTTCGCGGACCAGCCTTTCCTCAAGTGCGGCTTTCAGCGCGTGCAGATACAGCACGTCTGACGCGGCATATTCCTTCTGCGCCTCGGTCAGCACCGCAGCGCCCCAGTCCGAGGTCTGCTGCTGTTTCGAGACATCGACGCCGACCAGATCGGCCAGCAGGTATTTCAGGCCATGCCGGTCGGTGAAGGTGCGCACCATCTTGGCGGCGACCTTGGTGCACCAGACCGGCGCCGTGGTTACGCCGAAGGCGCGTTTCAGCGCGGCAATGTCGAAGCGGCCGAAGTGAAACAGCTTCAGCGTGGCCGGATCGGTCAGCAGCCGTTCCAGATTGGGCGCGCGGGTCTGGCCCCGGGCGATCTGCACCAGATGCGCATCGCCGTTGCCGTCCGACAATTGCACGACGCAAAGCCGGTCGCGGCGCGGGTCAAGGCCCATCGTCTCGGTGTCGATGGCAACGACGGGGCCAAGGGTCAGGCCGTCGGGCAGGTCGTTCTGGTGCAGGTGAATGGCCAAGGCAGGTTCCCGGTTCGGGGTTGCGGCAGATGCCGGCTGGCTTAGCGGCCCGCCCCCCTGCGGTCAACCTGCGGCTTCCCGGCTTGCCGGAAAGCGGCGGGGTGATAGGCTGCAACCGGCCGGAATTTCTCCGGCGCCCTGCGTATTGGCCCCAGATGTTTCAGACCGAGATCTTTCGTTTCCCCCGCCGTGGCGAAGCCCGTCGCATTGCGGTGTTTTCCTATCGCTATGATGCGCATCTGGTGCCCGGCCTGATCGAGAACATCCGCCCGGCCGTGCATGGCTATGTTGCCTGGGATGATCGCGGTGCCGCTGCCGCCCTGTCTGACGAACCGATGCGCCGGAACCGGCTGATCCTTGAGGCGCAGAAGCTGGGGGCGGCGTGGCTTCTGGCCTGCGACCCGGACGAACGGTTCGAGGATCGCCTTGCCCGCCGCCTGCCCGAGATGGCGGCCGAAGGCGAGGGCACGCTGTGGACCGTGGCCATGCGCGAGATGTTCGATGCCACCCATTACCGGACAGATGGCATCTGGGGCGCCAAGGCGGTGATGCGGTTTTTCCCCGTCTCGGCCGTGGGCGAGGATCTGACGGTGCCCCTGCACGCGGCCTGGGTGACCGATGCCGAAAGGTTCCGTACCGCCGCGTCGGGCCTGAACGTCTATCACATGCGGATGGCTTCGCCGGTGCGGCGCCGGTTGCGCCGCGCGCTTTATGCCGCCGCTGACCCGGACCGGCAGTATCAGCGGCCGGGATATGACTATCTGGATGACGAACGCGGTATGCGGCTGGAGCCCATTCCCGAGGGGCGCGGCTATTCCCCGCCCTTTGTCGAGGATTGCGGGCTTTGGGCGCCCGATCCCGGCCGGATCGGGCAGGTCATGCCAGACCCGCCTGCGGTGCGCTTGCATTTCGCCAAACGCTCGATCGAACGCGGGGGCCATGCGGCGGCCTTTCATGCGTTGCAGGATCTGTGCCGGGCGGCGCCCGAAGATGCCGATCTGGCCCATGCCTGCGCCCGCCGCGCGCTGGTCGCCGGCGATCCACAAGCTGCGTTGGAGCTGACCTTGCCGCTGGTGCGGGGCGGCAAGGCCGACCTGCACGCCCATCTGCTGCACGCCTTGGCCGCCGCCCGTTGCGGGCGCGCGGATCTGGCAGAGGCAAGCCTTGCCGTGTTGGCCGGCGGTCTGGCCGGATCGCCCGTGCTGGATTGGCTGGCCACGGCCTGCCGCCGCGCCACCGTAGATTTCGCCGCGCCAGATGCCCTGTGGCGACGGTGGGTTTCGGACCGTGCCCGCCTGTCCGAAGGGGCCGGTCTGGCGCGGGGCGCGCGGATGAGCGTGATCGTTCTGGGCTATCAGGCCCAGCCCGGCCTGGCGGCGGCCGTGCGGTCGCTGCTGGATCAGGACGAGGCGGCGGAAATCGTGGTCGTCAACTCGGGCGACGGAGATGCGGCGGCGGTTCTTGGGCCGCTGGCCGCTGCCGTGCGGCTGATCCAGGTGGAGGCGCCGCTTTATGTGGGGGCCGCGCGCAACATCGGCGTCGATGCCTCGCGTGCGGAATACGTTGCCTTTCTGGCGGGCGATTGCACGGCCGCGCCGGGGTGGGTCTCGGGGCGGATGCGGAGGCATCTGGCCGGGGCGCTGTCAGTTTCAACCCCGGTTCTGCCGGCCGAGACGGACAGTCTGGCCGGGATCGCGGCGCATTACCTGCACTACTGGGGCCGTCACCCGGAAACGCCCGATGTGCAGCGGATGCACTTTGGCCGATCCTTCGCCCGTTGGCTGCTGGAAGAGGCGGGCGCCTTCCCGCCCGGATTGCGCGTGAACGAAGATGGCGTGCTGAACCACCGGGCCGATCACATTGGCCTGCCGGTCTGGGCGCCCGAGGTGCTGACCGCGCACCGCGATCCGGCGATGCTGGGCGACCTGCTGGCGGATGAACGCGCGCGCGGGATGCGCCGTGCAGACCACCCGCCGTTTCGCGGCTGGGTCGGGTCCGACAAGGCCGAGGCGGAGTTTTCGGCGCGGATCGCAACGGCCTGCGGTCATGCGCAATCGGCGGCGGCGCGATGGTGCGGGTTGTCGCCGCGCCGTCTGGCTGCGGTGCAGGCGATGCAGTGGCTGGCCACGCAGGCGGGGGCCGCCGGTGCCATTGACGCGCTGGAGCGGCTTTATGAGGCCGATCTTGCCGCCGCCCGGGCCGAGGCGTTGCGCCCGTTCAGTCCCGCCGCCGCGCTGACCGAGGCGCTGGCGGCGGTGACGGCCGATCCGCAGGACTGGCGCAAGGCGTATCTTACCGGCCTGCTGACGGCCGAGGCGGAGCACGACGACCCCGCGCCGCATTTCCGCGCCGCGATGGCGCTGAACCCTGCCACCTCTGGCCCGGTGGCCGAACTTGTCCGCCTGCACCGGGCCCATGGCAACGATGCGGCGGCCCTGGCCGAAGCCGAGGCCGCGCTGTTGCGGGCGCCGGGGGCCGCGGCCTTGTGGGCGCTGGCGGGTGCGGCGGCGGAACAGGCCGGCAAGCCTGATCGGGCCCTGGCCTGGCGGCGGGGGGCGCTGGCGCTGGCCCCCGATGACCCCAAGGCGCATCTGGCCCTGGCAAGGCTGCACCGCCAGGGCGGGAACGATGCTCTGGCCAGCCTGCGCGAAGACATGGCAGCGGATTTGCAAGCGCGCGCGCCTGTCGAGTTTGATAGCTGAAATCTATCAAATGACGGATATTCAGGTTTGATCTCCTATCAAGGCGCTTCTAGACCGGACGCAAGGAAGAGGAGGAGCCAGATGCCCGTCGCCGACGTGCTTGAGCCACATGCCCGCCAGACGCTGGATGACATCCTGCGTGCCCATGCCGCGGATGAGGGGCCGCTTCTGCCCATCCTGCACGACATTCAGGCCGCCTTCGGCCATGTGCCGCAGGCCGTGGTGCCGGTGATCGTCGAGGCGCTGAACCTGGGCAAGGCCGAGGTGCATGGCGTGATTTCCTTCTACCATGATTTCCGCGCGGAACCGGCCGGGCGGTCGGTGGTCAAGCTGTGCCGGGCCGAGGCGTGTCAGGCCATGGGCGGCGACCATCTGGCCCACCATGCCGAGCGCAAGCTGGGCGTCGGGTTCCATGAAACCCGGGCCGACGGCAAGGTGACGCTGGAGCCGGTCTATTGTCTGGGCCTGTGCGCCTGTGCCCCGGCGGCCATGGTCAATGGCCGGCTGGTGGGCCGGCTGGATGAGGCGGCGGTGGACCGTATCGCGACCGAGGTGCTGGCATGAAGGTCTATGTCCCCGCCGATGCCGCCGCGCGCGCGCTTGGGTCTGATGATGTGGCCGCCGCCGTGCAGGCCGAGGCCACCCGCCGCGGGCTGGACCTGACGCTGGTTCGCAACGGCAGCCGCGGCATGGTCTGGCTGGAACCGCTGGTCGAGGTGGAGCGCGATGGGGTGCGGCTGGCCTATGGCCCCGCAACCGCCGCCGATGTGGCCGCCATTCTGGACGGCACCTCGGCCAAGGCGCTGGGGCCGACGGACGATCTGCCCTGGATGAAAAAGCAGACGCGGCTGACCTTTGCCCGCGTCGGCCTGATTGATCCGCTGGACATGGCGCATTACCGGGCCGAGGGCGGGCTGGTCGGGCTGGAACGCGCGCTGGCGCTGCCGCCGACCGAAATCGTGCAGGCTGTCATCGACTCGGGCTTGCGTGGCCGGGGCGGGGCGGGGTTCCCCACCGGCATCAAGTGGAAAACGGTGGCCGAGGCGAAGGCCGATCAGAAATACATTGTCTGCAACGCCGACGAAGGCGACAGCGGCACCTTTGCCGACCGTATGCTGATGGAGGGCGACCCCTTCCACCTGATCGAAGGCATGATCATCGCCGGCATCGCCGTGGGGGCGACGCGCGGCTATGTCTATATCCGCAGCGAATACCCCGACGCGATCCGGGTGATGCGCGCCGCGGTCGGGATCGGCCGCAAGGCGGGGCTGCTGGGGCCGTCGGTCCTTGGGTCGGCCTATGCCTTCGACATGGAAATCCGGGTTGGCGCCGGGGCCTATGTCTGTGGCGAGGAAACCAGCCTGCTGAACAGCCTTGAGGGCAAGCGCGGCGTGGTGCGCGCCAAGCCGCCGCTGCCGGCGCTGGAAGGGTTCCTGGGCAAGCCGACGGTGGTGAACAACGTCATCTCGCTGGCCACGGTGCCGGTGATCTTTGAAAAGGGTGCCGCCTTCTACCGCGACTTCGGGCTGGGCCGGTCGCGCGGGACGATTCCGCTGCAGATCGCCGGCAACGTGCGCCATGGCGGGCTGTTCGAGGTGGCCTTCGGCATGGGTCTGGGCGAGATCGTCAACGACATCGGCGGCGGCACCGCCAGCGGCCGCCCGGTCAAGGCGGTGCAGGTGGGGGGGCCGCTCGGGGCCTATTTCCCGTCGTCGCTGTTCGACACGCCGACCTGCTATGAAAGTTTTGCCAGCGCCGAAGGACTGATCGGCCATGCCGGCATCGTGGTGTTCGACGACACCGCCGACATGCTGAAACAGGCCCGGTTCGCGATGGAGTTCTGCGCCATCGAAAGCTGCGGCAAATGCACCCCCTGCCGGATTGGCGCGGTGCGCGGTGTGGAAACCATCGACCGCATCGCGCGGGGCGATACCGCCGCCATCCCGCTGCTGACCGATCTGTGCAACACGATGAAGGCCGGGTCGCTGTGCGCGCTTGGCGGCTTTACCCCCTATCCGGTGATGTCGGCGCTGACGCATTTTCCTGACGACTTCGCCCGCGCGAAAGAGGCCGCCGAATGACCGAAAAGGTGAAAGGGCCCGCCTCCTATTTCCCGTCGATCGAGGCGAAATATGGCCAGCCGATGCAGCACTGGTTCACCCAGATCGCGCCGCTGCTGGACCAGCCGCACATGAAGATCGTGGCGTTTCTGAAAGATGAACATGGCATGGGGCATGGCCACGCGAATGCGGTGGTTGCCCATGCGCTGGCTGCAAAAGGGTGAATGACATGAAAGACTTCAAGGACTTCATCATCCCCGACCGCGATTTCGGCACCCCTGCCGCGAAGGCCAGGCAGATGGTCACGCTGACAATCGACGGCTTTGACGTGACGGTGCCCGAGGGCACCAGCATCATGCGCGCCGCCGCCGAGGCGGGGATTCCCGTGCCGAAGCTGTGCGCCACCGACAGCGTGGATGCCTTCGGGTCGTGCCGGCTGTGCCTGGTCGAGATCGAGGGGCGCAACGGCACCCCGGCAAGCTGCACCACGCTGGTGGCGCCGGGTCTGAAGGTTCACACCCAGACGCCCAGACTGAAAGACCTGCGCCGCGGGGTGATTGAGCTGTACATCAGCGACCACCCGCTGGATTGCCTGACCTGCGCTGCCAATGGCGATTGCGAATTGCAGGACATGGCTGGCGCCGTGGGTCTGCGCGACGTGCGGTATGAAGCGGTGGAAACCCATTTCCGCCCGCGCAACACCGGCGGCGAGGCCAATCCGCAATGGCTGCCGAAGGATGAGTCGAACCCCTATTTCACCTATGATCCGGCCAAGTGCATCGTGTGCAGCCGCTGCGTGCGGGCCTGCGAGGAAGTGCAGGGCACCTTTGCGCTGACCATCACCGGCCGGGGTTGGGACAGCCGGGTTCATGCCGGGGCGGCGGGCGACAGTTTCCTGACCTCGGACTGCGTGTCCTGCGGGGCCTGCGTGCAGGCTTGCCCGACGGGCACCTTGCAGGAAAAGTCGATGATCGAGATCGGGACGCCGGACCGGGCGGTCATCACCACCTGCGCCTATTGCGGCGTTGGTTGCAGCTTCAAGGCCGAGATGCGCGGCGATGAGCTGGTGCGGATGGTGCCCTACAAGCATGGCAAGGCCAACCGGGGCCATTCCTGCGTGAAGGGTCGTTTCGCCTATGGCTATGCCAGCCACAAGGACCGCATCCTGAACCCGATGATCCGCGACAGCATCAGCGAACCGTGGCGGGAAGTGTCCTGGGATGAGGCGCTGAGCTTCGCCGCGACGCGTATGCGCAACATACAGCAAACGTATGGCAAGAATGCTGTCGGCGTCATCACCTCAAGCCGCTGCACCAACGAGGAGACCTTCCTGGTGCAGAAGCTGACCCGCGCGGTGTTCGGCAACAACAACACCGACACCTGCGCCCGCGTCTGCCATTCGCCCACCGGCTATGGCCTGGGCCAGACCTTCGGCACCAGCGCCGGGACGCAGGATTTCGATTCGGTCGAACAGACCGATGTCGTCATGGTGATCGGGGCCAACCCGACCGATGGCCACCCCGTCTTTGCCAGCCGGCTGAAGAAGCGGCTGCGCAAGGGGGCGAAGCTGATCGTGGTCGATCCGCGGCGGATCGACCTGGTGAAATCGGCCCATATCAAGGCGGCGCATCACCTGCAGTTGCGGCCCGGCACCAATGTCGCCGTGGTCACCGCGCTGGCGCATGTGATCGTGACCGAGGGGCTGATGAACGAAGAGTTCATCCGCACCCGCTGCGACTGGGACGAGTTCCAGGATTATGCCGAGTTCGTCAGCCGGCCGCAGCATTCGCCCGAGGCGACCGAGATGCTGACCGGCGTTCCGTCGGAAGAGCTGCGCCGCGCGGCGCGGCTGTATGCCACTGGCGGCAATGGCGCGATCTATTACGGGCTGGGCGTGACCGAGCACAGCCAGGGGTCGACCACCGTGATCGGCATCGCCAACCTGGCCATGCTGACCGGCAACGTCGGGCGGCCCGGCGTGGGGGTGAACCCGCTGCGCGGACAGAACAACGTGCAGGGATCTTGCGACATGGGGTCGTTCCCGCATGAACTGCCGGGCTACCGCCATGTGAAGAACGCCGATGTGCGCGACCTGTTCGAGCGCGCCTGGGGCACGACCATCGACTCAGAACCCGGGCTGCGGATTCCCAACATGCTGGATGCGGCGGTCGAGGGCACCTTCAAGGGCCTGTACTGCCAGGGTGAGGACATCCTGCAATCCGACCCCGACACCAAGCATGTCGCGGCGGGCCTTGCGGCGATGGATTGCGTGATCGTCCACGACCTGTTCCTGAACGAGACCGCGAACTATGCGCATGTCTTTTTGCCCGGATCGACCTTCCTGGAAAAGGACGGCACCTTCACCAATGCTGAACGCCGCATCAACCGCGTGCGCAAGGTGATGGCGCCGCGCAACGGCTATGCCGACTGGGAGATCACCCAGATGCTGGCCAATGCGCTGGGCGCGGGCTGGGGCTATACCCATCCCAGCCAGATCATGGACGAGATCGCGATGCTGACGCCCAGCTTCGCCGGCGTGTCCTATGACGTGCTGGAGGAGAAGGGTTCGGTCCAGTGGCCCTGCAACGAGAAGGTGCCGGACGGCACACCGCTGATGCATATCGACGGCTTCGTGCGCGGCAAGGGGCGGTTCATCAACACCGAATATGTGGCGACGGATGAAAAGACCGGCCCGCGGTTCCCGCTGTTGCTGACCACCGGGCGCATCCTTTCGCAATACAATGTCGGCGCGCAGACGCGGCGCACGTCGAATGTGGTCTGGCATGACGAGGATGTGCTGGAGATTCACCCGCATGATGCCGAGGTGCGCGGCGTGAACGAAGGGCAGTTCGTGCGGCTGGCCAGCCGGTCTGGCGAAACCACGCTGCGGGCCAAGATCACCGACCGGGTGTCGCCCGGCGTGGTTTATACCACCTTCCACCACCCCGACACGCAGGCCAATGTCATCACCACCGATTTTTCGGACTGGGCGACCAACTGCCCGGAATACAAGGTGACGGCGGTGCAGGTCAGCCCGTCGAACGGGCCTTCGGAATGGCAGGAAGACTATGCCGCGCAGGCGGCGCTGTCGCGGCGCATCCTGCCGGCGGCCGAGTGATGGACGCCGCCCGCCGCCGTGCGCATCTGAGCTTTGGCCCCGACGGCGTGTCGCGGGCCGACCGGATGCTGCCCGAGGAAACGGCGGTGGCGCTGTCGTTCAACGGCAGCACGCAGGCGGTGATGATGGCGACGCCCGCCGATCTGGTGGATTTCGCCTATGGCTTTGCCCTGACCGAAGGCATCGCCCGCCCCGATGAGGTGGAAACGGTCGAGGCGTTGGAAACCCCGCGTGGCATCGACCTGCAGGTCTGGGTGGCCCCGGCGGCGGCCGAGCGGCTGGCGCAGCGGCGGCGCACGATGGCGGGGCCGGTGGGCTGCGGGCTGTGCGGGATTGACTCGATCGACGAGGCGCTGCGTCCGGTGGCGCGGGTCGCGCCTTCGGGGTTTCGCATGACGCCCGCGCAGGTGCATCAGGCGGCCGAGGGGCTGCGGGCCGGGCAGGCGCTGCATGACCTGACGCGCGCCGCCCATTGCGCCGCGCTGTGGCAGCCTGAGGGCATTGCCCTGCTGCGCGAGGATGTGGGCCGGCACAACGCGCTGGACAAGCTGATCGGGGCGGCGGTCCGGGGCGGGGCGTCGGGCGACTGTGCCCTTGTGCTGACCTGCCGCGTTTCGGTGGACATGGTGCAGAAGGCGGCGGCCTTTGGCGCGCCGGTGCTGATCGCGCTGTCGGCCCCCACCGCCCATGCCGCCGATCTGGCCGAAGAGGCCGGCATCACCCTGATCGCCGGGGTGCGGCCCGGCCGATTCGACGTTTATTCCCATTCCGACCGACTGACAGAGGTGACCCATGCCCGCTGACAAGCTGATCTACATGGCAAACCAGATTGCCCGCTTCTTCGAATCGATGCCGCATGAACAGGCGGTGAAGGGCGTGGCCGCCCATATCAACGATTTCTGGGAACCGCGGATGCGGCGGCAACTGTTCCAGGTGCTGGATACCGGCGGTCTGGGCCTGCGCCCGGTGGTGATTGACGCGGCAAAGGACATCCGCCGCCCCGCCGACGCGGCCTGACCGCGCCGCCCGGCCGGACGCAACCCCGGAAATGACAAAGACCGCGCTGTGTTGCGCGGCCTTGCCTGAATTGGATGGTGCCCAGAAGAGGACTCGAACCTCCACGCCTTGCGGCGCTGGTACCTGAAACCAGTGCGTCTACCAATTCCGCCATCTGGGCACTGAGGGGCGATGTAAAGGCGGTGCGCGGGACTGTCAACACGGCGCAAGCGGGGAAAACACAAATTTCCTGACGGGCTTTTGCCTTGCTGGGCTGCGCCGGCGCCGTTATTGATCCGGGCAGTGTTCGATGCCCGTGCGGGAGGCTTTCACGATGAACAAACTGGTCACCATCTACGGCGGTTCGGGGTTTGTCGGCCGCTATATCGCCCGCCGCATGGCGCGGGAGGGGTGGCGCGTGCGGGTCGCGGTGCGCCGTCCGAACGAGGCGCTGTTCGTCAAGACCTATGGCCTGCCCGGCCAGGTGGAGCCGGTGTTCTGCAACATCCGCGACGATGACAGCGTGCGCGCGGCCATGCAGGGCGCGGATGCGGCGGTGAACTGCGTTGGCACCTTCGACCTGCGGGGCAACAACAGCTTTCACATGATCCATGTCCGCGCGGCGGGCCGGATTGCCCGGATCGCGGCCGAGCAGGGCGTGCAGAACCTGGTGCATCTGTCGGCCATCGGGGCCGATGCGAATTCGCCGTCGCGCTATGGCCAGTCCAAGGCCGAGGGCGAGGCGGCGGTGCTTGAGGCATTCCCCGGCGCGGTGATCCTGCGGCCTTCGGTGATTTTCGGGGCGGAGGACAAGTTCTTCAACCGTTTTGCCGAGATGTCGCGCACCTGGGCCTTCGTGCCGGTGGTGCGGTCGGAAACCAAGTTCCAGCCGGTCTATGTGGATGACGTGGCGCAGGCGGCGGTGAAGGGCGTGCTGGGGCAGGCCGCGCCGGGCGTGTATGAGCTGGGCGGGCCGGACGTGGCCACCTTCCGCAAGCTGCTGAAGAAGATGCAGGCGGTGATCCAGCGCTGGCGCCCGGTGGTGAACATGCCGACCTTCGTCATGGCCCCCGTTGCAACGCTGTTCGACGTGATCGAGTTCGTGACGGCGGGCATCCTGCGCAACGGGCTGCTGACGCGCGATCAACTGGCCAGCCTTGGCGTGCCGAACGTGGTGTCGGACAAGGCGCGGACGCTGGCCGATCTGGGCATCACGCCGACGGCGATGGATGCGGTGCTGCCGGAATACCTGTGGCGCTATCGCCCCTCGGGGCAATATGCGGCGATCAAGGCTTCGGCCAAGAACCTGCGCAAGGTCTGAAACCGATAAGGCAGGATGCCCGTGACCTATCTGAACGACATCCTGCTGGGCGTGATCGAAGGGATCACCGAGTTTCTGCCGATTTCCAGCACGGGCCATCTGCTGCTGGCCCAGCACTGGCTGGGCGCGCGGTCGGATACCTATAACATCGTGATCCAGGCCGGCGCGATTCTGGCGGTGACGCTGATCTACTGGCAGCGCATCACCGGGCTTTTGCTGAACTGGCGCCGGCCCGAGAACCGCGACTATCTGATCAAGCTGGGGCTGGCCTTCGGCATCACCGCCGTTCTGGGGCTGCTGGCCAAGAAGCTGGGGTTTGAACTGCCCACCACCATTCAGCCCGTTGCCTGGGCGCTGGTGCTGGGCGGGATCTGGATGATTGCGGCCGAGTATTTCGCCGCCCGCAAGCCGGATTGCACCACCATCACCCTGCGCGTGGCCATTGCCGTCGGCATTGCGCAGGTCGTGGCGGGGGTGTTCCCCGGTCTGTCACGCTCGGGCACCACGATCTTTGTCGCCATGCTGCTGGGCACGTCGAACCGCGCCGCCGCGACCGAGTTTGCCTTTCTGGTGGGCATCCCCACCATGTATGCGGCCAGCGCCTATGAGGTTGCCAAGCAGTTGCAGGCGGGGGCGGCCAGCGAGGACTGGACGGCGCTTGGCGTTGCCTTCATCGCGTCAACCATCACCGCCTTCGTGTCGGTCAAATGGCTGCTGACCTATATCCGCACCCATGATTTCAGGATCTTTGCCTACTATCGCATCGCCTTTGGCGGGCTTTTGCTGGTGCTGGCCGGGGCCGGCCTGATTGCCGCCTGAGGGCGAATCACAGGGCTTTTGCGGGGTGTGCGGGCAGATAGGTAGCACTTGCTGACCTAAAATCTTGCAAAAACTGCTCTGAGCGTTGGCCAAAGCGTAAAAAACCCAAAGATAGGTAAACTATACTGACTTTTATTTCGATTTGGCTGGCTGTAGGAAAACACGCCCGGAGTGCTTGCAAGGGAATGCCCAGCCATGGCCACGCAGAAGATGCTGAAATTCGTGACCGTCGGGAAGGAGACGCCCGAAAAGCGCGACGCCGCCCAGCGCAGCCAGGATTTCGATGAGATCTACCGCGAGTTCGCCGCCCAGAAGGCCGCCGAACAGGCCAGCCGGTGCAGCCAGTGCGGCGTGCCCTATTGCCAGGCGCATTGCCCGCTGCACAACAACATTCCCGACTGGCTGCGCCTGACCGCCGAGGGCCGGTTGCAGGAAGCCTATGAGATCAGCCAGGCGACCAACACCTTCCCCGAGATCTGCGGCCGCATCTGCCCGCAGGACCGGCTGTGCGAAGGCAATTGCGTGATCGAGCAATCGGGCCACGGCACGGTGACGATCGGCGCGGTCGAGAAATACATCACCGATACCGCCTGGGAAAACGGCTGGGTCAAGCCGATCCTGCCGGCGATGGAACGCCCCGAAAGCGTGGGCATCATCGGGGCCGGGCCGGGGGGCCTTGCCGCCGCCGACGTGCTGCGCCGCGCGGGGGTGCAGGTCACGGTCTATGACCGCTATGACCGCGCGGGCGGGCTGCTGACCTATGGGATTCCGGGGTTCAAGCTGGAAAAGCCGGTGGTGATGCAGCGGGTGGAGCAGTTGCGCGCGGCGGGGGTGAATTTCATCCTGAACTGCAACGTGGGCACCGACCTGACCTTCGACGCCATCCGCGGCCAGCATGACGCGGTGCTGATCGCGACGGGCGTGTACAAGGCGCGCGACATCGAGGCGCCGGGGTCCGGGGCGCGCGGCATCGTCAAGGCGCTGGATTACCTGACGGCATCGAACCGCAAGAGCTTTGGCGACGAGGTGGCCGAGTATGATTCGGGCGCGCTGAACGCCAGCGGCAAGCGGGTGGTTGTGGTTGGCGGCGGCGACACGGCGATGGACTGCGTGCGCACCGCCATCCGGCAGGGCGCGCAATCGGTGAAGTGCCTGTATCGCCGCGACCGGGCGAACATGCCCGGCAGCCAGCGCGAAGTGCAGAACGCCGAGGAAGAGGGCGTGGAATTCGTCTGGCTGACCGCGCCGCGCGGCTTCACCGGCGGCACCGAGGTGGAGGGCGTCATCGTGCAGAAGATGCGCCTTGGCGCGCCCGATGCCAGCGGCCGCCAGTCGCCCGAGGTGATCGAGGGCGCCGATTATGTGGAGCCGGCCGATCTGGTGGTGCAGGCGCTGGGCTTCGAGCCGGAAGACCTGCCGGGCCTGTGGGGCGTGCCCGAGCTGGCCGTGACCCGCTGGGGCACCATCAAGGCCGATTTCCGCAGCCACGCGACCAGCCTGCCCGGCGTCTATGCCGTGGGCGACATCGTGCGCGGTGCCAGCCTTGTGGTCTGGGCGATCCGCGACGGGCGCGAGGCGGCCGAGGCGATGCTGGCCTATCTGGCGCAAACCGCCAGCGTGGCCGCGGAATAGGCGCCTTGCCCGCACCTTTCGGGCGGGCAGGGCCATGTGACGACAGACCCCGACCGGGAGCGATGCAATGAAGACGACCCTTGCCCTTGCCCTGATCGCCGGCGCCGCGCTTCCGGCAAAGGCAGAGAACCTGTTCCAGCGGCCGGCCGGCTGCGTTCTTGTGGCGACCGTTCAGGACGATCATTGTGCGGCGCTGAACTATTTTCGGTGCGCGGGCACCGACCCTGTCGTCTTCAGGATGGAAGCCTCCTACGGGGGCGGCAAGGGCGAGGTTCACACCTTTGACGCCAACCATGGCGGGATTGAAATCCTTACGCCGCCGGGTGGGGGCGAATTCAGGCTGAGGGCAACGGGTGACCACCCCCGCGTTGCCGTGGAACGTGGGACCGCGCGCAAGACCGAACAGGCCACCATTTCCAGAGATGGCAAGAGCCAGCAGGCGACGATGGTCATGGTCTATACCTACAGCGGCGAAACGCGGAAGCTTGCGGGCGAGGTGTTCCACCGTTTGACCTATGACAGCACGCTGACCTTTCCCCAATCGGGATCGGAGTTGCACACCTCGGGCAGCGTGCTGTTCAACGACCGGCTGGACCTGCTCGTGAATGAGCTCGAGGTGTCGGACGGGCAGGGCGGGGCGGGCAGGCAGATCAAGCTGAAGTCGCTGGCGCTTGATGGGCAGAAGGGATTTGGCGCGACAAAGCCCAGATTCGGTTGCCATGCTTCGGGCGAACTTGCTGTGCCGCGTCGGGAGGACCACGCATGAAACGTCTTGCCGTTCTTGTTGCCCTACTGCCCGCCCCGGCCCTTGCCGGCACCTGGACCGCGCCCGAGGGGTGCGAGGTGTTCATGACCGTGCAGTCCAAGGGGTGCCGGGTGTCGAACTACTATACCTGCACGCAAGACGCGGCGGGGGATCAGTGGCGGGCGGATTTCGATCAGGAAGGGCTGTTCTTCCGGTCGCGCATCAATGCGGAAGGCGAATGGATCGAAAGCCTTGAGCAGAACCCGCCTGTGCGCCAGACGCTGGACCCCGGCGCGGAAGACCCGGCATCGTTCAGCGAATTGCTGGCCTCGGGCGTGGATACCTATGCCTTCAGCCTGAGCCGCGATGACGGCGGCCATTCCAACGTGATCGGGCTGGACCGGCTGACCGGGCGGACCCGGGTGATCGACGGGCAGACGCTGGAAGAGACCGAGTTCGACTATTCCGAGACCGATGATTTCGGCACGGTGCTGCGCCGGGCGCGCGGCAATGAATACATCAGCCGCGACAAGCGCCTGTTCTTCGCCGGCCCCGGCGAAACCGATCTGGGCGATGGCCAGTGGCTGCCCATTGACGGCAGCCCGGTGGATTTCGCCTTTCCGGGCGACAAGGGCTTTGCCAGCACGCAGCCGATCTATGACTGCGATGCGCTGACGGCCGATGCCGGGCTGCCGCAATCGGTGTGGAGGGCGGGCTATGGCGGATAAGCGCAGCGGCCGGTGCCTGTGCGGCGCGGTCCGGGTGACGGTGACCGACCCGGAACCGCATCTGAACGCCTGCCATTGCAGCATGTGCCGGCGCTGGACGGGGCTGGCCTTCGTCACGCTGGACGTGCCCGAGGGGCAGATCGAGATCGAGGGCGCCGAGGCGGTGAAGGCCTTCACCTCGTCCGACTGGGCGCAGCGGTGCTTTTGCGGCATCTGCGGCAGCACGCTTTGGTATCGGCTGACCGCCCCCGGTGCGCCGACCGATTACTACATGGCGGCGGGCCTGCTGGACGATCTGTCCGGCCTGACGCTGGCCAATGAAATCTACATCGACTGCAAGCCGGAGGCATTCGCCTTTGCCGGCCCCACCCGCCAGATCACGGAAGCCGAGTTTCTTGCGATGCTTCCCCCGCCAGCCGCGAAGGAGTGAGCCATGACGACCTATGATGACGCCTGGGTTCGGGCCGAGGAAGGAAAGCGCGCCTGGCTGGATGCGAACGGTCTTTACAAGGCCGAGGACGAACATTCGTCCTGCGGGGTGGGGCTGGTGGTCTCGATCAGCGGCAAGCCGTCGCGCAAGGTGGTGGAGAACGGGATCAACGCGCTGAAGGCGGTGTGGCACCGGGGCGCGGTGGACGCCGACGGCAAGACGGGCGATGGCGCGGGCATCCATGTGCAGATCCCGGTCAAGTTTTTCTACGACGTGGTGCGCCGCACCGGGCACGAGCCGGACACGAAGAAGCTGATCGCCGTGGGCCAGGTCTTCCTGCCGCGCACCGATTTCGGCGCGCAGGAACGCTGCCGGACCATCGTGGAAACCGAAGTGCTGCGGATGGGCCATTACATCTATGGCTGGCGGCATGTGCCGGTGGACATTTCGGTGCTGGGCGACAAGGCCAATGCGACGCGGCCCGAGATCGAGCAGATCCTGATCCGCTGCGAGAAGGACATCGACCAGGAACAGTTCGAGCGCGAGCTCTACATCATCCGCCGCCGGATCGAGAAGGCCGCAACGGCGGCGGGCATCCAGGGGATGTATCTGTGCAGCCTGTCGTGCCGCAGCATCATCTACAAGGGCATGATGCTGGCCGAGCAGGTTTCGACCTTCTACCCGGATCTTGAGGACGAACGGTTCGAGTCCGCCTTCGCGATCTATCACCAGCGCTACAGCACCAACACCTTCCCGCAGTGGTGGCTGGCGCAGCCGTTCCGGATGCTGGCCCACAATGGCGAGATCAACACGCTGAAGGGCAACGTCAACTGGATGAAGAGCCATGAGATCCGCATGGCCAGCAGCGCCTTTGGCGATGCGGCCGAGGACATCAAGCCGATCATCCCCAGCGGCACGTCGGACAGCGGCGCGCTGGACGCGGTGTTCGAGGTTCTGGTGCGGTCGGGGCGGTCGGCGCCGATGGCCAAGACCATGCTGGTGCCGGAAGCCTGGTCGAAGGCCACCACCAACATGCCCAAGGCCTGGGCCGACATGTATTCCTACTGCAACAGCGTGATCGAGCCCTGGGATGGCCCGGCCGCGCTGGCCATGACCGATGGCCGCTGGGTCTGCGGGGGCTTGGACCGCAACGGGTTGCGCCCGATGCGCTATGTCGTGACCGGCGACGGGATGCTGATCGCCGGGTCGGAAGCGGGCATGGTGCCGGTGGATGAAACCACGGTGCGCGAAAAGGGCGCGCTGGGGCCGGGGCAGATGATCGCGGTCGATATGACCGACGGCAAGCTGTACCACGACACCGAGATCAAGGACCGGCTGGCCAGCCGGCAGCCCTATGGCGAATGGGTGGGCAAGATCGTCGATCTGAACGCCGATCTGGTGCATGTGCCGGAAAAGGCGCTGTTCACCGGGGCCGAGCTGCGCAAGCGCCAGATCGCCGCCGGCTATACGGTGGAAGAGCTGGAAACGATCCTTGCGCCGATGGCCGAGGACGGCAAGGAAACCGTCGCCTCGATGGGGGATGACACGCCGCCGGCGGTGCTGTCCAAGGTCTATCGCCCGCTGTCGCATTATTTCCGGCAGAACTTCAGCCAGGTGACGAACCCGCCCATCGACAGCCTTCGCGAAGGCCGGGTGATGAGCCTGAAGACGCGGTTCGGCAACCTGCGCAACGTGCTGGACGAGCGCAACAGCCAGACCGAGATTCTGGTGCTGGAAAGCCCGTTCATTGCCAATGCCGAGTTCGAGGTGCTGGTGCAGCGCTTTGGCGACCAGGTGGCCTATATCGACTGCACCTTCCCGGTGGCCGAGGGCCATGACGACCTGCGTCAGGCGCTGGAGCGTATCCGCGCCGAGGCCGAGGATGCCGTGCGCAGCGGCGCGGGGCAGCTTGTGCTGACCGATGAACATCAGGGCCCCGAGAAGGTGGGGATGCCGATGATCCTGGCCACCAGCGCGGTTCATTCCTGGCTGACGCGCAAGGGGCTGCGGACCTTCTGTTCGATCAACGTGCGGTCGGCGGAATGTATCGACCCGCATTATTTCGCGGTGCTGATCGGCAGCGGCGCGACCACGGTCAACGCCTATCTGGCGCAGGATTCGATTGCCGACCGCATTGCGCGCGGTCTGCTGGAGGGCAGCCTGGAAGACGCGATGCGCCGCTACCGCGAGGCGGTGGATGCGGGTCTGCTGAAGATCATGTCCAAGATGGGGATCTCGGTCATCTCGTCCTATCGGGGCGGCCTGAACTTTGAAGCCGTGGGCCTGAGCCGGGCCATGGTGGCGGAATATTTCCCCGGAATGCAAAGCCGGATTTCCGGCATCGGCCTGCATGGCGTGGAGCAGAAGCTGGAAGAGGTTCATGCCAAGGGCTGGCGCGGCGGGCAGGATGTTCTGCCCATCGGCGGGTTCTACAAGGCGCGGCGGTCGGGCGAAAAGCACGCCTGGGAAGCGCAGACCATGCACCTGTTGCAGGCGGCCTGCGACAAGGCCAGCTTCGACATGTGGAAGCAGTTCACCGCCGCGATGCGGGCGAACCCGCCGATCCACCTGCGCGACCTGCTGGACATCAAGGCGCTGGGCAAGCCAGTGCCGATCGAGGAGGTGGAGAGCATCACCTCGATCCGCAAGCGGTTTGTCACGCCGGGGATGAGCCTGGGCGCCCTGAGCCCCGAGGCGCACAAGACGCTGAACGTGGCGATGAACCGGATCGGCGCCAAGAGCGACAGCGGCGAGGGCGGCGAAGACCCGGCGCATTTCCTGCCCGAGCCGAACGGCGACAACCCCAGCGCCAAGATCAAGCAGGTGGCCAGCGGGCGGTTCGGCGTGACCGCCGAATACCTGAACGCCTGCGAGGAGCTGGAAATCAAGGTGGCCCAGGGCGCCAAGCCCGGCGAGGGTGGGCAGTTGCCCGGCATGAAGGTGACGGCGCTGATCGCGCGGCTGCGGCACAGCACGCCGGGCGTGACGCTGATCAGCCCGCCGCCGCACCATGACATCTATTCGATCGAAGACCTGGCGCAACTGATCTACGACCTGAAGCAGATCAACCCGCGCGCCAAGGTGACGGTCAAGCTGGTGTCGGCCAGCGGGGTGGGCACCATCGCGGCGGGCGTGGCCAAGGCCAAGGCGGATGTGATCCTGATTTCGGGGCACAACGGCGGCACGGGGGCCAGCCCGGCGACCAGCATCAAATATGCCGGCCTGCCCTGGGAAATGGGGCTGACCGAGGCGCATCAGGTGCTGGCGATGAACAACCTGCGCGAGCGGGTGACGCTGCGCACCGACGGGGGCCTGCGCACCGGGCGCGACATCGTGATGGCGGCGATGATGGGGGCCGAGGAATACGGCATCGGCACCGCCGCGCTGATCGCCATGGGCTGCATCATGGTGCGTCAGTGCCAGTCGAACACCTGCCCGGTGGGCGTCTGCACCCAGAACGAGGCGCTGCGCGCCAAGTTCAGCGGCAGCGCCGACAAGGTGGTGAACCTGATCACCTTCTATGCGCAGGAAGTGCGGGAAATCCTGGCGCAGATCGGCGCGCGGTCGATGGACGAGATCATCGGCCGGGCCGACCTGCTGACGCAGGTCAGCCGGGGCCATGCCGATCTGGATGACCTTGACCTGAACCCGCTGCTGATCAGCGTGGATGGCACCAACCGGATCACCTATGACCGTTCGAAGCCGCGCAATGCGGTGCCCGACACGCTGGATGCCGAGATCATCAAGGACGGTCATCGCTTCTTTGAAGACGGCGAGAAGATGCAGCTTTCCTATGCGGTGCGGAACACCCACCGCACCATCGGAACGCGGGCGTCCAGCCACATTGTCAAGAAGTTCGGCATGAAGAACAGCCTTCAGCCCGACCATCTGACGGTGAAGCTGACCGGGTCTTGCGGGCAGTCTCTGGGCGCCTTTGGCGTGCGGGGGCTGAAGATCGAGGTGATGGGCGATGCCAACGACTATGTTGGCAAGGGCCTGTCGGGCGCCACGATCACGGTGCGGCCGCTGATGTCTTCGCCGCTGAAGGCCGAGGAGAACACCATCATCGGCAATACGGTGCTGTATGGCGCGACCGACGGCTTCCTGTTCGCGGCGGGCCGGGCGGGCGAACGCTTCGCGGTGCGCAATTCGGGCGCGACGGTGGTGGTGGAAGGCTGCGGGTCGAACGGTTGCGAATACATGACCGGCGGGGTGGCGGTGATTCTGGGCCGGATCGGCGCCAACTTCGGTGCCGGCATGACCGGGGGCATGGCCTATGTCTACGACCCGAAGGGCGTGGCCGAGGATTTCGTCAACCTGGAAAGCCTGGTTACCTGCGGCATCGGCCACCCGCATTGGGAGGCGCAACTGAAGGGCCTGATCGAGCGGCACGCCGAGGAAACCGGGTCGAAGCTGGCGCAGCGCATCCTGGCCGAGTGGGAGAGCGAGAAGCGCAACTTCCTTCAGGTCTGCCCGAAGGAGATGGTGCCGCTGCTGTCGCACCCGTTGTCGGACGAGCCGGTCAAGGTGCCGGCGGAATAACCCGAGCGGAACACCAGGACAGGGCCCCTTCGGGGGCCCTTTTCCATGGCGGCCCGGCCACGCAGGCGTGAGGTGCCTTTTCGCCCCGGACAGGGTTACACTTGGTCGCGAAGCGGGCCGGGGGGCCTGCGAACAGCGGAAGGATGCGAACATGTCGGATCTGGTGATTGTCGCCTTTCAGGACGAGGCCACGGCCTTCGAGGCGCGGGCCGAACTGGTGCGCCTGCAGAAGGAATATCTGATCGAGATGGAGGATGCGGTTGTCGTCACCCGCAACGAGGCGGGCGAGGTCAAGCTGCACCAGGCGGTGAACCTGACGGCGGCGGGGGCGGTCAGCGGCGGCATGTTCGGAATGCTGATCGGCCTGCTGTTCCTGAACCCCATCCTGGGGGCTGCGGCGGGCGCCGGTGCCGGTGCCCTGTCGGGCGCGCTGAGCGATGCGGGGATCGACGACACCTTCCTGAAGGATATTGGCCAGTCGCTGGACAAGGGCCAGTCGGCGGTGGCGGTGCTGATCCGCAAGATGACGGCGGACAAGCTGCTGGCGCGGATGGACAAGTTCCGGGCCAAGGGCCGGGTGATCCAGACATCGCTGAGCGGCGAGGCCGAGGCGAAGCTGCGCGAGGTGCTGGAGCGGACCCACCCGATGGGCACGGCCGAGCCGCAACTGGGCGGCAATACGCGCGCCTGACCGCCGGCCCGGCCGGGCGCGCGGCTTTGGCGCGGCCCGGCAGGCTTGACCCCGGCGCGGGCTTGGGGCCTATGCTGCCCCATGGCCGAGACGACCGCCGAGAAAAAGCCCCGCCGCAAGACGGCGAAAAAGGCGGAGCCCCCGCCAGAGGCGACACCGCCGCGCTGGCGGCAGGCGCTGGTTTGGGCCGGGCGCATTGCCGGCGGGGTGTTCGCCTTTTACACGCTGCTGATCGTGCTGTTCGCCTTCCTGCCGCCGCCGATCAACCTGTACCAGATGGGCGAACGCTTCCGTCTGGGCGGGATCGAGAAGGACTGGGTAAGCTGGGACGAGATCGCGCCGGTGATGGCGCGGTCGGCCGTGGCGGCGGAGGATGCGAATTTCTGCCTGCACTGGGGCTTTGACATGACGGCGATCCGGCTGGCCATTGAAGAGGGCAGCAACCGCGGCGCCTCGACCATCAGCCAGCAGGTGACGAAGAACGTGTTTCTCTGGCAGGGGCGCAATTATTTCCGCAAGGCGCTGGAGGCGGCGCTGACCCCGGCGGTGGAGCTGGTCTGGACCAAGCGGCGCATCCTGCTGGTCTATCTGAACGTGGCCGAGTTCGACGAGGGTGTGTTCGGCGTGCAGGCGGCGGCGCAGCATTACTTTGGCGTCGATGCCAAGGATCTGTCGGCCTTGCAGGCGGCCCGGCTGGCGGCGGTGCTGCCCGATCCGAAAGGGCGCGATGCGGCCAAGCCTTCGGCCTTTGTCAAGAAACGGACGCGGGCCATCATCTCGGGCGCCGAGACGATTGCCGCCGACGGAAGATCCGCCTGTTTCGAGGGCTAGACCCGCGCGGGGATTGAAACGACCCCGCCCGCGCGGCTAGGAAGGGGCAACACCCGGGAAACCTTCGCATGAACCGTCTTTATCACGTTCCGCTTTCGCCATTCTGCCGCAAGGTGCGCCTGACGCTGGCCGAAAAGCGGATCGAGGTGGAATTGGTCGAGGAACGCTACTGGGAACCCTCGCCCGATTTCCTGCGCCGCAACCCGGCCGGCAAGGTGCCGGTGCTGCGGCTGGAGAACCGGACGCTGAGCGAAAGCCAGGCGATCTGCGAATATCTTGAGGAAACGGTGCCCAGCCCGCCGCTGATGCCACGCGACCCCGATTCGCGGTTCGAGGTGCGGCGGCTGTGCGCCTGGTTCGACGACAAGTTCCATTCCGAAGTGACCTCGAAGCTGCTGTACGAGCGGGTGAACAAGAAGCTGACGGGGCAGGGCTACCCGGATTCGAAGAACGTCAAGACCGGGGCGAACCGTATCAAGTATCATCTGGATTATCTGGCCTGGCTGCTGGACCAGCGGCGTTGGCTGGCGGGCAACGAGATGACGCTGGCCGATTTTACCGCGGCGGCGCATCTGTCCTGTCTGGACTATATCAGCGATGTGGACTGGAACCGTTCGGCGGTGGTCAAGGACTGGTATGCCAAGATCAAGTCGCGCCCCAGTTTCCGGCCCTTGCTGGCCGATCAGGTGCCGGGCTTTCCGCCGCCGGCGCATTATGCCGATCTGGATTTCTGATCCCCGGCCCCGGGGCGCTGCCCCGGACCCCGGGGTATTTGCGCCAAGATGAAGCGGCGGTTGCACGATCAGGCGCTGGCCGAAGGGTTTTCGGCCATGGGCATCTGCCGGCCCGATGCCATTCCGCAGGCGGCGGGGCAGTTGCGCGCCTTTCTGGCGCAGGGGCGGCATGGCCAGATGCAGTGGATGGCCGAACGCGAGGGTTGGCGCGGCAACCCGGCGGCGCTGTGGCCCGAGGCGCGGTCTGTCATCATGCTGGCCGAACTGTACACGCCCGAGGGCGACCCGCTGGCGGGGCACGGGCAGGCCGGGCGGGGCGTGGTCAGCGCCTATGCGCAGGGCAAGGATTACCATGATCTGGTCAAGCGGCGGCTGAAGCGGCTGGGGCGCTGGCTGATCGACCAGGCGGCGAGGCAGGGGACGGCCTGCGAGATCAAGGTGTTTGTGGACACCGCGCCGGTGATGGAAAAGCCGCTGGCGCAGGCGGCGGGGCTGGGCTGGCAGGGCAAGCATACCAACCTGTTGTCGCGTGATCTGGGCAACTGGTTCTTTCTGGGCGCGATCTTCACCACGCTGGAGCTGGAGCCGGATGCGCCCGAGATCAGCCATTGCGGCAGTTGCACGGGCTGTCTGGACGCCTGCCCGACGGCGGCCTTTCCGGCGCCCTATCAACTGGATGCGCGGCGCTGCATTTCCTATCTGACGATCGAACATGACGGGCCGGTTGCGCCCGAGCTGCGGGCGCTGATGGGCAACCGGGTCTATGGCTGCGACGATTGTCTGGCCGCCTGCCCGTGGAACAAGTTTGCCCGGGCCGCGCGCGAGATCGGCTATGCGCCGCGGGTGGGCCTGCCGGAACTGGCCGATCTGGCGGGGCTGGACGATGCAGCCTTTCGCGCGCGGTTTGCCGGAAGCCCGGTCAAGCGGATCGGGCGCAACCGGATGGTGCGCAACGCGCTTTATGCCATTGGCAATTCGGGCGAGGCGGCGCTGGCGCCGGTGGCGGCGGGCCTGACGGGCGACGCCGACCCCACGGTGGCCGAGGCCGCGCGCTGGGCGCTGGGCCAACTGTCGCAACCGCAGGATGCACGGGTGGGGTTTGCCGGCGAATCATGCTAGGGTGGCCTGCAGCAGCATGAGGAGACAGACCATGTCGAAACATCTGGCAGATCATCAGAAGGCCCCGACCAGCGGGCGGGTGAAGCATTTCCTGCGGCTGGCGCGGTCGGCCCGGGAAACCTGGCACCAGCCGCGCAAGGCGGCCGGAGCGGCCCGTCTGGCGCAGTTCCTGCGGATCGAGCGCGGCCGGACGGCCTGAGCGCGGACCCGGCGGGGACTGTCAGCCCCTGGCTGGTTTCAGCCGGTCGCGCAGGGCTGAGAGGATGTCGCGCAGATCGGTGATTTCGGCCAGATCGAGGCCGGTCTTTTCGCCAAAGGCGCGCGGCACCCCGGCGGCGCGTTCGGCCAGTGCCCGGCCTTCGTCTGTCAGCGACAGGCGCACCTGACGTTCGTCACGGTCATCGCGGCGGCGGGACAGCCAGCCCGCCGCCTCCATCCGCTTCAGCAGCGGGGTCAGCGTGTTGGATTCCAGCCGCAGGTCGGCGCCCAACTCGCTGACCGTCTGGTCGCCACGGGCGGCAAGGGCGCTGAGCGCGAGATATTGCGGATAGGTCAGGCCCAGCGGTTCCAGCAGGGGCGCATAGGCGGCGTGCATGGCATGGGCCGCGGAATGCAGCGCAAAGCAAAGCATGTCGGGTGGGGCGAGGGCCATGCAGGTATTTTATATCGCGCGCGATGCAAGCGCAAGCGATTGACAGCGATGCGATTCGGGGGTAATTAGATCGCACACGATTAAATCGAACACGACAGGAGAAGCCGATGACCGTGGATGCAAAATACTGGACCGAGGCCAAGGCCACCGGCGGCGGGCGCAACGGCCTGACCACGCTGGTCAACGGGCAACTGACCATGACGCTGGCCAGCCCCAAGGAGCTGGGCGGTTCGGGCCTGGGCCACAACCCGGAAGAGCTGTTCGCGCTGGGCTATTCCGCTTGCTACCTGGGTGCGATGCGCTTTGCGGCTTCGTCGGAAAAGCTGGGCACGGTGCCGGACGATGCCACGGTGAATGCCCATGTCGGCATTGGCCCGCGCTCGGACGGCGGCTTTGGCCTGAAGGTGCGGCTGGTGGTCAGCCTGCCGGGGCTTGACCGCGCGGTGGCGGAAAAGATCGTCGAACGCGGCCATTTCATCTGCCCCTATTCCAACGCGACCAAGGGCAATATCGAGGTTGTGACCGAACTGGCCTGATCCTGACGGCGCGCAACGCGCCGTGGGGAAAGCAAACGCCCGGGCCTTTCGGTCCGGGCGTTTCTGTTCAGGGGCTGGCGGGGATCAGGCCCGGACCAGTTTTTCGTATTCGGTCGCCACGCGGCGGGTCAGGTCGCCGACTTCGAAGGTCCAGGTGCCGATCTGGCCCACGGGGGTGACTTCGGCGGCGGTGCCGGTCAGCCAGCACTGTTCGAAGCCTTCCAGTTCATGCGCCTCGATTTGGCGTTCGTGAACCTTGACCTGCATGTCGCGCAACATGCCGATCACGGTTTGCCGGGTGATGCCGTTCAGGATGCAGTCGGGCGCGGGGGTGTGCACTTCGCCGTTCTTCACGAAGAAGATGTTGGCGCCGGTGGCCTCGGCCACATAGCCGCGATAGTCGAACATCATCGCGTCGCTGCAGCCCTTGGCCATGGCGGCGTGCTTGGACATGGTGCAGATCATGTACAGGCCCGAGGCCTTGGCCTCGCACGGGATGGTTTCGGGGCTGGGACGTTTCCATTTCGAGATGTCGAGCTTGGCGCCCTTGAACTTGGCGTCGCCGTAATAGGCGCCCCAGGTCCAGCAGGCGATGGCCAGCCGCACCGGGTTGCCCAGGGACGCGACGCCCATCTCTTCGCCCGCTCCGCGCCAGGCCAGCGCGCGGACATAGGCATCGGTCAGGCCGTTGGCCTGCAGCACCTGTTCCTTGGCGGCGTCGATCTGCGCGGCGGTCCACGGGATGGGCATGTCAAGAAGCTGGCCCGATTTCAGCAGCCGTTCGGAATGTTCGGTCGATTTGAAGATGCGGCCGTTGTAGCAGCGTTCGCCTTCGAAGACGGCGCTGGCATAATGCAGGGCATGGGTCAGGATATGGACGTTCGCGGTCCGCCACTCAACCAGCTTGCCGTCCATCCAGATGAATCCGTCGCGATCGTCATATGATGCCATGATAGGCCCCCTTGTTTTCGAATCTTGCGCGATATTGGTCCACATCGGACATAAAATTGCGTCAAGGCGGCGAATCGCTAGCTTTTATGACTTGGAATGTCAACAAGGCTGACGTAAATTCGATCCGACACGGGAGGATGGCATGGCCGAGGCACCGGGCGGGGAGAACCTGCTTTACCTGACGGACGAACAGTTGCGCAAAGGCATCGAGGCGATGTTCTTTGCCTATCGCGGCTTTACCGCCGACCCGGACCGGATTCTGGAAACGATGGACTATGGCCGCGCGCATCACAGGGCGGTGCATTTCATTCACCGCAGCCCGGGCACCACGGTTTCCAACCTGCTGGCGATCCTGGGGGTGACGAAGCAAAGCCTGAACCGGGTGCTGCGCACGCTGATCGACGAGGGGCAGGTGCGGGTGGAGAAGGGCAAGGTCGATGCGCGCGAGCGGCACCTGTACCTGACCGCCAAGGGCGCCGAGCTGGAACGGTCGCTGTCCGACGCGCAGCGGGCGCGGATGCGGGCGGCCTATCGCGCGGCGGGGCCGCAGGCGGTGCAGGGTTTCCGGCAGGTGCTTGAGGCGATGATGGACCCGGAAATGCGGGTGCAATATAGCCGGTTGAAGGATGGCACCTGAAGGAGGGCCGGGCATGACAGAGGCGCTGGCGCATCTGCTGGTTGTCGATGACGACGAACGCATCCGGGGGCTGTTGCAGAAGTTCCTGTTGCGCAACGGCTATCTGGTGACGGCGGCGCGTGACGCGGCGCAGGCGCGCAAGCTGCTGGCGGGGCTGGAGTTCGATCTGATCGTGCTGGACGTGATGATGCCGGGCGACGACGGCATCACCCTGACACGCGAATTGCGCCGCCGGATGCAGACGCCCATCCTGCTGCTGACGGCGCGGGGCGAGGCGGCGAACCGGATCGAGGGGTTCGAGGCGGGGGCGGATGACTATCTGGTCAAGCCGTTCGAGCCGAAGGAGCTGTTGCTGCGGGTGGGCGCGATCCTGCGGCGGGTGCCGCAGGTGCGGGCGGCGGACCCGGCGCCCAAGGTGCTGCATCTGGGGGCGGTGCGCTATGACATGGACCGGGGCGAGCTGTGGCGCGGCACCGATCCGGTGCGGCTGACGGCGACCGAGGCGGCGCTGATGCGGCTGTTCGCCGCCATGCCGGGCGCCGCGATCAGCCGCGAGCGGCTGGTGGCCGACCTGGGCCGCGAGGATGCGGCGCAAGAGCGGGCGGTGGATGTGCAGATCACCCGGCTGCGGCGCAAGATCGAGGATGATCCGAAGGCGCCGCGCTATCTGCAGACGGTGCGCGGCGAAGGCTATATGCTGGCGCCGGACTGAGCGGGCAGGCGCCGGGGTATTTGCGCCAACTGGAAGGAGCGGGCGTGCTGGTCTTTACCCATGCCGATTGTGACGGCCATGTCACGCCGCCGGGCCACCCCGAGCGGGTGGAGCGGCTGCGCGCGGTTGAGGCCGGGCTGGAGGGGCTGGCGGTTGAACGGCGGGACTGTCCGCCGGGGAACGAGGCCGAGGTGCTGCGCTGCCACCCGGCGGGGTATCTGGCGCGGGTGAAGCTGGCGGTGCCGGCGGACGGCTGGGCGCAGCTTGACGGCGACACCTTCCTTGCGCCGGGGTCGCACCGGGCGGCAATGCGGGCGGTGGGCGGCATCTGCGCGGCGGTGGATGCGGTGGTGGCGGGCGAGGCGGGGGCGGCCTTTGTCGCGGCGCGGCCGCCGGGCCACCATGCCGAAACCGCGCAGGCGATGGGGTTCTGCCTGTATGGCACGGTGGCGATCGGGGCGAAGCGCGCGCTGGACCATCACGGGCTGGCCCGGGTGGCGGTGGTGGATTTCGACGTGCATCACGGCAATGGCACGCAGGATTTGCTGTGGGACGAGGCGCGCTGCCTGTTTGCCAGCAGCCACCAGCGGCCGCTGTTCCCCGGCACCGGCGCCCCCGAGGAGCGCGGCGCGCATGGCCAGGTGCTGAACCTGCCGCTGCGCGCGGGCAGCGACGGGGCGGCGATGCGGGCGGCATATGAGCGGGTGATCCTGCCGGCGCTGGCCGACTGGCGGCCCGATCTGGTGCTTGTCAGCGCCGGGTTCGATGCCCATGCCGCCGATCCGCTGGCCGGGCTGGCGTGGCAGGCCGAGGATTTTCGCTGGCTCGCGGCAGGGTTGTGGGAAGCGGCGGGGGGACGCATGGTATCTGCGTTGGAAGGCGGCTATGATCTGGATGCGCTTGCGGCCTCGGTCGCGGCCTATGTGGGCGAAATGACAAGGCTTTCAGCATGAGTGACAAACCCGTATCGGAAATGAGCTTCGAAGAGGCGATGGCGGCGCTGGAAGGCGTGGTGTCGCAGCTTGAACGGGGCGAGGTGGCGCTGGAGCAATCCATCGCGCTGTATGAACGCGGGGCGGCGCTGAAGGCGCATTGCGGCGCCAAGCTGGCTGAGGCGGAAGCCAAGGTCGAGATGATCCGCAGCGCGGAAGGCAAGGTCACGGGCACGGTGCCCGCGGAGGGGCTGTGAGTTTCACCGCGCAACTGACGGCCGATGCCGCCCGGATCGAGGCGCATCTGAATTCGGTTCTGGCGGGCAAGCCCGACCAGCCGGTGGTGCAGGCGATGCGCTATGCGGTGCAGGGCGGCAAGCGGCTGCGCGGGTTCCTTGTGCTGGAATCGGCGCGGATGCTGGGCCTGCCCGAGGCGCAGGCGCTGCCGGCGGCGGCGGCGGTGGAATGTCTGCACGCCTACAGTCTTGTGCATGACGACATGCCCTGCATGGACAATGACGACCTGCGCCGCGGCCTGCCCACGGTGCATGTGAAATGGGACGAGGCGACGGCGGTTCTGGCGGGCGATGCCCTGCAGACGCTGGCGTTCGAACTGCTGTGCGACCCGGTGGCCGGCCCGGCCGAGGTGCGGATCGGGCTGGTGCAGGCGCTGGCGCAGGCCAGCGGGGCCGAAGGCATGGTGCTGGGGCAGGCGCTGGACATTGCCGCCGAAACCGCCGGCCGCCCGCTGACGCTGGACGAGATCACCGCCTTGCAGGCAGGCAAGACCGGCGCGCTGATCCGGTTTTCCGCCGAGGCGGGGGCGATTCTGGCGCAGGCCGACCGGGCGCCGTTGCGGACCTATGCCACGGCGCTGGGCCTGGCCTTCCAGATTGCCGACGACATTCTGGACGTGACCGGCGATGCCACCACCGCCGGCAAGCGCGTGGGCAAGGACCAGGCGGCGGGCAAGGCAACCTTTGTCTCGCTGCTGGGGCTGGACGGCGCGCGGGCCAAGGCGGCGGACCTTGTGTCGCAGGCGGCGGCGGCGCTGTCGCCCTATGGTGCGGCGGCGGCGAAGCTGATAGCCGCAGCCGAATTCACCATCCACCGCCGGAACTGACCGCCCGAACCGCAGCCACGAAGGAGGCCCGCTTGGCCGACCGTCCCGCCACCCCGATCCTTGACCGCGTGCAGTCGCCTTCCGACATGAAGGCGCTGAGCGACCGCGAGCTTGCGCAACTGGCCCAGGAGGTGCGGGCCGAGACGATTTCGGCGGTGTCGGTCACCGGCGGGCATCTGGGCGCAGGTCTGGGCGTGGTGGAACTGACGGTGGCGATTCATGCCGTGTTCGACACGCCGCGTGACAAGCTGGTCTGGGACGTGGGGCATCAGTGCTATCCGCACAAGATTCTGACCGGGCGGCGCGACCGGATTCGCACCCTGCGGACCGAGGGCGGGCTGTCGGGCTTCACCAAGCGCAGCGAAAGCCCCTATGACCCGTTCGGGGCGGGCCATTCCTCGACCTCGATTTCCGCCGCGCTGGGCTTTGCGCTGGCGGCGGATCTGGGCGGCGATCCGGGCGATGCCATCGCGGTGATCGGCGATGGCAGCATGAGCGCGGGCATGGCCTTCGAGGCGATGAACAATGCCGGCCATCTGAAGAAGCGGATGTTCGTCATCCTGAACGACAACGAGATGTCGATCGCCCCGCCGGTGGGGGCGCTGTCGTCCTATCTGAGCCGGCTTTATGCCGAGGCCCCGGTGCAGGATCTGCGGCAGGTGGCCAAGGGGTTCGTGTCGCTGTTGCCGCCGCCCCTGCAGGAAGGGGCACGGCGGGCGCGGGAAATGCTGAAAGGCATGGCCGTGGGCGGCACGCTGTTTGAAGAACTGGGGTTCAATTACATTGGCCCGATCGACGGGCATGATCTGGACCAGCTTCTGCCGGTGTTGCGCATGGTCAAGGCGCGGGCGACGGGGCCGACGCTGATTCATGTGCTGACGAAAAAGGGCAAGGGCTATGCCCCGGCCGAGACGGCGCCCGACCGTGGCCATGCCCGGGGCAAGTTCGACGTGGTGACGGGCGAACAGAAGAAGGCCCCGTCGAACGCGCCGGCCTATACCCGCGTTTTCGCGGAAAGCCTGATCGCCGAGGCCGAGCGGGATGAGAAGATCGTGGCCGTGACCGCCGCGATGCCCGATGGCACCGGGCTGGACCTGTTCGCCGGCCGGTTCCCGCGCCGCTGTTTCGATGTGGGCATCGCCGAACAACATGCGGTGACGTTCAGCGCCGGTCTGGCGGCGGGCGGGATGAAGCCGTTTTGCGCGATCTATTCCACCTTCCTGCAGCGCGGTTATGACCAGGTGGTGCATGACGTGGCGATCCAGCGCCTGCCGGTGCGCTTCGCCATTGACCGGGCGGGGCTGGTAGGGGCCGATGGGGCCACACATGCCGGGGCCTTCGACGTGGCCTTCCTGGCCAATCTGCCGGGCATCGTGGTGATGGCCGCCGCCGACGAGGCCGAGCTGAAGCATATGGTTGCCACCGCCGTGGCACATGACGCGGGCCCCATCGCCTTCCGCTATCCGCGGGGTGAGGGGATGGGGGTCGAGATGCCGGCGCGCGGCGTGCCGCTGGAAATCGGCCGCGGCCGGGTGCTGCGCGAAGGGGCGCGCGTGGCGATCCTGTCCTTCGGTACCCGGCTGGCCGAGGTGTTGAAGGCCGCCGAATCGCTGGCCGCGCGGGGGCTGGCGCCCACGGTGGCCGACGCCCGCTTTGCCAAGCCGCTGGACCGGGAACTGATCCTGCAACTGGTGCGCCACCATGAGGCGCTGATCTGCGTGGAAGAGGGCGCCATCGGCGGCTTCGGCAGCCATGTGGCGCAACTGCTGGCGGAAGAGGGCGTGTTCGACCGCGGCTTCCGGTTCCGCAGCATGGTGCTGCCCGACACGTTCATCGACCACGCCAGCCCCGAAGCGATGTATCGCGCCGCCGGCATGGACGCGGCCCAGATCGAGGCCAGGGTCTTGCAGGTGCTGGGCATCGAGGTGATCGGGCTGCGGGCGTAATCAGAGGAAGGCAGGGCTTGCGATGACGATTCCCTCAATGGGAGCTTTTCTGTTGCCCTGCCTGCGGTTGTTGGCAAAGGACGCACGCAATGCGCGCGACTGTCTGCCCTTGCTGCGGCAGGAGTTCGGTCTGAACGAAGACGAAATGGCCGAGGTCTTGAAAAGCGGCACGCGTACGCGTGTCTTTGACCGCGCGGATTGGGCTATTTTCCATCTGATGAAGGCCGGCCTTGTCGAACGCACATCCCGCGGAGTCTATATTGTATCGGACGCAGGGCAGGTGTGGCTTGCCTCTGGTCTGCCGCTGGACTGGCGAACCATCAGGGCGATCCCTGCGCATCAGCAAGCCATGGCAGAGGCCGCGAGCCGCAACACCGCGATTGCGGGGGCAGAGAATGCCTTGCCGGGAGCGGTGGGGCCGGAGCTTTCAGAAGAGCCGCCCGAGGATCTGATTGAGCGATCATTTCGAGCCATTGAGGCCGCGCTGGCTGAGGATCTGCTTCAGCGTCTTTATGGGCTGAGTCCGGTCAGGTTCGAGAAGCTGATCCTCCAACTGCTGGCGGCCATGGGCTATGGCGCAGGCAGTTTCGGTAGCCAGCACATGACGCCAGCCAGCGGCGACGGTGGAATCGACGGGATCATTCATGAGGACGCGCTGGGGCTGGATGCGGTTTACATACAGGCCAAGCGCTATGCGCCTGACAGCAAGGTTGGTCGGCCAGCCATTCAGCAGTTCATCGGCAGTCTGACCGGCGAAGGGGCGACAAAGGGGGTCTTCGTCACCACGTCAGCCTTTAGTACCGAAGCGCGGGCCTATCTGGGCAAAGTGCAACATCGCGTGGTGTTGATCGACGGTTCCCAGTTGGCGCGTCTGATGATCAGGCACGGTGTCGGTGTTCGGGACAGGTTGACCTATGTGATCCGCAGCGTGGACGAAGATTACTTCTCTGACCCAGAAGGCTGATTGCGGCGGGCCAGTCTGATGCCGCTAGAGGCCCAGTCGGGCCAGCAGCGTGTCAAGCGGGGTCCAGTCGTCCAGCTCCAGCCGGACGACCAGAGTCAGCACCTTGGGGCGGAAGCTGGCGGGAAGGCGGGTGGCGTCCTTCTCGGTTGTCACCAGTTGTGCGCCAAGGCTGGCTGCGTCGGACTCCAGCCGCGACAGCAGGGCGGGGGACAGCGGCTGATGGTCGTCAAAGGGTTCGGCCCGCACGACAACGGCCCCCAGCCCGCGCAGGGTAGCGAAGAACTTTTCCGGGTGGCCGATGCCGGCAAAGGCCAGCACCCGCTCGCCCTGCCAGTCCATTCCCATTTGCAGCGGCGCCAGATGGCCGGTCAGGTGCGGCAGGGCGCCAAGGACCGCCCCCCAGGTGGTGCGAAATGCGGCTTGCGCGGCGGGGGCACCGATGGACAGCACGGCCGAAGCGCGGGCAAGGCCGGTGGCGACGGGTTCGCGCAAGGGGCCGGCGGGCAGGCACAGGCCGTTGCCGAACCCGTGTTCGGCATCGACCACGATCAGCGACAGATCCTTGACGACAGAGGGGTTCTGGAACCCGTCATCCAGCAGGATCACCCCGGCGCCGGCCGATTCGGCGGCGCGGACGCCGGCGGCGCGGTCCTTGGCCACCCAGACCGGCGCGAAGGCGGACAGGAGCAGGGGTTCATCCCCGACTTCGGCGGCGCTGTGGCGGCGGTCGTCCACCCGCACGGGGCCGGGCAGGCTGCCGCCATGGCCGCGGCTGACGATGTGGACGGCGTGGCCGCGCGCCAGGAGGCGCTGGGTCAGCGCCAGGGTGGTGGGTGTCTTGCCGGTGCCGCCCGCGTTCAGGTTGCCGATGCAGATCACCGGCACGGCGGCGCGGTGGCCCGGGGCGCGCAGCCGGCGCGCGGTGGCGGCGGCATAGATCCGGCCCAGCGGCGCCAGCAGGCGGGCGGCCAGCGCGGGCCGGTCGGGGGACGTGGTCCAGAAGCCCGGCGCGCGCATCAGCCCCTGCCTTCCAGTTCGCGGCGGATGCGGGCCAGCACCGCCTCGGTCACCTCGACCCCTTCGGAGACCACGGTCCAGGCGGCCTGCGCCAGCCGGGCGGCGCGGTCGGGGGAAAGCAGGTCGCCCAGCGCCTCGGCCAGATCGCCGGGGGAGGCGACGGCGCGCGCGGCCCGTGCCGCGCCCAGCCGGCCCAGCGCGCTGCCATGCGCGCCGGGGCGGGGGCCGTGCAGGATGGCCGACCCCAGCGACGCCGGTTCCATCGGATTGCGGATTGCGCCGGGGCCGGCCAGGCTGCCGCCCAGAAAGGTGATCGGCGCCAGCCGATACCATAGGCCAAGTTCGGACGGGTGATCGACGACATAGATCTCGGTTTCGGGTTCCGGCTCCTGCTCGGCGCTGCGCAGGGCGACCGACCAGCCGTCCCCCTCAAGCCGCTGGGCCAGCGATTCGGCGGCTTCGGGGCGTTCGGGCATCACGATCAGCAACAGCCGGTGCGCCAGCCCCATCGCGGTGCGATGGGCGGTGATGATGCTGTCCACCTCATCCTCGGGCAGGACGGCGGCCAGCCAGCGCGGGCGCGAGGCCAGCATCTGCGCCAGCGCCTGACGCTCTGCCTCAAGGCAGGGCAGCACGGCCGAGCGTTCCTCCATCCGCCCCGCATAGGTGACGGCCGAGGGCAGGGCCCCGGCGCGGCGGAAGGCCTGGGCCGAGGCCGGGTCCAGCGCGAAGATCTGCGAGAACAGGCCCAGCGTGCTGCGCAACAGGCCCGGATACCAGCCGTCCCGGTCGCGCAGCAGGCGGGGCAGGCGGGCGTCGGCCATCAGCAGGGTCAGACCGCGGTCGGCGGCGGTGTGCAGCAGCACGGGGCGCAGTTCGCCATCGGACCACAGCGCGACATCGGGGCGCCAGTGGTCCAGGAAGGCGCGGGCATCGGCGGGCGTATCCGGCGGGGCGGGCTGCAGAATCACCCCCGAATCGGCGGGGCCAGACTCGGACACGCCGGTCAGCAGGACGGTCAGCCCCTCTTCATCGGTCAACCGCCGGGCCAGTTCCAGCAGCCCCGCCGTGCTGCCGCCGGCATGAAGCCAGACCAGCCGCCCCGGCGGGCGGGCGGGCCGGTCGGTTTCAGCGGCCGGGTCGCGGCGTTGCGCCAGCGTATAGAGCCGAAGCCCGATCGACCCGGCCATCCGGTTCAGCCGAGTTCTTCGGTGGAGGACGCCGCCTGCTCTTCGTCGCGCAGGCGGTGAATATGGGCGATGAAATAGCGCATGTGGGCATTGTCCACGGTGCGCTGCGCTTCGGCCTTCCAGGCGGAATGGGCGCTGGCGTAATCGGGATACATGCCGACGATATGAATCTGCGAGACATCCTTGAAGGTGGTCTTGTCGGGGCTGACGAGTTCGCCGCCGAAGACGAGGTGCAGGCGCTGGGTCATTGAAGTCCTTCCGGTCGCAGGGGATTGCGCGCGCAACCTAGCGGCAAGGCCGGGCGGGGGGAAGGTGTCGGCGTGCGGGCGCCGCAGCGGGCGGTGTCATGCAGCTTTTACAAAAGCGCAATACAGCCGTCACCGAACGGGCCTAGCCCGCTGGTCGAGGCCCGACTGCCTGGCCCGTCCTGACCCTGAGGAGCGAATCCCATGACCCCGATCAAGCTGACCGTCTCGGCGCTGGCCGTTCTGGCCGCCACCACCTCGCTGGCCGCCGCGCGTGACCAGATCCAGATCACCGGCTCGTCCACCGTGCTGCCCTATGCCACCATCGTTGCCGAAGCCTTCGGCGAGAACTTCGATTTCCCGACCCCGGTCGTGGAAGGCGGCGGGTCGGGCGCCGGCCGCAAGAAGCTGTGCGAAGGCGTGGGCGAGAACACCGTGGACATCGCCAATTCGTCCAGCCGGATCAGCCAGTCGGACATCGACCTGTGCAAGAAGAACGGTGTCGAGGAGATCCTGGAAGTCCGCATCGGCTATGACGGGATCGTCTTCGCCTCGGACGTGAAGGGCGCCGATTTCGCGCTGACCCCGGCCGATGTCTATCTGGCGCTGGGCGGCAAGGTGGCCAAGGATGGCGCGCTGGTCGACAACACCAGCACCAAATGGACGGAAGTGAACGCCGCGCTGCCTGACCAGAACATCCTGATGTTCATTCCGGGCACCAAGCACGGCACCCGCGAAGTCTTTGACACCAAGGTGATCGAAGCGGGCTGCAAGGACACCGGCGCCTATGATCTGTTCCTGGCCAAGGCCGAAGGCGCGGATGAAAAGGAAAAGAAGGCGGCTGCCGCCAAGGCCTGCAACGAGCTGCGCAAGGACGGCAAGTCGGTTGACATCGACGGCGACTATACCGAGACGCTGGCCCGTCTGGATGCCGACAAGAACGCCGTGGGCGTGTTCGGTCTGGCCTTCTACCAGAACAACACCGACAAGCTGAAGGTTGCCACCGTGAACGGCGTGGTGCCCTCGGTCGAGACGATCTCGAAGGGCGAATACCCGGTGTCGCGCCCGCTCTACTTCTACGTCAAGAAGGCGCATATCGGCGTGATCCCCGGCCTGAAGGAATACATCGAGTTCTTCGTGTCGGACGACATGGCCGGCCCGGAAGGCCCGCTGGCCGACTACGGCCTGGTGTCCGACCCCGAGCTGAAGGCCACCCAGGATGCCGTGGCGGCCGAAACGCCGATGGGCGCGCTGGAATAATCTGATCCGATCCCGGCGGGGGCCAGTCCGGCCCCCGCCGTTTTCCCTCTTACGCGCTGGCGCCCCATGACCGCGTTCTTTCTTCTTGTGACGATCCTGATCCTTGCGCTTGTCGGATACATTCTTGGCCGGGTGCGCGCGATGGCGCGGGCCGGCGGCGACGCGCGGGGTCTTCATTCGCTGCCCAATTACTATGGCTGGCACGCCGCGCTGATGACGATGCTGCCGGCGCTGGCCGTGCTGATCCTGTGGCTGATCGTTCAGCCCGTCGTGATCGAGCGGAAGGTCGGCACGCTGCTGCCGCCGGCCGCGCTGGAAACCGATACCGCCTTCACGCTGGCGATGGATGACGTGCGCCGGGTGGCCAAGGGGCTGGACCTGGCGGTTGCCAATGGCGTGATGACCGACAGCGACGCCAGCATGATCCGCACCGAATTCACCGATGTGCGCGAGCGTCTGGCCCAGGTTGGCGTGGCGCTGGGGTCGAATGTCAGCAAGGAAACCCTGGCGGCGGCGCAAAGCTACCGCAAGCTGACCGCGCTGGGCGCCGTGGGCCGCACCATTGCCGTGCTGGCCGTGGCGCTGGCGGGGCTGGCCTGGGCGCTGGCGGTGACGGGGCCGAAATTCCGCGCCCGCAACCGGGTGGAAGCCATCATCATGGGTGCGCTGGTCATCGCTTCATCCATCGCGATTCTGACGACCGTGGGCATCATCTGGTCGATGCTGTCGGAAAGCCTGGCCTTCTTCCGCCAGTATCCGTTCACCGAGTTCTTCTTCGGCCTGACCTGGAGCCCGAACTTCAAGGGCGGGTCGGAACTGGGCTTCGTGCCGCTGCTGTGGGGCACGCTGTATATCTCGCTGGTGTCGATGATTGTGGCGGTGCCGCTGGGCCTGTTCACCGCGATCTATCTGGCGGAATACGCCAGCCCGGCGGTGCGGGCGGTGGTCAAGCCCGCGATCGAGGTGATTGCCGGTATTCCCACCGTGGTTTTCGGCCTGTTCGCGCTGATGACGGTGGGGCCGCTGCTGCGCGACTGGATTGCCGCGCCGATGGGGCTGGGCAATTCCGGGTCTTCGGTGATGACCGCCGGTCTGGTGATCGGCATCCTGAACATTCCCTTCGTGTCGTCGCTGGCCGATGACATCCTGAACGCGGTGCCGCAGGCGCTGCGGGACGGGTCTTACGGTCTGGGCGCCACCAAGTCGGAAACCGTGAAGCAGGTGGTTCTGCCGGCGGCGCTGCCGGGCATCATGGGGGCCGTGCTGATGGCCGCCAGCCGTGCCATCGGCGAAACCATGGTGGTGGCCATGGGCGCGGGCGCGGCGGCCAAGCTGAGCCTGAACCCGTTCGAGGCGATGACCACGATGACCGTCAAGATCGTCGGCCAGTTGACCGGCGACACCGACTTTGCCTCGCCTGAAACGCTGGTGGCCTTTGCGCTGGGCCTGACGCTGTTCGTGCTGACGCTGGGGCTGAACGTCGTGGCGCTGCAGGTCGTGCGCAAATACAAGGAGCAGTACGAATGACCTCGGCGCCCATGACCGGCAAACCGGCCCCCGTCCGCAGCGGTTCGATCCTGGCGCCCACGCCGCACATGCTGCGGCGCCGGCGGTCCGAGACGCGGTTCCGGCTGTATGGCATTGTTGCCATCGTGATCAGCCTGTCGATCCTGGCGGTGATGCTGGTCACCATCTTCGGCAACGGCTATGGCGCCTTCCGGCAGGCCAAGCTGACCTTCCCGGTCACGCTGGATGCGCAGGTGCTGGACCCCAAGGGCAACCGGCAGCGCGAGGAAATGGTCAAGGTCACCACGGTGGGCTATGCCAAGGTGCTGACCCAATCGTTCCGGGCCGAATTGACGGCGCGCGGCATCGACACCGCCGATCTGTCGGACAAGGACATTGCCGCGCTGGTGTCGAAGGATGCGCCGGGCGTGCTGCGCGCGCAGGTGCTGGCCGATACGTCGCTGGTGGGGCAGACCATCCCGATGTCGGTTCTGGCCGGCGGGCGGATCGACGGCTTTCTCAAGGGCCGGGTGACGATGGAAAGCGCCCGGCTGGACAGCAACATCAACCCCGAGCAGTTGCAGTTCGCCGAGCGGCTGCAGCAGGCGGGGATTCTGGGCCTGCACTGGAACGTGGCCTTCCTGACCAACCCCGACGCCTCGGACCAGCGGCCCGAGGCGGCCGGGCTGGGGGTGGCGATCCTGGGGTCGCTGTACATGATGATCCTGGTCGCCGTGATGTGCGTGCCGGTGGGCGTGGCGGCCTCGATCTATCTTGAGGAATTCGCGCCCAAGAACCGCTGGACCGACCTGATCGAGGTGAACGTGGCCAACCTGGCCGCCGTGCCGTCGATCGTGTTCGGCATCCTGGGGCTGGCGGTGTTCATCAACTTTGCCGGGCTGCCGCAATCCTCCAGCCTGGTGGGGGCGCTGGTGATTTCGCTGCGCACGCTGCCGACCGTGATCATTGCCACCCGGGCGTCAATCCGGGCCGTGCCGCCCAGCATCCGCGATGCGGCGCTGGGGGTGGGGGCATCGCGTATGCAGACGGTGTTCCATCATGTGCTGCCGCTGGCGATGCCGGGCATCCTGACCGGCACCATCCTGGGGCTGGCGGTGGCGCTGGGCGATACCGCGCCGCTGCTGCTGATCGGGATGGTGGCCTTTGTGGACAACTATCCCGGAACGCCGGTGGACGGGTTCCTTGACCCGGCGACCGCGCTGCCGGTGCAGGTGTATTCCTGGGCCACCCGGTCCGACCCGGCCTTCATCGAACGGTCGAACGGCGCGATCATCGTGCTTCTCGGCTTCCTTCTGGTGATGAACGTCGCCGCCATCATCCTGCGCCGCCGCTTCGAACGGCGCTGGTAACCGCACAACCCACCCTGGGAGGGGTCTGATGACACGCGACGGGCATATCATGGCGGCCTTCGACCGCGATCTGGAAGGGCTGCTGGCGCTGCTGGTGCGGATGGGCGGGCTGGTGGAAACCGCGCTGACCGATTCGGTTGCCGCGCTTGAGGCGCAGGATGCGCCGCGCGCCGAACAGGTGATCGCGGACGACCGCGCCATCGATTCGCTGGAAGAGCAGATCAACACCGAAGCCGCGCGGATCATCGCGCTGCGCACCCCGACGGCGGGGGATCTGCGCATGGTGCTGGCGGTGATGCGCACCGCCAATTCGCTGGAGCGGGTGGGCGACTATGCCAAGAACGTGGCCAAGCGCACCCGCGTTCTGGCCGGCACCCGCCGGATTGAAGGCACCGCCGGCACCATCCGCCGGATGACGGCCGTTGTGACGGCGATGATCTCGGATGCGCTGACCGCGCTGACCCGGCGCGATGCGGCGCTGGCGCGCAAGGTCCGGCAAAGCGACATCGACGTGGACCAGATCTACAACACGCTGTTCCGGGCGCTGGTGACGCATATGCTGGAAGACCCGGCCAATATCTCGGCGGCGATGCACCTGCATTTCATCGCCAAGAACATCGAGCGCGCGGGCGACCACGCGACCGGCATTGCCGAACAGGCGATCTATCTGGCAACCGGCCAGATGCCATCGGATGACCGGCCCAAGGACAGCGGGCTGGACGACGACGGGGCGTGATTTCCTGCCCTTGCGAGGGGGGCCGCAAATCGCCACAGTGTCCATGAGACATGGATATTTGAAGGAGTGATTGCGTGAACCCTCAGGACTTTCTCGGCTGGAATGCGATCTTCTGGGCGATCGCGCTGTTCATCATCCTGTGCATCTTCCTTGGCGTGCGCATCGTGCCGCAAAGCGAAAAGCATGTGGTCGAACGCTTTGGCCGGCTGAAATCGGTGCTGGGGCCGGGCATCAACTTCATCGTGCCCTTCCTGGACCGGGTGGCGCACAAGGTTTCGGTGCTGGAACGCCAGTTGCCGAACGCCAGCCAGGACGCGATCACCGCCGATAACGTGCTGGTCAAGGTGGAAACCAGCGTGTTCTACCGCGTGACCGAGCCGGAAAAGACCGTGTATCGCATCCGCGACATCGACGGCGCCATTGCCACCACGGTGGCCGGCATCGTCCGGTCGGAAATCGGCAAGCTGGAACTGGATCAGGTGCAGTCGAACCGGGCGCAGTTGATTGAACGGGTGCGCGAACAGGTGGCCGCCATGGTTGACGACTGGGGGGTCGAGGTGACGCGGGCCGAGATTCTGGACGTGAACCTGGACGAAGCCACCCGGTCTGCCATGTTGCAGCAGTTGAACGCCGAACGCGCCCGCCGCGCCCAGGTGACCGAGGCCGAGGGCAAGAAGCGTGCGGTTGAACTGCAGGCCGATGCCGAACTTTATGCCGCCGAACAGCAGGCCAAGGCCAAGCGCGTGACAGCGGATGCCGAAGCCTATGCGACCGGCGTGATCGCCGAGACGATCAAGGAAAGCGGACTTGAGGCGGCGCAGTATCAGGTGGCGCTGAAGCAGGTTGAGGCCTTGCAGGCGGTGGCCACCGGGCAGGGCAAGCAGACCATCCTGATCCCGGCCTCGGCGCTGGAAGCCTTTGGCGATGCGTTCAAGATGCTGAAAGGGAAGCTCTGACATGCCCGACCAGATCTGGAGCGTGTGGTGGGCCTGGATCGTGCTGGGCTTTGGCCTGGGCGTGCTGGAGGTGCTGGCGCCGGGGTTCATCTTCCTGGGCTTTGCCGTTGGTGCGGTGCTGACCGGCGTGCTGGTGGGCATCGGGGTGCTGGGGCACAGCCTGCCCTTCCTGATGCTGGTCTTCGCGCTGTTGTCGCTGGCGGCCTGGCTGGTGACCCGCCGGCTGGCGGGCACCCGTCAGGGGCAGGTCAAGGTCTGGGACCGCGACATCAACGATGACCACCCCTGAGGGGGGGTATCCCGGCTTTACCGGCGCCAAGGCCGCGCTGTTCTGCGGCCCGGCGGTGCTGGCGCTGCACCGTGATGACAGGCCCGGCCTGCCGTGGCGCGGGATGTGGGATCTGCCCGGCGGCGGGCGCGAGGGCGATGAGGGGCCGGAAGCCTGCCTGTTGCGCGAACTGGCCGAGGAATTCGGCCTGACGCTGCCCGCAAGCCGGCTGGAACGGCGCTGGCTGTTGCCCGGCATGGCGGACCCGACGAAAACCGCGGTGTTCTTCGCCGGGCGCATCATAGCCGATGAGGTGGCCGCGGTGCGCTTTGGCAAGGAAGGGCAGGGCTGGGCGCTGATGCCGGTGGCCGAGTTCCTGACCCGGCCCGACGCGGTGCCCTTTCTGCAAGACAGGCTGCGCTTTGCGCTGGCTGCCGGCTTTGGCGGTTAGCGGCGCGGCAGGCTGGCGATGATCGCCCGCGCCGCCGCCGCCGGATCGGCGGCCTGCCAGACCGGGCGGCCCACCACGATATGATCGGCGCCATCGCCAATGGCCTGCGCCGGGGTGGCGATGCGCTTCTGGTCGCCGGTGGCCGCGTCTTCGGGGCGCACGCCGGGGGTGACGATCAGCTTGCCCGCCGCTTCGGGCAGGGCGCGGATCATCGCCGCCTCTTGCGGGCTGGCGATCACGCCATCGGCGCCCGCCGCCAGCGCCCGCGCGGCGCGTTCCAGCGTGATGTCGTGAATATCGCCGGGGCGGATCAGGTTGGCATCCAGATCGGCCCGGTCCAGCGAGGTGAGGACGGTCACGGCCAGGATCTTCAGCCCCGCGCCGCGCCGGCCTTCTGCGGCGGCGCGCACCACCTGCGGGTCGCCGTGGACGGTCAGGAAATCCAGGTCATACTGCGCAAGGCCGCGCACCGCCGCCTCGATCGTGGCGCCGATGTCGAAGAGCTTGAGATCAAGGAACACGCGCTTGCCGCGTTCGCCCTTCAGCTCATTCGCAAGGGCAAAGCCGCCGCCGGTCAGCATACCCAGCCCGATCTTGTAGAAATCGACCGCATCGCCCAGCCGGTCGGCCAGCGCCAGCCCCTGCACCACGTTCGGCACATCCAGTGCCACGATCAGCCGGTCATCCATCGGGGGCCCCTCTGTTGCGGTTCGGCGCGGTTTGACGGCGCGGGGATGGCCTGTCAAGACTGGCCGGAAACGGGGGCGCGCATGATCCTTTCCTTTGACATCGGCGGCAGCCGCATCCGGGCCGGGCTGTGGGACGGGCAGGCGATGGAGCGGCTGGGCGAGGCCGAGACGCCGGCCGGGGATCTTGATGCCTTTGTCCGCGTGATTGGCGGGTTCGTGGGCGACCGCCGCCCGCGCGGGCTGGCGCTTTCGGTGCCCGGCGTGGTGGACCCCGAGACGGGGGCCGGCAAGGTGGCCAATATTCCCTGCATCGACGGGCTGACGCTGGGCCCCGCGCTGACGGAACGGCTGGCGCTGCCAGTTCTGGTGCTGAACGATGCCGATTGCTTTGCGCTGGCCGAGGCGCGGCTGGGCGCGGCGCGCGGGCATCGCAATGTGTTCGGCATCATCCTGGGCACCGGCGTTGGCGGCGGGCTGGTGATCGACGGGCGGCTGGTCACGGGGGCGGGGGGCTATGCCGGGGAATGGGGGCATGGCCCGGTGATCCATGCGCCCCATGCGCTGCCGTGTGGCTGCGGTCAGGTGGGGTGCCTGGACACCATTGGCGGGGCACGCGGCATGGAACGGCTGCACCACGCCCGCAGCGGGGGCGAGGCGCTGCACACGCGCGACATCGTGGCCCGCTGGCGCGCGGGCGAGCCGGGGGCGACGGCAACGCTGGAGCTGTGGCGCGATCTGGTGGCGGGGCCGCTGGCCATGGTGGTGAACACGGTCGGCGCGACGCTGGTGCCGGCGGGGGGCGGGTTGTCGAACGACCATGCACTGATCGGCTGGCTGGATCAGGCGGTGCGCGACTGCGTGCTGCGGCGCCCGCCGGGGCCGCTGGTGGTGCCCGCCACCTGCGGGCCGGATGCGGGGATTCTGGGGGCGGCGCAGGCAGGGGAACTGGCATGGCCCGCGTGACGGTTGAAATCTGCGTCGATGGTGCCGAAGGGCTGGCCGCGGCGGTGGCGGGCGGGGCCGACCGGGTTGAACTGTGTTCGGCGCTGCCGCTGGGCGGGCTGACACCTTCGGCAGGGCTGATGTGCCTGGCGGGGCGGTCAGGGGTGCCGGCGATGGCGCTGATCCGGCCCCGGCCCGGCGATTTCGTCTTTACCCCGTCCGAGGCGGCGGTGATGGAGGCGGATATCACCGCCGCCCGCGCCGCCGGGATGGCCGGGGTGGTGCTGGGCGCGCAATTGCCCGACGGGCGGCTGGATCAGGCGCTGCTGGCCCGGCTGGTGAAGGCGGCCGAGGGGCTGGACCTGACGCTGCACCGCTGCTTCGATCTGGTGCCCGACCGGGCCGAGGCGCTGGAAACCGCGGTGGAGCTGGGGTTCCGGCGCATCCTGACCTCGGGCGGGGCGGTGCGGGCCGATCAGGCGCTGCCCGAGATTGCTGCGCGGATCGCGCAGGCGGCGGGGCGCATTTCCATCATGCCGGGGTCGGGCATCGGGCCGGAGAATGCCGCCCGCTTCGTGGCGATCGGCGCGCGGGAACTGCATGGATCTTGCAGCCTGCCGGGGCAAGGCGGCAACCCGCGCCTTGCCGCGCTTGGCTTTGCCGTGGGGCTGCGCACCGACGCCGACCGCGTGCGCGCCTTCTGCGCGGCGGTGCGCTGAGGCGGCGGCCTAGCGCGCCCGGCGGCCGCTTCTGGCGGGCGGTGCGTCATCAGGCGTTGTGTTGTCGAACCCGTCTTCCGGCGCATCGGGGGCAAAGGCGGGGGGCACCGCCAGGAACGGTGCCAGCCAGCGCGTATCGCCCCAGACCGAGATCAGGATTTCCGGCATTCCCGCGCCGGCCAGATGTTCGGGGGTCAGTTGCACGACGCGCAACCGCAGGGTGGCGCCGTCCAGCAGGGCGGGCGTCAGCACCTGACCGGCCACGGGGCCGACATGGCCCAGATAGCCCTGCCGCCAGAGCGGGATCAGGCCCAGGAACCGTTGGCGCACCCGCGCGAAGATGCCGACATGCCCGTCCGGCAGAAGCTGGGCCTCGCACGGATCGCCCATCGACAGGCCCGAACGGCCGATGTGCAGCGCGATACCTTCCACCGGCACGACGGGCAGGATCGGTTCCAGTACATCCCGCATGGCGTTTCTCCTGCACGTTGTTCGCGACCACCTGACCGCAGCCCCCCACCGGCGCAAGCCCGGTGCCGCGGGGGCCGGCGAAACCCGCCCAAACCGCGCCCGGGCATCGGCGGAAAAAGGTCGGCCGGGGGATGCCCGCGGAAAGCCGCCGGAAAATTTGCGCCGCCCGGCCCGTGCCGCTTGAAGGCGCCGGAAACCGCCCCCATCTGAGGGACAAGGCCAGTGGTGGGCGTGCCTTTTCAGGGCGTCTTCCCGGCGGTGCTTGATGAAAAGGAGAGAACGGATGAACCTTGAAAAGTTCACCGAAAGGTCGCGCGGTTTCCTTCAGGCTGCGCAAACCATCGCAATGCGGGAAAGCCACCAGCGTGTGCTGCCCGACCATCTGCTGAAGGCGCTTATGGATGATGATCAGGGGCTTGCCGCCAACCTGATCCGCAAGGCGGGCGGTTCGCCCGAACTGGTGATTGCCGCGGTCAATGCCTCGCTTGCCAAGCTGCCCAAGGTTTCGGGCGGTGACGGCCAGACCTATATCGACCCCAGCCTTGTCCGCGTGCTGGACGAGGCCGAGACGGTGGCGAAAAAGGCCGGCGACAGCTTTGTTCCGGTGGAACGGATGCTGACCGCGATGGCGCTGGTGAACACCCGCGCCAAGGATGCGCTGACGGCGGGCTCTGTCACCGCGCAGGGGCTGAACACCGCGATCAACGAGGTGCGCAAGGGCCGCACGGCAGATTCCGCTTCCAGCGAAGACACGATGGAAGCGCTGAAGAAATACGCCCGCGACCTGACCGAAGCGGCGCGCGAGGGCAAGATCGACCCGATCATTGGGCGCGATGATGAAATCCGCCGTGCCATGCAGGTGCTGTCGCGGCGCACCAAGAACAACCCGGTGCTGATCGGGGAACCCGGCGTGGGGAAAACCGCCATCGCTGAGGGCCTGGCGCTGCGCATCGTCAACGGCGACGTGCCCGAATCCTTGCGCAACAAGAAGCTGATGGCGCTGGACATGGGGTCGCTGATCGCGGGGGCCAAGTATCGCGGCGAGTTCGAGGAGCGGCTGAAAGCCATTCTCAAGGAGATCGAGGCCGCTTCGGGCGAGATCATCCTGTTCATCGACGAGATGCACACGCTTGTGGGCGCCGGCAAATCGGAAGGCGCGATGGATGCGGCCAACCTGATCAAGCCCGCGCTGGCGCGGGGCGAGCTGCATTGCATCGGCGCCACCACGCTGGATGAATACCGCAAGCATGTGGAAAAGGACGCGGCGCTGGCGCGGCGCTTCCAGCCGGTGTTCGTGTCGGAACCCACGGTGGAAGACACCATCAGCATCCTGCGCGGCATCAAGGAAAAGTATGAACTGCACCACGGGGTGAAGATCGCCGACGCCGCGCTGGTGGCGGCGGCCACGCTGTCGCACCGCTATATCACCGACCGTTTCCTGCCCGACAAGGCCATCGACCTGGTGGACGAAGCGGCCAGCCGGCTGCGGATGGAGGTGGATTCCAAGCCCGAGGAGCTGGACGCGCTGGATCGTCAGATCCTGCAATTCCAGATCGAATCCGAGGCGCTGAAGAAGGAAGACGACATCGCCAGCAAGGACCGGCTGGAAAAGCTGGAACGCGAACTGGCCGACCTGCAACAGAAGTCGTCGGAAATGACGGCCAAGTGGCAGGCCGAGCGTGACAGTCTGGAAGCGGCGCGGTCGATCAAGGAACAGCTTGATACGGCGCGGGCCGAACTGGAATCGGCCAAGCGCGAGGGCAACTTCGCCAAGGCGGGCGAATTGCAGTATGGCCGTATTCCGGCGCTGGAAAAGCAGTTGTCCGAAGCCGAAGCCCGCGAGGGCGAGGCGCTGGTGTCCGAATCCGTCCGCCCCGAGCAGATTGCCGAGGTGGTGGAACGCTGGACCGGGATTCCCACCACCAAGATGCTGGAGGGGGAAAAGGAAAAGCTGCTGAAGATGGAAGAGGAACTGGGCAAGCGCGTCATCGGCCAGAAGGCCGCGGTCGAGGCCGTGTCCAAGGCGGTGCGCCGTGCGCGGGCCGGACTGTCGGACGAGAACCGTCCGCTGGGCAGCTTCCTGTTCCTGGGGCCGACCGGCGTGGGCAAGACCGAGCTGACCAAGGCGCTGGCCGAGTATCTGTTTGACGATGACAACGCGATGGTCCGCATCGACATGTCCGAGTTCATGGAGAAGCACTCGGTCAGCCGGCTGATCGGCGCGCCGCCCGGCTATGTGGGCTATGACGAAGGCGGTGTGCTGACCGAAGCCGTACGTCGCCGCCCCTATCAGGTGGTGCTGTTCGACGAGGTGGAGAAGGCCCACCCCGATGTGTTCAACGTGCTGTTGCAGGTGCTGGACGATGGCCGGCTGACCGATGGTCAGGGCCGCACGGTGGACTTCAAGCAGACGCTGATCATCCTGACCTCGAACCTGGGCGCGCGGGCGCTGTCGGAACTGCCGGATGGCGCCGATGCCACCGCCGCCAAGGCCGATGTGATGGAGGCCGTGCGGGCCCACTTCCGCCCGGAATTCCTGAACCGTCTGGATGAGCAGATCATCTTTGACCGGCTGAACCGGGCCGACATGACCGGCATCGTGGACATCCAGCTTCACCGGCTGGAACAGCGGCTGGCGGCGCGGAAGATCACGCTGGAACTGGATGCGGCGGCGCGGCAGTGGCTGGCCGACGAAGGCTATGACCCGGTGTTCGGCGCGCGGCCGCTGAAGCGGGTGATCCAGCGCCAGTTGCAAGACCCGCTGGCCGAAATGCTGTTGGCCGGCGATGTGCTGGACGGAACCACGCTGCATGTCACCGCCGGGCCGGCGGGGCTGATCGTGGGCGACCGGGTGATCGCGTCAAACCGCGAACGGCCGCAGCCCGCCGTGGTGCACTGAAACCGGAAGGGGGCCGAAAGGCCCCCTTTTGCTATGTCGGATCGGAATCGCCGCTGCGGCCCCCGGCAAGGCCAAGGCCCATTCCCATACCGCCACCACCGCCACTTCCGCCCCCACCGGCGCGGTCGCGGCCCGCTTCGGCCTTGCCGGTGCTGCGACCGCCGCCGGATTGCGGGCGTGTGGGGCCTTGCAGCGGAATGGCAACCGTGTCGGGGATCGCGTCAAGATCCAGCGCCAGCCGGATATAGTTGCGTAGCGCGATCACCAGCTCTGCCGTCTGGATCGGGCGCCCGGCCGCCATGTCGGCGGCGGCCTGCGCGGCCAGACGGACCTGATCTTCCGTGCCCAGAAGAAGAATGTCGGACAGGGCCGCTTCAACCGCATCGCGGATGCGCCGGGGCCGGTCTGAGGGCGGGGTGCCGGCCGGGGCTTCGCCCTCGGCCTGCGCGGCCAGTTCGCGCAGATGCGCCGGGCTGACCGTCAGTTCCCCGGTGAACGATCCGCCCAGCGTGCGATAGGCGGAGATCAGGGTTTTCAGCCGTTCGTTGATCTGTCGGTTCATCCGCTGCTGGCGCTGCTGGATCGTCAGCATCATCAGCACCCGGATGCCCACGGCAAACAGCGCGAACATCAGCATCCCGAGGACTGTCGTGGCGATGCCCTGCCAGGAACTGAAATCGAAGGACCGCATGTCTGGTTTGCCCCCGTTGCACCGGCCCGCACTGCCGGGACCGAAGGGCAAGAATGGCCCGGACGGCGGGGCGATGTCCACCGATGCCGCTGCGGCTTGCCAAAGCCGCCGCTGGCCCGCACAGTCGCCCGGCATATCGCGTGTCTGAAGGGGGCAAGATGTCGGAGCCTGCCATCCCTGCCGCCGAGGTGGACGGCGCGCCGCGCCGGATCACGCTGCCGCGTCTGGCCACCATCGTGGCGGTCGCGGCGGTGCTGTATCTGGCGCAGGATATCTTCCTGCCGCTGGCCATTGCGGTGCTGATCACCTTTGCGCTGTCGCCGCTGGTGGCCGCGCTGCGGCGCCGGGGTGTGCCGCAGCTTGCGGCGGTGCTGGCCACCGTCTTTGTCGCCTTCGCGCTGATCGCGCTGTTGTCGCTGGTGATGATCGGGCAGCTTGGCGAGCTGGCGCGCAACCTGCCCACCTTTCAGGCCAATATCATTGCCAAGGTCGAGACGCTGAAAGAGGCGGGCGGCGGGGGCGGCCTTGCCGGGCGGCTGTCCGAGATGATTGCGGCGGTCAATGCCGAGATCGGGTCGGCGCTGCCCGGGGGCGGCGATGCGACGGGCCGGCCGATGCAGGTTGAGGTGGTTGAGCGCAGCAATGTCTTGCAGATGTTGCAGGATCTGGTGGTGCCGCTGGTCAGCCCCATCGCCACGACCGGGCTTGTCGTGGTGGTGGTGATCTTCATGCTGCTGGAGCGGGAACAGCTTCGCGAACGCTTCATCCGCATTGTCGGGGCGCATGACATTCACCGCACCACGCAGGTGCTGCAAGAAGCCGGGTCGCGGGTGGCCACCTATCTGCTGGTGCAGCTTCTGGTGAATGCGATCTATGCCATTCCGATTGGCATCGGGCTTTGGCTGATCGGGATTCCCAATGCGGTGCTGTGGGGGCTGCTGACGCTGGTCCTGCGCTTTGTGCCCTATATCGGGTCGGTGCTGTCGGCGGCCTTTCCGCTGTTCCTGGCCTTTGCCGTATCGCCCGACTGGTCGGCCGTGCTGTGGACGGCGGCGCTGTTCGCCACGGTCGAGCTTGTCACCTCGAATGTGGTCGAGCCGTGGCTTTACGGATCGCGCACGGGCCTTAGCCCGCTGGCCATCATCCTAGCGGCGATTGTCTGGACGTTTCTCTGGGGACCGCTGGGGCTGGTGCTGTCCACGCCGCTGACGGTGTGCCTGGTGGTTCTGGGCCGCCACATCCCGCAGTTCGAGCTGTTCGACATTCTGCTGGGCGATGAGCCTGTGCTTTACCCGCATGTGCGGCTGTATCAGCGCCTGCTGGTGGGCGATGCGGTCGAGACCACCTTTCAGGCAGGAGCCGACCTGGAGGACATGGCGCTGGCCGACTATTACCAGTCAGTCGCGATTCCGGCGCTGTTGCAGGCGCAGGATGACCGGGACCGGGGCGTTCTGACCGCAGAGCAGGAGGCCCGGCTTGCCGATGCGGCGCAGAGGCTTGTCGCCAATCTGGAAACCATGGCCGAGGAAGAACGGCTTGCCCCGCCCGAAGAGGGGGATGAACCGGCCCCGGGCGGCGGGTTCCGCGTGGCCTGTATCGGCGGGCGCTGGCCCAGCGATGATGTCACGGCGGCGATGCTGGCGCAGGCGATGACGGTCGAGGGCGCCGAGGCGCAGGCCCATGGCTATGAGACGCTGACACCGGCGCGCATGGCCTCGCTTGACCTTGAACACCAGGATTGTCTGGTCCTGTGCTTTCTTGATCCGACGCCGACCCGTGCCTCACTGCTGCATATCCGGCGGCTCAAGCGGGCGGCGCCGCATCTGCGCGTGGGCGTGGTGATCTGGCAGATGCCGCCCGAGGTGCTGAGCCTGGCCGCAGGCCCGCGCCTGCCGCAGCCGGTGGGGCAGGAAAAGGCCAAGGAAGCCGAAGAGATTGGCGCCGATTTCGTCTGCACCACGATTGACGCCGCGCTTGAGGCTGCCTTTATCAAGGCAGAGCCGCGCAAGCTGGCCCAGTCTGCCCGTCCGCTGGCCCGCGCGGCCAGCCGCAGGCGGAAAAAGGCCGCTGACTGATGTCACGCCGTAAGGAGGCACATGCCATGGCACGAAATCCGAAAGCCGCGAAACCGACCGAGGCCGATCTGCAAAAGGCGCTGGAGGCGCTGGACCCGGGTCTGGCCGAGGTGCTGCGCGGCCAGTTCGACGATCTTCGCGACGAGATCACCAGAATGTCCGAGACGCTGGCGGTCATGGGCCGTTCGGGCGCGGCCGCCGCCCGCGCCGGTGTGGCGGGCGCGCAGGAGGCGGCCGAGGAAAAGCTGACCGAGGCACGCGAACGGCTGGCCGGCGTGCAGGGCGAGGTTGAGGCATTCACCCGCAACGAGCCGGTCAAGGCGCTGGGGATCGCGGCCGGGATCGGGCTGTTCCTCGGCCTTCTTCTGTCGCGGAGATAGGCGGATGAACGGCAGCCTTGCCCTGATGGCCGCGCTGGCGCGTCTGGCCCTGCGCGATACGCGGCGGCGCATCGGGCAAAGCATCGCGCTTCTGGTGCTGGCAACGCTGTTCTTCGGGCTGGCGCTGGCAAGCCTTGTGGTGGCGCTGGGCATCTGGCTGGCGCAGGTGACAACGCCGCTGGCCGCCGCGCTGATCATTGCCGCCGGGGCCATGGTGATGGGGCTGGTGTTCCTGGGTGTCTACAGCCTGACGGCGCGCCGGGCGAACCCCGCGCTGGCCGAGATGCGGCGCGAGGCGGCCAAGCTGGCCGATTTCGCCCGGTCCGAGGTTGGCGCCACCTCGCCGCTGACCGCGCTTGCCAGTGCCGGGGTGGCGGGTCTGGTGCTGGGGTTGCTGCTGTTCCGCCGGCGCTGACTGCCCTTTCGGGGGCAGCCAGACCGGGCAGGGATACTGCAATCAATCATTAACCGTCCTGAACCCCCCGCCCCGGTCGCAAGGGCCAAGGCCCCTGCGACCGTTTCAGGTGCCGTCGCGGGGGCTCAGCCCTCGGGCGGCAGGATCACCGCGTCGATCACATGGATCACGCCGTTCGACGCCGCCACATCCGGCCCCGAAATCATGGCCCCGTTCACCTTGGGCCCACCATCCAGCGTGATGGTGACTTCCTTGCCGTTCACGGTGGCGGCCTTCATCCCTTCGGTCAGGTCGGTGGACATCACCTTCCCCGGAACGACGTGATAGGTCAGGATCGACACCAGCTTGTCCTTGTTCTCGGGCTTGAGCAGGTCTTCCACCGTGCCGGCAGGCAGCGCGGCAAAGGCGGCGTCGGTCGGCGCGAACACGGTGAAGGGGCCTTCGCCCTTGAGCGTGTCAACCAGCCCCGCCGCCTGCACGGCGGCAACCAGCGTGGTGAAGCTGCCGGCTGCAACGGCGGTATCGACAATATCCTTGTCCTGGGCAGCGGCGGGAAGGGCAAAGGCGGTGGCGGCGGTCAGGGCCAGAAAGGTTCTGCGGATCATGGTCTCTCTCCTGTGGATCATGGTCTCTGCCGTTTTAGGCCCCCATTCTACCGCTGCGCGGACCGTCCGGATCACGGTCACCCTCGCGTGACCGGGCCTTGCCGCAGGGCCCCGGCGCGCTAAGCCGCGGCCCGCCGCGATGGCCAGTCAATCTATGGTGAAACGGCTTGAGCGGGCGTGATGACGCAATCGCTGAATTCCTGCCGTAGTGTTTGCGGCAGAGCTTGATAATCTGTCCCTGTTTGAACGGAAGGCCTGTTGCGATGCGCTGGAAACCCGATCTTTCCTGGTCTGCCGTCACCCCGCGTGCGGACTGGCTGAACCGCCGCCAGATCATGGCCGGTCTGGCCACCCTGACCGCGACCCCGGCGCTGGCCCGGATCGAGGCGGCGAAAAGCCCGCTGTCCACCGACGCGGCGCCGAACAGCCTTGAGGACATCACCTCGTACAACAACTTCTATGAATTCGGTTTCGGCAAGTCCGATCCGGCCGCCTATGCGGGGTCGCTGACCACCGACCCCTGGTCGATCACCATCGACGGTCTGGTGGACCGGCCCGGCAGCTATGACCTGGCCGATGTGATGAAGGACCAGCCGCTTGAGGAACGCATCTACCGCCTGCGCTGCGTGGAAGCCTGGAGCATGGTCGTTCCCTGGATCGGTTTTGAACTTGCCGGGCTGCTGAACCGGGTCGGCGTTCAGTCCGGCGCGAAATATGTGGCCTTCGAAACCCTGCTGCGCCCGGACGAGATGCCGGGCCAGCGCAGCGCCTCGATGCCCTGGCCCTATCGCGAAGGGCTGCGGCTGGATGAGGCCGTGCATCCGCTGACGATTCTGGCGACGGGTCTTTACGGCGACCCGATGCCGAAACAGAACGGCGCCCCGATCCGGCTGGTGGTGCCGTGGAAATACGGCTTCAAGTCGATCAAGAGCATTGTCCGCATCAGCCTGGTGGCCGAGATGCCCCGCACCACCTGGAATGAGCTTCAGCCGCAGGAATACGGCTTCTATGCCAATGTGAACCCCGAGGTGGACCATCCGCGCTGGAGCCAGGCAAGCGAACGCCGCATCGGCGCGGGCCTGTTCGGCGGGCGCGTGGATACGCTGATGTTCAACGGCTATGCCGAACAGGTTGCCGGGCTTTATGCCGGCATGGACCTGCGGACGAACTATTGATGCGGCCGACGCTTGACCGGCTGAACGGCCTGCTGCGCCGGCTGCCGACCTGGCCGGTCTGGCTGCTGGGGGCGGTGCCGCTGGCGATTCTGGTGGCGCGCACCCTGGCCGGCGATCTGGGCCCCGATCCGGTGAAGGCGCTGGAGCATGAGCTGGGCCTTTGGGGCCTGCGCTTCCTGATCGCCTCGCTGGCGGTGACGCCGCTGGTCTGGGCGGGGCTGCGGCTGCTGAAGTTCCGCCGCGCGCTGGGGGTGACCGGTTTCGCCTATGTCGCCCTGCATTTTCTGGTCTGGCTGGCGCTGGACATGGGCCTGCGCTGGCCGCAGATCGCCGGCGATCTGGTGAAGCGGCCTTATATCCTGGTCGGGTTCACGGCCTTTGTGCTGCTGATTCCGCTGGCGCTGACCTCGACCAATGCCGCGATCCGCCGGCTTGGCCCGCTGCGCTGGCGCCGGCTGCACCGGCTGGCCTGGCCGGCGATTCTGCTGGGGGCGCTGCATTTCGTGATGATCGGCAAGGTCTGGACCTGGGATTCGCTGGCCTATCTGGCCTTGACGCTGGGGCTTCTGGCGCTGCGGCTGCTGCCTGGCCGGGGGGCGCAGGGCAAAAGCGCCTGACTCGCACCCGTAACGGCGGCTGGCGGCGCAACTTTCTTGCCGAAATCCCGGCCCCGGGATGCCCATCCTGTCGCCAACCCCCGGATTTCGCCTGATTTTCGCTTTGTGACAGAAAAAAGTACCCATCGTGCTTTTTTCCTCTTGCAGGTCCGGCGCACCATCCGTAAATACCGCCTCACCGAAGCGGAACGGCGACGGTGACGGAAGGAAGCGGCGGCGAAAGCCAAGGTGAAGCCCCGGAAAATCTGAAGACAAGGCGCGAAGGGATACGCCAAGGAATTGGCGGATCGCACGTTTTTTGTCTGAAGAT